>NZ_QHJG01000099.1 GCF_003184185.1 Legionella qingyii | reverse complement strand
ATTTTGTCATTTTTCACAAAAATGCGGTTGTAATTTCCCTGGCTTAAAGTTAATGCGATTTCACTATTATCTTTAAAAGGGATACTGTTACTCCCAATCACACTCATTGATACCAGTGCCAAAATGACACCAAGCCCTTTATTCATCGTTACTCTCCTTCTTTGGTGCAAATTGGACGATTGATAAACGACCATCCACATATTGAAATAC
>NZ_QHJG01000098.1:171-241 GCF_003184185.1 Legionella qingyii | reverse complement strand
GAGAAAGATGAGTTATGAATTCTTTTCACTAACCAAAAATTTGAAACTACTTTAGCGGGACTCTATTTAG
>NZ_QHJG01000098.1:0-132 GCF_003184185.1 Legionella qingyii | reverse complement strand
CTCTTTCTACTCAATACTTAAGAAAAGTGATTGGTTTTTAAACTTTGATGAAATCGCCCTGAGATAAATCACAGGGCGATTTCATCAAAGTTTAAGAATAGAACAGATTGATATGAGAATTCCTAGATGTTT
>NZ_QHJG01000097.1:0-124 GCF_003184185.1 Legionella qingyii | reverse complement strand
TACTCCGGAATCGGTGATCAAATGACTAACGGAATTAGTGATCAAGTCCTCCGGAATACGCAGCTTGGAAATCAGAGGCTTTTCCGATTGATTTGGTGTAAAGTCCAGCAAGCCAAGCGGTAAA
>NZ_QHJG01000096.1 GCF_003184185.1 Legionella qingyii | reverse complement strand
GCAATGGTGAATTGTGTTCCGAGGAGGCAGACCACATCCTTGTGGTAGTGCATCGTCCTTGATGCGTTCAAATAATCCTTGTTAAGACATCCGCTGTCCTTCCTCGTACTGATTTAAGCATAGCGAATAATTTTAATGAGTTATACTCAAAATGGCGCATAATCATGTAAGAAATCTCTTAATTTGAGTTTGAGGCCCTAAAATGGGCTGCACATTTTAATTCAGCTGAGGAGTGTTAAAGGTTTAACTTTAATTTA
>NZ_QHJG01000095.1 GCF_003184185.1 Legionella qingyii | reverse complement strand
CAGCGTCTTCGAGTTTTGGCAAAAAGTGCCATCGCTTTCCAACCATCACAACCGCATATTAACCCACATAGTACAATGACTAAAATCGTTAATAGCGAGTAAGTGCAGCGGCCACCAACACGTCGATCATCAATTGATAGAAAACAATGAAACAAATATTGATTTTTTCCAAATTTACGCGTACTTTCTAACACAATCAGGCTCCTTCTTAAGATTTTTATAATCTACGTCGGGAAACGTAGGTGCCTGATTTTTATCACTTCTTATTTAAAGTGTCTATTTAAAATTCAATAAACATCT
>NZ_QHJG01000094.1:213-317 GCF_003184185.1 Legionella qingyii | reverse complement strand
TTTAGATAAGGATTTACTCGTGCTGTGGGCTGGTCTTTATGCAAGGGCGGAAGCGCCTTTGTTAGCAAAAAAGGTATTTCTAAAACAGTAAAGGCGCTTCCGCC
>NZ_QHJG01000094.1:0-125 GCF_003184185.1 Legionella qingyii | reverse complement strand
GTTCCCGCCTTCGCGGAAACAATCGTTTTTTCCATAAAGATTTTGTCATTTCCGCGAAGGCGGAAATCTATTCCTAAATGAGCACGACACCCGACCAGAAATACGTTCCCGCCTTCGCGGAAACA
>NZ_QHJG01000093.1:202-332 GCF_003184185.1 Legionella qingyii | reverse complement strand
ATTTGTAGATCCTTAAGAGTATAGTTAGACAAGATAAGAATTTGAAACTACTTTAGCGGGACTAGGTCTCTGAGAAATGGTCCTTTGGGGTCTAAGACGAAGCGAAGTAAATCCGATGTTCGATGCAAGA
>NZ_QHJG01000093.1:0-192 GCF_003184185.1 Legionella qingyii | reverse complement strand
TAAACATCTAGGAATTCTCATATCAATCTGTTCTATTCTTAAACTTTGATGAAATCGCCCTGATCCAGAGACTCTTTACCAGGAAACCCCAGATTCTGCTTCGCTTCATTTAGGCTACAAGCTACGTTCTGCGCTTTATGCCTGAGAGATCCTCACAAAATTTAGCCATAGTGAGGACTCTCTTGTTGAGTC
>NZ_QHJG01000092.1 GCF_003184185.1 Legionella qingyii | reverse complement strand
AAGCTATTCTGTGTTATTGACCTAGATAAGCCGATGCGAGTCTGCCAGCTGCATTGCTCTCCAATTCAACATCTAATACATCAGCAACGGTTGACGCGATTTTCATATTAATTTCTGCAGGAAAGTTGCTAAAAAAGCTATTAGGGCTTTTAGCATAAGCACTTAATCCCTTGATAATAATACGGTAATCAAGATAGGCCTGTCTTTTTTCTGGTTTAGATAAATGTTCTGGAGTATTAATGCAAATACTTTGTCCGTATTGTACAATGGTTGGATCTTTAAAAACCATTTGATTGTCTCCCTGCCTTGTGATTATAGCTCCTGTTAAACCCAGCAGGTTAATTGCTTCCTCTCTTGACGCCCGATTCGGAAAAGTTGCTACTAACTGACCATTTACAACTTCGTCTTTAATATAGAGCACAGGTTTAGATGAAGGGAACACTCCAACAGGAATACTCATCATTTCATTGAAATAATCATATGAAGTATTGCTTGGGAATTTAAGGGCTAATCCATCATCATCTCTACATATTACAATTGGCCTTGGGGTGCAGAG
>NZ_QHJG01000091.1 GCF_003184185.1 Legionella qingyii | reverse complement strand
TGGTCACTTTTGCAAGCTAAGTCCTTCTTAAATAGCGACCAGGAACTTTCCGAAATGGTGATGAGTCTGACGGGAACGCTGATTATCGATAAAGAAGGCAAAGTGACGAATGTCCCTTCATTGGCTGGAAATGCCGATCTCATTAATGTGCTGATTGGTACAGGAAATGGAACTCGTACTGCAAAAATATGGCGCTGTAAGGATAAAGGTACCAACAACCAGTGTATGCAGGTGAGTTTACAGGAGATCACTATCCCTGAAGCCTCTACTCTTACTTTTAAAATTCGTGAGATTATTCGAAGTATCAATACCAAACTAGTTAACGATGAAAAACCCGGTAATCGCGAGCTTAATTTCTTAAGTATGACATCACTCCCTGTTATGAAGTTTTTATCCGTTTTAAACAGCATGCACTATGGCAGTACTACTGTGGATATAGAAGAGTATTCGATGTTAATCGCTCAGGATTTATTGACTAATTATCTTACGGAATTGCTCACAGAGGTGAGTCAAGCGACGGCAGGCGCAGAATTGAATTCAGATTTAGTTAAAGAAATTCAAAAAAGAATCAATGTAGCTGTGACTAAAGTAGCCGATATTGATCCTAAGGTAGGTCGCAAACTACAAGAAAAGCTGGCTCTGATTGAGCGCATGGCTCGTATTGAAAAGCA
>NZ_QHJG01000090.1:323-701 GCF_003184185.1 Legionella qingyii | reverse complement strand
CCTTAGGTATTCGAATCAATGTTATTCATAACAGTAAGGGCGTGTCCGCCCTTAGGTATCCGCATCAATGTTATTCATAACAGTAAGGGCGCTTGGTATTCGAATCAATGTTATTCATAACAGTAAGTGCGCTTCCGCCCTTAGATATCCTAATCAATGTTATTCATAACAGTAAGGGCGTGTCCGCCCTTAGGTATTCGAATCAATGTTATTCATAACAGTAAGGGCGTGTCCGCCCTTAGGTATCCGAATCAATGTTATTAATAACAGTAAGGGCGTTTCCGCTCTTAGGTATCCGAATCAATGTTATTCATAACAGTAAGGGCGCTTCCGCCCTTAGGTATCCGAATCAATGTTATTCATAACAGTAAGGGCGTT
>NZ_QHJG01000090.1:217-313 GCF_003184185.1 Legionella qingyii | reverse complement strand
TTGTCATTCCCGCGAAGGCGGGAATCCATAGGCTTAGTTACAATAAGTATTGTCATTCCCGCAAAGGCGGGAATCCATAGGCTTAGTTACAATAAT
>NZ_QHJG01000090.1:0-207 GCF_003184185.1 Legionella qingyii | reverse complement strand
TTGTCATTCCCGCACAGGCGGGAATCCATAGGCGTAGTTACAATAAGTATTGTCATTCCCGCGAACCATAAGCTTAGTTACAATAAGTATTGTCATTCACGCGAAGGCGGGAATCTATAGGATTAGTTACAATAAGTATTGTCACTCCCGCACAGGCGGGAATCCATAAGCTTAGTTACAATAAGTATTGTCATTCCCGCACAGGCG
>NZ_QHJG01000009.1:11518-148178 GCF_003184185.1 Legionella qingyii | reverse complement strand
TCCAATTCCCAATTTCAAAACACAAGAACTAATCACGGGGGACTAAACCCCTTCTCGGGTTCAAAACACAATAACTAATCACGGGGGCCTTTACCCCTTCTAGGTTGAGAAAGCCAAGCTTGTGAAGGCCCGGTTACTGTAATCTACGGAACCGATTTAGAGCCTCACTAAGAAACGAAAAACAACTAAAATACTTTTTACCGCGCGGGCCTTCCTAAGCTTGGAGGCTGGGGGACCAAGCATCGGTCTATGAGATAGGTTGACTCGATGCCCGCGCAACTGACCGCCTCTCTCTCCCTAAGCTTGGGAGCTACCCTAAAGAGGGTATGAGGGAATCGTCCCCTCGCGGAAGCTGGTGAGCCGGTAGAGAGGTTAGTTACCAACGCCTCATATAGTCCATAAAACTTCGGCAGTTATAGAGAAGAAATATTTAATTTAAAATTTCGCACGATTTCAGAAATATACGAAGTATCACTCGTTATTAATTAGTTATTTCCCACTCAATGAACGTGTTGACCTATCATGAGTTAAAAAGTTCTTCAATCCTATTAATAAAAAAATATATTACGAAATATTTTAAAGGTATAAAAATACTAATGACGATTAGAAATAGTAAGTATTTAGTTTCGGTTAAAGTCACTGCTGATTACCGCACTTCAATTTTCTAAATCCAGAAAAAACAATGAATGTTCTCCCTACAGCAATAAATAACTCGAAACCTCATTGACAAGAAAATTGTTTTGTAGTAACGTCCTGACGCTGGGTTAAAATTATATTCCTCCTAGCTACTTTGTCTTCAGCTTAAATGTACCAGCTCTGCACATATATCAACTACCTTTAGCTTGTGGTAAAGAGTTCCGGTTTCCTTATCCAGGAAAAAGACCTAGACTAAACCGCCATCGCCGTCCATGCTGTAATAATTTAGCTGTTGGAAAACGAGGTTGACTCAACCTACTTCACTAATAACCGACACGATACGGATCAGGTCTACTCCGTTTATAACGAGCTCACCAAAGGAACGCGAACCCTACGCCACTATTTCATGGACGCAAATGTCATTACTCTTTAACACGGAGGCCTTACGTTCGAGACCTATTACGTCGTTACGTTTAACGTTCGCCAGCATCACTGAACCACGAACGGCCACCATGGCTAAGATACTCGGTACGAGGAAATAATAAATTAGTTTTTTACCGGAGGACCAATCGATCAACCATACCTAGATTCTCAAAGTCGGTTTTTAATCCTGATTAGTGAGTTAAATCTGGACGAATAGAACGAGGACAATAACGAAACGATGCGCCTGAATGACTAGGGTAACAACCATACTTGTACCCCGTTTGTCGTCTTTTTCAACGAATGGCAAAATTGAATTGAGCACTCGTTTACCTACTTAAACGCTTGGTTTCGGTAAATTTCGACCGTTGTCGAATATCGCTTTTATCTTACTGTCTTCATAGTGGTTAATAACTAATATTTCCTGCACAAATAAGAGTTCTACTACCTGATGCTCGTCTAAGTTGACAGCTTTTTAATCGTTTTAATTTCGGTAAGAAACTATTTTTTATGCCATACCATTGCCGACCTTTATCGAGCGTTTATTGCCTACCACGAACAAACAATAATGATCGATCACGTCTACGCCAATTCTTTATACCAAATTTCTAGGATCGATCTTATCACCTGAGTGTTACCAGTCGTGAACTGGGTAGTGTTTACCCTGAACCGGGACACGTACGCCATTGGGGATAAAATGTTTCTGTCTTTAATTTTAGACTTCTGTAGCTAACGACCCTTTAATTACTTCGTAAACGTCGCGTTCAAAACCCAACACAGCGACGGACCTTACTACTCTTAATAACGGCGTGAGTGAATCCAAACCTTTTTCGTAATCCACCGGGAAGTAATCTTTTTGAATTAGCACTACCACCACGTTAACGTCGTCCCGTAGGATATCCACGTTCACCACGTGCATAGCATAATGTGCAAAATTTTAGTAACCTTGTTTCTTTACTCAGCGCCCCATACCGAAGATAGACATAACCACCTCCTGTCCCGCCCCGATACATAGAACTTGCTCACTGACTCCACTTTCCTGTACTTATTAATGTTTGTAACCCTGAACTTTTCTCTATCGCTGTTATAAGACACCAATCCTGACCTATCTTTTCTATGCAGACATTTATCGTAGTTACTTCTCCATAATCTGCTCGAATTGTCAGAAGACGTACTTTATAGTGTTCTATTTTTACGATATCCAGACTAATAAATAAGTCGATTTCTTTTTCCAAAATAGCGCCCACGCCTACACTTACGCAAGAGTTTTAAACTTTGGGGTCGTGTTCGCCACCTAAAAAATGCTTTTCCTGTTCGCCATAAACGAGCAGATGTCCGCGATTGTTAAGGGTCGCACCGATACTATCTACCAAAGACGTACCCGCCACCAATACTTAACCGAGATCGGACGTGAATAGCTCAACGGTCACTACTTTTCCTAAGGGCATAGCCAAACGGACTTCACTACAACCCGTATGTAGGTCCGACCCCTCCCAGACACGCTAATGGGGTTAACTAACCACCAAAAGTACGGAATAGTGTTTAGTAAAACTGACCTTCACGTCACGGACGACATTTTCGGTTTTCAAATCCGTACTAACTACTGCACCAGGGCTAAGCGGTCAATTTCGCTCGACGACAAATAAAATATTTTTTGTTCGGTGGTTTTGTATTTGGAAGTAAGTATGTACCTAATTGTTTATCGAGAACCTACTCCTTTGGATAACGACGAAATTACGCGGCATTGCAACGGTTTGCTCATGCTTATCTTGTAATGGGTCGCGGAATACGGTAATAACTAGACACCCTTTTTCTTCCACCATACCCGCTATCCCGTATGAACTTTCTTTATCTAAGGCATCTTGTAAACCATAGATGACCTTAATGAAGTTTTTTAAACTAGGCGCGAAAAAGGAACGCACTTGCAAACTTTCCAAAACGTTTTCCATCGCTAAAATTCCGTTGGGTGCATGTGCAATATCCACGCCCACATTACCCTCCGCTATAACGACGAACCACACGAGATGCACCAAACGCCCATTGAAACGTTCTAGTTTGAATACGAGTTTAACGAGGTCGTTAACCAGCGCGAGTATGAAACATATTCTTTTTTAATGCATTCGGAGCTGAATATGTTCGACGTTACCTATTAAATTAGGGACTAGGACTTCCAGTACCATAACGTGCACGTCTACATTAATAACTTCGACAAAAGCTTTTAGAACGTCAATTCGTTCTTTAATACTTTTTCCAACTTTTTGAACGATTTTTTTTACGGTAGTAACGGTGCTTATGTAGGTCATAAGGGAACCTACTTTACTCATCACAGTACTCATTAGGCTTAGCAGACCAACCATAAGTAAAGAAATTAGGTCAACGTTTTTACCTGAACCAACTTCATCAATCATCACGTTTTTGGAGGTTCTGTCAACTTGAGCTAAGGACACGAAAACAGTTAGTTTAACCGTTTGACGGCAATGGACAATTTAGGTCGGGTCCTAAAAATCATTTAGCTCACAACTACGGAATAGAATACCTCACACAGGTTAATGACCTACTTCCTATATCACGACTTTGCTAACTACTTCGTCGGAATAGAAAACCATACAAATACCCCGGACATCTTGAACGTCTGTGTCATCCTAATCTACAACCAGAACGACAACGACTTTTAAATTGCCCCGTAAAACCACCCTGACACGGTGTTTTTGAAGCACTATACCAATTTCTCCCATTTGAACCAGCATTTTGTCCAGTTCCTAAAATGGTCATGTTTTTACCATTCCGTCAATTTTCTGTTGGGTCATGTGGTTAATTGGGCGTATAACGACTAGCTAATTAAGACTCTTACCATTTACTCAGCCGACGGACAAACGCTCTCCCGCAACATCGACTGCGACTAAATGAACTGCGTCCATACTAAAAACGATGTCCAAAACGAGGTAAAGCACCACCAGGTTACTTAATACGTTTCCTAAAGCCTTGTTTATTAGACCTTTTAAATAAATTCTGGAACCTTAGGTTCATACCACTCGCAAAATTCCATCTACTTTCAAATATTAAAACTAAGATGAAAAAATACTTTGATACAACTTCGAGTCCATATCCGTCGACAATAATTCAATTACTAAAAACAGTAAGGGCGCTTCCGCCCTTAAATAAGAGTTTTCATCGTGTTACGAGCGATCTTTACCCAAGGGCAGAAGCGCCCTTGATGTAAAACGGTATTATATTAACTTCACGACAAAGTGAAGTGGGTTCGGAACTCCAATGCAAGGTTGTACCCTATAAGTAATGTTTACTAGAATTTGTTCGTTTTAAATGAAAAAAAATACAAGTATGTTTAAAAAACGCACAAATAAAGGGTACGCCGTTGAAATCAAAATGGTCACTGCCCATTACAACAACCTCTCTAAGTTATACGCAATCGACTCCGTTTACTTTGTTAACTACTCTATCCGTCTGCAAAACTACAACCCATAATACTCGAGCAGTCTCGTTTGGGCGTTTAGCTACGGTCTGTTAGAAATTAACGATTAAGAGCCGAACATTAAGGACGTGTCATATAAAACGGATTACAAGGAGCTTTCCCTTAACATTAGTTAAATCGTCTTATATCTGACATAATAAAAGGACTCTTACTCTTACACCATTAATGAAAAGGTCAACCGTAACCGGCTTTCCCTACCTCATGCGGAAACCCTTATTGGTTTTAACATCGGTTTCTTCGTTTAGGATTCACCGCTGGTTGTCTTGCTGAAGCACAGCTTCGTCTCTTTTTACCACTAAAAGAAGGACTACTTAAAGGAAGACCCGGTATATTAGGGAATCCAGTCATGCGGAACGCGGACCCTACCGGTTGTAAGGAATATGTACCATGGTTGTCTGAGTTACCTTAACCGAGCGCACAGTCGCGCCCTACAGAAGCATACAAAGGACTACTATAACTCATAAATAAAGCTTACCAAGGTTATCCTTGGGGTCATTCCCACTAATTACTTGGTCATTTTTAACCATTTGTCCTACCGTGTACCCAGCAAGTTCATGTAGGATAAAATTCACTTGTTTTCCCATACTGCGACGTTAGTCGTGACCTATTTAATAATTTTCCGGTATTATAAAGGTTAAATCCGGTGTCATTTCATTAAGTTTTACTTGAATTAATAGGTTGTCCGTATCAGGCTTTTTAAATTTAATAACAAATCAGGTCAATTGAACTCAACTCGGCTCTTTTCAATCTTAAAATTTGTTAGAAAGTAGACTAGGGACTACAAGCGAAACGACGAGATTATGATGACATAAAGTTTCTTATCATCGAATTTTCGTTTTGTTATTTCGGGGGATACTATAGCTAATTCATTACGGTAGGATTATTTTGTGTTCTACGTTATTCGTTTTCTAATTAATATTTATTATCTTACGTTCCTTAACCGGTAAGAGATTCTTCTAAGTGTGTATTATAACGGGTTTAGCGCACTTTTCTTCCTTCACGATAATTGGGTGGAAGTAAACATCAACCTAATTACATTACTACTTAAACAAACTTGAATTCCGGACATAGCTAAACGAGTCCTCTTTTTTTTCCCGATAACTATTATGAGCGCCCTCGTCATCATCCCTTTTTTATTATTTTACGTTTTGGTTAATTTTGTCATGAGTTGTATATTTTTATTATAAGAGACTAATTTACTTTAGCTGTCCACTTTTACTGGTCATTCCCGTTTTACGAGTAAACTATCCACTCTGATAGTATTTAATGTGGCTCATATATAAACTTGACTCCTACTAACACTCAGGTCCGATTATAGCGAAGGTATACCTATAGGTATACAAGAAGCTAGCACAATTAATTCCCTAGTTATTAACCCTTACCTCAATTAACGTGACGTAAACAACGCTACCGCTAATTTGTGTAGTGATTTTTTTTTATTTAGTCAAGAGAAGGCTGAACGGACTCAAACAGGGGGAACCCCTTTATCTCTTGCTCGGGTTCTAAATATTCTTAATTATGATCTCGATCTTTGCCCTATGGGAGTCCTTTTATCAATAATGATCCTATAAATATTTTTTTTACTAAATAACTTTTTTGTTATCTACTATTTCGGTCCTGATTTGGTCTTTCCTATTATTAACTTGCGCTACTGTGAACTATGTAAAGTCTGCTTAATAAGTTGACAAAGATTATCGACGAAAACAAATTACCGTACTTTCTAGAGAAGAGATACGTGTAATTGACTGGACCCTCGTAGATGTGGTTTAAAATATAAAGGTACGAGGACACAAAATTTTCGATTCTAAAATTGTCGTCATAGTGGTTATACTTAGTAATTTCCAAGAAGTTTAACTTCTCTTTAATATAGGTAATTTTTGGAGACATGAAAGTTTATTCAACTAATATTTAGTTACTGTAAATGAAAAATACGTGCCATTGGATTAAGTATCTATAAACAGTGATTTTTAATTATGTTTTAATCATTTTTTTTAAAATAATCTCTCAAAATAAACGGAGCGTAGTATTAAATTAATAAAAATTAACTAACTCTTAACATACTACGCTGGTTTTACCAATATTAATCGTCGAAAAAAATTTGGAACGGAATGACAATAAAGTCTATTGTCCTCCGATAATAGGTATTCCTCTTTAGTACTCTGTAATACTTTAATACAAAGAACACGTGGGCCTAGTTTCGCTTGTTCACGGTCGTTACCATCTCGCGATACTTCCCTAGTATTCGTTCGTGTTACCCCAGTAGGTGGCATTTCTTCTAAACCCAGCAGCGGTCAATCGAATAGGTTAAACACTACATGTATTTCGTGTAATGTAAGAATACTTGTAACTCACATCGGAACTTCGAGACCTTCTTTAATTTTTACGTAAATTTAAATTACTACGTTAATAGTCTTTAAATTAGTGAGCAGTTTTTGTTCGCTAGTGCTGACTTAGTCAAAACTACTTCTTTCTTTTTCTTTGGTCTAGACGAATTCTCCTCAAAATAATACAGTCGAATAAAAGCATCTTTTTTTTACACGGCAAAGTCACGACTTCCGCCGTTACTTTAACTAATATTTCTATAGTTAAATGACTTTTTGATATAAAGACTTTGACCATTTTAACACGGTTCAGCATAATGACCATGAGTTTGGGCAAAAGTTTCTGTTAATCGATCTCGTTAATACGTTCGGTCTAAAGAACCGGACAACGGTATAACACTATCGGTGTCTATTTATTATTACTACGCTCGTCCGTTAAAATATTATTTTGTTACATTCCATTACGAACTTTCATTTGTCGTTAGTTAACAAAAACGACGTTAAAAAAGTCATAATGGGAAACGTAGAACCGAAAGTCAGCGAAATCACACAAATCACTGGAATTCTTTTCCACGAGCTAGACCAAAACTATAAAATAACGGACGTGAACAATAAGTAAGACAAGGTAACTACTACAATTAAGGTAACAGGCCTCGTGACTAATTATGAGATTAGCGAATAGAAGGTACAATGAAACGTCGTAACTCGGACGCTTTATGACTTTTTACCGTCCACCGGCGCCCTCACAAAAAATATGACCGGAAAAACCCTACGAATGAGTAAGTTGAAAATCGGGGACCAAAATAACAGCTTGTTAAATCCGACAAATTTAATTAAAACTGTGTTATGGTCCTGAATCAACTAGGGTGAGAATTACCGTATTTGAGTCATTAAAATCGCGTCAATAAGAAGCCTTAAGTCTATAATTCACACTAACAAAGGCGTTGTTAAAGGAACTACAAGCGCGCTCGTTAAGTTCGTTCTAATAAAAATGGACCACCAAAGTCCTTACTCGATTACAATAAAGCATCACCATCTGAAAGTAAAAATCAAAAGTACCCTCAAAGTAACCGTTGAAAAATACTCTAGGGAAACCGAAACTTACACGAAGGTTAATACGAAACAATAAAAAACCGAAGACCTAAACCTAACCAAATAAAATAGAAAAGAGTTTTTTCTGTTCACTTCCATAAATAAAATAACTACAATAATTATAATCACTTTGGTTGAAAACATAATACATGGATGTAGTAGGAACCAAATAATCTATCAAATCAATTAAAATCTAGCATAAAGGGAAGTTCCCAGCCGCTCAGTTAAATTCCCCAATAATTCTACCTTCAATAGAATAATCTTTTTCACTCTTTAAATCCATTGGACCCACTATCTCATTTACATTTTAGTCCAATACCAGCATTAAAGAACTATGGTGTTTTATTTCGCCAAAAACGATGTGGTTTTTTATAACTCAATAAACTTGTCGCGGCGCAACTCGAACTCTTTTTTCGGGTCGTCAGAAAACGACAACGACTCGTCGCACGGCGGTTCAACTTACTATGATGATATTAATAATTACGATACCGCTCACTGCTTCCGTTTAACATGCCAAGGCAACCACAATTACTTTAATTTCTACGAAACCATCTATTTCCATAGCTATATCAGTTCGCACTTTAACATTACGGTCTCCCTGGAGAAGTAAGTTAGCCATTAAAGCAACAACTTCATGTACAAGTGTCACTACAATAACGGTTTAACGTGCAACTCTAACAAGGACGGTTCATTCAATTAGATAGAACATCGGACCCATTTTGCATAGCGCATTGGGTCCAAAAGGATTTCAATGCGTAGCTAAACAAATAAAATATGCTTTTCATAAGCCATTTCTCGTTCGTTACGTTAGCGACATAAGTTTTTGCGGGTTTATATTCTTCCTATATTAGGAAATATGCGCAATATCATTCGTATATAGCGCTATTTACACGAGGGACTTTTTTTATAGGTAAATAGTAACATCCGTTTTGGGTATCTTTCGTTTCGTTATGGTTTGTGAGGGTTATAATTTTTGTGTGATAAAAGAAACGGTTTGTAATTTATCTTACACTCCTCAACTGTCGTGTAATTATATCCGTTCTTTTTGACCCATATTCCCGGTGATGGATTATCTTAACGCCGCACAGGTCGTTATTCATAATTAACATCCCGATATTTTTTTTTGTTGAATTTTACTTACCGCCAATACTCGTTCCGTTGTGGCGGTTACTTTATTATTTCAACTCTTATTTTTACTCCTCCACTTCAAGGCTTTTTGAAGTTTTCCGGTGAGTTATATTATTCACTCGGTTACGTAGGGTTGTTTTATATACATAAAAATCGGTGCGTAGTGGTAAAATTCATTTAAGGAAAGCGGTGACTAAGAACCTATTAAAGTGGAACCCTAAACAATTTACTTTAGGTTATTAAAGGGTACAATGAATCTCGCTTGAATTGAGAACCTATAAGTGTATGAAGATTATGTGATGCTGTCAGGTGTTCTCATCATAAAAGTAGTTGCACAAATATTGTAAATTTTAAATTCAAGGATTGTAGTCTTCGTTTACGTGGGGTTGAGTAACCAAGCTTACATCGTACGTTTCCCCCCGAGTATTTATGAAGAAGTCATAAATGTGCAAGGTAAAGCTAAAATCTTAGTCTTACTAAAACATAATTTATTATTCTGACGAAAGGACAAAGTAAATTTTAGTCTATTAAAACTGATATCGGCTTTGGACATTGGAGCGTAGGAGAACCCTTCCATGAACGTTGAACTCGAACACGGCGCGATTAATCTTGTCGTCTCTTTTATTAGCTAAATAATTAAAACACCTTGTGTCTGTATTTATGGAGTTATTCATTTGAAACACCCAATAAAATTAGTATTTTTTATGTTTCAGATAGGGTGTCGTTTTTTTATCCTGGATAAGAAAAACGCGTCGTTAAAATCGAAATTAGTATCCTATTATTCAAGACATTTTTGAATTTTTATACATGTAAGGTTGTATTCGATTACTTTCACATTCCTTTTACTACAAACATAAGCCTATTGATTACTCGTTTGTTTGACTTGATTATCGTATCTATTATCTTGTTTGTACGTATTCGTGAAAATTATAGGACCTAAGTCAATTTATCAGCTCAGAACTCCCTATATGCATAAAATGTCCATGTTTTTATTCATATCTTTCCTAACAATTATATTACCGTAAACAACACCGTCATCATAATTTCTATTTGTATATATTTTATCATTGCAAGGTTATTGTACCTTTAGGAAATTTTTTTACCAGACCCCAAAAACGTAGTCTGACTGTTTTAACTATTCGTCTTCAATAACTTTGGCGGCGTTAATTGTTTTGACTTATCCATCCGCCTTCGTATGGCCCGAAGTGTTCGTTCTTTTTCGTACCTCAATATTGCATTAAATTCATTAGTTGCTATAATAGTTCGTTACGCGGTAGATAAAACCCATTTTAAAGGAATTATAATTGATTCGCTCGTTCCGAAGGTAGGTGACGTAGTTATTGTTGTCATTATTCGTACTCGGTGTTTCGTTTTTACATAAGTACAACTATGTAAAAATGATTACTTTTTTGTGGTTATGTCCGACGCGAACGCCATTTCTCTACGTGATTGGTTCGGCGATGCATGACATTACCCACCTTAAAGCCAAATGAATTCAAGTAATTATTAGGATCACAATTATCTTTTGTTAGTAATTTTCGACACGATAATTTCTACCTAAAGACTTTATAAATAATTAACATATTTGTATAACCAAATTTGATACAACGAAAATTACTTTTCGATTTTTATATTTTTATCATAGTTATTAGTTTTCATCATGCGTTCCTCTCAACCATTGAAATTAATTTATATGAAATAAGACATACCTCTGTAGTACTATTAAGTTTGACATTTAGGGCGTTGTCTTGTCTAGGACTTTTGAATATTAACGAACTCGTTCGTTCTTCAATTACTTTTTGAGTTGTTTCGCGTACTTCGTATAGACCTTACCTTTTTTTGGAGAAAATCGTTTTCTTTTCGAAATTACGATGCCGAGCGGGTTGACAATTTTAGTTTTTGTCTACTTAACCGAGTAGATTACAGTTTACTTTACCCGTTCGGTTATTGACGTCCATAGCGTCTTTAATTATTTACACGGACCAATACACTCGTAATACGTCTTGTACGTCTTCTCATGGAACGACGGTTTCATCACGTTTGCCTATACTTTTTTAGATTTCATACAGTAAATGGTGAACCCCACCAAAAACGGTAGTACGGAACCTTAAAAGGTAAAACCGTCCATAAAGCGAAACGACAAGGATGCGAGTACCGACCGTTACAACGACAGAATTTCGTACGTGGATAGAGAAGACCTTGACCGTTATTTTATCTTCTCAATAAAGACCTCCGTCCTAAAGGGCTAATACAAAAGGTTGTGAATTAACAGCTATTACTACCTCGCCGATCTTAATATCTCGTAGGGAGTCAATAACGCCAATGAAACTGTCCTTCGCCTGCACGTCCTTCGCGACAACGTTCAGTACGTCCTTTTAAAAATTTCTTTCGTCATAATCTCGATCCCCCCTCGCTAGGAATAGAGCAAGAACTTCTACGACTAAATCTAGACCGACGTGCAACATAACAATTAAGTTCTGAGTTATTAAGTCCGGTTCAAACATAACGACGGTTCGCGTAGTAACAAAATTTTAGTTAACTTCTTCTCAACTATGTTTTTTATTAACTCGTTCAAAGACGTAAATTTTACCCCCTAGGTGAATTAGGGCTTTGGGTCGAACCGGGTAATCGCGCAAGTCTGAACGCGCTTTTGAACGTATAAGTTCATCTTTTTAGTGATTTTGTTCCACGATTTAATAACGATCCACCATATTAAGGGCTACCTTTTCCAAAAATAATAGGTGGTTGAAACAATTGAGTACACTGTGGACCGTACGGTCGAAAACTACTTCTCAATAAACCTGGACAATAACGATAATAATGTCAGTTATTACTTTTTCTTCCGTAACGAATACGGTTAGTTTCGGTTATACCAAATCCACGGCGCCACAAATGAGCGCTAAACCTCTCCCCTCTTGTATATCGATGAATACTTTATCTTCGACCGCGCACAAAGCAATTACGAAAACACCGAAGACTAGGGTCTAATGGTAAACCACCTTATTTTCTTAGTCCCAAACCGGCACTCAATAGTTTTCTTCCATAAAATCTCAAACAATTGTGATTTTGGTATCGGTAGCCACTAAGTATTGTAATTTCAAACGTCAGTAAATGAGTTTCGCATTTACCGAAGTTGTACTAAAAAACCGGTGAGAGTAATTTGGTCAAATAAATAACCGAACCACACTCACCGACCAATAAAAATAAATTTGTTATTAAGAGCGACATCCCGACTCCGTTTTAGCTGCTCCATATTGTTGTTACAGAATATTTAAACTTCTTCCATTTCTACATAATTAACTTCGGTAACATCTATTTTAATCTTCGAGATACCCACCACTAGTTTAACTCAAAACGCGGCTTAAACGGTTTGTCAACATACCATGACATCGTTACCTTCTGGACTCAAGTACCTGATAACTACTAGAAATACCACGACATCATTTAAAAACCAGAAATTAATCACTTGCTCGAGGAGTACTCTGTTTTTAATCTTAGATATTAGGTCTAATACTTGCAGTACCTACCGTTTGATGAGTATGACATTAACTCCAATAAACACTACTGTACGGAAAAGACCAACTGAGTTAAGCAAACCATTAGGTATCTTACCCCGATAGGAGAGTAGATTGCTAAGTATACCCCCCATAAGCGCAATTTTCTCTATTTTACTTAGCTCAGACACTTTAAAATGGAGCACGAGTTTATAATCTACTCTTTCTGCATTAAGTACTCCGCGGTTATAAAGAACTTTAACTAGCTGTTTGACTGGGATTTCACGAACTTCTTAACGTATTCCCTACGCGCGCGCGAGAACTTCTGTTGGCTCATCAAAAACTCCTAACCCTTTTTTACGCGCGAAGTCAAGCTCTTCGTTATAGTCTTTAACTATTTCATAGAAGACATGAGCTAAATCTACTTCATCTTCTTTGATTTCGTAAAAATGTAACCTAACTTCTAGTAGTAAAATGGAAAAATCCTTACTCTCTAATACTTAATCGTCTTTTCCCATTTCTTTGTTAAAATGTTCGCCAAGGTTTATGACCTAACCCTGAAAACGCACTTTCACAATGATTTAGTTACTGTGCTTCATAAAGACGTTACTGTGGTCTTCGTGCGCTTAAATGGAATAGAGGTGCGTATAATCAATGAAGCTTTTGTTTATGGGATCGTTCACAGGTGGCACTACGCATATGGCTAATATATCCTTAATTTGCTAAATTACGGGTTCCTGTCCATTAACCCCTTGCTTCTTAATAACCTGAAATATGAAGACGACGGATAGTATGATTGGGTTTTGTTTAAGGTAAAAACTCTGCATTCCATCGCGAGTAATACCTTTTAAGGTTTAATTTAGGTGCGTCAGTACGCCCATTTTAAAACAACTTATAAGATCTTTGCGATGGTGCCCTACTAAACTAAGTTCCTTGTCTTCTTCTCGAAGACCTTTAACGTTACCCATATAAAATATACGTTCTGTCTTTCGCATATGCTGATAAGCGCGCTCAACTGCAAATAGCAGCTAAACAAAGAACGAACCATATACATGGATTTCTATCTTAATTATGGCTTAATTCTTACCGCTACTTTTTGTAAGAACTACTTTCGAAATTAAGATAACTCTGATGTATAAGTTGAGTTAAATGGCTCAGACAAAATCGTGCTCATGTAAAATAATAATTTTAATTAGGCTTATATGGTGAGCTTATACTAAATTTTCTGTAACTTGCTTTTGATTAGCTTCGTCCCGCCAGTACCTGTCTGCTAAACGTTAGAGTAAATTTACTCTGTATACCTCTCCTTGTTCGGTTATGGGAAAAACGTGCAATATTTTTACGTAAAGGCTAACGGATAACACTATACAAAAGACGTTCTTGTCGTCAAATACTATAATTCGTATAACTCAATGAGTGTAGACTCGTAGGCAACCCATAATTGAAAATATTTGGTAACCTACTCAGTCTTTTATCAAAATCTAATTTTCAAATAGTCGTACTATTATGCTATGGAAATAGACTACAAAATGGTTATAATCTTTTTGATCCAAATGCACGTTATTCACTCGCAGGAATAAGTAATTTTAAACTTCTACCATTTCAACGAACCTAATTGCTAAAACGGTACGTTATATTATTTGGCTAACTCAAACTAGACCTACTCTATTTTCTTAATAAGGTCTTACGAAAACGGTTTCAGACCAAACCAGTTCGACTTTTACTACCGAAATTAGTCAACCAAAATCGCCGCCCTGAATTAACCGCACTTCATCGACATAACGCGTGGATGCGGTTTATAAAGTTCGTTTAACCATAATGAAAATCGGTTCTGATATACCTTTACCGCAATTTATTATTACAGTGATAACGATTTTTCAATCACTTTAATAAACTTTAAGCGACATTAGGACGACTACTAGGGTTATCTCTTCTAGCAAAGTGACTAAACAGATAACTTTATAATTTGCTAGAGCTATGACATAGCTTAGAACTACTTCTATTTTATTAGTCTGTCATGTAGGTACGCTAATCACGATGTAATGCTTGGTTAAAAATAGTTCATTTAGTTCTACCTGTGGTATTTGGAATATAAAGAGATTTTAATTTGTCGTTCTAATAAGGACCACACGGTTTTGGTGTAGGATACAAACTTTAGAAACAAATAAGAGGTTCTAAACTTCCCCAAGTGAACGCAACACCGTTCCAACGAGCGCCTCCTAATGCAACCAGACTAGCTTCTCTCCTAAAGGCATGTCTTTATGAACCAAACTACTTTCGCGTCGTTCAGTTCTTGAGTCATTAACAAGGATCACCGCGGTTCCCACCAAAACATGGGTTTAAAAATGGACATTTGCCATGCGCTCTTCTTTATTACCGACTTCCCTAGCCGACAATAGTTAATAAATAAGCACCAGAAGAGCTATAATGTCTGTTAATACAACTTCCATTCCATCAATTTGGTTTATTACAGCAGACGATACTACTCCTACTAGGGATGGAACAACAACGCCGTCTATTTCCATGGCGTTGCAAGAGACTATAACGATTACGATAAAGAAATCTCATACCGAAAACCAACCCTCTACGAAAACGTAGTCCACCGAGTTAGCCAATACTGGTATTCTTTTACCCCTAATGCCGGTTTCCACGTACCCTTAGTCACTTTGCTGTGAAAATACTTAACTTATATCTGTAACTTTTATTACTAAAATGACAGCACCCATAACCGCTATACCGACCTCTACAAAAACCATTACCATACAACAATAGTTTTGTGTAGTTCAACCAACCCCGGAAATTGGTATAAGTATAAAAACAGCTAGGACTAGGACTACGTCTTCGGTCAAAGTTTCTCGCACTCGCAAATAAGGTAAACGGTGCAAGTTTAACCTGACTAATACTATTTTTTGAATAAAGGTTCCCGCCACCACATAAGTTAGCATTACGGTTTAGGTAGGGACAGTCATTCCTTTACGTTCGACAAAAGCCTTAATTTGTCTTACTTTAACTTGGGTTACTCAATTAATTTCGCTAAAATTTTCGGTTTCAACTAAATGAAACCTCGCGTCCTTAACCATGTATACAATTCCGGTCATGACTTAGTTTGCGATTACAACCACTGGCTTGGTTACTATGTTGATCTCAGTTACGGTTTGTTAATGCAACGTTTCAACACCCACTCCCGCCATTGAATCCTAATTGGGTTAACCGTGCACAACTTATGAGTAATTTACCGCCTTACCAAATATGGCTGAAATAACTATTAAGACCACCACAATTAACAAGACTATTTCTTCATTTATAATTCTAAGAAGAATTGTCATAACAACGTCAACCACTAAATTGAGGTTTTGTTGCATTACTTAACAATTAACTTTACTGACTACTTCATTCATTTAACCACGAAGCACTGTTAAAGAATGTTTGTGCTCGTTAATCAAATAGACGTAGTGTCGGAGAAGTCCGTAACCTAGATGTTTCAGCGATATAGTCACTTAATCTTGCTTGGCCTTTTTAACTAGCATTAGACCTTATGAACGGTCTGCTATTCTAATAATACCTTGCGTTTAATTACCCATTTCCGGACTACGCAGGTTCATAACGGCATAATTACACAATGTCATTTTGTTAAGAATTTCTCGTTTAAGACCGGAGACCACAAGGACTTCTTCCCATATACTGAGTTAAAAATTAATCAAGTAAAGGGTTCGGAAACGTTCTCGCTAAATCGTTCGTTTACGTTAGAGTAGGTGATTCTTCTCTTTATTATCGTTGGTTCAATTCGTTATAATATCATTTACTCTACCCGAAATGAATGTAAATGTCTAATGTCCTACTTTGACCACGAGGACAAAGTCGCTAACATTCTCGAATGCAGTAATGAGCGAGACATGAATTAAATCTTAGACAAACCTTCGTTTAACTCCTTAACCCGTGCTTCTAGTCACGATTTTTCGTTCATCTTTACTACTACGAAATACGATCTAACCGCGCTGCATAATGTGCAACCAAGAACGCATCAGTCGCATCTTGACAACTATAAAGGCTCCAACATTTTGAGATGAGCGTTCCTTAACAACTCAACTTCTACAGGTATGGTCGTTAGAATTTACTTCTTGCTGCCCATTTTATATTACTCCTCATAGTTCCCGAACAATTACTTCCATAAGGTGGTTGTAATCGTGTACTAAACTGACATTGGGCTCCGAATAAACGACGTTGGCTGTAATATCTTTAGCGACTATTCTCTTTATACTTTCAGCGAGTCCAACGACTTTAAATAAAACCTCATCCGCTCAAGAACCTAGAACGTACCTAATCTTTTGTTTAATAATACGTAGGCTCACTTTTAGTAACCCTTAGGAACAGGTCTCTTCGTAATGCTCTACTAAACCTAACCGTTGTCGCAGTTGAGTGACGACCTGAATAATTGATACTGCCACTCTTGGGGCTAAACGTCCGTGCAGAACGAAGAACCCCTCTCAGAGTAGCGCGTAATTATGTCGCAACCGCGAAATAAAATCGTCTAGACTTTCGTTCGAGCCAAGATTTGATATGCTACAAGAAACAACGTTAGTCTCTCAACGAACTAGACTGCGTTTGATGCAACGTTAGCATACTCAATCAACTCGTTCTTCGTATTATAATCAGACAAGTACAACCAACCCGGAACCGAGTTGGTTGTACTTGAAACATATATGTTCTTCTAAAATAATACATTCACCTAAACTATTTCATTGACTACCTAACCAGTTAAGATAACTGACTAATACAGGAAGTTCTTTATGGCAGACGAGTAAAGGAAAGTTATATGAATGACGTTAATTTATGGCGGGTCCGAAGTCTTAGCTTTTCAGTTGATTGACTGGGTCAAGACAAGGGAGACCTAAAAGTTTATTAAAAACAGGTCTTATCTAGAAAACTAGACAGTATTAAAGTATTTCAAAGTAAACCACAAAATTCCATCGAAATATCACGTAAGCACGTTATTAAAGGACTGGGAATATCGTTGGGAATAACTTTAACTACATACCTCAAAAAACGTTTAGCTCGGACACACCATTTTTGTTTGGAGCTCTAAGCCCTATTTAAAGATAAACAACAACTATATCGGAATTTCATACGGTCCAATTTCTTGGTTCTTTAACAAGAAAAGAGTATTTTGCTAGAACCTAAAGTACACGTACGAGTCGGTCGTGATCTTTTTATATCTTAGGTAACGGATTTACTATTTATGTTCTCGCCCGTAACATACATACACGTATTTCTCGTAATCCTTTTTTGAGACATAGCCCTTATTATAGAAGAACTAAAACCTCTATTTTAGGTTTTTAAAATTTAACCCGCAAACTGAATTCCGATTGTGCCCTATTATCTCGTATAAATGAATTACTTACTTATCAGCGAAGAACATTTAGAAGTCCGTCATAATTGAACTGAGGAACGGTCAATTATTATAGGTAGTTTCGCTCCTAGGCAGGAAATTCTAACGTGACACGAGGAACTTAGTAAACATATAGTCTATTCCTCGGATTCAGTGTTCAATTAACCGGAACTTCTTTCAGTTACCGAAATAAAGGGAGTTGTAGTTATCGTCTATCTATTCTATTTAGTTTATTTATTAAGAAAACTCCGTTCTCGAGATTGAGTAATAAGTTCCGAAATTTCCATCAATTCCGAGACAATAATTAATTTACACATTTTCAGCATGAGTAATAAGAATGGATTTTTTGTCAATGAAAATATAATACCTATTGACGCTTAGTTTTAGAATTCTCAAAAAGATTAAGAAATTTGAGTGGTATGCTTTACATAAAATTTACTTTTAAATTACTAAAGGCAAATGTTTCTGTCATCACATAGTAAACAGACATTATTCTAGTGTTTCTCTAAATTGTACAACCTATAGTTCCTTTTTCGTTTTGAACGTACCGTAACGGCAGCCCCTTACGACCTTAATCTGGAATAAAACGTTGCCAAAGAACTTGTAGTTCACCTAGTAAATAGTTGTGTTCTTGAACGACGAAAATTAAGTAATAATTCAACATGACTAGGTCTCGACAAACGAACCAATTACCCGGTACTTCTAGGAGTTCTATTTCTCAATTTTCTTTAACAGTGATAATAGGCTTTATTATTAACTCGGTCCTTTCAGTTTTTAAATAAATGCAAACTAAAATCACCATATAGAGTAATGTTGATAAAATTAAGAAAAAAGTAGGTATATAGATAACTAGTTTGATTAAAACGACCCAGATTAAAAGCAAAATAACATGTAACTAACCCAATTAGTTTCAGGCACCAGTAGTTAATTTTTTTAAGTTAAATAACCATTATTTACCTAAAACCTTTACGTTTTTCCATTATTTCTTAGTATATGGGTTCGGCATCAAGATTAAGTATTAGGAAAAAAAGTTGAATAACTTAAACATTTAAGGTTTGTTTTTTTTGCTTAGCAAAATAAAGAACTAGTTTAATGCTTAGTAGTTAATGCGGACGATGTAGAGTTTTATTCGGTTTCATCATATATTAACTTGTATTCCATGTTTATTTCTGGTTAGTAAATTTATTACCTTAATACTCCTTCACTACTCATTTCTTTGAAGAATGTCACTACTCCTGAACTAATTAAACCGCTCTGTTCCACTGTACCTTCGAATATTAGACAACAACAGCGCAATATTGTTATTTTATGTTGTTTAATAAGTGAATGTATAAGTTCTATCTCGTTTACGATCACTAGACCGTGTTCTTCATAATTAATTTCATATAGCGATGAATGTAATAAAATTTCTTTTTACAGCCAAAAGATGTACCAACATGGCTTAATGAGTTTTATGTTAATTTTTAGTGATAGCACGACGATTAGATGCATACCTAGACCTTCGACTTATACGACTATTAATAATAGGGAGTCACGTCGACAGAGGTCTTATAAATAATTAATTATAGCTTAAACCACTTGTTAACCTCGATCAAGAAAGATGAAATAGTTTTCTCAATGCAGAAACAATACGATACATATAGGATCTACCAGTTAGAATACTTCTGTAACGTTTTTTCTACCTAACGGGTTAGCCTTGTCACGCAAGAGCATAAAAATCCCGTGCTTTTGATTAGTACCTTAGTTATTCAGTTAAACAAATTATCTGTAAAGAAGAAAGGTGATAATACTATACTTGCGTTAAAAACTAATAAATAATTAGTCAATGAAAATATTTATAATACTTCTCAATTTAAGTACGGATTAGGAGACCTTTCTGCAAATCTTTCAACAGCACTATTTGAAAATGCCGAAATATATCTTTTGCTTGTACTTTGTTACTAAGACGTTGTTGATTGTTTTCAACTACGCATAATATTCGCAAGTAAGCTATTTAGTTGGATAGTAGGGGTCCGTTAACATCTTCGAATACTTAATAAACAACTCGTAGATCAGTTTCAATTTTTACCACTCGAAAGACGTCTTGTCCGTAATGTTTTTTAAGTTCTCTGATGGAAATTGTCTTTTAATCCATAACAGAAAATATTATAACGATTCCGTGACCTTTACCGAAAAACCCGATATCGTTGAGGACAAACGAATAAAACACGATGGAGTCATTGGCGTGGGTTAGGTTAAACACCTGATTCAAATCGTTAGGAAAAGTGACGTGATTACTATTTTAGTTATTTATTTAAAAAACTTACGTAACTACTAAAGTTTAGAACATGAGCTAACAAACTTCTTCTACTCGCTCTTGCTTCGAACCATAGTAAAAAATTTGGTCTGTAAAGGAGGTGTGTCCTTAATTCTCAGCGTTCAAGTGTACGCGTTAACAGACATCTATACTGAGGTTATATACCAATCAAACCCTCTACTTTAAATAAAATAAAAATTACAAAAAAAAGTTAACCAATGTAGTAGAAATTATCAGGAAAGTTAATACTATATTTTGCGGGACTAATAAATGATCCCAGACAACTGTTAAAGAGGTAATCGGATGCAAGACGCGAAATACGCGCCTTAGGTCATTTTGGTGTAATTTTTATCCATGTAGAATCACACAGAGATATAACGGGCGCGTATTTTTTGCCCTTTATTCTCCTTAATTTACTTTACAGTTGCCTGAGATTAGTTTCGGCAACAATAAAAAAGAAGCAATTTAATTCCCTACTTAATACTGATCAAGTAACCTTTATGCAAATGTTCTTACGCTATTTTTTTAACTACGTGAAATATTTCCTCACCGCGACTTACTTCTTTAACTTTTTGTTAATTTTTGTTAATTTCGAATAATAGTGTTTAATATATAACTACGCTAACTATTTGTTCGTCTTTTTCTTTCGTAATTTTATATACTCGAGGAACAATGACCGGAGCTTCCTGATTTTTTGCCCGTCGATTTTAGACTCCTGCACAATTTTCTTGAACTACTTTATTTTCGTGAATCTTTTAGTTTGTATCAAGAACTTTTATAAGAGTGAAGTAATCTTAATGATACAACCCGATGCGAAAGTCCATATAAGAAAAGAATAACACAAAATAACCGCGGAGGTGACCATCGTCAATTAGGAAAAAAACGAGAACGATATGATTGTTAACGAACGTACTGCCGTTAGATGAGTTGTCGCTTGAAAAAATTAACATAACTACTTAAATTTAGTACATGAGTACAACTCGTCCTCAAATTTGCTCTTTTTTTTAATTATAGTAAAAAATTCACATGCGGTGGAAGACTCAGTGGGAGATTTCTTAAACTCAACTTACTTATAAGGTTTCTTCCCGTTGACGTCCATAATTATTTGATTGTTTGAGTTAAATGAGATGTTTATGAACTGTTTTACTTCGGTCCTATTTCTAACTATAATAGGACCCGAGTCCACTTTATAGTAAAGTTGCTCCTATAAATCAATTTAAAAATCTAAAAGAGACGTATATAAGTTGTTTATTCGACGATTATTTTTTTGTATACTATTTTACGATTGTAAGTTAACTTGAGATTTTCTTGAAAATACGACCTTTCACTGGCGAATTAGTCATGAGTTTCATGACGGAGCCTTCTCCGGTAACTAGCACGCTAATCTGGGGATTCAGAAGCACTCATATATCCCGTCCTACGGCACTCAAGCGTCTACGTCTAAAAATAACTACGTCGGTTTTTCGCTTTCCTACGGAACCTAGTACAAAATTAGAAACCAGGAGGACCGGAACCATTTTGATGAAATCGGTTGTAATAACGGGTACTTTACCCACAATTAAACGCAGTTTGTAGTCCAGGACACTAACTTGCACGTCCACTGTAACGTCGTTATGAATGGTTGGAAGTTCGTTTACTACATGAGAAGTAACTACTTTAAGTATCTGAATCGGGACATTAACTTCTTTATGAGATAGGACGTTACCTTCTAATATTTGACCTATAGTACTAACCACTCCCCGGACGGCGTGCGAGATAGTTTGACCTTAACGGCGGAAAATGGAACTAACCTCGTTGTTGGGCTCGACCCAATGAATGAAGTGGGGAGTCTCTAGCTAAACCATAACACGTCGCAGACCTTATAATAAGACAACTAAGTAATTGTGTTTAACAACGTGCCAGCCGTGTTAATGAATTACATTTTTGATTTGGGCTTCCTCGTTTTCTTTAACGTAACTCCAGTTCTCCGTGTGGTGCATAACGTTTAGCAAACAATGCTGCTCAATCTCTAATACGCCTTCAATTTCCACCGCCGTAGTAATTACAACTATATCGCGTTTTTCGAGATCTTTACAACCTACATCTGTTTATACCAAAGCTAGAGTACCTATCCTTTAACGACAATCGTCATTAACTTGTTAAATTACCTCCAGGCCATCCTCAACTATCGTATCGGCGTCGTTAACCACTCCTTTTCCCGTGTTAGCTTCTGCAAAACCTTGGTAAAAATTATGTTGTTCCTAAGGAATACGCGTGTGGTTCTCCATCTTATCGGTGTGGTGCTCGCATGGTCGTAAAACCAAATTTGTGACACCTTGTCCTAACTAGTTACCTACGATGTTGGCACGTAGTTGTTAGGAAAGCACAAATGCGACTTCTGCATCTGATGTACCCTTAACAAATAGTACGCTTGATAGAAACAATAAAACTCGCCCGAGCTTGTCTTTACAATTCCGTTTTATTAAATTAAGACAGACTAAATTACTTTGTCCTATGAGAAAAACGATATATGCTACGTGTACAAGCAATATTTCGTGGACGAGCTAATCTACTAAACAATTGTCAATTTTGAGTTCAAGTTGTTAATCCTCGAACATCAAAAAATAAACTCGTTTGGTACGTTTTAGTCGTTCCGTTTCATTAAACACTTCGATTTTAAGTTCACCATACACACCTATCGTTTGACTTTGGTTTTGCTAAAAGTGAACTAATTTCTCAACAATAGCAACGGCCGAACGTCCATTTTGATATTAGGCTACTGCTAATTATTTTATTCTAGAACCATGACCTCTATTATATTTACCCATTAGTTCGTTTACATAATTACATGAAATACGTTCGTCCAGATCAACAATTTAGTCAGTACTACAATGAGCGACGACGAAGGTAATGAAGTACCTGTAATTATAAAGTTGCGCGGACCAAAAAATTAGCATTTTTTGTCGAGTGACTAAGAAAATTAGTTTCTAAAACCCTATCGCCACTAAATTCGTCTGAAATACGTCTATAGCTATCATTAAGTCTTCTTGCTCTACCATACCGTCGATAAAAGGTACGACCGAAATTTCTTAAACATGCCCGATCTTTTGATCCGTTACATTAATAACTTGGGTAGGTTGCTCAATACGTTTAATGGGTACGTTTTCTTCGTCTTTTCGACCTTTTTGTAAATGGCAAAAAACGAAGGCAGCCGAGATAACGTGGAATGCATCCTAATAAACCATGACAAACCCCCTATTACTGGAGTAAAGTCCGTAATCCGGTACGAGTTGTTCGTTGGTAGCGATACCAGCGAGGTCCATAAAGACTTCGCAATCATCGGTGTCGAAACCCGAATAAATGTCGTTATGGCCGTCAATAACGTATATTGGCTATATGTTGCGCACGATTACTAAATAATTTAGCTAAACTGAACAAAGTCCTTCTTAATTATAGCGAATATCTTGTTGTTTTGTCACTTTGACATTCTCCCATCTTAAACTTTACTAGTCTCGTTTTTGGTTTGCACTCGCAGGGTATAGTCTTTAATTACAGCATGGAATATAGCTACATTACAACCAAAATGAACAATAGAAATACTAGTGTCGTGGTTACGATTCAGTCCCTCATTGACATCTAAACGGATTTCGGCGTTCGGTCTTAAACCGTGGATGTCTATCTCTTGGATAATAACAAAGTCACTTAGTCGTTCCATGAATAAAAGAATTATAGTCGTCGTGTGGGCGACTCGGATATCTCAGGGTTCGAAATCAACAAGCACAGCGACGTCTCAACCTTAATCGTTTCGTTAGTCCGGTTTTCGAATTACAAAATCATTTCCCCCTAGTCCCGCAACGTATACCTTTCCAACAAGTCCGTTACCGAAATGAATTCGTTCGTCCACGTCTTGTTCATCCTAACAACTGACTAAGTCTCGTTCTTTTTAGTCTCCCCGTTCGTACTATTAGCTAGGTTCAATAGCATTTGGAAAAAAACAGCGTTAACCGAACGTAGAAAAAAATCACCACTACGAAAACTGACTATTGAGTTCGGTTGCCGGACAAAATTGACGACTTTGCTTCTTGTGCGGACCCCATCTCGTTGGTTAGCGACACTTTGGTGTTTGACTTTATCACTTTCGCCAATCACAGCTATTGTTTGTCCAATACCTTTGTCAGTTAGCAAACTTTGTCCTCGCACTCGTTGTTTTTTCCCGGCTTTAATTAGCTGTTTTACTTGAGTTCGCTGTCCGACTTCGCCGTTCCGTTGTTTCTTATTTTCTTGTTGTTGTTGAACGAGCTGAATTTCTTCTTCGCTTATCTTAACGATAACGGGCATTTTTTGTTCGTCTCCTTCTTTTTTTCGCTAATTTTTTTGAACTTCTCGTTTTCCGTAACCTTCGATTCGCATAACTTCTAAATTTCTTTGTTTTTCTTCTCAACCAATTCGTTGTCTTTGACCTTCGCTTTTTCGAACGACTAAACTTATTCTTTTTTTACCGTCTCTTCCTTGTTCGACTTTTTAATTTTCTCCTTGTTCGGGCTTTTCTTTTTCGACGCGAACGTTTTCGTCTTTACCTTGCTTTTTTAGTTCGACTCCGACGTCGACGTCGTTTTGTTCGTGTTCGTCGTCTTTTACGGCGCTTCGTCCGTGCATAACGACCACTTCAACTATTTATATTTCGCGAGTAACAATTACGATATCCATCCTTGACCTATAATGGACTTTTACAACTGTCATCGAATAGTTCAGTTAAGTCTTATGCGGAACGAGGGCTACCTTACCATAACCTTCAATGAAATTGGGCATCATCGCCACTAGGTAACGAACTAGCAAGTCGCGTTTGACGATAAATATTTCGTAGTGGTGAAGGACACGGACGTCTAGTTCTTTGTAAATCAAACAAAGCGCTATATTCAAATTGGCAAGCTGGTCTTGTTCACTCCCCCATTTTGAGCACTAATTGGCTTAATAATGTGACAAAAATCATAAAAAATGCGTCGTTTAAAAACGAGAACTAAATCTTAACTGGGTTCCCTAATTAAGTCGAAATGGATATCGTTAGTTGAGAAAACCGAGTTTATTATGTAGAGTTCTTTAGCCTGTTTAATAACTTTTACTGAATTTAAATAGTCCAGTCAAAGCTTAACAAAGACCGGGTGTTCCGCGCTTGAGTGTTAGTAGTTAATCATGAAATTTTGTCGAGCCACGACTGTCACAACAATGCCCCGCACAATTGGTTCATCCTTCAGTAATACTCCACTCAAAATGAAATTGACTACGTCATCGATTACCTCGCTGAAATAATTGTTTTTGGATAGTTTAGTCGCGGTTAGTTTAGTCCGGAAATCGTGTAGTATAATCACTACTTTATATGGTTTTCAACTGTCCACTTTTCCCCTAAAAGAGATGGGCGTAACGAATATAAAGACAGGTTTCTTGATCCTCGTCATGGGTAATGAGCGAACTTCACCGACTACGCCTACCTGTATTAGGTGTTTCGAACAACTAAAGTAGGCTCGGATAATACAGAGGTCGCACCCGAGGACTACCATTTTGATAAAGGATACAAAGAAAGCTCTTTTTTGCTCGTGTTTATAAATGACAAAGTCAACTCTGTCCGGTTTCTGCAAATTAATGATCAAAGGGTCCTTAATTGCCCCGTGGACGCACCAGAGGCCTACCGTCCCTTAACCGACATCACAATAGATTTTCACCCTGTGGTTTTTATATGTCATATCTGTAGTTATGGCCCTTATACTTCGTTAACTGGAAACCACTGCGATAACTATGACTTGGTGCCATACGAGGCCTACCTTTTTCGAATAATAAATGGAGTCCATCTCCACCAAGTGGAGTTTATATAGCTAATAGAAATCGGTTACCGGTTCATTCAGCTCATTGCAAACTTCCGTTGATATTACGCGCACGAAGAATATGAGGTCTATACTTTTTATAGTAATACAACGTAGCGCTGCTGTTCGTTAAATTGTATCCTAATGTTTCACGTTCGCCACCCGGTTAACATTCGGACTGTAAGAGACCGGCGCTACTCAGAGGTAGATAACGTGGGTTACCAGCAAATTAAGATATGCGCTGGGTATTAGTTCTATTTCCACATGACCCATAGCAAAGAGACCTGCCATCTTATTCTTACTCTGAGGGGCGCGCTCTTCCTCTACATGTTCTTGGACGCACCAGAGGGATAAACCCAATTAATACAGTGCTTAATAAATACACGAACAAAACACAAATCCCAAAAATTTAACGATACGAACCTTACGCCGTCCGGTGTTCCAGCACCGTGTTTAACGGATGCTATTAAATAGTGGTTTTCGCTTTCTGTACACGATATTTATAGAAGCAAGCGCGTCCGTATTGTGTGGATTGAGCTCAAAACAATCACGAAGTTGAACCTACCTACTTTAATCCACCTCCCTTCATATAACCATACTACATTACGTAATATAGCTATAGGGAAAAAGGTCACTACCTTGAGCGAATGGAGGACAACTTTCATGATTACGTTATTTCCGTTAATTTGTTCGTAGCAGACACGAATGGAGATTTTTTTGCTTAGGTAGTCTGTTTTTTGAACGTAATGCCTACAATTAAGTATAACGTCCACTATATGTAGTTGGAAATGTACGGCATTGGGTGCAGTCACGTGTTGTGGGCTTTCCCCTGGATCCACCATTAAATAAGAAAAATCCCTTTTTGGGTCATCCCCGATTAAATGTAGTTATGACCCTGTTACCCCGACCAAAAAAAGAACCCGTTATACTACTACGCGCTTAATTTTCGTGTCGCGTCGTTAATCTTGTTTTTAATGGAACAAGTCTATAACTACGGGTCTAATTTGGACGATTTACCCGTTTTTACAGGGTATTTGACCGGAATTTTTTACAAATAGTTTAATTAGGATTACTTTGCGGATCACTATTTATAGTTCTTTTACGAGTCGATAATCAAGTTTTTGTCCGATGAATACGTCCTACGGCCAATCGACGTAACGACTTATTCTAACGTGTTTGTATCAAAAAACATGATAAGTTTTCCTTTCGAACACTAACGACAACGTTATCGACTTTGACTTAGACACTTAATCGCTACACATGTTTTGAGTTCCGAGCAGACGCCCTTTATCCACCTTAATTTATTTTCCAGTTGTATAAGATAAATCACTTGGCATAAAAGTTATATGAGTTTTCAAGAAAACACATTTTAATAGAAAACGTGGAAGCAGTTCTAAAAGGACATTACGATTGACCAGTATGTCAAGTTGATCGAACGGATAATTAAATCCTTTCAATAAAAGCTCGTCAAGGAAGAAGAAGTGTAAGAATCGTACTACGTTAGCTCACTGTCGTACCCCAAATAACTCACAACTTATCCGAAAAAACACACAAAAAAGTTTCAACAAAAGACGAAAAAGGTTCAGATAATATAAAAATAACTTTAGGAATTAGTCCAATAAGTTGACTTCACTTTTGAGGCACGAAAATAGGAATACGTTAAACTAAAATTCTGACTAATTAAGTTGTTTTTATAATTTGTCGGTAACTATTACGTTATTTAGCTTATTCAGATCAAACATTGTTTCTGTACCTCGATTTAACAAAACGTTCTCAAACTAACGAACTAGACTACTCGTACCCCGGAGTTTATTACCTTCGACAGACGCTCATAAAAAACACTTCTTCCCATATTAACTTATAAATCATCAAAGATAATAACGACCAAATCGTGAATTAAGGAGTGATTGGGTTCCATACCAAAGGAATGTTTCTATTTCTACTTCAAATATAACGAGAAGACGTACAAAGAAGTCCATTTTTAGTTCAAAAAGAAGAAGACATGAACGATAAGGGCACAAATATTGGAGTTAAAAATCAGCCAATGAAACCCTAACTATCACGAGATATTAACAAACTCCGAGTCATAGTAGTTTATGGTGTTTAAATCGAAGTACACGGAAGAATTTAAGCAGGAGTAATTCATTTTATTACTGTAAACTTTATGGTTGAAATAGTTCAACCATGTTCACAGGTTTTCCTTATAGCCATATAAGATGCAAACTGGTTTAATGACGTCAAAAGTAAACATAAATGTTAAACCAATCGTACGTATAAATAATTTATATCGAATCCTTTACCTCATAAAACTATATCTGCTACTATTAGTCACCGCTTATCCACCAACCGTCATGAGTTGTTAATAACGGCTATATACAACGAATACTTATGACATTACTGTGTAGGGAAAAGAGGCGTGGACTAAAACGTTTTGTTGGGTTCAGCCGTTTTCGTATAATATTAAACAACTTATTACCGCTCTTTCTAAGAACCAAAGCACTCCCAAGATACAACCATCACCAAGACGAAAATTCTCGTAACTATACTTGGTTCTCATCTACCCTAGTCAAAATCTTGACTAAGTTAGTTCACCCAAAATAACCAAATCGTCTCAAATGGATTTACATGTAACGCTTGTATGTAATTAGAATTCAGTGAGGTAAGAGTAAATTACACATAAATTTGAAGCTTTATATACTACTTTTCGTCTTATATTTATAACACGATATAAAATCTCCGTTAACAAATTTTTATCCTAAAAAAGGAGTTACTTTTCCTTAATATTTTTACTTATTTAATAAACGTTTCTACCCATATAAATCGAATAATTACTCACAAAGAAATAAACCAACCTGGCCTGGAACGTTTCAGTAACGTTAATGAACATACGTTTTACCAATAAAATTTCCGCCCCTCTTACGCCCATTTCTTGATCAGTTTCTGACACAAAATGGACAGCGTTACCCATTGTTTGTTAATGGTTTATGGTTAAAATCAGGTCTTGTTAACGTTGTTACGTTTTACTTCAATCGTCTTTTTCATTTTTCATTTTACGTTGTTTTTTACGTTGTCATTGTAAATTTGAGGAGTGGGGAACTCCCTCTCCTCAAAATGGAATAAGGAAAACATTACTAAGGTAGTGTCGGGGATTCTTCGCTCAACGAAGCGGAGGTCAATGACGAGACACCAGTTTTGATTCACTATCCCCTTCATATAATACACGAAGATGTCTAGGAACCCATCACTGTTGGCGAGGAACTATCTCAGATGGGTGCCGATTTTACCGTTGGTAACCGCCTTGTTATTAACCTGAACGTTTCGCCGGTCGTTTAAAAGGTTTTAATCTTTCCCAATAGCAACGAGGAAAGTTAAATAGACGTCATTAAAGAGCTAATGACTGTCTAAAAAATTTTAGTAATTAGTAAAAAGCGTCTAGCCGTAGCCTTTCAAAACGGCGTAGTACTTATTGTCCATGTTTGTTTGGAAGGAGTAATAGGTAACGATTTGGCTCCACGTGGACGAGTTTTGTAACAGCACGTGATACAAAACATAGTTTGGTACGTAAATTCCGCCCAAGAAACAATCGCCGTATCTAATAACGAGCTTGTTCCGCTTGACATTATAGTCATGGTCCGAAGGTTCGTGATTATAGACGAAGTAGTTTTTATGAATGCCCTTGTTGAAGCCGCACTCTAACTTGGTATGACAACTCGTAACGCGCAGAATGAGGCGCATCTCCAAGTTTCGGACGACCTTGAAGCCTCAAAAATAGACGAACGCGGACTTGTAGTAATGCTCATTACTGTGGTTTAAGAGGCCAAGGAAATTGACATCTATTTAGTTGTGGTTCAAAAAATCGTTCGTAAAATTGTCGACCACAACAGAACTATGCTAAAGATGATGACACAACCCGAGGTTATCACTTCAATAGAAGTTTCTAAAGTGATGAAAGAAGATTCAATGGCTGTTGACAAGGAAATAGACGTCGAAACCGTGAACAACTAAGTTTTCGATGGTTTCCGAGTGGGCAAAATTAATGTAGAGGTCCCAATGGCATATTAAACGATTATCAAGGTCTGACTCCTGTTCCATGTAGTTGATGACGAAAACGTCAAAGGTATCTTTGATTTCCAACTAGACGATGATGACATAGTGGAAGAAACTGTTTGGTAAGTACTTAGAGTCGTAGGCCATCCGGAAGTGGGTTTAGTCCATCTAACTTATATAAGTAATAATGAGGTAATACGAGTATTGCGACAAAAATTATGCACATTGTGACCCATACATAACAAAAAGGTCAACCTTTATGCCGTAATGTCATAGTATAGGTCAATGGGCAACTTGGCCTCGGTAATTGAGTCAGTATCTTAAAAGGTATTAGACACGACTTTAAAGCCGTGGTTGAGGTGTTCAAAAACGAGGGAGTACTTGCTATTGTGTTGCAGGTCAAAAGAGTTGACTCCGATCTTAACAAAGCTATAGATCACCAAATTAACAACGATGTAGTTACTGAAGTGTTCTTTAAGGAAGTAGTGGGTTAACAAAGCGACGAACAACGCAAAGCACTTATGATCGCGGGGTTGAATGATTACATTGCAGTAGTGGAACAACGTTTCATTTTGTAAATGGATCTCCTTCTCGGAGCGGTAATAGAAGGTGTCCAACAAACTGGTTTGCTATTTAAGCAAAACCAAGTTCTTTTTAATGCCCTAGACCTAATGCGTATCGGCGATTCTCATTCGGTATTCGAGCAGCACCTCTCCTCCCTTAGTGTTGGACATTTGGTCCTTATACTCGTTTATTACGAAGCCACGAAAGACTTACTACAAGTCCACGAGCTTATGGTGGTGGTTTTCCTCGCGCCTTGTGTTCACCCGTCACATCAGCGGGCGCGCAGGATAATGCGTATGCTCGCCGTACTCTTTATTAAACCAAGTACCGACCTATCTATTTAGGGTACTTAACCTTAAGTCGTTGTCCAAAGTCTGGGACATAACTGTATGGTTAACGATTAGGTCGTTAGTACCTAAGACGATCTCCTCATAGTTTTTGAGAAAAAAGTGGCTTAGCAAGAACATTAGGATGACACCGTGCCTTTTGTGGTGGTAAAAATGGCTGTAGGAGAGGTTTTTGGTGTTGTAAAAGTAGTACACGATTGAGTATTCGGTTTCGGACTCAATGACGAAGTTAATTTCATTATAGTCCGTACTCAACGAAGGAGGTATCGATAACGTGCAACGAGGTGATTTATGAGTCCATCAAGGCGTATTACTATTAGTTTTTACGATGATTAGCCAACCCAGAAGTATGAATTTATAAGTAATTGTCGAAGAAGTTGGAGAAATCTTGTGACCTAATGGTTTGAGAGAAGTAGAACTCGTAAGGTCTAGAATACAAGATATTCTTTAAGAAACTTAGCGCAATATCCAAGAAAGCCAAAACGAAAAAGTTGAAGAACTGTACCAACTATGGCCCAACGCAGTAGTCGACACCATACTAGGCTATTTGCCATTCTGTCCCGAAGCTAATTTCAGCCGGGGAGTGGTGCCGCACGAAAAAGTTAGCGTAGTGGTTATTAAACAGAACAACGTTCTTATAGTAAAGGCAGTTAAACGTACGGACATTTTGGTCGTCGATATCGAAAAACCCGTTATCAAACACTTGGTCAGACAACTAAAGACCCATGACTTTAACGGGTAACCAATAATAATTGATATTTTTGATGTCCATTGAAGGTTCATGGACGTTGTAAGTACCGGAGCATCTTTAGTGGAAGACTTCATGGTGGAAGTGGGTCCGTATGATGGCGTTGTGCACCAACTAAAGACATAACTTTCCGTTTACGTTGCGGACGACGTACATTCGTGACTCTCCGCTACCCGTGTGTATAACCATTTAGAAGGCTCAATGTACTTTTGACTGACGGCGCGAGTAGAGGTGGGGTTTTACGATTCTAAAGTCTGTAAAAATGTGGCGCAACTTTAACTCGGCGTATTAGAGCCATTATTCCGTGTTTTTGCAGAAGTCCTGCGTACCGTACTGGATATCGACGACTTTAACGAAGAACAGGTAATTAGCCTCGTATTCAAGGGTAAAATGGACAAGAAACGTTTCGCTATCGAAAAAATAGCTTTCACGCACATTCTTGGTACTAAAATATTTCAAGAAACTCGCGTCTTACTAGTACCCGTTTTCCTCCATCAACTGGCTGGTCAAAAGGTAAGAGTAAATTTTTAACTCATATACATTATAGTTTAACTCGTTGACAACGGTACATTCCGAGGAACAGTTATTTCGCAAACGTATCGTATGAGTGTTTAATTAAGTTTTTGGTCTCTTATTCATTCTTTGAACATCCGATGACTTCGTATCTCCTTGGACGCTTTACAGATTTTATGATTAGTAGTCCAAGCGCAGCGAAGTGAGTCGTAGACATAATTTCTTTCAAAAACATTATTAATGGATTCTCCTTGTAAAACTCAGTTTAACATAATATAAGTAACCTGATATCGCTAAGTAATGTACTCATGATAGTTTTTAACGTGGTAAATGGCCCAAAACAAGAAGATCTTTCATGTCTGGCAAAAGTACCTGCAATACTATAATAGTCACGAATAGGAATACTAAAATAAGTTTAGCTTGTTTTAACGGTTCTAAACGGCCCAAATAATTTCTCTTATTTAGTTTAGAATAGCGGGCATGGAAGACACCACCTAGAAGGAAAAGTTCCGCCACGAGAACCGATACAAAGTATACTAGAACCACGTTTCAATTATCCCTATCTGAGATCATATGTCGGATGTAATCTCTTATACGGAAACGACCTGAAACCTAATATACTAACCCGTTAATAACATCTAGTAGTAGTTTTTCTTTATTGTAATAAACGACGTTTATACGTAGTTAGTTGAGGGTTTCATCAACTACTTCATAACCTTGACACCTTACGGCAATCGTTCGTCGGAACACTACGCAAGTAATTTTCACTAAAATGAGGAAACAACCTATTTGTCCTAATGTACTTACGAAAAAGAAGGCATATAGTTAAAAATTTTCTCCCTTCTTCAATAGTCCAGTTAGAATGAGTTGGTAAAGTACGACGAATACTTCCTTTATCAACCCGTAAAATATTTTTTTAGACATACTTTTTGGGACACGGAAAAAGGCGGAAAGATTCCTGAGGGCGTCGACTATAAAATTCAAAAAGTGGTCTTGCAAAAGAAAAGATGCTGCTTCCTTTTGATCAATGTAGCGGTTAATTTCCCTGGTAACCTGCGAGGTGCTTACTTCGACTCCTACTACCCGATTTTTTATTTAACAGTAGAACACTTTTTTTAGCTCGGCTCTTACATTACTAGCAACTAAATAACTCTTTACTAGACCCATTTTAACGATTTAGACCGAGCCACTTACACTGATTAAATACACTTTATGTTTCAATATTAAGTCAAGTAGTAAATCATTCGTGTTAACTTCGAGTTACAAACGGTTGATAAGACGGTAAACTTCGTAAAAACAGAACAAAAGGTCCACCAAGATAATGTCCTCGTGGGTTTTAACTCAGATACTCTTAATAACTACTTGTTCTCAGAATACGAGCGCCCCAAATAACACCCCGATATCCGATAAAAAGCGCCGTACCCGCTAAACTGTGCTTGTAACGATAAGCTTGCTAATGGCGATTTCTCTTATAAAATGTAAATCGACGACCGCCACCTTATCAATAACTGAGTCTGACACTTCTACTTATAGCACTTACAAAATAGTTTTATCGTCGCCAATAATTACCTGAATTTACTTAAATTTCCCTTTTTTGAACTCGTAAGCCGTCATCAACAGAACATACTTGTTAATAGACTAAGTAATTAAGACTGCGTTGCGTCGCTAGTTAACGCGTGGGTAGGTCCTCTCTAAACAAAAGGACCACCATGTACCCTTCTCCCCCTACTCTTAATAATACAATGCCGCGAATCTCTCAACATACTTCTCAATCCATAATTGGGTCTTGCGTATTGGGATTAGTTTCTTAATTTGTGAGTTTTTTGTGATAATCCTTCATAATAAGTAGGAACCGAACGCTCGTAGCTCAGCCATGTGGGTATAGTTAATTTAATAGTACTTCAGCAGGCGAATTAGAGCTAGGGTTACCGTGATCATGTTCTACGAGTTTTAATATTTCTTAAATACTAATTTGCACTGCCAGCGGCAATACAGTGAACACTCAAATGACGCTTATTCCTAACCCACACCCCTCGTTGTCGAGCGTATTACTTTGTTAACCATTTTATTTTGAAGAAAACTGTGCAGTGATTTCTCACTGTAACAACGCCTCATCGCTATGATTCCCTGCTCTCAATTAAGATAAGTTAAATCTGTAGGGCCCGAAGCGACACACGAAGTGGGCCCATGTATAAATATATCGTTGTCGGCCAAAAAAAAGCCCCACCGACCCTCTTCATACCCTTAGAAATTCACGGGCTGCTTCTTAAAAGGGTTGTAAACAAAAACCCTCAAGTAGTATCTTGAGTTGTTAAAACCCTTGAAATATTCGTCAATCTACGAGAGCCGTTATTCGTTATTGAACAAGAAGTCAATTTAGTCCTAGAAAAAATTGTTGCGTACGAAACTGCGCGAGTGGTCTGAGGAACAGTTAATGTGGGTGATGTGGTTGAAGATCTTGTGGTCCTACGTAACGTTATTGAACAAGGTGGAGTAATCCTATTTGTAATTTCGGTCTATGCTCATTGTACAGAAAAAACGCCAGCTGATTTATTTATTTCGGAAGAAGTAAGTAAAACGGCTACAGTGGACAAAAATTCATCGGTGAAAATCATTTGTGGTTTCGCCAAAGTAGCCCAGCAAAGGTTATAGGACCCCAATGAACACCTGGAAATTACGTATAGAGAGGCGAACAAGGATATCCATGAAGTACAAGCAGTAGTAGTTCTTATTGCTGTAGCCATCTTCCCTATCCGTGAGGATATGAGGGCGATATAAGCCAGTATAAGTACCCTAAGTACTACCGGCGCCCTGACCAGAGTCAATTAGGTATTCGAAGGTCATGGCCACAAAACCACTGGAGTGCGGTAAATTCTCGATGTGAGAAAACATTGCGGTACGGAGGCCGTTCACTTTAAAAATCAAATGACTTTAGTTGAAGAAATTTAAACCCAACCAAGTTATTTGGTAATTTCTCACATAATTGTGGCCATTAACGACATTTTGGATGAAAAAACTAAAGAAACTATTTTACAGGGTATAGTGCTCCTAAGCATTAGTCATGTAAAGAACGAGGTACAAAGTTCTTCCAGTTTGTTAATCGGCACTCGCTCTTTTGTACCATTTCTCCTTAGCGTCATTGTTATTATAGTAGCGGTAACTATGGATAGTGTCCAGATTAGGTACGTAGACGAACGTTCTGTAATCTCTGGTATAACGGTACTCAGTTTTACCGTGGAAAACGTTGCGGACAACACGGAGGCCACATAACATTTTTACGTTATAGTAGTACGAGATTTAGTTGTACTACATATCCACGAACAAAAGGGAGTTCATTGTGTATCAATTTGCGCTGACGTACTCCTTACAATATTCGTCCATGGTAAAAAAATTGTATGAAATAATAACTTAATTATTAATCAGCAAAGCCACAACCCTTTTCTAGACGATAAAGTCAGTGTTACTGTACAAAATTACAGCCTTACCTTAAATTAGGAAAAAGTTGGCAAAAACGTTTTAATCGTTCGTGCTGCTAGCGGAGCCGAGGTCTTAGTAAGTTGACTACTTGTTCGAGCAGGCATCACATTTCACCTAAACATAATTGTTGTTGTATTGGACGGGCATTCTAAGGTTTGTCTCGGTGACCCATAACTTCTTGTAATCCTTCGTACTAACGATGAGCTCAAGGAAATAGGTCAAATTCGACGACCTCTATTCGTCGTTTTAGAGCTGAATTGAGTAGGTCGAGTGATTTTCATTATGATGAGGGGTATAACGATATACTCTAAAATAATCGTACTGCGCACGTCCTAAGAAATTTGTTTAGATGCTCCCTTCTTATAACTGAACCCAGTTAAAGTACCCCTTGAGGAAAGACTATAACAAGTTTGGTGGCAAATAGGTGGAATTATAGGAAGACAATAACCAAAAGTGTACAATCATATTTGTTTTTATAACCAATACCTATAGTATGAGTACTCACTTTTATGTTGTGTTTGAGTTCGTAAATCTAATTTTCCAGCGGAAATATGTAAATGACATAATGTTCATAATTTATGCCTAGGACTCCGAAAATTCGTAGTTGACCTGCTATGATAACGGTTTCGGGGATTTAATAAACTCGTATGCGGTCAACAAAAACTAAATAGAAGCCATGTGGTTAATCTTAAACTAAATGTCCGAAATGAGGTTGATCGAGCAAGGGTACCGTACTAAGGACAACGGTAAGTCCCTCCTTCATATTATGTACTATGGGACCGAGTTACATTGCCTAACCGGCATGACGTACGAAGAAGTTGCGTCCTATTTGGGTAATAACTCGCTGGTTAACTTTTATCAGTAGTACTTTGATGTTTTAGTTTTGATCAATGATGTGGACAAGCGAGCCCCGTCGTTCAACATCGTTTTCCACGACTAGAACATCACCGAAGAAGTCATTCAGTACCACGACTTAATAATCGACTACCAACATAAGTACATATACCTCGAGATTCTCCTTCCCGAGACCGACCCTAAAGACCACTATTTCTCCGTGCTTAAAAAACAGTTAGTGAACTACGCCTTAACCATAGTTATCGACCTAAAATAGCGAATTCGCTACGCTAGCTTGGAATATTACCTGGGACAGTTTAAATAAATAACCTACTCGTATATGTATATCTCGGGGATACTATCTTCGACAAAAATAAAGACTAGAAGTAAATGTGGGCCTACTAGTCCGGTAAGTTCTCGCAAAATTAGTTAAATAACTTACCCGATCTCAAAGACAGTTCTTACAAATATAAGACCCGCTGAAAAAGGTACGTACCCGTCCTCTACTATGGCAGCTACTTACCTCGTGCCACTAACGAGCAGTCAATATAAGGAATTTTTATGTTCCTTAATTGAACAAAATATACGTACCTTTGGCACTGAAAAACGACCCTTTTCGGAAACGAGTATACCGTCCCACCTGATAAAATAGACTCGGTTGACAGTAAGTCAATCCTGTCCTTTTTTATGATGACCACGTACCTCTAGCTATAACGTGATTTCTATCTCGTGTGGTTGCAAAAGCAAAAAATTGGTCTTTGTCTTAGAAAAGATGGAATAAGAATTCAAATGGTAACTTTATAGCGTTGGCTAATCATTTAGTTCACGCTATAGCATCAGTCTACTTAGTCTCGTTTAGATATCTCCTTTACCTACATCAACGACTTCACCATTAACTGGTATACGATATGATAGTTCACTCAGTTAATTAAGTACCAGTATGGGTATTTAAACCGTACTGTTGAGTAGTTTTTTTAAGCGTTTTTAATTTCGCAATACAAGAGTCACTAACCCTACTGTTTGGGGTCAATAACACAATACTATTATGTTTTCCCGAGATAAAACGGGTGAACACTACAAACACCTCTTCGTCCAATACCGCCGATTTTCATTTCTGGTCTACCTTTGTCTTAATTTCTTTCACTTACTTGAAAGACGTTTTCCTTACCGAGTTGAGGCTCTCCTTTTTTTATTCTTTCTAGAGCTACTAATATAACGACTTTTCGCATTTCTTCTCGTCTACTTTATAAGGTTTACCAACCTACTCAACTCTTTATTTGTATTTTTTTATTTGCTTTCTTGTCCATTCCTTTGTTGAATACTACTCCTTAATTTCCTTGATCGACTACGCCACTAATTAAGTCTCGTTTTACGGATATTACTGACCGCGAGGTTATACTACAGGAACAACTTAAATAAGCCTTTTTACTTATTTCGTCATTCATAGAGTCGTCTAGTTCAACGACCTCTCCGTACCTTATCTGAATTCTTAGGTCTAGATCTCTTATCGACCCGTCGATGTGTCCCATAACCTATGGATTAATTGTTTCGTCCTCTACCGATATGACCACAATTTCGATTCTACAATGTACGTTATTTTCCCCTCCCACTCGAAGTCGATGGATGGAACCTTGTATTTCAATGTAAATTTCTACCTTTCCAATACCATCGGTTAAACTGAATATTGGTTCCACAAGTTTAGTTAAGTGGTGTTTTCGTTCCGCTTGGTCGGTTTGGTCTCTTAGTTCGTTTAGTTCGTAAATCCAGTTACCAACGAGAAACCAATCGTCTTTTACTAATAGAAGGACAACTACCATTTCTTCCTCTTATATTCGTGATACGCTCACCACGGCATAACCTACTTCTATGTAAATTTTCTAACTTACGACTAGGTCTTTGATCAAATAGGTTCAAGGATTTTCTATTACGGTTGAACTTTATACTCCTCGTTGTTCTTAGGGCTCGATGAGGATGAGGAGGTATTAACCACTTACTAAATAATTCATAAATAACTTAAACGCCATAAGGCGATACCTTCGCTTTATGGCATAGTAAACGATTTTATTTTAGTAAAAGATATCAATTCTTGTTAAAATCTGCAAGAAGATATAAGGGGGGTATATTAAAGCGGTCAGCGTCTATTAGAAGTTTTACTGCGCGAAGGCTAAATTAATTTCATGGCATTTTAAAATGGTTTAGGACCAGAAGTTCCTTCCCTTATTAACGCATTTTGGCGAGTGTTCTTGCCCGAAGTTATTAGCGAGGTTATTAGTTGACTAGTGTATTTGCGACCTCTTGTAAAGACGAGCATTGGACGAATACGTAGACTCAACGTATAGGACTACCAACATTCCCCGTTTTAAGTTACGGAAACAATCAGTATTTCCATTACTGAAAAAGTTTTACTTCATCAAGGAGTGCTCGATCTCCTCTGTAGTGGAGTTGGTCAAGAGAAAAAAGGCCTATAAACGAGTATTTTAAATAACGTCAACGTCGTCGGAATGCAAGTGTCACTCGTACCAGTTAGTTATTGTCCCCTTATACTAGACGACGCTTTAGATTGGTAGAAACGCCACAAAAATGAACTTCTTTCAGTTAATTATAAACATTTAGTCGTAGATTAGCAAAATTGTAGACGCATTATGTGATATGAATAGCTTATTTGTCAGAATATAGTATCCTGGAAAAATGTTAAGATGATAAAGCCACCATTACGGAACTAAAAGATCCGAGCTACGGCTACATATAACACGAAAGCACGGTCCTTAAAGCTGAATTAGATCGCTTAACATTTATTAGGATTATAAAACTTTTAAATTAAACCTACTTTTTACTTGCCCCTTTTACGACTATTACTTAATTCGGTAACCAAAAGTTGAATGCCCCATTAGTGTCGACTCGCATATAATCCATCCATGTTTCAGTTAAACCGCGTTTCACTTAATCATCTTCGTTAATTTTCAGGTATATCAAAAATAGTAGCTTATAACGCACAAGGAGATTTTTCACATGAATTACCATAGCACGACGTTGTTCGTTTACTAATAGTACAGATATGAGTTTTTAATAAATAGCTGATAAATAACAGACCCCTTTTAAGATTTCCACTCCTTCGTGTTCCACGAAGATATGCACTTCTAGAACTTTTACTTGCTGTTGTTGACCAATGCCAACCACTACTCAAAGTATTACAATTACCCGTTGTACTAATAAACTATCGAGTGTCAGTCCGACGCAACTATGCTCATCGTGTTTATAAATTACGTCTCTACCTTTTTCGCTAATGGCGAAACTCTTGCAATGAGTTTTCATGACCAGAAAGTCTCTTTTTTTCATTTTAAGCTGTTCGTTAATTAGTACGAAACTAAATAACGTTATATAATCTTTAGGTTCTGTTAGTTATAGAAAAATATCTCTTTTACTTGCTTCAAGAATTATAAAGTGAATGTCTTCTAAATCTCTTTTTTTACGAGTACTAGAATAGACTTTAAAACGTTTAGCTATACCTAAAACTACTTGTTTAGTCACTAAAACAACGCGTTTGACTTCTCGATTCAGCTCGTCGATTGAGTATGGCTTGAGAAAAAATACTTTGCTAAGAAGCGCAACAACTCAATTACTTTAGAAATGGACTAATGTTTTAACTAGGACTTGTTCTACGATAATTATCTGTTGGAAATATGAAACTATTTTGCTAACCACGTAATCTTATCATAACACGTTTCTTTTCATTTTGCTCAAGATATATACTTTACCCATCGATAATCCCAAAACGAAATAAATACTTCTGATATTAGTTAACCTTACTTAAATATAATCGGTATATCGAACCTAAAGCACATATTATGACGTGAAATTGATTTGGGGATACCTCGCGTACTACCGTTTTCTTTGTTGTAACAGTTAATAATTTGGGCTACGTCATCGATTTAGACAATAACCAGTTTAGATATGAGCGAAACTTTTGCGTCCGGATTTGTATCAACGACGATTTTACTACGTTGAAAGAGCACTTGTTCGTCTTTCAAAAATACTGTAAGTAGCACGAGCGGGAAAGAAATTCCTAAATCAACTCAAGTACTAAAGACCAGGTCATTACCAAGTCCGTAATGTTCCGCTTTTACGACATAACTTTTTGTCTCTGTAGTACCCACGTTGTTTGGGATTTCTTCGACGAGGACCTTGGTAAGCACGACTAAAACGACTATCATAACTACGGTTACGACACGTACCAAGCCTGTCAGAACTTTTACGCCGAGCACTTTAACGGAAGAAGAAACTTGGTGTGCTTTAAACACTTGCTATTCTAGACCAAAAAACTATAAATTACTGAGCATAGTACATCGGACCCACGTCGCATCGCTTTGGGCCCAAAGAAAATTTACTAACCTTAGGGACTAACGCAATACGAGTGGGTCAGATGTTTAGCAAATAATATAAAAATAGAGACAGTAATTTAAACCTCATTTTTACTGACGTGTTTTTCATTTAGACGACCTAATGTTGATAGTTGTTTACGCACTTAATGAATTATCAACCCCACTCGTTGGGATAGCGCGAGTCGTCGATTATGTCACCTAAGTAGTCCGTCCAAAATGACTAAAGTGTTTTTACTGATTAGAATCGTTCTGCGATTCTCTTTTTAATTGTGTTGATAGAACGTAATTTAATGGTCTTTAACAACGAACGGTTTTTAGGTTACTACCATGGGTATTTACCGAAAACTTTGACCTGACACCATTGACGTAGCTTTGCCATAAATAAGGGCTTCGGTTAGCTCCGTGAAATACACAAAGAAGTGTTCACCCTACACGAAATTTGACAAGAAAAACGAGATGACGCTTTGTTCCTAAATTAGCATTAAATAGGTGGCCTCTTTAATAACCAGTTCATACCAACCGACACGCACTTAATAGTGTTGTCGTTCCTCGAGTGCTGTTTTCTCATTGGTTACACCACTACTACCCCTACCCTCTTGGGAATGAATTAAAACTATTACAGCACAGTCGTTACCTATAATACTACCTACTAAAACGAATACCGAATAGTTTCGCTGCACAATGAAATTCATGAAGACCTCAAAATGGGCTAGACCTTGCAAATTCTCTTCAGTCGGGACACCGAAACCGACAAAGTAATGTACGTGGATGACTACTCGACGCTTTACTTGAACAAGGATATTTATTCTTTATAGGAAACCGGGTCAACTACCGAAATACGTTTTGGATAAAATTTTTACTTGGTGCTTCTTTTCATTGAAAACTCATACATTACGAGTTCCCTCATTTACTGGTTGGGCTCGTACGCTTAGTCAACTATTTTAATGACGCATTATAAGGTAGTTTTCAGTTAAATTAAGGAAAATTAGGAAAAGGCTACAGTGTTATACTCGCAAGTAGGGTCCTTTGTTAATTACGTAAATCTCTATTTAATTATCGTGTGCCGTAATTGTGCTAATGAGCATTTTGTGCTCCACTACTATAGCTACGCCGCACACCTGTTGATCGGCCTCTTCATTTCCTATCCTGTTCAGCGAGTGTTTCTACCGTTTTTGATGTAAAATGCGGATTTCTTTTAGTCCTTGGCGTCCGACATCTTACTACTAACATCGTCTCGGTTAGGGCTAATTCTCTAGTAGCTGTGAACCTAAGCGTCATACGACATAGATTTTAAGACGGTAAACTTAGTTGTTATTTTAGTAATAAACACTGTTTAGTAAAAATTAAATAAATATTCGCCAATATTACGCGTTAGTAAAGATTGGAATCACACTTTATAACACAATTTTTTCAAAACAGAAAACAAATAATACTGGACAGACAAAAATGTCCGAACACACGTATTACTTCTTCTACTTTTCGTTTTAAAATTTTTTGGACTAGAGTCGTTTCGACGTAGCATATTACATGTCAATCCGGATCCGATAAATTTTGTTCCACTATCTGGATCCCGCTTTTTTTTCTAGGAGTGACGTAATCTCGTTCTTGGAAGTAGTGGACTACAATTGAGTCGTTACCGAATAATAAAACTCGTTTGATTTCTTGACCTAGTCCGTCTTTTCATGATAAACTTTCGTGATAGTAATCGTCCTTTACCTCCGCGAGTCAATTTATTGATACCTCGGAAAAATACAGCTTTTCCGCTAATATTTTTTCGACTTTCAATGAAAAATTTTCGACAATTACTAAATTTTATACACGTATGTCGGCCTCGAATACTTTTACGTCCAGAAACACGAGATAGTCGAGGATTACTTTTGTTACGATTCGAAATAAAACGTTTTCGTAATTTAGTTCTAGGAAGTTCTTTCCATAGAAAAATACTTAATGACTTTGAACTTCAATTTTCGCCTTTACTAAGTCTTCGAAAACGAGACAATGTTTTCGTAGGGCTAAATTAAAATTTACTATCTCACGAGAACAGAAACCGGTTTCTCCAAAGACTCTTTCAACCTGTTATATGAGAACGTCGTCTTATAGTTGTTTCGTAATTATTAAATTTAAGGTTATAGCTGTGATCACCTCATTTATTACTTATGTTATTGGTGTGACCTACTTTTATATCAACTCGTATTATTTTTAGGTCCGCTCGTCGAACGGTCATATGCACTTGTTTCTCCCATATGTCAACTCATGCAACGGTTATTTAATGTAAATTCTTGAGCATAATAACTCAATTAACTTTCATTACTTAAAGTAAACAACGGTCTTGGACAAAAGCAATTTCCTATAAACGCACGTATACGTTTTAATAATCCTTGAAGTGGACTTGGAATAAACCGTTATAAATTACTTGTCATACATCAACTCTTTTTTAGGCTATCCCGTGACAATACCGTTGTTTCATTTGCACTTAGAGTATTTCGCCTTGTATAATAAGCGACCAAGTGTTATAATAAACGACATCCACACGATCAACGACATCCTTAAACCACCGTTTTTTTGTCTCTATGTCTCGTTCACAAAGGTTGATTCTCATGAGGACAACTAAATAGTGATTTAGTTTGTGGTCGTCATCTTTGCGTTCTTAACTTTGAATGACTGTATAGTTTTTACGTTAGAAATAATTTAGGGTTTGGCCTTTACTGAGGCTACCTCTTTTAACCACCGACTAGCTTAAGTTCGTTATTCTCCGTACTTACTATAAAACGGACTATGTTGCGGTAACACCGCAAGATAACTTGTTCATAAATATTCACATGACAGGTCAATACCAATAGTCCTTTATGCGAAGGGCGAATAACTTTCGTGAGTTAATAAGTTTGCCTGATATCCACTTCAGTGACTATATCAGCTTTTTCTTTACATATGAAAATTACTGAATTTACCGCTATCGTAATGAGACTCTGGGCTTCCCTGACGACCAACACACGCACGAACGGACGTTTTACCTGATAATGTATTAGTCGTCGTTTTTAATACCATATACCCTGGGTACAAAGCAGTACTTTCTGGTGTCTTTCCTGCTATGTCTGTCAAGTTAGTTAATCCACAACTCCGTAAACCATACGGACCTCGGTACCGACTTAACCTTAACTAAAGGTAAACGGCATTTAAAACCCTTGTTAATCCAAAACGTCTAAAACATGTTAATGTTCATTTATGTAATCCACTCAATTGTCTCGCAGTCGCGATATTTTTTCAAGAACAACTTATAAACTGCCTAGTACTCGTAGTCAATCTACTCCTGTCATTCGCGTCCGATTGAGCATTAGGTAACGCATAAAACCTGTCATTTTTGGGTCTTTACGTTCTTAATAACCGATTACGTGGATTTGACTAACTACAAGAACTACTTTTTTCAGCGCGTGTAAAAGTTAGAAAAACACTACCGAATCTGCGTAATTTACATGGAATACATCAATTGGGACAAAACCAATCTCCAGAACTAATAATACCCGTATGCCACAAACTCACCCATTGACTATTTAATCCTTCAGTTCGATGTCAAACACGTCCTCCAGCTATGCTGTATGACCACCTTGTCAATCCGCCATTAGGGTGTGGACGTCATCCAAAACGTAATCCGTAACTTTCTTATATAGAAGAGTACCTTTGAGAATTACAGAATTCTGTCCACTTATTTTCCTTACCCAACATATAATAACGATGGTTACTATTACGACACCATGTTCCTGAGCACTAAAGACTTAGTTATGCATGACGAATAGGCCTTTAACTTCATAGTCATTTATGGCGGCCGCCATCGAAATTTTCAGTTAAGTTTTTTCGTCTATTTTCGCCCCGCGCTGACCGAAATTAAAATCCACTCCTACTCAACCGTTTATTCGTTTAATCATAATTCCTAAACGCAGTGCTTCGACTCGTTTAGTGCCATCTAGTTTTGTACTAGTTAGTCCAAAATTTTCTAATAAATCTCACTCACGTCCTCTCACAATACAGTCACATATACTGACTTCTCCTTGTTAATCTTAGCTATTTTTTTACCACCTTCGTTATGCCATGAGAGCAGTGACATCATAATAGCGAACATGAGAAACCGTAACGGCCTATAGCTATAAACGTAACCGTAGTCCTTTTCGAATGGGTTGTTCGAAGTCAACGTATACTCGTTTACTACCAACGAGATAGTTTAGTTTTATAGTTTCGTCATTCTCGGATACGCTTACTTAATTAAGTACTTGTGCCGGCATGCCAAATACGGCTGCGTCGTGTATACTGTGAACGTTTTCAAATACACAGCTTTTTATTTGACCTATTCCGACGTGTTCTCAACGTCCGACAACGAAGCTTGTCATTCTACGGCTGAGATTTCGTTTAACGGTTTTAGGCATAACGTGCATAGGAACGTCGACTTTTTAGAATATGTTTACGAGAATTTCTTAACTCATCACAACTCCTACTATGAATAAATGGTCAATAATTACTTAATTTTCCACTATAAATACCTCGGTGACCCGTTATATTTCTCCGCTACTTAAGGATATTTGACCGAAATCTAGTTCAATTTTTATTGCCTTACCCATTAAATAAAAACCTTTACTTTTGGTTACGTTAACGCTCATTCAGCGTAAGCTACCAAAGACCTCTATTTTTTCATCTTAGACGTATTGTAAAACAATAGTCGAATTCTCCAAGTATTTTTGTATGTGGTAAAACTACAAGAGAAATAGTCCCGATTTTGTATTACTCACACAAATAACTATACAAAACATTTTTAACTCCAAACTAAAAGTACTTTCACTTTAATAAATAAAATTAAGAAACATGGTATTAGGTTCCCACAAGTTTTGAACTACTAATGTACAATCCATTTCTATTGTGCGGTTTTGGATTTCTTGAGTTCGTTTAATTCCTGTTTCAATTTCAGCTCGTTTTGACCTGTCATCGACAACCATTCAGTAGTTTTTCGTTTCTTATAAATTCTGACTTTGGCCATCAATTTCCTCCCCAATAAATGTGACGACTACGGTCACCCAATCAAGTTCGTTAATTATTCGTGTTACCGTTTTACTTTACCAGATGACGTAACTTCGTACCAAACCAGTCACCTGGACGACACCGGTCACCTATACAACGACACCCGTGATTATTAAGAAGTAATCAACATAATTTACTCTTATTACCATGATTTAATACCGTTTGTTTCCAATGGCCTCTTTAAAATAGTGGTGGTCGATAAAACCCACCTTTCCATTAGCAATTCTGTTAGCTACCAGCTCAAATACGTAAGTTACGTCGACTACCGTTTGTTTAAACCTACTGTCTCGTACCAAGGGGATCAAATTAGGAGTTCCGTTCAAGTAGAGGACAACGGTACCCTTTAGACCAAGATTAACCGAAAAGACTACCTTTCGATCTACGTAATCTCAATTTTTGTCCGGCACAATACACCGTTGCTTCATAACGAATACGCAGTCCTGGTTCGCTACATCTCGCTAATCAACTATAGCTACGTCTAGGTTAACATCTTTTATTACACCAAATAGAACGCTCGATAGTTCCGATATAACCCCGTGACAGAAATAGTCTGCCTGTCAAATAAACCTCTTTTGGTCCAAGACATAAGTTTTTATACTAAGATTCACCATTATGAAATATATAATGACTGTCGGTACTACAGCAAACCAGATAACTATTTGCGTCACCTGTTCAGTTAACCTTTGTCTGACCCAACTTCCGCTCTCATAATTGGCTCGGTCGTAACCAATTTTTACTAAACCATCATCCACTATTTTGACCAATAGATGTAAAATAACTAAGTGTCTGCCCACTTTAATATCGAGCTAGTTTTCAAAGTTCGCCACAATCATAAAGAGGTTCGCACTCGCCTTCTTTCAATATACATAATTGTCTGTTGCCTTACGATTTAGTTAATAGACACTCAATTATTTACTAGGGACACTAACGTGAACAACCTGCAGGATTACAACCATTCAGATGTAATAAATTATCCGACTGATTCTGTGTTCTACGGGACCAACGACTAAAAGGACCGAATTGAGCACTGGCTGTTATACCAGTTCGGTAAGTACTTTTATTTGTGATATAACAACAGCTGTGGCCTCCATAGCCACAACTGCTATAACGTCAACTATTAAATTACAGATTTGTTAGTCTTTAACGCGAGTTACTCCGACTATAACAGGAAAAAAACCAACTACCTTCTCGACCGAACTGACCATAACTACTTTTTTAACGATCATTAAATGCATTCAATTTATTTTTCCATGTGGAACAACAATTATTTTGACTTCCTGACCTGCTACTACAGCAAACACGGCTGAAAGTACGAGATCCGTAACGTCTATAAGTGAGATAAAGGAGTAGCGTACCGTCACCATAATCTTGGGATGAGCTTCTCCAAAATAGTGGTAAAAGTCGAGTATAACTACTTTTACTTCTTCTATTACGCTAATTTTAGCGAAAACGCCCAGCAGGATTACAACCATTTAGATGAAACTAATTAGCTTAAGATCCACTCCTTGCTCAGCAACAAATACTATACGGTCCATGTTGGTCTCTATCATAAAGCTAAGGAAAACATTCTCTACTTGTTTTGATACAAGATTAACTATGTCGCCCACATGCATCCTTTAGCGCGTAACTACTTTTTTATCTTTTTAAGAGACACTAATTTTGCGATGTTCGGTAACTTTTTAGATTACATACAAACGTTCAAGATCTACGGTCCCTTCCCTAATGACTAGTTCTGTACTTAAATGAGCCGAAATAATAACTTAGGCCTTTTCGTAATCAATAACGCCACTTATTCACCCTACCGAATCTACTTCTCGTATTTCTTTTTCATTTTTCGCTTAATAGATCTTCTAATGTGAAGCGGTTAAAACGTTTTTATTCTAAGTATAGCCGTAACGTACCGTCACCACATCCACCAAATAAATTTCTATATTTACTTCGCATACGAAGTCGACAGGTTAGAAAAAGTTGTGGTTCTAACTGAGCTAACGAAGTTCTATAATCGTGCTTTGTGTGAGGAGGAACACACTTACCTGCGTCCTATTTTAATTCCATACGCGTAGAACCGCCAGTGTTAGGGGGCCACTAACAGTAGGTACCTTTAGTTAACCGCCTAAATGGACTATCGATATTCGCAATAGAATCATTACTTAAATATTTTGTAGATCCTAATCAGCCTTGAGGTGATTTTAAACTCAAATTTCCGCCTTGTTTGGGAAAACGTCTATTCTTCCAATTCAATAGTGTCGCTGTTCATTTATTTTTTTCTTCTAATTACTCAGTGCAATTTTTCTTTCGATTTTCGTTTTTCTTCATCCTCATATAAAAACACAACAAAGAACGAAGCATCGGAGACAAAGAATTAGTGTAGAAACGGATGCGACCCGCTAAACAATCACCCCGCATCACAAAATCCCGTCTGGCGGATTTAGGGTACCTGTTCGGCGCCTTGCAGCCTTATCTAGACCCGACCAATAAAGACGCTACACATCTTCTAAGCCGAGTATCGAACCGCCCTTCGTTTCACCTCGGACCAAAAAGAATAGCATCTAAAGGACCCAATGCCGTTTAATGGAGTAGTTCAATATGATGGGGATTCAATCGCTAATTAAAAATCTCTCACGTACCGTAACGCGTTATTAGACAAAGTAAGAACAGCGTGATTATAAATTAAACAATTCTTCAAATCCTGAAAGTGATTAACAAAACGTATTCTCTTACAAAAGAGGTTCGTTCTTAAGTTAAAGTCGAAAACATTTCAATCATTACGTCCAATATCCCATATCCGGTCTTGTGAGATAATTAAGAAAATTTGAAGGAAAAACCCCTATCAGGGTCGGTTAATTTACATTTGGTCTTGTGACTGGTATAACATAACGTAGTAACCATTTCGCTCATAACCAGTGTTCGGTTGGGAACTCAACAAGTACTAAAAGAGATAACATACGGACAAGTTATAGTTCTTTAGCACGGAACTATATGTTCCATTAGAAATGTAGTGTTCGTTCCGGGTTTGCTAATACCATAAACGTAAGATGTTTTTGTACGAGTAAGACCGCGAAAGGTTGATGTAGATGAAGTACTAATTGCGTTATAGGGAATTATTAAACTAATAATTCCTGTAATTTAGGAACTACCGCGTATTAAAGTCGTTGTTTAAAAAGTTTACCTATAGGTCTTTTAGGTTCAACGTATTAACGTGCAAAATCTACTATAAAAGGTCGCTACGAAGAACTAAGTAACGCATCCACTGCTTTCCATTAAGCTATTTAAAGAACACAACAGTAAGGGAGCTGATAGCTAACTCTATGCAGTAATTACTAGAACAATTACTCCCGAAGCAGTCATGGTTGGGCAAAATTACTCGCTATCTATGCAACCCCTAGTTTACCATGAAAAAGAGGTCTCCAAAATTAATATATTTATCCGACAAGTCCGCATCAGTGAAATAAGTAAATACCATAAGGTTAATTCGTTTTTTATCTATTATAGGACTGACTGTAGCTATAATAAACTACATACGCCTTAACATAACGTCCATTATTAGAAACAACGTGCCCTGTCATTTTCGAAAACTATACGTAAAAGACGTTTTTGCCGTACTTGTGGTTACGTTTGTCGGCCAAAGTATAAATTACGTGAATTTACCCGATTACAAAGGTAGTATCAGTAAGGGCAGCTCTAATATAGTAGTTATTCTTAACCGCAACGCAAGACCATAACGAAATAAGGTCCCTATCTTTAAAGATGAACACATAGCGAACTAGAAGAAAAAAGATTTTATCATTTACCATGCCTTCTGAAAACACGTTAACTAAGTTGGGTAACACGTGAAAGTCTTAGTCCAGGTTATTCTTAACCTAAGCTATGTACGACTCTATAGGTTCGACTTTAGAATATGCAACGTACTTCATGAAATCAACCATAAAATATTTAGCGTAAATTTAGACCGGTCGCTACATCTACACCCAGTTGACAATAATTCATTAGTTTTATTCTCCTTTAGTTAAGGCGTTTCATATCCCTACATTAGGGAACCGGACCAACTTTATGAAACAGAACTGCGTATATACATTCTATACCTCAATAATTATGATAAAAGCTACGCGGATTTCTGAATCGACAAACACGTCGTTTATCTTCTCCTTCTCAAAAGCCTAATCCTACATGATTTAACCGTTGTTTATATTGTTGCGCGAAACGATGTAGCCTAAGTTAAAAGTGTTCTCAAAGAAATAGTCCTTTAACTACCTTTGACTAAAAAGGATCGAGTATTACTGTAAATACTACTTAACATCTACAGTCGAGTAGCACAGGTTTATCACGTTTTTACTACCCACTAAAAAAGTATGCGACCGGAGTTAAACTTTATGAAGTACTGGGACGAAATTCTTTAGTTCTCGTATTAACTCGAGAGGAGCACACAGACGTATCTAAGATTTTTCTCCAAGTCTAAAAAAATGATAACTTACGTCCCCTCAATTATTGAGTTGCGGACGTCGAAAACTCGCACCACGGGGACGGTTAAATCGATTAACTCTTTACACAGCTAATAGTTACAATTAATACTATGGGCTCTCAAAACTAAGATGTCATACTTGTTAACCTCGAAAAAATTAGAGTGCGTCCGGCGGAACTCGGGATGTTTAACGAAGTTTAAATCGATTACGGAACGGTGACAAATCTTCCACTCAACGTTATGGGTTAGGAACAGGGCCATTTTGGACTCCCCTTTTAAGATACTATACTCGGCGATTATGATTTCGTACGAGTGCATCTAGAACACCGCGTACAAATAGCGTTAAGTCATGACTATTATGTAGTTCACGGAGTTCTTGTCCAGGATAAGGTGCCGGATGACCGACACTTGGTAGTGAATTATAATGAAAACAAGACTATAGTTTGAGAAGCCGTTGTTTAAAATTATTAAAAAAATCGCTTAACCGCGCAAGTTAACTTGCTTGAAATCGACATCAGGGATATCCGTATAGTTACTGTTCTACTAATCTTGGACGCCGTTAAAAAAAACTATTTTAACTTCGCTGGTAAACAGGAAGTGATAGCTATAAACGTCAAGAGAGTTAAGCCTACTCATTTAGTAGACGACCCGAATTTCGGTATCTCGGGGGGGTTTGTTCCGTCGGTAAAAGAACGAGTTGTTGCAAAAAGTAAAGTAATTACAAGTCCAGCTGCAATCACTTATGAAGGTAGCATAGACGACAAGGACGTCCACTACACTACCGTGCTCTTCTACAAAATCCTTATTGATTCGGCTTTCGTCGTTGTTAACTTTGGTGTTATCCCCAGCATGCTAAAGGACCATTTGGCGGGTGTCTTACGAACAGTTGTTACTTTCCGTACAGGGTACTATTAACGACTGGTCTTACTTAGTAGCGAGCTCAATCTAGTTATTAGAGAAATAAACTTTCGGATAGAGGCGGTGACCGCCGTTCTATGTACCGTTATAATTACAGTCTCTCAACAGGACTGTGCTATAGTAACTAATATACCCAACAAACAAGACGTCTCTCGAGTAAAGGTATTTAGAAACTCGCTTACATTGAATCTCTCAGGTCAACAACACCTACTCTATTACGTTAAAATAGCGGAAGAAAACGTCGCTCATCAAGGGTTCGTATTTAACTTTCTGGACGAAGTAATACAGAATTATTTAACCTAAGTTGACATAAGTGACACCGTTGTTATCTTGCAAGTAAATCATAATGAGATTGTGCTCGGACTCGTCACTTAGGAAGACTAAATGTATATATTGTTAGTAGTGCGTACATTTACTGTCCAAGGAATACCCATAATTAGGGGTTTATAAAGTCGCAGTTCCATCACACGAAAAACGAGTATTAACAAGAAAAACAGGTATAAGTCCTTATAGCGTAACGGTTGGCTCGACACAAAGTTAAAATCTAAAATTTCTATTCCTCCGGAGCCCGAGGGGTACGCAATATTTTCAGAAAAATCCACCAACAACTTTGACTAATTCGGTTGGTTCATAGAGCGGTATTAGACGTACACGACTCCACGACACGTAACTAAGTTGAACTCGTAAATATCCCTATTAAAACGGTACTCAAAGTTATTTGAAAAATGGACTCTAATAGAGACGCGGGTCTCAGAGGAGTCTGACTTTAGGTCATTTATTATTCCATAATGCACCTAGACTACGCATGCGAAACTACACTATATGCTAAGCAGGTGGTCTCCGGTACGGTGAACGTCTTTCTTAATAAAACCCACTAAATAGGTTCAGTTCGAGTTAGCTAAGAGGATGTAGAACGTGCATACACCGATGTAGTGTCTCTAGGACTGTAACCCAACCTCAGTTCGCTTCTAGAAGATACACAAATATATTCTAAACACAGCGTAACTACCGGTATCCTGACAGCTCTATATATCCATGTAGACCTTAACGTAAAAGAAAAAAATTAAGTCTTTCTATCACGTCATAATAAACACTTGCGGGTTGTCGTTTACGCCCTTATTAATGACTTGGAGGAGCTACTTACCAAAATAACTATTATAAAAAATTTCAGTGGAATCCACCAAGAAAAAGTACTTCTGCCAGAGGTATCCAACTGAGTTAGTGTTCTATTAGTCAAACGAATTAAAGTCACCCAAAAAAGTATTGCCCTAGTACGTAAGATGGGTTTAGAGGTGATTTTTCTTCACTACATAGAACTACGACATCGGAATGTTTCCTGCTTGGATATTATACAGGGCGACCTTAATTAACTTTTGACTATAACAGTACATCCAATTAATAGAATAACATTCGAACCCCGAATTTATCAACATTACGTAAAAGACGTAGTCGACGCCATATATCTCCTTCTCGTCCCGCTACAAACCTTATTACTACAAGTAATCGTACAGACCGTAGGAGAAGAACATTCACACGTGACAGTCCATTATTATACAGTGTATTTAGAAATCAGGGTATTCACGTTATATAACCAAATAATTTAGGTAAGAATTGATTGTCACCATTTATAGGGCTCACCAGTTATACTCGCACCCACTCTTATTACCGTAGGTTCTCAAGTCCTGACTTACCCTCACCTAAGGTTAAAGAATTAGCATCGAGAAATCCAGGAACTTTTTCGGGTGTTAGATGGTTTTATAAGAAAAATAATTTGCTGTCTTCTATAAACCTTGGACAATGTCAAGGTCACCGTGGTTCTTTACACTAAACGTAGTAATTAGGAAATTATTATCGCGACTATTTTTTAATTAAAAATTTCAGCATTACAATTATGTAGTGTTCCCCGTACTAATTGACATCGTACACGACACGAGGGGTTCTTGCTTACGTTTGGTTGTCTTCTTACTGACGGTTATTATTATTCGACTGTTAGGTTAAGAAAATGGAATAATTTTTATACGAGAAAATGGCTTGGATGAAGCTGTTTAACTACCAACGCACCTTACAATTTTAAAAGAGGGTTATCCCGATTGTGTCAGACACGTAGCAGAAATCGACCCAACCGATTGAGACATTTTGGTTCAGGAACTCGATTAACCTTTGATCGTCCATCAAGTTACTGTACATTGTCTATATTAAACCGTGATTTAACGAAACGCTATCGCTAACGAAAAAGACACTCTACTAATACAAGGAACTCGTTTAGGCATCGTTTATTTTATAAGAATATGTAACATCGGAGTGTTAATTTTAATAATAACATTTATTATCATCTAAGGAACTATATTCATGGATAAAATGTAGTGTTTTACACTTTTATTAAATGAAACTCCAACTACGAACCGTCAAGCATCAAATAAATAATCCGTAATTAGTCCTCATCTACTCTATTAAAATGTTAGTTCTAAAAAATTTAAACATTAACCCTAAATAAAGGTAATTTCCTTAATTCTGTTTTAGAGATTTAACTTAGACACCTACCCCTTAATGTTCAAAAAATCTAGCCTATTAAACTAAAAGTATTTTGTTTTATAGTTATAGTTATTGAGAACCAGGGGTCACGGAAAAAGCTTGAGCGGGGACAAAGAAAAGTTAAAAGACCGTACGTAGTTCATTAACACTTCCTCTATTTGCTCATCGCTAGAGCTAATGACATAATGTTTTTAGAACAACTGGAACGTTAGGGGTCCGAAATAAGGTTATTTTTCTCCTTTAAAACCATTGGTGTCATCTCCCGTTTCGAAAATATCTAAATTAACGAAAAGCTTCAACTGCAAGTCCGTGAACGACTAAACTCGGGTCTGGATTTATTGTTTGTAAGTAACACCTAGTGATTGAAATAACGAAAACCCGAATGCCGCAGCGAATGCGAATCCGTATAGACCAAACTCAACCCGATGGTAAAATCGAACGAGACGAAGTGGTCGTAGAACTTTTCGACAGGTGGTAACGCGATCGAGGTATCTAAGTAGCGGACGTTCCCGTGCATTGCGGTACTTTAGTTTCCGACGAGATTTTGCTCCCACAACGTTTTCTAATTTCCGAGAAGGAGGTTCAGAAAAACGTTTCGCTATGACATTATTGGTCTAAAGTGCTTATTAAACACATATCGCAAACCCTTAACTTTATTAAACTAAAACAAGACGTTACTGTTCACTGTAACGAAATAGATATCTTCCGTCACCTAGATAAGGTCAAAAAACATCAAGGACACGCGCAAGTTAGTACCCCTTGGTATTTTCTTGGCGTTTATTCTTACGACCCCAATGCCCAAAAAGAAGTACTTATGCTCATAGACACAAGAGTTCTCGTTATCGGTTATTACGTACATGACCTACTCGCGACAAGTTATCTCGTAAACAAACTCCCGTATTTACAACTTTGTTCGGTATAACGTACTCGTTAGAAACTTGACGATGGCGTAACGGTGTAACTATATCGAAGCAGTAAAGTAGTTTATTCGCACTTGACCTTTGTACTCATTATTCTACTGATTAGAGTCCTTTTCCACGAAGGCAGAGAACACGTTCAAACTTTAAATTAAACCGTGATTTCGCTTAACGTGCGTTGTACGCATGCCCCAGAAGGACTATTGCAAAATGACCCAGTGGTTAGTACGCTTATTCGAATAAAAGTTGTAGAAAATGTGGCGGTCATTTTAGTTGTTATCTCCTTAGTAACTACAACATCATTTCGCTCAATTAACACTTTAGTGCAGAGGTCCGTAGAAGTAGTTCCCTCGGTATCCGTAATAGTGCGTGATTGTAAGGTGCAAGTAAACAAACAACTAAGAGTAGGAGGCGGTGTACTGAAGCCTTGCATCGATGAAGTTATTAAAGCGCTACCTTGTCATATACATGTTCGAACTTAGCTGCGGGTTATTAAGCAGGTAAAGCTTTGTTTAAGAATTGAACTAAACCGCAACGTAGCCAACGTTGTAGCTTTAGAAACCCTCGGAATACGTCATTATTTAGGGATTGCGACGGAGGTTGTTACATACGAACTTTCGGTCGTGATTAATTCGCCAATTCGTGAAACTCGCGTAACGACGATTACAGGCGAAATCTATACCTTACAAATAAGGAACCCTACTATATTCGACTCCGTTGTCGACCGTGTACTCGGGACAAAGAGAAATTATCGAAAAATTATTTAAACTACTAGAAAGATAGAGTGTTCTGATTATTTTTTAAATATAATATAGCTTCGTTTTCTTATTTCACTTAGAAAACACGAATGTTTGGAACTAGAAAGTCATTTTAAAACACAACACCTAATATGTTTTTCTACATCCATTTATAGATCAATTCTCATATAGTATATTAAAAAGTTAAAGACTGTAGACCCCTAAACTACCTAAAATAACTATAATGTTATCCGAATTAACAGAATTAATATAATCTTTATCAAAACCCTTAACTGTTAAACCATTAAAATAGATAAAACAGACTTTTTAATGGGGGTTTTGTCTCTTTTTTTCGTTCCGCTACCCCCGAGTGCGAAAGAACCCAATACGCAAATTAGAACGACCGCGACCGTCATCTAGAGTAGTTTAATTGGTTTGGTAATGAATGGCACCGACTGTACAGCAAAAGACGAGCACTAAAAAAGGAGTACCCTCCACCACGAAAGAATTAAACCTTTCGTTGTCTTCTTTAAGTGGTCCTACACTGGCTTCTCGAACATCGTTGCCTACTTTTCTGTCATTGAAAATTCCGTTGTAAAGCACGTCAATAAAAGGTTTAACGTAATTACCTATAATATAAAAGGAATCTGTCACACAACTGTCGTCACCCGAACTGGAGTATAAAAACCCACTACCGACAACGCTAATGAACGCGGTAGGATTATTACTAAAAACGTTCACTTCATCATTCGCGTAAATAATTTCTTGTAGGATGTTAGTTTTACGAACGTGATTCAATAAATTAAAACTAACCTTACCAGGAACAACGTCTACCCAAAAGAAAGGTATAAGGAGCTCCTATATAAATAAAACGGTACCCTAAAAGAAATCCACAACTCAGCGACTTAAACGACTTTGTGAGTGCCTTTTTTGCTTTCGTAGCAAGTCCTTTAATTAATACAACAAATAATTTCGTAAAGTATAATAACGATACCAACGGACCAAACGGCCTAATAAAATAAATGGGTCTGATAAACAAATAGTACGACTATGAGTCCTACTCTGCTCAGAATGAGCAAAATTTTATTACCTCTCCGCCGAGATAATACCTTAATGCACCGGACGACGCTATGACTGGTGAAATAACCCTTATACCGAATAATCGATATTAGACAGAATAATGTACTCACACCCTACCTACGTACGATTTAACTCAGACCACCAATAAAATACCTAAATGGTGGAGAATACACCCGTAATAAATTTCAACAAACGTGTCGTATTTTTAGTTTTTTTGAGAGCAAAGAAAGCTTAAATATTACTTAATGGTTGAGACGACGATTATCCCTAGCACTAAAACCAACACCACTTTGGCATCAAGATTTGAGCATCGGACCAATTCACTTCACCTTGGGCCTTGAGGATTGAAAGATTTTAGAGAACTAGGGCCCAAAGCATACAAGAACTATTTCCATGATTATAACTTTGAATAAGGTAAAGGTGGTATAGTTTTAGAAGAAATGGTCGCGGTGTTAGACCTGTCTTGGTCAAAAGACCATGCAGAAGGGTTGCACAAGGACCGAGTTAAGGTAGGAGTCCGGTTGGGAGTCGAAGTAGTATTTATTTTGGTGTCTACTGTGTTTATATAAAAAATATAAGAACGTACTATTATGAGTAAATTTTATCGCATTAAATCGATAACACCTGCAGCTACATTTCTATTTGACGAAAAAAACGGTTAAAAATTATAAGAGACATTATAATATGACGTTTTAATACCTCTAAAAATACTGAGCGAGTTGTCTAAATAAAGTAGTCCGAGTTCGCGAATAAGGACCTCCACAGTTAAGTGGTCATTCCCGTAAATTTCCACAGCCACCGCTAGGCTAAAAAAAATTTGTTCCATTTCCACGAATAGAACAACTGCAACTATTATTACTCATGTAACTAATACAACCCAGCACCCCCGGTAATTAAGAACCCGTAACAGTAGGTCGACATTAACTTCGTCATTTATTACACGACGTATCACCGTACTCAAAACCGCGCGGATGTCTCGAACTTCATGTTAACCGACGTTTTTATTAGAGCAATTAAGGGAGCTAACTTTTTCATGCTTACCAATTAAGACCATGACTCCGTTGCTACTGACGGTAATCTAACCGCGCACCACATTGGTTTTTTTTATTTAAATAATTTAAATTACCAACAATAGTACCTGTATCACTATCAAACGATCAGTTTCGTCCAAGACCAGAAGAATGTAATCCGTAGGGTAGATGCGGCCCTTAGGGTGTTTCGCAATGTCTTGTATGAAATTGACGTTTGAAATTATTGGACCTTGTTTGCCGTGTTAATAAACTTTTTAAAGGACTACTATAACGTCGTCATTATAACCTTGGTCAACGACCTTTGTACCCCAAACAAAATGGACTTGTTCTCAAGAACTTACCTAATGCAGTTAATACGCTAGCTATATTACGAAATAACTATAAACTACTTCATTACTGACCAAAATCTCATCCCAATTGACCTCGGGTCCCCCATAAACCATAGTGGGGACTATAATGATGAGAACCATTTCAGTAACCTCCCCCTTACGGACACCCACGAAATCCACCATTCCGTCTTTAATACAGGAAAAATCGGGGACTCCCTGGTCACATAGTTCGTCCATGAGAAAGACCATTGGGTAATCGATACCGTCGTCCAGAACGTTGAAATAGACTTTAACTTTTTGGTCCAAAAAAACGTGTCAATTCACTTTGTTGAGTTTCGAATTGAGTCCGAAATCGAAGACAACGACTTTACAATTTATAAGGTAAAAAATGACGAAGTAATCCACCGTACAAACCAAAAACAAAATGTCTTTTTTTTGCGTAACGCCTAATACGACTACAACGACGGAGACTGCTCCAAAATAAATTTTTCAAGATAGTACCTTACAATCTCTTTCCATAAATAAAACGAGGGAGATACATACTTCGACCTAAACATAGGTCACGGGTACCACTTTTACTTCAGTGATTTTGGGTTTACCGGCGGCTCCTTCAAGAATTAGTTAATTTTTCTATCGTAACATTCCACAGCTGGTCTACGAAAAAATCCGACCCACTTCGTTATCGCCGTGGGTCAAAATTTCTTCAAATAAATAGAGAGTTATTTGCCTAAAACAACATTACGTCGTATTATTGGATAACTTTATTATATAAAAATTTTATATAAATAATTTTATGGATCTGTCACTAAAAAGGTGTACAGTATAAGTTTCTGCTAGAACTTATTTGTTCCTTCCAGTATACAGCTATTACTGTTTATTTTTCCTTAAATAATTCAGTTACGGGGTTCCTTAGTAAGGAGAAAAAAAATAAGTTTAACAAAGATGAAATTCAAAATCGCAAAACATGAGATGTGAACAAAACATATACTTCCCATTTAATCCTGAGGTTTAATCGTGGCGGTTGTCATAGTACCCACAAAAATAGCGTAAATTAATACCCAACGTAAATGAACCTCCAAAAACCCCACCCGCAAACGAGAGATTAGCACGCAACAAAACACGCCCTTACCATCGCGTTTAATAACCGACGCAGGACAACAGTAAGCCGCTATAAAGTAAAGAGATAATACCAAACCGTCGAAAGAATTGGCCGAGACCAAATTTACATTGTACGCACTTGACATACAATTGAGTTACAAAGAGAGGTCTTCTATGAGCTGCCCTTTGTCGTAAAGAGTACTTAATACGTCCATACTTATAGCCAAAAAAACAACCAAAATCAAACTCACCTGATAAAGTCAACTGAGTCTTGATACTCGCTGAAAAAAACGAATCATCAAATCCCTTAAACTAACGGAATTAGTAAACAAATATAACAACCGTCGTTAATAGTCTATTTCTATGTTAAAAGAGATTTTTTCTATTCCAAAGAGTCTTTTCTCGACAAGACAATCCAACGTAGGACTAAAATCAAGAAGGAAAGAAAAATCCAGTTTACGAGGTTATACGACTGACCCGATTTTTTAATCAAAACTATTGTCCGTAACATTACGAGCCTCAATAAAATATAGACCGTTCTTTTGTTGGTTGTTTTCTCCGATTTCTATTTTATCATCGTAAACGTCACAAATACCAACATCCCTGACAAAAAACCTACGACATGGTTTATCGTGGGTACCCCGAATGTAAAAAATAACTAGTATTACAAGTCGCACTCATACGTTCAACCTAATAAGGTGGTGTTACCAAGGTTTTATATTTATGTCAGCGTTAACAATAACCTCCAGGTAACAATCCACATAACAACGTATTTTACGCATTTTTACCCCAAGTTTAATTATAAGGTTGGGTCAAACGTAACAGTAACGACGAATAACCATAGCGAAAACATTATAACGGATAACCATAACGAATACGGTTAATACTTCCTGATCACTTAGGGTCGACCTAATAGAACTCAATACAAAACGTCTCATAACCACTCGAAAATTATAGAGGTTAACCAATACGATACTATCCTATAAACCGAGGATGTTGTAATGTCCCACACTACTACCCTTACACCTACGAATTAAGACCCCAACCACGTTGAAATAGATCGATATCAAGTTTAAACTACTAACTTCCCGTTCTATCACAAAGTGGAAATCATTGATTATCACCAATATCGGTACATAAAAATTACAATCCTAATAAACGTTAACCAAGAAGTTAACATGAAAAATAGGATCACGGATTCAATTCCCTAAATTAAGTCCTTTTTTTCGGTTGACTTAATTTTCTTCGGTTTCCCTACCGATGCTTAGCTCATCAACATACACTCATTAAAAAAACATGGATATTTATTCCGTCTCCACCTAACCGTACTATGAGACGGAAAGAGCTGTGCTATACTACTGTAAATGGTAAGAAGACTTCCGCCTTATTTAGTTCGGGAAGTACATAAACAACTACCTTTACTAAATTAATTGGCGACCGTTAGTAAAAGACTACTATTTGGAGTTTCCAAATGCTAACGTCTTTGCCCGAAACCTTAACCAAACTTAAAAGAGCATTCGACCTCAAATACCCTCGTTATACGTGGGTTCAGGTCGGTCAACGTAAAATAAAGTACACTTTTTGTAGGAAATAGAGAACGACTAAATTCTTTTTCAGAACGGAGGACCGGTGTTAACCTTTTCATACGGGACGTCGAATATTGTTCGATAGGTCAGAACTGAGGACCTATAGTAGTAAACAGAAAAACATTACCGTCTCATTGTGACTGGAATTACAATCCGCTACGGGATCTTACAATACTTGTTGATGATTAAACACCGCTTAGATGCGATCTTTTCCTTGAATCTTGCCGAAAATAACTACGTACCAAAGATCTACCGAAACGGGGTCGATTTTTATTTTCATACACCAGACTACGAAACTAATTGCATTATCGCTACAATAGATTTCTTTTATGGTGAAATCGTTGGATATGGCGGCGTCCGAGACAATTTCGTCCTAATTCGGTCTTACCTAAACTACATCTTTTTGCATGTCCTAAACCCGGTTTTGCAGTATACTAAACACGAGCAAAATGCTTTTGTGGCTATGTTTTATTGCGCTTTGCTGTGCGTGGAACCGTACACCCCTTCGGACTTTTCATAAAGTCGTTTAGTCGCTAATAACAGCCACGGCCAAATCGACCAACAAAATGTCGAGTACGTGAATTATTCTCTCCCACCTTGCATTGTTAATAACTACTTTACCCAGTTCAGCCATCGCCCCCCAGCCGTTTAGTCGTTCGTCAAAATAAAGGATTTGATAGACGGATGGCTAGAGGAAATTGAGTTAAATACAATTGGCGCAAAAATATGCGACGTGCTTGCATAGTTACACAAAATTTAGTTTGTGTCTAACCACTTGACTTACCGAGTAATAATGAACGTATGAGACTCTTTCTTTTTCGGCGAGTCAGGTCGAATGCAAGGACCGAATGAGTAATGGGGCTCAACCCTAGAGAGCATCTACGTCTCGCCCGTAGTCTCAACTGTCCTGATAGAAATCTGTTTGGGCCTAATGTATAGGGAAATAGTCCTACCTAATTAAGAGGCCTTAATACATTCATAAATCACTTACGTCTTCCATAAAGGAACGAATGACTATGAAGACATTCGGTTAACTTAAAACTATTTGCTACCAAACACTTACTAAATCTTCGTCTTCACGAGTAAAACCGCTTACCAGTGTTTTAGTCGAGAAAATTTCTTTGTCTCATAAACGGTCAATTTGGCTATGCACCCGTTTACTGTCCTTAAAGGAGTTGTCTCGTTTCACGAACGAATTTTTACGGAGAAACACCGCTACCAGTACACGAAGGTCGTTATGTTCCATATGTGGACGAGCCACGATGGATACTCAATTTTAGTCGCCTGAGGGTTTAGTTTGGTGTCCTACTAGTTTCATTAAATCGATTTGAATTTGTTAATCGTGGACTCCAAAACACCAGACCTTGGCATTTGTTAGTAACCCGACCTCAGTCTCGTAGTTGAGGGCTAATAGAAGGAAATCAACCATTTTAACGACTACGGCTTGTTAAAGATGTCGTTAAACGAGCTAACCTTTGATTACGTTTTGCAACCTATCGGGTTCGTCCAGGAATAATAGGACCAGAAATACGAACACGACCTAAACCAAGAGCTCCGGACTGTTGTTAAGGAAATACACGCCTTACCGAACGTAGACATTAATTATTGCTTTATCCAACAAATGGGTCTTTGAACGTTATACGAAATAGCGGACGTGCAAAGAATGCATTTTTATATTAATCCCCACTCTAATTTTAGCTAACTCTACCATAAGAGTAATCTCGTATTATAATAGGAACATCGACCCTACTTTGCTTGATAGCTACGAAACTGCTTTCCGAGCTCAAGGTATAATAAAAAGGTCGACCTATCCAAATGTAATGCTAGTTCCTCACTGTCGATTACCGTTCAAGGTACCCTTTTCGGAAGTTTGTCTGTCAGTTTCTTTTATTTGGGAATGGGCATAACCCATGGTATTTACGAATAAGACGATACGAGCGTGTTAGACGACCTCGATTCCGTTATATAGAAAGTCCTCGACCGCAACGTTTACGTAGAATGCCGTATGGACTGGAACCGTACTGGTTAAATAGAGTCCAAGAACTCCTACGTGCAGCTTAATGGCTTCGCACAGGAAATGGTGACGAGCAGCTACACCTGTGACCTACCCCCGTACGCAAATTATAACGGTCTTGCCATTTCGAGTACCTCTTTTGTCCGCAGCGGCGGTAAGTGTAACTTCTAGTTCACAACCGTTTTGCTACACCCGTATCTGGGTTATTTCGGTAACACAGAGACTTTCTTTACCCACTAGCTTAATTTAGTCGGCAACTACGCGCGGTTCTAGGACTAAAACATTAATACCGTTCTTGACTACGGATACGACAACTCCCATACTTACGCCGATAACTTGCTCGTAATGAAACACAACTTAATCCCCGACTATACTATAAAGGACTCCGTTACTGTGCAAATCTTCTGATAGTTTGAAAATGAGTCCGTCAAGGGCATGGGCAAAACCGCTTATAATGGCTCAAACCCTTTTGAGGAAATAAATTAGTTCTTCTGGAATTTGTCCATCCACATAGTAATTAAAACATGGGGAATTCACGTAAATCTCGGTACAGTGTTCGTCGCGATTTATGGATAGCACGCTAAGAAGACCTACCTTGCGTTTTCAGATACGAGCTATGTTACGTCTGAGCTCTCCTTGATATACTTCATGAACCAATAATACTTATGCTTGTTTTTGATCTGGTTAACTACCTCCTTCTGTTACTCACAATTTTCGCCGCCAAATCGGCCTCAACAACGTCCAGTTAGTCGTTAAACATGTCAACCTGATCGTCCCTTCCCAAACTTAATGTCTCCGATGAGTTAACTACTAAACCGTCTTATACGATGCAAACTTCTCCAACGGATAAATAACAAAATACCTTTTGATGGATGAGTTTTCCTTAACCTACTCATATGTTTTTCTGACCAATCAGAATTTTGTAACGGTCTATGAAATTTTTGGCATGAATTTAATTAAGGATTTTTATGTGTAGGGTACCTACAAGATTCTTGGCGAACAAGTAAAAACCCATGTTAACTTGGTCTTTTATTAAAAAGTCTTGTTATACTATAACGTCTAGCCGACGACCGAAATAAAGGTCCCTATTACACGATGACCATACGTACCGTAAAAGTGTTGTTTCTTTAAAGACCGAATTCACTACTCGTTTGTTATCCACGAGTAAAAGAACGAAATAATGTACCTGTATTCGGTTCATTTTAGCTTCGAGTCTACTACTTACAAAGAAACTAAAATATACGACTCGTACTTAAATTACGGAGATGAAAACGACGTGCCCAGTGACGTCGTTGTGACCGACTAAAAATGAGGCGTTAATGCTCGCGATAACCATGTAATGCGCCAGGAAATGTGCCACCCCGTTTACTTCGTCGTTACCTCGAATATCCTGCAAAATTATCAGGTCTAGTTCGACTTTGACTAGAGTTTTTTTACAACGTACTATTTCGGGAATATTACCCTAAACCTGTAGCTCATATATGGTGGTCACTGGGTGCAAGACTGTAGTAGTTTTTTACCAGTAAGGCTAACCCACTTCGATTCCCGCTAGAAGAAAATATGGTGTAGAGTCTTGCGTAACTTCTTCATTACACCTTACTTTTCTTTAATAAGGGATTAAATCTAAAAATATCACGAAGCCGTATGGTGATGACGCCATAAGGATGTAAGAACAAGTGTGGGTAAAAACAATACAGCGCATAGTGTCCTACCCGTCGTGTACATAAACTCGTTTCTCGCTTATTGTTCAACTATTCTGGATGTAGACTTATATGACCTGGGCTTGGGGTTTTTAAAGGTCGATAACTCTGCTCTCCCATCAATTAATTATGTACATTAAACTTACATCGGACCCACGACAGTTTGTATCGGGCCCTTACGAAAGATTACTCTTGTAATAATCTATGTTCTCCAATAATACGTGTCAATACATCTTCTATTGTAATTCGGACTAATGCTAGTCCAATACTAACTATAACGCCTAATACACGATTTGTTCTTTTAACTATCGCGAAACCGAATACTCTGTCGTGCAAATACAGAGTACCTATGCAACCCTACACCATAAAACCGCAATTTAAAAGGACTTACATGGTTTGAAAACCCGGGTCAACAAGGGCCACGATGAGAACAACCTCCTCGTGCACATGGACCATGTCCTATACTCGATCTGGGATAAGTCCGACGTAAGTTATAGCCACGATACTATGCGACCGACCTAAAATTACTGTGTACCGAACGACGTCTCACCCCCGTAGGAAGACTGTTAAATCCACGATAAGAACGTCATCGTCTAATATACACGGCCGTTTTAACATGATGCCCATTTCGTGGTTAAAATTACGTCCTACACGAATGACGGTACTAATTCCGCGTACTTTAAGTTCCGACAAACCGAAACCTTTTGTCAAAGTTGGCTCAACCAGACCTAGTACAGAAAAATCAATTTCAACGATCACGACGACAACGACGAGTCGAGAAACCACGTCTATCTCTATACTACAATTCTTGAAATAGAGTTCAAAAACAGCTACCGGTTTCGGAGTCTTGAATATCTGTACGAGGGTTACGACCAAGTTCTTTTAGTACCCGCCGTCCCCTACGATGCAGTTCTCGTCATGCCAATCGTAATTAACGATTTCGGCCTCTTTACCCAATAGGTTCACGTAATTCGCAAGGATGGACCCCTAAGATACTACACGAAAAACTGTTTTTTTATAAATTCAAAGTTGCAGGAATACCGTCAATACAATACCTTTTACAAAATAAATTCAATAGAATAGGACGACTTAAAGTACGTGTCTGACGACAACTCACACGACATTACGACGTAGGGTAACACTTTGTAGCAAAACTACTATAACGAGCTTAACTAAATCATTGGGTACTTAGACGTTAAGCTTAATAGTCATTTGTTCCACGAAACGTGTTAGGTCGACTATCTCTAGTAACAAATGTCATATACCAACGATAGCCAAATAATAAACCACTAAATTTCCGTCTTGTAATACTTTTACTGTAGCGGCGTCTAGGGTCCTATCTACGTAATGCACTTTTTTACGTACAATGACTTTTACTTGCAAAAAGAGCACTCATGGTGCTAGGCCTTTTTGCAAGCTAACGTTTGTCATAGTTTTAGTATAAATTTCTACCATGGCTTTCACTAAACTAATGACACCTTATAGGTTAACCGGTATTTGCGTCTGCGCTCCTTCCTTAAGGACAAAATAATAGGTTTAAATTTTTCTTGTATTCGTGGGTTAAAGTACGTCTAGCACAACTTGCTTAATACGTTCGTTACTCACTATGTTTACTTGAACGCCGTTACTTTCACCTACTAAAATACGTCAATACCCAACATAGTATTAAGAAAAGATACCGGAGTTAAGTTGCAATACCTTGTAATCTAATAATTATAGATCTCAAGGTATTGCAATTAAGTTAAATGGTACTTAGTTATTCATCGTGTAAACGCATAGGGCCAATATACATATATTAAATTAGTCCATAGATGATTCATTGGACCCTCTTCATTACTTTAATGTTTTCTGTACAGAGAGACACAATAGTCGGTATAACTACAAACTAACAAGGTAAAGACGACATGTACGACTACAACATGGATTACTTTTTCAGCAGAGACAGATAAACGAAGAACTATGAGGACTCGTCGAAGTCGCGATGCAATTGCTAAACGAATTTGATTTTTTTGGATTAAAGTTGGCCCATTAGAAAAGTAAACAATTCGGCTGGAACTAGCTAATAGTCGTCCCATTAAATCGTCGTTGTCCGTATAATCCAATGAAATGCCTAGTACTACCGTTTCCACGAGTCCGAAAATTACGTGATTTTAGACGTTAGTTTAATAGACTTCTCTTTTTCTAAGTTTGTAAAGACCGTCATCCACCAACCTTAATGTCAACATTGAAGTTACTTCGTGTTCTCCGAACACCGGGTCGTGGAAGTCGATTTTTAGTTCACGAGATACTAACCAAAGGACTGGGTTGTCTGGGGCTAGTCCGACATTTCCGTTTTTGTAGGATACTTTTAAATCATTTTGACCGTTTACTGAATCCACACCTACCATAACTAAAACTGATACTCCTTCAAACCGTACGTCTGGTTATACGTCAACGAACCCCTGGATCATGTTCACCACTTACCAGTTGACTATAACGGGTTTCGTATGAATTACGACCTCCAGGTTGAATATTTTTAGAGTATTTCATACCTTATTTAAGACCTAGTAGAATGCACTACGGATTTTGTTAACTATTTCAGCTACGTTAAAACGTACGGTATTACTTATTAGGGTTACGTTTTATAGAATTTAAATGATGTCGTAGTGGTGGGCATCCCCGAGCAGGTTAATGGCCAAAGCATAGACCTCTGTTTATAGGCCTGTAGCTATGTTTCCCTCCAGAAACCACCTTTCCTTTGAACTTCCCTAATACCATACTCGAATGTTTATTCCTACTCCGTTAGCAAAGTGCGAAACTATCGTACCCTAACTACTGGATACTAGATACACCCCTATTAGGCCAACACACACGCGGTATACGATTACCCGGAAATCTAAACGGACCAGTTCATTCACGCATGTACTTTCTAATATGGTTAACCGAATTTCGTCTCGCGTAGTCATTTGGGTCAAATTGTTAACTATCGTAGCCTTTTCATTGAAAAAATGGTCGGTTTATAGTATAATTACGGTTTTATGTTAAACCAAAAGTTCATTTAGTTGGGCGGATAGGATTTTTATAATTACCCGTTAACGTCGACTGATTAGTTAACCAGCTATTTTAAGAACCTGTTGTCTCTCTATCACCTCCACAATAATAAACCGTTTACATGAGGTCCTTTTTATGACGACATAGTCTACGCTGTTGTCATTTTATATGATAGTTAGTCTCAACATTCTGGAAAAATCGATTACTATCAGCTATACTAACATTACGTCTAAAAGGACCAAGAAGGCTAATTGAAGAGTGGAGCACGCCAACAACAAGTTAAAGGACCCAAAACGCACGCGAGATGGGTCCTACGTAATTTTATACCTACTCCTTTGCGTTGGATGAGTATAAAATGCAACATTGGGACTACGACGTTCCTAAAACCAACTATAAAGGAGTTATCTTATAAAACAGCTTAATTATATGCTTTAGAAAAGGAAAACTATGTACCGAAGGTGAAGGAAATGAAGGTTCGCTGTAACAAGACCCCTTCGTATAAATGACAATCCAGACGCAAGACGGGACTAAACAACATTTGCGACACCTAGTTACCAGTTAGGCTTGTCAAATAAAAATATTCCGAAATCATGGAGTCCATTAAATTTTGGTTATTATAGAAGAAGTCATTTTCCCATTAAACGTCGGTTTTAAGGTATAACTTCACGGTACATGTTCGTTGATCCACAAAAGGGTGTTGCGCTTTGTGGTTATTCTTATTATAGACGGAACAGCATCGGGGCTCAAAAATGCGGTAGTAGTACGCTATTACGTTTTAGCTAACGAAGCTCAGCTACGTTTATCTCGAATGACAATTGTTGTGGTACTCAAAAAGGCTGACATATTCTTCTAAAAAGTAATTCGAGGAGAAGGTACCCCGGTTATTTTCATAATTTGTTCAGTTTATGCGCTCGTAAACGAAAAAATTTTATTAAAGACTGAAGACCTAGCTAGTTTCAGCATTTGTGTTCTCCAAACTACGGAACAAGGAGTTTCCGAACTAATTAGACGCGTTGTCGTACAAGGCGAAAAAAATTTCTTAGTTGTATCCCTTATCACTCAGCGAGTTTAAATCATACAAGTTTAACCCATTAATTCGATACCGGATTTCAAAGTCGTCATTAAGGACACGGTAGCCTTTAGTATTTTTGTATTGCGAAGTACATTACGGGATATTAATTTTATAATACATATAAGATAAAATTTTACTTAACCAATTATAGTGGTCGTTCACATGAATAAATTTAGGTAGACGATAGAATTTAATTCCTTTTCCGATAAAATCCCCACTATACCTTGTTCTAGCTAAATCATCGTTGTCGTTCGAGATATAGAATCCGTACTAAACGAATCAAAAAACGAACCCTAATAAAAAGAAATCAAATATATATAATGGGAAAGAACGAACCCCTGATTTGATATTACAAGGACTTCAATAATACTGTGAAAACTCAAGAAACGTTCTACTAATATTGATATCACAACCCAGATCGTTCAAATAACAAACCAATTATAAAAAACATGGATCGGATTAATGACCTAACTAAAGAATAAAACATAGATTAGTATAACTATTATTAGAAATATTCAGTCTTAATTTGTAATTTCTTCTCGTTCTTTCAGGAGGATCATTTGTTTAACCCTTCCTTTATTTTCTTAGGCGACCAAAACCTGATTTCTAAGAACCAAACTACTAGAACTAACATTATCGCTAAAAAAATAATGTTATAAACTAGGTCTATTGTAGTATCATTTACCGTCCTCTCAAATACCGGATAAATTTTGCAACCTTCTAATTTTCTTAATGGTTCTTTTATTTTCGTTACGTCCGCTTGGCCCATTTATTAGTTGGGCCTCTACTTTACGAATTTTTCCTTTAACGTATGATAAAACTTAACCGCCGATAAATGTTATTTAACTTTGCTTTATTTTTTAAAGGAATACGTATAAATTACATGTACCTTACAATATCTCGTCGGCGTTACGAACTACTACGTCTTCGATTAATAGTTAATCCTGTTTACCAAGAACTCCTTCGGTTCAAGTCCGTTTTAAACCTTTTTCTTCCCCAAAAGTTTTCGCTTAGCTTAGATTTTTTTACGTTAGTCGAGAAACTTCTCCGTGTACGAATAAATAACCGTCGTTATCGAGATCCGGTATAACGTCGTTTTGCAGATTCTCCTGAGTCAAAATAATTACCGACCCCTAACCTGCGACTATTTTTTTGACCCAAACTCAATTAACAACGTTCATAACTCCTTCTCCCAAGAACCCTATTTCATGGAGTCTAAAAACGTAGATACCCTAATTTGTTTGGACTTAAAAAAAGCGTTTAATACGTCGCGTCTTTTAGTAGTATTTATAAATCATGGATATTTGGATGTCGGGTCCACAAGTTATTTTGTCGTTGAGGACCCGTTATATAGCGTATAAATATAATTTCAAGATGCATTACATTATCTTGCTAATCAACCATAATTATAGCGAAAATTACATTTTAACAATTGGAGAGTCTAAACCCAAATAAGTTTTTATCGAGCGTAGAGATAACAACTAAATACAGTAATGTAGTTATGTGTTTTTTTCAAGTTGCAGGTTAATGTGGGTCACTTTTTGACATAGAACAACCGCTACGTTACTTGGTGAGAAAAAGTGACGTCAACCATGAACTCTACTTGAGCGTTCACCTACACAGTAGAGACTTATTCCGTTAACAAGTCCGCTCGAGTCGGTTAGGTATACAAGTATACGCTCGTTTTAATTCTATATAGTTAAGTTAAACCATATTGCTGGGTCTCTTTAGTTATCTAAGGCTCCGAAGAGTTCAATATTTCTACCTTACCCTACCCTTGTTATAGGTTCCAGATAGTAACAAGGTACCTGTATTCAAACTTGGCAGTGTAAGACGCTGTGTTTAATAGATATAGTTTCCTTTTGCTGTAAAAAACCACAAGGCACGGAAAGTACCTCATTACCTACCATACCCAAATATGGTAACCCACTTCCTCTAAAAAGCTCGCACCTCTTTTTTCGGTAACTAACCATGTCTAGACTGTTACTGCCTGATACTTAAAGAATACGTTTTTTCCTTTTAACTTATAGCAGGCTTAAAAGGTAACTTAACGTAACGTGGTTGTCCATTGTTGCCGAGACGAGTGTGAGTAATAAATACCGTATTTCATTGCGAAAGACCTTTTCAATTACGCTATTAGCGCTTCTAAACAGTTTATAATAATCTCTTGTCACGACTCGATCCACGACTTTTCCGAGCGAAATACTAAGGTCATCTAAACGCAGTAGTACAACTTCGTTTATGATGTCGTTTAAAAAGTTTAGGATAAAAATAACTCCGTTTTTTCCCTCCCCTGACCAGCTGGTAAATAACACTATATCAGTTCGTTGAATCAACAGTTTTACTTGACGTATAACCTTGCATACTACGAATAAATGTAGTAAACGGAAACAGGAACAATTTTCAGGACGAATTGCGAAATTAAATGATAGTTTTATTTTTTTTAGTCATGTACTACAGACCTTAACATAGCTTTGATAGCTAACTAAATAGTCTAGAATTAAACCTTGTCCTGACATTTCGGTAGCTACCTAAAAAAAACGGTTAATTACAAGGATAACGCGGATAACAAGAATAACACTGCCTTGTATTGTCACGTTGTTGGTAAACGAAGAGACAGAGTTTGCGCGTACGGTGTGAACTTTGTACATGGGTAAACCGGTTAGTTAAATTTTTTAACCAACCGCTCGGACTCGAACAAGGTCTATTGTTAAATGGAATAACGCTATGTGACACCGGACATATATTGTTATGGAACCAACTTAAAGGAGTTCTTTTTTGTTAAAAATGTTTTTATAACCTCTCGAGTTATCTTGTAAGAGTATTCGTACGAAACTAAAGTTTTCGTGTTTGATATTGAATGTTTGTTAACTCAGTAGCACAAAACCTTTAACGGTCAAAGAAAAGGCTATATCCACATCCTACACCCCTATTTCAACGATAAATAAATGGTTCTTTACTTCTATACTAAACAAGATACGAGCGAACGACCATAAATCCACGTCGAATATAAGGTTAACTATATTTTAGTGGGTAGCGAACCCAAAATCGCAATAACCTTCTACGGGTTGGACGTAATCACTAAGTACTTCTCAAACGAAATAATTTTGTCGTAATAGGTCCTAATTCATGAGTATAAGGTAATGTTTAATAATCGAGGTTTTGCGGCTCTTCGTTACCTTTGAGCGATTGAGTCAACCGAATATAATAAATGTGTAGTCCAAGGTGCCCGTGCGGATTCCCGCAGTACTAATTAGTACCAGTTAATAACTTAATAAACAGAACCCGTAAATTCTGTATAGCCTTATTATTAGTTGGAATAGTATGCCGTAATAAATGTTCGTAACGGAAGCTAAATTGTCACTGCAGTGAAAAAAATGGTAATGACAGTCCGCCATCAAACTACAATTAGGGACTCGGGTAATTGTGCCATTGTAATTTTCTGTATGAATGTTTCGTTTGCTAATTGAAAAATTTCGATTGAGGTAGGGTAAACGCTTACTATTCGGAAAATGGATACTCGAACCCCGTAGTTAATTGCAACCATCAACCGCCGCTTCTAAACGGAACATTTAATCGAGTTAGTTAACAACTTTTCTATGGACGGCAAGCTTATAAATTACTTATGCCCGGCTGACTTTGATGACAACCGACATACCAAGTAGTTAAACTACATTGTTTCCTAGAAGTGCCGTCACAGGGGTAACCATAAGGGCGTCGTTTATGTGCGTAGATAACAAACTTGTCGCTTGAATTTGGTCAGTCTGAGCGTCTTCTCCCTCTTTAAATATAACGACCAACATTACAACCTCAACCAATAAATTTGCTTGGAGTCAATTGTTCATTTATAAAATACCTACTAGGAAAAAAAGGTCCTCTTGCATACATAGTTTCACCACTAAATCGCTTTGTAGCTCTTCTACCAAACGAACAAATGGACTCCTCTTTTCTAGTTGTTTGTTTTTAAGCACCAGTAGCGTAACTTAACCGACTTTAACTTTTACAAAATAATCGTTAACTCCCATAGAGTGTTCGGCATCATTGCGAGTATTTTGTCTTCATAAAAAACCTACTTCTTGTATTACTCAATCGACGTATACATCATAGTCTCAGTTTTCCCGTTCTTTAGTTAAACGCACCACTCAATAGACGTCAAGAAGGAAGAATATACTATGGCTTTATAAAATAAATAAACTGACTCAACGGAAATTGTTAATTACCTTTTCAACTAATGTTTTTTGATGGTCTGGGACGAAGACTTAACTAACTATTTTTGTATCTGCCAGTACTACTAAATAATCGCGTTTAAGCGGTTAATAAACGATTGCATAATAGCAATGGAGAACTTCAATAACTATTAGTACGATGAAAACCGCTGTACCCACCTCTAAGGTACGTTTACCGAATGTACTAATTACTTGACTAATGGTTTTACTAAAGAGGCGTCGTAGTATAACAAAAAAGATTACTTAATCTCGCCAATAATCAAGCACGTTGCGGCATATTAAAAATATTTGTAGACAGTTTTTAATAAATTTTCTTATAATAGCATGATTCCTCTTGACTCCGTTTTATAGAAATAGAAAATATAATTTACGACCTAAACGTTCCATCTAATTAACCAAATTTCCTTCACTACATTTACTTCTAAAATCAATGACCTCCATCCCGCGGCCGATGATACCTATAATACGCGTCGGAGTAATTAGTCCCTATACTCCAAATACCACGGCTCTCGTACGAAATAGGCGAGCGCGCTAAACAATTTCCTCATTTCTTCGTAAAACAATAAGGATTCGGCTTGGTTCTGGACTGTCGAAAAAATTTCCGTTAATTTCTTTATCATTAAGTTGTATTTTATCTAGACTAATAAGGATGTACACTCCTCTAAAAAGTATATTCGGTTCCGATACTTCTTAATAGTTTCGTATGGTTCTATAAAACACTTAGAAAACTTGCTGACTTAGTTAACGTGCTATTTATGCGTAAATTGGTGGAGCAATCACTTATACCAAATTGTCGTGGGGTTTCGACCAATTAATTATGTCTATTTCTGTTCCTCGTAGAGGGGTTCCTATATCCTAACCATGATTTCGGCCATAAGAGAGCAAAACCGAGCGCATGTGAATAATTTGGCAGTGGTTTTCAGTATCGTTTAGAATGTTAATTACTCGGAATATAACGAGTTGTGAAATAAGTTCCTTTTCTTATGTCGTGAATATGATAACGAGTATTCCCACTCCATAATTAAGTTAGCACGATAGTGAGATTTATAGTTCGACCGGCGAGATGTCCTTATATGAAACTTGGGCGTCTTTAATTTGGCTATTGACTCAAATAATTCCATAAAACGTTTGCCAAAGTTAAGTCACCGGTTTAACGGAAACTAAAATAAAACTACTTGCTGTTCCGTATACAAAATCTCACATTAGGCGCCCATTGGTCACCTGAAGTAGACGAATGACTATTCTAACTAACCGTATGGTAAAACTCACCGGTTTCTGTCATACTATATGGATTATACGTTGTATACGTCGGAAAGTACAACCCCGTCCCTTACTACGAGGTAACAAACTTTATATATGACTTTTTAGGTGCAGTTAAGTAATTTCTAATAGCTTCTCGTGTACTGTATAACTTTGTATTTCGAATAGGTAACAAATTCGACTTCTCATACGACTACTACGAATTACATGAAACATCTCGATAGTCTCACGCCTTCCCTAAAATAGGACGAAGTTGCATACTATAACTAAAATTACCTTAACTTTTAGACATTTATTTAAATTAGAGGTTATAAACTATAGTTTCCTCATCAATCAGCTACTTTTATCGTCATACGTCACTACTCGAGATAGGTCAGTTACTCAAGCAACACGCTCTTGAACTCGCAAATCCCGTAGTCCAATAGGGTAAACCACGTTAGTTTAGTGCAGTTTTACTTAGCACCTAAGTTTGACGAGTTTAACGACGACTTCGCTAAGCAGTACCACTTACACTACTCCCATAAAAGAAAACAACCTGTCCATGTCCGTAAAGATAACATCGCTTATTTTAAGGCCCATAGTCTCGCCGCAATACGTGGCTACGGGTTTGTCGTTTTCCACGTTCTTATACCTTGTCTCGATTACAGAACCGTGATAGGTTAGCCGAAGATTGGGTCCTAAATCGTTTTCTTTAGAACCTGAGAACCAAATTATGGTTTTGACTACTTCTGCTATTCGTTTAGTAATTCCTTTAACTTCGTTATCTCGCTTTTGTAATGATCTTGACAACTGTAAAGTAAATTAAGGCGGATAAAGCGGGCGAAATACGCCCCGAGATATGTCTCTGTATGATTTTACATGGATAATTATGCCGGAGATAACCTAAGGCGCGTAATTGACCCCTCTATCCGCTTATTTCATTAATAGTTGTCTCGGATCAAATAAATAGTGATCCTTGCATATCACGTTAGCGATGGATTAGTCTCTCTTATAGATTTGCATTAATCGACTATCATTTTATAAAAATTCTTCATAAACATTATATAGCTTAATAATTTTGAACATATTACTTGATGAAAGACCGATTTAACCTCATAGTGGAAAGTGTATCCAAAAATACAATTTTGCCCTATAAAGTTGCCGATTATAAGAGTAACGGAGACGACCGCCTTACTAACCTAGGCCCACCAACAAGTCGGGCAAATAATCACGGGTTTACCGCCCTTCATTAAGTAATTAAAGTACCTAATAACGACGACAAAAATACTAGAAATAACGAGACGGCGATACACTTGAACCATGTTACAAAGGCTAGAGGCCTCCCTACAGATTAATAGGATGAAAATGGGTACCCTTCCTTCAACCCAAAAATAAACGCACCTGTAGTACCGACAGAATACAACACTACTGAGGGTATCTTTATGTCCGTTAAGACGTCATAAGTTCAGTAAAAAAAGGTTATAATTAACACTTTTTAAGTTGTCGTAAGTGTGAAAGACCCATGCCGATACAACATCGTTACCACTAGTACGAGAAACAGCACTATAACTTGAGAATACCTTAATTTAACGAACAACTCACATTATTTATACGTTCATAGTAATTTAAATATAATGGTTCATAACGTTAGCAAAGGAACGAAGTACAACGTGGTTGCGACCTATTGCAGTTTTAATTAAACAGTCTATTTCTTTCAACCCATTTATAAAAATGCCGTGAAAGTCGACCTCCATAACGAAAACGGAAATGACCTAAAGTTTTACCGAACCATAATCGTCCTCTCCATTTTTTAGGTGTTGCTTTATATGGGGAACGATAAAATCCACGACATGACTAACCTAAATAAAACATAAAGTACGACCTTGATTCAAAATAGCGACGTCACGGTGTTTTTATAAATTGTGTCCCAACCGTTCGAGACTCAATAGGTCCTCTATCGCCTGGAAATCACCCGAATTGAAACGAAAATCCAAATCCCCAACATCGGTGAAACGACTACTATCTACGACGAAAAAGAGGGAAACCTTGTTGGAACCAAATATGTCGACGTTGAAGTGCTTAACATATACCTTACCGTAATTTACTAGTAAATGGGTTTTAGAAAAATTTCCATTTAGCAGTATTTTAGGGGATACACTGAGAAATACGTTTAAATAATCAACCTTACAAAAGTAAAGAGGGTAAAGGTCCTACCGTCTTCAATCAGCGAAAAGAAAGAAGACGTTCATAAGAAAGAATGTCATAACCAGGTTATACGGAAAACCGTTACGCATTTAATGTCGGTAATAGTGGCTCTGGGAAATCCGAGCGTCCTCGTGACAAAACAAGCGTATAACGTAAAATAAAAACATTAAATTACGAAATAACCACGCCTAAAAGCTAGTATACCTTCAACCTATAACGAAATGAGCAACCATAAAAATAAATAACATAGATAGTAGCGTCTTTGAGGACCCTATTACCAAGTGAAAATATGACCAAGAATAGAATGTACCAACGGTATAAACAACAAAGGATAAATCCACGAAAACCACCGTATCCATAAGATTTCAAAGGAAAACTAGAGAACTCAGATAATGGGTATTCATAGCACTAAGACATGAATAGAGTTTCTAACGATACAGGTTGTGCTGTATTCGTACAACAAAGATATCATCTTCTCAGTTTACGACATTATTTCTTACTTTAAGAATGTATTTCTGAGAAGTTACTATACTAACGTGAAATAAAATAAAAGGGTCCAAATAAAATACCGTCGCCTCAAAGAACCTGTCCCCTATCCTTTTGAGGACGACTATTTAAATATCTACTACATAGAGTATCACCCATATTGTGAACCCAATTTCCTCTATGTCTACGATTTTCAATACTTAGCTACGATTAACTACGTACATCCTTGGATACCTACTCGGAGTAAATAATTTTGATGAAGTAACCAACCTATTTTGCGTCGTAGGTATATAAAGGTATAGTTTGATTTATATGAAAATTTTCGCATCTGGTTTTATGAACCTAATCCCCAACGTGAAGCCGAGACTTAGCCATTTCGATATGAAGTACCTAGAATAATCCCATTTACGGCACGCGATAAGATTAATAAATACAAAGAAACGGCGAAAAAAGAAGTTAGTTTATCCTTTAAGAGTTTGCGAAAGTCTCTTTTATCTACCCTAATAACGTGTTTTTAACGGTGTACGTTGGCAACCATAAGAGTAATTTCTCCGCCTTTGACCGGTCCATCAAATGTCGTCCTTACGCCTATTTAATGAAAGAGGTCGATCACCGTACTTCAATAAATGGCGACGTCGTCGGGATATGGTTAATTTTGGGCTAATAGCAAAATATTGTTGCGAAAGAGCGTTTTTAGTTCTAATGATACAAGTTAAATGTCCCAGTGGAAGCAAATGACGTCTATTAAATTGAAGTAATTACTACTTGAACTTTTTCTTATTATATTCGAGGTATTTTCCTTTATATTATTAACTGTCAAGTGTTATAGTTTGAGGTTTAATAGGTTCACCTTGAAGAATACTGCTAAATCCCACCATAATGCGACGAGGTCTATGTCGTCGTTATAACTTACTTTTATTTCACGGAATACTTGAGTAGTCACGCTTTCTTGATCCATTTGGGTGGCTTTAATTTGGCTTTTGTGATGAATTTCGTGACTGCCAACAATTACTTCATCATTGTCATTCATTTCTTCTCCCCTTTCTAGTAACGTCAAACTTAGAACTTTAGTTTGGGTTATTATGGTAAGCGAATATACCTACATACTAAGTCCTCTTTTTAGGTTTTAATTATCTCGAACGATAGGGACTAGGAAACAATAATCATTTCGTTCACTAGGTTTTTCGCAAATTATTTTTGTCATAACGCGACTTTCCATTTTAATAATTGCCTTGTAGAGGACCACTATGCCTAAAATAACGCTCAATAGTTAGTTTTCGCGACTCATTCGACTAATGAGTATACAATGTTGTTAGCCTGTTGGAGATACGTTTGTCGGAATGGTTTTTCGAACCAATAAGCGATTGACCTTTTCCTTGGGTATTTCTTCCACGAATACGTTAATTTTTTTATAATAGCCTTGTGTGAGTAGACCTATACAGCGTCCACCTATAGCAACTACCACTCCCTTGAGCAATATTAAATCACTGGGGTCTCGTTTACCATCAGAACGAATCGCTAGAGATAGTACTAGTTCGCTACTTTCTATAAAAGAAGTTTCGTGATGGAGTTAGGCCACAAAGTCCTTGCAATTTCCTGTCTTACTTCTTTTGGTACGAACTCTTTTTTCAAATACGGTTCTGACCAAGTTACGTACTATATAGAAGTAACAGTCCAAAATAATAATTAGGTGTACTCTTTTGTAAGTAAAAAAGATAATAATAGTTACCTCACTTATTTGGAAATTTATTTCGCTTCAGAGAACTTCTTTTTTAAAACAATCGATATCTACTTATGTCAAATCTCCTCTCAGGAAGGATTATCGAATGAGAAATTCAAGAACGAAATTTAATGCAAAGACATAGCTATCTCCGTAGATTAAGATAGATATTCAAAAAGAAACCGAATATGATAAAAAATATCGATTCCTTTTCTTATACCTACCTTTTCATATGATATCCTGACATTGCATGAATTAACCCCCTCAAACAAGGGAGTACCCCGAAAACCTAAATAAACGAACCATAAAGTTAGGAGTAAATAGTCATTTAGAGGGACCTATATAGAAGTACTCTGGTCCATGTCGGAACCCAAAATAAAATAGTCCCGATAGAAATTAAACAAATTTATTTTTTAATAACGTTTGGTCGGCTTAAGAATCAACAAAAGAAAATAATAGAAGACCTGAACAAAATATACTCGTGTAATATTTACAATTAGACCCATATCTACATAAAAAGTAATTTTAAAAACATAACCTGGGATGAGTTATAGGTCCGAGACGCCGTGGACCACAACGAAACTCAAAATATTAATGACGGGAAACAAAAAATTAACAAAGTAAATTAAAAAGGTGATTAACCGAAACCGACTCAAATAAGCCACATAAGAAGTAAAATTCAAACCCTAAATAGCGGCGCCGACTAGTAAAATAACTAAAGTGTTGTGCAAAACCACAACCTGCTACCTACTTTTAAAGTTAAAGGTGACGACAACCAGATTAGGAAAATTCGGACCCTTATTAAAGAATGTAATTAAGTTTTTTATATTTTGTGAGAGCGTATAGAGAAGGTAATTATTGGCAAAAACAGTAAAATTTGTAGTGATAAAATCCTACCGTCAAGTGATTTTTTTTGGTTCTTTTAAGTAATTTATACAATAATCTCAATTTTCAACTTTTACATCTTCTACACTAACTCAGGGTAAACGTTCTCGAGTGCAGGATAAAAAGGTCCTAGCGAGTTGCGACCGATTCATTAGTTTGTTGTAGACTTTCGCTTACCGTATGCCTACATTACGTGATATAAGTACTAGTTGGTCCAAAAGCGCGTTAACTTACCCATCTGTTATTTATATTACATGCGACCTAATGGGGACTCCTCCCATTACTTGTCTATTTTGCTATATTAGATATGTTACTATAGTCAGCTGCATTTCTTAATAATTTTTCAAACCTTTTTTTACTTGACGTTTACTCAAGAGTCAAACTTGAACTGCCCGTTCTTTTCTATAAGAATAACAATTCAGGTAACGTATTTCTGTTAGTAAAAGTTCCTAAATACCAACCATAAGAACTATATCTTTGAAAAAATCTTCTTTAAAATTTCTTTTACCTATAAGTTCCTATATTAAATTCATAGATACTGAGGAGTCCCGAAAATATATGATTACGAGCTCTATTATTTAAAATAAGCTCAACCGTTGTATGATAATAAGAAGGATGTATACCAGTTTGAACCTTTTATTCGGAAACCGGAAGATAACTTGAAATACTTGTCCAATAATGGAGAAAAAAGGGACGGTACTAGAATTATTAGCCTCATTAGTACCGACATGAGAGACCTAAAAACTAAATATGGGAGGTCCAATATTCTCGCTTGAGACTTTTCAATTTCGCTCGTGTTCATCTTAATCGTTTACGAGCACTTGCGAACGTTCCTTAATAACTCCCGTCATTACTAAATCAACGACGTTAACTAAACTTGATGTTAAAATAACGAAAATTATGTTACATATTTACACTTTAAATAGCATAAAAGTTTTAACTAAATCTTTAACCATACTTAAAGTCACATGAAAATGTCTTTTACTCGCGGCTCTTAGTTTGTTTTAGCTACAGCGAAACCTTTTTTCGTTAATTTCCAAGGCGTAAATGACACTAACTCAGTAAATTTCTGTTTGCTATACTGCCTAACCTGAAACTTTATGTAATATTAGGCTAAGTACTAAGTCTACCATTAGAATAACCACGTTCAGTAAAACGTTAATTACAGGTAGTCGCATAGGTTTTACTTGCTTTTGAGCTCCTTAGATTTTATCTCGAACTTTTAGAGCAGTTTTCAGAACTTTACGTTTTATTTCTTGACCTCAATAACTTTCTTAATTACTCAAATAACGTTAGGTCAGAAAGGTACCTGCTACGCTAACTCTATTATTTTTTAATGTCATTTGCATAGGATAGACCATGTAGACCTTAACAAATAGAATAAAGTAGTCTATTAAACTTGCACTAATCATCTCAAAATTCGACCCCACTCGGGCAAAGGTTAAATAAAGAAAAATGAAGATTCCTAACAAACAGAAATAATGCTGTGGTTAGGATAATATAAAGTCTATGTTAACTTCCCAATAACACATTAGTATAATTTTTTCGACCCTTTTTCGGATTTTCGATACGGACGAAAGGAAATAATCGGGTTTTACTTTACAATCCAAACAAAATACACCTCAAACCGCATTTATGTCTGTTAGTTGCTAATTAACGAAACCGTGTTTAATAAAGGCTCGTCAGACGTGACTCAGAAATGTTATAATTTGAAGTACTACAGAACTTTTGGGTTAGATGAGTTCTATCGAATTGTCCATAAATATTAGCTGCAAAAAAACTTCTTATGAACGTTTTTCTTTAAAATTTTAGCTTTCTAACAGGCAAGTGTAAACGAGATAATAATTAACTATAACTAATAAAATTTTTTCATTTACTATGGATACCAGTGAACTAACCGCTGGTCCAAGAAAAACTTAAACGATGTTTTTATTCCGTTTATACAGCTCTCCTACTGAACCATACAGCAACCCCGCCACTCCTTAAATACTAAATAAATGCTTGGTCATTAAACCTTGTACGGTTTTGTTTCCGCCTTCGTGATGCACTCAGCTAGCTCTTTGAATGTTAACTTTAGTTATTCCTTCTTGGATAAAGACAATGGTATAGTTAGCCATAGCGAAAAATAGGAATACTACCATTTTCTCAGCTACTAAATTATAGTTTTCGTCTACTTCGTGACATAGTCCGTTTTTTTTACCCAGCATTGTTTCATCATCGATCGAGGTCACACTTAGTTTTATCTTTAGTGATTTATGATCTACCCGACCAGAGAAGAATTTAAGACAAGAAAGACTTCAAAATTTTACCCGGAGTTAAACCTGTTATAATAAACAAACTTTTAAACGGACAATCAAATAACTATGGAAACTACTAATATTTACTTGCTTATGGTTTATATTTACGTCGACCTGTTACTATTAGCTTAATAGAAATTATTTAGTGTAGAGTAATTTTCATTTTTTCCCTAAGTTAGTTTTGACCTTGAAAGATACTTTGCCCAGTTCATATAAATAGAACAGTAATAATTATTTTTGGTCTATTAGCTCGTAATAAATATATCCATTTCGCTACTTATGACTCTTTGATAAAAGAATACCGTGAAACGCGATACTTCGTCACGTTTACTCATTAAAACCTGCTTTTAACGTCCCCCGGCATCTATCAGACGGTCCTAAACCATACAGGTTTCATTTCTAATTTCTGGGGACACATTAACGATACTCACCACTCGTTCTCGTAGGGTAGTAATGCATATGACCTTCCCGGCGTCTATTACAACTTCCGTACCATAAACTACACTCATGGCTTCTCAATCTTTTCCGTCTAAGTATACTCCATCGTCTGATATTTGCTCAGTTCCACTTCAACCGAAGTCCACATAAGCGAACCCAGATACAAGTACAACTCTCATAACTTATTAGTAGACTAAAATTAAGTAATTAAATCGCTAGTTTTTCAAATAATTAGTTAGATGTCTCCTCCAACTTCATTTCGTCTAATTATACGCAATTATGTTTTACTTGATTTTCTTGAATAATAAACTTCGGTGTATGGGTCACTTAATAGACTAATACTGGTACTCTTTAAATCTGATCGAAATCAGATCCAGTTCAAATTATACTTAAGCTTGTGTCACAGATTTGTTATCGGTAAGTGGTTATATTAATTTTTTACTTAGTAATTCAAATAATTTGAATTACTAAGTAACGTATGAATTACTTGGCATACTACAAGTAGAAAGTGGGTAGCGTAGTTTTTACGTGGTTAATAAACTATATTTCCATTTTATCGATTACGTTATACTATTGATTTATCACTTTTTAGTACTCTTCATGGACGCAATGATTTTCATAGTTCGTCGAATGGATAACGACCGAGTCATTAACGTAGGTTTTTTCGTAGTGACCGTAACTAATTTCTTGAATGACATGGGCGGTCTATATTGCCTAAACTAAGAAAAGGTTAATGTTTATGATAACCTTTACGAGGATTTGATTTTGGCTTTTCTTTTTCGTTATGTGAGTCATCGGTTTAACCGTATCCTACTCGCTTCTAATAGTTTGATTAGCTATTTCGTCTTTGGTTTCATGACATTTTTTATTTACGCGTCGCTAAAAAATAAGCTAATTATTTATTTCGTTTATTCCCTGTACGTTAGCGATTAGGATGTTTATGATTACTTTACTCGCTCCCCCGTTGGTTAAATAGATTTACTATACGAAAAACGTTTTTTCCTAAAGGGGTATTTGGTGTTTTTTATTGCTACCCTCTTTTACGATTTGGTGATATAGGTCAATTGTTGGTCAAAACAAACAAAAAATGTTAATTATTTTATAGAACGGTATTTACACCTAAAAATCAACGTACGACTCATAGACTAACACTACAAAGTTACCTTTGCCTACCAAATAGAAATTGTTATTTATTCTTGTTCTTTCGGTTCTAATAAGGGTAGGTCCGATGTAGTTGATTTGACCGAGAGGTAGGATAAACCGATTGGTCGGTACGGTCACCGTAAACAGGTTTTTAACGTGGCTAGTACCGCCGTCATTGTTCATCACTCCAGTCATTTCGTATTATAAAAAACCCTTTGGTATGACGACGGTTAAACTTTATTCGTTACCTGCGTTTCCTTTGTGGATGTGGGCAATTTCTTGCGGGGTTTTATCGCCATAAATTAAGGACCCGGACTCTTTTTTATATTTATGGTTTTCGTGTTGTTTTTTACCGAGGGCATCAGTGGGTAGAGCACGGCATTACCAGCTCCTATTAGGGATGTTTATCTCCATGCTATTCTATCCAGGTCTTCATGTGAGGACTATTTTGGGGTTCTGGATTTGGAACCTCCACTTTACATAGGTAGTTGACAACTCCGTAATGTGAACCTTTCAAAACCTCTTACATGAATATTTTATTTTTACGACGTGTATTCGATTACTATTTTTATCGCGCTGACCACTAACAAAAAACAAAAACGCTACGAAAACGTAGATCACGCCAAAGGTTCCAACTAGAGGAGTTTTATCAATTTCAGCATAGCGGACTAATAAACCGGAAAGGGATCTCTCCGGCTTATTAGTTTTTGCGTTGAGATCCCACTCCTCTCTTTCTGGTGCTGGTGGTGTCTTTGCTGTCTTTGTTATCGTGGGTAGTTGGGATGTCTCGACAAATTTCAATTCACTACAACCTTCGGTAACAAGTATATATTTTGTCTCACGCCTTATTTAACCATTAACATAGTACAATTGTTAATCATAATCTATAACAGTTTATCTAATAGCTTTCTAAATTATAAACCCAGACTTATCAAGAAACTAGAGACAACTCGACCCCTTTATTCGATTTAGTGAGTCTTAAATGGTTTAAACCTACATAATAGAGATCCCCGACAACTCGTAACGAACTAATCGGATGAGGAGCGCGTATTTCGCGCCCCTCATCCACCCTAATTTACTTTACAGTTATCTCGGATCATAAAATCTTTGTAAATAAAAAAGCCTATAAAGTTTGAGCTTAGATTAAGCCCATGTCCTTCTAGGCCATAGTCAAAGAATTGAGATACCTCGGTTGGTTCAGCACGTAGACCTCGGTATTAAAGGGGACCAGAGTGAAGCGAATAATCAACAAAATTAAGTGCAAACGCAAGACCGAATTGATGACGGAGTTCACGTAAAGAACGGAATTATTATAGAAGCCCTGCCCCCCGACCCCGTACTCAACCGTGGTTTGAGAAATTGTACTCGCTCATCGACGAAAATCCAAGTTCAAATCTTTAATAATCAAACCCAACACCAAATTCACGGTATCGATTTCCACAGCCGCTAAATTATTCAACATAAACAAAAAGAACTACCGATAGATATGCTGAGTAGTTCAGAACATTAGCTGAAACCGTTAAAACTCTTGCTCAGGATTTGTAAAGACAAACTAAAACAAACGCCAATAACACCTTTTTCCATTGCCATGTTTATAGACCAAAATCGAAAAGTATCAAATCAAACCGGACATTGTTCAGAAAAAGTGACCGTACTAGCCCTAGGTATAAAAGACTTTTTTGTCGTATACTCAGAGGTATGGCAGCTATTGCTCGGAAAACTGAACCCAGTTATTATTTAACCCGAACTGACTTTAGCAATTGTCCGAGATTGACTCTCAATTCCTCTTAAAAAAGAAAAGAATATTTAACGTCACGAACACTTTTAGGCGCAAGAACGTTAGAATTTGGAAGATAAACTGGACGCGCTACGCATCCGTTAACATAAAGAAGCAAACTGCGATGAACAAGTAAATTAGCTCGAAATTGGGCTAGTTAATTGACAACTATATTAAGAAGTGCTCAAACTCCGCCGACAAGATCAACTCTAACTTTATTTCGTTCAGCGAAAAGGTTTACAACGTAAGAAAATAGTTCCGCCACATGCCAACAAAGGACATGAGATAGTTGTAACGAACGTCATCCGCGAACACGGCAAACGTCACGAGATTCCCAGAGATTGAGACGACTATCACTACAATGGACAAACAAACGTACGCATTATATAAGTCGATATCCGACTAGCTAATTATCTCCATAAACTTCTTTGAGCAACTCAAGAAGGTCTATCAGCCTTTATAGTCGTAATTAAAGAAGATAGAGGTTGGTAAGAAGAAGCTCGAGAACATCGAGAACAAGGTTCAATCAATTAAGTGAAAGATCAAAAAATTCAAGAAACAGTTCGAAATCTTAAAGTAACCGGGCGTATAATCGTAGCCGTTATACGTAAAGTTAATTGCTCAAGAAAAAGCGAAGTCGAAACCAAAGAAATTCGACAAATAGATAAACGAGAACCCAGTAGAGTAATTGTACAAGATGTACACGAAATAAGAACCTTTAATTACAGTACTCTTCTTTTTCGTTTGCGACGACAGCCTCGTAAAGTAGACGACATGAAAGAGATTAGTTAACTCGAAAGCGGAGAAGGAAGTAATCAAGAACCCGATAGTATAACTATCAAAGCAAAGGCGGTCAACAAAAGTCTTTGAGTTGATGAACAAACCGAAGAGAATCAGGTTTTGCACGTTCTTTAACTCATCGATTTACTCCTAAACAAAGCCTACATAAACCACGTAACAGAGAAAGATATCATCGTTTGGTAACAAGTTCGACTGAGCTTAAGTTACAGTAACTCTGACTAACGCGTCTCAATCCGTGTCTCTTGAGGAAATCCTATTAATAAGACATGTTTAATATCAGAATAAAAGTAGAATTCATTTCTTATGAAAATCATTTCCTGACTATTTAGTTCTACAATTAGATACTAGAGCAACTGCGGACTTAAATCGAGCGTACTCTAGGAAATCTATTAAGCAATCAGTGAGCTAGTATTTCTTAAAAAAAGGTATTGTAGCGACTCCTTCACTATTCATTGTTTGTCGATTATTATTTATTTAGTATTACGTCGTTGCTCGGTATAAAATCGCTCAATCCTCCTCATTTCGATTACCGCTCACTTTATCATTACGGTTATTTAGGCTCTTAGCTGCTATTTTATTACTTGGTCCTTGGCACAAAAAAAAGAGCGGACCGATTAGCATAACGTGGTCGTTTGTATTTGTGTATGTATTTGTTTATGTAAACCCATCGGTTTCAATAGTACTTGGTTATCCTACATAATTATGAGCCATTATTATTTTTTTCCCATGACTATTTACTATGTGGTGTACGGACATATTAGTCATTAGGTCTCCTCCTAACAAACTAACTTAATAACTCGAGTAATGAACGTTTATTATCTGGAAATTAGCCCCTCTAATCGGTTAATAACCGTGTTGGTTATGTTGGATGGTGCTAATTTTGTAATTGTTACTTTGAGTCAAATCGTTTAACATAAACTCATTTTTTTTGAACTTTATCGACTCCCTATGGTGATTATTTTAAATTAACTGAGCCGCTTTCATCGTTTCGGTTTCAGTTACTTGGTTTCTCGTAGCATTGTTTTTATTATTAATGACTTTCTCGTTATCGGAACCCTTTACGAGGTCCAAACGTTAGAACGCATACTTGCGGTCGTTAAAGTTATGGTGTTTTTCTTTCCTACTAACGACAATCTCTACAGGTACTTAGAACTACTCTTACACAATGTTCCAAATCTCTTACTCCTATTTATTAATGGGTCTAGTTAGGATATCAGTTTTAATTTTACTTTCCCTCATTTTCAGGTTTATACCTCGTTTTTTACCAGTTAGCTAATCTATTTACCTTAGGAATATATAACTAGGTTCAATTTGTGGTCTACTCATACAATTAATATTATTTGTCCTCGCAAAATAAAAGTTATTCTAAACCTAATTACGTTATGTTTTTACGTGGACGATATTTTGACTTTTTACATCCTATATATTCCTGCAAGACGTAGGTAACTTTGGTTTATCGCTATTTGGGGCGAAAAAAGGGGTTCGATTAAAAATGGGTGGGTATTTAAGGAAGTACCCTAAATCTCCTTTTGGTCGAACGTTATTACCGTGACCCGTTATTTTTCTTTTTGTTTCGGTTTGGCTTTATGGTTTTTTATAGACAAGGTTGATTACGGCGTCGTCCATTTAATGCTTACGACAGATGACTTGGGTGCCAGTAATCACAGTTTGATTTTTATCAATCGAAAAATAAGTAATTTTAGAGTCCCTATTTGTCGAATTCGGTGGTAGTTAAAATGCTTTGAGCGAATGTAGACATCACTAATGTACTTTCGGCCTTAATACTTGGTAAAGATATCTTGCTCCCTTTGGAACTCCGTATTACTGCCATAATAATTGCAATTACGTTAACCGTCGTATGCGAAGTGATAGTAGTTATTAATTAACAAGTTTACTGAATTTCCGTCCTACCAAGTGATTAAGTGGTAACTGGTCATTTGTAAATAAGGGTTCCATACTTTGTGGACAAAAATCTACATTTTTAAAAAATTCAAGCTAGTGCCATGAAAACTTGGGTATAACACGGTTATTTCGACAGTTAACACGGTGCGGAAGAAATAACCACGCAACGCTTTCAGGATACATCTTTACTAGAAGATGAACGTACTGTAGTGGACGAAGATTCCAAGGTCCACGAAGATAAAATACCCAAGACCAAAATATTTTTCAAACTTATGTTCCAAGTTAATTTAACTGAAGAAGGACAGAACTAACACGTGGGCCTGCTCACTCCTCCCGCTTAGATAGACATTCCTCACGTCCTAGAAGATGTTTCGTTCTTAGTCCTTTGCGTAGACTACGCCCATTTTGACAATGAAGGTCCGGTGTCGCTTAATTACATAACTATATTAAAACCACAACGAGGTCCCGAAAATATATTAGTCCAACCGGATTCAGATAGCGTCTACAATTAGGTACTTAGTTTGACCCACTTCCACAAGCATGATAACGAACAACTTTGTATTATTAAGGGAAACTACTCATTTATTAGGAACTACAGCTACGAGGGTTTATAAAACTCAGTTCCGTTCTTGGATACCTACAAAAAGTCACTCATAAGATTTATCCATTTATACAACCTAAACGTTATATAGTTATATTGGTAGATTATCTAAACCATTTTTTCACTGCAGTGAACTAAAGATTAGAAGTCCTGAATGCTTTTTGGGGTGAGAGAAGCAATTTTTTACAAAAATTAAGCCAGTAAATCAGATAGATTTGAGGGAGTAATTTTTGTAAAAAACGGAGCTGGAACCCCAAAAAGCATTCAGGACTAGAATTATTGACGACGCGGACATTTGGCGGGTACTGCGTCTAGTAGTTCACGAACTAACCGAAGTGAATTACCTATGCATACTTGAAGACAAAATTGTCCCTAAAAGCCACGTTCGCTATTTTTAAGAAGTGGTAGAAAAGACCACTCTAACCGATGTCTTGTTTCTTGAGAGAGGGGGGTTTCCTATAATATCCCTTTTGACCCTTATAGTGAGTACACTTAAGGTCGTGTCTGATGATAGGGAGGAAAAGGACATAATGCTTCGCGATCGCCCTATTCACGAGGATGCCCACGTTTTTACTAACGTCGTAGTTCTCCTATCCCGCGTAGAACTAGACTCAGAGGTCGGGTATGACGTGGATTGAATATCCGTTTGAGAACTCGAACCAATAGTGGTCCTGAACATTTCTGTATTTGACAAGCAGGAACAAAAAATCGATGAACTTATTCTTATACACGACGACGTGGTTTAGGTATATTAGGGTTTACAAACCGCAATAAACAAAAGTTATTCCGGGCCATTGGTTAATTAGGACGTGTTTTATCGCCTCGTCGAACTAGTAGTCTTATTGGTAGTCCATATCCTTTTGTTTTAGCGACCAATCGGTGTGTTATAAGACGTTTTGGTGGTAGTTAAACTATTGGTCATTTAGCTCGCACCAGTGTTTCTAAAAGTGCAGGACTATCTGTTTTACCTGTGAAAAGTGTTGAAGGTGGATTGGTGCCTTGGGGTTAGGCAACAGGTTACTGTTTTAACCATAAGTTACTTGGATGAAAACGTTGGCACGGTTGTTAAACTACTGGACCTTAGTCTCCATCGAACCCTAACAAATTAAGTGGTAGATTGTGTACATTTAGTCATGCTGTTTACGGTGTACGTACTTGAAATTACTCATGAAGTAAAAGAACTCCAAGTCCAAAAAAATGAAGAAATATCTAATTGAAAAACGGACTAACAAGGTATTGGTACCGTACGTAGTATTATAAAAGGAATTTAGCATAACTTGATATTTAATTTACTATAAATAATTTGACATCTGATTTAATTTTCATAAAACTGAACTGTTTAATGAAAACATATAGTTTGACATAAACCACATAAACGTTTGCAATTACCTTTAATTAACCTGCCTCAGCTATTGTACTTACGCGATAATTTTACCTTTTTACCATGGGGATAAAGTTAACTTGTAGGGGTATTAGGAAAAAATCCAGAAGTCGTCCTTCAACTATTTCGTAAAGTACTAAAAATACTTTACAAACGTGGTTCATTTTCGGACCTAGTCAAGCTTTTAGAATTAGAATACGGTAGTTACCTACAACAACTTCTATTTCTAGTGAAATGGTAAGTCTACCTTTACGGACCATACCTACTTTTTCTGTAGTTACACAGATATTCACCATTAAGCGAGTGGTAGTGTCCGCTTTTTAGTTGAAGATTTTTTTTACTTTTCTTTTTTATATAAAGGGCTCTTTAATCAATGCCATTTATACTCGCAAGTGAAAGAAATGGAAGTTGTTAACTACGTCTGTTCCGCTTTCGTTGAAAATTTTTTCCTTACGAGACCCATCTTAATGGATTTTTTCGTCTTCGATTTCCATTTAGAGCTCTGCAATTCTATCTTCGACGCTTTATTTATATGTACGGGGTACAAAAAATAACACCCCGTTGATAAAAAGTGCAATGTTTATTGCTGGTGTGTTGGTTCACCTAATACTTAAAAAATAATATTGTCCGTATGTCTACTCGATGTAACTTTTAGTACAGAAACTACTTGATTGGTAACCATTTAGTCGTTCGAATCATGCATGTAATTGAGGCCTTCTATATCTCGAAAAACGGTAGTACAGCCCCCTACATTTAGGTCGCGTACAACTACGTCTCATACGATTTTTACTATAGAAAGTATTTTAATAGCGAGTGCCTTACACCCCCCGTAGCGAAAATAGATGACAAAATCCTTGACTCAATGGGCCTGGACCATGGTAAATAGATCTTGTTTGAAATTTTAAGCTTGTAGGGCACTGAAACCCGCTGTGTTAATGTTAATGTGAGCTTCATCACTTTTTTTATGGCCTTTTTGTATAGCAACTCGAATTAACATTCCCTCAATTAGTTGAACCATTTTGCCACTAATCGCCGGAACGTTGCCAATATCGCGGTTGTTGGTTTTATTTTTCTTTCACACAACTTAATGGATTTCACCTTGAATTTGGATTTGTCCTCGTAACCATAGTCGCGAACTAATACCGTTTTCTAAGTGATTTTGGTGAATATTGACGACACCATGTGGGTCACCTACATGACAGTGAATTTCCTCGTTAACGAAGACGGCTTCTCCCTAATTAATGTGGCTAAGATCAACCGGGATTTGTCTTTTAAGAACGACGGCGTTTTCTCCCATTATAACTATAAAGCCGAATACTCGAATAAGGATGTCTTGTGTCGTTACTCCGACGACTTTGTCGCCATTTTAATCGTCGTTGTGTCTTTCAACTTCGTTATTACTTTCCTTTTGAAGTATGTCTTCTCAACTACTTTGGTTAGCAAAGGTTCCTATTACCTAATGCTTGCCCTGCAGCATACTCGGTACATAAAAGGGAACTTCAAGGATTAATGGGGTTTGGATAAAAAAACTGACTACGGCGTTAATTAGATAAAGGATTAGAGTTTCTTTTCACACTGTAACACGTTTTACGCTAGCTAGATAAAGTGCGTGAGCTCGATCCATGTGGATTGCAACGTTAAGAAAGACGTCAACTTTGACATTTACTCTTTTAAGGTAGATGTGAACTACGATGCCGTAACACATTTTACCGACTCGCGCCTGTCTAATGACCCCCATAAAATCTACCGGGTAATCGTAAACTATTACGATAAAGTTACCTAAGTCGCGCACTTTTTCCATAAAAAAGAGGACAACGACCATTACGTCTATAGAATCAACAAGGACTGCAACTTAGTCCATTATACGAAATATTTGTTTACTGAATAAATAGTCCGTAGCTTCGACGTCCTTACCATAACCCACGAGTACAGGGGTAATAAGAATGGTCGGCTCCATCACTACTCAATAGCGCTTTTCGTAGTACACAATACCGAAATAACATACGTGCTTCTTTTTTTATTACTTTAATTTTGTTTAACTACTTCGATAGGATCACTAATTACGTCCAAGAAGGTCGTAATTTAAGTCAGAAAAATAAAGAAGAAATTGAAATTAAATAGTGCCGCTTTATCTTTCATAAGTACTATTAGGATTTTAACACTAAAGATTACTTGTTGTACTTGTTCAACGATTACTTAGGTAAAGTAGTGGCCCTATACTTAGACGTAATTCGATAAATAAACTTACCGAGTTTTTAAACGGTTGTGCGATAAAAAATTCTCGCCAACCGGTAGCTCACCAAGTACCACCTGAAATAAAAGTTCGAGGTCGTGATTAATTATGTCTAAGGTAATTTTTTGATCGCAGAAATTTAGGAAATCGCGGTGAAGTAGTTGGTGTATTACACCGATAATAACTTTCATAGAACTTTGAAATAGGACTTGATGGTGTTCAACGAACAAAACTATGAAGTAAAGTAGTTTGCGTTCTATTCGACCGATGAGAAAAACGATATGGGTCCCATAATTCACTTCTCCCGTAATAAGCGATACCGAAAGTACCATAAAGAATACTTATATAGCGAAGTCAAAATGGACTCGTTTATTTTCTATTTTTTCATTAACAACGGGTAGAACCATTACCTCGTTCGTACACACGGTACCTTGTAACATTTTCACAATGTTGGAGTTACCCTAAGTGACGAAATCTACCAAATTACTACCCTTGAGCGACACCGCATGAACTAGGTCCTCATTAAAATATAAATGAAGTCCTTTTCTTTAATAGTTATCTACTCCAATTATGGTAAGATATATTCTTTAGTCCGGAAAACCCTCAAAGACTTTAGTCGTCACTGTACGCACTTGAAGTTAGTTCGTTCCTTCGTTTCCGTTAACTCCGCCAACTAAATAAAACAATAGCCCGTCGTGCTCTCGAAACACGAAATCGGTCATCAAATGTCCCTACACTACGTTAATAAAAATGACGGCCTTAACCACTTGTAAGTCGCGGTCACTCTTTTTTTTATACACTTGCAGAACGAACCAACCCACAATATAACCTACTTGTACGTTTAGATTTTTTGCTCGGCCACTAATCAGTAGGACTATCATCTTAGAAGTAACCACAATAAGGATGTTTACTTCTCATATACTAACGTTTCGTATGTAACTTAGATCACAGTGTACGTATTTGATAGACCTCAATAAATACTAAGTCAACAAAAATTCCAAAGAAAATCAACAAAGTCCTCGTTAGCGCTCGACCAAACAACGTGTACTACTTGACTCCAAAGGATAGCAAGTTTACCATTAACGTCAATAAAATAAATGCGAATACTATCCGTAGTAGCGAAAAACCGGACTTAATTTTTCAACCAATTTTGCTCATGCGTTCTTCATAATTCTCTATCCTGTCTAAACTTAACCTAAACTAGAATTAAAAAATTTTTTATGAGACAGTTCTGACAAAAATTTAAAAAAGAGACGATAATATATGCTGGTTAAACATTTAGGGTAGTAGAGGGATAGGACACCTATTGAAAAGACCTCTTTAAAATATAAAAGAACAAAAAAAAGTAATTTTTAATTATATTGGGAATAGGTCTCGGTGCAGTAAAAAAAAGTAACTATATTAATTTCATTTCAAATAGGTGTTTTAGACACCTATTGTAACACTTATCATGACACTTAATGAACTATTTATTCGCGTAAAAACCAACAGAGTTTTAATTGGTTACTTTTCTCTAACAATAGGAAATGATTTTATGTCATTTCGTCTTGTATTTGTACAATAAAATAAAATACGTCGCGATATTACCACTCCAATTAAACATGTAGCACCCAAAACAGTATTGTTTAATGGTACTGTTTATATTTAACGGACACCATGAGAGATTGTAGAACTTTTTACGTTAGAAAAGGATTGCTAACGTTGACTATTAAGTCCAACTAAATATCTAAATAAACAACTCTTGTAAAGTACTCTTCTCGTTTCAGGTTTGAATTAGGATGGGGAGTTTGACGAGTTTAACTATTAAATTCGGTACTTCCTTTTCCATAACGCGCATAACTACCATTTCGCTGAAAATAAGTTCCACGTAACGGCCCGCTTGAACAGCTCAAAGTTATATGGTCCTATTTTTTTCTAAAACTACTCCCACAGAACGAATTCCAAGTACTCGGTAGAAGAAATGCACAACTCGGTTTTACAGGAGTAATAAGCTACACACCACCAACAAGTAATGTCGTATACTCACGTCTTCTCGTTTAAGTAAAATTTGTTCTTGTTAACGAGCTAAATAACAGTGCTATACCGGTATGATTTGGTGTTTAACACGACCTTGGAAATCAAAGTCCCATGACCTTAATGGCCTTATTTCGAGCCGATTCGCAAGCAATACATCTCTTTTTTGTTCGAAGTTACCAACCTAAGTCCCTCGCATCATTAGGAGCAATATAACGACTCTAGTGAGTTACAGGACAAAATTTACGTTTTGAGCTACGGCTATAATAAGGTAATTCTGTTAACTAACTGAGTTACGTTCTGTTTGTAACGTAACGTGTTTAACTTCACCGACGTCCTCTGCTCCTCTAACGAGAATAAAAGTCTTTGAATTGACTAAATTCAAAACTGCTACTCAACTTATATTTTTTTAAACGCCTTCTTATGGTTATATGTTAAAAAGAGGTCGGTCCACCGGGTCTGTCACAGATAACAAAAATAGGCAGATTTAGTTCACTTATGGAGTGTATATGTAACGGTCTAATAGTTTAATGAAAGAGTAAAGTAGGTTGTCTGAAATGGGTTCATTTAAGCCGTAATTTAGCGAGATACCACAGTGTTCGTTACGTCGAATACCTGAATTTTTCATGTCTATATCACGATCTGAATAAAACACCCGACCCATTAAAAAGTGAAGGTTACCGATTCAAAACATGGTTTCAAGATCCACAACTTCCGTCATTTTTATACCAACTCTCTCGGATATACTTACGTTTTGAATTGGTATAAGTCTTACATCTGAAAATACGACGTTTAAACCTACTACATTTACTTCATTTTTTCGACCAAGTCGTTGGAACGTTATTTCACAACTAACTGGGTGGAGCTAGACCACGTGAACTTTAACACTTTGTTTAACTAAGTTAATTAGGTCTCGCATAACATATACATAGTACATTAGGGCATTGTAATCGAGCACTATGTCTATATAATCAATTAGTTTTTCCGATATGCGACTATTTTCGTCCCCATTACCTATACAAAGGGGTATGACGAGTACAACTTAGTTAGCGTAACAAATTTTTCCTATATTGACTACCAATCTCATTTTCTATGACAGGGGAACACGCTTCTACCTTCGTAGCTACAACTAAACACCGAAGTAGTCAATCCACGTTTCCCAATAAACCTATTAGAACTTGAGTAAGCATCGCGTACATGAAATTCAGTTGAACGTCCTGTTCTTGTACGATGTCTTTGTCCTGTTAGAACAAACGTTGTTCCTAACAGATACCGGCTAAATGAACGTCTAGAACTCCAACTAGTTCTTTGTGAACGTCGTCGTTAATAAAAACTTTTGCATGTGATACGACTAGACAGGTAACTACTACAACAGCTCGTTAATCCAGGATTATAACGATTTAACCAGTTCCCGTATCTCGCGTACTCGCGTTACGTGTCGAAAGTTCCTAATTTGTTTATGGGTGTTTTATTTGTTGTTTAACTATTGTAAGCATTTTACAATAATCGGTACCATCTACTACAAGCGCAACACAATTAATTTGAACGTCTTGCAGATACGCAAAATTCTTGACGTCCCGTAAATAGACTTCTTAATGCGTTCGTTAATCGATGACTTCGCTACCTCTAAATACGAGGAAACCGGTTGTCTGACCCTTAACCCCGTTAATTTACCCTTTACCTCCTATACCGAAAAGCAATAAATGTAGGACTCCTCATATTTCGCTAACGGTTTCCGGAATTTCGTTTTGCCAACCTTGCTCTATCAAAACAACTACGATAACACCGAGTCAACTTACTCGTCTAATTTCGTTTACCATATCTTGTAAAACGGCAAATACCTGCAAGTTTTGTATAGGTATCATAGATATTTTTTTACTGTGCGTTCTTACATAGTGATCTACTTTAAATACTACGTTGACGTCACGCTCAAGAACAGCTATGGGTCCGAGTTACAATACTTCAGAATCCATACCAGGTATGCGATACCTTCGTTTAAGGCCGACTTAAACTACTAATATAATAATTAGGATTCGGATTACCGATAGTTAGCAACGTATGACGACAATTTTCGTGGCTTCCCTCCCAAAAACTCCACGTTTAGTCTTGTAAAGACTACGTGCTAAACCGGCTTTACCCCCAACGTCGCGTAACCTTCATATTTCTTCCACCGAAGTTTGTTTTTGTTTCGGTGCTCGCATTTTAACTTACCGATGCACTACATAATCGCACCGTAGCCCTTTACCGTTCGTTATTTCCACAAGGGCTTTCATGATGATGTCTCAAAGAACTTCTATCTCAAATACAAAAATGAGGTCTGCCTCTACAAGAACTAAATGGAGTTCCACATTGTAGAAATCTAAAACGGATAGTGCAGGTATCACTAAACCCTGTGGCGACAGCTCCACGTGCACAATTACCTGTGTAACACGGTAACTGAATAGTTGACTTTTGTCCGCTATTCCATCTCCAAAACTGACCTTTTCTTTCTTTTGGAAGAGCGCTAACCTAGTTGGGGGTGAATTTAATAGAGTTTTGGAGCGCGCGTTTTCGTTTTCAAAACGTAACCAAATTTTACGTTCTAATACTATCTTTGTAAGTTCTACCCGCACTCGACGAACTATTTCTTAATTTTAGAAATCCTTATTTTAGACTATTTGAATTACTTCAACGTTGTCGTGAGGTAAAGTTTTTTGAACTACTAGAAATACGGTTAAACCCTGCACCGCTATAATTCTATCCAGTTTAACAATCGTTCGAACGAGGTGGGTAATGAAGTCTCGAGTTAGAACTTGCTAAACAATTTGTTGTACGGTTTGGTCTTTAATGACCCTCACTAGAAGCATAGCTTCCGCAACCCTTAAATAATTGAAAATACCGCGCAACGACAGTTGGACATGGTCCACTAGGTCATTAACCAATATAGTGATATCCGGCTCCACATAGTCATGTATCTGTTCTAACAGGATTATAATAAGTACGGTCACTTGCTGTTTTTGTTGCAAAGAACGTTCATTCAACCCCTTCACGATGGGCACTTTTGATACACCAACTATAAAACTAGTTTCGCAAACTAGCGAGGCTCGAAAACTTTCTGCAGTGAAGCGAAGAACGATTACTTTTTCGTGTACAAATAAGTAATGTTTGTGTTTCGTTATTCGTTCTTTTGTACCGAATATAATGAAATTGACATCTACAACTACCTGATTCATCAGATAGAGCTGATGATTGTTTCGATCTCGTTTAAGGATTACACGAGCTTCGCTCTTCTGTTTAGATTAACATTAGATAACAGCGGACCATAGCGAAGCCACGTGGTCCGATAGGAATAAATTTTTATTTGGGTCGTTGTTGTCGTGCTACGAGTGAATTATTTTGTAATATCCATGCTGTGCGACGTGGATACCTGTACGTAAGATATGGATAAGCAACGAGACGTTTGACAAAGTATTAACTGTCTCCGTCCTCAAAAGGCCATACAAGTACCGGTTACTACTACTAAAGGCCAAATTTAACGCAATTATTTAAGTATATCACAAGTAGTTAAGGAACTTACAGAAATTAACCGTCTAGTGATTACTAAAAACAAAATCTTTGTTAATTTGACGAAAGTATTTATTACCTTAATTAGACTTAAAATAATAGTGATATTCGAACGTGACGTACATCAAGACGCCTAAGATTTAACTACAAGTACCAAATCTCACCAAGTTACTTAATATATACCGACATTCATATGATGTCTCCAGTTATAATACTCAGTTAAAGGTGCATATTTAGCAAACGGTGGAATACAAAAATTATGTAATCGAGTTAATTTTTGTCTCCGCGCTCGCGCACCTCTCCTATAATAACTAAAACCATACCCTTTAGGACTAGTCGGTTGAGGGGGTGTATAACATTTATTCAATTAGCTTCGCCAAGTTTCCGGTCTATGAGTAGCAATAAGGTACAGGTTTCCTTAAGGTTCCGATTCTGCAAGATACCGAAGGACCATAGTTGCGTTGATACTACATGTCAATTTATCGCTTTGTGTTTATAATCGATGGTAACCAAGGTTTCTCCCTGATCGTGTAGACCGTAATCGCTATTCACCTGGGCCCCTATGCTAAAATCAAGGACTAGGTCGCATGGGGTAAGTATGAATACCTAAATAGTAACGACCACGATTGCATTTTGTCTAAGGTGAATAATTGCTTTGAGTTAAAAATCGAAGTTATCTTCTATGCTAATTAGCATCGAACGGATTCGGATTTCGTAACCATTAATTAAAAGGCCGTTTAGGTTCATGTGTAACACACCTAATAAGTAAAAAACTCGTTCAATAGCTAAATCGTTTTTTTGTATTTTAAACCCACTAAGTACTAAATCGAATACGACTATAACATAAACTACCCATATTTCGCGGAAGTTAAGAAGTTCAAGGTCCACGATGTCTATATCGTTAACTTTGAATAAGTTACAGATTTAGTATATTATACGGTCCAACCGCGCAACCCAAACGAACGCCTTTACTTCTCAATCAACGTCGTGAATGAGCCTAATTTAGAATAAATCTAATACCATGCAAATGCGGTTAGGTTCAGCGTCGATAACGGCGTAATCTACCAGGACTACTCACACATGTACTTTAATCTCTTGACATGCTTTTTGCTGCATTATAAGAAACGCTACCGAATTTACTTTAACCGACCCTTCAATGAGCGGGATTCCGTTGATACAAGCAAACCCGCGGATAAGGGCGAGTAATAGTTGTATACCCAAGTGAACTTAAGTCATTTATAAATAATTTTCTTCGTGTACATCGACATAGAGGGCCTTATCCAAAACCAGTTCCCCCACTACCAGTACAAGCAAAGCCAGATTATCTTTTATTTCTAGCATACGCGGTCCGTAATTCTTTAAATTTTCGCAACAAAGCGTCTCTACCTGACTAATTCCGGCTTGTTTATACATACAACATTAATTGAGTCTTACATCAAGCTAAGGACTCGCACGGTTCGGTGAGTTAAGCCTTCCCTTACGTAATGAGTTAAAAAACGACACAGAACCGATACTAGGATATCTAGGTGGTATGCGACTGAATAATTCTGTTATAGTATTAAACCTTCCACTTACCCAACATAACTGAGGCCAAATAACCCTTCGATGCGTATTACTGCGGTACTAACAACGTAACCCACCACTCGACGTTGAGCTTCTTGTGCTCCGTTTTAGTACCAAACTAAATAAGAGTCTTATAGACCGTCTCCTTCTACAGCAAGAAGTAATGGTATTACGTGTTTGGACCAACGAGTTATTATTTTTTATAAGTAATGTACGTTTTGGAGGCGTAGTAAATAATGTAGTTAGTAATTACGGGCTTAATCGTGTTAACCTATTATGCTACATAACCGTTTCCAAATAGTGACTTTCGGTTTACGAAAAACGTAGGTTTGGGTTAGTTAGGAACCGATTACCTAATACCTGTACCTCATCACGTTTTGAATTCTTATTTTACGGCTAGTTTTAAACACAACTACCGGTAAAACTAAGTAATCGTTTTTATACATCGTGTGTTCAAAGAAATATATCGGGTAGTTATTGTGAATTCCTAATAGTTTAAAATAACGAGTGGCTCAAAAGACACGAGTCACTCGTTGTAGTTTTTCTTAACTTACTTTACGGTTAAGTAACCATAACCTTGTTACTCCGAATGAGATATTCACGATTAGCAACCATACAAGCAAATACCTCTTTTGATTATGTACGAATAATTTGTTGCGGGGTTTCATAGTCTGGGTAAACTAAATGGATTATAAGGTCTGCATAACTTTGCTTATAAGCGTTTGTCCCCTTAATGACTCGAAAGAGTCGACCTATTTGTTGAGGTCCGAAATAACGGAAAACTATCGAATTACCCTTATCTATTCCGTACGAATGCGAACCTTTTTCGCAATGCACTTGTCGTATCCTAAAATTATTAGCCACTAAAACTACGGCTACCTCGCTGGAGTTGCCGTGAACGATAATGACGCGATGCGAGTTACCCACGAGTCAAACATCTCATAAATCAAGGATTGGCAAAGCTCAAACCAATACCAAACTGTGGCGTTTATCAACTTCACCGGTCGTTTACCTTAGGGCGCAACTAATAATGACATCTATTACCTTAACGATCATAACTCCCACATCTTTCCCGCTTAGTTAATCCATAGCTACAAAATTAGTGTCTAGTAGTAAACGGACGCCTTTGAGAAGGTTTTCGAATACGATAGCACTTAGGCTTGGTCGCTCTAACATTTAAAGGATCATTTAGCTAACGACCTCAACCTCAATAGAAAATACAGTACGACCGAGACGCGTCTGTAAACCACTTATGGTTAACCAAAGCACTCTACTTATAATGGCTCGGGTTATACCGCTCGAAAAACCTGAATCAACGAAATCCCTGTCACCGACTACAACATCCCGACCTAGTTTTATTAGCATAATACCACTTAGTTCCAGATAGTTCTTATGCAGTTCCAGAGACAGCTCGTCCCTAATTTCGAAATTAACTTCAGAGACCTGCACTTAAAAGCGCTGAATCTCTCAGACTAAACCCCAAACGGTAACGAGGCTCTGAGTTACGCCGGCCCGCTAACCTGCTATACCGAAACCCATAGCTTACAAATTAATGGTGTCTAGGCGTTGTTCGATCTTTAATAACGGTCGTTAATCTACTTAATTTACTTCTTGCTTTCGTTTAACTTTGCCTTTACTTTCTTGTTCGTTACGAACGCAACCTTTTTGAACGAGATTCACGACTCATGTTGTCATGAGTAAATGGATATCGAAACACAGAAAAACTATTCTGGACCGTAGTTCCTCAGTAACCGTAAAATCGGCCTGCTCACTTTCTTGCAATAGTAGCAGGACAATAACGAAAACGTCTTCATTCACTGCTACTCAACTTTCCTAGTCGAGCAAGTCAAGGACTAAATTTATAAGCCCTACATAACCGCCGTTATCTATTCCTGGTGGGACCTGAATAATTATTCAAACCACCGGTACGATACCGTCGACCAGACTCATAGGTGGGCGCAAGGGAATTTCGTAAAGCTCTTCGGAATTAAAGACTTCACCCATTCGTGTAACTAAACAGCGTTACACGTCCTCTCAATGAATGTCTACCAGGTGATGTCGGTCTTCTCAAATCAGAACTCCAACGAGTCAATTAGGTCGTCCGTCCAGGTACCCCCGTCGTTAAACGACTCGGACAAAAACTATTACAGAAACTTCAAAATCTAGTTGCTAACCAACCCTTTTTAGTAAATTTTTACTGAAACCGCTGTTGTGTTCCACTGGTTGTTCATCTACGCTAACGAAAATTACATCTGAATTTTAGGACCGGTTTAGTATCTCAATTTAAACATGTGCGTCGAATATTCAACCTATAGTTAAAAATAGTTCCAGCTTGTGCCGATGTTAATGAATAAGTTCGTTACTTACGACATTTAGTTCTTATTAACACTTGTATATCGGATGCACATGGGTCATATGACTAAGTCAATATAAAAACATGTTTGAAAAAACCTAGTCCAATATTAACAGAGAAAAAAATTAACTTATTATTATCACAGATTGTAAAACGATAGTGGAAATAGATAACGGGGTTACTAACTAACCTGAATGTCAGTAAAAGCCCAAAAATACGCATAAAACCGCGGTGTACGTGAAGACATATGTCTTTACGTTTGATGACCCCGCTATGTTTTATTAGGTCATGCGCGAAACGTTAAATCACTTTCTCTTGTAGGTTATCGTGAAGTTGAACCTCCAAGTCTGGGATTCCGCAATCGTGTTACACGAGTTATACGTCTCGTTCTCCCTATACTGCTCCAATTAGAATTAGACCCAACAGGGTCACTATTTCAAGTCCGTCCCGTAAAACCACGCACGAATTACTCTCTCGGTTTTGTTCAACAGCGAACATAGGTCCGGTACGATGTTCTCCGGTGATATGGACAATGGCGTTTTTGTTCTTATCCGTATCTAGTAGTTCTGTCAATACTCAAAAAATCACTAAAACATGTAGTTAACGAACTCCGGCCTCACGTTTTTCAATAACACGTACGAGCGTTCCGAACCGATTTACCAAATTTGGGGTTTGTTTTAGCTTGTTATGGCGGCTAATTAATACTTATACAAATAGCTGAATTCTTCCTTTATGGGCTGCAAGGCCATCACCAGTTACCATTATATAGCTTATATCTTCTCTAGTTACTGGTAGACGTTATACAACTTCCTCATTACGAACCAGCAAATCGTACACTATTGGGGAAAGTTTATCGTTTTTATGTAGTTCGTGAAATAGGACTTTGAGTTTGTTCGTGCGCGTCGCTCCATAAATTAGCAATAAACCTAATAAACATACCTCTTATGTGATTCCCTCAAAGGGATTCAAATGACTAATTCGGACATAAATTAAATCGAAAACCTAATGGACCACGGTCAGTTACCTTTTCTTTTGACTACGAATAAAACGTCTGATTTTTAGAAAGAAACAAAGCTCTTAATCCACTCATAAATGTCCTCTAGCTCTACGTACGTCTCTGAAGTATTTCACTTCGAGCGAACGTAATAGTACTATATAACTCTCTATACGTAATAAAGGATAAGCTTTATAACATATTATACTTTTCCTTAACACCTTTTAGTATAGCACCAACAGACAAAGCGGTCTTTGAAAAGAGTAGTGATTCAATATAGTACTTCTAAGAGAATTTAATATTCCATAAGTACCATAAAAAGGGGTTTAAAATCATGTAATTGTTTAAACAATAAACTTTAGAGGTCTCCTAATAAATCCGGTACGACTTATGCAACTAATTCTTTTACAAACCTTCGGCTTTACTCGCATGTAACGCCGCATACCTTTTCCGTCATTACCGTTAGTTACGTAAACTTGGGGTTTACTTTCGTAACTGACTACGACTCAACCGACGTTTTTGGGTTGTAAAATTTCGTGCAAAACGCCTTCCACTTTCGGAACGACTTTACAACCGACTCCGAAAACGATGTCATTCTCTCCGTAGATATGCCTGAAACCCAAACGCAGTAAAACTACACGTTAATTAACCACCTTACCACAACGTACTTCCATTATAACGACTTTACGCGTGCCCCCTTCCATTTTGTAACCATCGTTGAAACGGACGTATAAATTTACGTTAATGACCGGTACCACATGTACAACAATGACACTTACTAATAGAACGATTTGCACTGTCAGTTACCTACTTCGGATATAAACTTAAAAACCCCAATTGACACCCACACTAAATAGGGCTATACAGGGTAAGTCGTTTTGTTCTTCGCATAGCCACGCTATAACAAATACCTTGCTTGTTACTCATGCCGAAACTAATAAATGCGCTATTATACCGTAAATCAGAACTTCTGTTCCATGTTGCTCTCAACTTAAAACGATATCACCTGCTTCATCTGAGGTAAGAATAACTACTCCGTGCATGTGGAGAGTAATAAAGCCCACGCCGACTTCTATCAAGACTTGAAATGTAGTTTTAGTTATGTAACTAAGGGGTAAACTTCTTTGTTCTCCTTCTCCCACCACTTCCCCTAATATGACAGCTACTCTTCGTTTTCGTCCGTGTAGAATGACTATATCCGGTAGTTGTATATCTTCTCAATGACCAATTTCGTTTTGAAGACCTAGTCCCACTCTCGAATATAGTACGATCGTTGTAATACAATTACGTAGTGCATTTACGTCGTAATTTCCGGGTACGATACAAAGTAGCGCTACAGCTAATATAGCACTTCCTACCTGTCCAATAATAACAACTGCTTGTATGACCAGCTTGTTACGGACCAGCCGCTACCAGACTTCCGAATGTAGTCCGGCAACTTCGATTTCTTCCACAAAGCTAAGTTTTACTTTTGGTCTGAGAACGAAGTTAATGTAAGGTCTTAAAAAAGGCATACATATTATTTAACAGCCCGTACTGACCTTGGCGACTGTGTCTTCGAATGCTTAATGTCGTTTAGATATTAGAACTACATCAACATTAAGGTTGGTTATTTGGATACCACGCTTTTCTGCTCAGCCTAGACCAAATAAATTGTGTCTTTCTATTTAAGCTCCGGCAATATCGCCTGTAGGCACTCACATAACGAGCGTTTGTTGGACAGGAACACCCATGACAAAGCTAACTTCGTAGACTCAAAAATTCAGTTGAAGAATTTTTTCTTTTATAATTTGTAGTTCATGAATTACGGTTTAAGGTACTTTTTCTCCGCGTTTAATAACGACTTCGTCCAGCGGGTCCACGTCATTGATAACGATGTTTATACCGACCTGCTCCTTGCCTATAACAAGAACCACCTTCGTACAGACGACTAAATCGCGTTGACGGACTTTGACGTTCGCGACTTCTTTAGCTGCGACATTTTGTCAATACCGTCTTTGCAGTACTACTTCATTAACGCCGTCCACCTAATTCTTAATATCCAAGTCTTGCTGTACTCAGCGCAGCTTAGCTATTAGTCAACGCCCCTGCGAGTCCGGCAGTCCCACTACACCCCTCGTCAGCGAAGATGAATAGAGAACTTCTATTAAATTACGCTTATAAACGAAGTCTCGCACAACGCAGCTACTACGCAGCAAACCCTTACTTCGGTCCCCTTGGCTAACTTGTATCAAATCATTGGTTTCGTTAACTCTTACGAGTTGCCTTTGAACTCCCCGTAGTAAAACTACACTCTTTCGTCAACAACCTAATGCTGTTACACCGATTACTAGTTTCTGTCCAATAGATATGCGTTGCTCGGAGTTAGTACCGATACTGTCTATGACTTCTTCACCAGTTATAATACTCTCTCCTTCAGTATAGTTTAGAACAACTATGAATATAAGGAGGTGTTTCAGACCTTCTAGTTACCCTAGGTTTTAGAAATTCACTTCACAACTGACTACTCAAGTTTGAATTCCGAGGACACGAACTTACCTAACTTCGTCTAGTAGTATAAGTTGGTCTTGTTTATTTTCTATTTTAAGAACTGTAAAGTCGATTCTTTATACTACTTTTTCATTTTGTCCGACCGTCTCGGTGCTACAGAGTCAAACTTTTTAGTCACTAAAACGTTTGAAATCTATTAGTTACCGCACTTGTGAATCGACATTACCTAGTTAATGCAGTTCCTTAAGTAAACGCGCCGATACGTGTTTTTCTAGGTTTCGTTCTCATATTTTTTCTTCGGAAGCGGAACAAATGATGGTACGAACTATTAAATTTCATACTACATTAAGCAAACTAAAGAAGTCAACTTTAAGTTTGACTTCTTCTACAATTGCGTCAACTTCTCGTTGCTGCACGACTCGTTCACTCATTCTACTCGAATGTTGTGCCATTAATACAACTACTTTTACTTCTTCTCTGCTGAGTTTGTATGTCTTCTGTACTCTTCTTTTAGCCAGCTTTGCTAGGAACAGGTACACCAAGCCCATTTTTTATATTTTGTACAGTACCTTCGAACCGAACTCGTAACTTCAACGACATCGCCAATAACAACTACTTGTCGTCGCATAGAACTAATGGGTTGCAGGAAAATTACAAGGAGTACCTCCTACAACCCTCAAAGGACCGCCATTCAACCTCCGACTACTCGGAAGTCCTAGGCGTGACTAAGCTCTTTAGTTCCTTCTCCAACCTAATCTACAAAATGTTATGTTTAATAACTCACTTTAATTAGTAGTTATAAGACTATTTCTTCATTTTAATTAATAAAAAGAACATTCGGTTAAACGACCACGAGGAAGTACGGACCTTCCCGTTAACCGGTACTTCACCCAAATAGGCGTACTCAATTTAGTGCTTGTAAAGGGACTTCGGTTAGCCTTTCATTAACGTTACCATGTCTTGATAAATACAACATTACTTAGAAATATTTTCCGACAGCGAACCCACTTACCTACGTGAATAAAACCATTTCGATAAATCAAATGTATATGTTTTATCTAAAGCTAAAAATATTACTCCAACTTTTTGGCTCAAAAAATTTCTACTTAATATCTCATCTCGATCAACAACTTCATTATAATTGTTTGGTTGGAAACAGGTCCTTGCTAGACCGATTGTGGACGGAATATTGGAAACGAATAAGTTTAATATTGTACTCAGAAGTTTACGTTTAGGAAATCGATCCCGCACTGGAGCTTAATTACGAACGACCGATTCCACGTGATTAACAATCTATTCGAAAGATTTTATTTTCATTTAATTAAATTGAAAATACGATTATAAACTAATAGATCTAAGCAAAAACTAGTAATGAAACCACACTATTTACAAGTACTGCTGAATTCCCTCATTAATAGTTTACAATTTGCTTTTAGGGTAGCTCAAATTTAGACTTTCACCACGACACATATGCCAATTCCTTAACTTACTTACGTAACTATGTATACCCATAGAGATACTAAAATTCTCAGGTGTTAATAGTAACGTCGTCTAGTCCGGTAAAAGCCGATTTCTATAATTAGTTTATGATCGTTAACTCCTACAAATGTATTTGATATTTTCTTTACAACTTCTTTCTTACCCTAACTCACAAGAATTTTCATCGTTTTAAGTCCCCCTATGTAACGTTGAGTACAACTTAAATGAATGACGAAAGCTTTTCCCTCGACTTCTTGCACCACCAAATTCATACAAAAATCATAGTTCACTAAAACGTGGACGGGAACGTCTTGGTAATCTTCGAGAAATGTGAGTGAATCTTTTTATGGGCCTCCTTTTCCTACGAAACGCCATATAAAGGTTGAGTAAAGAATATCTGGTTCTATTGAAACAATGAATGGATTCAGTTTAATATTTATTAATGGTTACAAGATCAAATAAAGGTAAAGTTCATAGATGCTACGAAAGTCAACACAATTCGGTGTTGAATATAAATGAATTACCTGTAGCTTCTCTCGAAAGATTACTTCTTTTACTTTCACTTTTTTGCCGAGTCTCTGTCCGGAAAAAACTATCTTTTGGTTACTGATTAATATACCCATAAGTTTAATGCCCAAACTGTTGCAGACTAATAGTCTGACTTTTCCATTAATACTTTGATCAATCAATAGATCTATTAAATGTATAATGGACATTTCTGTAAGGACTCTAAAGAGACCATGCATTAGTTGATGATTAATGATGATTTGTTCTGGCTCTTAAATTCTGCCTTGATTCCCTATTTTGAGAACTTTTTCCAGACCTATATTGGCAATTATTACAACGACCTGTGATAGTTAAGATATAAGGGCTATATTTACATGATCTATTTTTTAACAGATTACAGCTTTATTTTTGTTCCCTTTACTTAAGTTATATATTTTTATATATCACCCGTTAACCCACGAATAACCGAAATTTAAAAACCGATTTATTTTAGTTCTATATTACCTCGCACTAGACTCTGAAGTAGAAGGTATTGTCACTTAAGTAATTGTTATTATAGGCCACTTCAGTCTTATATTAGACGTTTAAAAAGAAGGAAAAACATTATTGAACAAGAACAACTCGATTGTAATAATAAAAAATAATTTAATAAGTAGGAAACGAGATCCTATACGTACGAAAAGCACAGTCCAGAATTCAATTTCAGTGGTGTATTATAAAATCCACATAATTACCATAGGTATTTTACAGCTTATGCAACACTAACTAACTAAGCGAGGCCTCACAGTAAAAATGGAACTGGTAAGGTCTCAGGTACTTGTAATTCATACCTCATTCAAAAAAATAGATGAAGTGTAAGCTGGGTAACGTTTAAAGATCCCACTAAATTAGGATAAGGACCTATTACAACAAAAACTACTTATAAATATAGAGGAAGAGGATTATATAGCTACAATAAAAAGTTATTGTAACGTTAAGGTATTTACAAAAGCTGTCGTCCAAATTTTTACCTTTTTACTAATCCTTCCTCGACGACGTCTAGTCTTTTTTATAAATCTGATTCAAGAGATAGAAGAAGCCAATGTCATGCTACTCGCAACATTATATGGAGGACTTTTGTTTTTTATAGTTATAGTGCTACAAATAACTATTTCAGATTATTTCCCGGAGCATACGCCGGAGGGGTATTTAAATTTCATTAATTAAAGTAACTAAAACTTAAGGAAAAAGGAAGTAAACTTTTTTTAACTGTTTCGAGCCCGAAAGATAACGACCATGTCCCTATTCATAGCCAGTGTACTATAAAAAACTGAAGGCCTCCATAAATAGTACATTTAGTAATTGACTAAATCAATTAAGCAGTTATAAGTACATCAATAGATAATATAGTAGACGCAAAGGATTCGCTTATAATTATAAGCCGACTCGTCTATTTTAACGGACCCGAACAAGAAATGACGTAACTAGGGCAACGTAATTAGCCCGATAAACATAAAGAAAACCACGTGTCTGTTCGTTTTAAGATAACTATATTCCTATACGAACAAAGCATTAGTCATTTCCCTAAAGATGGTATGTTATTCCACAGCACGTCCATAGTTGAGAAAAAAAATAAAGAACAGCCTATTCGCCTACATTCTCAGGGAGTTCGGTCAGAGAGAGAAATACTAATCTTTTATAATAAAGAGAATCAAACGATGCTAGGTTGAGCAATAGAACAAAATCTTGGAATACCGGTTTTACAAGGTTTTAAAATGATATTCGTTCAAGTAAGAAAACCCAGTCGAGAGAACTATAAAACAGCCGTATTTAATGTAGTTATGGTTCAAAACTTTTTTCAAGTCGTTGTCATCAAAAGGGTGAGCGATATAGCGGACAATTAGGGTGTGTTATTTGGTATAACAAATTTAGAGTAAGAATAATTATGTCCAATGATGTAATTATATTGTACATCTTCCATGCCCTGAAAATACAAACGTTATACGAACCCGGCGATTACGACGTAGTAGTGCTAATCCTATCACTAATGATAAGGTAGAGTACCGAAGAGATAGTTTTCGTCATGTAACGGTGTACCCACAATGTAATCACGGTACTTATTTAGCCTGCGTTGACCGTAATCTACAAAATGTGCATCGCCCAAACAACGACAAAAAAAACGTAAGACTCATTCTTTCTAAATTTCTTTAAAAAACCATTCATGAAACTCTTCAGGTAAAACACACCCAAAGTAGCACTCAACTTGTAACGGTTATTAATGGAAGACACAAATAATCAAGTCGTTTTGAACTTGGACTCTATGGATCTTGTTCTTTTTTTGTTATAGAATATATGAATAAGTAAAAAAAAAAGAGGAACTTCGTCAAGCTAATTGACAAGATGTACATTTCGAAATCTTTTTATGGTCGGAACGTATTCGGCTTGGGGCAAAACATTATTTATTAAATTAACAAGAAGACAAAGATGAGGAAGACGTTATTAGCAATTTAATTAAAAAAACCGATTTACTTATTAGCGTAGTAAATTACAAAGACGTTGTCGAAAACATGGTTATCGTACTTACTTATTAAACAGCTAAAATTCCTTTAACTTTCCTATCACAACGTTTATTGACTATGAGCTTACAGGGCAAGGTATTAGCAGATATCGATTACTTATGGGTTATAGAGACTCGAGAAAATTAGACAACTTTATATAAAGTAATAAGTATAGTTCATTTAATGCGAGACAATAAAGTTTATTATAAACAAATCCACTTTATCGTATAACCTCGTAATCGCATATTTTAACTCCTTTTTTAACTGATAGTCACTTTACATCCCGTGTTTATAATTTACGTTCTACTTTTAATACAACCCATAGGTTCTATAAAAATCTAAGAAATTTACGATAAAGTTATTAAACGTCCCATTACCCCTGTTAATTCGGTCATAGAAGTCGAAGGAGCTATTTGTCTAGACCGTAATAATAAACTAATGGTACTAGAACGGTAGAATTATTTTGAAGACGAGGTCATATCCATAACATAACGCACAATTTATTACCAACTATATGTCCCATTTTAACAAGTGAAAATTATCGGACAAAATAGCGTGGCACATTACTTATTATAAATAATTTAAATAAAAATTAGTTTTTTATATTTCTTTAGCTTTTATGATTTTATAGTTCTTACTCGTCCTAAACTAATATGGTCTCGAACAATTAACTTCAAACTAGCCCAGGAAGGTGTCATTCGTGTTATGGTAGTTCCGATAAATTAAACTATGATCGTTTATAAGAAAGAGGACGTTACCCTTTAAATAGATAGGTCCTTAATTAACGTCCAAAAGATTAGACTTATTAAAGAAAAAAGACTAAGTGTAGCATATTGCATCAACATAAATAGGGCGAGAGACCTAATAAGTTAAGTAAAACCTCATGACCCCTGTTCTGTTAGTAAAGATACAATTTCTATGGATAAAAAAAAACTTAATGTATCTACCCTAGTTGTTTGTATCCATAAAAATCGCCAGGATATTAACTGACTAACTATAGCACTAAATCTACTTTACAAACTAAAACACCATTACACCTCGTACATTAGACCACGAAAACTAGTACTTAACGATTAGGTCTCTAAACTCCTACTAACTAATGCTATACAACATTTATTCCTAACTTTAGTAGGAACGTTAAATCTAATAAGAAAACTATACGTCCATAAAACATATCAAGTAATTTTTGCAGTAACTATTTTTGTAGTTATAGAACTCGAGCAAATACCCAATATAGACATTATTTTAATTTTCTCAAACGTTGTGACAATACGGTTATTTATATTCTTTTGCAATTTTCATTTTTTTACCACTTTTTATAGGTCTTATTGGAGTTAGAGAACATCTGTTATTTATGGTACAAAGACTTATAAAAAGCGTACTAAATGCCGCAATGTATCCGAGGGAAATATCTCACATCACAATAAAGGCGATTAAAGGGTTAATGAAGTACTAAGCATAAATTACCTCCTTCGGTCATTTCCCAAAATGGATATCCAGAATAATTCCGCGGTACCAAATCACGAACGACTATTTGGAATAATGGATAAGCCACTACAAGTCATGGGAGCTCTAGACGACGCTGCTGCCGAGGTTAAGGAGCCTGTAATGAATTAAATGGTCTCTCAAACCGATGAAGACAATTCCGGCATTTGTATATAAATGGGTCTAAAACTCGCACGAGCTAATAAAAAAGAAGTGCGTACTGTGCTTACCAACGGTTACGCCGCGACTGACGCTCCCGTAAAGGTGATATACATACACTTACATTCTTCCTGAAAGGTGAAAGTATTAGACGTATTTTTTCTAGTTTCTACCTCGACAGCTAGTAGTGCGTCGAATCTCCTTATCTGGGACTTCAATTAGGGAACCTATTTGTTTACTCTAGGCTAAGTTGTAGTCGTACCACACTTCGATTGGTAAATGGACAAGCGGGGTACGGTCAGTAATAAAGTAGCCATTATTCTATTTATAAAAACGAAAATCGGGTCCTGCTATCAGAAAATTCCTTTAGCCCTGACATTGTATTGTAGGGTGGACGTGGAACTTGATCCCCAAGATGATGATACCGTGTCTGAAATAATGATTAGCGGAGATTAAATAAAAGATTTTAACTGGTTATACATAGCGTTAATGAGGTATTTCTTAGGAGAAACGGTCTTTATATTCCTTATAGGAGTTATATTACTGTCGATTCTCTTTTACTAAATATCCCAAGAAATATTTCTGGATTTAGTGACTACGAGTAACATGGATCACAAAGGGGTACTATAGGCAAGAATTCACGTTATTTGACTAAAGATAGACATATCGGAAACTAAACTAACCGTACCTAACGATCAAAGTAGCGTTAAAGTTGTCGCGACCTCGGTAGTGACCGCTTCTTATGTACAACGAAAAATCATTAAACTCGATTGAGAAGTCGATTGAGATGTTCAACACCTAAACACCATAAACGACATTACTGTACAAGTTTCGCTAAGTAAACTAGAAAATAACGTGGTTATTATCGTCCTACCGGCACTGGATTTCTAAATGTGGTGGTTGACCTCTACCGTAGTTAGTCACCTGGAAATAACCATATCTCCATTGATGGTACTCGAAAAAGTTATTGGTTGCCTCCCGTACTAAGTTTTAGAAAGTAAACGCACGTTCCCACGGTTTTTACGAAATTTAGAGATGACTAATTAGCTAAATACAACTGGTAAAATTTTTAAAACCAACTGTTCTACTCCGCCTTGAAATAGTACAGGCAATGAATTTATTTTACTTTTGTTATGTTTTACATCCCTTCAATCTGAAAGCGAAGCAAATTGTAGGAACTAATCCTCCTTTGGACAACACTGAGTTCTATTCTTCGTGACCAGACAAAGACTTTAATTTCGAGAAATACTTGTTGGTAAATTACTAGAAAATGTAGTTCGCGTACACCATGTATCTCTTATAGTAGTTGGATTAAGCAATGTTAAACGATGTAATAATTCATAATTTTGTCCCCGAACAGGACTCCTGACACCAATAACAAGAGTTTCACCTGTAGTATTTTGAGTACAACTTTTTCTTTTCAATTACAGCCAACGACTACAAAATTTTCGGCGAGTCCTTCGTTTTCTTCCACCGCGGTTTGCAAAAACATACCCCCGTCGGACCGCTACAGGTGGACTATTCCGGTACTCACTCAATGTTCTTTACTAATTCCCTCAATTCAGTAATCCAGATCTTTGGACATACTGAAACCCGTACAACTTAGTTCTTGTCCGACGGTCAAATTTCCTTCGACCAAACCTAATAATATTAGTGTTATAACTGTGAAGTGGAAGAATAATACTTTTTCATCAATGTTGTGCATTTAAATCACTAGCAAATCTATGTAATTTATTACAAGCTAGTCGACCTTAATTACAGACAACGCCGCCATAAAACCCGAACCCACTTTGTGCACTTCTGGCTTAACTTAAAAATAATTGAAATCGTTTATACCTTTGTGGAGGACTTTCGCAAGGTTAATTAGCAAATTATGGACATCTCCCTTGTGGAGAACGTTTTCGCGTTGGTCATCTTCCCTAGCTCAATCAAGCATGTTAACGATGGCGGTCTTAGGATTACGGCGTTTCGCAGTAAGCTGATTGTCGACCTTCCTGCCTTTACTCACTACTTAATGTCCGGGAAACAAAGAAACGTCCACGCTTAAGTCATAAAGAACCACTATTCAATAATTGACTTCTTTTAGGTGTCGCACGATTTCTATTCCAAGAAAAATTATTCGAACCAGATTGACTCTACCAAATTTACGGAGATTGAGTATTCTAATCCTTAATATGATTGGTCGACCGTCTACTTCCAAATAATTCTTGATCCAAGCACAGTCGACTCCTAAGGAGCAATTAAGTAAAACTATCGTTACTAATAAATAGTGATCGTTCTCTATTTGCATAAAGACTTCCTATGGTTGCTCCTATACGAGACATGGGATCACCATCACCCCGAAGCTACAACGACTCACCTATAGTGGGGTTAGTGGCTCGACAACTTCTCCGTAAGAGGTTAAATAACCGGCATCTGCTAACATAAAATAAAAGAAGCCCTATACGCCGTTTAGAACGGCAATGTCGTAATGAACCTTCCAATTTTCAAGTAACAAAATAACTATTTCTTTAAGTACGGAGTTAAATACTACCGAATCAAAATAGCGTCCATTTGATATGCGCAATAAACGTATTATTAAATCTACTAAATTCAGCATTTAAATGGAACCTAAAATTCTTAAGTCGAAATTAGTGACTTCCATAAAAATCGTACTCACCGGTTAACAGAGGTAACCGTTTTGATAGAAGAGAAACGTTACGCTTACTACCACGTGAAAACCAACTACTCCGCGTAAGAAAACCACAAGAACCGTTAGTCCCTTCCCCCCGTTGCCGGATAGTACCCGATTGAGTTTTACTTCAAGGTAATGCTTATTAAGGAAATCCTTTTCGAATACGCCGTGTTCCGCGGGAACAACGTCCGTTTCGTCTGACCTAGATACGAAACAATGTTCGTCCTGCGAGGTAATAAATAAGTTGTCGTCAATCGGGACGAAATTCAATACCGAATAACTTATGTAACCTTAAACATCAGTTACGGCTTCTATCCGCGAGATTTGATCGTGTTGATTATAGAAATAAATCTAGTATGCACTTTGTTAGCGGAAATTTGACCCGACTAAGATACTCAGGTTAAGTTGTTGAGGTTAATCCTACAGGTGTAAATCGAAACGTAATACGAGCGCTCAACTTCTTTTTCCCCTATTCGACGACACGATATTCTTTTGGGTGACACTCACAGTTTCGGAGACCTAATGCATAGTAAAACTTAATGTTAGTATGAGGGCTTGTCTAAGCACTCAATAAATTAGTCTATTCACATTACATACTTGTATTCGTAGGTATCAATGCCTCTTCCTATAGGAGAATAAAAAAAAGTACCTACCCCTAAGCTGTCGGTCCAGACCAGTGGTAATTATGGATTCGAGGAGTACCTAATAGTTGACTATAAGCAACTAAACGGTCCTAAACCAGTATCGGGTTAGTACCTAACCCTATTTAAATTTTGAGAGAACCAGTTGGTCAATGGGCTTTTTAAACGTAATTATCCAACCAGATACCCCCCTAATATACGTTACGCAAAACGTCATCTTCTTGGACTATCCCATCCAATAGAATAATTACACTGAAGTAGGGGAGCTAAAAATATATGGCTAGACACCGGTCCACAAAGACTACTTCAAAAATTTTTTAAAATATTCTTTAATAGTTTTCTAGGTGTACGATGTAATTTTCTTAAAAATCTCGAGTTACCTTATTTTAGATTACTTCTCAATGTAGTAGACGGAGTATTTAACGGTAGACGTCTTCCGAACCTTAGACCAGAATTCTAAAATCTTTGAACCCTAAACGCACTTGTTAATTTCGTCAAATTGTTCGGTTGGACGAAATATAAACCAGCTGAACTAGGCTAACACGGTTAATTTCGTTACTTGAGGTACGTTAACCGGATAGGACTTCGAGTAATACACAATATATTCGCTCGACGGGTGTACGGTAAAAATAGTGTACGTCTGAATAAATAACTGCTTCATGCTCCTAAATAATTTACTTCGTAAAAAAATAGTGACCATGACTGTGCCTAACACCATTTTGGATACAATGTCGTGCAAACCGTTTAGTAAAAAGCCGAAGTCGACGTTAATTTGGACATCGTTCACCTACGTACCTTTATCTTCCATTTGACCAATCATCACTACGTGTTATATATGTTTTTTTATCATAGTTAAACCTACATTAGTTAGGAACCGCTAAATTCTACGGACATAGCGGAGTATAACGACGTATAACACTCCCTCCAATGAACAGGTAACTACTTTAACGCCTAATAACAGAATTAAACGTTGACCTACCATAGCTTTGCAATAAGTAACTTCCACGACCACCTAATTACCAAGGTAATTTACTAGTACTTTGAACCTAACTAAAAAACGCCTAATGTTTTTATGGACAATAAAATCATCAACCGTACTTTAACCCAACGTAATTAGTACGAAACAATTGTCTTTACCAAAATGCGTGTTTATTATAAGTTACATACCCCACCTAACGGTTGACGTAACTAGGTCGATACGTCCGGAATAGACGATTATAACTATGTAATTTGGTTTTTGAATTAAGAGGAGAAAATCGTTCTCACGGAAAACCGCCACTTGAATTATACTAACCAAGGAAAGAACTAACTAATAATCGAAGAACTCAACCTATAGCAAAAAATTAGAATATGAACAGCAAAGTTATAGTGATAACATAAAATTACTTCTTAAGTAAATTACCTTCCCTTTTGGTACAAATGTGCTCTATTCAACTACGTTAGTCATTACTGACGAAAAAAACAAGAACAACGTTGACCTTCAAGTCGTCGTCTATTGTTACTGTGATAACGACGTTGACTTTTTACGATACCTTAACGATTTTTTCCCTACTTACTGACACGATGCCGTTGACGAAGTACACGAAGAAGACGATGATTTCTGTTCGTCTTTCTACGGAAATAAAACAATGGATTTCCTGAGACACTTGCTTAACAACCCCCATTAGAGTTTGGGCTCATTTTTAAATTATATATTAACTAAATTTGACTATAATTTTATTCCTTTAATTAATACTTCGTTTGGGATCCTTCGAGCGAGAGTAGTAACGAATAGCGTTAATGAAAAAGATGAGGTTATAAACGACGGAGACTTTGCATATGAAACCTATTTTTAGTATGAATATAAAATACCTCACGACTTGTGAACCCAAAGTGTTGAGTTATACCGTTTACCATACGTTGCCCTGTCGATCAAGAACTATTTCTGTTAGGTTCAGTTTCATTTTAATTACACTGTTAACTACAATTCCTATACTAATGCCCATAAGGACTCGAACTATTTGTAAATTTTTCATTAAACAAAAAACTGCGACTCGTAATAGGATGTCGTTGGAAACAATCATTATTTCATTGCGGAGTTCCACTATTATTTCGTTGTCAACTACCGTGGAATTGAAATGCACCCCATTCGTTTGGTCACCACAATGTTCAATGGAATTTATTTCTCCCCTACTTAGGTTAATCATTATTCTACAGACAACCAAAATGTCGGTGTCCGAGATATTTAGCAAGGCTAAAGCCTTAGTTACGTAAGAACGGGCGACACTCGCTATTTCACTTAGAAAGATAACCTCGACTCCGAATAGATCTAGTCTTATGTTTTGGTCTAGTTCTATTTCTTGTCCGTGTCCCATTTTTTATCCTATAAAGTACGTTTAGTTTTTGTCGAGTTGAGTAAAACCGTAGTAACGCTATCATAAAGTAACCCATTAACGAAATAATTATTATCCCGATAACCGTGATCCAAACATATACCAAAGATACGGGACCTCACGGGTTTCTGACTTTAAAATACCGACCGTATTTCTCATACCAAAAAATCAGGACAAAAATCGATAAAATTCTTAGTAAACCGCGAATCGCTTACTTTCAGGACTTGACCGAAATGGAACCGAACTTTTTTAACGACGTGCGTCGTACGTGACCCGTAAAATACATAAATACAAACGATACGGTTAATGACCCACCAATTAATGGAGTCGTCGTCCCAACGGACGTAGTAAAAAACCTAATAAATGGGATGGATTAGAATATCGCGGACTACTTTCGTTTGCACAGAATAAACTTACCCAAGTACTCACCAATCCAATACGAGAATAACGCCGTTAAACATACGTACGTCGACGACGAGATTTTGTAGTAAAATAGTTATTCCTACTATATAATGCCTCTTACAAGGGTACTTTTACTAATTCATAAAAAAGAAAGAAAACAAAAACTCATCACAGTTACGCTTAAGCCGACGAAATGGACTTACCTGTGAACAAGGGTTACTTTCGTCATATTCAAAATGACGTTGTGTTTTATTACGTGGACAATGACCGAGTAAATTTCTCAAATGCCGTTTTTATCAACGTCTGGGGGTTTTAATAGTTTTGTCGTCACACCTACATCAACACTTGTACTTAAGTGATTGTTGAAGTATACGCCTTTAAAGCAGTTATAATGAGTCAAGTCTGACCAAATTACGATTTCTCAAAGGATCCCGACTCAAATTCAGCTGATTTAAGTGATTTTTCCTACTATTTTTAATACTTCGATAACCCTATAATTGGTATTTTTTATTTAGCCACGGTCATTGTGAATGAAAATGACGATGTCTCAGTGGATTTCTAGTAGACCAACAACTTCCCGTATGCTTGGATTTTGCTGAAATAAAACCATAACCTGTTCCACTAACCAGCTCATGATCACTTTATTTTCTACTCCATTGGCATTTGAAATTTCGCCAACGATGCGTATTTGTTATTAATGCAATTTCAATAAACAATATATAGTATATGTCCTCCATTGGAACCTCAGGTTTAATCTTTTATTTCATCAATAAAAAAGTAGATATTGACTACGACCTTTTCGAATAAGTTATGAGCTCTTTCTCCCTCGGGGGTTATTTAACCTATTCCTCCATACCGAGAACGCCCTTTCGAGATAGGGTCCTGATAATTGGTAATCAAAAAAATCGTCACTTGTATTGCTAAAACAGGTAGCCTCTGATCCGAAGCACCCTCCCCTTACCTTCAAGCCTGGTGTCCTTATAGTATTTCGAGTTCTTAAAAGTTTTGTACGACTTCAACGAAAATCGTTCAGAGAAGGACTTTTTAGAGAACTATCAAATCAATTTAATAATTGACTAGTACCAAAGCTATAAACATTAGTTCACTGAGGGTTCGTATTACTCAGAAGAGTTTTGCGGTTCAATTATCGAATATGACAAAGACGTAAACGTCTTAATAGTTGTTATTGCTTATCGATATGATGACTAGAAATTAAACCTGATTAATTGCTTCATTAGATAACAAGTTTAGATAAAGAATAGAAGTTTTGATTGCAGTCAGAGCTCTGATACTTTATAACAGAATAAGTTCAAATGGTAATTCTTCACTCGCATTTAAACTCACTCTGCCGCAGTACCTGCGGAAGTAATTACGGTCAACATTATAAGACCCTCCAAACCTATAATTATACAAGGAAAAATTTTTTTGGTACCGGTATTGGCTTTAGTTGTCACTCTACTAAGTAGTAAACTATAGGGTACCTTTTTGGTCATTGGTTTGACAGAGGTCCCGGTTAAACTTTAGAGGGTAAGCTACCGCTGACTAATATACAAGGACGATGCGCTTGATAGGTGAAACAGCTTTGAAATATCAAACGGGGCTCCCAATCTTCGGTTGACAACACTTTCACTATTAATTACGCTCGGAATCCCTACTATTTCTGAACCCTCCGGCGAACTCAACGTTTCAATATCTGTCTTTGAAGAAATTTTTATAAGGTAACGTCCATAACTTGTCAAGGATTTTTCGGATTAAAAAGTAACTATTTTACCGAATTACAGCGTTGTGAAGAACGACCACAGGTCATAAATTTTACCATTAGTAGGCTTCTTTACATGACGTTTGGTCTATAACATGATGATGGGACATTTAATATCCAGTAACTTGACGCTATTAATTTTGGGTTCCGACAAAAAAATGACCCAAATTAATCATAGGGTTTTAGTGGTGGATTTGACAAACGAACTGACAGTAAGTTCGAAGATGAGAGCCCTTATAAGTTTGCTCGATACGGCCGTCGTTATCCAAGAACCTACTCTACTCGTATCCTTTTTAATTACAAACGGGGATACCTTTCTATAACTAATTAAAATTACGGTTCTCGCCCTTATTTTAGTTATAATACGCAAACTAACGCACGTTCTTATATCGCTTCTTAGCCAACCAATAGGTTAAGCGCTAATTTTAGTAAGCGTTGCTTACGTTTTGGGCGATGTTTAGCAAGTAAATATCCCTACGATTCTATGTATCTTCCGTTCTTTTTTAACCTAAATCTTCATCAACTAGGGCTAAGTCAGGGGGGTTTTCCATAAAAAACGCGTTAGGGCGACTTGAGTTTAACGCGAGAACGGTTCCACGGATCTTCCTATTCAACAACTACTCCACTTTATCAATTACGGCGGCCCAACTTCATTTGCCGACACCGTAGAAAATGATGTCGTCAAGGTTAACAAACAAGTTATTTTCTCCGTACATCACCGCTTGGATTCTTGTTTTTTGGATATTAATTCATGAAGGAATATAGTTAATTCGATCGGTATTTGGAACTCCGCTCTTACCCTTATAGAAAGTTCAACATTCTCATAAAAAAGTATATCAGTTCCTTCAAAATAAAACGTTCCAATTAAGTTTGGGTTGTTCTCTCAAACCGATACTACGAGGTCTTTTCGTAGTTAAACGAACTATTTCAGTGTGAAACGTGAAAAACGCCAAATATCAGGTATTAAGATAAGTAGGATTATACTTTTAAAGAGTTTGCTCAAATTTAAGTACCTTCTATATTTACTAAATAGTCGATTTATAATATGGAATAAACTTTGTCGTATACTACGCTAAAAACATGACCTACCTTTAACAAAACAACTGACGTTGTTTGCTCGACTTCTTAATAAGCTTTGGTGAGTACTATTTGAATATCCAAGGTGAGGTCGGCTAATAAGAGGTTTAATAGTTGGACTGCCACTCGAAAGTTTCCTTTTTCAAAAATTTTTTTAGCTTGTACGAGATAGACATCCAGGAGTTAGAAAACTTACCCTTGTAGTTGCACTTTTACCGAGCTTTAAATACCGGCTACAGTCAAATTTATTTAATTGCGAGCCCTTATTTCAAAATAATGAGCGTTATCATGCACTATAGTGGCTCGCTTTTGTGTGTCTTCGAAATAACATACTATCACTTCGTGCGAAGGCTCGGAATTCACTTGTTAGCGAGTAACCTTAGATATAATAATTGTTATTACAAATATGAATACATTTAAGACGAAAACGGTTTTAGTAATTCACATGAGGTCTACTTAATTAACCTTGGCTGGGTTATGAAGTAAAAGTAGGACTATCGTCTCTAAAACACTGCTTCGTTTATAACCTTTTTTATAGACCCTTAAATTAAAGCTGCGTTATGGTTCGATTTTAGAATCGTTGTCTATTACGCTGTTCTGTACAGCGCTAAATGTCGTGGTCCTAATAGAATTTAGTGGTCGGACGTTAGTAACCTTCATAAAATCTATAGTGTCTTGTCTCCGTGCGTGAGCTTCTTGTTCTTTTTTTATAAGAAAAAGTGTTTAATAATTGACTACATAGGTTGGCTGAAAACTTACGTTTTAATCCCGTCAACTTAGTTCTTTACCGCCTACCTTACGTCGCTTAGACACTTTACGAGCTATAACTACGGCAACAGTAGACCCTTGGGAAACTATTTAGCTTAATAAATAATTTATCAATAGTAGCGGCCGTTCAACCGGGACTTTAAGGGGTCTTTCGGATACGATTTCTAATAAAGGGGACCACGCTTGTTGTTGAATTTAGTCTTCTCAGAGAACAAAATAGTAGTTATTTTTTACTAAACGGTGGGCTCCGTTTCGATCTATCTCGCTCGAAATTAATAAAACCTCAGTTCTCACATTAATTAAAAGTTGAATTCCCACTCGTTTTCTTATAATACCCATAGTAAAGAAAATTATACTATGCATTACTTGCTTATACCTGCCAACTACTTAAATTATTTAAAGTTTACCAAAGAGTAAATATAAGGTTACGTAAAAGAGCTTTTTTTCGGCTTCTTTTTAATGAACTTTCGCTTAGAGCAAAAGCGTATAACTCGTCGGTGAGAAACTAACCGCAAAAATAACAGGTCCTACTTGATAAATGAATACACTTGAGTCGAAATCGTTCACATAAACCAATATGATCACCACTCTACTAACCGTACTTATATTCTTTGAACCGGGTAGGACTACTCTAAATATCTTACTTACTATGGCACAATTTTTCTAGAGTTCTTTATCTATAAGGGGAAGTGAAACTTAAAAACCCGCACTTTTTTTTACCCCTTGTCTAGTTGGACCTTCAAATATCGAGGCTTTGATAAAATCTTTTATTTGGACGTCATTAACCTAGCCAAAACCTATAATGACTTGCCTTTAACCGGCTCGTTGTTAATTTTTTACGGATATGATTAGAATTTTTTAGAGAACTACTATGTTAACAATGATACCGTTTTTATCAGCTTAATGCTCTGGGCATATGCCGTCCGGTAGTTCTCGCCCATCGAGTCGAACGACATCGATAACGATGTCTTTACCCTCACCTAGGTTTAGAATAACTTGTTAATTTTTACCGACGGTATTAGGTACTATATCCTTTTTAATTACATGGATGACTCAATAATTCATTTGGCCCTTTCGATCGGCTAAACCTTAACGTCGACTATTTCTGCGTGCATGTTTCACCCATGCTTTATCATTTCTTATACTTGAATGAAGGACTACATCGAGTCTAATAAATAGTCGTAGTGCTTGCTAACCTACCAAGACCGATGGGGTTGGTAAATTTTCCATTACTATAGGCAGAGCTTCGTTTTTATGAACGTCAACGTCTAAATCAACTTCGCTACAGAAGGGTAGCGGGGATATCCGGACGAGCACCTTAACTACACCGAGAACTACTTAATACATTTTTGTCGCCCCTCGATATACTGGGACTTCAAACATTTTGGACGTAATTCTAAAAATTTCTTTTATTTAAATTTAAAGTAATACCACGAAGACATTACATCTACAGACGGAACCCTCCCCGCATTCAGAACAAACTTTTCGTAAGAAGCCAGAAAAAACTTAAAATGATTAAAGTTCACTAAGAACTCACAGAAACACATAACCAAAATTTTTTCGCTAGTTTTATCGATGAATGTTGAGCCCAATAAACAGAACGAAACCCCACTTAAACTTAATACATCAGCAATTAACGCTGGTCTGGTAGAAATTGATTCAACAGATCGCTCGCTTCAAGTGATAGTTTTATTAGTTCTCCTATTAATTTGTGTCGTGTTACAAAAAACTCTAGGTGAAGTTCTATTGTGTATTATAGTAGTTATTAGCGAAAGGAATCAACTAGAAGTCACGTCTAGAGGTATGGCGCGTGTTACCCATTATCTACTAAATACTGCCACAAAAATATGACGAAATCCAGCCTACATAAAACGCGTATAGGTACTCAATTAACTGACTAGCTACTTCGAGGATTGGGTTATTCTACTCTACGTGAGAGTTGTGACATAGGAACTTTTAAAGAAAAATCACAAAAACATAAATTGCGTTCACGGTACCCCAGACAACCAAATCGTTTTACTAGATTCGGTTATCCATTTATCGGAAAAACAAATTCAACAAGTCTTCGGTCCGTTTTGTAAAGATAAGCTGACCGTAGTAAACCCTCTAGGAGAAGGACCTAATCAACGTACACGAAAAAGTAGGTTGCCTGTACTCGCATCCGTTTTTTCCGTTAGGATGAACCTAAATTATTTCTTTGACGAAGATATAATAAAAGTTATGAAAGATAACAAACAAACCCATTAGGTATGTAGTTTAGTTCCAAATACAACAATTACGATATGACAGATTTTTCTAACTACGTACTAACTTGGTTAAGCTAACCAACGAGAGATAACTAGCGGACAACTTGCAGCCCCAATTTTAGAACACGCGGTTACGAATAAGCTAAGTGTTCCCGTGATCGTATCCGCGAATAAAAAAGAAGTAACTATCATGCTCCCAGCTGAAGATACCGATAAAGACGTACTCCACGATGTACTTTACGGAGAGCTTATGAAGAGTAGTTGAAGTTTTTATTAACTCCTCTATTATTCCAACCACTCGGGGGTGGTTTTACTTATACTCAGTGCAAGTTCGTAACCCCCCCGTCATCAGACCATTGATTCAAATAAAGAACATAATTATGGAATTGTATGAGAAGTTGTCGCCTAAGAAACAACGACTAAAATCATATCGTAGGCGTTATGGTCGTGTTAACGACTGTCTTACCTTATACTTATATATTTCTGTTTCACAGGACCCGACCCTATCGTACTTCGGTAACGCTTATTCAACAGCGTAATTAGAGTCATCTTTTCACTCCTCGCCAACCCATCGATCATATGGCACCTTTGACGGGGAGTATCAAATTATAATTAACAAGTCTTTGTAGTAAATTTTTGTATTAGCTTGGAAAAGTTATTCGCTTCACTACCCCGATCAAGACGGACTGTTTATTAGGTATTACTATGCAAATTTTCCATTATTTAGCACTAACCGCTCAGCGTTCCATGTGACCGATTCATCGACTCGTTTTTGACATAAACAACACTTATTTGACTGATAGTTTAATCATGGTACTATGTAATCGAAACATCGCACGGATACGAGTCTAACCATTGCGAGATTTTAAAGATAGCTTGGTTATAGAAATAAAACACGTTCACGGGTAGCTTAACGTAAACGGTTACTAAGTCTGGGGAAGTTAGGGTCTAATTTCGGTACCCGACAGTGTCCTACGTATGGATGCCGACGTAGAGGATAATTTCGTTTGGCAAGTAGTTGTTTAGCAACTCTTATTTGTGGCTGATTACCTATTTTTTTAGCGACTGGATGACAAACCTAGCAAGGTTTGACAAAAAGTTTGACTAAGCGATTTAAACTTTATTCAACAACTAGTAAATCTGAAAAATATATCGGTTGGAATAGCCCTCTTTGGCAGTAGTGGTCACTCCTACGTACCGATCTGTATCCATTTTTGCGTTGATGAAACAGACACAGTTTCATAAGTTTTCGTGTTACTACCACCCCAGAAAGTACAAGATAAAACGTATTTTAGTAATGAAAGCTCTTTAGTACCCGTAGTCTTCCTTAGGGATCGAAAGCTGCTCTGAGCCTCTTTGCTAATAGTCGTCGATGTTGTTCACTACGAAGTTATTGACTAACTAATCTATCTATCTGACATGCACATGCCACTGGAAGAACTTATAGAAGGTGACATCATAGTCAATAGTGAAGATATAATCTTATTCTCGTTTGTTGGAGTATGTTACGAAAAAATTAATTTACTAAACTCTGATTTATAGGATTTTCCCGCGGAAATAGCAATTTCAGATTACGTATGCTACTCGGTGGTGACTCGTGAAAACGAACAAATTAACCTTTTTATTTAAGGCCTAATTAGAACAGGGTTCGTAACTCGGAGAAATCTGTCAACTATCAGCCTCACAACTCCCGTTAAAGAGCTGGTAGCATTAGCCCTATAACGTTTCGGGCTTGACCATTAAATAGGTCATATTGATAAAAATTTAATCATAACCGTTCCCTTCGACGGTCCGGATTGGGACATCCCGGACGTGGTTACTACTGTTATAGAAAAGAACACGCGTAAATAATTAGATGGACTGGGAATTTAAAAAATGCTAAGACTTCATCTATAGAAAAATAGTCATAGGGAATCGAGGTTGGTGTAACGCAAATTATACCGTTTACTTGTTCGCTCAGGACAAGGTTCTTAGGTTCTCTTTATGGTGTAAAAAAAGAGGAATTATAGTCATACTTCAACAAACAAGAAATTATCAGAAAAGTAACTGGAAAGGCGCTTCCTGGGCTATTTGGGTACGTCACATGCGATCATGTTAACCTTCTTTTTAATGACAACGTTACTCGTATTACTTATTTCACCAGACTGAGCTACTTGATAGGGTATGGTAGTTCGACATAAAACCCACCCAGCTACTACCTTCTTACTTACCTTTGTATGAATACGGGTGACACCGATAATTACTCGGTTGTGACTATGATGAATTATATTTTCGGTAGTTACGAAATAACCGATCATTATATCGATTGGTCCGTGTGTCTTATGAATTTTCTCCCTGATTATCTCTTTAGCCGTATAGAGATATCAATCACTTGGTTCGTGGTTAAACTTGTAAATGAAGAAATATATTGCCTAATCTACCCGGTAGTACTCCGTAGTGTAATAAGTTTTGTATCGGTAGTTATTTTAATCAGGTTTTCGGGTAATTTTACTTATTATTCCAGTAGTTATTTCGGTGTATTGCGCGCGGTAAAGAACGAAAAAAGACGTTACTTGGAAGTCAAAAATAAACATATTTTTTCCGTGGTACGTAACGTTCGTAATTGTGACTTTCATGGGGTGTCGTGTTCCGCATTCCCAATTCATTGACTTTTTTACATGGACATATATAGTGAGAATTTGACAGCAGTATTATTTTCCCATGCGGAACATTATGCAATGGGTGACGGTGAGGTTTTTACTCACGTCCTTGTTTAGGCGGTTGTTTTTCATCGGTTAGGGTTCATCTAGAGGTTTCTCCTAATAGGTCAAATCTAGCCATAAATTTAGGATGCCCGGAATTCTAATTTCTGTCATTTTGTTGGTCGTATCGATTTATTTTAGGTCTTTTACTTTCGCTCATTTCTAGTCCGGTGCGTCGTTTTTAACGCGGTGGAGGATCTTATTTGGTGTGAACTAATGGAAGGGTTCAACCAGGATGGCATAATTAATTCTATGCTGCAAGCCATAGGCAAAACCGTTTGGTCCCATTGGTCTATCGCTGTGGGTCCAGTTTAGGTAGGTACTATCGTTTCGGTTAATTATTTTGCGGATCGTTATCGGTGGTTTAATGAGAATTTCAAAGTATTAGATTTTAGTACCATGTGAGGTATAACTTACACCCACTAAGCAACATTAGAATAAATAGAGATTCGCTACTTCTATTCTATATACCAAGATTACCCATTGATAGGATAGACCTGGTTCAGCTTACATAAATTGGTATTCCATGTTAAGATGATAACGGTTATGCCATATTTTATTATGTTTAGGTCAATTACTTCAGTCATGAACTGGTTATCTATTTCTTCTCCGCGGGTATTTCCAACCGTTGTGAGGAACGTGTTGGGTCCCGACAGCGGGTATGAGTCGTTGATAGGTCGGGTTAAGGCGACGCTGGGTTCCGTTACCATTCCTCATTTTACGGTAGGCTACTATGGTAACACATCTTACATCAAACAAAAATCATCTCTCCATTTTCGGTTGTCGTTTGTCATTTTATTTCATTTTTGGTGTACGTTGGTATTGGGACTTACTTTTTTTCTCCCCCCGATGGAATCCAAAATCCAGTAATCGCCGGACTAATTAAACAAGAAGTCAACGAAGTGATTCTAAAAGACACATAAAAAAATCGTTTTCCCGCATTGGATTTAACAAGTGTACTAAAACATTTGCGAGAAAGCGTAGAAATAATAACCCTAGTGAAACATTCCACGAATTGCGTAATATCCGATCGTCTGGTAGAAATTAGGCTAGAAACGGTAGGAGTTAATTGAGTAATTATGGATTATTTCCACACAATTTACTTGCCCAGCGTTATTAAGGGTTGCGTATACCTTAAAATTATCATATAAAACATCAAAAACAATCGAGCAGTCCTTACGGTTTTTCTCAATTCGATCGTCCACGGAAGAGACAAAGGGTGTAACTGAGGTAACGTCGATGAAAGTAAAAGACCAGCAGTAACCGTTCTATCGGTGAGAGTAGCGGTTCCTGTTGCTGGCTGTTACGACTCCGATTCGGTTTACTCCGACGATGTCAGTAACTAGCAAAACGCTTTAGATATAACGCTAAAGAATTATATTTTATCCGTGATTACCTATCCTGTTTGTATCTCGGGCATTGTATAGGTCGTGATTATCACACATGTTTAAAACGGACACGATGGCCTAATTTATTTTATAGCTTTTTCGATGATTGGAGGTACGCGTACCAAACTATCAGTTTCATTCGAGGGTGACCTAAAACGTAGGTAGGTAAACGTTAATTTTAGGTATCGCGACTATTTAATCATGGATTTCGCTCATTGGTGCATGTATGGTATACAACTTTAAACCTATTCGCGAGGGTTGGTTTCTTTTTATTGGGGTGTTTTCAACGAAGATCTTTCTTACGGTAATTAGGAAGTTATCGATTACCACGCGGTTTATGTAGTGGATGTATGGCTCTTATTATCCTGGTCAAACAGGGTTTAAGTTTGAGGTAGCAATTTGGACATCGATGTGGGTCTTGTTTTAATTAAGGTTTATTTTGTGGGGTTATAAATTGGTAAACAGCGGTTTAAAGAAAAGGTCAGTAATGTATTTGCCAGAGGTATTAACGATTCTCTTGTCTTTTTGGATCTCAGTTTCCCTGTTTATTTTTTACCATATTACGACAATTTCGTTTGACATTAGCTCTGTTTAGTTGATGTAGTCAACGTCCTTAGTAAATTAGTGGAGAATTAGCGAACGACTCTCTCGCAAACAAGAACCCCTTTTATACAATTCCAATATGCTGATTGAGTGAGCTATCGGATGTGGATTTGGTTGATGGGTCCCCAGTTATACATGCAATCAAAGGTTAACTCACCGTCCCCACATTTGCCAATGTAACCTAAATTGGGTCTAAAAAAATTGCAGTCGTAACTATCTGGTTAATAGTAATTATCGTTTCAGTCGTGGATAAACATTACGTCCTGGCTTTGATCTTAGTATTACTTACAAACAACGATGACCGGGTGATAACTGTAATATTTTTATCCACATTAATTATGGACGCGGTTATATTCCAAATTTCACTCCTTATTTTAGATTTACTATAACACGACATTCACAACCCCCGTTTTGTGACTGGAATGGATTTAGGTGTGATGGATTTCGACATAAGCAGCGGAGTTGTGACACTGCACACCAACGGTTTTACTCAAGCTGACGTTAAACTCCACATTGCTTCATTGATTTTAGTTCGAGTCCTCGGTGAACTAACGAATAAACTCACTGAAGAGGCGGTTACTCTGAATACCAACTCGAACTCCGCGAACCATTATGTGGTTATCGCGCATTAGCTTGCTCGTGCCCACTTAGACGTTAACGTCCCTACCGATTATTTTTATTACTACGTCTTTAATAACAAAATCAATTATGAGAGTAAAACAAGAGCGTAATCAAAATAGTTTAAATCCGCAGGTTAGTGAACCAACTTGCAAATAAAAAAACTAAAGAGACAATAAACGTAGTGTAAAATGTATCCGGTAGGTAAGTTAATGGAACTAAATATAGTACCTTTTTATATTTTTTTGGATTTTCGTTCTATTCGACATATTAAATCGAGATTTCTCGCATGAGTTAGTACTTGCCGTAGCCATCAATAAAATTAACAATTTTATCTTTGTTCTCGAAATATAAAATTTCAAGGTCCTCAGGGACTAAATTTCCGATTCCATCATAGTCCTAGACAAAATACTATCCTCAAAATAAACCATAACGTACAAATAGAATACTCGTCATGTTTATAAAAAACACGACATACAGGTTCAGGAGAATTTTATAAAACATCTTTATTATAAATCAAGCGTAAACGTGGTAAAGATATTAAGTTAACTCCTTAATCGGAAAAATAAGTGACTACCACCGCCATCTACTACTTAATAAAACAAAGTCATTATTATATTTACCGTTGTACTACTATTTTGAGGTGTACTATTTGCGCTTACATAACTATATTCTCTCGTAATTTCTAACAAATAAGTCGAGTAAGTTATTATTCCGTTGCCGGACGCCTAGACACTGAAATTCTACGGTTCCTGCGTCCATAAGGTATTAACGTCCTAACATCCCAACTTATCTCGGTGGCTAAACCAAGGTACGGTAAACTCACACAGCTGAATTTTTGCATTACCATTATCTTTACGGTTGACTTCTTGGATACCACGCGTTATCTGACTTGTTAGGTCGACGAAGTCGTGCTCATCTTTGGCCATCCCAACTTTTACGTTGTCTCCTATTACCTTGCTTATAGTTAGGGTTAGGTTTAGGAACCTCATAATTACCGGTTTACTCGGTCCGATATGATTGTAGAACTCTTATAACTCATCACTATATTTAGGGACTACGTGAGTTATTCTGGGGATAGCTTTAATTGGTAGCACCAACTTAAACTAATTAGTTGAATGGTTGTTAGTAGTATGAGTTGTATGACCGTTAAGGCGCCCCGCGGTACTAATTAGGGCGTTAATTTTGTCCTATTAACTCATTAGGAACATTGTAAACGCCAACCTACTGGTAGCAAGGTATGTATGGATTAGGATCTTGCCTCTCATTGTATGAGCTTTCTTGTTTTAAAGCCAGAACTTTTTATCTTTCCAGTTTTTCTCGTAACCTGAATAAAAAATATGACATACGATACTTAGGTGTGTTTGACTACTCTGAATTTTTACATCGTCAAGATTATAGGTTCCGTCGTTTGGTTAGGTAAACTAAGGGCGCTAGCTCTTGTATAACTTACCTCGGGTGTCGATTTCGTTACTCATAGTACGGTTAGGTTAGGTAGAACGCGAGAAAAAAATCGCATAGTCCTTGTATTACTCTATGGTTGTCGCAGCGTCGTTAGGGCTTCCCCTATAACTGTATTTTACAGGTAGCGGTTGACCGTTATAGACATTCTATAGGTGGTTCGCTCCCCGGATTTTATCCTGGATGGTACTGAGGGTACGGGGTTTATCGGTATCGAAACGGTGCAAGCAATAGGCCTTTTTATAGCCAGTTATACCGAACTCTGTTTCCTTGATTGGGTCGGGGTTTTTACGGAACTTCGTTAGACTTCCGCTGGTAAACGTGCTATCTCCAACGGCGTGGTGTATCTCGTCTCCACTACCATTTAGGATATTACCTATATTCTTCTTTCCTAAAAGCCGGCTTGAATAGCCATTTTATTGGCCAATTTCCGTATTTTTACCGCCTACGCTGGTTTATTGACCAATTTCAGGTCCAATAAAGTAGTCCTGAACAAGGGTCACTTGGGACTTATACTCCATCACGCTGTAACTGCTACCAGCATAGATTATGAACGTAGTTCCACCGTCGGTACTACCGCTACCAATAATAGGTCGCAGCTCTCCGGCCATTGCAAAGACTACCTACTAAGTACTCTAAAACGAGTGAACGAAGACGACATACCTAACATTCAGATGTCAATGGAATCGTCTCCAGGGGTCCGCATTTCCTATAACACTCAGATTACAACACTAAACTTACGCCTGTCCCTGTGCAACACAATGAAATTGGGTCAAAGGTCACCGTAAGACACCGCCGTAATTTCTTTTGCGTCAAGGCGAAGGGGGTGATTATGACGAGTGTTAGGGTCATTTAACAAATACTCCCATGTATAGTTAAAATTAGCAACGCTCAACTAACGAAAACTATACAAGTTCAAGACAAAGAAATTTTAAACGTAGCTGGGTCTTTCACCACAATAGTTAGTAGCGTTTATCACCAACCAAAAGACTTTGATGTAAAGGAAGGGATTCTCTGTCCAACGATTGGTTAGGCGATCAACCACGTTGGTGTACACATATTCTATCAGAGTAAAACCGAAGAAACTCAAACCGAAGACTTTCAAAATCCCGGCGAAACCGTGAAAATTCAAAACGAAAATGTAGTAGAGGACGAACTTCCCTGTAATGAAGCAAGGACTGATTGAGAGACCAGGCTTAACTACAGCTAACTCGTACAACATCTAACCAGAATAGTTATTCTATAACACGGAGTCGGACAAGGTGACGTTGAAGTTTTCCGCATCCCAGATTGAGTTTGTAGTAAACTGGAAAAAATTGTTTAACTAACAATAGGTGTATCTCCACAAAATGGACTGGCCAATGTGCACTACGTTAGACATGATATAACGGTAACTATATCCGTAGAAGACACGACTGCATAACGACTCTTAACTTGGTTTTTATGTGTTGTCGGTTACGGCAGTTACACTGCGACGAAGGCTAATCTTTTGCAAAGGTAACTTGATAAGACAACGCGTTTGCTACACAATAACTAAAAAACTACTAATAACTCAATGAGTATTCTAAGGAGCCGCCAAAAGAATTAAAAAAGATCACACCGTTATGTACGAAAATTAAGACGAAGTCAATCTCTCCGCTCATTAAGGAAACTATCAAGTAGCCGTCACAAAGAATAGACAGGTTCTCAGTTACAGCGAAAAAGTCACTCCGTCTAATGAAACTGAGCCGCTAGCACTCAGCGTAGGACAGCTTACTGGGTAGGAAGAAATCGGTTCGCCAGTTAATTTGGCTGTTGTCAGCCCCGGAGTTCTGGATCAAAAAATCGTTCGACTTAAACCCAATCCCCTCTCCAGAGTTAACTCTCTTTTTGATTTCGTGCGGTGAAACGGACTGAATCGGGATTACCAAAATTCGCGAATAGTTCATTCAAAGCGGTTCGACGACGTCAAAGTATTTCATGGTATCCCTTTAAAAAGTATTAAGTATTGGACATGTAATCAAGTACTAAGCGAAATTCAATATTTATGGAATGTCGTTTATTTATAGATAGCAGACGTGGTTTTTTTAAGACTAAAACAATTTAAAAAATTAAAAAAGTGATAAAAATTCTCACTTCGGGAGGCGGGTTACGTTCTATGTTAACTTAGCATAGAACTATAGAAACACGGACCCGTAACTGTATCGGGTTCGCGCTAACTCGTATGTTAGCGAGACGTAGCTCGTGAAGGTTTTGTGGCTGGTGCGGTCGTGATTTCGAATTGGAACGATACGCTTCTCTAAGAAATCGCCAATTGTACCGAAAAAAAACATTACGTTCGAGAAGACGTAGTACAAAATTCCGTATGTTATTCAACGAGTGGACTATTTTACGCAATTCATGTTGAAGAACTATGACACGTTTTCGTCTAACCATACGTACCTAACTCCGTGCCACAACACGTGCGTTACACGGAGGTCTTTTTTGCCCTCAACATTTTAATGAATTTTCCGAGGTACGTAATCCACTTTATGAACTACCACGAGGCCCTTAATGAGGAAGGACATTCTCACACCGTCTCTCCCATTAAAACCCTATTTCTGCGCGTCATCGCTAAGGTTAAAGCCGTGTCCGTCGTACGTCTGGCCGAAGTCGCCGCTCTTACAGGCCGGAAAATACCCGCTCAAGACTCCCTTCGAGATTACCGTTAAAAAATCCATTACATTTCAGAAAATTTACTTTTTAATTTCTCACACTTACTAGTCCATAGTGAGGGTTTTCTTGTAATTCGCATAAAACACGTTGTACATTAACAACTATCTCTCTTCCGTTATTGCAAAGTAGTAACCAATTGACCGAAACGCGTGAATTTTGTAGTGAAGCACTTCTGCTCGGATGCAATTTACTAAAAACTTAGTCGACATTTAAAAAGAACAGTAGAACCTACTATAGAAATTCCTGTAGCTAAGCACGAAACTAACATCGTTACCAATTTCTGCAACAACGTTACAAGGGGCAGTTGCAGTCTTTACGACGTAGGTTGAGTACGACAACTATATTCCGGTTACGGAAAACAAAAAGTTAGCAAGCGGCACAAGGTGGTTTCTGTAGTTCGCATTTTCTTCGTAATCCCGGATAAACTATTATCCTTTTTCCAAGTTAAGACTCTAATTGTCCAGGCTTACACCGTCCCGGTATAACAACGGAAGGTTATGGGCGTAACTCAGGACGAACTCCGGTATTAACAGGAACCCTTCGACATTGGTTGAGAAACCGAACACGATTTCTAAGAGCGTACCGTCGATCTCTTATTAAGAAGAACTACGGAACGAGGTACTCCAATAACTCATGTTAACTTACCTTAAGAAAGGTGGTTCAATCTCTACAAAAAAAACGATCTAGATACGAAACTAAGGGTTTAACTCTCCAGCTAAATCTTCTCATACTAACCAAATAATAACCGCTCCCTGAATATTTCAGTCCAGGGTGTCACGTACTTGTATTTCACTAACAGGGATACTCAGGTTAGTTTGAAGCTATTTATCCAAAGTATACGAAGAGGAAAAGTTAAACCTTTTCGTTGCAGATCCCTCATAGAAACTTATTTGCTTATAACAGAGTAGCTAGAAATTTTCTTAAAATGAGTTATGAACGGTATGGGTTTCGTAGAATAGACATCGGAGTTTCCGTCATCTCGCAACGCACTCTCAATCTCCTAAGTATTGTTATTAATTCTTTTCTTTTAACTATAGGCGCTATTTCCCGGTTGGTGCCGAATAAAGTATGCTATTGACTGTCATTTCGAAGTACAAGATTTTGGTTAATTGTTGAATTACTAATCGTACGATTGTATTACGTTCTAATTTGCTATCTCCTACTCTACGGTGGCCCTTTGGCATTTAAGAATGTACAGGAGATAAAGTCCGTGAGAATATGGTTGGCATTGATGATGCGGATATCTATTGATGAGGTAGACCGAATTAATTATTAATAGGTATTTCATGATATTAATAGGACACGCTCCAATTAATACATGTATCTAGGCTAACTACTGCTACAATAAAGTATATTTATGCGTGGAAAGATACGACTCACGCTAGGTTCTTTGCACTAATTATAACTTAGTCCCCTGCGGGTACCTTAAAAATGGAGACCTTACTGACTTACGCATAGTAAACGTAAAAAATAGTTCCCTTTGCTACTTCAATTCGCGGACAGATACTAGGTAAATGGTCCTCCATAATGCTCGATACGAAATCTAAGTCTTCACCCTTTTCTTCAACATCGACGTTACCACCGATTACGCGGATTCCTACGACTTTAACTTCGTCATTATCCTAAGTTATCGAGTGTGATAGGTTTACCGAACAAACTACTACTTCTTTAAAATCTTCAGGAACTATTCGTTGAATGACTTAATCCTAAGGTCGAGTGATTAGACCTTGAAACACGACCCTTACCAGCTTTAAATCTGCTTAGCCCAAAGTCAAAGCCATATTTAAAATTGCCATTTATACCACTTAAATATTTGACGGTACCAGATCAACGTTTTCCCCTCAATTTAAGGTTTCTTCGAACAAATTTAATGTTACTATGGGGATGTTTAGAGAGAGTAGAGTAATAGACTAGCGTATTAATAATAAGTCTTAATAAAGAAATATGTGAATACTGTTTCCTTTTCGACCTAAGTTACGTTATTATAAGTACAGGTTGCGGTAGCGTATACCTTCACGCTGTTAGAGAAATAAACGTTCATGTGCTATTTTTTATCAACGCGTATTTCTACGCCTACGTTTACGGGGGCGTCTTTCGACACTACGACCCGTCCCGAATAAGAGCCGGTACTCTAGTTTATGTAATTAATTTAAACATCTATGGAGAAGCCCTTCTACCCCAAACTAAGCTATTTATTCGACAAATATCATTATCCGTATAAGGTACCCGAGTCGTCACAGCTGTGATCTTTACAACTTCTAAAGAAATTTGGTCAAAAAACAGACTAAACTTCGGCCCTATATTTTCCGTTACCGAGGGGTGGGACGTAATTAACTCGAATATTGGCCAAATGAAACGTTTATTGTAACAAGCATCTCGCGTTGTTCAGGAAAATGTGAATTTTTTAGATAACATAGATACTACTATAGGCGTAAAAGCTGTTCAAAAGCTCGTAAAAGAAAACTTTATCCGAGCTAATATGTAAGTTGCAATTAGCGTCCTAAATAGTTAACGTAGGAGAAAAAATTCGCAAGTCTGAATTTTACTGGTTATAGTCACATTTACTTCAAAACTGCTAAATTTAACACCTATAGTTAACATAGCACTAGCTGGTTATATTTTAATCTCGTAGGGTTAGCGTGTTCACGAAGACGTTATATTGATGGATCTGGTGTTGGCCGATAATTATAAAAATGAAGTGTATAAAAAAAACTTATAGTAATAGATATATGGGTATTAAAGAACTTTTGTAGAGTCGCAATCTGTATATTTAGAGGATAGATAAAAATCTTTATTAAAATTACTAGTTAAAAAAAAAGAGCTAAACTTTACGAAAAATATATTCTAAGCTATTTCAACTATATTTCTCTGCTTAGTTTTAATTTATCAGAAAAAAGCTTCGATGCGCCCTATTGGTAATTAGATGTCAGAAGGTCACGGCAATGCCTGTGTACAGAATTTATCAATAGTACCATACAGGGTTTGAGTGGCTTTTATAGCGGTCCTACCTAAACGTTTTATCAATAACTAAAAAACCTATGTTATTCAAGTGGGAAATTTTCTCGTTTAGCGAGGACTACCACAAGGAAGAGTGATTTATTGTCGCTAGGAGAAAATTCTAAATTTTTCATTGTTAAAAACTATTCTTTCAATTACCAGAGAAAAAAATTTACCATATCTTTACTAAAAAATATGAAACTTTTTATTCATCTTAGATATAGTAGCTATCAAAATAGGCTACATTCCATCAAAAGGTCCTGTAGACCGGCTTTTAAAAGTATCAGTAGAAAATTTCTAAATCCTGTCATAAAAAAGTAATCTCCTATTAAATAACTAAAGTACAAAAAGTTTTTGACGTATAGTCCGTAATGTTGTTAACCTTAAAGGTGGGACAGTAGTTTGACATACTCAAGACACCATATCCCAGATATTGGCTCGTTGTACATTACAAACTCATTTGGTCCTCTCGTTGAACGTTTACTTTTTATTAATAATTTTAGCGCTTAATTGGCCCAGCTCTATACTTACCATACGTTTTGTTGTTCTATAAATGGAGCAAATGTTGCGACATGACGGTCGGAAAGGCGTTTACGATAACTAACTAATACTCGTTCTCCATTGAGTACATTTTTATGAAGTTTAATAAAAGAAGACCATGATTAGGAGCAAGATTTATTACATGAGACGTACGTGAACTTTATAAACAAAATAATCAGCATATCCACACATTACTCAAAAAAAATAGCAGCTTACGTAGAAATTCTTAAAAAACAACTACTAGTATTAAAAGAAGTTAGTAGAATACGAGAAGTACTATTTGAAGTATAGACTTGAATATTTAGAATAAAAAAAGAAGAAGACATCTACGAAGAAACTGTCCCTACGTGAAATTCTATACTATAAAATTTATACAATTGTAGTAGAATAAAGTGGACCCAATCAGACTAAAATTTGGTTACAAAAATTTCATATCAGTATTTAACAGCCAACTATTAATTTTAATTTACTTTAATTATTTTGCCTTTCCGACGATAATAACTATACTACAAGAAATCTGCGAAAACCCCCTGAAAGGATTACAATTGGTATCGACGACCCAATTTTTTGAATAAAAACGACCTTAGTATAAATGCCGTTCTCTAGTTTGCTTGCACAAAGGAAGAGGAGAAGGAGTAGTTTATTATGAAGT
>NZ_QHJG01000009.1:0-11449 GCF_003184185.1 Legionella qingyii | reverse complement strand
TCATCCTCCATAATAAATTCTAATAAATTGGGCTGACATTCTCCTATACTTAATATCCAATGCGCTAGTTGATTCATGCAAGAGACTTATAGAAGAGGACAGGCTTTTGGGAAACAAGTTTTTGCTTATGAAATTTTATTAATTTATATCATAGTTAAAATTTGATTTAACAGTTGTGTTTCTCAATAATCCGACTTTGCTATCTCAGTTTGAACTGAACCAATTTAATATGTCCTATTCCCTTTCAATACTCCATATAATAAAAGTAGTACCAAAGCAATTGCAGAAAGAGCAAAGGAGGGGTATATCTTAAGTACATAATTTAACCAAGTAACGTGTAAAAATAAATATTAAAAATAGTTCGAGTCAAGACTGTTTTTTTTAATTTTTATTTGTATAATATGACGAGGTTTTAATTCTTTTCAAAACATCTAAATCTGTGGATATTTATTTGAACCAAATAATCAATCTACAGTTAGCAAATAACAGAATTCCTTGCTACATCTGCTTTATTTTTGTTTTTTAATACCAATCATCTCATTTAAGTTACTCACATTTTCTGTGGATAAGTCTGTTTATATTTGGTTAAATCCCTTGTGAGTATTAAGGGTTAATGGAATGACTCACACTTTTTCAATGTGTTGCCTCCATTAAATCAAAAAGATTGTTATGATAGCCTTTCGGATATTTCTGATAATGATGAGTTTGAATTGTTCTTAGAAGAAATTATTACTATCATTGGAAAGTTAATTGATGTAAAAGTTCCAGAAGAGGAAAACTCAGAAACGTAGGTTCTGATATTGCTAATATACCTGAATTACTTTCTTTAATTTACAGGATTTCGCCTTCCAAAGACTATTTCCATCGGTTTATAAATGAGCGTACTTATGAAAATTGGCATCTTTATAAAATAGGCGGTTTATATACTTTAAAGATGCTTTATCAGTGCGCGTTTCACGCTCAGCAGGAGAATCCCCACTATGGTTAAATTTTGTGAGGATCTCTCAGGCATAAAGCGCGAAACATAGGCTAATTAAGCAATTGACAACAGACCCTAATGAGTTTGTATTATTTTAGTATCTATATTTTTAAATTCATCAAGCAAAGTTAATGCAGCGGATAATGCTATATCTTCCTCTGGACGAAAATCCATTGCAACAGCAAATCCAATATGATCTTCTTCACGTAAAGTTAATTCTTGGTTTAAAATTGGTCTAACTTTATCAATCAGTGCCTGCATTGCAATATCATCTATAGATGTAAAATGCGTTGTTCTATTAGCTAACATTTCTCCCAACGTTATATGTAATGCGTATTTCAATAAATATAGAGCATCTTCCTGCGTTGGCTCTAGGTTAAATAGCTGAATAAGACCTGCTTGATTATATAAATGGGTAAATTCATATAGCTCAGGTGAAAAATTCTGGTTAAGAATATCTGATTGCTGTACATGTTTAGCTTTGCATCTAAAGAAAAACAAAACAGTATTTTTTCCCTGTAGCTCCGTAATTTTATAACATCCTTGAAAAACAAAAGGGGGGTCCCACACAGCAACTAACAAAAGGGTTTCAACATTAATTCCGGTAAATACTTTCTTATTTGACATGGCACATCAAATTCCTTATTCGATCTTTGCTGATATCATTATAAACAAAAATCATTGAGTCTGGCATTAGGTTTTCAGTAACATTATTTGGTCTCAATTAACCGTATTTTGGTCTTGTTTTTTTAATAGCATCTTTTTGTTCAATGATTTTCACACCATAAATAGCCTTTTTTAAAAATGTTTCTATGAGGGACTATAAAATTTATAGTTATTTCTTCCTCTAGATTTCACCTCATATAAAGCCGAATCAGCGTGCCTAATAAGAGTTTCTATATCAAGGCCATTTTTTGGGTACATACTAATGCCAATGCTAGGAGTAATTGAAATTACGTTCTGCTTTATAGTGATGGGGCTTGCAATAACGTTGAATAAGTGTTCAACAACTCGACATACGTCATTTTTATATACAACTTCAGAAAGAACAATTAAAAACTCATCCCCACCTTGTCTCCCAACAACATCGGAAGAACGTACACTCGATTTTAGACGCGATGCAATTTCTATTAATAATAAATCACCAATATCATGACCAAAAGTATCATTAATTTTCTTAAAGTAGTCTAAGTCCATAAATAATATAGCAACTTTGTGCTTATAGCGCATGGCATGACCCACGAAGATCTTAAAGGATTCCTCCACTAGCTTGCGATTTGCAAGCCCTGTAAGGGCGTCATGATAGGCCATGTTGACTAATTTTTCCTCTGCTTTTTTTTGAGCATCAATATTTTGAATCTGAGAAATAAAATACACAGGGTTATCCTGTGCATCCTTAACCAATGAAACACTCAATAAAATCCATACGATGGCTCCATTTTTACAAATGTATCGTTTTTCCATTTGATAGGAATTAATTATTCCATCCAATAATTGACGGATATAACTTAAATCGGTTTGTAAATCATCAGGATATGTTATGTGTTGAAAGTCGATTTTTAATATCTCCTCTTCGGTATAACCTGTTATTTTGCAAAGAGATTTATTCACCTTAAGCCAACGTCCTTCCAATGAAACTAAAGCCATACCAGTAGCGGCAAAATCAAAGGCTGAACGAAATCTTTTTTCACTTTCTACCAAGGTTTCATTCGCTAGATAAAGTTCTTTTGTTCGCTCTTGAACTTTTTTTTCCAGATCAAGATTTAAGCGTTTCAAATACTCAGCATGTTCTTCCTTTATCAATTCATAATTATCAAAGATAAAAAAAAGTGCTATTAAATTGATACAAATAAACATTACATCAAACCATGAGTATGCTGTATCAAAGAACGTGATGAACCGGCCTAAAATGATGGTAACAATAATAAATAGTGTCCATGCCAGACCTATTCTTCTGCCTTTCAAAAATAAGGCTGATGCGGATAACAGAAGAAAAAGAGCTAATCGTAACGTGTTGTATGGGGCTAACAGATAGATTGAATAAAAAAGTATGAACGCAAAAATTAATGCAAAATTACTTATCAATTCAATTTTTTCTTTATGGCTACGGCTATAGTAAAGTAAACAGAAACAACTAATTGAAAAAACAAAATCAATGACTCCCATTACGGCGCTATGTTGCCAACGAACAAACCCCATACCCAATGCCACAATACCAGCAAAGAAAAAAACAATATTAAGAAAAATATACTGATATTTTATTTCTCGTTCATCCTCACTAAACTGAAGATTAAACAATAAAAAGTGGCTTGAAATTTTTTTCATCGTATGACCTGATTCAGCGGTGAGTTGATTATTTCTTTCAAATTAAAAATTTGACCAGTTTGCTGATTTACATCAAAAACAACTTAATTTATCGAAAAAAACATGGAAAATAATTTTATGGTATTTTAGTTTCGGCACGATAATTCTAGTAATTTGATCTTACTTCATTTTTTAATAAACCGGGAGGCCACTATAATTATATCTATAGCGAGGGATCAAACGAACGTGTTTCCTTCTCCTCTTCCTCATCAAATAATATTTCTTCATAATGAAAATCTTTTTTATTGGCTAATTCTTCAATGATTTTAGCAGACAATTCTGGAGGTAATAATTTCTCATAATTTGCCATGAAATATTCAGTTTCGATCTTGGTTAATGAATTTCTGTAATCCTCATCCTCCATAATAAATTCTAATAAATTGGGCTGACATTCTCCTATACTTAATATCCAATGAGGTAAGGAATTTGGTTTTTGCGTAATCAATATATTTTTGCAATATTCATTTTGTAAAATAGCGAGCCCGGTCTTTTCATTATCTATAATGCATTGAAGTAAATGATGGAATAGAACCGGTTCAGGACTACTCAGAACTTTAGTTAATTGCCTCATCATGTTTTTTTTCCTCAAGTTCTCCACATTTTGAAACAAGAGACCAAGGTTACGTTCTTCTTTAACGTTTAGGGATGAGCAAATAATTTCTAAAATTTCATTGGGTAAATTTGAAAACACAATTGGAATCCTTGGTTGTATATAGGTCAGAATGGGCTATAATTATACATAAGTCAAGTTAGACGTGTAATATCTTATGTATGCGAAAGAAAGCAAACCTACAATTGGAACTCTTTTTAAGGCGAATCGGCTAATCGCAAAAACTGTGAATCGAATTGTTGTAGCGCCTGATAATGTAAGTTTATCAGATTGGGCTACCGAAGCTAAATTATTTATCAGTAAAGATGGTAATTGTCTTTCTTCAACAACGTTACTTGTTCACCAAAAGTATGTACCCACTTATTCACATGGTGGACGACGTTATGGAGTCCTGCTGAATGCAGAAGAAGCATATGTATATGATGTTAATAGTAAAGATGCTAATACTAATAGTATAGATAAATTAAAAAAACGAGAAGAAAGAAAAAATATTAAATTACTGAGTACAAGTGAAGAAACTACAAAACTAGGTCTTAAAACATTAGATGAACTGGCTAAAGAAATTCAAGAGCAACAAAATGGTTTTGAAATGAATGAAATTTTACTCGATGCTACGAAAGACTCATTAGTGGGTTTATTTGTGCGTGCTGTAGATTTATCTTCAAAACCGGATTTAAAAGATTATTATCTTAGTTTATTGGAAGTGATGCTTATTCAAAAATATATCCATGAAGCTTTCGATTTACCCATGCTTAAAATTTGTATCTATTATGAGCGAACAGGAAGGCTTGTTAATTTTCCTACCCGAGATGAGTTACTTGTACAGGCTAGCGAGCATGGGATAAACAGTCGTAATTACCCAGTATTATTTGAAAAACTTTCCTGTAATCATGTTTTTCCTAAATATAATCCTAAAACCCTAAGGGATTTTTTAGCACAATATGAGCCTCAAGAAGTGTTGGATAAAGTCAAGGAGCAGGTAATTAAAAAACTGATAGTAGACTATAAACCTTTTATCCCTCGTGAAATCAATGAAAACACTATCCTTAACGAATTAGTGGATTTCGCCGTAGGAATTAGTCCAGCAATAATAGATGAAACTATAAATTTATGTGCTTTAGCAACTTTAAAGGATAATTCTACATCAAAAACTAATGTTCAAGAACAACAAGAATATCGATTTTTTTCGAGTCCTGGTGAAAAATCATCGCAAAACAAAACGGAAGAAAACGATATAACTACACCTTTTTATGAGTTTAAAAAGTAATTTATAACGGAACCCCATTTGCTTTTTTAAATGGGGCGAGTTTTACCTTTATTCATTTGAATTAAAATAAAAGTTTATTAAATGAATCCTTAAAAAACCAGAAAAGTGTTTTGTAAATTCCTTAGGCGAACAGTCATTATCACCAAATAATTTTTCTACGATTGAGCCGATTGATAAGAAGGATGTCCCAATTTTATTTTTTTATCTTTTGCAAGACTAAATATTATTGCATCATGACAAAGAGTTTCGAGATCATCGATTAATTTTTGTATATATCCATTATGGTGGTGGATGTTATGTAAGACATTTTTAAATTGGATAATATTAAATTCATTGTCTTGAGTAAAACAATCTAATATGAGCTCAAGATCTCCTATTCTTGCACGATTTTTTTCTTTAGAAGCGAAATGTTTCGATGTGCACCCTATCTTTTGGACATATCGTTCCATTTCATTTTTTATTGTAGCTAAAGAAACAGGTAAGCTTAAAGCAAGCTCGCTTTGACGTGTGGCAAGTAATTTTGTCCGTGATGCTTGGAGTTTTTTCCCTGAATCCAACCATGAAGAATCATTCAACTCCCCCTCGTCAACACCTAGGAATTTTAGCATTCCCAAAACATTCTCATGTAACGGAATAGAATTTTGTGAGCGAAAAGCATTTTGCAATCCATAATGATTAAAAGATAAGGGTTGAATCTCTTTAATAAATTTATCTGAATCCACAACATATCCACTGAATAATGCATTAGATATTTGTATAGGGCCTGTGGTGCAGACGACAATTGATTTAATATAAAGATCTCGCTCTTTTTTCATTAAATAAGTCAGGAATTTATCATCATTCTTTTCTAGAATATGCTTAATTGACGAATATTCTTTGCTAAAAAAAAGATATTTAATCAGGTTTAATTGAGTTTCGAGATCTTTTCTTAATCTCTTGATTACATGTTCATGAGTTTCTTGAGCTTCGATTTTGTTAAAATTTAAAAATTTATTTTTATCGGTCATTACTTCATTGATATATTTTCTGATTTTTAATGAAGAATGAGGTGGGGCTGGTGGAATGATTTCTTTGGATTTAGCTATATAAAGCGACTCAGAACGATTTTTCATAAATTTTAAAAGATGACGATTTATAAAACTGCCTGCATTTAATTCCCTCTCGGTTCGTTCAATAAAATCGGTATCATAATGTTCGAGCCTTGAGATTAGTCCACTTTGAACTCGTTCAATGTCGTTCTTTGCTGCAATTTCATCCACAATAGCAACAAAATCATTATTTGACAGAATAAATTCCTTTTTACCCATTTTTAAACTACCAATGTTAAGAAGTATGGGCATTTCAGTTGCAATAAGCTTGGGAAGATTGGATGTATCAATTGGAAAGTCAAAATCTGTATAAGTCCCTTTTTTAAATACTGGTGACAGCCATCTTAAAATATCACTTGCAACGGCCAAATTCCCACCTGATTTTAAATTGGAAATTTCGTCTTTATAAAACCCGAATAATTTTTTTTCATTATCCGATTGAAGTGATGTATGAATTGTGTGGACATCAAGAGAGACAATTTTATGTTCCTTGCAAAATTCATGTAACGAAGTTACCGATTTATGTTCGAGTAAATTGGAGTCATATACCAAATGAATTGTATCAGTGGGATTTTTTTCACGCATTTCAATAAGGCGAATTTGATTTTCCAAATTCATGAATACATTTGGATTATTACTTAACCAGATTTTTACATGTAAGTTTGGATTATATTGATACATTTTTATTCTTAATTTTTGAGTTCAATAAATTGCTGCACATAAAAACTAGTTTTTGTAAATTTTCGGCACGAATAATTACGAACCGTATATAAGAAAGCTTAGCACAAGATAAAAAAAAAGATTTGCAACTAAATTTGATTGATGAATTTCGACGAATATGGTATAAATGTCGCGCTTTAAATACACACACGGTTCGGCACATACGATAGGGTCCCTTAAGGGTTTCGTATGGGGAGCGTGGAGGAATAACCCTGGAGAATAAACTATGAATATAAGTATGCGTGAATTGCTTGAAGCAGGAGCTCATTTCGGACACAGAACACGTTTTTGGAATCCTGAAATGGGTGATTATATATTTGGATCCCGAAACAAAATTCACATTATCAATCTTGAAAAAACGATGGTAATGCTCAACGATGTTGTGAACTATGTTGGCAGATTAGCGTCTAATAAAGCAAAAATTTTATTTGTTGGAACTAAAAGAGCAGCACAAGACAGCATTCGTGAACACGCGAAGCGTTGTGGTATGCCTTATGTCGATCATCGTTGGTTAGGTGGTATGTTGACCAACTACAAAACAGTTCGCCAATCCATTTTTCGCTTAAAAGAATTGAAAGAGATGAAAGAAAAGGGATTGTTTAACGGCATGATTAAAAAAGAAGCATTGATGCTGACACGTGAACTAGAAAAATTAGAAAGAGGTTTAGGTGGTATTGAGCACATGGGCGGTTTACCTGATGCTTTGTTTGTTGTTGATGTTGGCTTCGAGCACATTGCTGTTGAAGAAGCTCATCGCTTAAAAATACCCGTTATTGGTGTTGTTGATACCAACAATAGCCCAAGAAATATTGATTATATTATTCCTGGTAATGATGACTCCATGAGAGCAGTTGATATTTACGTCCGTTGTATTGCTGATGCAATTTTAGATGCTAAAGGTAGTAATACGGTGGGAGTAGGTTCATCTGATGCTGAATTTGTGGAAGTAGTTGAACAAACTAACGATGCAGCAAAAGCTGGGGAATAATTAGATTTTAAAATATAGGGGGGGCTGGGTGTCTAAACACCTAAATTTGCCCCCCTTTTGCTATACGGAGAAATGAAAATGTCAATTAGTGCAAGTTTAGTCATGCAGTTACGTGAGCGTACAGGTGCTGGTATGATGGAGTGTAAAAAATTTCTAATAGCAACCAATGGTGATATTGAGGCTGCGATCATTGAAATGCGTAAAGCAGGACAGGCAAAAGCTGATAAGAAAGCAGATCGCGTAGCTGCTGAAGGTGTGGTAGTGATTGCACGTTCTGCTGATGGACGTAGTGCAGTGATGTTAGAAATTAACAGTGAAACAGATTTTGTTGCTCGTGATGAGAACTTTACTAACTTTGCTAATAACGTTGCTGATGCTGCATTAAATAGTTCAGCCACTACAATTGCCGAATTGTCTGCGATTACTCTTGCTTCTGGCGTTACTGTAGAACAAGCTCGTCAAGAGTTAGTAGCAAAAATCGGTGAAAATATTAAATTAAGACGCCTTGAGCGCATGCACTGTGATACAGGAGTTATTGGTTGCTATTTACATGGTTCACGAATTGGTGTTATGGCTGCACTCAAAAATGAGCAAGAAGAACTTGCTAAAGACATTGCAATGCACGTTGCTGCGAGCAAACCAATTGTAGTAAGTAGGGATCAAGTATCTACTGAAGCTGTTGAAAATGAGCGTGAAATCTTTACTGCTCAAGCAAAAGAAAGTGGCAAGCCACAAGAAATTATCGATAAAATGATTGAAGGTAGAATCAATAAATTTATTGACGAAGTGAGCTTATTAGGTCAACCATTTGTTAAAAACCCTGATATCAAAGTAGGTCAACTATTGAAAGAAAAGAATACTGAAGTTCTTTCCTTTGTTCGTTATGAAGTTGGTGAAGGGATAGAGAAAAAAGAAGATAACTTTGTTGAAGAAGTGATGGCTCAGGTTCGTACATGATGAATGATAGTCACCCAACATTGAAATATAAACGTATATTACTTAAATATAGTGGCGAAGCCCTTATGGGCAAGTCACAATTCGGTATTGATCCCTCAGTATTGGATACATTAGCTAGGGATATATCCGATTTAATTAAGATGGGCGTTGAGGTTGGTCTCGTATTAGGTGGCGGTAATTTATTTCGTGGTAAAGCGCTTTCTCAAGCCGGTGTTGGACGTGTAACTGGCGACCATATGGGCATGCTTGCTACAGTAATGAATGCTTTAGCGGTGAGAGACGCGTTGGAGCGTATTGATATGCCTGCGCGTATTATGTCAGCTATTCCCATGCTTGGAGTAGTTGACCCGTACCATCGACGTAAAGCAATTGAACATTTGCGAACTGGACATGTAGTAATTTTTGCAGCAGGCACAGGAAATCCGTTTTTCACCACTGATACAGCCGCTTGTTTAAGAGCTATTGAAATAGGGTCGGATGTGGTTTTAAAAGCAACTAAAGTAGATGGTGTTTACTCAGAAGATCCTTTTAAAAACCCTAATGCCAAGCGTTATGATTATTTAACTTATATTGAAGTTTTAACGCAAGGTTTGGAAGTGATGGACTCTACTGCAATTTGTCTTTGTCAGGATCAAGGGATGCCCTTACAGGTATTTGATATGACTGCACCTAATGCATTGAGAAGAATTGTAACTGGAGAGCGCGTAGGAACTATAGTCGGAGCTAATCATGATAAATGAGATTAAGCAAGATTCAGAAAAGCGAATGAAAAAAACCATTGAAGTGTTACAGACTGATCTGACAAAAATTCGCACTGGAAGAGCTAATGTCGGTTTACTGGATCACGTACACGTTGATTACTATGGAACTATGACCCCATTAAATCAAATTGCTAATATTTCTGCTAGTGATTCACGGACAATCTTAGTGACTCCATGGGAAAAATCTATGGTAGCAGCTGTAGAAAAGGCTATTTTGACTTCTGATTTAGGTTTGAATCCTGCTACAGCAGGTTCTGCTATACGAGTTCCAATGCCGCCATTGACTGAAGAACGAAGAAAGGAGCTAATCAAAGTCGTTCGTAATGAAGGCGAGCAAGGAAAAGTTTCCATACGCAATATCAGAAGAGATGCAAACAGTCAATTAAAGGAATTGGTCAAAGATAAAACCATTTCTGAAGATGATGAGCGTCGAGCAGCAGAAGTGATTCAAAAGCTAACTGATAAGTACATTCTTGAAATAGATGGGTTATTAGCAGAAAAAGAAAAAGACTTAATGGAAATTTAAGTCTGGGTGCTGCTTGAGGTAAACAGGCTCAAGCAGTACTAATCGTTTTGTAGTATTTTCATCCTTACTCAATTAATCAGTTGATTCACTCTTTTGTTGTAATCCTAAATCTTGGAAATTTGTATTAAGATTTTCATCACATTTTTATGAGTCTGGAATACATCTTTCCCTAAATTTTTATATATAAGTAATTTTTGAGGCTCCCCATGATATATAAGGTTGTTTTTTTTGGTAAAAGTGGAAGTGGCAAAACTCAGATTATACGTCGAGCGGCTGGTTTATCAGATTTTAAATTGAATTCTCCTCGTACAATAGGCGCAGATTTTTTGGCTCGAAAAATAGATTCCAGCAGTTCTGTGTCATTATGGGATACAGCTGGAGATGAACGATACAAACTATTGAGTCAGGTATTTTATAAGGGAGCTACTGCTGGTGTATTTTGTATTGATCTAACAGAAGAAATTAATGAGCAAGAAATTATTGAGAGTATTGCAGAGTATCGTCAATATGTACCTAATGCTCCTATTATTTGTGTTGGCACAAAATCAGATTCTCCCAAGGCGGATAAGACCGCTCTAGATAAAATTAAGTCAAGAGCATTATTTGCTGATTTTATCACTACTTCAGCATGTACCGGAGATAATGGAGAGGCGCTTTTTAAAATAATCTGTAAACACTGTGGCGCAAAACTTTTTCTCTCATGGAATGAGGCTGTTGCAACACTTCAAAAAAGTTTAAAAGAAATATCATCAAATAAAAGTGTATTAATAAATGAGAAATTAACTACGCTGTCAGAAGTTATATTAGCTAAAACTGACGATCCCAGTGTAAACCCAAAGGTTAAAGCCAAAGCGATCGAGGACTTTACAAATCAATGTAAAGCTATTTTGGAAGATGAGCGCTCCGATGCTTATAAAGCAGTTCTTTCAGTTGCTGCGGCTGCAATCGTACTTACTGTAACTGCCATAATTGGATTTTCAATTGGCGTTGCTTGTAGTTGGTGGACCGGTCCAGGGGCATTTTTTGCTGGGCTTGCAAGTGGTTACACAGCTGCTGTAGCTGTTGCCTCATCAAGTACTGTTTTAGGTGCAGTAGCTGGTGGTGTCACTGCGTATGGATTATTTAAACCATCCAAAGAACTATATGCGATTAACGAGTTTGCTGAAACAGTTTCTACTTTTGACCCCTC
>NZ_QHJG01000089.1 GCF_003184185.1 Legionella qingyii | reverse complement strand
AAAATAGGGATACTGTTGATGATTCACAAAGGAAAGCAGACGCTTATGATTCGCATCAACTGTTTCAGGACTAACATTGAGACGCTCATTGATAAAATTTTCCGTCATTAAACTTAGGTAATGACTGTCAACAAATGAAGCACTTTTTAAATAACCAGGATTACCTGAAAAAGGGGTAATCTCCACCGTATGATGTTTGAGCGCTGAATATACAAAGCAAGACAGCATTACATTAGATATCAATAAACCAAACACAAGGCACACCATCAAATTAAATCGTGCGGATAACTGGCTTAATCGGCTTTGGTGCGTTTTAAAGTCCATTTAGATCTCCTTAAGCCACATATACACGATGATGTGAAAGTGGTAATTGAGGTAAAAAGAACTGGGTCAGCCCACTTGGGAGATGCCAATAAACCAATACAAGAAGCGATTTGGGCCCATCCCCTTTCTTCAAATAACGCAAACTGCCTAATAACCCCAGCCCAAACAGTGAGACCAAAACCTTTTGATTACTAATGATGAGCAACATAAAACCTAATCCTGCGACCACAAGCTCATCCAAAGTTAACGTCAGTATTCTTTTGGGTGCATCAATGTGGCTTAAAAATTGATAATTCATGTTGCTCATCGTTTGCTTCCTCCTTAAAACACGAATGTTTTCAATAAAAATGCAGGAATAAAGGCCACTGCAGTAACACCAACAAAAACCATTGGATTCTTACTTTTAACAGCCATTGCAGTGGCTAAAATAATGTCCACCAAAATAAAAACCTTCCAAAACATCGAACCACTTCCTAATGAATCCTTAACATCACCTTCCAATGCTTTGGATAACAGATCGTTAGCCCATAGACTTGATGAAAAAAGAAA
>NZ_QHJG01000088.1:482-892 GCF_003184185.1 Legionella qingyii | reverse complement strand
TTTGTAGACCCTTAAGAGTATAGTTAGACAAGATAAGAATTTGAAACTACTTTAGCGGGACACTAAATAGAAACACGGCCTGTTTTTTTGACTCTATATCCTTATCTACACCTTATTGAGCGACTATTGTTTTCTTAAAGTATATTAGAAAAACAGATCTTTTCCACACTTATACTTTATATAGTCGCTCAATGCTCTCTATAATCCACTTCTTGAGGAAACCGTGTTCAGGGCTTATCTAACAAAACGAGTCTACAATAACCGAAATAAGTGACATGCTTCACAATTAAATTAACTTTAACGTCATCGGTACGTTCCTCCCTGAAACTAACTCAGCGCAATATTTGCACACTTCGCCAAAAAAAGTCCGAAATTTAAACTAAAATGCACATAAAGCGCCACCTATATAA
>NZ_QHJG01000088.1:0-472 GCF_003184185.1 Legionella qingyii | reverse complement strand
AAACATCTGGGAATTCTCATATCAATCTGTTCTATTCTTAAACTTTGATGAAATCGCCCTGTGATTTATCTTTGTGCCGGACAAAAAAACTGAGATATAGGAATAGATGTGGAATAACTCGCTGATAACAAAAGAATTTCATATAATCTTTTTGTCTAGAAAAGGTGTGAATATGAAATATATCAGCGAGTTACGAGAGATATTAGGTGAAGAACTCCTTTGGCACAAGTCCCGAATAGATTGTTTTGCTCAGATGTTATTGGCTTTATTCACTGTACGAAGTGTTAATTTAATTGAAATTGCAGTAGCCATGCAAGGAGGGACTTTGATTGAGTCGCGTTATAAACGTGTGAAGCGGTTTTTTTCAGGCTTTAAATTTGATTTTACGTGTATTTCGCGGTGGATATATTATCTATTTTTTTCCGAAACCCAGCCTGTTTATCTAGCGATTGATAGAACGAATTGGTACTGG
>NZ_QHJG01000087.1:492-1092 GCF_003184185.1 Legionella qingyii | reverse complement strand
ACGAAAAGTTATGCTCGGTACGCGAGTTAGTCTCGGTCGAAAAGAACATCAAACGCTGGATGAAATCCTAGTTATCGTCGATGAAATCAGTATCGGAGTAACTAAGCAAAAACTTAAAGAAATTGATTTAGCCTTAAGTTAAGACGCGGACGGCAGCGAACTGAGTGGAGACACTCGTTAAGGCATTCTATTAATCAGTTATTTAGGACTCGCTAATTGTAGCTTATGAGAAGATATAGGTGGCACCATGACGGTATCACGTACGACAAATTTTGCCTATTTTTGAAGTACTGTCCGTTACTCCAGTATGAATTTTTTAATTCGAGCGCTAATGGCCCAAAAAGTAGCAATTGATTAAACCATAACTATAAAGCTTATTAGAGCGCTTGAAATTTGCACTCGCAACTCCAAAGTCCCTATCACTAGAGGACATTTGAGTGGACTTATGTAACCGACAATCGTGGAAATAGTAATGTCGCGGTATAAAAACGTCATGCTCAAGGTAAAGGACATGGTTAGTCGTGTAATTAATCTAGCCGTAAAGGTCGGTTACTTCCCTGTAAGCAGTGAAACGGAAGAAATAGCTATTAGTTGCAAGGA
>NZ_QHJG01000087.1:0-482 GCF_003184185.1 Legionella qingyii | reverse complement strand
TCCGTAAGATAATTAGTCAATAAATCCTGAGCGATTAACATCGAATACTCTTCTATATCCACCGTGGTACTGCCATAGTGCATGCTGTTTAAAACGGATAAAAACTTCATGACAGGCAATGAGGTCATACTTAAAAAATTAAGCTCGCGATTACCGGGTTTTTCATCGTTAACTAATTTGGTATTGATATTTCGAATAATCTCGCGAACTTTAAACGTGAGCGTTGAGGTTTCAGGGATAGTGATCTCCTGTAAACTCACCTGAATACATTGGCTGTTAGCACCTTTATCATTACAGCGCCATATTTTTGCAGTACGAGTTCCATTTCCTGTACCAATCAGCACATTAATTAGATCGGCATTTCCAGCCAATGAAGGGACATTCGTCACTTTGCCTTCTTTATCGATAATCAACGTTCCTGTCAGACTCATCACCATTTCGGAAAGTTCCTGGTCGCTATTTAAGAAGGACTTAGCTTGCAA
>NZ_QHJG01000086.1:956-1752 GCF_003184185.1 Legionella qingyii | reverse complement strand
GGAGAGCAATGCAGCTGGCAGACTCGCATCGGCTTATCTAGGTCAATAACACAGAATAGCTTACCTATCGATGGATTTATTTGCAAAATGCATCCATAGGTAAGCGCATAAAATTATAAAAAACCTTTTATTTCCTTTATAGACTTATCACGTAATCAATAGAATATTTTTAAATCACACAGCATATTTATTGACATGCAAGCAAACCTTCAATACTATTTGCCTCCGAAAGTACTAAGCAATCTANGATTTATTTGCAAAATGCATCCATAGGTAAGCGCATAAAATTATAAAAAAACTTTTATTTCCTTTATAGACTTATCACGTAATCAATAGAATATTTTTAAATCACACAGCGTATTTATTGACATGCAAGCAAACCTTCAATACTATTTGCCTCCGAAAGTACTAAGCAATCTAAGGCTTAGCAAACGACTTATCTTCTCTAATATGGATAGTTTTTGAGGACTGGTTTTTAACCTAGTTTTAATTTAATGAAACGGGTTTGTCGTTTAGATAAAGAATGAAGAAAGACTGGCTGGATTTCTTTAATGTCTTTAGTCTAAACACAGACTGGACTAATTAATTGGCTTCTTTTTCCTTTCCTATCGNATTACAGAAATCAGATTTGTGTCTGACCTGATTAATTAACCGAAGAAAAAGGAAAGGATAGCATGGAAGATCGATTTTAAATAAAAATATTATAATTTAATCTCTTAATAATACAATGAGTTTCTACTACGTCAACGAAACAAATATTTCATACTTCTGCTAAATTGATCTAACTACGTTTGGT
>NZ_QHJG01000086.1:759-946 GCF_003184185.1 Legionella qingyii | reverse complement strand
TAATGTCTTTAGTCTAAACACAGACTGGACTAATTAATTGGCTTCTTTTTCCTTTCCTATCGTACCTTCTAGCTAAAATTTATTTTTATAATATTAAATTAGAGAATTATTATGTTACTCAAAGATGATGCAGTTGCTTTGTTTATAAAGTATGAAGACGATTTAACTAGATTGATGCAAACCATGC
>NZ_QHJG01000086.1:431-749 GCF_003184185.1 Legionella qingyii | reverse complement strand
CCTACCTTATGGCTCTATCCTTCTACCGCATCGTGTTCCCTTTACGTAAGACATAAAGGACTAGAAAAGTTACGTAATGTCAAAGATTATATATTAACCCTCCGTTGTATGCTACCGCAAGAAGCGTTGGGAATAATATTACTAGGAAAATATTTTTAGATACCTTGAAGATTACTGGGGGATGTTTAATATGTCCTAAAACAACTCATAATAAGATTTCTGGTAAAACGTCGCTATAACGAGCTAATAAACCCGGGCAACTCCCTACTATGACAACTACATCTTTTAAATTTAGCTAAGATATCACTCAATTTACTA
>NZ_QHJG01000086.1:0-421 GCF_003184185.1 Legionella qingyii | reverse complement strand
GGATGGAATACCGAGATAGGAAGATGGCGTAGCACAAGGGAAATGCATTCTGTATTTCCTGATCTTTTCAATGCATTACAGTTTCTAATATATAATTGGGAGGCAACATACGATGGCGTTCTTCGCAACCCTTATTATAATGATCCTTTTATAAAAATCTATGGAACTTCTAATGCCCCCCTACAAATTATACAGGATTTTGTTGAGTATTATTCTAAAGACCATTTTGCAGCGATATTGCTCGATTATTTGGGCCCGTTGAGGGATGATACTGTTGATGTAGAAAATTTAAATCGATTCTATAGTGAGTTAAATGATCTCTGCACCCCAAGGCCAATTGTAATATGTAGAGATGATGATGGATTAGCCCTTAAATTCCCAAGCAATACTTCATATGATTATTTCAATGAAATGATGAGTA
>NZ_QHJG01000085.1 GCF_003184185.1 Legionella qingyii | reverse complement strand
GGCTCTACCCCAAAAAAGGGGGCATTTTAATCAAGTTAGTCTAGACTAACCCATTGATTTGACGGTCAAAAGGAAGATTAAAATGCCCAAGAAAGATTGTATCCTAAATTTACCGGGATATTCTATTAAAAAGGTAAGTGGTGAGAACCCGGTTTTTATCGAAGTTACTTATCGTTGTGTTGTTCGATGTGTTCATTGTGGAAATAAGAAGTTACGTAAAAAAGACAGTTTCATAAGGCGCATCCGCCATGAATCGATTGGCTTGCGTCGTAGTTACTTGTGTATCAAGGCTCATAAGTATTATTGTCCTGCTTGTTGGTCGCTATTTTAATCAACGTTTTCCTGGGATAGGTAAATATCAAAGAGCGAGCGAGAGTTTGCGTAAACAGGTGTTTCACTATCATAGCAAAGGAATGAGTCAAAAGGATTTGGCTCGTGATTTAAAGCTGGGTAAATCGACTGTAGAGCGCTGGTATCATTATGGTTATGAGCTTCGCCATAAAAAGATATTAAACCGTCCTTGCCCAAGAGTTCTTGGCCTTGATGAGCATTCATTTAACAGGAAAGTGGGTTATGCAACGACCTTTTGTGACTTAGCGAAACATAAAATATTTGATGTGGTTGAGGGGCGTTCAGAAAAGGATTTAGAAGGTTATCTCAACACGTTAGAAGGAAAAGATAAGGTACAGGTAGTCTGTATTGACTTAAGCTCCAGTTACCGCAAGTTAATCAGGCGTTACTTTCCCAATGCCGTGATTGTTGCTGATCGCTTTCATGTGATACGTTTATTGAATCAATTCTGTTTGCAGACTTATCAACAGATTGACCCTGAAATGAAATATCAGAGAGGTCTCTTGGCCGCATTGAGAACCAATCCCAATAATCTCACTGTAAAGCGATTCAATAGACGAGAACGTTATTTGCAACAACAGCCTGTCATTGCTGCAATATATTACTTTAAACAGCGACTACATCGATTGCTCATGCGAAAACATCGCACCGCAAAGCAGTGTATGCGTTTAATACCGCTCTTCCTTAAACTCATTGCCAGTCTGAAGGAAAGTCCTTTTGACTCACCTAAAGACTCTAGGTAAAACATTATACCAATGGAGGGAAGAAGTGGTTAGAATGTGGCGGTTTACTAAAAACAACGGCATAACGGAGGGGTTTCATAGGAAGATGAAGCTGATTCAAAGACGTGCTTATGGATTTAGAAATTTTGAAAATTATAGGTTAAGGGTTAAAGTTTTGTGTTCTTGATTAGTGCCCCCTGATTTGGGGAAGAGCC
>NZ_QHJG01000084.1:708-1344 GCF_003184185.1 Legionella qingyii | reverse complement strand
GGTAGGTTTCTTGATATACGCTAATTGCTCAAACGACTTTGTCAAAGATGAAAACTGGGGAGTCAACAAAACATCAAATTTTTAATGTTAATCCCGTCCCCTCATTACCTTGCCGGTTGGCTAAATTCCTGATAATCCTCAGAAATCACTGGAATTATAAGGTAGAATATGAAGTATTACGTAGCTCTCTTTAACATTAACCAGTTTCTATTTTGGTAAAGACTTCTACTACTCGTAGCTCGTCGTCTTCACTAAGTTTTCGATTTACTGTTCATATAAGAACTTTATCTACCCAATAACCGTCTTTTTCTGAATTACCTTTAAATATAATTCTTAAAGTAATGTAAAAATACTAAGTTCTTATTTAGAAAGGGATTAAAAAATATATATTTATTAAAAACTCCTAGGGGTACTATATATTCCAACAAAAAAAACCATTTTCACCTTCACCGTTTTGGGTCTAATATGCAGCTTGCCGACCAAATAGTCTAAAATTTAACTTACGAGGAGGATGTTATCCGCATCTAAAAAACCGAGCTTTTTATCTAAGGTCGTCAAGACACAGTAATACCCTCTATCGACCTCCATGTGTTATATTTCTGTACTCTTTAGATAAAATATCCCTATGACTACGAA
>NZ_QHJG01000084.1:0-698 GCF_003184185.1 Legionella qingyii | reverse complement strand
CCATCCAAAGAACTATATGCGATTAACGAGTTTGCTGAAACAGTTTCTACTTTTGACCCCTCAGTTGTTTTGTAGTTTAAAAATTACAATTAGGGCAGGGGAGTAATGGAACGGCCAACCGATTTAAGGACTATTAGGAGTCTTTAGTGACCTTAATATTCCATCTTATACTTCATAATGCATCGAGAGAAATTGTAATTGGTCAAAGATAAAACCATTTCTGAAGATGATGAGCATCGAGCAGCAGAAGTGATTCAAAAGCTAAATGACAAGTATATTCTTGAAATAGATGGGTTATTGGCAGAAAAAGACTTAATGGAAATTTATATTAAGAATTTCATTACATTTTTATGATTCAAGAATAAATCTTTCCCTAATTTTTTATATATAAATAATTTTTGAGGATCCCCATGATATATAAGGTTGTTTTTTTTGGTAAAAGTGGAAGTGGCAAAACCCAGATTATACGTCGAACGGCTGGTTTATCAGATTTTAAATTGAATGCTCCTCCTACAATAGGCGTAGATTTTTTGGCTCGAAAAATAGATTCCAGCAGTTCTGTGTCATTATGGGAGATAGCTGGAGGTACACAATATAAAGACATGAGAAATCTATTTTATAGGGATACTGATGCTTGTGTATTTTGTATTGATCTAACAGAAGAAATTAATGAGCAAGAAATTATTGAGAGTATTGCA
>NZ_QHJG01000083.1:711-1350 GCF_003184185.1 Legionella qingyii | reverse complement strand
ATTACAGAAATCAGATTTGTGTCTGACCTGATTAATTAACCGAAGAAAAAGGAAAGGATAGCGTGGAAGATCGATTTAAAAAAAAATATTATAATTTATAATCTCTTAATAATACAATGTGTTTCTACTACGTCAACGAAACAAATATTTCATATTTCGACTAAATTGATTTAACAGCGTTTAGTACGTTTCGCCTACCTTATGACTTTATCCTTCTACCGTATTGGATTCCCTTTACGTAAGACATAAAGGAGGAGAAAAGTAACGTAATCTAACAGATTTTTTATTATCCCTCCGTTGTATGCTACCGCAAGAAGCGTTAGGAATAATACTACTCGGAAAATCTTTTTAGATACCTTGAAGATTGCTGGGGGATGTTCAATATGTTCTAAAACAACTCATAATAAGATTTCTGGTAAAACGTCGCTATAACGAGCTAATACACCCACGCAGGTCCCGATTATGACTACTACATCTTTTAAATTTAGCTAAGATATCACTTAATTTACTGGAGACGTGGGGTTCCGGTTAACATTATACATCTCTACTACTACCTAATCGGGAATTTAAGGGTTCGTTATGAAGTATACTAATAAAGTTAGTTTACTACTCATAAGCACAACCTCATAAGGGAAGTAT
>NZ_QHJG01000083.1:0-701 GCF_003184185.1 Legionella qingyii | reverse complement strand
TAATGTCTTTAGTCTAAACACAGACTGGACTAATTAATTGGCTTCTTTTTCCTTTCCTATCGCACCTTCTAGCTAAATTTTTTTTTATAATATTAAATATTAGAGAATTATTATGTTACACAAAGATGATGCAGTTGCTTTGTTTATAAAGTATAAAGCTGATTTAACTAAATTGTCGCAAATCATGCAAAGCGGATGGAATACTGAAATAGGAAGATGGCATAACCTAAGGGAAATGCATTCTGTATTTCCTCCTCTTTTCATTGCATTAGATTGTCTAAAAAATAATAGGGAGGCAACATACGATGGCGTTCTTCGCAATCCTTATTATGATGAGCCTTTTAGAAAAATCTATGGAACTTCTAACGACCCCCTACAAGTTATACAAGATTTTGTTGAGTATTATTCTAAAGACCATTTTGCAGCGATATTGCTCGATTATGTGGGTGCGTCCAGGGCTAATACTGATGATGTAGAAAATTTAAATCGATTCTATAGTGAATTAAATGACCTCTGCACCCCAAGGCCAATTGTAATATGTAGAGATGATGATGGATTAGCCCTTAAATTCCCAAGCAATACTTCATATGATTATTTCAATCAAATGATGAGTATTCGTGTTGGAGTATTCCCTTCATATAAACCTGTGCTCTATATTAAAGACGAAGTTGTAAATGGTCAGTTAGTAGCAACTTTTCCGA
>NZ_QHJG01000082.1 GCF_003184185.1 Legionella qingyii | reverse complement strand
TATAGGTTAAGGGTTAAAGTTTTGTGTTCTTGATTAGTGCCCCCTGATTTGGGGAAGAGCCGTTTTTATTTGGGATTTAATGGTAATTTATTGATTGAGTGGTGGCTATGGGTGGACTCGAACCACCGACCTCAGCATTATGAGTGCCGCGCTCTAACCGGCTGAGCTACATAGCCACAAGACGCGTGATTTTGTCTTTTTAAGGGGAAGATGTCAAGTCTGTTAGCCTATTTTTTTTAATTTTTTGTTATAAAAGCTGTTTTATATTAAGAATATAATTTTTAAAGCAGGTATTTTATAAACTTAAATTGGAAAATCGAGGTTACTTATTTTGTATTACTTGGGGGTTATCTATATGATTGATGAATTGAATAAGCGGAGTCAGCTTATTTTCGCCAAAATTTTGGATTACTCATATGGTTGATTTGCATTTCCAAATTTTCTGTAGTGGATTCTAATAATTCTTCTTCGCCTGATGTCCAGAATTTGCAAGTACCTTTATTTTTATATGATAGATAAAGTCCTAGTCCAAACACTAGTGTTGTGAAAGCATAAGCTACAGTCTTTAATATTCTTGTTTCATCAGAATCGTTATCGGCGGTAAAATTTTTAATAAAATTTTTATCGTGAATTTTATCGGAAAACTGATTAAGTCGGGTTAACGCATTTACCTCTGAATTTCTTAAAGTTTGTCTTACACTCTGTGCGTGATTGAATTTATCGATCAGTAATTTCAACTCAGATACATCACTATCACCGCTGTTTTCTATTATTTCTTCTGTAGATCTTTGAAAGCCAGCTTTATAATAGCTGGTAACATACCCATTAGAATCGTAACTAAGAAAAAATCCTGCTGGTAAAATAGATTTTATATCTTCTAATTTTTTTTCTTGATACAGTTCAAAGTCATGGTCCATTTTACTAGTTAACAATTCAAACCTTTTTAGGTGTTTCGCTCTTACCGTATTTATTCGCGGAGGTTGAGTGTTGTACCAGTTATCAAAAAAATTGCTACTCATCTGGCTTTTAATCGTCGAGGCCAAATTAGGATTGGCCTTCAGAACTTTATATAGATGGGCAACATGACCGGATAACAGACAACGTGTTTTTTTAAATTCGCCTGTTATTCGTTCAGATGCTCCGACTATAGCTAATATATATTGTTTCAGCCAATTAATATCATAGAAACAAATGGGTTTGGAGGTTTGTAGTGCCTCATGTAATTTGGTTGAAAAATTTATTGCATCTTCGTTTTGACTAGCCCAAGAGGAAAACTCATCACGATCTAAAAAAGGCGCCGCAAAAAATTCAGCGTTAACATACATAAAGGTTATGATGATTTTTAGTTCGGAGTTGCTAAACATTTTACATAATGATTAATTCATGAGTTAACTTAATTATATAGCAATTAAATTAACTTAATATTAAATGATATGAAAAATTGTAATAATAGCAGGGCGATTTCATCAAAGTTTAAAAACCAATCACTTTTCTTAAGTATTGAGTAGAAAGAG
>NZ_QHJG01000081.1:1959-2889 GCF_003184185.1 Legionella qingyii | reverse complement strand
GAGCGTGACTCGCATATTCATGGTAGCCATAATCGATGATTTCGTCAGGGAGGACTTGAATCTTAGCGCGGTAGTCCTTGTAACAGTTAGCAATGACTGTTGCTCAGACACCATAAAGGGTGACCTTCACGTCGCAAATATAGTTCTCGATAACGCCATAAACGTAGAGGTCTCTGGCGAACGCGTGGATTCTATCCTTGTAGGCGTTGTCCTAATTGCCAGTGGCAAACTCAACGGCAGCGCCACCGATGACTTCAAGGATGCCGTCTCATTCGGCAATAACGATTACGTTCTAACCACCACGACCGGTTAACCAGTAAATGGCATTACCGGTCTAAGACGTTAACCGAGCGTGACTCGCATATTCATGGTAGCCATAATCGATGATTTCGTCAGGGAGGACTTGAATCGCAGCGCGGTAGTCCTTGTAATGGTTAGAAATGACTGTTGTGTAGGCACCATAAAGGGCGACCTTCACGGCGCGAATATAATTCCCCATACCGACGTGGGAGTAAGGGCCTCTGGCGAACGCATAGATACTATCCTCGTAGCCGTTGTCCTAATTGTCAGTGGTAAACTCAACGGAAACGTCATCGATGACTTCAAGGATGCCGTCTCATTCGGCAATAACGATTACGTTCAAACCACCACGACCGGTTAACCAGTAAATTGCATTACCGTTCTGGGACGTTAACCGAGCGTGACTCGCATATTCATGGTAGCCATAATCGATGATTTCGTCAGGGAGGACTTGAATCGCAGCGCGGTAGTCCTTGTAATGGTTAGAAATGACTGTTGTGTAGGCACCATAAAGGGCGACCTTCCAAACGCGAATATAATTCCCCATACCGACGTGGGAGTAAGGGCCTCTGGCGAACACATGGGTTCTATCCTCGTAGCCGTTGTCCTAATTGTCATTGGTAAACTCAA
>NZ_QHJG01000081.1:985-1949 GCF_003184185.1 Legionella qingyii | reverse complement strand
CTCGCACTGAGCGTATAAGTACCATCGGTATTAGCTACTAAAGCAGTCCCTCCTGAACTTAGCGTCGCGCCATCAGGAACATTACCAATCTTTACTGACAACACATCCGTGGTATTTCCCGCTGGAAGTGCCGCGCTTATATTAAGGGGTATGGCTGCACCCTCATTCCCGGAGACCGCTTGCGTATCTATGATAGGAGCATCGGCAACAGGATTAACAGTCACCATTTGAGTTGCCTTTGCAGTAGCTACTGAAGTTCCTACGGCAGAGTAAGCCGTTATTGCTAATGCAAGTTTGGTGGTGCTGGCCAATTGGTCATTTAACGTAATGGCAAGACCCTGCAATTGGCTCGCACTGAGCGTATAAGTACCATCGGTATTAGCTAGTAAAGCAGTTCCTCCTGAACTTAGAGTCGCGCCATCAGGAACATTACCAATCTTTACTGACAACACATCCGTGGTATTTCCCGCTGGAAGGTTTGCGCTTATATTAAGGGGTATGGCTGCACCCTCATTCCCGGAGACCGCTTGTGTACCCAAGATAGGAGCATCGGCAACAGGATTAACAGTAACCATTTGAGTTGCCTTTGCAGTAGCTACTGAAGTTCCTACGGTGGAGTAGGCCGTTATTGCTAATGCAAGTTTNACCAGTAAATTGCATTACCGTTCTGGGAAGTTAACCGAGCGTAATTGCCATATTCATGGTAGTCGTAATGCGTGGTTGCGTCAGGGGGGTCTTGAATCTTAGCGTGGTCATCCTTGTAACGGCTAAAAATGACTGTTGTGTAGGCATCACAGAGGGTGACCCTCAAAACGTGAATATAATTCCCCCTACCGGCATAAAAGTAAGGGCCTCTGGCGAACACATGGATTCTATCCTCGTAGCCGTTGTCCTAATTGTCAGTGGTAAACTCAACGAAAACGTCATCGATGACTTAAAGGATGCCACCTCATTCGGCAATAAT
>NZ_QHJG01000081.1:183-975 GCF_003184185.1 Legionella qingyii | reverse complement strand
TTAAGGGGGATGGCCGTATTTTCATTCCCGGAGACCGCTTGTGTACCTAAGATAGGAGCATCGGCAACAGGATTAACAGTCACCATTTGAGTTGCTTTTGCAGTAGCTACTGAATTTCCTACGGTGGAGTAAGCCGTTATTACTAATGCAAGTTTGGTGGTGCTGGCTAATTGGTCATTTAGCGTAATGGCAAGACCCTTCAATTGGCTCGCATTGACGGTATAACTACCATCAGCATTACGCACCAACGCAGTCCCTCCTGAACTTAGCGTCGCGCCAGTAGGAACATTGCCAATTTTTGCTGACAACACATCCGTGGTATTTCCAGTTGGAAGCGCTGCGCTTATATTAAGAGGGATGGGGGTATTTTCATTCCCGGAGACCGCCTGTGTACCTAAGATAGGAGCATCCGCAACAGGATTAACGGTCACCATTTGAGTTGCCTTTGCAGTAGCTACTGAAGTTCCGACGGTGGAGTAAGCCGTTATTGCTAATGCAAGTTTGGCGGTGCTGGCTAATTGGTCATTTAACGTAATGGCAAGACCCTTCAATTGGCTCGCATTAACGGTATAAGTACCATCAGCATTACGCACCAACGCAGTCCCCCCAGAACTTAGAATCGCACCAGTAGGAACATTGCCGATTTTTACTGACAACACATCCGTAGTGTCTCCCACTGGGAGTTTNACCAGTAAATTGCATTACCGTTCTGGGAAGTTAACCGAGCGTAATTGCCATATTCATGGTAGGCATAATGCGGGGTTGCGTCAGGGAGGTCTCGAATCTTAGCGT
>NZ_QHJG01000081.1:0-167 GCF_003184185.1 Legionella qingyii | reverse complement strand
TGGTCATTTAACGTAATGGCAAGACCCTTCAATTGGCTCGCATTAACGGTATAAGTACCATCCGTATTACGCCCCAACGCAGTCCCTCCAGAGCTTAGAATCGCACCAGTAGGAACATTGCCAATCTTTACTGACAACACATCCGTGGTGTCTCCCGCTGGAAGTTT
>NZ_QHJG01000080.1:1246-3266 GCF_003184185.1 Legionella qingyii | reverse complement strand
TTCCGGAATCTGCGATCAAATGCGGCCGGAATTGGTGATCATTTCGCTCCGGAATACACACGGATAAAGCTAATGGCATCATCTAGTCTTACTTGCGATCAAAAGAACGTATTGCAGGGTGAATTGTCAACAGGCCTTAGTTTTACGATTAATCAGACTAAGCAGATATATCCTTACTTCTATTTACCTGGATATTTCAAATACCACTAAATTTTCAGGTCATAAGCAATATATTTTTCAGATTTACAATCTCTAATTATTTATCAAGCAACCCTGCGCCACTTAAGGGCAGCAAGGTTATTTATTAGTTGTAATATAATCAATAGGTTGTAGTGAAAATAATGATTCAATGCTTTTTTGCTGCAAAGTCATGGTAAATACAAATATAGTTTGCTAAAAGTAGGCATATAACTAAATATCGTGTAGACAAGACCGTGCAACCACTGACCAAGCATAAAGCGATAAACAAATTCTTTTTTTGCTGACGGATTTGTGCGTAGATAACTGTAGTTTGTTTTTCAGGAAACATTAATTGTTTATGTAATTGACGTCTTAATAACCAAACCAATTGGTAAAATCAAAAGCCGAATTGCAAGAACAACACCTGAGCTCGCCAAGGAGGTAAGTAACGAGGTAATGGAGTTATGACTGGGGGGAAAATTTTGCGCAATAAAAAGTAACATGAAGTTATAAATCATAAAGTCATACCACTCCATGGCGTTACCTATACAGATAGCCGCAATCATTTTGTATTGTTCATGATGAACCAACTCCCTGGCGTCAATCGAAATTTATCTTAAAGTAGTATGGAGTGGAAATCCATTTTTCTTAATATTCAGTAATGCCGTTTTACGTTATAAGAACTCAGATTAGCGTTTTGTACTTTCATAAAAAATATCTCAATAAAGAACACAATAAACACTTAGCTTCTATCGTTGAATACTATGAATAGTCGATTCACTTCTGAAGCTCAATTCCATTATAATTCAATAAGCTAGAAATGGATTAGGGAATAAAGGGCTTGTAAATGTCTTATCAACATCTAAATTTTATGCAACGATATCAACAGAAAGATATAGCAAAATAACATCATACAGCCACGTCCAAGATATCTAGAGGATTAAAACGAAATATTCGATGGAACGGGGTGACTATTGCCTTGATCAAGCTAGAAGTTATTTATTCTTCAATTCTTCTTTGATATTTTCTCTACTGACTTATGCGCTTCAATTAATGCATCACGTGTATCTCTTACTGTTTTCGGTTTAATATTAAAGAAACGCAAAGCCTTTGTAGCATAGGAATTTTCATCATTATATTTCATTAGAACAGTCTTATCTGCCTCGCTTACACTAATTGCCTTTTGAAAAGATGATAAGCTTTCTTTAGATAAGCTTTCTAAGTTAGAACGAAGAATATCGTAGGGTAATGTGGCATAATCTTTCTTGATATCATCTTTTATTTTTCCAATGGTTGCATGCAATTTATCCACCATTTTTTCTATTATTTCTTTTTTCTGTGTGTCGTTGGGATATTTAACCTCAAGCCGTTTCATAATAGCTCTTAAATTAGTTTCGAGTTTTTCTAATGCATTAAGAGTCGCCTTCATTCGTGTTTGAAAAAGCCCAATGACTTTATCGAGATGTGGTCGTGAGTGTGCTTTGCGCAAATATTCCGTATTTTCTGAGGGTATAGGGCTTAACTTATGGTGATGTTTATCAAAATTTTCTAATTGGTTAGAATAATCTCCATCCATTTTTCGCAAAAAAATATAATTCTTTGTTTGAGTTAAATATTCAGAAGCGGGATAAACTTTATTAGACCATGGGTCACAAATATAAGCGTCCTTTCCCCATGTTGCAGGATTGTTCGGATTGCTATTTTTTTTCCTTCCCACAACTAAAAAGACATGGTCACCTCCCTCAATTTGATAAACTTCTGCGTTAACAGAAGGAGGGGCGTAACGCAATACATAATCAAGGGCCATAAGAGCCATCTCATAACAATTACCAAGTGATAA
>NZ_QHJG01000080.1:0-1218 GCF_003184185.1 Legionella qingyii | reverse complement strand
ATAATTCGATGAAATCCCTGATATTCCGTATTGATTTCTAAGCTAAAATCAAGATGCTCTCTATATAAACCTCTTAAGTCCTTTACAGCTTTATACAGAGAGAGCCTTTGTGATTTATCGTAAGTATTATTAACGAGTTGTGTAGATCCTTTCAATATAAATGCTCTGGAATAACTACAGGCAACATTTGCAATCATTTCTGAAGTATTGGGCACCAAAGTACCTTCAGAAATCCAATTTGAATTTAAGTCTGTTTTAGATGAAGCCATAGATTGCATCAGAATAACGCACGTTCGCTCATTGTACAATCACAAAGATTAAGTAACGCTTAACTTGACCAATATTTGCTCGATTAATTTTAGTGTGGATCTGGGTTCAGGCCTGAATCGTGAATTGTAATCTCAAGCTCAATAAAAAACTGTTCTATTCAAAATTCAAGGCCAGCCCTAGTTGGGCTGATATTTTGAATCAGATTTCTTCTAGAAGAAGTCAACTATAGAGAGGATGATTTATTAATTTCTTCGGCTTGTTTCAGAGAAAATATCAATCATTATAATGTGTTCGAGTTATACAGATTATGGCAGAAAATGATATTCGATTTTAAAAGTAAGAGGAAAAAATTAAACATGTCCCTTTTTTACCAAGCCCAGGCCCGAGCTCATCTCATTCGAAAAAGTAGATTTTTATATAAAAAACATTCATTGATCTAAATCAAATCGACTCGATTACTCTGATGCATCCTTTTGTGCTTATAACTGTAAATAGCCTTTATAGGGAGTTCAATATGCTTTATTTTGCAAGTACTGGAGAAACTGTCCTCTCTGGATTGCGCTTTCCCAATGCAAAAATAGTGGCTGACCGCTTTCATGTCATTCGTTTGCTTCAACATCAATGTATGATGACTTATCGCGAACTATCAACTCAAATAAAAAGTAACCGGGGCATCTTGGCTTTACTGCATATACGACCTGATAGATTGACACCTCAGCGTCGAAAAATGATTCCTCAGTTTTTGAATATGCTCGATGAGCTGAAGAGTAGTCCATTTAAAGCCCTGGCAGCTCTTGGTAAAACATTCTGTCTATGGAAAGAGGAGATACTGCGTATGTGGCGTTTTGGCTCTACCCCAAAAAAGGGGGCATTTTAATCAAGTTAGTCGGCTCTACCCCAAAAAAGGGGGCATTTTAATCAAGTTAGTCTAGACTAACCCATTGATTT
>NZ_QHJG01000008.1:250423-251060 GCF_003184185.1 Legionella qingyii | reverse complement strand
CTTTGCTCGGGCGCGGTTACTATCACACTCCAGAGGAGTACACTTTCATCCAGTAGCGGTCCCAAAATAAATTCACTATTTATTATTTTTTAATAGTGATTTAGGACATTTCTTGTCCTTTTCGCTTATACGACCGCATCGAGTCAACCATCTCGTTGACTGAACATTAGTCATCCAGGGCCCAAGCTAAGGACCACGGTCGTGGTAGATTAATCCAACCGGCAATTGTTTTACAACTGTAAGATAAGTAGAATTTTCTGTTATCGCAAGAAAAACCTCCCCAAGGGCTCGCCAGTTTCCCTAGTCTGACATTTAGACTGCCGAGACGGAAGCTTCCAAGCTTAGGAAGGGGGAGGTGGTCAATTTTTCTTCCTATTCGCCCACATCAAGTTACCATCTTGAAGTCGGAAGGTTCGACTATCGCACCCAAGCTAAGGGTAGTGGGCGAGGTTTTATAATCTTTTATCTTTATAAACGAACAAGCATACTTAGACGTTCGATTATATTCGGGTGTATCGAGTCCGCCATCTCGTGAAGGAACCATTCCTTCTCCAGCAACCAAGCTCAGGTCAACACCCGTGGTATTACAGTTAAATCGTTTACCCCTCTGAAAGGTTACCGCTTCCTTTTTAAACTT
>NZ_QHJG01000008.1:249784-250413 GCF_003184185.1 Legionella qingyii | reverse complement strand
CCCGCGCCAATGATAGTGTGAGGTCTCCTCATGTGAAAGTAGGTCATCGCCAGGGTTTTATTTAAGTGATAAATAATAAAAAATTATCACTAAATCCTGTAAAGAACAGGAAAAGCGAATATGCTGGCGTAGCTCAGTTGGTAGAGCAACTGACTTGTAATCAGTAGGTCCCGGGTTCGATTCCTGGTGCCAGCACCATCTAATTAGGTTGGCCGTTAACAAAATGTTGACATTCTATTCATCTTAAAAGACAATAGCGTTCTTTTTGGAGGGGTTCCCGAGCGGTCAAAGGGATCAGACTGTAAATCTGACGGCTCTGCCTTCGAAGGTTCGAATCCTTCCCCCTCCACCAGTTAAAAAGAAGGATAAGCGGGTGTAGTTCAATGGTAGAACTTCAGCCTTCCAAGCTGATAGCGTGGGTTCGATTCCCATCACCCGCTCCAAAATATTAGAAAATAGAAATATTTGCTTGTTCGTATGAATCTGCAAGCTAATATAAGCCCACATAGCTCAGGCGGTAGAGCACTTCCTTGGTAAGGAAGAGGTCGTTGGTTCGAGTCCAGTTGTGGGCACCATAATGTCAATTTAGCAAATGGGGAGACTTTCCAATGGCGAAGGAAAAATTTGAA
>NZ_QHJG01000008.1:0-249774 GCF_003184185.1 Legionella qingyii | reverse complement strand
AGGTCTCCTCATGTGAAAGTAGGTCATCGCCAGGGTTTTATTCTTGAAAAGCGGCTTTACGGCCGCTTTTTTTTCTTAAAAAAGCGCTCATTTTTGCGTCGTTGATATTTCGTTTAGTACTGATTTGTATGCTAAGTCAGATATGTATATTTTTTCTTTGAATGCCCAAGAAGAAATTTCTATTAGCGCTTCGATATTGAAAATTCTTCCGAATCAGGATGCAAATTACTGTTTACAATTTGGGGCTAAGGGAGTAATTGAACCGTTAACCCACTTAAGTATTATATTAGATCTAAATCAGGTCCCCTTGATTAATAAATTGTCAGTGTCTTGTGTTTGGTTTGAGTGCTGTCGAGAAATTTCATTATTCTAAAGAAGATAATCTATCGTTACCATTATATTTTCTCCTTATGTAGGTTAACGGTTCTATTATTTCCTTAGCCCCGAGATGAAGAAGTGGATATTTAGTTTGAAAATACAAACTAGCTGAAGGAATGATTGATTTGGTAATAATTATGCAAACTGATGAATTAAGTTTCATTCAGGCAAGAGCTAAAAATAATTCAAAAAAAGCTGAAGAAGTGCATTTGCTGATGGTTTAATTAAGGAACGAGGGCCGTAATTTTGAGAATGAACGATAAGCAAGTTGCTTTAATCACCGGAGCAGCATTTGGGATTGGTAAAGAAGCAGCAATTGAGTTTGCTAGAAATAATATTTCAGTTGTTATCGCCGATATTTCAGAAAAAGGCGAAGAAACGAGAGATTTTATTATTCAAAATGGTGGAAGCGCTGCTTATTTCAAATGTGATGTTAGTCAATATTGCGATCATCAATCTCTTATAAATAATGTTATCAAGGTCTATGGTCAATTAGATTATGCATTTAATAATGCCGGCATTGAACAAAAACCCGAAAAAATAGCTGATGTTACTGAAGAAACTTGGGAAAAACTGATTAATATTAATCTAAAAGGCGTCTGGCTTGCTTAAGGGATGCTTCCTGAGCCCCTTCATTTAAACTCATTTCATTATCGCCATGACGGAAAAAATGGAACCTAGGGGGGCAGGCTCTGGCCTATTAATCTTGTGCTATTAATCTTTGTTCTGGACAGCCGAAAGAGTCGGGCATGGGCCCGACATGAATTTTAATTGAGTATGAAATCCATTCTTTGCAGATAACTTGAATCAGATTCCTCGTTTCTTTTTTGCAAAAAGGATTGTGAAGCGTTATTTCCATTGCCAAAAAAAGAAAGTGAAGATTCTGCAACTCTTGGACTGGGCGTATCCTCTCTCATTGGTACCAATTCTGGAACTTCCGGACGAGTATCTGATGCTTCATGGCTACTTGTATAATCATCAAAATTATCATCGCTAAACCACCGATTTGTCAGTCTCTTCCTGACAGAAATAGCTGCTGGTTCCGCTTGAGTTTTAGGCGCGTCTTCATGGATGCTTTGGTTTTTAGTGTCAATTGCAGCTGGATTGAGTGAGGTTACTTGATCTAGATTATCTAATTGTTCTGCAAAATTAGATGGAGTTGCCCAAGGATCATTGATCAGAGATTTACCTCCTGCCTCTAATAAGTGTCCTGTAAGCGTAACACAGTTATATACTTCTGTATGTTTTGGATTTCCTAATAAAATGCGGTGGATAAAGTCAGAAGCTTTTACTCCGGGTAGAAGTTGGTAACACACTTCGCCTGTATCAAATCCATTTTTTATCCGAGTAAACTCATTTATCATTTTTTGTTTATCAAGCCCATGTACTACAAATACTTTATCAGGTTGTAAAGGTACAATCTCAAAGGGCTCCATTAGATTTGCAAAATCCTCTGTTGGTCTAATTGCTTCTTGCAGGCAATCATCTTCTAGTTTTGTCGCTGAAGTGGCTTTTAATGGCCATATTGACGTAAGTCCTCCAGCAGGGGTTGATTTGGGCCAGATACTCAAATAATGTCCTGGATTATCGCTAAATTTCATTGAAACATGGCCAAGGCTATTCAATCCAGTGGACCAAACAAAAATGGTGACTGAATCATCCTCCTGCGGATTTTCTAATTGGATTGGTTTTGTATAGGTGTTTTCCTTTTTACTGCGCATAAAGGATTCCTCCCTTTATTGGTTATTTAAACAGCAAACCAAATTAATGCTGTTGATGCGAAGAACATCTTAGTTAAATGGATTGTATGGAACAATGGAATTGGTTACAAGGCATGCCTTAATGAAAACGATTAAAGACATCTACTAGCACAAAACATAACGCCCTCTAAAGGGCGTCAGATTTTAATTGAGCCATATAAGCCTTTTAATTCACCATGGAATCGTATCTTGAACAGTAGTCCAAATCAGATTCTTCTTCCCTTTGTGCAGTAATCGATTCTGTACTAAAAAAGGACTCAGAGCATTCTGAAGCTTTTGGAGAAGTTCTATCCTCATTGCGAAACTCTAAATCAGATGTTGATTCTTGTTCTGTTGATGATATTTCTACCTGCACTTCTACTTCTACTTTCTCAGGCTCATCGGTAAACCCACTATGATGAGAGGACCAATCATAATTGTAGTTACAAGAGCTTTGAGCCGTTGGCTCTGTGCTGTATTGAGTTTCGTTCGGAGTAAAAAAGCCTATTACCGAATTAAACATGCGTGTAAACAAACCAGGATTTTCCTCAGTAGAGATCGTTTGACTTTGTTCTGGAACTTCTTCGATACATTCCAAACTTTGCTCTTTAGCTGAATCTGTTTTTGCTATATTTTCACATAGGGAAGCAAAATGACTATTAATGCTGGATGGGGTAGGAAAGGACATTATGCCAGAGGGCCTCTTCATACCACCTGCTTCTAGGATTCTACTCACTGCTTCGGCACAATTAATTACTTCAACAGTTGAAATTTCATACTCCATGAGATTTCTATCACACACCTTAAGGCCTAGCAACATATTGGTGGTTGAAGTATTACTGTTCAAAATTGCGGTTGTAGTTTGTGTTATTGAGCACGGTGTTAAGCTAAAGGAAGCGCGGCCTGAATTCATTAATTCGTATAAGTTTTCTATCTCTTCCATAGCCGCATCCATATTCTCTATTTTGTCAGTAATATCGTAAGTAGCATGAATAGGACTGTCCGAGCTAGATGGGGAACTATGATTTACTGCTTTAGTAGGAAAAACGTACATCGATGAAATTGCAAGTGGTGTTAGTACAGATAACTTATCATTTGGATAAACACTAATCACGCGTGTTCTACCCTCATGAGTAGCTTCTATTGAAACATGGCCGGTACCACCCACTTCGGGATGCTTGTGATAATTTACCACTATTTTTGAAGTAGTTTGGACACTTTCGATTTCATTTTTAGTTTGCATAATACACCATGATTCTCTGCTGAGCACAATGTATTATAAATGATCAAAATTAAGGGGGTATTAAGTGTTATCGCTCATATTCGAATCGCGAATTGCCTCAAATTAAAATTGTTACCAAACGCAAGGGGCGAATAAGTATGACAATCTTTATCTATATCATGTATTTCGGATTCATTTAATGAGGACTATACTTGTTTTATAGAATACAGAACCGATAAAATTAATATCAAAAGTTATGAGGAAATTTCATTTAGTAGAGGACAAAACGCCAACTCATGCTAATTTAGCTCGCTTTTTGAAAGCCGAGGGATGGAAGCCAAGCAAGTTTTCTGCGCTGGCGTCGGTGAATGAGGAATGGCTCCATTTTTCACCGCTGATTAGCCAAACCTTGGAGTATAAGCATCTGCTTGCCGCTTTTCTACAAGCAAATCAGCTTGACTATTTGATGCCGGAGACTTTTTATATCGATGATGAGATTTGGCCTAGTGTTTTGACGAATATCAGTAACTCACATCCTGCCAACACGCCTTGGATATTAAAACCATCCATGTTAAATAATGGACAACATATTCATATATTTCATGACTTAAACGCCATTGAGGCACATTTTCTTTCTCATCAGCGCATGGGAGGCCCCCAAGTTTTGCAACGTTATATTGTTAAACCTCAATTAATTCAGGGACCCATCTTTGGGCATAAATTTTCAATTCGAGAGTTGGTCGTGGTATCTACACATGTTGGTTCAGCCCTTTTTCCTAGCGGCTATTTGAATATTGCATTAAAACCTTATCAAGAAGATAATTTCAACCTACTGGAAGCTCATCTTACCAATGAACATCTGAGTGATGAACGGCTGAATGTAGTGCAACGCTTAAGCGATGAGATAGCAATTTTTCAACCCTACAAGATGAATATTATTTCCATCTGCCAACTTTTGGTCAATGCATTGAAAAATCAATTTGCCACTGTTTGGGAAGATAGCCAACCTCGAATTGCTTGTTTTGGTTTTGATTTTATGGTTGAAGCAGAGGGGAATAAACTTTGGCTGCTAGAAGTAAATCATGGACCTTGTTTTCCTGTTGATGATTCACATCCTTTATTTAATTGTTTGTATCGTCCTTTTTGGCAACAATTAATCAAACAGTTTATTGATAGGGAACCGTCAGATTTTATTGCATTGGATTAAGGCAATCACCATACAGACAAGAGCCCCTTAAAGAGGCTCAGTAAGAAGAAAAAACATAAGTTTGTCCATTAACATCCACCAAACAATAATCACTTAAAAAAGATCACGAGTAAAAGACTCATAATCAAAATAACAGATCAAAATATATTGTTACTGTTGCTGATGAATAAACAGATTTTTTTCAAGCTCAATGTCCTTATCACTGATTTTATTTCCACACCCCTCATTAATTGATTTTATTTAATTCAACTTGATTTGTTGTGCTACACTTAAAGAATGTTTTTATAAATAGGAACGAACTACAAGATCTTTCTTAATTATTTCAAGCTTGTTATAGAATTGAAAAAAATACTTCTGGCTGTTGCAAAAATAAAGATGTTCAATCATCGTTAAAGTGACCTCAAAAGTTCAAAAAAAATCTAGTCTATTTCAAATGGTTTCATGTTTATGGTGAGGTGTGATCCTCCATTATTCGAGACTTTATTTTTAATTCAAGAGAACGTGAGGCATTATGATTTCTCAAATCGCTTTTTTATTAAACCAAGTATTAGAAAATCAATATTCAACTTCAAACAAGTACATAGGGCAAAAAGAAATTACCCCTACTGATCAAATAGATATAGAAATCAAAAAACTAACCCAGGCCGATCCCAAATTAAGCAAAGATGTGATTAAGCTGGCTTTAAGAGCCTATAAAAAAGCTTTTGCGCAAGGCAAAGTTAAAAACACAATGTTAACTATTATCGACTTCTCTGTCCCATCCAATCAACATCGAATGTGGATTTTTGATATGCAGAAGGATACGTTAGTCCTTAAAACCTATGTTGCACATGGTCAGAATTCAGGAAACGGCCCTGTCCCCTATAAGTTTTCTAACGAAATAAGTGGTAAGCAATCAAGCCTCGGAACCTATATTACCGAAGGGACATACATTGGCCATAATGGTTATTCTTTAAACCTTGATGGCTTGGAAGAAGACTTAAACTCTAATGCTTACAAGCGACGGGTTGTAGTGCATGGGGCGTGGTATGTGGAACCCTCCTATATCAAAGAGGCTGGTCGTGCTGGATGTTCATGGGGCTGTCCTGCGGTTGCTGCAAGTCAGGCAAAATCCATAATCAATACTATAAAAGACGGATCAGTATTATTCGCCTATTTTCCAGATAGCTATTTTCTAAGTCACTCCAAATATGCCTTATGAGATGGGATTTAACAATTGATAGAATGTTCGTATTTTGGCGCAGATACACTCTGGTAACTCACCAGTTTATGAACTTGCTCAGATTGGAAAGCCTGCCATTAAGTAGGCATTTTCCGGATAGCAAACAAATCATCAATTATCTTATGGATGACGTAGGCACGGTGTTTACGAGCCAGGCATTTACCATGTCTATTCTGTTTTATTTGTCGATTAGCGAATTGTCTTAAAGGTTGTGTACGCATCTTCCTATCCGCAAAAATGTATTAAAAAATAAACGTCCTGTATATTGTTTAGTGTTAGTCGAACGGTTCACTCTCTTGAAACCCGGCTAAAGCCGTAACGCTCGAATAAGGGGAACAAATGAATCGTTGTAAGGCAAACGATCTTACCTGTACTGCTATAGTTTTTTGGGTGGTTTTTTCTCCTCGGATTATACACAAAGTAAATCGATGGTATTACCCAAAATTGGTGATCTTTTTTAATCACGTTAATGCACTTATACATAATAACAATAAATTACATGATAGCTGGATTTGTTTTTAACAATTATTTTATTGTTCGCTCTCATAAAAAACAGTTAGATGTTTTTTCTTTCATTGTATGATGATAAAATCCCTCACTTTTTATTAGCCAAAATAAATCATTATGTACAATAAAATTGATAGAGATGTAAGGAAATGGTTGCCTGCAAATGTGCAACCAGAGTTTGTTGAAAAAGTAAGTTTACAAGTAGTGTTCGAAAGACAGGAACGTGTTCTTAAAAATCCAAACTCTTATATTGACTATGGATACAGTTTTCCTGGGGTAAACCTTACCAAGCAGCTTTGCTTGGAGTCAGTTCGGGAATTTTATACTACACAAGGAATAAGACCCGTCGTTGCTGATTTGGGTGCTGGGTTTGGCACCATGACTTGGAAATTACTAGCAGCTGGCGCCCAAGTTGATGCTTTTGAAAAGCAAGTTCCTACTGCGAAAGAATTACAAAAGCGCCTCAATAGCATGGATAAGGAGTTATGGAGTGGTGAGGATCTAGAAGATATTCTTAGAGTCTACGCAAAAAATGCTCTTTCAGAGTTGGAAAATCCCGAATTTGAAAATCGTTATGATGTTATTTGGGTCTCGCAAATGTTACATTTCCTAACTCCTGGCGAGATGAATCAGCTAATACAGCAATTTCAGAAGATTCTCAAACCTGGAGGAATGATTTTTATTGAAATGAATTCCCCAGAAACATTCCAAAGCTTGGATCCGCTCAAATTAATCGAGCATTCTGTGGAAAACGCCAAGAAATTAAAATTTGAATATCCTGGATTTGTATGTGTTAATGCCGCTACATTAATTAACCGTAATACCTCCCAGATAGATGGTAAGATGGTTGTATCTGTATTTGATCAGGAACAAATGGTGGAAAAATCCATACCGATTGAGGGAAATGCCTATGGTTTGGGCTATATAGGTCATCCTGATAGCCATGATAATGAGCAGTATCTAGACCAATTCATGAAACCTGGATATCAATATTCAGTTAATCGTTTTTATCAGACGGCCAATTGGTTTGATGATGAAATTGCATTAGATGTTTTCGAAAAGGCTGGCTTTGAAACCGCTTGTTACTACTATGGCTCTGATGGGCAAAAATACTATACAAAATCCACGCTCAATGATAATGATGCTTTTGCCTTATCCATTTTTCTAAAAAAATCATCGCAGCTGGAGTTGGATGAAAAGCCAAAAGAGTTATCTGTAGTGTTAAAGTATGGAATTTTTAAAGCAAACCATCATGAATATCTTTTGGTTGAGGCGAAGCAATTTTGTAGGGACGATGCGCAATACGAATCGCTTTTAAAGGCTATTGAAAATAAGGATTATGCGCTAGCATTACGCAAAGCATCAGCTGGGGCCTGTCTTCCTCTTGTCCGATTACTGTTGAAATTTAGTAAAAAGTTGGCTTTTGATATAAATCAACCTTCCCCCTCTAATGGTTGGACAGCATTAGATTGGATCAGTAATACGGATGATAGGAACGTTCCGAATAAGAAAGAGATTATTGGTATTTTAGAACGATATGGTGCGCTTACAAATGATGCTTTGCAGTCATTAAGTACAACATCGGAAACTTTATAAACCATAAATCTCAATGTGAACTTATCTTGCCCATGCTCTGCGTGGGCAAGACTAGACGGCAATCGGTGCTTTAATTTACTCTTTTTCTTTGGTTCCTAGGATTGCACTTACCGTATTCTGGTAATGAAGAAATTTTGCCAAAGGCTTTGTTAAAAGGAGTACGTCTTTTCCTAGTTGCCTTAACTGGCCAACCTGAGAGGTTCGTCCATGATTGAGTAGGAAATCATGTTCAACTTGATACAATAACTCCCCCAGGTCCAACTCCGAAGAGTGATACTAATCTATGATAAGCATGAATTTCTGTATTTCTATTTTTTAAAAAGAATTATTTTTTAAGCACAGAGCGTAATCAAGCAGCGGCTCAAAATAAAAAGTAAAAATAGTGCGAGTCAAGACTGTTTTTTTATTTTTTATTTGTATAAGATAGCTGGGTTTAAATTCTTTTCCTCATCCTTTTTCTGTGGATATCTTTCTTATCAAATTATAAACGATTAATCAGTAAAATATTAAAAACCTTACCGTGTCTGAATTATATCAATTTTAAATTCCTTAATTTCATTTAAGTTATGCACATTTTCTGTGGATAAGTCTGTTTATAGTCTGTCAAACTCCTTGTAGAATTTAGAAGTTAATCAGATGATTCATCATTTACCAAGGTGCCTTTTCATTCATGCACAAGAAAAATAAAGCGGTACTACACTTTAAATAAACAGTGAGTATATGATGTGTGGCCGATTTGCTTATGTAGCTTCTTATGACAAGTTAAAATACCAATTTCATCTATCCAATTCGATTGAAATTGCCCCTCGATTTAATATTGCCCCAGGGGCTGAGGTGGTATGTCTTGTAGAAACGAATGCCCATGAAATTCAAAGCGTGTTATTGCGATGGGGGCTTATCCCTTCTTGGGCTAGAGACCGAACAAAAATTGGAAGTCTCATCAATGCACGTGCAGACACCCTTTTTGAAAAACCGGCCTTTCGTCAGCTAGTGAAATCCAAGCGTTGTTTAATGCCCATGAGCGGGTTTTATGAATGGCATCAGGAAGGAGAGGTAAAACAACCATATTTTTTTCAAAAAAAGAACCGTGATTTGTTGGCCGTTGCTGCTCTTTGGGACACCTGGCAACACAATAGCGAAGTGATTCATACGTGTTGCCTTATTACAACGGATGCCAATCCACTCATGGAGTCAGTGCATCATCGGATGCCTGTTATTTTAGATGAAGAGGCCCAAGCTATTTGGTTAAATAACTCCCAATATGACAAAGAGCAATTAATGGCGTTGATGAAACCTTATCCTTATGAGGATTTGGAAGGGTATCGAGTCACTACTTTAGTGAATAAGGCTGACTTTGATTATCCATTGGCAATGGAACCATTATCCAAATAAAAAAATTTGAAAGAAAATTTTCTTATTACTCTCTAAGACTTAGTATCATTTCTGTCTGTGTAGCTTTTAGGAGGGATTTACAGCTTATTTTTCCTTGTCTATGATATTTGTACGCAAATCAAAAAAAGAGTCATTATGTCACCACGAGGCGGAAAAAGAGCAGGGGCAGGGCGTCCTAGGGGGGAGCCTACCAAAGCAGTTCGTATTTCCCTATCTCAGCTTGCTGAATTAGAGCAACTCAAGAATCGTAAGATTTACCAATTGCCGGTATTCGCAAGTAAAATACAAGCTGGATTTCCTTCACCTGCCGATGATTACATAGAAGGATATCTCGATTTAAATACCAAATTCATTAAACATCCCTCAGCTACATTCGTTTTGCAAGCTACTGGGGATTCGATGGTGGATGCGGGTATTTTTTCAGGTGATTGGCTTTTAGTGGATAGAAGCATAGAACCTTCTGATGGACGAATTGTAATAGCGGCGGTCAATGGTGAACTTACCGTAAAACGCCTTTCCAAAACAAGAGGGAGGGTACAATTACTTCCTGCCAATCCTAAGTTTAACCCCATTGATATTACGGAGGAGGATGAAATGGTGATTTGGGGGGTAGTGACTTTAGTTCTTCATGAGCTTGCCTAACATGTTTGCCCTAGTTGACTGCAATAATTTTTATGCGAGCTGCGAACGATTGTTTCGTCCTGACTTAAAAGATGTTCCCATCGTGGTTTTATCCAATAACGATGGATGTTGCATTGCGCGCTCGAATGAGGCCAAGGCATTAGGAATTGCTATGGGTGAGCCTTATTTTAAAATTAAAGATTTGTGCAAACAGCATGGAGTAAAGGCCTTTTCCTCGAATTACACCCTTTATGGCAACATCAGTCATCGAGTGATGTGTACTATTGAAGAAAGTTGGCCGCATTTGGAAATCTATTCCATTGATGAAGCCTTTCTTGATTTAAGTAGCTTACCGGCCTATAGCCATGATTCCTTTTGTAAGCAGCTACAGAAGAAAATCCTAAAGCACACAGGAATACCTACCTCTATAGGGATTGGACCCACTAAAACATTAGCGAAGGCGGCCAATTATCTTTCTAAAAAGGTCTTTAAGATACCGGTATTTAATATCACATCAAATCGTGAGCAATTATTAAAGCAAATTTCAGTAGGGGAGGTATGGGGGGTAGGGCGGCAATGGGAAAATAAATTAATCGCACGAGGTATTCATACTGCCTATGATTTGGCAATGACCAATCCTCATCTTTTGAAGAAGAGTTTTAATGTTGTTTTGATGCGTACCGCGCTTGAGCTTCAAGGAATTGCCTGTGGTGCTTTAGAAGACGTCGAGCCGAAACAAAATATCATGTCATCCAAAAGTTTTGGGCAGATGCAAACACAACGTTCCTCGATTGCTGAATCAGTAAGTAGTCATTGTGCACGTGCGGTGGAGAAAATGCGTCACCAAGATTTGTTGGCGCAACGCATTGCTGTTTTTGTACATACCAATCGGTTTCGTGAGGATTTGGCCCAGCATTTTCAATCCATAGAATTTCGATTGATTAATCCAACGGATGATTTGCGATTAATTACTAAAATCGCCAAGCGATGTCTTCATCGTATTTTTAAACCAGGATATTACTATAAAAAAGCAGGAGTAAGTCTTCTTGATTTGACTCCTAAGAATCCACGACAATTGGACATCTTTGATCAGCCGAGCGATGAGTATTTACATCATACGGAGCAATTGATGAGTGTGTTGGATCAAATCAATCAAAAGTATGGAAGAAGCACGATTCGACTCGCAGCTGAAGGATATTCAAAACCTTGGGCTATGCGAGCAGAGCTTAAATCACCTGCTTATACCACGCGATGGTCTGATGTTCCTCAAGTTCGTTTGTATTGAAAGGATGTATAATGAATGAACTAAAGAGGAGCCCAATAAGAAAAATTATTCATATTGATATGGATTGTTTTTATGCCGCAATCGAAATGCGCGATTTTCCTGAGCTTGCCAATAAACCCATCGCGGTAGGAGGGGCTGCTGATCGAAGAGGGGTTATTGCTACGTGCAATTATGCGGCACGAGCTTATGGGGTACGTTCAGCCATGCCCACAGCACAAGCACTAAAGTTATGTCGCCACCTCATCTTACGGCCTGTCCGCATGGAAGTTTATCGAAGCGAAAGTCAATACATTAGGGCCTTATTCGAAGAGTATACCGATTTGATTGAACCTTTATCTTTGGATGAGGCCTATCTTGACGTGACGAATTCTACCAATTGTAAAGGGAGTGCGACCTGGATGGCACAAGAAATTCGCGAGCGAATTTATCAGACACGACAATTGACTGCGAGTGCAGGAATTGCGCCAAATAAAAGCTTGGCAAAAATTGCCAGTGATTGGCATAAACCCAATGGGCAAAAGGTGATTAAGCCAGAAGAAGTGGCTTCATTTATGATTGATTTACCGGTGCGCAAATTATTTGGTGTGGGTCCTAAAATGGAAGAAAAACTAAACTCTTTGAATATTAAAACATGTGGCGATGTACAACGCCATTCAGTGGACTATTTATTTAATGAGTTTGGCGTTATGGGGCAGAGACTTTATGATTTAGCCCGTGGAGTTGATGAGCGTCCAGTTAATCCTGAGCGTATTCGAAAATCAATAAGTGTTGAAGAAACCTATTTACACGATTTACTCGATGTAGAATCTTGTTTTGCTGCGCTACCCGAATTAATGGTTCGTCTTGAAACACGAATCCAACGTGCGGGAGACATTTTCGGGATACACACTCTTTTTGTTAAATTAAAATTTAATGATTTTCAGCAAACCACTGTTGAATGTGTGCATGATCATCTCGATGTAAATATTTTATGCCAACTTATCCATGAAGGATTTTTGAGAAAACGTATGCCAGTAAGATTGTTAGGCATAGGAATCAAATTGAAGCAGGAGAGGATCCATGAGGGAATTCAACTCGAATTAAACTTAGATGAGAGTCAATTAGATAATTAGGATTTATTGGTTATTTCAAATTTCATAATCTCTTTATTCCAATAATTGAGCATTCCTGTATTGCTCATCCCGCATTTGATTAATACATTTTGTGACGAGGTATTTCCAGGATGTACTACAGCAATTAGTTTTTGTAAGTTGAGCTTTTGAAATGCAAATTGAATTAGAGATGTGGTAATTTCTGTGGCGTACCCGTTTCCCCAGTATTTAGGTAATAAAGCATAAGCGAGTTCAACCTCGGGTTGATTGTCGTCATAATTGAGGTGGATCAGACCTGCTCGACCGATAAATTCATGTGAGTTTTTAGTATAAACCGAGCCTAAACTAAATTGATGTTTATGATAATGATGAATTGCTTTTTCTAATCCAAGCTTCACTTCATTTTTGTCACGTACCCCATTACCTATAAAACTCATTACTTCAGAATTTGATTGGAGTTGATACAGATTATCAAAATCATTAAGCGTTGGTTCCTGAATAATTAGCCTGGATGTAGTGAATAATACATTCATTGGATTTTCAAGAACCATGATTTCTCCTATTCGATTGTATATCAGTACACATGTTGGCAATGAGGATGTATATTCTATCCTCTCATCTTGATGCACTTTATTTACTTGATTTATGAAGGTGTTACCTCCTCCTTTTAAATTCAATTTAGAGCCTGATAATTCAGGAAAACATTGAGTTGAAGTAACTGAGGTTTCAAGCATTTCAATACCAAAATTTAAGTAATGAATGGTTCGAATCTCACTATTTACCAGCCCTTGTATGCTATGTAAATAAGTAGTTATCAAAATCTTTAATTTCCTGATATTGAATTTTAATTCCAATAGATGTGGCATAGTCTCTTAGTTTTTTTCCAAATCATTGATAATCACTTTAGAAGGAATACTATCAAGAACATCTCCAAAGCAATTACTTCTATCCATTCCTGAAAAGGAATTTTGTTCAACATACATTGCGTGATTGCGAATAGGAACCTCATATTTTTGAAACATGAGAATTTCCTTTTCTGGAAACTGTAGTTTTAATTGTATTGCACCTAAAAGACCAATTGTCAATACACCCTCTAGAGTAGAGTGAATCCGAGATAAAAAGATTTGGTTATTCTCCTGATTTTGAGCAAAATCACTAAAATGATGACCGGCATTAAGGCCTTTCATTTAGCACAAGCAACCTTATCATGGGTTCAGATACACCACATACTGAGAAAAAAATCAGTGGCAACTAGAAAATATGACTCTTGTTGAACAATTCTATGAGTTAGCTGCTTAGCTACCCACAAAATAACTGCAATTACCAGCGGGAAAAATTTTTGCGACAAAACCATTCAAAAAACCAATGTTTCAAAATTGTAAAGCCTATGAAAAAATATCGTTAATTAATAGTTTGTTAATCATATTATCTTAAAATGCAATTGTTGGGCATAGTGATTATTTGGAGTTCATATTATGAAGAGTAATAAAGAGAAAACAATACAAGATGAAAAAATGGTAAAGGCTAGTACTGATTATCATATAGCTTCTTTCGTAAAAGAGACGAATCAAAAAAATGGACCAGGTCACGTATCAGTTGCAACTGTGAAACAACAAGAAGGAAAAACCAAGATAAATCATACAAGCTTCTTCCCCGGAGCAGTAGGCTCCCTTGTGAATGCAGTCACTTTTGGATCAGTACCGGTTGGGGGGCAGCTTGCTAATGATTATAAAGAAGACCTCGAAGAAGCTGATCATGTTTTTATCAAAAAATGCAGGCCAGAGGAATATAAAAATGGGGTACAAGCCCAGAAAAAATTCGAAGATGACGTTAAGAGTGGATCGCGCTATTACGCTGTTTTTGGTATTATAAATCCACTTTCTTCTCCTGTTGCTGCAGCTTATAGTGCTTATCAAAGCTCTCAATTAAGTAGAAAGAAATTTGAACAAACAAATGGGAATGCACCAAAAGAGGATATGTGCGGAATTGAAGTATATGACAACGACAGTCATGTTCAAAAAAAGATCGAGGTAGATAACTGTTGCAGTTCATCCACTCATATCTGTAACGCGGCTGGAGTTTCTGTATCGAACCCTCTCGTACCAACTTTTTTTCCCACGGAACTCAGACAGCAAGGATTTGAGAAAATCGATAAGGAAGAATTCAAATCTAGGTTTGTAAACAATAACAAAAAATAACTTTAGTTAGATGCTGATCTATTCGCCATTCAAGCTAAACAGCCCAAAATGGCGAATGCTATATACTAAAAAATGAATTAGGCGCCAAACAAACCATTATTGAAATCATGGTCCTTTATTTAAGGAGTCAGATAGTCCATTTGGCGATATGCCCCAAGGCAATTTTGATTTGACGATATGCTTACCACCACTATCCAAAATATCGCTAACCAGCACACTGCAATTCGTGGTTTGATTATCGCTCTCTGCATATTTTGATGAGAGCCTCCTATTTATTTCTACGTCAATTGGGTCCTGATTAATGAAAGAGGGCATATCCTTGAAAAATCCATTTAGATTTATGTTAGGGAATAGCTGATAACTTGTTTTACCTGTTTGAACAGTATCTTCAATTTTATGAATATGATTTAACATTGCTTCTGTATCGAGATTTTCTATTTTAAATGTTTGATCGGGAGGTAATGGTTCGGGGTTTTCTGTAGATAAATTAGGTCTGGAATCGAAATCATTAATATTACTTTTACCTCGGGAAATCGCTTCAGACTCCATATCCTCTGCTAGTGTCGTAGCAAGATGCGCAGGTAAGGGCAAAACAACAGTTGGACCCATCGAAGGAATACTATTGGGATGAATACTTATATACTCTCCCGGATCTTCTTCATTCATTTTGGGTTTGGAACCGCCTATTTGGATAGCTGCATGACCAGGACCTTGTGCAGTCATATTCCAAATATAGACCCAGGTACTTTGACTTTCTTTATAATTTGATGTTTCTTTTTGCTGTTTAAGGTGGGTAATATCAGAAACGCCATCATTACTTTCAGCCTTTTTAAAAGCTGACTTTAACCATTCAAACATACTGTTACCTCCGTTATATGATGACTAGACATCGCGGTTCTGTCTCACAATCGAGTTATTGTCCGCGAGTTTATGCTGTAAGTCCATAGGCCTGTTCAAAAATAGTTTGGTTGACGGATTGGTTATGCTGTTTTAGCTGAATCCTTGCTAGCGTGACGTGGTCCAACAGATTTTGACAACCGGTGAAGAGATAATGTCCTTAACTGGATAAACTAATGGCAGTAAGAAAGAAATATTCAAACGAATTTAAACTTGATGCAGTAAGTCTGTTATAAGATCAGGGCTATGGTTGTGTCATCTAGTAGATCTAAATCATTGGCAAATTTCTTCATATAGATCGCGCCAAGGGCAATCCACTCGCATGCGATACACCATGGCCTCATAGAAGAATTGGTATGGTTGGAGAGCTATATTTCTTTATACTGTAGGTCCATTCTATATTAATTTAATGGTTTTTGATTTTATATTGATTGAATTGTTTGATTTTGGTACAATATATCCAATTTCGAGTGGGCTTCAGGATTCAACCTGAATTGAAACTTGAAATACAACGACTTATCTTCTCCCCTAAGGATAGTTGGAGAACTGATTATTCTAGTTTTAATAAATAAACGGGTTTGTCGCTGAGATAAAGGTCAGGAATAAATAAATTCAGGTTTGTTTACTCCTTAAGATTTTAATTCAGTGATAAAACGACTCGTTTTAATCCATCAAGTCTTACTTTATCTCCTGTTAAAACAAATTCCACTGCTCGTGCAGCAGTAATTTTAAATTTTTTCTAAGGAGTATTGACTATGGCAATAATGAAACATGAATCAATAAAACCATCCCCTACGGTTGAAGGAATGAGCAGTGCTTGGCTCACCATTCGCGTTGTAAATAATGATGTATACCAATTCAATATGGGGTTAAATGAAATTTCAGCTGTTGTTGATACTTATGTTTCTATCGAGGAATTTAGTAAAAATCCATTTCAAGCTATTGAACAGGCGATTAATCAACAGTCCAAAATCAGCCCCGTTTTATTTACTAAAAAAATGGAACGTACCAGTGCCTGTGGCCAAGAACAAACTTCTGTATCCATGGATATATATCTTGCGACTTATATAGTAGAGGTTCAGTTTCCGTCATCTACTGTGAACAGCGCAAAGAAAAAGGAACGTACAGTTTATGAAAACGCATTTGAATTACCCAAAGGAATCCAAATTCAATCCAACCAGATAAAACGTATGGTTCTCGATGTATTGGGATTAGAGCGTCATTTAATTGTTGCTCTTAACAAAACAAGTAAAAATTTGGAACGACATGAAATTTGTCTTTTCAAAGAAAATGACACCTGGTTTTATCGCTTATCTGGAGAAGAGCAAGCCTATATATTACCTAATATATTTGAGGAATCTTATCAACGATCCATCTATGATAGTTTAGATGTGTATGCAAGGAAGTTACCCGTTCGTACACCTCAATGGATAGATCTATGTAACGGAAAATATGGAGAATTGGCTATGGCACTTACCCTGGAAGTATTCAAGGTGATGGCTTCTGCAGGGCATATTCCCAAGGATTTCGGACTGGATTATCATTTCCCCTTGGTGTTAGACCGGACTGATCCTACCAATCTGGCAATGATGTTAATACAAGGTTCCATGCAGCAAGAATCTAACTTATCCAAATTGCCTGCAGACCTAATCAATAGAATTTTTGCAGACTCTGTTGATAAAAAACCAGAAGAGGTCAGCGCTTACATAAACAAAGTAAATGAATCCGTTAAGAATATCTATACTGCTAGTATTGCCCCCCAACTGATTTGCAAAGGAAGCTGGAACAATACTCCAAGCATCAGTATTTCTTGTCCCAATGATCCAACACTTATTGATAAATTTTATCAATCGAGCCTGCAGTCTTTCCACCACATGGTGAATCTTGATCCGAAAAATCATCAAATTATCATGAAATGCTCCAAAGGCCTTGGCGATCAGGGTGTTTATTTAGCCAATGAGGGACATGAACTGGCTATTGCTTTTGCATCTCAGGAAGAACGTGACAGCTGGGCTGAATTAATGGGTTTTCAGCATGATTATTACAATCAAGGAATTGGAATCTGGGCTGATCATCCTCAATGCATCTACTTCACGAGCAGGTTTTTCCTGATTCAGGAATTAAAACAATACATTCAGGAAAAATACCAAAAAACGGAAGCCATCGTGCAAGCACTTGATACCCTCTCAGCTGAACCTAGCAGCATTCTTACGAGATTCAGTCTCTTTGTGCAGCAATTTTATAGTAATGAACAAGAGGAAATGAAATCAAACCTGAAATGCTGCAACCAGCAAATTTTAGCTGCAAAACTATTAATTGATGTTCTAAATAATAAAAGTGATGTTGACGGGTTAAGGGAGAAATATCCTGCTTATGTTTCAATCATGGAACACGATGAAGTGCTTCATGGTATTCTGGCGCAAATTGAGGAGAACAGTTCTGCACCACAACCAATGTAACATACACACACTGATTGAGTTTAATTCAGCCATATTAATCCATAATATGGCTGAATCAATAATGATCAAAAGCGTTTTTGGCTTCGTTTTATAGATATAAATTTAAATGAATACGGCGAGCAGCAAGTCCAATAAGAGCAATAACACAAAAGCACGCCCCCATATAAAATGTAAAAGAAGGGTTTGAGTATTCCCACAAAAATCCAGCAAGCATACTCGCCACGAGCATCATTAACCCACTTGCTAAATTAAAAAAACCATAAGCTGTTCCACGCAAATCTATAGGTGAGGCGTCAGCTACCATAGCTGCCAATAAACCTTGAGTCATACCCATGTGAATCCCCCAAAGAGAAGCACCTACCATAACAGCTGTCCATTGATTTATTGCAAGCAGTATATCGGCAACAATTAAAACCATTATGCCTATCATTAACAGTTTAGAATGGCTCATGTGATCAGCCAGCTTTCCGAATGGATAGGCAGAAATAGCATAAGTGAAATTCATGATAACCATGATAAAAGGTGCTGCAGAAATTGGCATTCCAACATTCATTGCGCGTAGCACTAGAAACGCTTCACTAAAACGAGCAAGGGTGAAAATTGCTCCAATTGCAACAAGCCACCAATAAGCCCTACCTAAGCGAGATAAATTTTGGCGTTGAAGTGGATTGAAGCGCTTCTCATTCTCCTTATGTATTTTGGGTTCGGTTACCCCAAAAATAAGTATTAAAACAGATAAGATTCCAGGAATGACCGCAACCCAGAATACAGCTCGGAAATTATTTGCAAAAAATAAAATCAATCCGGTTGCTAACAAAGGGCCGAGTACAGCACCTATTGTATCCAGTGCCTGGCGCAGCCCAAAGGAGCTGCCCCTTAGTTGATAAGGTGCAATATCAGCAACCAGTGCATCTCGAGGAGCGCCTCTGATTCCTTTTCCTATTCTATCGAATACCCGGGCAAATAAAACAACGCCACTAGTCGGTGACAATGCAAAAAGTGGTTTTGATAAAGCACCCAATGTATAACCAATAACAGCGAGAGTTTTCCGTTGGCCTAAATAATCACTCAATACACCTGAAAAAATTTTCACAATCAGGGCAGTGGATTCTCCTAGCCCCTCAATTACTCCAATTGCAAAAGTGCTTGCACCTAAAGTAGTAGTTAAAAACAATGGCAGTAAGCTATGAATAATTTCTGATGAAATATCCATTAGCATACTGACAAATCCTAAAATCCAGATGCTTATCGGTATTTTTGATACAATTGAATTTGACTTATTGTTCATGGTGGGTTCTTAGTTTCAATTTTCGATTATTTATTTATACATTCAGCGATAAATAAATGTCTATTTTTACTCAATTTTTTTGCCGAACGACTTTCATAATCAAATCACATTATTGAAAACATTAGCGGATAAATCATTATACAAATTTTTCAAGGAATGATTTTTACTTTTTGGTTGATAATCTACTAATTTGTTCCACTACTTTGGGCTCATTAATACCTCGACTAATCAGTTGATCTTTGTCCTTGATAATTGTTACTTGATAAACGGACTTCAAGTTGCAACTTTTTGAGATAGAGATAGAATAATCATTAATTTGATCAAATGGATTTATTTTGTTACAATTGGCGTTAATTTCGAGTTGGCTTCTGGCTTCAATCTGAATCGAAACTTGAAATACAACGACTTATCTTCTCCCCTAAGGATAGTTGGAGAACTGATTATCTAGTTTTAATGAATAAACGGGTTTGTCGCTGAGATAAAGGTCAGGAATAAATAAATTCAGGTTTGTTTAGTCCTTAAGATTTTAATTCAGTGATAAAACGACTCGTTTTAATCCATCAAGTCTTACTTTATCTCCTGTTAAAACAAGTTCCGCTGCTCTTGAAGTAGTAGTTTTAAATTTTTTTTAGGAGTATTGACCATGGCAATAATGAAACATGAATCAATAAAGCCATCCCCGGCTGTTGAGGGAATGAGCAGTGGCTGGATCACCATTCGCGTTGTAAATAATGATGTATACCATTACCAGATGCAGAAAAAAGAAATGTCACCTACTATTGATATTTTTGTTTCTGTCGAGGAATTTAATGAAAATCCATATCAGGCTATTGAAATAGCGATTAATGAACAGTCTAAAATCTGCCCCGTTTTATTTACTAAAAAAATGGAACGTACCAGTACCTGTGGTCAGGAAGCAACGTCTGTATTCTTTGATAGTAATCTTGCGACTTATATAGTAGAGGTCCAATTTCCATCCTCTACTGTGAACGGTGCAAAAAAAGCGGAAGGTACCGTTTATGAAAACGCCTTTGAATTACCCCAAGGAAGTCAAATTCAATCTGACCAGATGAAACGTATGGTGCTCGATGTATTGAGCTTGGAGCGTCATTTAATCGTTTCTTTGCACAAAACAAGTAAAAATTTGGAACGCCATGAAATTTGTCTTTTCAAAGAAAATGACAGCTGGTTTTATTGCCTCCCTGGGGAAGATCAAGCTCATATAGTACCAGATGTAATTTTGAAATTTAATGAGTGATACATTTATAAGATTCTAAATATCATTGCAAAGAATTTACCCACTCGTACACCACAATGGAAAGATCTATCAAGTGGAAACTATGGAGACTTGGGTATAGCACTTACCATGGAGCTATTCGAATTGATGGTTTCTGCAGGGCATATTCCCAAAGATTTTGGACTGGATTATCATTTTCCCTTGGAATTAGATTGGAACTATGATCCTACCAATCTGGCAATGGTGTTGATCCAAGGTTCGATGCAGCCAGAATCGAACTTATCCAAATTACCTGCGGACCTAATCAATAGAATTTTTGCAGACTCTGTCGATCAAAAGCCCGAAGAGGTCAGCGCTTACATAAACACAGTAAGAGAATCCGTTAAGAATACTTATGCTGCCAGTATTGTTCCCCAGCTTATTTGCAAAGGAAGCTGGAACAATACTCCAAGCATCAGTATTTCTTGTCCCAATGATCCATCCCTTATTGATAAATTTTATCAATCGAACCTGCAGCCGTTCCATCACATGGTGCATCTTGATCCGAAAAATCATCAAATTATCATGAAAAGCTCCAAGGGCGTTGGTGATCATGGTGTTTATTCAGCCAATGCTGGACATGAACTGGCTATTGCTTTTGCATCTCAGGAAGAACGGGACAACTGGGCTGAATTAATGGGTTTTCAACATGATTATTACAATCAAGGAATTGGAATCTGGGCTGATCACCCTCAATGCATCTATTTCACGCGCCGGTTTTTTCTGATTCAGGAATTAAAACAATACATTCAGGAACAATCCCAAAAGGCCGAAGCCATTGTGCAAGCACTTGATACCCTCTCAACAGAACCTACCAGCATTCTTACGAAATTTAGTCTCTTTGTGCAGCAATTTTATAGGAATGAACAAGAGGAAATGAAATCAAAGCTGAAATGCTGCAATGAGCAAATTTTAGCTGCAAAACTATTGATCGAAGTTTTAAGTAATAAAATCGATGTTAGCGAGTTAAAAGAGGAATACCCTGCTTATGTTTCAATCATTGAACAAGATGAAGGGCTTCATGATATTCTGGCACAAATTGAGGAGAACAGTTCTGCACCACAACCAATGTAACATAAAATACAAACTGAATTGGTTTTATTCAGCCATATTAATCCATAATATGGCTGAATAACTGTCCAGTCAGCACCGGTTATTTTTGCACGTTATTTGGGGGATATTCGTGAATTTGAAGCAGATAATTCAATAAACGAGCTGTAATGTAACCTATTGATTTTCTGTTTTTAATTATTCAATCTTCTTATTCTTGCATTCCTCAATGATGCCAGGAAACGACTTGAGTTTTACTTTTTGGTTGATAATCTACTAATTTGTTCGGCTATTTCGGGCTCATTAATACCACGAATAATCACTTGATTCGTTTTCTTGATGCTTGTCACTTCATAGGGAATCTTACCGCCTAAGGTTTTACCTAGATTCGTCAAGAAATCTGAGGATTTTACTCGTCGTGTCTGCTCAATTTTTTCGAGAGGAATAAGTGCATCGACACGAAGTTGACCGTCTTTGCGCAAATGGGCTGAAACTTCCGGGCCTATTAGAGATTTCAAAATGGATGCGGTCGATGTGTGAAGCTCCTCTGGTTCGTAACTATAACAATGAGCACTTATTTGATCCCATAACGCTGTATCCAACTTTGGATCGGAACTTAGAAACGTATTAATCCCCAGTGGAAAATAAGTGCCATAACCTCCTTTTGCATAGGCCGCAATCAATTCTTTGTGAACTAAAGTTTCATTAGCCGGATTGTGAATATGGAACCAAAGGAATTGATTTGCATTTTCAGCGTATCGTTTAATCATTTGTTGGAATATACAATGACCAAATCCCAGAACAACTATAACCCCGCCGTCATTTTTTTTAACTTCTTTTAAGGTATTATCAGTCAGTGTTTTTTCTCTTTTTTCAGAATTTAAACTTTTTTCTTTAAGTTGCTCAGAGACAGGTAAATCAATTCCCCCAAGTTTGAAACATTGCTCTTTCATTGCCTCAAAAAGTTCCAGTTTAGCAACAATGCTTCTTAACTTTTCAGCTTCGTGCGTATACTCAGGACGTGAAAGCGGTAGTTGCTCTACTTTTTTTACTTGTATACAGATGAGCGTTTTTATTATTGTAATATTTTGCTCCAGCGATGCTCCAGGCTCCATTCCATCGACACAAATTGTGGTATAACCTGTTTTTTTTAAATGAGGTAGATGTTTGATAAGAAATTCGCTTGTTGCTCTATCTGCATGGCTTTCATATAACACAACCGGAGGAAGCTCGTATTTGGCATACATGATAGTTCCAATCTAATTGTATTATTTCAATTATAGCAGGCCTAGGTTGATCATTTTGACCCAACATTAGGATGTTTGATTTGTGTGTTGGGTTATCAATGAAAAGAGAATGTCCATTATTATGTGATGCATGAAGGGTTCCTATAATATCTGTAGTGTTTTAACGAATGATGCTCTTCTATTAATTTATCAAGAGCATCAATAATTCTAAACATGCGAAATTGAAATTCTTGCACGATGAATCGAAACAATAAAGGAATTTTTTATTTTTAGATAATATTACAACATGAAGGTGAAGTTATTTTATCTGCATCATCTTCTTCATCTACTTCATCTGCAGCGCTCAAGATATTTAATTCATCCTGTAAGTCTTCAGGAAGATTTGTTGTAGGCAATCTATACGCTTTCACTGCAAATAAAGAGTGACTCAATAAAGAAGAAGAATAAATTGTGTTAAAACACAAAAATTGTTCTTGGTTCCATTTATGAAATGTATTACCAGTAGGTAAATTTGGAGGAATAAAATCATTACCAAGCTTTATGTAATACTCAAAAAATAAATTTAAAGTGTGGGAGAGGCAAGGGGTGATATATAAGCAACCCTTAGAAGCTCGCTCAATAATGGGGATTGCTAATCTCAATGCGTCCTGATCGGATAATCCCTGATAATTGTTTAATGCGGTATTGTAACCTGTAAACCAATAATTAGCTTCACGAATGTATTTATCATAAAGAGTGCTCTCTACAATTTCCGGAGAAAGAGTACCATATTTGGTAATTTGCAGGGTTATTGCCATATTCATGGTCCCTATCATGATTTGATCTAAACTGAGACCTGTATATTTTCCAGGTTCTTTCAATAAAGAAAGAGCTGGATTTAATACTTGATGAATAACTTCTGCACTATGGTTACTTGTGTGCAGATCAAGCTCAAGTGCTTCAATAAATTTTGGATAATATGTATTTTCTAATTCATATAAAGGGATTAAAGGCATTGTTTAAATTTAATTGGCTCAAAAGGGGGGATGATTATATTGTTTTAAAATCAAATGGTCAATTAATTACTCTCTTTGGTTATATAAATACCTACTTCGATGATCAAGATGAACGTACCATGACCTAACAATAGATAAGCCGAATCAGTATAATTTTATCAAATCTTCTTAATAAAATTCAAAAAAATTGTACGGATTACAAAAAATGTACTTAAATTTTTTAAAGAGCATGACAAAAATACTTATGAAGTCATGAAGAAATGGAGTCATTATGGCCAATCGAATCTGTTCGGCATCAAGCAGCATTACTTTAAGAGCTCGCGTAAAAAATACTCCAGGAACTTTTGGTAAATTAGCAGCGGTTATCGAAAAAGAAGGAGGGCAACTCAATGCGATTGATACTGTTCGTGTTGAGGATGGATATCAGATTCGTGATTTTACCATTTTTACATGCGGCCCAAAACATGCTGAAATCATCGTAAAGCAATTGAGTATGATTCCTGAAGTTGAGGTGCTCCAAGTTTCTGATCGAACTTTTCTTGCGCATCTGGGTGGGAAAATTAGAATTAAAGGTCGTATCCCATTAAAAACCCGAGATGATTTATCAATTGCTTATACACCTGGTGTTGCGCGAATTTGTGATGCAATTCATAAAAAACCAGAAGATGTATTTAATTTGACTATTAAAAAAAATATGGTTGCAGTTGTTTCAGATGGAAGCGCTGTATTAGGTTTGGGAAATATAGGACCTTATGCAGCGATCCCAGTTATGGAGGGAAAAGCATTATTGTTTAAAGAGTTTGCTAATGTTGATGCATTTCCTATTTGTCTGGATACTCAAAATGTGGATGAAATCGTTGCCACCATCAAACATATTGCTCCTGTATTTGGGGGAATTAATTTGGAGGATATCTCCGCTCCTCGCTGCTTTGAAGTGGAAGAACGACTTAAAAAAGAGTTGGATATCCCAGTATTTCATGATGATCAACACGGTACAGCAGTAGTACTTGCTGCTGCGATGATTAATGCACTCAAATTGGTTCAAAAAAAACTGGAACAGATTAAAGTGGTTGTAGTAGGCATTGGTGCTGCGGGTACGGCATGTACTAAAATGCTAATCAATTTAGGCGTAAAAAATATTATCGGTTGTGATTGTGACGGTGTGCTTTATCAAGGTAAACCAGGATTACACCCATCACATCAATGGTATGCCGAACATACCAATCCTAATCTTGAACAAGGTACGGTGCATGAAGTAATCAAAGGAGCTGATGTTTTTATTGGCGTTTCAAAACCCGGAGTTATTACGGCCAAAGATGTAAAAAAAATGAATAAGGATGCAATTGTCTTTGCAATGGCAAATCCTATACCTGAAATAATGCCAGAAGATGCAAAAAAATACGCTGCTATCGTTGCAACAGGGCGAAGTGATTACCCTAATCAAATTAATAATGTATTGTGTTTCCCCGGTATGTTCCGCGGTGTTTTAGATTGTATGGCGACCAGGATTAACGAAGAAATGAAGCTTGCCGCAGCTTATGCTATCGCAAACTCTATAGAAGAGCAGTATTTGAGCTGCAGTTACATTATTCCCAGCGTATTTGATACTCGTGTTGTAAAAAATGTCGCTCAAGCGGTTAAAGATGCAGCCATTAAAACAGGAGTAGCTCGTAAATTAATAAAATACAATTTTTAGCGCCATGCAGCACAAACCTTTAAAATAATCGCACCTACAGAAAGGGTGTATTAAAGACATCAATGAAAAAGGAGCGCTCTAAAATGCCAAACATTGAAATCAAAAGAATTTATGAGGCGCCTAAAAAGACAGATGGATTTAGAATACTGGTAGATAAATTGTGGCCACGTGGCGTTAAGAAAGACGATGCTGCTATTGATTTGTGGCTTAAAGAGATTGCACCTAGTGATTCGTTACGCAAGTGGTTTAACCATGATGATCAAAAATGGACGGAATTTCAAAAACGTTATGCAAAAGAATTGGAAGACAAGCACGATTTACTCGATTCCATTAAAGAAAAAGCAAAACAACAACAAGTAACCCTGCTGTTTGCTTCTAAAGAAACTGAGCACAATAATGCGGTTGCATTACTCAATATGCTTCTACATCGTATACAGTAGTATGGAAGAGAGTAGAAATACCAATAAAAAATGCATGGATTGCCTTAAAAGTGCCAAATTTAAAAACACACAGCAATAACTTCAATCTAAAGGTATTGCCGCAAATATCAAACTGATGAAATAGTAGGGCGTTGTTAAAGAAAAGGATCGCTAAAAATATGTTTAGAAGGAACTCCTGCGAGAAAGATAGTGGTTTTAAGTTTATTGGTCGTTTCTTTAGGTCCACACACATATACCCTGGTATCATGAGGATTATTGATGTGTGTTAATGCTCTTCGTTCAATTAACGCTTCAGGATAACGTCCCTGGCTTTGCACCACACAAGGGTCATAAACAAAGGAACTGAATACTATCGATAAGGATTCCAATTCTTCACGATAGTAAATGTCCTCATCGGTAAGACCGCCATGAACTAAAGTGATACGTCCTTGATGATTTTGGCTGAGTGCGCTTCTAATAATGGCAATGAGCGGCGCAAGCCCCGTACCCGTTCCAGCCAATAACATATCAAAAGTTAATTGGTCGGGATTATAGTAAAAACAACGGCCAAAAGGTCCTCTAAGTTTAACCTCCATATTCTTTTTTGCCTTACTCACAAGCCATTGCCCCATACTCCCGCCTGGATAGATTTTAACGTGTAACTCAATAAATCTTTCTTGCATAGAGAGGTTGGCGATTGAATAACTTCGCATGGTGCCTTCGGGATTAATCAGGCTAAGATATTGGCCAGGGATCCAATGTTGTAACTCGTCCACACTAAGTTTAACTTGCACCACATTGTAGTTAAGTGGTTTAAGCTCAATGATTTTCGCATTGACCTCACACTCTACGCTTTCTGGGGCAACAACTTGAAGGGCTGCTTCTGGTTGTGCCAGACATGCCAGAAAATAGCCTTGAGATTTAAGTGTTTCAGGTAATCCTTCTTGCCACGATGGATGAACTACACCATCTTTAGCTTTAATCAGACAGGACTGACATATTCCCGCCTGGCATGAGTTGGGGTAATTCACACCATGACGCAGAAGACACTGTAATACATTTTCCTGAGGTTCTAGGACATATGATTGATTGTTAAAGTCTATAATACTCATGAGCGCCCCAACACTTCATCGCGAACACTATTGGCAATAGCTGCCACTTGTTTAATATCCTCTGCTGCGGCCCCTAACTCCTTAAGCGTTGCTCCTAAATGTTCTATAACAATATCCACGTGCGTATCATTTAATCCTCGCTTGAGTAAATGGGCATGTCCTTCACTCATGCTTTTTCCACTGTAATGATTGGGTCCACCAAAGACCATGGTTAAAAAACCTTTTTGCTTCAAGATTTGTTGATCCATATCAATATCATCAAAAAAATGACTTACACGCTCATCCATTAACATTTTGCGATAAAAAATATCAACTGCGGTATTTACTGCATCTTGGCCTCCCAAGCGCTCAAATAATGACTCAAACATGGTATACTCCTTAAAGATGTATTTGCAATGCATCTTATAAAAAGAAATAATCGGAGTCAACTCACAATTTGGATTTATTTATGCAACTTACACAATTTACGGATTACTCATTACGCGCATTAATTTACATAGCCCTTCGAAAAGAGTCATGTACGATTAAGGATATAACCGAGGCTTATGATATTTCGAACAATCATATGATAAAAATCATTCACAATTTATCGAAATTGGGGCTGATTAAAACAATCCGGGGGAAGAATGGCGGTATTTTAATGGCAGCCCAACCTGAATCAATTAATTTAGGACAACTCATTACGCAGCTGGAGCCTCATTTTGATTTGGTACCTTGTTTTAATAGGGAAAAAGCCAACTGTTGTATTGCTCCTGTATGTAAATTAAAGGGGGTCTTGTATGAAGCTCAAGCCGCATTTATGGATATTTTGGGGCGCTATACTTTAGCTGATGTATTACACAACAAAAATGAGTTGTCTGTTATCTTGAACATTAAATAGGGCAGACTGGAGTTATACGATTTTTTGTGCGAGCAAAAGACCAAATAAACCTGATATGGGTCTTCCCAGTTCATCTTGTTTATGTAAATGACCTACCGATTCTTTATATTCAAGTATCGACCATCCACTGTCTTGATACACGTGATAGAGTTCTTCTTTTTGCGGAAGAAACGTGAAGAATTCTGGCAGCGAATAAAGTTCTGATTGAATGGGAAATACTAAAAAATGATATCCATCGTTTTTAGTTACTCCCTGAAGCTCGGTGAGCAATCCTGGAATGCGTTGAGGGTTTAAAAACTGCAACGTGACTGTTGAGAGAACTAAATCATAAAGTTCGGATCCAAGATTTAAGGGTTGATTTAAATCATGCAGCAGCGTATCAACCCCAGATAACGCTTCTTTCTGGACAATCTCTTCAATTGTTTCTAATGCCGGTTTGTTATGGTCAATTCCTATCACACGATGTCCCATTTTTGCCAAATAAAACAAATTTCTACCCGAGCCACAGCCTACATCAAGAATTGATGCGTTCTTCAAATGGTGTAAATAAGTCTGATAGGCATACACTAAGTCACTATGTGCTGCTCCTAATCCGTATTTTTTATTGAAATATCGTTGAGGCATGCAATAAAACTCAAGATTTGCTTTAAACGTGTCACTGATTGGAATAATTTTATGCCATGCAGCAGGGGGGATCAGTAATTGAGGGTGCTCCGTATCGATTCGAGCTCGGGAACATTCATGCCCCTGGCCATTTAGGAATACAAAATCAATAATTCCTTCCTGGAGGGAAAGCTTACCCCAAGTTCCTTCTTTGGTACTGTGTTTTTCCAAGAAAAATTTCAGTTTTCCATGGCTATCAATTTCGATTTGCTTATAGCACATTAACTCGCTGTATTCTGATATCATGATGCACCTTTTATTTCTGGTTATCGATAACTCTCTTATTGGTTGATATTCTTATTCTCAGTAAGCTCTGGTTCCAGCCTAGTTAAAAGAGTACGCTCGTTCACTAATTTATCAGCTAACTGATGATTTACATCTCGATGCCCTTCCTCATCAATACGTACGGCCAATAGCACATCTCGCAGACGTGCATCAGTAGCTAATCCCCAGTAGTTTTTAGCAATCTCGGGAGCCGGGCAATTTTCAATGCGGCCATCATCCAACTCTTGTAAATAATGGGTATAGCTAATCACTGCCTCTTCTTCAAGATAACCTACAAATCGATGGGCTGTTTTGGAAGAAATAACATACATCAATAAATATAAAACCACAAAAATAGCTTGTGCTACAAAAATAATAAATCGTTCAAACCAATTTGGTTTGGCGATATACATGAAAGTAATCAAATGCATCCGTTCATTTTCTGCTTCATCGAGCAACGTTTTAATCCAGCCCTCATCATTTTTGATTTTTCTTAAGCAACGTAGATGCAGTAATGCCGCTCCAACCATCCCAGGTACTGCCGCTACTGTTTCGAGTACTATCGCGCGATTTCCATAGCGTTTTTGAAAGAAAGTATCAGCAAAAAATCGAAAAAACTTCACAAGACCAAAGGCAAATTTATCACTGATGGTTTTAGTCGGTTTATGACTTGCTGACATGATATGCTCCTTTAGAGTATGTTACACCAGATTATTATAATAAAGATGTATTTTAAATGCAACTTTAAGTGAATACCTATCTATCAGGAGTTACGAAAAACCCCAAGGTCGAGGCAAAAAATGTTTTTAATGAGGGAGTTTAGATAGACTAAATGACCGAATTAAAAACATTTTTTAACGAAGAGATGGGGGTTTTTCGTAAGTCCTGATTATAAGAGATAGAAGTCTTGCATCGGTTCGTTTTAAACGAACTCAAGATGGCCTGCCGTTTGATGACATCTAGCTGCGCATTTTTATCGGCGGAATGGAACCTGGATGAACGTTGGGGAGGTTTAAAACACCGACTTTGAATAAATTGGAGGAGAATGCTGGATGTGCAGATTTTTTTATTTTTATCGAATTCAGATAGGATGGTTTATGTTCTTAATTGTCTAAGTATTCTAATTTATTACAAAAAATCCAGCTGATGCCATTCCATTCATCATTCTTTTTAAATGAGTCGTATTGTTGGTTTAATAACTATTAACAGCAAATCAAGATTACCCAAAATTGTTGTTTGGAGCGTTGTCCTGAGTTTTATCCTTATTCAAAGAATTAATAAACTCCTTAACACTTTCAGGGTTGTTAAGTTCAAGCTTTGCTAAATTTTGATAAAACTCTTCAACCTCAGGGGCTCTTCCACGCATCTTGTTGTGCCATCCTTTGGTAAAATCAGAGTCTGATTTTTTCCAGTCGGCTAATTGAATCACTTCAATCAATGATTGCATTGGTGAGTCAGAGTATGTTGCTATATCTTTCATTTTTTTTAAGCCATCTACGTTAGAATATGGTTCACAAAATTGGCGTATTTTCTCTAATAATTCACTGTGCATCTCTTTCATTCTAGGGTCTTGGGATTTAATTGCTGCCAAATCGGCTTTAACTTGAGAAGTGTTTGTTCTGGTTACTTTTGATTTTAGTGCTGTATCGATTTTTGAATGTAATTTCTCAAGATCTGTCCCGTTACTATAACTCGCTTTAATTTCAACTTGATTTGTCTGCCCATCTTTTTCTTTTATACTTGTAATTTTTGGTTTAACAGGAACTTTCAAAAAAATATCATTATGTGATCGTTGAGCATGATCTTGTTTCGCGCGGTTTAATAAAGGTGCCTCTGCATACTTGTATCCACTCGTATCTATATCCAGGGTAGTAGTGGAAAAAACCCCATCAACATCAGAGTCCCATTGAACATTATCATTTTTCATTAACTGTATTAATTTGGAGGCAATATTTTTATTTTCTTCTTCGATCGCTTGCTGATATTTCTCTGCCATTTCCTGTTCTTCTATTTTTTTTAAAAACTCGATAAGTTCGGAAGGCTTCGTGTATACAGCTTCATATGCAGGAGGCGACTCTTGAGTTTTAGAAAGTTTTTCCCCAAATAGCACGTTATGATGGATATTATCTTTATCATAATCTTCCTTAGCGATTTTATAGGCTACCCCATCGGCATTGGCAGTCCACTTCCCCTTAAAATTCCACGTTTCTTGCATTTTCTTATTTAAAAACTTAGCAATGTCTTGATTAATTTTTTCTCTACTCATAACAGGCTCACAGAATTAATAGAATATCTTTCATAAATATAGTTCAATTTTTGTTACTTTTGTAATCTTTGGTAAGTAGGACCTGAATTTTGCATGAGCCTAGGTGTTTCATGCTGGACTTGATGGACTTGTAGCTCAATTTCTAATATTTATAAGTGAAGATGAGATGGAAACAAGCTTAAAAAGAATCTATTTAGTATGCAGTAATTTCGCTTTTTCATTTAGTTGCCAATTAAGATAGAGGGAGCATGAAAGCCATCTATTGTTCTACCGCTTTTTCAAGATTTTTTAGGCAATTTACATGATTATCAAATAATAGGATCTTGTTGTTGCTGTTTAATAGTGTTTTTAAATTCCACAAGCAATATCATTAAATTATTTTGGGGGGCTCGATTGATTGTTTCGATATTTGGATTAAATCAATCGAGTCTGAGCCTATTAATTCCTTCAAGGATTGTTCGCGTTTAAAATCATGTTTTGTCCTATTGTTGCTATTGCAGGCGGGGATTTAATATAGGGTTTTAAGCTTCCATCGGTTTTTGCTGCTCCAGTATTGAATAAAATAATAATTCCATATTGCTGTTGCATGGTAAAGCCAAGAAAACTTCGGAAATCCTTATGGCTACCGTTTGTTACAAGCTAGTATCGCCGCGCATTTACTGAATTATGCAAGTTGGGTAAAATAATTGTATCAACAAAAAGGAGAGCTTATGAAAAATAGGAACGATTTATTTACAGCAAACCAAAGTAAAACTGTAAGTTATGGAATGAAATGAACCTTAAACTCATTTAAACCTTCTTTTCTATTTTTACGGAATTTTTCCTATTTCAGTATGTGCTAATTGAGCTATTAGCCCATGCTCGGAGTGTCATGAGGTATTTCTATTTCAAGCTCAGGATTCTTTTCCTTAATTCCCAGACACTTCAAGAAATTGTTCCACATTTCGCTAAGAAGATTATAATCTTTGGATATCGCTTCAAAAACTTCTTTTGCAATTTCACTTTTACCTGTATTGGTATAGTTCATCTCTTCTATATACATGGAATCGTTTGTGATACTTAACTCACAAGACAAGTGTCCTATTTTTTCTCTGCCAAGATCAGTAGCTGTCGGAATTTGAATTGGTGTTTCAATTTTTAACTGGATTTTGTCCTTATTTCTAACCTCAAGACTAATTTGCATTTCTTCTGTCATAGCAGTGACAACAATCCCTGACTTGGTATTATCAGAAATAAGGGATTGGAGAGGAACTACAATACCAAAAGGTACAGCTCCGCGGCCTTGAAGTAAAAGGTTAATTGTCAAATTACGCAAATTAGGATCCATGACCCCTCGTTGTAATAAACTATCGTGTAGTGCAAAAACATTGATTTTTTTCCCTTGAAGTTCAGGGAATACAGCATAACTCTCTCCACGTGTTGCTTCGGTTAATGCAGCAGCGTCATAAAAATTAATAGGGATTTCCGATTCTCCATTCGGTTCTGGCTCAGGGATTATCTCCTTAGGATGGTCAAAATCTACCCTGACACTATCCAAGAATTTTAGTTTCTTTAAAAAATTAACTACAGGTTCCTTAAACCATGAGAGCTGTTCATTAAAAAATTTATAATTATGTTTTAAATCGACTCTATCTGCCATGATTATAAAATATAAAAGTTGGTTATTATTTAATTGTATTGTTTATTTGTTAAGGAAATATTAACAACTGATGGAGCAATAGGAAAAGTTTGTCTTTTCTAATAATACAAAAAAAATTCTAAGAGATATTAATAAATTCATTAAGTTACAAATGTCTATAATTTATGGTAATTAAAAGATAATACACAATTTTTTTGATGAGCAGTGGCAGGAATTTCATTTTTTTCTGGATACTGGCTCTGTTGGTTCTTAAATAATTAATCTGAAAGTTGTTAAAAATAGATTTATTGGATTTTTAAGAACCATAGGAATAAGCTTAAGCTTTTTACATTTTATAGATTGAGGTCCTTAGTTTTTTAAACTAAGGATTGTTAGCGTTTAAAATCATGTTTTTTCCTATTGTTGCTATTGTAGGCGGGGATTTAATATAGGGTTTTAAGCTTCCATCGGTTTTTGCTGCTCCAGTATTGAATAAAATTATAATTCCATATTGCTGTTGCATGGTAAAGCCAAGAAAACTTCGGAAATCCTTATGGCCACCGATTTTTCCACAAATTACTTCTCCATTGATTGGTTCACAGACCCAAGCATAGCCTTGTCCACCGACAATTGGTTCTTGTTTTCCAATATTGGGTAGAACAATCTTTCCTGCGGGTACAGGCAGATAATTATTGGGTGCATGAGCGATTTGCATCCCTTTTAAGAGCGTTAGTTGCTTGGGATCCTGATTGGTGCTTATATTCAAATTGGCACGAATAAAGTTAATCATATCGCTTGCATTGCTGCGAATACATCCTGCACCTGCCCAGGGCACATATGGGAAAGGATTTCCTAATTGATATTCATGAGTGAGCTTGTCGATATGGTATCCAGATGCATATTGAGCATTTTGCCACTGGCTTGTATTGCAAGGAGTTGCGCCGGCAGGAGTTATGACTGGGCACGTTCCATTATGTGCTTCGTCTGGAAGACAAGCACTTGTTAAAGGCATGTTGAGAATGTTTGTAATATTGTTACAGACCCATCCATTAAAATCACCCTCCAAAACATTGGGGAAGCCATCCCGATTCATGAGTGCCTGAGTGATTAATCCTACGCTGCTGTTCGAGTAAAAATTTCGGGTTGGCAAATAATGGGGGGATCCATATACCAAGCGCACTTGTGGCTTGCCATCACCAATACAGGTAGCAAGCGCAGTATTCAGTTTATTTACATCTTTAACGAAGTTCGATTGATTTAAATTCTGATCACCACTGTTTTGATCAACGCTTGGAGCATCTGAAAAACAGAAACCTCCCGAAAAAGTAGCGAGTTCTTGATAAGTCACTGGGGACTCATGGGAGGTTAAATCAAAACTTTTTCCTACCCAACTTTTAGACGGCAGATCGGGTTTGATCGGTGACAATGGATTGATTTGTTTTTTATAGATTGAAGCACCCAGACTCGCTGTAGTAAATGTTTTAGTCACTGAGGCGAGTTCAAAAAGAGTATTTTCATCTGGAGGCGTATCGTTTAAAGCACGAAGTCCACAGCTTATATAACAAATCTGTTCTCCAGAAGCCGTTTTTTTATAAATGCCGAACACTCCTCCCAGGGTTTGTTCTTCGACAACTTTTTGATTTGCTGTATTAAATACATCGGGTGTGAAGGTTAAGGCATGTTGATATTGAGCTTGGCAAAAGGAGGTTTGCCAGCTTTTCTTTTTTAGGAGGGTACAAGCAATATCCTTATTGATATTGATATTAATCGTATTCACTAAAGGGGTTCGCCCTTGATAGTTGATCTTAATGGTAAGTGGTACTGATTTAACTGTATTGGGGGCGTGATAGGCAATAGCTAATGTACAGTTGCTCTTTGCATTGATGAATGTACCACAGCTGCCTAAATTGGTATCAACCGACGCTAATGGGCTCGATAACTTAATGCCTAAGGGCAAATTAACCTTCGTATTATTACGTACTGTGTAATATAAGATAAGTTCTTCCTGTGGTAAAACCTGTTGCGAAGGTGTGGGCGTATTAATGAACTCCACCAGTGGCGTGGCACTATAAATTTGTTCGGTAATACCAAACATCATTAAAGCAGGAAGAAGCAGGGTTATTTTTTTCATAAATAAGACTCATAAAGAATTAAAGCTTAACCCAATATAAAATGCTTGGTTATTGAGTGAAAGCTTAATGGGTTCTAGTAAATTATGATTATTTGATAATGATGAATGTGCTGTATCACTTTGCGAATAGAGATAACGAGCGAATACATCAAATTTCTTATTTAGATGCACGGCAACGCCAGCACCTGCTGCTCCTGCAAATTGGTTATTGATTTTAGCTGGAAGTCGCAAGCTGCTTACAGGTGTGATACCAGGGAGCGCCTGATCATGATAGGTTACTTTGCTTACACTTAATCCCGCACCTAATGTGATAAACGGTGAGATTCTCTCGATAGGAGAGAATAAGTACAAATCACCCTGGAGTACTAGATTGAAGATATTTCCAGATTCTTTATAGGTGTAATTAAAAAATTCTGGATCATTGAGCTCGTAAACATCCCCAGTGAATCGTGCTTGTTGATAATAAATAGCGGGTCCTATGAGGATTTTTTTAAGCAACTGGCTATTCACAGAGATATTTCTTTGAAAAGAAAATGAATAGGTTGCTTGCGTTTTCTGGTGGGAATTAACCAGTGAATCAGTAATATAATCACTGATGATAATGGTTTGGTCGTTACTTTTTGTAAAACGGCTTGCACCGACTGCAATAGAGGTGCTCCATGAACTTTGATTTGCTATGACAGAAGAGGAGAGCAAACCACAAAAAATAGAAAGCAGGTATTTAATGTTCACAAACGATCCTTCAACATAGGGTATGCATCCATTCTTATTAATCACAAAGTACTATTTTCAAAGCGTCTGAAGTGGCCTTAGATAGATCTTCAAATCAACAGACTTGTAACCAATTTAGAACTATACATCAATATACAATGCACTATCAATTTTATAAATGAGGCAAGGGTACCTTAGTCCGATTGCTACAACTCTATGCATCAGAATCGCATCATATTTTGGTTGATAAATTAATTAATTTTATGCACCTGACTCACTGGCTGTTGTGCCGGCTTGTATTGAATTTGACAATTACCTGCTCCTGTCGACTCAATGGTTATTTCATCTTTATCGGCACTAATCGTCATTAATCCCGTGTAATACGTACTCATTCCCCTAACAAAAGCTTGTGTTACGGAAGATGTTGTTGGAATGGCAGGAACAAAATGGGTCAAAACCAAATGCTTTACTTTAGCTTGTTGTGCCATTTTTGCAAGCTCTAGTGAATCAGAATGGTAGTTCTTGGTTTCTAGCGAGAATGCAGCATCCAATGTATCACCTTTTACTATTGCTTGTTGGTAGATTGCTTGATTCAATGGATTACTTAGCACTTCATTAATCAAAAGATCGGCATTTTTAGCGTGAGTAGCGAGTGTAGGAGTAACTTTGGTATCACCACTGATGACGATTTTACATCCTTTATAGTGGACGACATAACCTAGCGCTGGATAGACGGGTTCATGAGAAACTGGAAACGCGGTAATTTTAATATCTGAGGTATCATAAACGATTTTATCTTGCTTCACCGCATCCACTAATTTGGGGAGCCCAAATCCCATTTGTGGATCGAGTCTTCCTTGGCTATTTGAAGCTCGAAACATAACATCCAGTTGATAGGCTTTAGCCAATCCTTTTACAACTTGCTTGACCCCGTAGGGTCCATAAATATTGATGGGTTCGTTACGTCCATTATTCCAAGTAGCGTTAATAACCTGACCCAAGCCACTGAAATGGTCAGAATGCCAATGTGTTATAAATACATTATGAATTGTTGGGTAAGGTAATCCCATCGAAGCCAAGGTTTGAATCGCTCCTTCGCCCGCATCAAATAGCATAAACTGCTTATTCGCAATCAGAGCAAGGCAAGCTGGTTTGCGAATCTCTTGCATGGTAACTTCCGGATCTCCAGTTCCACAGAGATAAAGATGCATCTTACCATCAGTTAATAAATTCTTTTGAATAGGATTCTCTAAATACAAAGCAGCGAATGAATGGCTGGCATAAGCAAATAAAACCAAGCTAAATGTTTTTAAGCATTTAATGGGCATGGGAAAGTCCTTTAAAATTGAGAATAGGGAAAACATTCAGTCCAGTTGTAAATCTTCCAATTCCCTAATCGCCAATTTTCAAATCCCTTCAAAATCGGTTGGCAGGAAGGAACATCTAAACGAATAAACGCTACATTGACTACTGCTTTAGTCGGAATCGGTTTTCCTTTGAATGCGTTATCTTCTTTTAATTCTACTTTTAAAGTTTTTAGTGCATATAAATGTGCAATACCTTTAATTAAGTCGATATCGACCTCAATATTGGAAACTTGAAACGTTAATTTCTTAAAATTAGAAAAATTCCTTTGAGTGAAGTTTATAATATTAGTTTTACCTCTAATAGGCGTATCAAAAGAGGGAACAATTAAACAGCTTTCTGCCTTATCCAACCAGAGTGCATCGATATCTGTTATATCTTGATTTTCTAATCCGTGCACATATTGCATAAATAAATGTGATATATATTTTTTTGTTTTCTCAAGCCTGTTAAGGTAGTTCTGATGATAATCCAATGTTTCTTCAATTAGAGTTTGCGTAATGGGATTAAGCTTATTCTTTATGTGGAGTAAGCGTTGTTGTAATTCAGGGGATAGTTTATTAGGGTATTGCTGCAACATCAGCAATGCGGGCATCATTCGGCCTTCTTGTTTCTCATCTGCTAACCAATCTGCTTCTGGGAAAAAAGAAAAATATAATCCTACTGCCATCATATTGGTAATAAATCGTTGATCATTGATTGCAGTTTGAATTTCAGGATGAGCGATGTCTTTCACACCCCTATCGATTAATGCTTGATACTTTTTAGCATTATCAAATGTTGCTAACGATGTCCCTTTACGATAAAACGTTCCATTGTCAGTAATCATTCCTTGTTTGTTATCAGGAATCAACTTATCTGGATCTATTGCAATAGATGAGTAGTTCATGCTGAAAACTCCTGTAAAATCTTATCAACCATTTTTTGTAATGTCGGAGTGAGCGTTGAATATTTTTCTTTTAATCGGTTTACAATTTCTGGCGTAACTGCTTCAGGTTGTTGCGAAAAGTAAAGCAAAATAATCATTAATCTACCTTGGTGTTCGCTTTGCAACCACTCCTCCGGAGAAAAAAAACCAATGATATCCAAAGCCTTTAAAGAAGGTATAAGTTTGGATTCGGTTTCAATAATTTTTAATAGGTTGTCCTCTTGGCTGATAGGGTCAATTTGTGACAATTCATCAAAGAAATAAGCGTTAATCATGCTTACGCCATATGAAGCAGCACGAGTAAAAGTGCCATCTTTTTGCAATTCACCAATTTGGTTATCCGGTATCCACTTTATAGTCATAGAGTCTTCTCACGTAAGTTAGAGAAAATTAGCTGTAAAAAGAGAATAATTTGCAGTAATTACAATAAATTAAACTATAAGAGTAAACTTTGCCAGTTAAATAGAAAATGAAAGACCTATATCATGATGTGGTCTATAAAACCACCTCGAGATGAATTTATATACTACATTTAGATTGATAGATGAGCCTATGAGTTTCTTCAGAGGTGTCCGCAATGCCACACCCATTATATGAACAATTAAAAAGTATTATTCTGGATGATAGGCTTATCTATGATGAACAGTATGCCTCTGAAAAATTACCTTGTGGGCTAACGAACTTGCAATTTGCGGGATTACTGTTGCTAGTAGAATATGAGCTTCCACATAAGCAAAAACAAGATTTTAAAATCAATCCAGAGGTTTTTCATAAACCCGGAATTATGAACTTCGTCAAACTTAATGCACCTATTCAATTTGTTTCAAAATGCTTGAGTTAGAATATTTTGTTTCTCGATGGAGGAGTAAGAACAAACAAGATGACTATTGGCAATAAAATTAGAAATGTGATTATAATGTTTTAAGGGATAATATTTATTACATGGAAGGTGCCCAATGAGAAATATATTTCAATGGTTAATTGAATTTCTTGATGCGATTGTTGGTGTTGAGGGAGATAAACCGAACAACCGTTATCTCAATGCTTACGAAGCTCAAGAAAAATATGATGCCGGCTTGATTCGAATGCGCGAATATAATAAAGAATTTGAACGCAAGGATAGGTTTTAAGCGATAACTGAATATCATATGACTGCTATGAATTTCATCGATTTGGTTATGGATCTTTCTGTACACGTGTAGCCTGGTTGTTTGCAACTGTCTCTTGCCCACATCTGTGCCTAAGCCGCTGGATATTCGAAAAGAGACAGACTGCTTTTTCTGCGATGGGTAGAATATTTAGGGCTGTTTGGGAGTTTCATAGAGAACTAAAGTGAGTGTACTTATCTGCCAATTCATCCAATGCCTGACCGCTAACCCGATGTACTGTCCATTCATCCATTGGTTTGGCGCCGAGTCGTTCATAAAATTTAATAGCAGGTTCATTCCAATCTAAAACCCACCATTCAAAACGTCCACAATTTCTATCTTTAGCTAACTTAGCTAAGTAGGCCAGCATAATTTGTCCTATTCCACAGCCTCGTGCTTCGGGTTTAACATATAAATCTTCTAAATAAAGGCCTGGCTTTGCTAAAAATGTTGAATAATTATGAAAGAACAAAGCAAAGCTAACTGGTTTTTCATCAAGATAACCAATGATAACCTCTGCATGAGCTTTAGAGCCAAATAAAGTTTCTAACAATTGTTCCTCAGTTGCGACTACCTCATGGAGCAGTTGCTCATACTCGGCTAATTCTTTAATAAATTGAAAAATTAAGGGGATATCAGATGCTGTTGCAATTCTAATTTTTAAATCTTGATTCATTATTTTTATCCTACTATTTACTTAAAAAAGGGCGCAGCATTTTAATTCTCTTCTTAATTTATGTTGCAGGTTATTCTGCTTTTTAAGGATAAAATTATCTTTTTATTGTAACTCTATATTAATTGATATGTTGAGAAAAATGCTCATCTGCTCTCAAGGTAAGAATTTCAAATCCATCCTCAGTTACTAAAATTGTATGTTCCCATTGTGCGGATAATTTATGATCTTTGGTGACAACAGTCCATCCATCTCCTAATATTTTGACCTCTCTAGTACCCAAATTAATCATTGGTTCAATAGTAAAAGTCATTCCTGCTTGTAATTGTAATCCTGTATTGGGCTTACCAAAATGCATGACATTAGGTTCTTCCCACATTGTTCTGCCAATACCATGCCCTCCAAATTCACGAACAACAGAATATCGATTTTTCTCGGCATGCTCTTGGATTATGCTTCCTATATCTCCGAGTCGAACCCCAGGACGCACTATGGCAATGGCTTTATAAAGACACTCTTGCGTAACGGCTACTAATTTTTTAGCAAAAGGTTTTACATCGCCGATGAGAAACATTTTACTTGTGTCACCGATATAACCGTCTTTTTGCACAGTAACATCAATATTAAGGATGTCACCGTTCTTAATTATTTTATCAGAAGGTATTCCATGACATACAACATGATTAATAGAGGTGCAAATGCACGCTGGAAATCCATGATGATTTAAAGTTGATGGTATTGCTTGCAAATCTTCAATAATATAGTTCCGACATATTTGTTCCAGTCCACTGGTACTTACACCGGGTATAACATAAGGTTCTATCATTTGAAGTACTGATGCGGCCAGATTTCCTGCAACCCGCATTTTTGCTATTTCTTCATGCGTCTTCACTAACATCGTGTATTTCACCTAATGATGCTTGATTTATTAGAATTTTGAGAATTTCAGGATAAGTAATAGAAGGATTTTCTTCTGCCAATTTTCCTATTCTAATCCAGTATTCAGCTTGTGAGTTTATTGAGCGGCTCATTGCTCTAGCCATCAGCTTTGTCGCTTCATGTAGTTCATTAGAAATTTTTACAATACCCATATAGTTCTCCCAAAAAACGAATTGTATAGTGATTTAAATCAAAATACTATAATATGCTACATAATATATTTTTTGGGCTTCGAATAGAAAATAGTGGCTGTAATTGGAGCGTTATTCAGGTACTATTGATAAAATCTAAATGTAGATGAAAAGGAGTAATTTAATGATTAATCATATTGTTGTATTACAATTTAAAGCAAATTTAACAGAGTCGAATATTTCTTCTGCGCTAAATCAGTTAGGTAATTTACAAGAAATAATTCCATCTATTAAAGACTTCACATTTGGAAAAAATTGTAGCCCCGAGCAATTAAATAAAGGATTTACTCATGCATTTGTCATGAAATTTGATGATTTAAATGGAAGAGATCTTTATTTAGAGCATCCGGAGCATAAAAGAATCGCTACAGAGGTATTAGTTCCTATGTTAGAAAATGGTTTGGAATCTGCTGTAGTTATTGATTATGAATACAAATAGCAAACCCGGCAACTGTATCTGGTTGTTTGCAACCAAAATACACTTGCTGCCCGAGCCTATTAATTTAAACCCCACTCAGCAACTGGAGTTTCTGAGTATTGATTTTTAATATACTGCTCAAGCAGGCCATTAAAATCATTTTTGTGTTTCGCAAGAAATTTATCTTGCCATATACTTCCATTTTGATTTCTCTCAAGCCTGGTTTTAATTATATCCAAATAAAAATGCGCCTCCAGGATGTCAACTCCCAAATCTTCAAGCCCTTTAAAAGCCAGAGGTAATAAGTTTTTTAAAAGGGTACTCGCCTTAATCTTGCCAGAATTCCAATTCAGTCTCGCTTCTAATCCGTAACGAGCTGATTCATAAAAATTTTTTAAGATAGATTCATGAGAAATTAAAGAGGTTAAGGAGGGCAGGTTATTAGCATAATAATTAGTTATACCATAAAAAAATGCGGCATTTGCTATCATATCCACTACAGTTGGGCCAGAAGATAATACACGGTGTTCTATTCTTAAATAGGGCTCATTCTGTCGATTAAAGTCCAAAATGGGTCTGTTCCAACGGAAAATACAACTATTTTGACATCTCACATGAAACATTTGATTAATAGGTTCTTTATACGCAGCAAGCGGCAAGAGATAAGGAAAATTACTTAGGTTATTTTTAAAAATGGAAAACAAAGTGTCTTGCAAATAATTAGGTTCAAGAAAAACGGTTTTTTGCAATGGAAATGGAAAAGTATAAAGTTGTTCAAAAATGCTGATTCTTGTTTCGCTCCATAAGTGTTTCCCACAAAAGTAAGGTGAATTACTACTAAGAGCCAATAAAGGGGCTGATAATATTTGAATTATATTAAAATAATGAGTTAATTGATGTTGAGGAACTTCTATATGAAGTTGCAAAGAACATATTAATCCTTCTATAGCTAAAGATTCTGGATATAAAAGAAGATTTTCTTTTTCCCCATTTATATGAATGGACAAAGGTTCTCCTTTTCGATATTTAGCTACAAACTCATTCATTAAAAGATAAATTTTTTGGGGTGTAATATATAAATGACTAAAAAGAGCTGGATCTGCTTGAGGTATAGAGCCGATGAGCGCCAAATGATGTTGGGAGTTACAGGCCATTTCACAACATTTATTCCATAGAGATAAAATACTTTGATGTAGAAAGGATAAAAAATTATCTTTTAAAGGAAAAACAGGAGTATTAATTTCTAATTGAGCAGTTCCTGCTTCTCTTACCAATTCTTTAAGTTTTTTCGTAAAAAAATGATTATGAGGTGATAATTGATACTCCTTATCTAAAATAAGAAACTCAATTTCAGCACCTCCATTGATGGATTCAGATTTAAAATAGTCTTTTGCAAACCATTCTTTTAAAAGTTGCGTTTCAGCAACTAAATTTTTTTTAAATAATTCGCAATCAATTTTATAATTTCCAATTTTTTTAATATGCATTGCTTGGTCCTTAAGTATTTAGACTAAAGTTTTTGTAATGAAATACTTAAATTCGACTCAACCATGAAGCAATGGTTCACTGGTATAATTTGCCATTTAAATCCATTAGTTGACAATTTTTCAGAAGCAATAATTACATAATTGTAAACCGTTTCTTTTGTTGCGCTTTTTGCAAGACTCTCACTTAATGAGAAATACATTGTTTCAGGTTTGGTTCGTGCAGAAGTACAATAACGAAAAGCGACGATACGTTTCCCATCAGTGATGCAAATATTAAAGTAGCTTACTGCTTTTTTATGATATTGTTTTACTAACTCATTAATTATTTGTAATGTTTTTAGTAAAATGTTGTGTATATCATGAGAGTTTTTTATTTTTAAATTTTTTGCTAATTGCAAAAATAAAGCAAAAATCAATTCTGAGTCGGTACTTCCTTTAATCCAGCTATAAATATCATCATCTAATAAATTACTAATTTGGCGTTTAATTTTTTTGAAGAAAGGAATAAATCCGTTATGCATAAATAGCCAGTTTTTATATATAAAAGGATGGCAATTAAAATGAGAAATACCCCCAGTACTTGCTGCGCGTATATGAGCAAAAAAAAGCTGAGCCCTGGTTTTTTTTGCTATATAGGAAAAATTGCGATCATTCCACGCAGGAAAAAGTGAAGTGAATAAAGCCGGTGTCTTATCAAAAGGAGTATACCATCCCAAGCCAAATCCATCTCCATTGGTAAGAGTACGTGATTCACGAGCCAAGAGGCTTTGCTTTATAAGCGAATTGTTAGGTTTAACTAATAGATTAGCTAATAAAATATCCTCTTTTCCTATGTAAGCTACGAATCGACACATGATTATTGTCCTTATCGAGGCTTAAAACGATTCATATCATTGTAATTTTAGGAAAGGAGAAATAAGATGTCCAAAATAATATTCAAAATAGTCGCTTTTTATTCATTTGTGACGGTTAGCAGGATGTGAACGATGTCTTCTATTTCTGAAACAATGTTCAAGCATTTTATTGCGATCGGTGCTTTATCAGCAATGGTTGCTACAATTTTAGGTGCCTTTGCTGCTCATGGTTTAAAGACACAATTAAGCGAATATCAGATGCATATTTTTCAAACAGGAGTTTTTTATCAATTTACTCATAGTTTAGCTTTATTATTCGTTGGGGGGATTCTTTTGCATATTAATAACCGGTTCATCCGAATTTCAGGATGGTTGTTTGTTATGGGAATTTTGCTCTTTTCAGGAAGCTTATACTTAATGAGTGTGTTGAACGTAAAAGTTATTGGAATTGTCACTCCAATTGGCGGCACATGCTTTATCCTTGGCTGGATTGTACTGGTTTTGGGAATATATAAAACAAATGCTTAAAATGATTGGTATTATGTGCGCGCAAATTTATAGTAATTTCAGTAAATTATCCTGTTTTTAGTTTCTTTTTAAAAAAGTTGTAGAATTTATCTATCGTATTATAAACATCAAGCGATTATTTTTATGAAATTAAACCATCAATTAAAAGTCATTCTAGCCAGTGCATCCCCAAGACGGTTACAAATATTGCAAGAGCACGGGTTGAATGCCGTGGCCATGCCTGCTGATATTGAAGAAATTTTACAACAAGATGAAGGGGCTAAGGACTATGTAACTCGGTTGGCTCAAGAAAAAGCTCACACTATTTTGGTACAGTCAGCAGTAGATACTGCGGATTTCATTTTGGCGGCAGACACTACAGTGGCTTATCAAAATCATATTTTAGAAAAACCCCGAGATTATGAAGACGCGTATAGAATGTTACGTATGCTTAGTGGCAAATCCCATGAAGTCTATACTGGTTATACTCTGATTTTTTTACCAGAACAAAAGTGGTGCATTAACTATGTAACAACGCATATTACTTTTCACAAACTTACAGAGCAGCAAATTCTAAATTATATTGATTCAGGAGATCCTTTCGATAAAGCTGGGGGGTATGGCATTCAGACAGTACGTGATACATTTGTTAAAGAAATAAAAGGTTCCTATTACAATGTTATGGGCTTACCCATTGAGGAAATTTTGGAAAAAATTTCTTTTGAGTATTCTAAGGAAGCTTGACCATTGGGCTCCACTACCTGAAGTCTATGCATCTTTTAAAGCTAATTTTTATAAATGCATAATGAATTGCTGTCTACTCCTTCTGTTGAACTTGCATTAACTAACAGAACAGGAATTGGTATGTTTAGAAGGAGGATTCTTCTTTTCTTCCAAATCAAAGCCGATGATTTATAAAGTCCAATATTATGTACATACATCTAATTAAGTCATATTGGATGCCTATAATCTTTACTTAACTTTTTCTTGTTATAATGACTCATTCATTTTTTAATCTGGAAAATCAACATGATTGAGTCGATGAAAAAAGTTCTTTTGAACAACAACAAGGAAGTTTTTAAGCAAAATATTGGATCATATAGCAAGGAACGTCTCAACGAGGTTGATGAGCAAGGCAATACGCTACTCCATATTGCGGTGGAGAACGGTTCTTTGTATTTCGTAAAACACTTACTTGCGCACGGTGCGGATATTTCTCTGAAAAACAGGGAAGGGAACAGTGCATTACACCTTGCAGTACAACAAGGCTATTTTAATATAGTCAATGAAATGCTTGGAATTTCACCAGCAGCAAAAGACAGAAAAAGAAAAGAAAAATGGATCGATAAAGATCGTAGCGTTAAAGTAGCAACACTTAAGGCTTCTCAGCGTGAAGCAATAACCCTGCTTAATGTGCCAAATAATAAAGGTGAAATACCGCTTGTTATTGCGGCCAATTTAAAAGATGACCTGATTTATAAAAAACTTCTGCTACTTGAATCTGCACCTGGCTATGCAAAAAGCCATATTGATCAAGCTTTGATCCGGCGGCAAAAACACATAGGCAGTTTGCAGAGTAAAAGTCTTTGGGCTGCATTGTTAGAAACGTTTTGCCCTTCTGCATCTCTAGCAGAATTAACTGAATCGTTTGCCTATACCGGATTATTGGCTGGAGCCAGTGCTGCGGTGGCTTCGGGCTTGAATATTGCGTTTGCCATTATTTCCATTATAGGATTTAGCATGATCATGTATGCTAATTATAAGAAAAATCAATCAGAAAGAAATGCTATTCGTGAATTGGAAGAATTACAAGCGGAACTGGCTTTTCTGCAGGGAATTAGAAAAAGAATAGCAAAACTTGCCTCTCAACAGTCGTTAACTTCTGAAGAAAAAAAAGAACTGGCGTTGATGAAGGAAGAATTAACCAAGACCATACAAAAACCTACACTTGTTAAAGGCGATGAAAAAAATGCGGCTGATTATGTAACGAGGAATGATAAAATACTTGTTGCATTAAGTTCTGCTGGTAGTTTTTTATGCACATACTCAGGAGCCTTGGGTATTATGGGGCTGGGCTTGGCAGTGGGCGCCGAAATTCTTGGTACCAGCTTGGCTGCCCTTATCATTTCTGCTGGTCCAATCGGCATCGGTGTTGCTTTAGGTGTAGGATTAATACTGGCCGGAGCCCTTGCTTATTATCATTATGAAACCAGAAAACAAGGCTATATGATTTTTGGGGAGCATAGAGCCTCTATTCATAAGTTGCAGTACAATATTTATAAAGAACAACAAGATCTAGTTCATGGCTCAGATATGGTTCTTGATGACATTAATCGTTTACTGGAGACACCCCAAAAACCCAAAGAATCAATGGGTGAAAAAAAAGTAGATCAGAAAAAAACAGCTCCCAAATATCTATCCAATAGATATACTCATGGCCATAAACCAGGAGAGATTTGTTCTATAGAAACTGAGCAACTCAGTAGTCATGGCCTCATGAAAACTAGGAGTTTACCTGAGCTTTACGCTTTGGGTGAACCTTCTGATTTAAGCAACAAAGTTTTATAGCTGGGTATAGGGCAATGCTCTTTAGCTTCTGGTTGGTTTTTACGAGATCAACCGTAGTATTTTAAAATCATTTTCTTAAATCATCTCCTATAATTAATGGTGTAACTCGCAATTAATTATTGAGGTAATAAATGCTTAGTCGCGATGAGAATGATTTGCCGATAACCCAATCAACTGGTGTTACTGTTACCAGGCAGGTAAAGAAATTAACTCAAGATCCTACGTATAAGAGCGCGGATTTTTTTGATAAATGTGCGCTAGAGCCAAATTTCACGGTCGATAATGAGCAGATCACGATTCAAGCATCAAAGGCACCTCCTCCTCTTGTCAAAGCCGATGATTTAAAAATCCCCGAATTTTTATTAAATGATTTAACTCCTGATGAAATAGCAAACATTGCTAATCAACTAATAAGTTTTGCTTATGATCCGTTAAACGTTGCACATCACCTTAAAGATTTAGATGAGGTGCTGGGAAAATCAATGGAAGAAAATCAAATTGTACCCTCACAACAAAATTCACTTCCTACTTATTTAATTGCAGGAAGAGGAAACTACATACCTGGAGCTCCTCCACCTGACTATCAACCTTTGAAAAAGGGAAGGATGCTGGATACGTTATTATTAGAACGCGAGGGTTTGCGTGATGTAAATAAAAATGGATTTATCGTTAAGTTTATTGGTTTTGTTAGTAGCATGATAGCGGATCGCATTGTTTCAAGCGGTCAACTTTTTAATGAAAATAAGCAAGTCAATCGTGTTCTTTTACATGGTTCTTATACTCATCGACTATTGCTTGAAGCATTTGCCCACGCGGTAGAAAAGGGCGATATTGATTTAAATATTAAATCAGAACAGAAGCTTAATTTTGTTCAATTGTTACATATTCTGGTTTCAGTTAAAGCAAACAATGGTCAAAGTCTTTGGGAAATGGGGTTAGACTCTGTAGAGGATTCTCAACATTCTTCCAATGCGCCATTAGATTCAAAGCAATTTAGTTTTAGTTGTCGCTCACCTTTTGTTTTCAATTCCCTGTTACTATGTTTTGGTAAGGAGCTTGGATTACCTCATCTTCAAACGTATATGCTGGACAGTCATTACAAAGCTGCATATGAAATGGTTTTACGCTCCAAAGTAAAGATGGCAAAGGCAGAAAAATTGCCTCATTATTCAGAGGTTGATATTTCGAATGAAAGAATATATGAACGTTGTATGGAGTATTTTTCTATAATGGCTGAAAGTTATGGAGAGGTGGGCGGTAACACTCCATTTACAGTCGATGAATTAGCAATGCTCTCTGATGAGCGCTATATATCTTTAATGTGGGGACCAAGTGTACTGCTGAAAATATCATCCCCACAAAAACCTGGTACTTATACAGGTTGGATGGAATTTTTTCAAAATAAGAGCGGTATAAAAGAGCCTATTTCAAATCAATCTAAAAAACATGGACGCTCCGAGGAAGATGGAGAAGAGCGATATGGTAAAAAAAGGTAATGAATATTGCGGGTATTAAGTTTGGGGCTAAGGTATCTATAGGATTATCTCCTCATGTCTCAACCCCATACATTACGCTCTGATGTTCAGTTTATTGTTTATTCAATTGATTAATTAATGATAATAATTTTTTATCTTCTTTAGTTAACATGTTATCTGAATAATCAGGATTAGGTTCATACCACCATTGCTTTTTGAAGTAGTTTTGCAAGTCGGGGGAGTTGAATCGCCGGCCGTATTGGGCATAAACCGTATTACGGAGAATCTGTAATTCTTTGGCACTTAATTTTGATAAAGAGTTAATGGGATTATCTGAATTTAACACGGGATAAATCATAGTGTGGCGAACATAACTTTTCGGGGTATATAAACAAAGTTGCAAATCAACTTTAGGTTGAAAATGAGACAAATTCCATACATATTTTCTGTCTTTGCCATTACCCATAATCTTTATGCCAGCAGGTTTAGGCCTAAGATATTCTGATTTGGGATCTACCTCGGAACATAAACGTGTGGGGGTGTTGGGAATGACCTCTAATTGGGTGTGGCCAATGGTATTATCATGCCATAGTGCCCCGGTTTTGAGTACATACGAAACCCAGTGAAAACCCATCACATCATAAGTTGCACCCGTTTCATAATCATGATGAATGGAAACGGTTGCTAACGCCGGGAACGTAGTGTCCCATACATAAGCATCATTATAGTATAAGCCTTTATCCTCATTAGGGGCGATTTTCTCTTTATGGGAAGCAACAGACGTATTATCAACTCGAACTTGGAAGTTATAAACCAGCGCTTTTCCTTCACTGGTTTTTTGGCCTTGGGGAAGGGCAATTGCACTCATTCCATTATTTACTGGAAAAGGGAAGCCCATAGCTACTTCGATTTTTTTGTTTAAAGTATTTTTAAATTGAAAATCACAGCTGTAGTGCCAGGAGCCATCCCATTCTGAAGTATTTAATTTCTTACCTGTTATTATTATAACTTCTTTAACCATCTTAATATCAGGCTGCGAAACAGGGATAGGTAACGATCCATTTCCTCCCAAGGCAGTGTCGTTGGCAAATAGGCTTTTAGAAAAGAACAGAATAAAAAATAGAGATAAACGTTTTGTTTTTTTGCTTGAATAGCGATTAAGTAAATTCATGTAATTTTCCCTGAACAAGAATAGAGTACTACTTTATTTTTTTATGTGCTTTATAGCAAGAATAAGTGAGGAACCTAATCTTAGTTTTTCTTGAAATGATGATAATTATGAATAGTCTAGATGTAGGTATTTATTTATCTTCTGTGCATGAGGCGCGCACTTCACGGGATTGGATATGCTATAAATTATAGAATTGGAGAGTTTCCTGATGATATTTATAATGAAGTTTTAACATGTTTCGGTGAAAAGGAGATCATTGATCTTACAATGGCAATTATTACTATCAATAGCTGGAATCGTATCGCAGTAAGCTTCCGTAAATTACCGAGCTAAAAAATGGTAGTGAAAGGGAGCAACTGTCTTGAGCGGTTGTTACTTCCCCATGATTCGAAGTTATCTCAAATAACGCCTTTTGATTTTAAAGAACAAAAGAATAAGAAATTTTATAGATTCTTATTTTTAAAGCAATAAAATAAAAAAATCACAAAGAAATAAATGAACAGTGGTTTAATAAATATATTAAATATCAAAATCATTTGTAAAAATAAACTGTTTGAATGCCATAACATCTGACTTAGTTTTAAGATATCAAGTGGTTGATAGGGTTTGATATATAACAGTAATGCAACGTGCTGAATGATAAAAAAACCAACTATTGTACAAAAAATAGCAATCGGGTGCCTAATCGAATAGAGGATATTAAACCATGGATGTTTTTTCATTGATTTTCCTTCGATTCACTGCCATCCAATTTCTGATGATTTTATTACTGAGATGTTGAAAAAAAATGATCCTCAAAAGAACGCAAGTAAAATAGTTAAAAAATCATCATACTAGTTTTTAAATTTAAAATTCAATGCCTGGCCTCATGTGGGTATTACCTATGTGTGTTAATATCTATCCTGCAAAAATAATTGTATTTCATGGAGAGGGTGTATTATGTTTTCACGAAGTTGGTCACCATTTAGTGCTTTATTTTCAGAAACCCGTTCTGAAACCAATAATGAAGAACAATCGAATTTCCTATATGAATTAAATGCTGATGAAAAGAAACAGCTAAGGAATTCAGAAGTTAAACCAAAAATTGTTGCCCTTTATGATGAAAATAATGGTTCAAAGAATGCTGACCTGGCAATTCAGCATTTTGAAAATGATGGATTAGACGTAATCAGGGTTTCTCCAGATGAAGGATTAAATCATCCTACATTTACAAGTAATTCTATTGACGGTATTTATTTGCCTGGTGGTTCAGATATCCCTGTTGACGATGATAATGATCCGCGTACGAAGTTTGAAGGCCAACTGACACGACTGGCACGCACTCAGGATATTCCTCTTATGGGGATATGTCGCGGTGAGCAAGCTATTGGGCATCATAATAGTTTGGAGGTAAAGGATTTGTCAGATTATGAGACGCATTATGCTGGTGAGAATAACGCGAGTAATCCAGATGTAAATAATACAGTTGTTGTTGAAAAAGGAAGTCAATTGTATGCCGTATTACAGAGTGAATTTAAGGATAAGGATGGGCCTATGGTGTATTCGGTTACCTGCCTTCATCATCAACATATACTGGATAATTCAAGTCATAGTGATGTACAAATAACAGGTCGTAATAAATTTGATAATACAATCGAAAGCATTGAAATAAAAACGGGGAAATATTATTCATTTGGTGTGCAACATCATCCAGAAGTACTTATACATTCTTTTGAGAGTGCAAGAGAAGAAAAAATTATCCAGGCGGAAAAAGAAGCTGAAGAAGGCCGATATACAGCGAATTATTTTGATCCCGAGATAGCTTTAGAAACAGAAATTACATTTGCTCAAAAACTAAGGAACGCTCGTTCAGAATCAATAGATGAAAGAGCTGCCAAGGCAGAGATGCGTTTTTTTACTAAGCAAGTTAAAAAACACTTTCTTGAACAAGAGTCGAAGCAAAAAGAAAAACAACCTGGTGATGGAGATTCAAGTGTATATCATACTCTCTGGATCTAAATCTCATTACTACCATATTCCTCTTATAAGCCAAGGAAGGCAAAGAGCGAACTGTAGCAGGCAACTCCACAGCACATCATCTATAACTATTCATGATATTTCTTTTTCCCAATCCTCTTTCCTCGAAAGGCATCATCACGCCACTTAAATGTCTTGCGCGAGGGGAAGACGCGATCGAGGCAAACTCAAAGCAATGGTTTACTGAAGCTACAAAAACGTAAGAGACCTTTCCTGGTAAATTTTACGAAAAAAATTTTCAAATTGATGCTGTTCAAATAATACCAATCCGTATTGAAGTAATCTGCACTCATTGCATAGTCTCGTAGATTCTTCCCATATAAATTGTTCCAGTGCATCAAGGAGGGCATCCATCTTGTTGGGAGTACTGCACAAAATGAGCAAATACCGAATTTATAAATATTTAATAAAAATAATATGCGCTAATAATAGTTACTTAATATTCAAGGAGTACAATCTGTATATTAGGCGAGCAAATATGATTTGTTGTCTAAATTATGAATTAAGGTACGCTATTATGTTTCAGAAATTTACAGAATATTTATCCAATCTTGGCTCCACAAAAAATACAAACAAAGAGAAGCCAAAATTCGAATACACTTTAAATAAGGATGAAAAAGAACAATTAAAGCATTCGGAAGAAAAGCCAAAAATTATCATACTTTATGATAGCGAGGGAGGTACAATCTATTGCGACCTTTTGATTGATTATCTAAAAGGTAAAGGATTTGATGTTATTCCAGTTACACCCCAGGAAGGATTAGGTCATCCCGCTTTTAACGGTAGGATAGATGGTATCTATTTACCAGGGGGGCCCAATGTTCCAGTACATGATGATAGTGATCCGCGTAAGAAATTTGAAGGAGAACTTACAAAATTAGCCGAGAGTCGAGATATCCCTCTTTTAGGTATATGTCGTGGACAACAAACAGTTGGACATTATCATGGTTATAAAGTAACTGACATACCCGAAGATGCTGAGCAGCATGAACTTCATTATGAGCATTTTGATACCGTTTATAAAGAAACCCAAGATGCTACCTTTAATAATAAAGTAGTCGTTGCAGAAGGAAGCCAATTGTATAATGCGTTACATTCTAAACTCAAACATAAAGATAAGAGTAATATAGAATATAATGTTACTTGTCTTCATCATCAACATGTAGAGGAGAATCAAGATAATAACAGTCTTCGAGTTACAGGACGTAATAAATTTGATGGATTAGTTGAAAGTGTTGAAAAAAAGACAGGGAAATATTACACCATCGGTTTCCAACATCATCCTGAAGCGGTCATAAGTATTTGTGGTGAGGTAAGAAAGATAAAACTAGATCAGATAGAAAGAGACTCATTGGAAGCACTAGCTGATGTGGATCCTGTTTCGGATCCAGATGAGCTATACCGTGTTCGACACCAATGCGAGAAAAAAGAGTCGGAGGTTCTGAACGAAACTTGGAATGAAAAAGCAGCAAAAGCTGAGATAGGCTTCTTTTCAAAACAAGTGAAACAACATTATCTTGATAAAGCTCCCAAAAAAGAAGAAACACAGGATACGAACGATAAATATTATCCTCCTTGTATATAATCTTAATTTATAGCATATTTCCCGCACCAAGGAAGGTTATCAGGGGCTCTCTGTCTCAAAATAGCTTCTCTCATACGCAGCCGAATCTAAAAATACCTAAACCAATGTTTTCTGATGCTTTGTCTGAATTTGAACGGCCTCAAAAGCTTTAGATACTGAGATCGATACCGCCAGTGAGCCCATATGCACTGTTTACTTGCGTTCCGAAGTAGTGTTGTATTAATGGGATATTAGCACCCAAATAAAAGGAAACATCCTTATGTATATTTACTCTTAAGCCCGGTAATATAAAAATACTATTTCCACCACTGTTTGGATCTGTTAGCCCTGCGATATGATCTTTTGCGGCGTATTCGCCATTAAGCTCTATAATTCCATCAATGTGTAATTTATCCTGTTCACTTTTATAAAGCTCTATAACAGTCGCAAAATTATAATCAAATAGTGAGCCTATGGTTGTCTGCTGTGTACCCTCGGTACTTTGAGTGTAAATTAAATTTGTACTTAAAGAAAAGTTGTTAAATTTTTTGGAAACAATAATTCCTGCAAATGGAGTCCAGGCACCACTCCCTGGTTGATCCGATGCGGAAAATAGTATTCCATAGTTATCTCTTGCTGTGGTTTTACCCGTTGGGGCATTAATTCCAGAAAGTATAGCCAGTGAGGTGGGATACTTATCCTCATCCAACAATCGCCACATAGAGAAGAAGTTGGTATCACCTATTCCAGAAGAACTTCCTAAATCAATAATGTTTCCAATATTTGTTTCTTCATTGAAATTAACAGCAGAGATAGAGGAGTTAAGCACATAAGGTAGGCTGGCGCCAATGGTTATATTTTTTTCAAGTCCATAAAATGCCAGAATATAATTCGCAAAGTTAGACTGTTGGCTTTCGGTTAAAGGATGCTGCAAAAGGGTGGTATCAGAAAGAGGGATACTGGGGTAATATTCTAGTCTTTGACTGATACCTATTTCACCTTTATCCAGGGTATCAGCGGTTGCGGTAGTTATTGGTGCGCCGATCCCGGTAGAGTAACTAATCGATTTTTGAGGAAAACTAACTGCATATAGTTTTAAAGAAATGCAGCAGTATAAACCTATTACCCGCTTTAAAGTTTTTTTCATTTCATGAATAGTGTTTAAAGTTTTATTCTAACTTAGAATGTTGATTATGCCCAATAACCAGTTAAAGATAATAAGTAACCAATACTCAGATTGGCATAATAAAAGCGAAGCAAATGTAGCGCTGTATTAGTGCGAGAGCTGGGTTTAAGGACTGTAAATGGACTATGAGGACTTTTAAATCGCAAAATGAGTGACTAATAATAAACATTATTATATTATCGCCTTTTTTTTGCGGTGAGAAAAAAATGCCATCAAGTCAATTAGCAGTTTTATGTCAACACATTGAAAATCAAGATACCGACCATTTTGGAAAATTTTATATGTATGTCAGTTTGCTAAATACTCTGACAGCAAGAAATAAGTCATTTGCTGATGGATTACCTCAATATTCAGGGACTTTTTTCGGGGGAAAGAAAGCGCTAAACATTGGGGAAATACCCGCTGAGTTTACGAAACAATTAAATATTTATGCTCAAGAATTTATTAATTTACAGCCTCACTGGTCTAAATCACTGCATAATCTTGTTATGGCCTATATACGTAAGGGGAAGGTTTCTGACCTAATCTATATTATTGATCAAATGCTCAGTCATCTTGCGTCAATACACGGAAAGCAAAGTCATAATAATAAAATTTATGATGATATTAACTTTGCCAAAAATAAGGAAAATTTAACTGGATTCATTAAGGAAATTTCAGCCTTTAACCAGCAATTATTATCCATTACTGATAATAGTTGTAATGCGGCATTATCTTTATTGGCAGTTACTACAGGGTTAGTATTGGTTTTTACTATTGCACCTCTGATTATTAGTTTGCCACTTGTCTTGGGTGGATTGTATGGTGTCTATCATTTTGCAGCAGCAGCAATGGCACAAATAGAATCATTAGAACTTCAAATGCAGCAAATAAGTCAAAAAATGGAAAATCTACCACAAGATAGAAGTTTATTTGGTAATGTTAATCACAATGCCTTTTATACCGCGGTAATTAAACCGTTACCCTATGCAGCAATTACAGCGGCTGAGCAATTTATGGTTGATGAGTCTCAACAGGAACAATTAAAAGGCTATCGACAGGGGCTGGATTTGGCGTTTAACTCAGCTATGTTCTGATGAATCCAAGTTTTATCAGAGCATGCTGTTGCCTGCTCTGATAAATATGAAATAGATTACAACTAAACTATAATGATACATTGGATAGAATGTTCCGTATGTTCTGGAGTAATTTTTGTTTTCCCTTGCCACCGCAGTTTCTCCTTAGTAAGTATTGAAAATAAATCAAAACTATAAATGTTAAGTTCATAATTACCAGAGTAATACTTAATGAAAAATCTAAAAGATTTTTCGAAATGCAGCTACAGAGGAGAGTTGTATGGGTATACCACTTGAATCGCCACTTTATATACGCTGTGCATATATTTTATTGTTTGAATTAGGTATGATTACTCTATCAAGAAAATGAATTTATGAGTCAATTATGAAAAAATTAGTTTTTATTATGGCATTATGCTCGTTGAATGCATTTGCAGTTAATTCAGTAAATCCAAATAATAATAATTGTGACAGCATACAAGATCCTGCAGAGCGAAAGGATTGTTTTAATATTGAAAAGAAGAATGAAGCGGAAGAAAATTTTAAAAACTTTCAAGAAAATCTTCCTGATTCTTATCAAGATGATTTCTAATAAGCTAAATTACATGAATACAGGTAATGCATTAAATTGAATGGTTTATAAATCGATTTGGATTTAAGGCATTACCTACAATAAATATTCCATTTTCCCAATGTCATTAAATTTAAATGAAGACGCAAAATTTCAATTCTGATATGCATAATCCAACTTTATTTTGTTTAAAAAACTTAAGTTAATTTCTGATTGTTATGAGTTAAATTCTTAATTTTTATCAATGGTTCAAATAATTTATTTCTCAAAGAAACACTAACAAATGATTAATTTATAAACTATATATACATATAGAAGTCATTGTTATGGGTTCAAGGAGAAAATAATGAAAGTAATCGTTACATCTTCAGCATTGCTCATGTCTTTAAGTTTGGTTGGTTGCAATACAATGGATCAGGCCAGCCAATACAGCAATTCAACTGTAGGTGCCGGAGTAAAATATGGTGCTAATGTGGTAGGTACCGGGGTGGGTTTTATAGCCGATACTGGTGCTGCTGTAGGTAATGGGGTTGGTAAGGTTGTTGATACAGGCGTTGGCGTTGTAACCGAACATAAAGTTTCTTATCACAAGGCAAAACCACAATATGTTTATTACAATGGCCATCGTTATATGTTACAAAATGGTCGTTATATTCTTGTACACTAACTTTAAAAGGCTCTTCATTAAGAAGAGCCTATATAAATCTCATTGTCGAAATTTTCAAAAGCTGTGCTATCGAGTAAGAATTATTGCTATAGTTTTCTATGAATCAATACTGCATTGGTTTTATTTGATTATAAGATAGTACAAGTCCATGGATTCGTAGGTTCCTCTTTTAGTTGTACTTTCTTATTTCCTTGAGCATACATGCCATACGGATTAGGCTCTATTGGTGTTTTGGAACTTGATTTGCCTGCTAAATTTCCAAGCTGTACGCCATCTAGATATTTTTGAAACACCTGAAAGTTAGGTCCATTCTCAATATTTATTATTGGGAATACAATATGTTGAAAGTGCTGTGCCCTTTTTTCAATTTCCTCACGATATATACTGGCAATTATCTCTGGATTATTCTTAAAACTTCCACATCCCCAGGCTCCCATGATTGCTTCAGTCTTTCCTTTCAGAATTAAGGTATCAAGTTGGGCGCCGATACGACGACTTAGGTCTTTAACATATTCTCTTACAGTATTTTCATCCTTAAAGTCAATTTTTCTATCAACAAGCTCAGGAGCAGCTGATCTGAATTCATAGAAAGGAAATATTCTGTTTTTAGGAAGGAAGATATAACTCAATGTACTGTCCGCTATAAATTGTTTTCTTGATGTGAGTTCTTCAGAACTTGTTGGAATCAAAATTTCAGGTCCACGGAAGCAAATTTGAGGCTCATCATTCATAAAAATTTTATAGGCTTCAGGTACTTGTATTCCTCGTCGTATGCTTAATGATTCCAGTTCCTCTGGGCTCATTTTTTCTTGCGCACTTAACAGTTTTCTGGTTTGTTCATCATAAAGAAAACATTTTCGCGTTTCATCGTAATAAATGCCCTTGGAGAGTAATGAGCGGACACAAGATGAACGATGCCACATATTTTCTTCCTGAGCATCTCCTCCTTCTAGAGCTGCCCCCCCTGGAAATAAAGAATTGGCCATATTGAGAACAGGATATATTTTTCCATACTTTCTAGTTACTTCAAGAGCGACATCTCCAAAGTCTTGGCAAACCACTTCAACCTTATGAGGTGGCTCTACTTTTTCCTTTGCCCATAATCTTAAATTTTCAGACGCATGTGACTTTAACTCATCATATAACCTGGGATTTGTAACATGTTCTATTGTTTTTCCCATGCTTTTATAACGCCAACTATTTCCAGATAAAACACCTAATAGATAACCTGGTTTGTTGTAATAATGAACATCCTTTATTTTCGATAAATGAAGTGGATTAGGAAGGCGGCTTAATTCTCTATATGCTCTCATAAATAACTCCCTTAGTATTAGCCTCATTTGGATATTTGTAAGAAAGGTCCTGTCATATAACTGATGTGAATTCATCAACAATGATCCATAATTTTCATCATTGTTCTTTTTATGTTGTCGTTGTTATCTCACATATTGTCCTATTTGGTCAATAAAAATCTTTTGTTGAATTTAATGCCATAAAGTAAAAAAAGTGATTTTTCATCAGAAGTGATAATTGTAAAGAATAGATTCTTAATTTATATGCGCCATTTTATTTGCTGACTAAAAAAAATACAAATAAATGAGTGCTCGATCTACAAATACTTTAAATTAGCGAGTTAAATTTTTCGCCTCTGCTGACAATTGCTTCATTAGTCTACGTTCCGCTTTATGCCCTAATCCAGTAAAGGCCGTATTAAAAATAGGTACATAAATGTCAACAGACTCTAGCTTTTTTTTGTCCAATTCCCTAAAAATATGAAATTTTGAACTAATATATAAACAACTACGATATGATACTTTGTGCGTCTCGAGTTGGGTTGATGTTTTAATTTGACAATAAGAGATGCTTATTTAAAAGGAAATTATTTTGAAAAAAGTTCATGTCTGCTTTCAGCTTGTACTATTCTTGTTGCCTTTTATCTTTTGTGAAAGAGGGTGGTGTGCTCAAAGATTACCACTTTTAAGTGATTATATGCGAATAAAGACCGTCGGTGAGCCAGATTTGTCGTCAGATGGGAAATGGATAGTCTACACAGTAGAAGAAAATGTTAGCAAAACAAGCGCAATTCGAAATATCTGGATAGTATCCTACGATGGCAAGATCTCAAAACAACTCACCAATGATAAGAAAGCCAGTAATTATTTACCTAAATGGAGCCCTAATGGTCAATGGATAGCTTTTTTATCTGATAGTGATGACAGTCTTAGATTATTAAATAGACAAAATGGAAAAACTATCAGATTGACTAATAATCAGTATGAAGTTAGTGATTTTACTTGGGCCCCAGATTCCCAAAGTATCGCTTTTATTGCCAGTAAAACCAAGGACAAAGCTTCTAAAAATAAACCCATTATCATTACAAGATATCTTTTTAAAAAAGATATCCAGGGTTATCTTTACGAAAAAAGAACGCATCTTTATCGTATAGCACTGCAAAGTAAACACATTGAATTATTAACACCAGGCCCTTATGATGAATGGGCTCCAGCTTGGTCACCGAATGGAGATTATATAGCGTTTATCTCTAAAAGAGGGGCAGAACCGGATAGGAGTTATAATTCAGATGTGTATGTCATAAGCAACAAATCTGGAAGTAAGGCAATACAATTAACTGGTTTCCCCGGAGCTGGCATGGATCCTGATTGGGAATCTTCTCCCTCATGGAGCCCTGATAATTCTCAAATAGCCTATTTAAGCTTTAACAATAAGTCACCTATCTATGCACCCACGCAATTAGCAGTTGTTAGATTAGACAATCATCAAGAACGGATTGTCGTTTCTTTAGATCGTTGGTTTACAAAGCCTGAATGGTCTGAGGATGGTAAAAAAATATATGCTCTGATTGAAACAAGTAGAAATACCCATCTGAGCGAGATTGATGTACGTACCGGTGATGTCAAAGCATTAACTAAAGGGGAGCAAGTTGATAGCGAATTTTCAATAGCGCAACAGCATATAGTAGTTGTTTCTTCTGATGATCAACATCCATCAGAACTCTTTGCAGTCGAAGATACTTTGAGGCCCTTAACCCATCATAATCAAAAACTTTTAGATGAGGTACTATTTCGTCCTGTAGAAGATATTGAGTTTAAAAGCGCTGATGGAACACTGATTGAAGGTTTATTGCTCAAACCTGCAAATTACAAATCTGGAACACAATATCCCGCTCTTTTAAATTTACATGGCGGGCCCGTTTATCAATTCAGTCATGAATTTAATTTTGATTGGCAGTGGCTTGCTGCGCAGGGTTATACCATTATAGCCCCCAATCCACGAGGAAGTTCCGGAAAGGGGTTTGATTTTTCCAATGCAATTAACGCAGACTGGGGGAATCTCGATGTAAAAGATGTTCTTGCTTCTGTAGATTATGCAATTAAAAAAGGTATTGTCGACCCCAATAAATTGGCTGTGGGAGGCTGGAGCTATGGCGGCATGCTTACTGATTATGTTATTGCGAGCACTCAACGTTTTAAGGCAGCTGTTAGCGGTGCTGGAACCGGCAACATCTTGGGCAACTATGGTGTGGATCAATATACTTTAGATTATGAGTCTGAATTAGGAAAACCCTGGTTAAATGCTCAAATTTATATGAAATTGAGTTACCCATTACTGCAGGCGAATAAAATTAAAACACCAACTTTGTTTATGTGCGCTAGTTTGGATTTTAATATGCCATGTATTGGCTCGGAACAATTATATCAAGCCTTAAGATCACAAAATATACCCACAGAATTGATCATATATCCTGAACAATACCATACTCTTGATAGACCAGATTTTCAAATGGATCGTTTGCAACGATTTAAAAATTGGATGGATTTTTATCTTAAAATAAACAATTAATTCAATAATGTGTGCAAATATATGACAAAAAAGAAAGTTAAAATTTCTTATTATTTCAAGCATTGAAATTAGCCAAAATGATAGCTAATAGACTATAAATATCTATAGGGCTTCAATTTGCTTCTATAGAGTTTTTATGGATAAAGAACAATGTAATATCCTTTATGTTGATGACGAAGTGCATAATCTTACCGCATTTGTCGCAACATTTCGCCGTCACTTCAATGTGTTTACTGCTACTTCAGGACGCGAAGGTATGGATATTATGCGCCATAATAATATTCAAATTGTTATTACTGACCAAAGAATGCCTGAAATGACGGGAGTACAATTTTTAGAATCCATTATTCCAGAATATCCCAATACAATTCGTATGATTTTAACTGGATTTACGGATGTTGAGGCGATTATAAAGGCTATCAATACGGGACGAGTTTTTCGTTATATTACCAAGCCATGGGATCCTGTTGATTTAAAGATCAATATTGATACAGGTTTGAAGATGTTAAATCTTGAAAAAGAGCGCTTGTCTTTGATTGAAAAACTGAACCAAGAAGTATTATATCAAAAACGAATCATGGAGTTGTTTCAAAAATACGTGCCTAAAAATATAGTCGATGAAATTTTAAATGCTCATGGAGAAGAATCTCTGATTGGTGAATACCGTATTATTTCGGCGATGTTTGCAGACATGCGCCAATTTACTTCCATATCAGATAAGTTAGGCCCGGTTAAATCTGTGGAACTACTAAATGCTTATTTTGAGTTAATGACTCAAAAAATTCGAGAGCACCATGGCAGCGTTAATAAATTAATTGGCGATGGAATCTTGGCTTTATTCGGTGCACCAGTTTCGCACATCGATAATCAATTAAATGCTGTATTTGCAGGATTAGCAATGATCGATGCATTGAATGAATTTAATGAAAAATACTATGACGCAATTGGCTTTGAAATCGCTATAGGAATTGGCATTAATACCGGAGAGGTAATTGCTGGCAATATAGGTACTAGTGAACATATGGAATATACAGTAATTGGCGACACGGTAAATACTGCATCACGAATAGAAGAGCTAACCAAAAATACACCCAATACTTTATTAATTAGTGAAAGTACATATAAACCTATTGCTAATGAAATTCTGGTTGAAGAGATAGAACCCCAAGTAATTCGAGGTAAAGAAGAAAAAATCAAGTTATATAGGGTACTTGGAAAGAAAACATGAGCTTTGACACTTTAAAAACGTGGCAATTCTGGTACCAGAATATAGTTATCGTTTTACTTTACACAATCTCTGGGATTGTAAGTAATATTTGGATTGTTCCCAATACATTAGTGACGCCACTTTGGCTTCCATCCGGTGCAGCATTGGCTATGGTGCTATGGTATGGGAATAATATTTTTTTGGGGATAATAATTTCTGAAGTAATCCTAACTGCAACACTAGGTAACCTGATGTCTTGGCAAAATTGGATTGCCTCTACAATGGTAGGGGCTGGAGCGGGACTACAAGCAATATGGGCTGCTCGATTTATTCAACATTACACTCATACCAAAATACCTTTCTATACAGTCAGAGATGTTTTAATTTTTACCTTTGGAGGAGATTTTTTGTTGTCTCTTACCAGTTGCACTCTTGGTGTTATTTCGCTGGTTTTATTTGACTTAATTAAACCCGAGCTAATTATTACCAATTGGTTTATTTGGTGGTTAGGTGATGTTGTAGGTATTATCGTTATAACTCCCCTTATTATGACTTGGTATCATAGTAAACTTACCTTTAACTGGAAGTCACTTCTTGAATATACGATCTTAATCGCTTTATTAATCTGTACTATTGTTATGATCTATATGTTGCATTATCCTTTAGCTTATATTTTGCTTCCTTTTTGTGTATGGTCTGCTGTACGTTTTAGTGTTCGATTGGCACTAATTACGGCTTTTATAATTTCGATTTCTGTGCTCTGGCTTGAGATCCATGGCTATCAAGAGTTTAGATTTGTCGGTATTCCAACCAGCTTGGTATTTTTACAGGCATTTGTTGCCGTCATTTTTTTTACTACCTTAATCTTGTCCGCAGTAATAACCGAACGAAAAAAAGCACAAGAAGAATTACTGCAAGCAAATATCAAACTGGAATCCCGAGTGGAACAACGTACGCGGGATCTGAATAAAAAGAACATTCAACTTAATAAAGCATTAGAAACTTTAAAGCAGGCAGAGGCTCAATTAATTCAAGCAGAGAAAATGTCTTCATTAGGAGTATTAACCGCAGGGATTGCTCATGAAATCAACAATCCGGTTAATTTTATATCGGCCAATATCGGTCCATTAAAAAATGACATTGATGATATTATGCAACTATTAAAAAAATACGAAGAAATTACCCCTGAAACACCAATAAAAAATAAATTACTCGAAATTTCAAAATACAGCGAAGCTATCGATTTGGCTTGCACCCTGCAAGAAACCCATAATTTACTTGATGGCATTGAAGAGGGGGCAAGACGCACCGCAAATATTGTAAAGGATTTACGCACTTTTTCGCGGCTTGATGAGGGAGCGCTGAAACATGCTAATATTCACGAGAATATCGACTCCACCTTAACTTTATTACACAATCAATTTCGCGATCGAATTATTATTAATAAAAACTATGGTGATATTCCTGAAATAGAATGTTATCCAGGAAAAATCAATCAAGTATTTATGAATATCCTCACCAACGCAGCACATGCAATTCCTGAACACGGGGAAATTACTATTACAACCACTAAGGAACAAGATCACATTTTAATTAGTATTCGTGATACAGGCACAGGAATGACTAAAGAAACAATAAATAAGATTTTCGAACCTTTTTATACTACGAAACCAGTTGGAAAAGGAACCGGTTTAGGTTTATCTATTTCTTACAGTATTATTCACGAACACCATGGAACCATTTCAATTAAGAGTGTTTTAGGAAAAGGAAGTGAATTTATCATCACTCTACCCATTAAATATGTCAGTAACTGAATGAGTGGTCATGATTATAGTCTGGAGGTTGCGAAGCGGAACCCAAAGCGACTCTCAACGGGCTCCACTTCTTTTTAGCTTGGCTAAAATTTTTGTAGCCCGCTACCATTATTGACCGTTACATATTAGCCATTGTTAAAACAAAGTTTGGAATATTGGGTGAGCCTATGCCAACTCCATCGTTCCAAAATTGGCCTTCTGGCTCAAGGGTAAGTGATGAATCCCATCCAAAAGTTTTGTTCTTAATGGTAAATGCAGAGGCTGGGGCAGGGGTACCTTGAATTGTGGTAGATGGCGGTGGTGTTGCTCCACTAATAATAAGTGCTGGTGGAATAATAAGATTAATTGCTCTGTTGGCGAGCAAAACATCATTCATTTGATACAAATAAGGCGCTGCCTGGCCTATAGGTGTCCCTTTATTCAGTAAACTGCGTGCTTGATTTACTAAGACTAAAGTTGCCGAAAATAAAGGGCAAGCTAAGCTGGTGCCGCCATCCTTAATTTGTGTTCCATCAGCAATAATCAGTAATCCAGTTTGTGGATCACCAAGCATCGCAATATCAGGTAATGCACGACGATTTCCAAAATTACTAATAACACCATAACCACCAGCAGTGAAATTTTTAATGGAGCTCTGCCAAGCAACTGGACCATAAAATTGGCTAATGCCTCCACCAGTACCTCCACCATAGGCATAGGTGCCTTGAGACGCTTTAACCGAACCCCAGACAGTTTCAAATGCATAACGGTAATTTACATCTACAAATAAGGCAGTTGCTCCGACAGCAGTAGCATAAGCCGAGCTGGCAGGGTAATTAACTTTTGGTGCTGAAGGCCAAGTTCCAGTACATTTTTTTTGAGTACTGTACGTAAAATCGCCACAATCGCCAGAAGAAAAATTAACACTGATTCCAGCAGCAGCAGCTAATTTCAAAGTTTGTTCAAGTGAAGTATCTAAAACCTCTTCGTTCCCCCAGCTGTTAGAAATAACGTACGCATTAGAAAAACCAGCAATGGTATTTTTATTCTGAATCAACGTATGAATCACATCAGTTAATATGCTCTTTTGATCTTTACCTAGTACCAAAACTGTATTATCTCCAGGTGCTATTGTATGAGATGATTCAATATCCAGAAGGATTTCATGACTCGAAGATGAGGCATTCGGGCATGTTGTGAAGGGAGTGCCATCAGGATTAATTATTGCAAAATTCTTTGATGGTCCTGAAGTCACAAAGGGTTTTATCTTGTTTGCTTTAAAATATTGATTTGCATCCCTCAAAATTTGCTCTGGCCTATTAGTTCCACACGCATCGACAATAACTAAAGTTTGTCCTGTTCCATCGAGATGTGTACCATTAATACGAGGAATGTTGTTTAGATTATAAGTCTTTTGTAAATGCTCACCTGTGAAACCTTGCAATGAAATATCTGTAGGAATTGCAAAAGGAGTAAAAGTATTCCAGATAAAATTTAAATCATGAACCTCTTCAGAATTGTTTGTAACAGTTTCTATGTTCGAGTGAAATTGAGGAATAGTGCTAAGCCCGGTAATTTCGGCAATATATTGGGCAATTTCCTGATTTAATTTAGGCTTGCTTGCATTGGCATGAGCGATTTTGTTTTGATATCGATAATTATTGATTTGAACGTGAAGGGTTTGTTCAATTTGCGCCACTGTTCCAGTTATATGAATACTATGATTAACAATGCTTGCCTGCATTCCTTGAGAAGAAAAAAACTGTTGCACGGCTTCTTCCGCTTCTTTCTTTGGTGCAAATTCTTGTTCATAAAGGGAGGACGTTAAAAATTGATGATATCGAGAACTATTTGGATCATAAATATCTTGAACAAGCTTATCTAATTCGGTTTGATTACGTATTTTTAACCGCGCTATAAATGAAATTTTTATATTAGGCTCCATAGGTCGAATCAGGGTGGCCTCATTGAGTAAGTTTAGCCCCGGACTAGGCAAGCTCGATAAGTCACTTGCTTGCTTTGCATAGGAAGTTGTAGTCACAAAACTAAATGACAATAAAAGAAATACTACTTTTTTAAGTTTCAACATGAATTATCTCCCTATGTTATCCGAAAAAAAAGAGACTACTTATTGGACTATATGTGATAAATCCCAAATCATCTCCCGTTGTTAAAGAAAATACATGTCCATTCTGAGTTCCTGCATGGATCACGGTTGCATCTGCATTAACAAACAAGGTATAAGTTATTTGGGATAAAAGAGTCCACATGGGATTTGAATTGGTTAAGCTGTTGGTGAAATAGGCATATTCAAAATTGATGGTTCCAGGTGGTAAGGTGCTATTCGTTGAGGTTTGCCGAGTATTTACATAAAGTTGGTTACTCGTAGCAAAGACATTTTGAATAGGCACTGGAACACTTGATTCTGGACCATTGATTCTAGCCCAAGTAACTCCATTATTTATTGAATAATAAACATTGCCATCTGCACTTCCTGCATAGATAGTAGATGGGGTCAAGAATATACTGTTGACGGCTCCATTACCTGGATTTGTTGCGGTAGATACCCAAGTAGTTCCCTTGTCGCTTGAGTAGTAAACTTTTCCCTCTTGAGTTCCGACATAAATTTTCGACGTAGTTGTAACAGAGACACTATTTATTGCTGAAGTACCAGGTGCTGTTGTAGCATTCCAAAAAGTACCATTGTTAGTTGAATAGTAAACTTTACCATCTGCACTGCCTATGTATAAAGTGTTTGGTGTTACAAATATCCCATTCACTGTATTACCCGGTGATGGTACAGTTGGCGTGGCAATCCAGGTTAAACCATTATTCATAGAAAAATAAACAGAGCCGCTGGCAGTCCCTGCATATACTATTCCTGACCGCGTAAATGTAACATCTACTGTATGATTGCTATCAATATTGAATAATGTAAACGTTGTTCCACCTTTTTGCGCAGTGCCTCCATCCATTAACCATTCACTAACTTGATAACCCGCACTAGGCGTTGCCGTAAAAGTCAAACTACTTCCAGCGATGACAGTTTGTGGTGTATTGGGATTAATTTTTCCATGAGCGCCAGCAGTTGGAGTAATCAAATATTTTGTTACAGGAATTATTGTAATATTTAAAATGTTAGCTAAGGCTGGTCGATAACACTCCAATCCATTTCCTTGTTCACATACAATAGGACCACCTTTAATATTGCCTGTCAGTTTGCTTCCATTTACATGCAAATTAAGAGTACAGGATTGATGATAATTCAATTTAAATGGATTTGGACAATTTCCGGCTGAAGTGACTTGGGTAATCCCTGCCATGTGTTTCATGGACAAGGTATGTGTTTTGCGTGATTGATTCGTTATCGTATATTTAATCGTCGCTGATCCTATTGGTGTTATAGAAATTGTTGGTGGATAATTGGGATCCGGTGTAAAAGTCCACACGGGTTTACTTGCATAGCTTACTGTAAGGAATAGAAAAGCAACCCCAACGAGAAAAAGCTGGGGCAAAGTAGTTTTAAATAGTCGCATCTTCAAATCCATTTTCGGATATTTTAGTGTTTATCTTAAGTTGATTACTGATCTTAGATCAATAAAAGTTAACAATTTTTTCAATGAGTTAAAAAGGATTCGCGGGCAAAAAATATATCTTATGTAATGGGTACGCTGGCAATAAAAATAGAATATTAGTTTTCCTGAGAAGAGGAGGAAGTGCGAACAAACGATTAATGTCTACTGAGAACTCATTAAATACATAACAAATCACCATGAGCATTATTGATTTCTTTAAGGGTTTTACTTAATTACCAAAATATTTATTATAAATAGTTAAATAGGTCCCATCGGTTTCTATTTGTAACAAGGCTTTATTAATTTTATCAATGATGGCCGCATTCTTTTTAAGTGCAATTATTCCATAGCCGTTTCCCATAACAATAGGTTTTCCTACTAGCTGAAATCCTTTGAGGGCATTGTTAAGCAGATATTTGGCAACATTTTCATTTACTAAGGCTACATCGATGTCATGATTACTAAGTGCTCCTATTAATGATGTGATTTTGGAATATGCTTTAATGTTTTGTTTGGAGGTATAATTAGGTAATACATTATATTGGATAAAAGTTGCCTGAAGTGCGCCAATTTTTTTGTTTTTAATATCATCGACTGAGGTGATATTTGAATTCTTTAATGAGATAAATTGTCCTCTACTTGTTATATAGGGCAGACTGAATACGTAATTTGTTAATTGAGTTGAAGGGAGAGGGCTTGGTAAAAAAGTAATGTCGATATAACCTGAATCGAGATCTTTAAATTGCGAATCCAAATCGGTGGGTTTATAGATACATGTTGTAGCAATACGGTTACATATTTCATCCATAAGGTCGACACTAAAACCAAAATAATGATTGTCACTGTCGGTTGATGAAAAAGGCGGGGCAAATTTCAAAACGCCTACAACAAGCGGACTGCCATAAGCAAAGAGACTACTTGCTAATAGGGTTATAAAAACAATGTGCCTAAAAAGCTTCATGTTGTATATCCATATTATATATAGTTAAACTCTAGAAGGTTAGAAAAGGGTTGTCAATGAAGTCGGAGAATGAGTGTTAACATTGTTTTTTTGTATTCATATATGCAAAGAACTTAATTAAATCATCCAGATCATTATCAGATAAAAATTGTTTATCTGAACCGCTCATTCGGCCTTGTGGAAGAATGCGGACTGATTCGGGGTCACGTATAAATTTTTTTAATTGGGTGATGTTAGGATAATAATTCAATGGATTTTTTGGGCAATTCAAGTCTGGGCCGATATCGCTTTTTCCAACATGATTTATCATGTGGCAACCCTCACAATGACTAATATAAATTTTGTACCCATTAGCAATCGATGCGTTTGTTGTTTTGGGAGGCGCAAGAACGTGTTGATAATTAAGTTCTCGGCTAATTTTTATCGTTATGACACTCCATGCCCAATATTCGTTTGATATATAGGAACGCTCAGGATAAAGCCAAATAATTTCATAAGGTCCAGCCGTAAGCCCGGTATGATTGTCAATTATTGGCCATTTTGATATAGGTTCTATGGCCAGCATTGCGATGGATGAATTTTTACTACAATCCATAATTTTATGTGAAGGCACATAGACATGAAAATTATCTTTGGCTATGAACTCGATGATATCTTGTTGTCCTATATGAAAGGGGGCGAGTAACTTGCATAAAGGAATAGCTTTATGATGCATGACTCTATTTGGATAAGCGCGGTCATTATTAATCGTTACTTGGGTTAGGTCGGGGTGGGTTAGTAATTCAGATTTAGTCAAAGTAAACGATTTATTCGGAGAAGCAATTTGAAGTGCGCTGTATGATGATTCGCTCGAGGTATAAGCAGTTTTCCATATGAGCCAGAGACCAATCAATAAAAAACTATACTTTAATCCCTTCACGGTAACTCCTGGCTTTTATAGTTGTTTTATTTAGACTAGGACTTACCAAAAAAACCAAGTTGAGGCAAAAAATGTTTTAATGAGGGAGTTAGATAAAATAAGTTACTGAATTAAAACATTTTTTAACAAAGAGATTGGATTCTTTCATAAGTCCTGTAGATACAAGTGAATTACTTTTACATAGATCTGAGAATTTTTCCAGAAAAAATAGAATTACTTGTTTATTGTTTTTATTGTTATTTTTTAAAAAATATCAAAACGAATTTAAATAACTGAAGCAGTAGTTATAAATAGAGTCTTGAAAATAAAATCTTGATTTTTGCTTTCATAATCATCATAGTGCAGAGCTAAAACCTATGATGAAAAATGATAAAAACCTCCATTTGATAATAAATATATTCTTAATCAGGAGTATGAGAAATGGTTTACAAATTTCGTTTAAGCTTTGCATTATTACTGAGTGTGCCATCACTTTTATTTGCAGATGATACACTTATTTTTGCTGTTGATATCATTCGGCATGGTGATAGGACACCGATTATTCCTCTTTCAGCAGTAAATTACCAATGGCAAGAGGGACCTGGGCAGCTTACTGCCGAGGGCATGCAACAAGAATATAAAATGGGCATGCAATTTCGTAAAAAATATATTGAGCAAACACATTTATTGCCTGAGCATTACGAGCATGGAAGAATGTATGTGCGCTCCACTGATTATGAACGCACACTGATGAGCGCCCAATCATTATTAATGGGATTGTATCCTCCAGGGACAGGACCCAATACTACAGAATCTTCTCTGCCAGCTTTACCTTATGCTGTTCAGCCTATTCCTGTTTTTAGTGCTCCATCTAAATATGATGAAGTGATTATTCAGCAGATAAGTTCCGCGGAACGAGCAAAATTAATGGAGCAATATGTATACTCTACGACGGAATGGCAACAAAAAAATAATGAGCTCAAGGATAAATACCCTCTTTGGAGTGCTCTGACAGGAGTTCAAATTAAAAACTTGGCTAATCTTGAATTATTAGGCGATGCTTTATACGTTCATCAAATACATAACGCTCCGATGCCAATTGGATTGAGTAATCAAGATATCGAAACAATTATTAGCGCCAGTAATTGGGCTTTTATGGCGCAAGAAAAACCTCAAGCAGTTGCAGCTGCTTACAGTACAAAACTCATGACGAATATTGCCAATTATCTCAATATTGGTAGCCAGAAAAAATCCAAGCTAAAATATGTTTTATTATCTGGTCATGATACGACTATTGCGAGTGCATTGAGCTTTTTGGGCTCTCCCTTGGAAATAGCCCCACCGTATGCTTCAAATCTCAATTTCTCACTTTACGAACATGATGAAAATTATTATCTGGTAAAAATCACTTATAATGGTAACCCAGTTTCGATTCCAGCGTGTGGTGGGAACACATGTGAATTGCAACAATTTATAAAACTGGTGAATGGCTCTAAGAATTATTCGATTTAAGAGTCTTTTTTCTCCTTCGTGAATGCGAGGGAGGCCCATTGGTAGATATCTTATTTGCTCTGATCCGCGGCGGCAATTGGTTCCAACTTGGATTTTATAAATAACGTTCTTTAATATGTGCAAAATAATAATCAGGATTTAATGCCTCACCTGTTGCTTGCCGCAATAGTTCAGGATAGGTTAATAACCTTCCCTTTTGATGAATATTTTTTCTTAGCCAAGATAATAATGATGTAAAATTGCCTTGCTGTAATTGCTCTTTAAGGTCGGGAATTGATTTTTTTACTGCTGAAAATAATTGAGCGGCAATTAATGCTCCAAATGTATAAGCAGGAAAGTATCCAAAAATGCCTGATGGCCAATGAACATCTTGCATTACTCCATTTTTATCATCGCCTTTTGTTGATAGTCCTAAATATTTCTGCATGGATGAATCCCATACTTCAGGCAAGTCAGCGACAGTAATTTCGGAAGAAAACAATTGTTGCTCTATTTCGTAACGAAGTATCACATGTAAGGGATATGTTACTTCATCCGCATCAACACGGATTAAACCGGGTTGAACCTTTGTGTAATGATAAAAAATATTTTCTGCCGTGATATTCTCTACATCTTTAAAATAGTTCTGTGCGATAGGTACAAGAAAATGGATGTATTCCAAACTTCTACAAATTTGCATTTCAATAAACAAGGACTGACTTTCGTGAACAGCCATCCCTAAAGAATGACCGACAGGTTGCGTACTCCATTCTTTCGATAGTCCTTGTTCATATAGGGCATGGCCAGTTTCATGGGTAATTGCCATTAAGGACGATAAAAACTCATGCTCGTTATAACGTGTAGTAATGCGAACATCACTGGAAATACCACCACAAAACGGATGATGGCTTACATCCAGTCGCCCGTGATTAAAATCGAAACCCAGACGAGTCATTATTTCCATGCCAAGTTGTTTTTGCTTTTCTACCGGAAAATTTCCTGTAAGCGTTTTTATTTGTCTGGTTTTTTGTTTCTCAATGATGCTGGGAATAAGCTTGGCAAGTTCATGTTTTAATGAATTAAAAATCGGAGTAATTGTTTTACAATCTAAATCTGGGGAATACTCATCAATTAAAACATCCAAAGTAGGCTTATTAAATGTTTGTGATTTAATCTCCGCCATCATTTTTACTTTTTGAAATAATTTTTCCAGGTAAGGTTTAAACGTTTTCCAATCATTTTTTTGGCGTAATTCTCGCCAAGCTTGGCCACAAATTAAGGATTCATTAGTAAATTCTTCGACTAAATTTACGGGAATACAGGTTGCCTGAAGATACTCTTTTTCCATCCAATAAAGATTTTTTTGTTGCCATAATGATAAACTGTCAATATCTTTTGCTTGCTTTATCAAGTCACCAACTTTTTTATTAGTTAGCCAATCATGCTGAACAGCGCTTAATGTAGCTAACGCTTCTGCTCGTGCTTTACCTCCACCAGCTGGCATCATTGATGCTTCATCCCAGGAAACAATTGCCGCTAGATTTTCAAAATCATAATATTTTTTAAAATGCTGTTCTAACTGTTGGTATGCATTCATGAATGGTTCTCATTATTCTGTTTTGATTCAGGTATTTTTTAAATATATATGCATATTCACATGATTCAAATAAATTTATGTTTCGTATTTAATAAATAAAAGGAATTATTTTTTTCTTAACCGTTGATACGTACTTTGCATATTCAGGATATTTCTTGCTTAATAAAGCTTCTTCTTTTTTCGCTTTGAAATGAAAAAAAATGATTAATGCAAGCGAAGCGATTATAGAGAGTATCGAGCCCCAGAATAAACACCAGCCAACAGCCATAAGAATTATTCCGGTATAGATAGGGTGGCGTATAATACTGTAAATTCCTGAGGTCACTAACTGAGCATTGTCTATGGGGGTGACAACCGGAGTAAAAGCGACTCCTAATTGCTTTATAGCAATTATAAGAACCCACAAACCAATAATGAACAACACAGGGCCTATAATCTGCAATACCCAAATAGGGAAACGTGCGAAAGGGGTGAGCACGAGAATTGCAGTACCGATGCAGGCTTGTATTGTCACATATTTATCTAGATATTTTGCGATCATAATGGTGATTCAGATGTTCACTGATTCAATATCAACCGGATTATCAATTTATAGCCTAAAATGCTGGGTGAGTCAAAATTTCCCAATCCCTTTTTTTATAAATTTTATTTAAAATCAATTAGTTGAATTAATTGTTTCAAGATTTTTTTTCTGAAAAAGTAATACAAAGAAATTTTAATTTGTACATTTGTGCTACCAAAATTTGTAAATTAACTGTAAACTTTTCCGTGAAAAGATATGGCCGTTAGAATACGAGCTCTTTTCAGAGGTATTTTTATTATCGGAATTTTAATTATTTAATTTTAAAGGAGCAATGACATGCCTCACACACCACCAGCCTCACCTCGAGTTGGAAAAAAAACTGAAGAAGGAAAAAGTTTAAACAGTTCACAGGACAGTAGTTTTGATGAAAACAGTTTTGACGAAGGTAGTTTTGATGAAAGTGGTTTTGATGAGCGCGTTGAAGAGAATTCCGAACTAAGCGCAGATGAAAATGCCGAATTTAGCGCAGATGAAGATAATGAACAAACTTCCGAAGAGAGCTCGCAACACACTTCGGAGTCTAGCGAAGAAACACAATCCCCACATAATAATGCACAGCGAAGAAATGCTAACACGCTCTTTGGTTTTGCTCCACGTGCCCCCCAAGTCTATGTTTGTGAGCATGGCCATGTACATCTTATGGATTTTATTAATGAAAACACAATGGTTTTCATCACTTTAAATGGCGGACCAGATCTAATGCGTCTAATGGCACTTGCATCACTATTGGAGGCTCTAGGTTTAGGCGAAGAAAATGACCTGGAAGAAAATGTTGCCCAACAAACTGAGCAAAAGCAGGAAGAAGAACCAATAAAAGTGAGCGAAGGAGAAGTTCAAACAGAAGATGAGGAAAGCGAGGAAGAATACAACGAAGAATACAACGAAGAGTACGGTTACAGTTACTTCAAAATGTAAGCCGAAATTCCGCAGCCTTGGCTGCGGAGTCAACTATTAATCTAGCCTAAAAAGAACATTTCTTAATCTCATGCTTTTCTGATTTTCCAGAAGAGTCAGGATTGATAATCAACGCCAACTTCCTATATCATCGCACCAGAAAATCGCCTCTAAATATTTTAAAAAGGAATTATTAATGCATATTAAATGGATATTAATTGGATTCTTTGCTTCAGTGGCTCATGCCAATTTACCTTATTTTCCATTAGACTTTCCCAGAGATGAGGCTGCACACTATCAAAACATACCATACTCATTTGAGCACATGATTGAGTGGTGGTATTTCAATGGCAAATTAGTTACTGATGAGGGGCGGAATTTAAGCTTTGATGTTGCATTGTTTAATGCTGCTATAGAGGTAAAAGGACGTGTTTATACACAACCCATGCTCCATATGCAACTTGCTGATTTGGATAAGAAAATTGGCTATGGAGTTGCTAAAGACTATCTTCTTAATGAAGGTAAATTTGCTACTGACAAATTAAATATTATTTTAAAAAATGATTACAGCTTACAAAAAAAAGTTCAACAAGGAAAAGAGGTTTATTTGCTGAAAGCAGAGGGTCGTCAAAATAATACGGTGTTAAAATTTAATCTAACTCTGGAGCCACAAGCATCGTTTTTCTTAATCAATGAAAATGGACTGATGCCAATGGCTGATAACACCAATTCATATTATTATTCCATACCCCACTTCAAAACAACGGGAACGCTTAAACTCAATGATAAGACGTACCAAGTTAACCAAAGCCCCGGTGATGCTTGGATGGATCATCAATGGGGTGATTTCAATCTTGATTCAAATGGATGGGAATGGTTTGGGGTGCGCCAGAATAATGGAATTGTTGCCAATATTTTCCTTATTTTCAATTATAACGACAACAATGTAATTGGCGGTTTAGCAAATGTAATTCTTCCTTCGGGTGAAAAACGATTTATTTCTTATCAAGATATGGAAGTAGTTCGCGAAGATTATTGGCTTGACCCGGCATTATCAATTCTTTATCCCACTACATACAAGATTAATATACCTAGTATTGGATTGTCATTTACTAATATTGCCGCTTTTCCAGAGCAGGAGCAACATGGTTATTGGGAAGGATATTGCGAGGTTTCAGGAAGCTATAATCAGCAAGAAGTTACAGGTTTTTCTTATACAGAAATAGTTTATCACAATCCAACCTTATCAGTTCTCTCCGGTATTGAGAGTAAGTTAAGATCGGAAAACAGTGGATTTAAATTCGGCCCCATGCGGTGATTAAATCAATTTGGGGTTACTAACAATAGAAGACTGAGTGCAAATGAGATTATTAATAAAGGCAATGATGAAGCTTTTTATGTTTTTTCCTTTCATAGCGATGGTGCTTCTCCTTAAAGCTATTGTGGTTAACGGAGCCCCTGAGTCGAAAGAAATTCAACTTAAGGTAAGTCAACTTGCAGAAATCAATAAAATAGGTACAAAGGTGGACTCGTCTCAATTACCAAGTCCTTATAATGAGTTATTAACGCCACCTCTAATGACTAAAAGCATAGAAAAATATTATGCGCGCAGTGCAATTATAAAAACAATTTTTGCAGCCCAGGATCTAGATAAAAATACTTATCAACGTGCCATAGTTATGTTTATTGATAGCAATAAAGAGAGAAATCAACCTGATTTCGCACAAACAAAAAAAGAAGTGACTGTTGTTGAGTTGGCTTTTATTACAATGAACTTTAATGAGCTGCCAAATAGTATGATAGAAGAAATACTGCATACGAATACCCCTTTTGGTAAATTGCTAGGTAAGTATCAACTACAAATACTTACCCAAGATCGAACATATTATAAGATCAGATGTAACAGTGCATTGGCATCATTAATTCATTGCAATTTAAATGATTTTATTTATGGGCGCACAAATACCATTATTAGGTCTGATAATAAAAAATGGCTGGCGCATGTTGTAGAGATTTTACCTAACTCCACTAAGGGGGGTAGGTGATGGCGGATAATGCCTTCACCTTAATTCCTAATGGGCATTAAGATTAGGAAAAACTGTTGCTCCCGCGAAGGCGAGAACGCATGTTGCAAATCACTCATCACGTTTTGAAATAAATAATGAATCGATGCTTTTTGCTGCAAAGTCGCTGTTTACAACGAAGACATTCGGGTTTTATTTATCAACTAATAGGTTGGAAGATTACTCTTGGTATCATTTTGAAAATTAATTCCATGATTTAAGGGTTCGCTATAAACAAGAACCTGTTTCTCCGATGAAGCAGAAAAAACTCCATGATGCCCAAGAAGTGCAGCCACATTTTCAGGAATACTTTGAGATAGTTGATAAATGTTCCACACATCAGGAATTGGATAAGTTTGAGTTTTAATTAAATCAAGTGTATTCATTCCCGTTTTGAATGATCCATCAGCTTTTAAGCGTTGAAAACTGTTCATCCCACGAATTAACTCAGAGATAAATTCTTGGATAGTATAGCCTTCAATCATATTTGGATTATCAAGTATGGTGGGAGAAAATCCATGGCGTACCAATTCTCGATTTAAAAGGAGGTTACAAAACAATCTGCCATTGCAATCGCTAAAGGGATGAGTCAGCTCTAATTTCTTGCAAAAAATAATGATGGCATGTAATAGATCTTGTGGGTTCTCAGCATGGGTGCAAACCGTTGACTCATATTCTTCTATTATTTGCTCGATGACAGTATCTAAGCGTTCTGTTTCTATACAAGTCAATGCATCAAACCCCAAAGATCCATGCTTTGCTAATGTACATAAGTTATTAAACTGCGTTAGGTGCTCGATATAGCCAAGAAAAGTTAAAGTCCTCAATGACAGTCCAAAACTAGTCCGATATTTTCGATACATACCTTCAGTATTATTCCAAATAATATTTTTAGCACAAATAGAGTGTATTTTCTTAAAGTACTCAGGGGTTAATGGTTCTGTCATTGTTTCTTTAGTATACAACCAGGCTTGGTATAGTTGATTAATACAGCCCTTTTCGCGTGCCTCATAATTACTCCATCCTGCTTCTTGTTGATAACCATCCATAAAGAGACGCCACAATTCAATCTCAGGAAAATCCTGATAAAAATAGGCTATATTACCTTTTTGTTCAGGATGCCAATAAATTTCTAGTGAGCGTGCAAGCTCTTCTTCACTTAAAGTATTTCTCTGAAAGTGCGGCCAATTAAATTGGCCTGAAGCATACAACTCCATTACTAAGCCAATGAGCACTTGATTCCCATGTATTGCCCCAATTAATCTGCGTAACTCCAATTCGCTGAGTTTGCTTGCATATTCCCTAATAAATAAAGACAACTCTGGGATAAGTTCTTGTAATAATTCAGGAGCCTCAGCTATTTTATCCAGGGCTGAGGCTGTCCACACAGTATCACCATATTCAGTTTTTTGTTGAATTGACTTTATAAGGGATAGTGGATTTTTTTCAAAGAAAATCCGAAAGGCAAGTAGAATATTTCTTTTATTTTCCTCCGATAATTCCAAAATATAGCTTGGTAATATACCAAATAATTCGGCAATGACTGTATAAGTCTGGTGATCATCAGGCTGATTGATGGCTTCAATATCAGCAGGATCGGTAATAGAAGCAAGAATAAATTCACGTAATTCAGTTTCCTCACCACTAATGTGTCCATAACAAATTCCTCGGGCTATCAACCGCAAGGGAGTATCTAATTTAGGTGTTAATTTAAAGTTATTTAGTTTTGATTGATATAGAGGAGAAATTTTCATAAATTAAGTAAGGATTTGCGCGGGGTATTTATTGTGCAGCTAGTTGCATTATTTGTCAATGTTTAGAGTTTTCCAAACAAAATGAGCCTGAAGGGCTGATAAATTTTATTCTAAGACAATAAGGGCAAAGTATAGTTAATGATTAAATAATTAGTGAGTTTTCAGCAGATTTGTGTAATGTGCACAAGTTCACCGAAAGTTACAGTGATCCTAATTTTTTCCTATGATGGGAGAGAGGATTCTAGGTCTAGGCATAGCAAAAAACAAATTCTGGCATATGTCTCTTCTCGACTTGGGGAGAAGGTGCCCATAAGGGCGAATGAGGGCAAAGGATTGGAAGATAATCACTCTGATTTTCTTCCAATAACTATTTATGAATGCGTATTAAATGTTTATTGTGGTATTATAAAAATTCAAAATGATGTCAATGAATCGAGATTTTATATTGTCCAGATTGGGACCTCAATCATTTAATAAATATTGATGGAATGCGGTGATTTATGTTGAACCAAAAAGTAACCAAACCTTTTCTGATTATTTATATCAGTTTTTTATTTCTCGCAACTTTTTTCATCGTTCCTACCATGACAAGTTTTTATTATTACGCCTGGGGAAAACATTTAGCTTGGTCTTATTTTGACGGGCCCCCCATGATTGCCTATTTTTTCCATATTTCTAGGGCAATTTTTGGTGATACCTTCTTTTCAATTAATATCATCGGTTTTTTATGCTTGATTGTAGGTGCCTATTATATATACAGAACAGGATGTCTCTTGCACAATCAGCAAACAGGACTAATTAGTGCGCTGATATGGGTCGTTTTGCCTACAACCACAGAAAGTATTTTGGTACGTGTTTTATATGATGCCCCTTTGAATTTATTTACGATTCTGTCCTTTTATTTTTTTGCACGTTACATTTCTTACAAGCGCATTCTTGATGTGTATCTTTGTGCTTTGTTTATCGGAGCTATGATTTTATCTAAATATACTGCTGTGGTGAGTGTATTGGGACTATTGCTGTATGTTATTTTTTCCAAACAGCGGCAACTTTTTAAAAGTGTACATTTCTACTTAGCCTGTCTAACAATTATTCTAATGGTTTCTCCTGTTATCTATTGGAATATCAAACACGATTGGATATCAATTACTTATTTATTACATTTTCACAGTCAAACTCAAAATCATACTACTATATTCAATAGTCTCTTAAAGCTAATAAGTACATTATTAATCAATTATTCAGTTTTTCTATTGTTGACTGTGTTGGGATGGTTCAAGTATCGAAAAAATCAAAACACGTGCAATAACCCAGTTTTGGAGTTGACTTATGCAGTATTATTTGTCGGATTATTATTTTGGTTCATATCAACTCTATTGGGTGGAAGTGCCCGTGCAATTTACTTGACGCCACTAGGAATGAATATCGCCTTAGCAACAGGGTATTTTGTTACAAAATATAATTACCACCGTTTTTTTAAAATCAGTTATCCAGTTTTTTTAGTCTTTAGCCTTGTGATGATCGTTATTAATTCATGGCCAATCGCAACCTATATGAAAAAAGGTAAGCTTTACACCGTGCTACAACAAGCGATTAAAGAGCCTGAAATCATTAAAAAAGGACAGCCTGTAGTTGCTGGATATTATACTAATGCTGCAGCGTTGAATTTTTTTATGCCCAATGAGTCTGTTCACGCAATTCCTTGCGACGAGATTAATCAATATCAATACTGGGATGATGCTTTTTTAAAGGCACTATCCAAGGGAGAAATTGATAAAATAACCTATTTTGATTTTAAAGATACAAAGCAATGCCCAGAGCAATTTTTTAATCAATGCCAATCGGTGGCAACATTATCTCATCTTAAGATTATTCCAGTAATTCACAAATTGACTAAACCTAGGTATTTGTATGTGTATGAATGTTCATCTCCACGCATGCAATTTGCTAATGCAAAGGCATGAATCGAGGAATGTAAACACAGAAGCAATGTTGCATGAACTCGAACGTCTCGAGTTACTCCTTGGATTTATTTATTCGTTCTAATTTTTTCGATTGCGCTCGTAATCTTATAACGTAATAATACATTCTGAATTCAACTAGCCGCAAACATGTTGTGTTTGTATGGCTTTATTTCTTTAAGGATGATAAATGAAACAAAAACTGCTTATTGGATTTACAGCTGTCTCCCTGACTTTTGCAAGTATATCGCATGCTGATTTTACTTTTTATTCTGGTTCAAGTAATTGTGAAGATATTCCTGGAAATTGGAGCGGATCAGGTAAGGCTTCTAATTGGTTGATAGGGGAATGTGTCTATAATGGAGCAGGAACCGTAGGGGCTTTGGATAGTGCTGGCAATTTTCCCATTGAAGTGAATGCAGACAAACGTTCAGGAAGTATTATGTGTCCAAGACATAATACCACGAAACTGCGTGGGATTTGTGTTAATGGAACAGTGACCATTAAAACAGAATACGGTAACTTGAATGGTATTTTTTCAAAAAATTCAGGAAGCGCGAACGGAAAACTTACTGTTTCTCCAGGCATGGATGTCGATGTCGCTATTCAATTTAAGCGTGTTGGTTAAATGGTTTAATCGATCAGTAGGTGAGAGGCGTAAGCATTTACGACCTAATTACTGAGCTGCTGTATTTGGCACATCTTGCGCGAAAATAACGCTTCGGAGGCCTCATATACTAAATGTATGCTGCATTTCCTCAGCATCACTTTCGCGTAACCTGCGCTCCAAGATTCAAGTATAACCCCTGAACGATTACGCTGGGGCGAAATTTAGTAGTCTTGATCTAAATTTCACTTCACTGCGCCTAGACTTACTTTATAGCAATAAGCGCCTTTTTAGTTTAATGATTTTTTTAAAGTCACTATGTGCTGATAGGCTTCATTTATTCGTTCCTGGCTGATTTCTCCAGATTTTACTTTGGCTTCAATTATATTAATGACTTGAACTGGATCTTGTGTTGGAACAGATAAATTATTACCAAACATCAGCATATCTGCCCCAGCATTGATAGCCAATACTAAAGCTTGTTCAAGTCCATAATTATCGCTAATCGCCTTCATTTGCATATCATCAGTGATAATAACCCCTCGGAAATGGAGCTGATTTCGGAGAACATCAGTTAATATTTTATGGGATAGAGTTGCTGGCATGCCCGATGGATCTAATTTACGGTTCACAATATGCGCTGTCATAACTACACCACATGCCTCAGGCGAGTTCAATAAGAATTCATATGGTTCTAATTCATCAGTTTGCCAAGTATCTGTAACGTCCACAAAACCCAGATGTGAGTCTCTGGTAGAGCTACCATGTCCAGGAAAGTGTTTATAAGCACATTGAATTTTTTGATTTAAGAAATGATGAGAGTAAATGCTCGCATAGCGTATGACTTGCTTGGGAGCCCTCGAAAAACTTCGATCTTTTTTTCCAATAACTGGATTATTAGGGTTAACATTTACATCCAGTTCTGGGGCAAAGTCTAAGTTAAATTCTGCCATTTTTAGAGTATGAGCCATAGATTCAGCAGTAGTTCCTGCTTCTTTAGGGCTTCTTTTGCCGACCTCAGCGGCTGACAACGTTTTAGGAAATCCATATTGCGCTCCTAAACGATTGACTTGCCCACCTTCATAATCTATAGAAATTAGAAGAGGTAATTGTATGCGATGATGTTTTAAATTACCTTGTTTAGCAAAATATTGGAGTTCCTGATTCAGCTTTTTTACTTGTTCTGGGTTTTCAATATTTTTGTCAAACGTTTTTGTATGGTAGTTGTAGTCAAATAATATGACGCCGCCAATATTATTATCCTCAATTATTTTTACTATTGAGGATTGAGCATTAATTCTTTTACCCTCAAAACCAACAAGAAGCATTTGGCCAATTTTATCGCGTAAATTCTCTTCGGTTGCAATACCACCGAAACAGCTCGCGGAGTAAAACAAAGTGAGTAATAATGGAAAAAAATAATTCATATGTGGCCTGTAAGTTTACCAAAAGGCTAAAATTTTACCACTTAGGGCTGTTTTTTTCAATCTGTAGCTTATTTTGTCTCAAATAACCTAGGGTATACCTAAATGATGAGAGTTGCTATTATCTCTCTAATACATAATTAAATAGTGTAGGTATATGCTATGACTACCGTGAGTGAATACTTTAATGAGAATTGGCAACGTTATCAAAGCGCGATTAAAAATAACATGTTATTTCATCGGGAAATGTTGCAGGCGTTACAAAAATTTCTCTTGACTCATATAGGAAATCGCCCTTTTTCTTTTGTGGATGTTGGATGTGGCGACAGCAGTACAGTTGTTTCTGTACTTGCAACCACTTCCATCGAAAAATATATAGGCATTGATGCAGCACAAGATGTTTTAAAAATGGCAGAAAATACACTGGATCCACTTAATTGTGAAAAAGAGTTCATTGCAGATAACATGACGGTCGCTCTTCCTCGTTTGCCAGGTCCAGTCGATGTGATTTTCACCAGTTATGCCGTTCATCATTTATCCTTACACGATAAAAAAAATTTCATTGCTACATGCAAACAAAAATTAAACCCTAATGGCTTTTTGTTAATGGTTGATGGTGTTCTCAAACAGGATCAGACACGGGATGAATGGTTGGATGCTTTGCAATCACGTATGGTTGAAACCAACCCTGAAATCACTGGTGATGAGATTGTTGCACGGATGGAGCATCCGCGCGCTGATGATTACCCCGAACACATTGATACCTTTGCGCAAATTGCCCGCCAGCAATCTTGGAGTAATTTTCAAGTCCTTGTAGACAAGGGAATATTTGCTTTTATGACCTTTACTAAATAACCTTTTTGCCTGGATGTGGCGCAGCAAACTCGGGGATTATTGGAGCATTCCATAATCCCGGTACAGAAACTATGTAAACAATTGAGCTTTTATTGCATTTATATAGATTTTATCAATTATTCCTATAATCAGTGATGCAGGGCCTGAAGCACCACTTGAAGTTGGTCCAACGCATTCGGCATAAAAATGCACTGCATTTTTAGCAGCTAAAAATGGATCTTTGATTACAGAATTAAAAACACTAATAATTGCCGAAAGTAAATTACTTATCCCAGCTACTTTTTGCACCAGCTCAGAATCAAAATTAAATTGATCGATTCGATCTGCGCTGACTACTAGATGTCTTTTTCCACTGACAACCACTGATAGATTATATTTTTTTGATAATGATTTCGCATTTTCTATTATTACTTTATCTTCAAGAAGATGGTTGCTATCTTGGATTACTAGGTCGCCAGTCACCAAACTGGCAACTTCATTAGGATAGCCACGAATAATTGAAATTTGATGCTTTTTTATCATGTCTATTGCAACATCTGTTCGGTATCGACTTGCACCCGCTCCGACCGGATCTAAAATAATAGGAATATTTTGCTGGTTTGCTATCTTACAGATGTAATTACTTAGTTTAACAAACGCATTATCCAATTTACCTAGATTGATCACCACGGCTTTGGAAATTCCCAATAATTCTTCAACTTCCTCTTCTGCGCTACACATTAATGGGAATCCACCGATACTACGTATTCCACTTGCTACATATCCCATAGGAAAATAATTGGTGATGTTTAATATAAAAGGTTTTTGTTGTCTTATTTTCCTTAAGGCTTCATTTATTTCAGGTGTCATGAAAAAGTCCATTTTTCAATAAGGTTAATTGAAATTACTTTAGCGCACTTTTTGAATTACAACTACTGAATTGATGAGTCAAGTAAATTCTTAATACTACATACAGTGAGTATGAAAAGTACAGTTCATTTAACAGGTGATGGTTTGCTTTTTCAAGTAAGTCGAACTAAGTTTAAATTCTATGGACGGAATTTTAATCTCAAGGAGAGTATAAATGTCAAAACATAATAAATTTAAAAATGAGTCACAAGATGCACGTCGCCATGATCAACAACATTCTGCTCATTCTGATAAAATGAAACCTACTCATGAAAAATCTAAAGTAGAATCTCATCCTAATAAGAAGAAATAAATCAAAATAATTGTTATGATACAGGCCTTACCTTGCGCAAAGGTAAGGCCAATTGAAAGATTATTAATAGCAACGTAATTGACCCCAAACATTTCGCCAGCAGCCTGGATGATATGGAGCTGGTCTTGCATTAGGTCCTGGGCTATTGAGTACGCACATACCATACATATTCCTATGATATCCATGTCCGCATCCTTGAGCTGCGCTGGCGATGGACGTATAACCTACAGCAAAGAATAATGAACCGACTATAACAGTTGTACGTATTATTTTTGAAATACATGAACTTGTACTCATTACTTCCTCCTTGGTTTTACTTTTTTTTTTACTCAGCTTAAGTATAGAGTTTATTTTTTGAAATGTATAAATCTAAGCCAAATATATATATTCCGTTTCTATGTGGTTTGAAAAAAACCAAATGCCCTCGTTAAAATAGTGCTTTTTGACCCGCGCATATTCTAAGTACATGTTTCAAATTCCTACCATTCATCATCCCATAAGCTTAATTGTTTGCATGCTCCTTCTTCCTTTTTACAAAACTTCCTTATTTCTAAATCATGAGCGGGTTCAATATTTAACTGATATTTTTTTTACAAGCAAGATGAAATCGAGTTTTTAAAAGATTGGCGTATTCTCCTTCGCCACGCATACGGATTCGGAGAGAGTCATTATGACTAATTACCGATTTGGAATGTTCGGGGAATAAAAATGTTTCTAAAGGAGGAAGGATATCTTCTTCTATATCCCAGCCATCAGCAAAATGCTCACGTGTTTGTGGTTCAAATCGGCCATCTGGATTACTAAGAGCACCTCGATTTTTAATGGTCTGAGTGGGTTTCATAACGACAGGGAATAAATCAAATGCAGGCTTATTGTAACATATGCTCAAAGAAACAGAGGGAATGAATCGCAGACAGTTTTATTCTATAGGTCGGTTTATTACCGAGGCGGTCATTCTCGAAATGCAGGTTAGTTTTTCTTGTTCATTAAAGATTTTAACTTGCCAAACTTGAGTGGAACGTCCCAGATGAAGAGGGGTGGTAATTGCTGTAACTATCCCTTCTTTAACGGAGCGAATATGATTGGCATTTATTTCCAAACCGACACAAAAAAATTGATTCACATCAATAACTGAGTTTGCTGCTGTACTGGCTACTGTTTCGGACAATGCGACATTAGCACCTCCATGAAGAATACCTATAGGTTGCCTGGTGCGTTCATTTACGGGCATGGTTGCTTTTAGGAAATCATTGCCTATTTCAATAAATTGGATGCCAAGAAATTCAGACATAGTATTTTGTCCAAATCGATTGAGATCTTCCAGGGTAATTTCTTTAAACCATATAGCCATTTTTAACTCCTTTTTATTAGGGGCTTTTTCATTTCTACTATTATGTTTGCAAAATGTAAAATAACCTAAAATAAGATAAACTTTATTTATCCAAAAACCAATAAGAAATTTTTATGACAAATCAAGCATGTATGAAATGTTATATTTCGGGAAAAGTCCAAGGAGTATGGTATCGCGCCTCAGCACAAAGAGAAGCAAGGAAGTTGGATATTACAGGATGGGCGCGAAATCTGGATGATGGGCGCGTAGAAGTTTTTGCTTGTGGTAAGGTTGACAAGTTAAAACAATTTTATGCATGGTTAAAGGAAGGCCCCCAATTTGCTGTTGTAGATGAATGTACTTATGAAGAATTCATTTGGGAGGAATATCAAGGGTTTGATACCTTTTAAGTAAAACTTAATCTACCTGGGTGCAGCGAAGCGCTTTCACCCAAGTTTAGAGTATAACTTAATAAAATGTTCTATGGATTCAATTAATCGAAAGACCTGATCGGGTACAAATATTTCAAGTTGTGCAAAGACATGGATCATTCCTTTAAACTCTTCTAATTCAACAGAAACTCCTAGGCTTTCTATTTTTTTTGCAAAAGCGATTGCTTCATCAAATAGAGGATCGTATTCAGCAGCTGCAATATAGCAGGGTGGTAATAATTCCAAATGTTTAAAATACATTGGTGATGCTTGAATTCGATCTGCACCATTTTTGAAATAATTGTCAAAATACCATTTAATTTTTTCTCGTGTGAGTAAGAAACCTTCTCCATTGCGTTGATATGATTCATAGTTCATAGAGAAATCTACAGAAGGATAAATTAATGCTAATCCTTTAATCGCATGATCACCTTGTTCTTTCATTTGATGGCAGACCGAAAGCGCTAAATTTCCTCCAGCACTGTCACCTGCTAAAAAAACTTGTTGGGTATCTACTTGAAACTCTTTGAGTAACTCAACTCGTTGTTCAAAAACTGAGATACAATCTATTAGTCCTGCTGGATATGGAAATTCTGGAGCTAAACGATATCCAACAGAAATAACCACAGCATGACTGGTAACAGCAATTCGCCGGCAAAGTGCATCATGTGTATCGATACTTCCAGATAAATGTCCACCACCATGAAAATAAATAATTAAGGGTAATTTTTTTTGTGGCGCTGGATGATATATTCGTGTCGTTATCTCATGTTCAGCACATTGCAACACTGGATTGCTGATCAGAGGAACAAATAATTTGGGAAGGGCAAAAGCCTCAGCTGTCTTTTCAGCAAGATCACGCACTTCCTCAGGTATAAAGACAGCAGGTTTTGTATTGGTCAAATCCAAAAAATTTTGCAGCGATTGTGGTATATGACCATTTACCATTGCTGTCTCCCTCCACTGAGCTAAAGAGCCAAATATTTAATCTGAATCACCTGATAACACTAACTTATTATTTACTTTTAGAGTTTTTATCAATAATAGCCCAACAACAAGCAGCCAAACGATACTTAAAATAATAATAAAACTTAATAAAGGATTGACCATCAGATAGCCCATAACTATGACACCGAGTGTTGCAAAACACATATTAACAAAACTCATCATCGCTGCAGCACTGGCTTTGTCGCTCAGCGCATTAGAAGCAACAAATGAACCGCCTGAAAATAGGAAACTACTAAATAAATACAGGCTGGCAGTAATTAGGAAAAACCATAATGAAGATTGACTTCCAGTGTGCCACATCATCAATAAATTAAGTATCCCAAGGGCAACGCCAAAAAAGCCAATGGCAATGAGTCGATTTGCTGAGAAACGAGCAAGTAATTGTTTGGCAAATAATCCTCCCAAGAGCATGCCAACAATGTTGAGAATATTCCAATAACCATACTCCGCTGCCGAGAGTTTCAATAGTTCTTCTGCAATTTGAGGTCCCGCAGCAGAAAAACAATAAGATATTGCTGAACAACAGCCTACTACTAATGAAAAAATTACCAGTTTAGCAGAAGCAAGAGCAGCATAATAATCACGGATGATCGTCAAGACATGTATTGATTTGGGCTGAGTCAATGTTTCACTAAATACACAAGTTCCCCAGAGCATGATTAATCCATGTATAAGCAATATCCAAAAACATCCTTGCCAGTGAAGATATTCAGTAACTAATCCACCAATTACCACAGCGATTCCAATGCCAAGAGCAAAGGACAATACAGAATATGCCATAGCAGTTTTACGCTGAGTTTCGGGTAACCATTCATTAATTAACATGAATGTACAAGCGAGTCCGCTGGCAGCACCTAAAGCCGTTATTAACCGTCCCCCAACAAGCAACCAATAACTTCCTTGTAACAATGCGAACAAGCAAACGACGATTCCAAGTAAGTTAATCACCAGTCCAGTGCGTAGAGCCTTTAAACGTCCATATCGGTTAGCAAGTGGTGCATAAACTAATTGACCTGCTACATAACCAATCAAAAAAGCGGAAACTATCCATTCGATAATGCCCGGACCTAAAGCATATTCAGTTTGAATTTTTGGTAAAGCAGGGGTGATAATCGCTGCAGAAACTGATGCAATGGAAATGTAGTTAAGCAACCAAAAAAGATTAAATGAGGATGTTTTTTCTGTTGCACTCATGACTGTCCTTAAAGTGACTTTAAAATAAAGGGGGTTTATTGTAAGCGCTTCTTCATCTTAGTCAACATATTTCTTGGGAGTTAGTGTTTGTGATTCATCATGGAGTGGTTATGATTATAAACACAAAATGTAAGTTTAGGTTGATCTTATTCTATAGGTGCTTTGCGGAATGTCCTGACGGTTTTGTTTGTTTTATTCTCAATAATTTCACCGCGAATATCATCAAAGTGGCTATTAACTTGAATTAACATCCAGGTATAAAGCTTATCGAGATCATCTCCTGTTTGGGTCGCGACTCTTTCTTCTTTACAGTAAACATGTGCAGTAAATTGCTTGCTCATTTTAAGAATCCTTTGATCCAAACTTATATATAAGCTTAGCTATTTTTATCGGATTCACCACGTTATAAAGGGATATATTGAACTATAATTTAAATAGGAGAGTTATATATCAGGAGATTGTTATGGGTACCAATTTTTTAGCAGCAGTACTAGGTTGGTATCTGGTAATTGTGAGCCTGCTTTTACTTGTACGACGTGACATTGTAGTTACCGCAATGAGGGAATTGATGTCGCAACGAGCTGTCATGTTAGTTGTTGGTATCATGACCTTAATTATTGGATTATTAATGGTTCTTAGTCATAACGTATGGGTAATGGGATGGCCTGTCATTGTTACAGTTTTTGCTTGGCTAATACTGATTGGCGGCTTATTTAGGCTCTATTGTCCAGATACCGTATATAAAATTTGGAATAGAGTGATAGATAAATCGGAACTATTTATCACGATTGCTGTCATCACATTAATCATTGGCCTATTTTTGTTGTACAAAGTTTATTTTGGTTGATGAAATGATATAAGCTTGGGGAGCAATGAATCCTCCGAGTTTATTCTGTATTTCGCAGCTATATTTTGAGCCGCTTGGTGAAACGGCTCAAATAAGTTTGGACTAATTAATACATAAATGATCCAAGTGATGCGGATTCAGATCTGTACTCACTATAAAAATATTTCATATCCTCATAAAGCTCCTTTAATTCTTCTACATCATACATTCCTCTTTGAGCTTGTTTGTTTAACTGAATGTATGTTTCAATAAAATCTTCTATTTTGTATTTTATTTTTAAATCGCTCAGGTCTTCGGTTTTTTTGATTTCGATAATGAAATCATCCAATTCAGTTTTAATTTTTTCATACTCTTCTTTGCTTCCTAGAATTTTCACTTTAGTTTCTGATTTATTAAGGGATTGATACAATAAATAGAGTGCAAGCAAGCCAATGGGAACTAAAATAATAACTCCAAGATATACACCTGAAAGATCTGTATGAGATTGCTCATTTTGCGCACGACATACAGGCATATCCTGATCGACACAGGCTGCTATGGCAGGTGGTTGCTCTGCTGGGAGTCGGCATATCGATATTTCGGAGTTCAAGTTGGGAGGGCAAATGTCTACAGGTTGATTTTTGTTTGACTCAAAAAATGAGGGTCGTAGTTTAGGTTGGTGATGAGGTGGTTGCTGCGATTTTGGTTGTTGTAATAGCTGTAATTTTTCAGGTTCTTTGGGGGGATTCAGCCCTTTGATAGAATATTGAAATGAGATCCAGCGGTGCATCGAATCCATTAATGCATTTAATTCCTGAGCTTGTCCGGCAAGTGTTGCGAAATCAGTATCCTTCATTTTAGGACCATTTAAATGAGCAATAACATAATTGACTTGTTGTTTTAGTACTTGGTTCGTTTTGGAAAGATCCACTGTTGTGGACGGAAATTGTGCCAATGTATCTTGATTTGCAATAAAGGTATTTAACTTTGTTTGCTCAGAGGTTAACCATTTTTTGATTAAGGATAAATTTTGTTCCTCTTGAATCGCTTTATGATATGCATTTGTATTAGCGTGGATAACTTCTTCAATATGAATTGAGGATTCATCAATAAAATAGTCAATTTGTTTCAGTAATAAAGATAATTGCTCCTTAAATTGAAGAACCGTATACACTTCGCCCGCTTGCCCTAATAGATCCATAGTATGAGTAATGACTTTTTGAAACTGGTCGAGTTCATTTAAATCCGTTATTGCTTTAGCATAATTATCTAATACGTTATCTTGCATATTTACTAATTGGAAATCAGGACAGTTTTTAAGTTGGTCCGCTGTTAGGTGCAATTTAGAAATAGGGCTATCTACGATTGCGGTTGAACTTTTCCCACATTCTTTTACTGCTTGAGTAGGGTAGGCTTTTAAATCAGCAGGTTTATCGATTGCGAAGGTATAGGGATGAGGATTAACCGGATTTGCATTTAGAGCAAAATGCAATACTCTGTTCCGCGTGGTGGATAATTGTTCAATCGTTTTTGATAATTCGCCAAGGCGATCTCTTAATAATTGTGATTCAATTCTGTGGGTTAATTGCGGCTGAATTTCATCATCAATTGTACTGCGGAAATTGGCCAAAAATAATCGATCCGAACCTACAAACGGAGAGATATTTTTTTCAATAGTCCGTACGTAACGAGTGACTAACTCTAGTTGCTCGCTTGTTTGCTTGATATTTGGATTTTGACTTATTCCCTTCAGTATATGATTAAGATCCAACAAGAAGAAATTCATGGGTTGATTTAAATGATCTTGGCGTAAATCCTGATTTCTTAATAATAAATAATCACCAGTTTTTTGCATTAATTGATACAAAGCAGACCATTGCAGGCGTTGACTATCAATAGGTTGGACATGAAAATCATCTCGGGTTAAAGCGTGACGCGTCTTGAATGCATTAGAGTAAAACCAGGAATGCTCATAAACATTGATTAAAGCCTGGGAATCATCAGCGAACCAGGAACTGGGGTTAGCTAAATAATCAGGATGAATCCCTGAGTTGGCGCGTGCTTTAAGTATCCATGCTCTTTGCTCTAATTCTTCCTCGGTATAACAGGACTCTGAATGGAGCCAAAAACGAGAATGATGAGGTTGGGGTTGATATGACGCGTAATACTCCTTTTTTTCCTTTGCCATACTTCTCACTCCTTGAGATTTAGAATAACCGGAAGGTTATTGTACGGATGGTAACTAAATAGAATATTTTTGAGCCAATTAATTTGATAACATTCTTTAGGTGAATATGCAACAATAAGAATTGACATTTGGAATTGTGGTGCAGCATTCGGATTTTTGTTAAATTATATTTTTTAACTTAAATGAGTAACTTATGCCTTCTTTTGATATTGTCTCTGAAACAAACATGGTTGAATTACGTAATGCGGTTGATAATGCTGTGCGCGAAATGGGTACGCGCTTTGATTTTCGGGGTGTAGAGTCAAGCATTGAACTTAAAGAACTGACGGTGACATTACGAGCTGAAGCAGATTTTCAAGTTAGGCAATTAGAGGATCTATTCCGTAATCATTGCAGTAAACGCAATGTTGATGCTTCGGGAGTGGAAATAGAAGATGAGCCAGTGCACAGTGGAAAATTTTATTCCTTAAATATGACTTTTAAGCAAGGAATCGATCAACCAATAGCTAAAGAGATTGTGAAATGTATAAAAGATTCCAAGATTAAGGTTCAGGCGTCTATTCAGGGAGACAAAGTTCGTGTAACAGGTAAAAAGCGCGATGAATTGCAAGAGACAATCGCTCTTTTGAAGAAATCAAACATCAAATTGCCATTGCAATATGAGAATTTTCGAGATTAATTTTTGAAATACTGTCAGAAAAATTTTCTTCTATAAAATGGGGGAGAAATAGTAAGCCCCTCATCCGTTTTGTCGGCACCTTCTCCTCAAAGGGAGAAGAGACATCTGTTTGTTGAATAAAAAAACTCTATTAGTATAACTCGGTTAGTTGAATAAAAGGTTCCCTCTCCCATTATGGGTGAGGGAGATAGATATCTTAGTTTAATTCACAATTTCATCAATTTTGGCAGAAATCCTTGCTGATAAATAAGGATCTTTTTTTGCCAGGCCACGGGCTACTTTAAGTTGAGCTACCGCTGCTCTTTTTTGTCCCTCAAGAAGTAAACATTGAGCCTGAGTAAAATAGGCATAACTTTTTTGATGTGATTGCGCTTGGGCTCGAGCTAACTCGCGACACAAAGGAAGATCGTGTTTATATTTTCTGCTTCCTTTAAGCAAGATACCGGTTGCTTTCTCATTTTGATTCGCAGCCAACAAACCTTGAGCGTATGCCATAAGTGCAGCGTAATTGTCCGGATAGTTTTTTTGTATTTCTTCTAATCGAGAGAGTGCTGCTTTATGTTGGGACATTCCTGTTTCAGCTTGCGCCATAGCAATTTGAAAATAGAGATTATTATTTTCTGCCAATAAAGGAGTCAAAATAGTAGCTGCTTTTGCATAATTATTATTATTAATTAAGGTAAGGGCATGGCCATATTGACAGGCATGGGCGGGAGTTCTTTTGTTGCATTGATGCTCATAATAATCAAATAACGTCTTAGGATCTTGAGTTACAGATGTGCGGATTAATTCCTTAACTAAAGGATACTCAGGAGAATCTACATGTTTTTGGGGTGAAGATTGTGCGATACGGTTTTCTGCTTCAGCTATCCTGTCTCCATCCAGCGGGTGGGTACGTAGAATGGCAGGTACGTTTGCTGTGTAGTAATAACGTGAATTTTCCTGCATTTTTTTAAAAAAAGCAGCCATACCTTTGGGGTTATATCCAGCTTTAGTCAACATATCAATACCGATCCTATCCGCCTCTTTTTCTTTGGAGCGGGTAAAATTGATATTGTCTTGTGAGAATCCTGTTAAGGCTCCCATCATTCCAGCCATTCCAACTGTGGGATTAATTACTCCTAAAGCAGCAGATGCCAGTATGGACGCAAGCATAGGAACACGCATTTGTTTTTGATGTTCGATCATTCTGTAGAGATGATGCAAACGTACGTGTGCGATTTCATGGGCCATTACCCCAGCAAGCTCACTTTCAGTACTGGTGGTTAAAATAAGTTGTGAATTGATACCTATATGTCCACCAGGACCTGCAAATGCATTGATTTCATTTGATTTTACTATAAAAAAATCAGGTGTTTTAATATGACCCGCATGAGCAAGGTTTTTCCCAATGCGATTAATATATTGGCTTGCCAATGGATTTCGTTCTACGCTTTCTGATTGATTGATTTGTTGCACGAATTCTTTTTCCAGTTGTTCCAACTCACTGGTTGAGAATGGAGACAGACCTTCGGCAAAAGAAGGCTGGGCAAAAATACTCGCTAACAGTATCCAACATATGCTTTTCTTAATTTTCAATTTAATCATTAGGCTACTCAAAAATTGAATAATTTGTTATCATTCACACATCGTAACTACTCATCCTCTCTCGTTATCCCGCCGTTTGTCCTTTGGGATTACGCCTATTTAGTGTTGAGCAGTTACCTTGCATCATAGAAAGGTACTTAAACAATGCACAAAAAGTTTTTGCTCGCAGCACTTGAACAGGCCCGGATTGGACAAGGCCATTGCGCCCCTAATCCCTGTGTTGGCGCGGTTGCTGTGCAAAATGGAAATATTATAGCACAAGCAAGTCATGGAGGTGCAGGGACTCCGCATGCAGAACAATTATTGTTAACACAGATTCCTCCTAAAATGCCAGGGGTTTGTCTATATATTTCTCTTGAGCCATGTAATCATTGGGGAAGAACACCACCTTGTGTTGATGCGATTATTAATCATGGAGTGGAGGAAGTTGTTTTTGCTTATTTGGATCCTAATCCAGTTGTAGCTAAAAATAATTCCTCAGAAAAATTACGTGCCCATGGAATTAAGGTGACGCATTATCCTGTAGATGAAATTACCGAATTTTATAAAAGTTACTCCTACTGGACTGTAACCAAAAAGCCAAGAGTAACAGTGAAAATTGCGCAAACGCTAAATGGTAAAATTGGACGCTCGGTAGGGGAGCGTGTTATTTTGTCGAATGCTTTATGTGAAGAGTTCACGCATCAAATGCGTGCTGCCGCGGATGTGATTCTTACTACTGCCAAAACAGTGGGTCTGGATAATCCCAAGATGAACGTGCGTTTAGGCCAGGAAGAACAGGCAAAGCCTGTTGCAATTATTGATAGGCAGTTGAGTCTTGGCCTACAATCTATAATTTTTTCAACCGCGGCTCATTGCCATGTGTATCATTGCAATGAGCGAGAAGTTTCTTATCCTAACAGTACTTTGCATTTCATGCCCATGAAAAATGGAGTAATGGATTTAGATGCTGTGATCAGCCATCTTGGTGAGCAGGGATATCATGATGTTTGGGTTGAAGCAGGAGGGGCCCTTTTTAGTGCACTGCACCAAGAAAGGTTAGTTCATCGAACTTATTTATATATTGTTCCAAGTATTTTGGAGCACGATGCAATTTCAGCATACCAGCAGAGTGGGATATTTGACCGAGCGCATACTATTTCTTGGCATGCTATGGGCGACAATATGATAGCATGTCTGGATTGGCTGGAGGATTAAATGAACACTGGATCAAATGAGGTCGCGTTATGAAGTATTCATTAGCTACAATAGAACACGCAGTGGAAACACTCAAAGCCGGTAAAATGGTTATTTTAATGGATGATGAAGATAGGGAAAATGAAGGGGATCTGGTTGTAGCCGCTGATTATGCAACGCCAGAAGTAATTAATTTTATGTCTCGTCATGGTTGTGGTTTGATCTGCTTGTCTATGGCTGATGAACTAATTGATAAATTACAATTACCAATGATGGCGCAAAACAATAGGTCTCCTTATGGTACTGCATTTACTGTATCTATTGAGGCCGCAGAAGGTGTATCAACAGGTATTTCCGCTAAAGATAGGGCTCAGACTATTAAAGTCGCAATTGCTGCTGAGAGTGGCCCTACTGATGTTATTTCTCCAGGACATGTTTTTCCTTTGCGTGCCAAGAAAAAAGGCGTTTTAGAACGTCCTGGACAGACAGAGGGTAGTGTTGACTTAGCAAAACTCGCTGGTTTAACTCCTGCCGCTGTAATTTGTGAAATTATTAACGAAGATGGCACCATGAGTAGACGTGATGAATTGGTTGCATTTTCCGAAAAATATAATATTCCTCTGGTAACGATTAAAGATTTGATAGAATATCGAATTCGTCATGAAATGTTAGTCAAAGCGGCTGCTTCAACACGTATTCCTTTGCAAGACAAAGGTGATTTTAATATGACTGTTTTTGCAAATGAACTTGATTGTGCAGAACATTTTGCATTGGTGAAGCCGCCTATATTTGCTAATCGCGCGCCTCTAGTGCGTATTCATTCGGAATGTATTACAGGTGATATTTTTGGCTCTTGTAAGTGCGATTGTGGCAATCAATTGGAACAGTCTTTGTCCCTGATTGCGGCTGAGGGTGGTGTTTTAATCTATTTACGCCAGGAAGGGCGAGGAATTGGTTTAGCAAATAAACTAAAAGCTTATGCCTTGCAGGAGCAAGGTTGGGATACCGTTGATGCGAATCATCAACTAGGTCTTCCTGCAGACAGCAGAAATTATGCAGTTGCCTATCAAATAATTAAATATTTTGGTATTGATGCAATAAGATTATTAACCAATAATCCATCAAAAATTGCTGCTGTTGAATGTTATGGAGTAAAGGTTATGGAGAGAGTGCCTTTAGAAATAGAACCTACTAAGGAAAGTCACAGATATTTAAAAACTAAGAAAGAGAAAATGGGGCATTTATTGGCGATAACTTAGGTCAGTGTTTTGATTCGTTTGTAGCCACGGTATATTGTAGCCTGGGTGCAGCGTAACGGAACCCGGGTCTTAATAAATCCAAGTTCCGTTACGCTGCACCCAAGCTACAATGGAATCCGAATTCTCTATTTCTCTACTGAACAGTACTTAATTAGCAGGATACAAGGTCAATTATGACAAATTTTATTTTTATTACAGGTGGTGTGGTATCTTCCTTAGGAAAGGGCATTGCAGCTGCGTCGCTCGCTGCAGTTCTCGAGGCACGTGGTCTTAAAGTAACACTGATTAAGCTTGATCCCTATATTAATGTTGATCCTGGAACCATGAGTCCATTCCAGCATGGGGAAGTTTTTGTGACCAATGATGGTGCAGAAACAGATCTGGATTTGGGGCATTATGAGCGTTTCGTAAATTCAACTATGACAAAACGTAATAATTTTACTTCAGGGAAAATTTATGAAAATGTCATTAAAAAAGAAAGAAGAGGGGATTATTTAGGCGGAACGGTTCAGGTCATTCCCCATATTACTAATGAAATCAAACGATGCATTAAATTGGGTGCTGATGGTTTCGATGTGGCAATGGTTGAAATTGGTGGAACTGTAGGTGATATCGAATCATTGCCTTTTCTTGAAGCAATTCGTCAAATGCGAGTTGAATTAGGTTCCCAAAGAACTTTATTCATACATCTGACGTTAGTGCCTTATATTGCCACTTCTGGTGAGACGAAAACAAAGCCAACCCAGCACTCAGTAAAGGAATTGCGTTCTATAGGTATTCAGCCGGATATTTTGATTTGCCGCTCAGAAAAAGCTTTGCCTATGTCAGATAGAGCAAAAATTGCATTATTTACCAATGTGGAAAAAGAAGGGGTTATTTCGCTCGAAGATGCGCCGAGTATTTATCAAATTCCAAGAATATTGCATGAGCACGGACTCGATGAAATTGTTGTGAAAAAATTGGGACTTGATGTAAAACCTGCCGATTTAAGTGAGTGGGATCGTGTTGTGGCAATGAGTGCCGTTCAAACCGCGACTGTAAAAATTGCTATGGTCGGAAAATATATTGAATTGAATGATGCATATAAATCGATTAATGAGGCTTTACTGCACGCTGGACTTCATACTCAAACAAAAGTCGAAATTGTTTATTTGGATGCTGAGTTAATTGAAACTCACGGTGCTTCGCTTTTAGAAGGTATTGATGCGATTCTTGTCCCAGGCGGTTTTGGGGAGCGTGGTGTTGAAGGTAAAATTAAAGCTATCCAATATGCTCGAGAGCATAAAGTTCCTTTCTTGGGAATTTGTTTGGGAATGCAAACCGCAGTTATCGAATTTGCCAGAAATGTTGTTGGTTTAAAAGAAGCAAATTCTACTGAATTTAACAAAAATACCCCATATCCTGTCCTTGGATTAATTAATGAGTGGATGGATGCGGATGGTTCAAAAAAACTTCGTGATGAACATGGTGATTTAGGTGGTACAATGCGTTTAGGGGCGCAAATGTGCCAATTAGCAGAGGGTACATTGGCACGTAACGTTTATGAAAAACCTCAAATAATAGAGCGCCATCGTCATCGTTATGAGGTTAATAATAAATATGTAGAAAGCTTGGTTGAACATGGGTTGATTATCTCCGGACGTTCAGCAGATAATTCTTTGGTTGAAATGATAGAATTATCCGATCATCCCTGGTTTTTGGCATGCCAGTTTCATCCAGAATTTACATCGACTCCAAGAGCAAGTCATCCACTGTTTAAGCAATTTGTACTTGCTGCTCGCAAAAAACATCAAGGAAACAATCAAGAATGAAATTATGTGGATTTGAAGTAGGTATAGATAAGCCTTTATTTTTAATTGCTGGACCGTGCGTCATTGAAAGTGAAGAACTGGCTTTGGAAACCGCGGGTTATTTAAAGGAAATCTGCAAGCAATTGCAGATTCCTTTTATATATAAATCTTCGTTTGATAAAGCAAACCGTTCTTCTATATCCAGTTACAGAGGCCCTGGTTTTGAAAAAGGATTATCTATTTTAGAAAAAGTAAAAAATCAGGTGGGTGTTCCTGTTTTAACTGATGTTCATGAAGATACTCCATTGTTGGAGGTATCGAGTGTTGTGGATGTGTTACAAACTCCAGCGTTTCTATGCAGACAGACTAATTTTATCCAGAAAGTAGCATCGATGAATAAGCCTGTTAATATCAAAAAAGGGCAATTTTTAGCTCCTTGGGAAATGAAACACGTGATTGCCAAGGCAAAGGCATGCGGTAATGAGCAGATTATGGCATGTGAGCGTGGTGTAAGTTTTGGATATAATAATTTGGTTTCTGATATGCGTTCTTTAGCCATTATGCGAGAAACTGGTTGTCCTGTTGTCTATGATGCAACGCATTCGGTGCAGTTGCCGGGAGGAAATAATGGGGTTTCAGGTGGACAACGCGAGTTTGTTCCTGTTCTTGCTCGTGCTGCAGTAGCTGCAGGTATTTCAGGATTGTTTATGGAAACTCATCCTGATCCAGATAAGGCCTTGAGTGATGGTCCTAACAGTTGGCCTTTGGCTAAAATGAAACCCTTGCTGGAGTCATTAAAGGCGTTGGATAAAGTATATAAAAATACAGGGGAAATTGAGTAATCAATTTCTTCCTTCTACATCCCATGGGATTGGCATCATGCTATAATATATTTAAACCGTTCTTTTGAGCATATTATGAAAAAGTCTAAATGGCATGAAATTAAAAAGCTCGATACTCAAGAAAAATTGAGTAACGATGAAATTAATTATGATCCTATCGATACTAAAAAGGAATTAGATGAGATCGGGAGAATTTCTTATGATCCAATCGATACTCGACATGAAATGGAAGTTCTTACTAATACTCGCGTGGGTGCAACAGTTCTGCCTGCGCAACTGATGAACCAGAAAAATCCTTTAGATCCTATTGATACACCTGCTGAAACCGAAGATTTTGAGCCCAATGCCCCAAAACTTCGCTAATCTGTTACATTATTCTGATTTTTAGTCGCTTTTAATTGCTCACTATTTTTTAAATTTTTTAACCATTTTTTTTTCAGGGTTGGCTTTATGTAACTGGCGTAAAAACATGATAAATTGGGTACTATTGCCTTTATCTGCTTGCTTCCAGTAAACGCGACTTGTTCGCATGTTTAAAGCACCAAAAATTGTTTTCCCCCAGCGGCATTTTTCCGTATGAACTACTTTTGACATAAGGTTGATTTGAAAAATGTGTTTCATCCAAAAACAAGACTTCGATGTCTGACGGATTGTTTTGCTCAATCGACTCAACAATCTCATTAATACGAGATTTTTTTTCTTCTACACAAGGGGCATTTTTAGGTAATGTCTTAGAAAAACGTTTATAAACATAGCCCAGACGATTGAGCGATTTGACAATAGTGTTATCACACTCATAAGCCTTGTTTGCTGAACCTGTCTTTCAATACATTGATTTACCAACCCGCTTCTTGATAACCGTAGTCTTGAGGGACTGGCTGAGTAATTCTTCAAGCTGGCCTTCAATAGCAGGGGCTTTTTGCGCTGTGCGACCCGGTGGCTTTCTAGTTCTTAAACCTGCTGGCCCTTCTTGCAAATAGCGGTTAAGCCATAGTCGTATCGTAATGATGTTTCTGTCCAGGTAGCGTGCTATCTCTGGAGCCGATTTACCACCCGCAGACAGAAAAACATAGTGAGCTCGTTCACCAATATTCGTATTTTTTATAAGGCGAAGGCGCTGCAATTCGGAGCACTCAGATTCAGTTAAGGATATCCTTATCATTCTTTACACTTCAATTTATTAAAACGTGTGCCAAGGGTACATTATTTCTATGATTTGCACTGGATATTTAATGAGGGCTGCTTAGTTATGAATGAATCAATGCAGTACGAATTCTAAACTTACATCTGGCTGTTGCGTTACAAAAATACTTACATTCCAGCTTGAAATGACCAAGCAAAAGAAACCCCTGTATAGATTTGTTCTTGATGATCCAGATAAGTCATAAGCGTCGTGCCCTCCCAGATGGGTTGGTTTATTCCTTGATCAGTTAACTCAGTTTTATTATTTTCTCCATATACTTTCCATAAGCCATTGTGATGCTTGAAGCTCAGTTTCGTTTGATCATGGCCCAATCTGGCAAGAACATGTACCGATATTTTTAATTTATATTCTTCTCTAAGAGCAGAGGCAAGACGATTTGCAAAAGAAGTTATCGTTACGTTATCAAAAAAGGTTACTATCAAATAAATATCGGTAATAGATGCGGGTAATTTATTGATGATTAATTCATGTGCTAATAAATCTGGAAATAAATGATGAACATTAGGAATGTCGGCCATTAAATCAACAATGAATAACTTATTATCCTTAATCTGCTCATTCAATACATAGCCTTGTTTATAAACAACAATGTTTGATTCAGGCTGTTCTTTCGAGAGAGACTTCACAAAGTCTTTATTTATTTCATTATCTATTATCAGCATCATCATAGGATCACCATCTACTTAAGTTTAGGACTTTCAGCTTGAAACTCATCATTTTGATCACAAATACCTTTCAATTCCAGTAATGCTGCTTTGGTTCTCTTAGTTGCACATACTTCATTGGTTAAAAGAGCCACAACGCTGTTTTTAAGGGTGGAATCTGGTTTAAGAACTTCATCACGAAGCGAATATAAATCACTTAATTTCTTATCTTTAGTCTCGATACCAAGAATGAAATCCGGTACCCAACTGTCCTTTACTGAATGCTTTTCAATTTCCAACTCGGCAATTCTATTGTTAACAATAATAAGAGCTTGTTTTCTTGCTGCTGAAAGAGATTCTTCTAATTTAAATGAATTAGGAGTGATGCAATAGTTTTGATTGCTATCCAGAGCAACTCTTATATCAGGATATCTGCTGGAATCCTGGTAGTATTTATCATTAATATGCGTTTCAATATTCGTTCTATTTATCATGAGTTTGTACAATTCAGAACGAAGGCTACCTATACGCTTTTCTAATTCCATACTGTTTGCCCCAGCAGTTTGAGTTTGTAATTGTTTTAGTTCCGTCCTTATATCATTTATTCTTCTTTCAATAGGATCTGTTGCTTTTTTCATTTCTGCATCATAGGCATTCTTTTGTCTTGCAGGTAAATATCTAACAGTGATCGATTTATCAAAATTTGGAAGTAATTTCATTCCGCTGGCTTTTTCTTTTATAGCCAGATCATTGACTGCTTTAATCGTGATGTTTAGATAATTTTTCTCATAAAGATATTTGGCTACCTTAGTTGCGTAGTTTTGATTATTCTGTAGAAAACCAATCTCACAACCTATTAAATCAATGGTAACCTCTTTATCTTTGGACAAACCATGTTTTATGAGATTTTCTGCAAAGGCCTCGGGGGAGAGCAATTGTTCTCCAAACTGTTTCTGAGAGGCATGTCCAAAGCAAGTGATTCTGGTTTCCTCTTTAAGCAGGTCCTTTGAAGGTTGTTCCGTAAATTTCCCAATTTTTTCGTTATATTTTTTGGCAAGATTACTACCATGATAATTTACGGCATCGTCATTGGGATCCATTAATATAATCATTTTTAAACTGAACGTGTATTGGCATATTTAAAGTATAGACGTAAAGTCTATGATCGAAATGGCAGGTGGTTGGACACATGAATCTATGAATTATGTGTATCAGAAGAATAGGGGGATAGTTGGATAAGTATTCTAATGGACAAGAACAACCCAATCCGAAGGATTATATTTTCTTTACCATTAAATCGGTTGTTTGTCCTATAAAGGCACCCTCTGTGGGGCATAATTATCTACCTCTATAAATCCTGCCTTGCTATAAACATGTTTCGCTCGAGGATTATTCTTATCGGGATCAATAAAAAAAGTATCCGCCAGAGGATCAACAGATTTGTTATAAAAACTGACAAATTCAATTAACGTTGGTGCAGCGAGGCCTTGGCCTAAATATTTTATATTTCCTATACCAAAATCAAGACCAATGGTATGACCTGAGGGTGACAAATTACTTCTATGAACATCGGATAACTTTTGATCTGCTTGTAAATATCCGAGAGAACAAAGCAAAACGGTATATTATCAACTAAGCCAATCCAATACTCTGTTGTACCATAGAAATACTGTTGTTTTCTGCCACGAATAAAATTTAATAAGCAGCCCTCATTAAATATCCAGTGCAAATCATAGAAATAATGTACCTTTGGCACACGTTTTAATAAATTGAAGTGTAAATAATGATAAGGATATCCTTAACTGAATCTGAGTGCTCCGAATTGCAGCGCCTTCGCCTTATGAAAAATACGAATATTGGTGGACGAGCTCACTATGTTCTTCTGTGTGCGGGTGGTAAATCGGCTCCAGAGATAGCACGCTACCTGGACAGAAACATCATTACGATCACCAGCAGGAATGTATTCGATTGTTGTCCCAATTGAATTCTTATTGCCCCAAGCCATTTGCCATGGACGTTCATCAAATGCAATTTTTAATTTTTCATAGTTCTTTATTTGCGGATCTATGGGCTCATAATCGGTTGTCGAATTACAATAAAGGACATCTTTATACAGGTAGTATCGCACGCACTGATTATCATTTTCCGGAGTGACCTTAACCAAATTGTTTATAGAAAAAGGAGCGCCTATGGCTATAGAGCTTATTATAGCGAGAGTCCAAAGAAATAGAATCTGTCTGACCATTTGATACAGGACGATTTTTATTCAGGTACGTGTATAAAGAATAGCTTATAAATATGAAATAGTTAAAATGAATAAGTTTCTAAATATTCATAAAATGGCATTTAGCTGTTAGATATAATGAACTAGCGAATTTTGCTCTTGAGAAACTTGAGGTCAGGGTATTTTAAAATTTGGCTCATTGGTTGACTAGATTTGGAGTTTTACAGAATGAAAACCTGTATTCAGAGAAGTAGACCTCCCCTGATTGTAGGAGAGGTCGAAAAAACTTAACTGATATCACTCATAGTAGATACGGCATGATATCCTGCATCAACATGTACTACTTCGCCGGTAATTCCTGACGCTAATTTAGAGCATAAAAATGCTGCAGTATTGCCAACTTCCTCAATTGTAACGTTTCTGTGGAGCGGGGTAATATTAGCATAGGCATTTTGAATTTTCCGGAAATCTTTAATTCCAGCCGCAGCAAGTGTTTTGATTGGTCCTGCAGATATAGCATTAATTCGAATGCCTTTAGAACCTAGGCTTGAAGCTAAATAACGTACAGAAGCTTCAAGGCTTGCCTTGGCAACACCCATAACATTATAGTTAGGTACTGCTTTTTCGGCGCCATAGTAACTTAGGGTTAACAGAGAACCTTCAGTACCTTCCATCATAGGTAAAGCAGCTTGCGCCAGACCTATTAGACTGTATGCACTGATATCATGAGCAATTCTAAAGCCTTCACGAGTGCAAGATTCTACAAAATCTCCACTAATTTGATCAGCTGGAGCATAAGCTACTGAATGAATTAAGATATCCAAGTGATCCCAATGCTTGCGGAGATTTGAAAAAAGGGCTTTGATTTCCTCATCATGAGCCACATCACAAGGAAAGGTCAGTGATGAATTGAATTCAGCTGCCATTGTTTCCACACGGTCTTGTAAACGTTCATTTTGATAAGTAAACGCTAATTCGGCTCCTTGCTCATGAAATGCTTTGGCAATACCATAAGCAATAGATCTATTGCTAGCCAGCCCGATAATGAGTGCTTTTTTACCCGCTAAAAATCCCACCATTCTCTCCTCAATTAATTAACATGAGTCCGGTACAAAAGGCATTTTAATGTCTTTTATATCGCTAAACGAATGTTATCCCATAAAATGTTAGCATTTATACGGGATCCAGTTTAAATAATTAAATTCGATATGAAAAATAAACTTATATTTTCATATTGAACGCTCATTGATTAGTATGCAATGCTAACAATTCACGCATCTTAGCCTGAATCATTTCAATAGCAATCCTGTTTTCTCCTCCGCGAGGAACAATAATGTCTGCATAGCGACTGGATGGTTCAATAAACTGCAAGTACATGGGGCGTACTGTTGTTTCATATTGATGAACTACTGATTCAAAGGTTCTATGTCGTTCAACCACATCTCTTTTTAAACGTCGGGTTAAACACACATCGAGCGGAGTGGACATAAAAATTCGGATATCCATTATTTCGCGTAACTCTTTATCGCTAAAGAGTAAAATACCTTCAAGGATAATAATGGCATGTTGTCCCACTGTTCTGGTTTCAGGCAAACGCATGTGCTTGGAGTGAGAATAAATTGGAATTTCAACTGGTCTACCATCTCTTAATTGTCGTAAATGTTCGCAAAGCAAAGTATGATCAAAAGAGTCAGGGTGATCGTAGTTTATTTTTTCTCTTTCAGGGAAAGGCAAATGGCCATTATCTTTATAGTAGGCATCTTCAGAAATAACTACTACTTGTTCCGAGCCAAGTTCATTAACGATCGTATTCGCTAAAAGACTTTTACCTGATGCAGAAGGGCCTGAAATCCCAATAATTATCGCTTGTTTGTTCATGATGATATCGTTAGAAATTTCGTGCAAATACTAAAGGTTTTTTGCGTTAAATTCAATCTTTAAATTAGGATTTACTTATAATAGCCCTGGTTTATAGAGCGATAAAATCCATAAATTCTATAATATAAGTTTAGCTGATTTCTATAGTTAAAATTTAGCCCTGGGTGTAGTGATGTAGATCCAGGGCTATATTTTTAATTAAAAGCAGATACTACTTCCTGTAAGGGGTGTCCGGTAGCTGCAGATGGATTTCTTATCATCAGTACCGCAGATAAAGTAGGGGCAATGTCCGTGGTGTAAGTCGAACGAAATATACGTTGCGCTTTAAAATCCGGATGGACAAATAGTAAAGGGACATAACTGTCATATTGCCAAGGACTGCCATGAGCAACGCGATCTTTACCTTTAGTACCATATGATTGATTTGGGGGTTGAATGAGGTAAAGATCTCCAGACCGATCTGGAAAATACATTTTATTAACTTTAGCGGTAAGCCAATCTTGTTCAATATCTCTAATTGGCAATGCATATGCTTTGAATATTCCTGGTTGCAGGGTTAACGCACGCGCAAGATAACGTTGTACCTCATTCAGTTCTATTTTATGTTTATCTATTATCTTATGATTTAGATAGATATACGGCGGGGTAATCGACATTAGTGTTTGTTCTGGAAGCGCGTACCGCTCTTTTAATGTGGCACGAATGTATTGTTCCATTTGCGGGATATTAATGGGATTAATTTCATCCATATGATGCGCTTTGAGATAGGTTGGTCCATCATTTACACCATGATCTGCAGTAAGTACTATAAGCGTGTTGTTGAGTCCTACTTGTTTGTCAATAACTGCAAAAAGATGTGCCAGAGTTTTGTCTAATTCTAACAAATTATCTTCTGATTCAAGGCTATTGGGGCCAAATTGATGGCCAATCGCATCAACGCCAGAGAAGCTAATACCCAAATAATCAGTTTTTCCAGAAGATTGTCCTAATCGCTCTTCAGTTAAAAGTCGTTCTGCAAAATCTGCGGTTAATTGATCTGCTTTAGGTGTTCGAGACAATGATTTAAAGTATTCGGGGCTAGGAGCTTGAGTTATATGATGTGGAAAGGTTTGACCAAAAAGCTCATCCTCATGATGGAAAACAGGGGAATTAGCATTTATATATTCAGATTTAGAACGGCTAAGATACCAATCGTAGTCTTGTGGATGATAATTTTTATTCCAATTATTAACCCATTGAGGGTATTGGCTATAGTAGTAAGTACTGGTAATAAAACCACCATTGGTTGTGTCAAACCAATACGCTTTACCCGTATGGCCCGCAAGAGTTATTGCCGAACGATCTTTTAAAGAAACACCAAAAACACGTCCTTTTTGGGAGAGTACGACTTCATCGCTTAACGTTGAGACATATAAATTCCTAGGCGAGCGTCCTGGAATAACAATACGTGTATGAGGTGTTTGCAATATATTAGTTTTTAAATCTTCCATGCAATAGACCATTTGCCGTGATTTTCGGTCATACCATTCGTTATTAACAACGCCGTGTAGGGCTGGAAAACTGCCCGTTGCAACAGTAGCATGTCCTGCACACGTAGTTGTATTGGCATGTGGGTGATGCGTATTATGATAATCAATGGCATGATTTAATAAATAATTAAATCCTCCATTCCCAAATTGTTGCTGATGTTGAAAGATTAAATCACCACGCAATTGATCGATTACCAGTTGCACAATCAATTTGGGTTGATGAATTTGCGCATATGTGTTGAGACAATTTAGAAAAAGAAAAATGGAACAGAGGTATTTTTTCATAGCTTATCCTGATGCGGAATAAAAGAGGTAAATTAATCAACAGGGCATAAAAATGCAATCAAAAAGGTAAATTTAAAGATTTTATCCATTTTAAAATGTCTTCAACATTGGGCGGAGGTGCGGAGAGAAGAATTTATTTCATGAGTACATAATCGAACTTATATACTCTATGTTATTGACTTTTATAGATTAAAAATTAATTAAGGAGTAAAAGGAAATTACATGACTGGCTTTATGAATTAGTTTAAACTTCGCGTTGGAGTAAATTTTACTAATCCCGATTCATGGAGTTTAAGGAGAACAGAAATGGGTTTTCAGTATGTCGAATATGCTAAATTGGCAAAATACATTAGGGAGAGTATTGCAACTGAATTAAAAAGTCATAGCTTGGATGAAAAAGACATACCTAAGTCATTAAGGCTTCTTTCCATTAGCCATCCTGAACGAGCTATTCAGTGTAAATACTTACGTGCGATTCTCAGCTGTCTTGAACAATCCGACATTAAAGATGATAAAACACGTGTACTTAATGCAGCAGCATTCTATATTCGTGCTCAAATTCATAAAAGTTATCAAGGAACTGTAACTCCATATTTTTTGGCTCCCGAAAACAGTACTCTATATAATGCATTAACAACATCCCTCAATCTTACTCTGGACAATTTCCCAGACTCTAAAGATTTGATTGATATGTATGATGCTTTGAGTAATTTTATGCATGCACAAGTGTATATAGACTCAGATCCAAGAAAAGGTTATCTCCCCCCCAGTAAACAGCCTTTTTCAAGTAAAAAAATTAAGGATTATAAAGTAGAAAAAGTGCTGCAAGATTTGGTAAAAAAAGTAGCGGACTACAGGGCTAAAGAGATTGATCAGACAAAGGAACAACAGTTGGTAAAAGACTCTGATATAAAAAATCGTGCAAGAATGTTTTCAGATAAGACCCCACCTGAGTTGGGTGCTCCTAATAGTAAAGACTCTATGGAGCCTATCAGCAAAACTCTTTTTGCCAATGGCAGCCTTTAATCGGTATTGGTTTACTAAGAGTAACCAGGTGCAGTGAAGTGGGGCCTTATTTTTCGGAACTCCTTCGCTGCATCAAACTAGGATAAGTTCTCGAATTATAATTGTGGCTCTGATATTTTCTTTTGGTGTTCTATGGGGTAACCCGACATAGCCCAATCAATAATACCACCATCTACTGAATACACTTCTTGATATCCTAAATCTATTAAGGATTGTGCGGCAAATAAAGATCGAACACCCCCTTTGCAGTGTAAATAAATGGGTTGATTTTTATTAGGAAATTGATCTGCAATAGAAGATGTAATGAGATCTTTAGGGATGTGGATTGCCCTAGCAATATGGAATTCTTGCCATTCTTCCAATTCTCTAACATCAATTAAACAAAGATTGGGATCGTTCTCCATCATTTTTTTTAGTTGATGTACATCAATTGTTTTAATATTAGGGTTGGTCATAACGAATCTCTCTTATTGTGGGTCTCGTGATTGTGGAGTGGTGGAGTAGCCAATAAATTGTTGCCGTGAAAACACCTCCTATCAATGTCGCGAATGCCCAGGTAGCAGCAGAAACTAAGACTGGTTTTTGCCCCGTTCGATTCATATTTCCTGCATCGTGGGCTACCGCACCAGCAAAAATCAAATGTAAAATACCATTGATAATCATCATGATATATAAAAAAGTTTGTATTTGTGTGGAAAATTGTTGTATTAGCTCATTGATCATGAATAGGGTTCCTTTAGTTGTTAATCAATGTTAGTTGGACTTTTTAAACCAAACAAAACTCATTTTTTAGTAGTATCATGAAATTAATAGATTTTGTCAGGCATAAAAATCGAACTTGCAATATAATAACAGAAAATTAATAAGATCTTTTATTTCTGTGTTAACCCCGGTAACATCATCGAAAAAAATAGAAAGAGAGAAAGAATGAATACACATGAAATCCCTGTTCCTCATTTGACTACAGCACACTCTGGGCCATTGTTTCATGTGGAAAAAATTGTTTTAAATCAAATAGCAGCAATTGAGACGTGGTTTAGGCACCAATGGAAAGAAACTCCTCCTCCTTTAACTTCATCGGTTGACTTGAGGCATGCAGGATTCAAATTGGCGCCTGTAGATACTAATCTATTCCCAGCTGGGTTTAACAATTTGAATCCGGAATTCCTTCCCCTGTGTATTCAGGCAGCACAGTCTGTTTTAGTTGACTATGTTCCAGATTGCACACGTATCTTATTGATTCCAGAAAGTCATACACGCAATAAGTTTTATTTAAAAAGTCTTAATGTATTACGAACTATTTTTATAAAAGCGGGCTTTGTCGTTCGCATTGGTAGTTTGGACCCTGAGATTAAAGAACCTACGGAAGTTGTCCTTGAGGGGGGCGATACGCTCCTGTTAGAACCTATACAGCGTGAGGGTGACCGCGTTGGTCTGGCTAATTTTAATCCATGTTTTCTTATGCTGAATAATGACTTGTCTCAGGGTATTCCTGAAATTTTACAAGGAATAAAACAAAAGATAAGACCTACAGCACAATTAGGTTGGTCTTCGCGCTTGAAATCAAGTCATTTTAATTTTTATGAAGAAGTTGCGATGGAGTTTTCCGAATTAGTAGGGATGGATTCATGGTTAATCAATCCTTATTTTAGTGCTTTAGAAGGTCTGGATTTTATGGCCCAGGAAGGTATCGACAGATTAGCCATCGAAGTTGAGAAAATTCTCACTTTAATGAACGATAAATACGCAACCTACGGAATAAAAGAGAAACCATTTGTTGTAATTAAGGCCGATAATGGCACTTATGGCATGAGCGTAATGATGGTGCATGATGCAGAAGACGTACATAAATTAAATAGAAAACAACGTACAAGAATGTCGACCAGCAAAGGTGGTCGAAAAGTGGATAGGGTAATTATCCAAGAGGGTGTATATACTTTTGAAACCATGCCAAACGGTTCTGTCGCCGAGCCAGTAGTGTATATGATTGGTCAATTTGTGGTTGGTGGATTTTACCGGGTTCATCAAGAACGTGGTATTGATGAAAATCTGAATGCTCCAGGAATGCATTTTGAACCTTTAGCTTTTGCTCAGGCGTGTAACATGCCTTGTGATGATTTAACCGAGGTAGATGAATCCAATCGTTTTTATGTATATGGGGTTATTGCCCGCTTAGCAGCTCTTGCTGCAGCAAGAGAAATTGCAGCTATTGGAGGTGAATAATGAAACTGGCTGTGTTGCTGGACCCTTTAAATCAATTAAAACCATATAAAGACACGTCTCTGGCTATGATCAAGAAAGCTCAAGAAATGGGTTGGTCTTGTGTTGTTTTTACCCAAGAAGATTTGTTTTGTAAGGAAGGACGGGCCTTCGCACAGGTTTCTGATTTAAGTATCGGTGATTTGAACAGCAAAGATTGGGCTACGATTAAAGATTCATATGAAAAACCTTTAGGTGAGTTTGATATCATCCTGATGCGCAAAGATCCTCCTTTTAATACAGAATACATTTACACTACATATTGTCTGGAACTTGCAGAACGTGAAGGAGTTCTTGTAGCCAACAAACCCCAAAGCTTGCGTGATGCGAATGAGAAGTTTTTTACTTTAAATTTTCCTCAGTGTTGCCCAACTACACTGGTTTCGCGAAATATTAAACGGTTGAAATCATTTTGGGAGGAACACAAACAGGTTATTTTTAAACCGCTGGAAGGAATGGGTGGTAACTCTGTATTCCATGTGGAGGAGCAAGGAAAAAATTTAGCGGTTATTTTAGAGGTCCTAACAAAAAATCAAACGCAAACGATTATCGCCCAACGTTATATTGATGAAATAAAAACCACTGGTGATAAACGCATTTTATTAATTAATGGCGAACCTGTTCCTTATGCATTGGCACGTATTCCTGCACAAGGAGACTTACGAGGTAATTTAGCTGCAGGTGCACGCGGTGAAGTAGTGCCTATTACAGCTAGAGACCGCTGGATTTGCGAACAAGTAGCCCCCACTCTCAAGGCTAAAGGTTTGTATTTTGTTGGGATTGATGTGATTGGTGATTATTTAACAGAAATTAATGTTACAAGTCCAACCTGTTTACGAGAAATAGAAGCAGAAACAAAACTTGATATCGCAGGTGATTTTTTACGTTGCCTTGAGAAGATATGTCGTGCTTAATAAAAAAACCCTTTTAAAGTAGCCTGGGCGAAGGCCAGGCTACAAAGTATTCAAGTACCAATATTATTCATCTACATAATCATTACCAACTTCTACAGCCGCTTCCTGATCGGCTTTTTTATCATCAACATAAAGAGATCCAGTATCTTGATCAGCACCTGTGATGAGATGATTGCGATATTGTAAATACGCATCTCTCATAAAGGCATATTTATCCAAAGCCTCGTCCATTATTTGCTCAGTATCTAACAGTTGTGAGCGTAAATCCACTGTACGTAGAGCTAATAAACTGTAGACTACTGCATCATTATTAATGTAAACATAGGGGCTATATAGCGCAAATTGGAATAACCATCCTGCTCCGTCTCGAAGAGTACTTGGACCTAATAAGGGAAGCATTAGGTATGGCGAATTTTTATCGCCCCATTTAGCTAAAGTAAGACCTAAATCATTTGAATGAGGAGGTAAGCCAAAGGTTTTGGCTACATCAAACAAGCCACCCACACCTAAGGAAGAGTTTATAATGAATCGCCATGAGTCACGAATTGCCCATTTTCCATCAGCCTGAAGAAGATCATTTCCTACGGATGGAATAAGATCCAGGTTGTTGTAAAAGTTATTTATACTCTTACGAACAGGAGCAGGTAAAACAGCCCGATATGCTTTTGCTGTAGGCTTCAAAATTGCATTGTCTAAGGCTGTATTAAACTTATATACTTTGCGGTTAAAGGGTTCAAAAGGATCGGCGGGGTTAGTTCCCTTACAAGCACATCCAGTTAAAGCAAGACCACCGGTAAAACTAATGATGATTGAAAGTAATCGCATGATTTTTTTTATTATTTGACTTAATAAACGATGTTACACGAGTTTGATGTTCTTGCAAACAATCATAGTGATACGTACAGTCGTTGATGTTTTGATTAAAATGTATTTTTGATCCAGAGGTAAGCCCAGAGCAACAGGATATATACAAGACCGAAAGGTCTAATGCTATTTATTAGAATTTTAGCAAAAAAGTCACTGGCCCATCATTGCATAAATGAACTTGCATGTCGGCACCAAAACATCCACTTTGTATATGAGGATATAACTGAGCCGCCCGTGTCAAGAGATTGTCAAATAATTGGCGACCCAGTTCAGGTGGTGCTGCATTTGAAAAACTGGGACGCAAGCCTTTTTGGGTTTCGGCCATTAAAGTAAATTGAGGTACTAATAATAAACCACCTTGAACATCTTTAAGGCTTAAATTCATTTTACCTTGGCTGTCGCTAAAAATACGATAATTGATGCACTTCTCTAACATTTTATTGATGTTATGGTCTGTATCATCGGGTTCAAATCCACAGAGTACCAAAAGCCCCTGATCTATTTTTCCAACTGTTTCGCCATCAATATCTACACGGGCATGTGCTACTCTTTGGATTACAATCAACATGCATCAAGTCCTTGTTTGGAAATTTCTTTACTTGCATAAATTAGAGCGTCAATGATACCTGATTCTCTATCTGAATGACCTGCATCTCGAACTATTCTTAAATTGGATGCCGATATTGCTTGATGCAATTCAAATGCACCAGCCAGGGGCGAAATTAAGTCAAAGCGACCATGTACGATGTATGTTGGGATATGTCGTATTTTATGAACATTGTTCATTACCTGATTTTCTTCAATGAAAAAGTGATTATTGATGTAATGAGATTCTAGAGTTGCAAGAGCCAGAGCAAAATGAGGATCGCTGAATTGATCAATGACATATAAATGAGGATGTAAACTGCTGCAACGAGCTTCCCACAATGCCCATGATTTTGCCGCACTCATGCGCGCGAGTTCATTGGGTCCTTGCAAGCAATTGGCATAATATTGGGGTATTTTATCCAGCATGGTTTCAGGGACACTGCTAATAAATTCTTGCCAGTAATCAGGATAAACCAGATTGGCACCATGCTTATAGAACCAGTCAAAATCTTGCTGTCTTCCCAAAAAAATTTGATGCAGTTGTAGTGCTTTAATCTGTTGCGGAAATTTTTGAGCGTAAAGTAAAGCAAGTAACGAACCCCATCCACCTCCAGACAATACAAATTCGGATAGTGCTAAAAAATCTCTGATGGCATCGATGTCATCTAATAACAAACTGGTCGTATTTTCACGAACTTCCAGGTGAGGGGTAGAGCGCCCACAGCCGCGTTGATCAAAAAGTATGATTCGATAATGTTGAGGATCAAAAAAACGTCTGAGGTAACCATCTCCGGAAGAAGCACCAGGGCCTGGATGTAACACAATAACAGGCAATCCATCAGGATTTCCTGTTTCTTCAATATAAAGTGTATGCAGTGCACTGACTTTTAATTCATGTTGCGCATAAGGTTTAATTGATGGATAGAGTGAGTGCATTTTAGTCCTTTAGGAATTTTTGTTTTGCCATATTGTAATATTTTGCGCTGGGAATCGTTTGAAAGCAATATGTATACGCGTTAGCGTAAAAAAACAAGATTATAATTATAATTAGTATAGCTTCTATTTTCTTTCCCTTGCCGGATAGTAGGATCTATTAATAGAATACACCATCGATTTTTTCCTGGAATTTATTTATGACTCTTGCTGCAATTCTTAAAGGACTGAATGAGCGACAACGCGAAGCAGTTACTTCACCGCTTGGTAATACGCTGGTCCTTGCTGGGGCAGGCAGTGGTAAAACGAAAGTTTTGGTTAGTCGCATTGCATGGCTTATTGAGGAGGAGCATCTTTCACCGCATGGAATTTTGGCCGTAACGTTTACTAATAAAGCCGCTGGCGAAATGAGAGCGCGCCTAAATAATATGTTGAGTACCCCTGTATTGGGATTATGGGTAGGTACCTTTCATGGGTTGTGCCATCGCTTGCTCCGTCGACATTATCAAGAAGCACATTTGCCCGAGCTGTTTCATATTTTAGATTCCGAAGATCAAGCGCGCCTGATTAAACGCGTGATTGCCTCATTAAATCTTGATTCAGAACAATGGCCAGTGAAACAGGCTCAGTCGTTCATTAATGGGCGCAAAGATGAAGGACTACGACCCCAGCACGTCCATACTTTGTCTTATGGGCCTGGTAAAACGTTACTCAATATTTATAATGCATATGAACAAGCCTGCCAGACCGCGGGAGTAATCGATTTTGCGGAATTGTTATTGCGGACCCATGAGTTATTACGTGATAATCCGGAAATTCTTAATCATTACCGTCAACGTTTTCAAGCCATATTGGTGGATGAGTTCCAGGATACTAATACGATTCAATATGCATGGATACGCCTTCTTGCTGGTGAACATACTGCTGTTTTGGCGGTCGGAGATGATGACCAATCGATTTATGGTTGGCGAGGAGCTAAAGTCGAGAATATTCAGCAATTTTCTCAAGATTTTAAAAACACACAAATTATTCGTTTGGAGCAAAATTATCGTTCAACAGCAACAATACTCGATGCTGCCAATGCTTTAATTACACATAATAATTCACGGATGGGAAAAGACTTATGGACGAATGGCGCAACTGGAGAAAAAATTATAATCTACAGTGCCTTTAATGAGCTGGAAGAAGCACGCTTTGTCTGTGAACGTATTATGATGGAAATTAATCAAGGCGTAAGTGCTGATGAAATTGCTATTTTATATCGTTCGAATGCTCAATCCAGGGTTTTAGAGGAAGCATTATTACGTGCTGGAATTGCTTATCGTATTTATGGTGGATTACGTTTCTTTGATCGAGCAGAAGTGAAAGATGCTTTAGCTTATTTGCGTTTATTGGTGAACCCGGATGATGATAATGCGTTTGAGCGTATCGTTAATTTTCCAACTCGGGGAATTGGTGAAAAAACGCTAGATGATTTGCGTCATTACGCCAAATCGGAACAATGTTCTTTATGGCATGCTGCTAAAACATTATTGCAATCAGGTGAAATGGCTCAACGGGCAGGATCTTCATTGGCAAAATTCATTCAATTAATTGAACAATTGCAACAAGATACCGCAGCAATGGAATTGGACGAACAGTTATCTATAGTAATTCAGCAGAGTGGATTGTATGCTCATTTTAGTAAAATCAAAGGGGACAAATCGGAGTCTCGTCTAGATAACTTACAAGAATTAATCAATGCGGCAAAGCAATTTCGTTATGAGCAAGAAGAGGAGGAAGAAATTCCTCTGGTGAATGCATTCCTGGCACATGCTTCTTTGGAGGCCGGAGAGATGCAAGCTGAAGAACACGAGCGTTACGTCCATTTGATGACCTTACATGCTGCTAAAGGCCTTGAATTTCCCATCGTATTTTTAGTAGGAATGGAAGAGGGGGTGTTCCCAGGGAAACAGTCTTTGGATGAGCCAGGACGTTTGGAGGAAGAGCGTCGGCTATGTTATGTGGGGATGACGCGTGCCATGCGCAAACTGATTATGTCATATGCTGAAATACGAAGACAATATGGGCGAGAAGAGTATCATCGGCCTTCACGATTTTTAAGGGAATTACCCCAAGAATTAATTGATGAGATTCGTATTAAAGCGAAATTTCAAGCCCCCGTTATTACGCGAAATAAACCTTCTGTGGTGCCAGAAACCTCAGGGTTGTCTTTGGGACAAAGTGTGACTCATGCAAAATTTGGTCAAGGTATCGTATTAGCAGTTGAGGGTAGTGGGGCACATACTCGTGTCCAGGTGAAGTTTAGTGAGCACGGTGTTAAATGGCTTGTTTTAGCTTATGCTAATTTAGCTGTAGCGATGTGATTAATTCTAAAATTCCTGGGTTCCGCAGAGTGTACCCAGGCTACAATAAATCTTATGATTTGGGTCACAAAAATTAATGCTAACTAAGGGTACTTGATTGCGCTCAAATGAACTGATTTTATGGCACCGAAATGCAGTGTGTGCGAAGCATGTAAGTATCGGAGTGCATAAAATCAGTTCATTTGAGCTCGAGATAGTAGAATTGTAAACGGGCCCTATTGAATTTTCCTCAAGCGGATGCTAGGGTGCCGGTTGGAAAGTTGTTGGTATTATGTAAACTATTAAATAAGGGGAACTGTGTGAAATTTACAAATTTATTAACAGTAGGAGCGCTGACAGCATCTTTAGTATCACCTGCAGTTATGGCAGCAGATACCAATAATACAACTCCTATGTCTGATACACAAAAAAAGGAAATTGAAAAAGTAGTGCATGACTATTTAGTAACTAATCCAGAAGTACTTTTGGAAGCTTCTCAAGCGTTACAACAAAAACAACAGCAAAATATGCAACAACAAGCTCAATCTGCAATTAAAGAAAATACTGAGCAATTGTTTCAAGGTAAGACTACAGTTGTAGGTAATCCAAAAGGTAATGTAACCATAGTAGAATTTTTTGACTACCAATGTATTCATTGCAAAAAAATGTCACCAATCATTGATAGTTTGGTTAAAAAAGACAGTGACTTGCGAGTTATTTATAAAGAATTCCCAATTTTTGGTAAGAGCTCTGAATTAGCTTCTAGAGCTGCTTTAGCTGCTGGTATGCAAGGTAAATATCAAGCAATGCATAATGCATTGATTTCTATTGATAAGCGTTTAAACGATCAAATCGTTATGGCTACTGCTAAGTCTTTAGGTTTGGATATGAAGAAATTAAAGACTGATATGCAAAGTAAAGAAGTTACTGCAGCTTTGGATGCAAACCGTGAATTAGCAGAAAAGCTACACTTGATGGGAACTCCTGCATTTATCATTGCTTCAACTCCAAATGGTCAATTTAAACCAGGTTCTGAACCCTCATTTATACCTGGTGCTGCCAGTGAAGAGTCGCTGCAAGAGTTAATTAAGAAAGCAGCAGGTAATTCGTAAATAATTGCAGTTAAATACAAAAATAGCCTGGGTGAAGCAAAGCGGAGCCCGGGTTTTGCAGGGTACAAATTTCCAGGGTTCCGCTTCGCTTCACCCAGGCTACATTGAGATTTTCATGACAAAACCATCTACATTTCAGGATATTATTCTTACTTTGCAGCAATATTGGGCTGCTCAGGGATGTGTTATATTGCAACCTTTTGATATGGAAGTTGGCGCAGGAACTTTTCATCCAGCAACTTTTTTACGAGCAATAGGCCCTGAGCCTTGGTCAGCTGCTTATGTACAGCCCTCTCGAAGACCTACTGATGGTCGTTATGGAGATAACCCGAATCGAGTGCAACATTATTACCAATTTCAAGTGGTACTCAAGCCTTCTCCTTTAGATATACAAGATAAATATCTGGATTCATTGCGTGCCCTGGGAGTTGATCCTTTGGCAGATGACATTCGGTTTGTTGAAGACAACTGGGAATCACCTACTTTAGGTGCCTGGGGTCTGGGTTGGGAAGTTTGGCAAAATGGTATGGAAGTATCCCAATTTACCTATTTTCAACAAGCAGGTGGTTTGGCGTGTAAACCTGTAACTGGCGAGTTGACTTATGGTTTGGAGCGTTTGGCTATGTATATATTAGGGGTGGACAACTTATTTGATCTACCTTGGAGTAATACACCGAATGGCACTATAACTTATGGTAATGTGTTCCATCAAAATGAAGTGGAGATGTCTGCTTATAATTTTGAACATGCTAATGTAGAAGAGTTATTTAAACAGTTTGATTATTATGAAAGTGAAGCGCAAAAGTTAATTGAGTTACAATTACCGCTTCCTGCTTATGAAATGGTAATTAAAGCATCGCATTCATTTAACTTACTCGATGCACGTAAAGCAATATCTGTTACTGAAAGGCAGCGTTATATCTTACGCGTAAGACATTTATCAAGGGCAGTAGCGCAAGCTTATTATCAGGCACGCGAAGCTTTGGGCTTTCCTATGCTTAACCAAAAGGTGTGTGATGGTCAATGATTTTATTTTTGAATTAGGTTGTGAAGAGTTACCTTCTGGTTCGGTTTGGCCTCTGGCTGATGAATTTGCTAATCAGTTATTGGCTTCATTGGATAAGGCACAATTGAGTTATGGAGAAGTAAAGCGTTTTGCAACACCAAGACGTATCGCGATTGCTATCTTTGATTTGCAAGAAGAACAAAAAAGCCAAAACGTGACACGTCGAGGTCCTGCTGTAGCGGCTGCTTATGACAAGGAAGGAAAACCTACACAGGCCTTATTAGGTTTTGCCAAATCATGTGGAGTAGAAGTAGAGCAACTGTCTCAAGTTCAAACAGAAAAAGGGGATTGGATTGTTTTTGAAACACAAAGTCAGGGTAATAAAAGCAAAGATTTGCTACCTGTCTTGATTAATCAGTCTCTGGCTGCTTTGCCAATTGCTAAACCCATGCGTTGGGGAGCAGGGGATGAAGAATTTGCACGACCTGTTCACTGGGCAGTGATGCTTTATGGGGATAAAGTTATAGAGCATACTATTTTAGGAATTAAAAGTGGCCGCGACAGTAGGGGACATCGTTTTCATCATCCACAACACATTGCAATTAACTCTGCACAAAGTTATGAATCGCAAATGAATGAAGCATTTGTTGTTGCTGATTTTTCTGCTAGAAAGCACATGATTAAAAAGCAAGTAGAGGAGTTAGCCGCATCCATTAAGGCTACAGCGATTATGCCTGAAGATTTGCTTGATGAAGTAACCTCAATTGTTGAGTGGCCTCAGGCTCTGATGGCGAATTTTGAAAAAGATTTTCTAGAGGTTCCTGCTGAATCATTAATTGCTTCAATGCAATCACATCAAAAATGTTTTGCTCTAAAGGATAAGCAAGGGAAGTTACTGCCTCATTTTATTACGGTTTCAAACATTGCTAGCACCAATCCTCAACAAGTTATTTTAGGAAATGAAAAAGTAATGCGAGCGCGTTTAAGTGATGCTGCATTCTTTTTTAGACAAGATAAAAAATTGCCTTTAAGTCAGCGTATACCGGGCACAGAACAGGTTGTTTTCCAAGCAAAATTAGGTAGTTTAAAGGATAAAGCATTACGAATTGAAGCCATGATGGCGTATTTAAGTTCTGCGTTACATTTAAGTTTACATCAGGCACAACGTGCAGCACAGTTGAGCAAATGCGATTTGCTAACCGGAATGGTGGGGGAGTTTCCTGAGCTGCAGGGATTAATGGGATATTATTACGCACTAAACGATGGCGAAGATCAAAGTGTTGCTCAAGCTTTAAATGAACAATATATGCCTCGTTTCGCTGCAGACAGTTTACCTGAATCTGATTTGGGTTTGACTCTTTCACTAGCAGATAGAATCGATACTTTAGTTGGTATTTTTGCCATAGGCCAAAAACCTTCAGGAGTAAAAGATCCATTTAAATTGCGCCGTCATGCCCTAGCTGTTGTCCGATTACTCATTGCAACATCAGCACAACTCAACTTAAGTACCCTGATTGAGCAAGCAATAATTCATTATGAAGCTCAAATAACTGTTGAACCTAATTTATCGGATGAGTTGAAATCTTTTATTTTGGATCGGTTACAATCCTTTTATCAAGGCCAAGGATTAAGTGTTGATTTAGTGAACGCCGTGCGAGCTCGTCAGGATGATTGGTTGTATGATCTAGATAAGCGTTTAAGTGCTTTGCAATTATTTGTAAAATTACCGGAAGCTGCTTCTCTTTCTGCTGCCTGCAAGCGCGTGAACAATTTACTTTCACAGGCAGGAAGACAAACTTTATCGCCAGTGAATGAGCAACTTTTCACTGAGGAGCCGGAGAAGTTTTTATATATACACATTAATCAGATTGAACGAGCAGTAGAGACTTTATACCGTTCTGCCGACTATGGCCCATTATTGAAGTTACTTGCCAGTCTTAAAGAACCGGTTGATCTGTTTTTTGATAAAGTCATGGTAATGGTTGAGGATCAGGCAATAAAAGCCAACCGTTTAGCGCTTTTAGCACGTTTGCAGGATTTATTGCAGGGTGTTGCTGATATTTCATTGTTGCAGATTGGGTAAAACATTATCTTGGATGTGAGCTCTGGACCACTGCCATTATAAGAAAAAATTGTCATTCCTACCTTCGCGGGAATGACAAAAATTCTTAACTTAATGGCAGAGAGGCAATCCCCAGATGCAATTGAAATAATTCTTACGGTTATTAAATATGATCAATATTTCTGTAGTAGGTTATGAACATGAAAACCTGCACGACAAGGCAAAGGCACTCGCAGAGGAATTAAGTTTTGGATTAGACAAAAACGCTAGTCTTTGTCTTTTTGTTACTGAAGATAAACTGACATTAAAGATCCCTGGATTTTCCCCAATTTTTGCTGAATTCAGCGCCGCATTTTGGAGTAAAAGAAAGTCTGAGGGAAAGAAACAAGGATTAGTCCGTGCCTGTAAACCATCTTCTGGACTTAAAATTATTGATGCAACGGCAGGTTGGGGGCGTGACTCTGCCATTTTAGCCAGCTTTGGCGCGGAAGTATTGATGCTCGAACGTCATCCTGTAATGGCTTCCTTATTATCAGATGCTTTATTACGCCGAACTGAGTCGGACCGACAAGAACTGAATTTGATGTTTCATGCTGGCGATGGTTACTCCTATTTAAGTTCATTAACGACCGACGATTATCCTGACATTATTTATATTGACCCAATGCATCCTGAACGGAGTAAATCCGCATTGGTAAAAAAAGAAATGCAAGCGTTACAACAAATAATCGGCGCAGATGAGGATGCACTGGAATTAATTCAATTGGCGATAACTCGTACGAAACAAAAGGTCGTTGTAAAATGGCCACAAAAAGCAAAACCATTATTACCAGCAAATGCCGCAGTAGAGGGAAAAACAGTTCGGTTTGATATCTATTTTTCTAATTTAAGATAAATTAGTAATGGTAGCCTGGGTGAATTGAAACAAAACACGAAGAATTAGATAAGCATCCCGGGTTTAGCCTTCATTTCACGTTAGGCTACACTACGAATCTAACCGAACTCTGCAAGTTCATCGCGGAGGCGCTTTTCTTCAAACAAATCCTCTATTCGTCTTCTTCGTTCCAATTTGGTCGAAGGACTTGTTTCTGGAGTTATGATCGTTTCGATACTAACTTCTTCTATGTCGTTTACTTCTTCCTCAAATTCACTAGTATTCATAGCCATCTCCTTAGCTTAACCCATAGTGAACTTAATAAAATAACAGAAAAGGTATTGAAGGAACAGTGGAATTTTTTGAGCATCATCTTGCGAACACGGCAAAGACGTGTACCTGGTCTGATCAGTACAGAAAATCTGAAAGACCAGGTCAGTTCTTAATTAAGGGTTATTAAGAATTGTTTTAATTTCTACTTCTTGTTGTTGTTCTAACTCTTTATCAATTGCGTTTTTGCCTTTATCTGTCCTTATTTTATTTCTGCCCTCATCTAATTCAGAGCGAAATTTTTTGGAAGTTTCTTCGGGCACAGTTTCCTTAGGGGCATTTTGGAGTAACTTTGCAAGTTTATCACGTCGTTCTTTCGCATGCTCATGAAGTACTTTCAATTCACTGGGGGTAAAGAGTGTTGTGGGATCAATCTCTTTCCCTTCTCTATCTTTAAGTACAATACCTTTTACAGCTTTGTCGCCTTTTGACTCTTCTCCAGGTAGTGGCCCTGGCGCAAAACCACTTTCAAGCGCGGCTTCATAGGCTTGTCTGGCTCTTTGTTTTTGAGTTTTCGGATCATCAAAGTTAATGGTTAAGGTGATTGCGTCAAATCCTGAGGCTCGTACAGCCTGAGCCATAGTTAACATATCTACCTTAGGATTCTCTTGGCGGCTTAAATAGTAAAAAGGAGAAAGTATACGGGCTGGCATCTCCACACTCCAAATACCAGGCTCATTTTCTTTTCCCTTAGTGTGTTTTATCTTCGCTCCTGATAAGGAAATGATAAACTCTAAGTCTTCTGGATTTATGGTAGATATTGTTTTTTCTTTAACATCGATTGTACCAGTTGTTAACTCCTCTGGCCGAGTTAAATTACGTCGTTCACGATTTTTTTCCCTTGCTTGCTCCATTTCCAGCAGCATTTTGTCTTTATCTTTTTGGCTAAGTTGATTGGCCCAACTTTCTAGTTGGCCAGAAAAGAGGATCTGCTTTTTTTCAAGAGCGGATGCTTTGTCGAGTGTTGTAAGGTTTTCTTGAGTCACCTTATTAAAGGCGCCGAGTTGTTCTGAATGTTTTTTTTCTAATTCGGCTATTAACTCCTTTTTTACTTTTTCTGCTTCATCAGGGTCTTTACCTAAAGCGTTTTTGAAATCAGTCATGAATGCAGAGTTCTCAAAAGTTTCTTTAAGTCGCTTCACTTCCATTTTCTGTTGGGCTATTATTGCATTTTTTGCATCCTGGTTAATTTTTTCAAGTTCTCCTCGAAGCAATTCGATTGAATATCCAGGAACTTGACTGACTCGCTTTTTAAAGGCTTCAATTGATTCTTGATACTTCTCTTGAGCAGGTGCATAAAATTTTTCGGGAGTAAATACCTCATTGAGCTTATTTCTAACTGTATCTTTCGCAGTAGAGTCGCTGCCCTTAAGTGCTTTCTCAAGAGTGTCGCCTTCTTCTGGGCCTATTTGTATTTTAAAGCCTTTATGATCTTTGATTCGCTTATTGGTATACTCTTCAAAGGCCTGTAAACCAAAAGTAAGATCTTGAGTTAATGTAATATCATCACGATACTGTTGATAAATTTCTTCTAGTTTTCCAGGTGCGAATTGACGTTTCCTATATTGAGAGTTAAGCAAATTAAAAAACGCTTGTCTGTGTGAAGGCATAGATTGTACCTCAAGAGCTTTAGTTCTTATAAAGTATAACACTTTTTCATTAAGATAGAATTAAGATCTGAGTAGCGTTTTGATTGGAAAATCAAGAAAAAATCTAAAAGTCCTAATTTGGTGTCGCGCAGTGAAATCCGGGGTTCTGTCCAGTTATTTTATTCAGACCACGGGTTTCATTGCGCGCACCCAGGTTACTCTACCAAGCTGGAATAGCTGAGTCTCCAAATAAAGTTTTAGCTTTTTCTTTGACTTCCTCGGAGTTTAACGCTTTAACAAAGAGTTCCAATTGTTCTTTTTTGGGAGAGCCACTGCGAATAACAATAATATTGGCATAGGGTGAATCTTTGTCCTCACTAAATAGAGCATCGTGAGAAGGATTCAATCCTGCAGGTAAGGCAAAAGTAGTATTGATAACTGCTGCATCCACATCGGGTAAGACTCTGGGTAATTGTGCTGCATCCATTTCTTTGAACTGCAGATTGTGTGGATTTGTTGCAATATCTTTTAAGCCAGCATTTTGAGTCGTTTTCAATGTAATTAATTTTGCTTTTTCCAATAGTTGCAGGGCACGCATTTCATTGCTGGGATCATTGGGTAGGGCAATCATCGCTTTTTCTGGTAACTGGTTTAATGCATTGTACTTTTTCGAATATATTCCCATGGGATAAACAAACGTTCTGCCTATCGCTTCCAGGGTATAGCCATGAGCTTTAACCGCTGCATTAAGATAGGGCAAATGTTGGTAGACATTCGCATCCAGGCTTCCATCCTGTAATGCTTCATTAGGTAAATTGTAATCATTGAATGTTACAATTTTTATGTTTAAGCCATACTTATTTTTTGCTACTTCTTGTGCTGTTTCAACCAGTTCTGTTTCGGGTCCCGCAATGGTTCCTATTACCAGAGTATTCGGTGAAGGCTTGTTGCATGCAACAAGGCTGAATAATAAAACGCAATAAGCTAAAATCCGCATTTAAAACTCCAAAAAAGTGATTCAGATCAATTATGTAAAAAACGTTTTGCCAGATAATCTCCGACCATTTGGGTTAGTTGTACCATCACAATTAAAATGATTACTGTAGCGATCATGACTCCAGCATCAAAGCGTTGATAACCGTAGTTAATGGCCAATGTACCCAAACCACCGGCACCAACGGTTCCTGCCATTGCTGAATAATTAACTAAAGTAATGGCTGTCACCGTAATGGCATGAATTAATGCTGGTTTGGCCTCTGGCAACAAGATATGCAAAATAATCTGTCTGGTGTTTGCGCCCATTGCATAACCGGTTTCAATAAGCCCTGAAGGTAAACTACGATAAACATTATCTACCAGTCTGGCAAAGAAGGGGATTGCACCAAGAGTAAGAGGCACTATTGCAGCATTGATTCCGATCGAAGTACCGACTATGAGCCGAGTGAATGGAATGATCGCTACCAATAAAATAATAAAAGGTATGGAACGTGCCATGTTAATCAGACCTGATAATGCTTTATGCACCTTCGGCATGGGCTTAATGTGGCCGGAGGAGTAGAGCCAGGTTCCTAGGGGTAAGCCGAGTAGTACAGCAAATAAGGTACTGACTGATACCATATATAATGTTTCAGTTGTTGCAATGAATAAATCATATGCCATTGGGAAGGACATAACCTAAAACCTCCACAGTTAATTTGGCTTGTTCACAGCGTTCAATGAATGCTTCGAGTAAAAATTGATGTGCAGTTAATTCAACAACTAAAACACCACAGGTTACTGTATCGTAACGGTCTATATTGGCGAGTAAGATGTTAATATCCAGATTTAACTCACGACTTGTTCGACTAATAAATGGTACTGTTGCTTCTTCCCCCTGAAAAAACAGACGCAGTAACGGTTTGTCGGTCACATAGTCAGCAAGTCTTTTGGTGAGGCAATCAGGCAATTGTGGACTCAACTGAGCATAGAGCATGCTTCGCGCCAGGCTGTCTTTTTTATTAAATACATTCGCCAGCGCAGTAGTTTCAGCCAGTTCGCCATCGACCATCACTGCGAGTCGGTTGCAAATACGTTTTACTACATCCATTTCATGGGTAATAAGCACTATAGTGATGCCATAAAGTGCATTAATTTTTTTAAGTAAAGCTAAAATTGAGTCTGTTGTTTCTGGATCCAATGCTGAGGTTGCTTCATCGCAAAGCAGAATTTTAGGTGAGCAACTTAAGGCACGGGCTATAGCAACTCGTTGCTTTTGACCTCCACTCAGCTGGGCTGGATAGGCCAGTTTTTTATCGGTTAACTCGACAATGGGGAGTAAGTCTTCAATTTTATTACGAATGGATTCTTCATCTATCCCCTGAATGCGCATAGGAAGCGCAATATTGTCGTAGACATTTTTTGAGTTGAGTAAATTGAATTGCTGAAAAATCATTGCCATTTTGTGGCGAGCTAGAGCTAAACTCTTTCTTGAAAGACTTGTCAAATCTTGGCCATCAAGGATGACATGGCCTTCATCGGGCCGTTCTAGAAGATTAATACATCTTAATAAGGTTGATTTTCCTGCACCACTTTTTCCAATGATTCCGAAAATTTCACCTTCTTGGATAAATAGATTAATGTCACGTAGGACAGGTTTACCCGAAAAGGATTTGGTTAATCCACTTAATTCAATCATTATTATAACCTGAGATTATGCTGCGGGCGGGAGACTTAGAGGAATGCAATCATATCCGCTTTAGCCGTATTTTCAAAAAAGAACCCTTTTTTGAGCGTCCGCAAGCTGAATTTCAAATCGACGCCATTTCAATATTATACACAAATTGTGAGCATAAACAACGTAGAGTTCCTGATTTTAATGGTACTTTGAGGTAAATCGGAATAAACGATTGACTTGGTGATTAAAGTAGCTTGGGGGCCGCGCAGCAAATCTCGGGATCCATAGTCAACCATCCCCGGGGTTTGCTGCGCGACCCAAACTACAAAGCATCCACTCTATTTTTTATTTTTGTAGTTCTTCACGATCTTTAAAATAATCTAGCGCTTGGGGATTTGCCAGAGATTGTAAATTATTCACAGGTAAGCCATGAACAACTTGTCGGACAGCTAGTTCGACTATCTTGCCACTGATTGTGCGAGGGATATCTGCTACTTGCACTATTTTTGCTGGCACGTGTCTTGGTGAGGCATTATGACGAATCGTTAAACGTATTTTATTCATTAATTCTTCTGTAAGTTCCAAGTTGTCACGTAATTTAACAAATAAAACAACACGCACATCATCTTGCCAATCTTGGCCAATCACTATGCTATCAACCACTTCATCTATTTTTTCTACTTGGCGGTAAATTTCAGCAGTACCAATACGTACTCCTCCTGGATTTAAAACAGCATCGGATCGTCCATAAATAATCAATCCATTATGGGCTGTAATTTCAGCAAAATCACCATGGGCCCAAACTCCAGGAAAACGCTCATAATAAGCACGCTGATAAGCCGTTCTATCAGGATCATTCCAAAAACCTACAGGCATGGATGGAAAGGGGGCGGTACAGACTAATTCCCCTCGTTCTTCACGAACGGACTGCCCCTGCTCATTAAAAACTTCAACCGCCATACCTAGACCCAAACATTGTAATTCGCCTCTGTAGATTGGGAGGATTGGATTACCTAAGGCAAAACAGGAAATGATATCTGTGCCACCTGAAATAGAACAAAGCTGGACATCATTTTTAATTTGCTCATAAACGTAATCATAGTTTTTGGGTAGAAGCGGTGAACCTGTTGAGAGAATGCAGCGCAAATGACTTAAATCAAATTCATCTTTAGGTTTAACTCCTGATTTTTCTACTGAAGAAATGAATTTGGCACTGGTACCAAAAACAGTCACTTGCTCTTCAGCAATAAGTTTAAATAAACGATTATTTTCGGGGTAGGTAGGCGAGCCTTCATATAAGGTAAGCGTTGTCCCTAATGCCAGTGCAGAAACGGTCCAGTTCCACATCATCCATCCGCACGTAGTATAAAAGCATAAGTTGTCAGTAGGGCGCAAATCTGTATGCAATCCTAATTCTTTTATATGCTGCAATAAGGTTCCGCCTGCTCCGTGGATAATGCATTTAGGTTTTCCAGTAGTCCCTGATGAGAACATAATGTAGACAGGATGCTCAAAGGGTAAAGCAACAAATTCACAATGACTTGCAGGACGAAGAAAGTCATTCCAATATTGTGCTTTGGGAAATGCAGAACTATCTATGGGTTCTTTTATATTAGGGCAAATGACGATTTGCTTGAGCGAGGGAATGGCATCGTTAAGTTGTTTGATTTTTTCCATCCCACTATGTTTCTTGCCTTGATATTGATGTCCATCACAGATAAACAATATCTTGGGATCAATTTGGCCCAGTCGATCAATTGCAGCTTGTGCGCCAAAATCGGGTGAGCAAGAGGACCAGATTGCTCCTAATGAGGTAGTAGCGAGCATGGCAATAATTGTTTGCGAAGTATTTGGCATTAAAGCAGCTACTCTATCACCAGCTGTAACTCCAACAGCTTTTAAACCTGCTGCGCATTGTGCAACAAGTGCATATAATTGCTCATAGCTAATTACTTGTTTGTCGTTATCTTCATTAATACTAATTAAGGCTGGATGTTTGTCTTTGCGCGATAACAGTTGTTCAGCAAAATTAAATTGCGCGCCCGCGAACCAATGTGAATTTATCATTTGATCATTCTTAGAGTGATTCAAGATTTGATAGGGTTCTGTATCAAACTGTACATGAAAAAAATCACAAAGTGTTGGCCAAAAAGAGTCTGGATGTTTGGTGGACCAGGTATGCATATCTTGATAATTTTCAAAAATCTGGGCGTTTTTTTTGGCAGCGAACTCCATAAATTGCCACATCCTACTGTCTTTAGGGTGTTTGGGCTTCCATACGGTTTCATTCATGTTTCATTCTCTCTTATTTATTGAAACGATTGTACGTTAATTCTCATACTTCATATCAGCTATGGTCAATGTAATTTAGATAGTCTAAGAGAAGTGGTTGTAATTTGGATAATGTGCTAAGTACAGGGATTTGCCAACATTGCATTTGCGACTTTTGATTGATTTTTACGTCCTAATATCTTGCAGATCATGTCGCCAGCCGCCACAATCTTAAATATATCTACCCCAGTATTTATCCCTAGACCGTGCATTAAGTATAAAACGTCTTCAGTGGCAACATTTCCGCTGGCTCCACGCGCATAAGGACAACCACCAAGTCCTGCAACTGAACTATCAAAGCGGTGGACCCCATGCTGTAAGGAAGTATAAATATTAGCTATGGCCTGGCCATAAGTGTCATGAAAATGCATCGCTAATTGATGCAGCGGCAACAGTTTTAGCACGTGTTCGAGCAAGAGATGGGTTTGATGTGGCGTTCCAACACCAATCGTATCGCCTAATGAGATTTCATCGACACCTAAGTCTAATAACCTTTTTGTTACCTCAACTACTTTTTCGGGAGCCACACTTCCTTCATAAGGACAACCAAGGACACAGGAAATATAGCCTCGTACTCTGATATGGCTCTCTTTGGCTAAAGCGAGGACAGGTTTAAAACGAGAAATGCTTTCCTCAATTGAACAATTAATATTTCGGTGGTTAAATTGTTCGCTTGCTGCGGTAAATACAGCAATTTCTGTAACACCTGCTTCTAATGCTTTGAGCATACCCTGTTCATTAGGAACCAGCGCAGAATAATGAATGGATGGTGCTTTGTCTATAGCCCGAAATACTTCATTATGGTCTGCCAACTGTGGAATTGCTTTTGCAGATACAAAACTGGTTACTTCGATATATTGCAGGCCAGATTCACTTAACAAATTGATTAATTCAATTTTGTGTTTGCTCGACACAAAAGAAGACTCATTTTGCAAGCCATCGCGAGGGCCTACTTCTATAATGGTTACATTTTGTGGATAGTCCATAATTATCTCTTTTAATATTCCCAAGGCAGTAGTACGTGCTGGCGGAGAGCTGTAATTACATGCGAACATTGGTGATTTTGGCTTCAGCCCGTTTGATACTAGTAACCACCTAACTTAAGAATCTGCTTCACTTAATGACAGTAATTCCTCTCCTTCATTTACCTGCGCTCCTACAGCATAGAATATATCCAATAAAATGCCATCAGTCGGGGCATGAATGGTATGTTCCATTTTCATTGCTTCTAATACAATTAAACGCTCACCTGCTTTCACTTTTTCACCAATATTTTTTAAAACTGCGACCACAGTAGCTGGCATTGGTGCTGTAAGTTGCCCTTTATGAACAGTGGTTTGTGTGTCAAGTGTCTCCCAATTAAACCGTTCAATAGTAATTTGCCCTTGGCTCGTATACAAGGTTAGAGATTGCTTTTTATTTTCAATTGTAGCGTGATAATTTTGTATCTTGGTTTCAATACGAAGTTTATTGCCAACTAAATGAGCATGGATCAAATGTTCTTGTGTTTTAAATTGCACCTTAAAATGATTTTTATTGATTGGAGTGATAAATGCTTTAATCACCTCATCCTTATCTTTATAGCGCCATATCCAATGACTTGATATTTGAGATTGCCAGGAAAATGTTTCTAGTAATAATGGATCTTGAAAAGAATTCACATTGTGCAAATAATCAAAACTTACAGCCATGAGTAGGGCGATTTCACTATCTGGACTTGGGAGTTTAATTTCTTCTTTGCTTAAAAAATCAGTACTGAGTTCCGCGCGTCTGAATTTTGAGTGTTGGCAAATAGCTTGTAAAAACGGAATATTCGTTTTTACTCCACCAATAAAATACTGGGATAAGGCATGTTCCAATCTGGATAGTGCCTGATCACGATTTGCTCCCCACACAATAAGCTTGGCAATCATTGGGTCATAGTACATGGTAATTTGTGATGAACGTTCTACCCCCGTATCAATGCGTATGCCATCCCCTGAGGATTCTTGCAGAAAGTGGATTTGTCCTATTGATGGAATAAAATCGTGATGAGGATCCTCGGCATATATGCGACATTCTATTGCATGACCCTGTGCTTGAATTTTATCTTGTGGCAAAGGTAACGCTTCATTAGCCGCAATTTTCAATTGCCAGGCAACTAAGTCAAGCCCGGTAATCATTTCAGTTACTGGGTGTTCCACCTGTAATCGAGTATTCATTTCCATAAAATAGAATTGTTCTGAGCCATCTACTAAAAATTCAACAGTTCCTGCGCCGCTGTATTTGATAGACCGTGCTACTTCGCAAGCCGCTTCGGCGAGTTTTTGTCTCAATGAAGCAGATAAATTAGGCGCCGGAGCTTCTTCAATAATTTTTTGGTGCCGACGTTGAATGGAACAATCACGCTCAAATAAATGAACTACATTGCCATGATTGTCGGCCATGATTTGTAATTCAACATGTCGAGGATGGAGTACCAATTTTTCTATAATCATGGTGTCATCAGCAAAACTCGCCATGGATTCACGTTTTGCTCCAGCTAAGGCAGCACTAAATTCTGATTCATGGTGAACTGCGCGCATTCCTTTACCGCCACCACCATTGGCTGCTTTAATTAAGACAGGAAACCCTATTTTTTTTGCTTCAGCCAGTAATTTGTCTTCTGCCTGTTCACTGCCATGATAGCCCGGGGTTAAAGGGACTTTAGTTCGTTCCAGCAATTGTTTGGCTAATTGTTTTGATGCCATTGCCTCCATTGCTTTTACAGAAGGGCCTATAAAAATAATACCCGCTTCGTTACATGCTTTAGCAAACTCGGGGTTTTCAGATAAGAATCCATATCCAGGATGAATGGCTTGTGCCCCACATTCCTTGGCGACATGAATAATATTAGCAATATTTAGATAGCTGTCTTTAGCAGGTGCATCACCCACAAAATATGCACTGTCAGCACTGCGTACATGAAGACTGTCTTTATCAACCGAGGAGTAAATAGCCACTGTGTGTATGCCCATAGAACGAGCAGTTTTGATAATTCTGCACGCAATTTCACCGCGGTTGGCAATAAGAATTTTATTAAACATTAGTGCCTCATTAATTTAACTTTTATAAGCTCGCATTCATTATCTAACGTAGTCTGAATTCTTTGCATCCAGGCTATACCAATAAACGACCAGAGACCCAAGATATCTAGCTCCAATTTGGTTTTTCTTTCTTTAAAAATGCATTAAGTCCTTGTTGTCCTTCAGTAGATACTCTTTTTTGAGCAATCAAAGAGGCAGTGTAATAGACGAGTTCCTCATTTATTGTTTTATTTGCTACATAGCTTGCCAGTTGTTTTGATGCTTTGACCGCTTCGGGCGCATTGTTGCTGATTTGTTTTGCATAATTGAGCGTGAATTCCAACAAATGTTCCTCAGCAACACAATGTTGTACTAAATGTAACGACAACGCTTTGGCTGCATCAAAAATTTCAGCACTCATGAATAAGGATTTAGCGCTACGCTCTCCAATGGCTTGAACTACATAGGGACTAATTACTGCAGGTATCAAACCCAATTTAACTTCTGAAAAACAAAAGCGCGCTGATTGAGATGCGATAGTAATATCACATGCTGCAGCAAGTCCTGCGCCACCACCAAAAGCAGAACCATGGACCATGGCTAAAGTGGGTTTGGGGCTTTTATTTAAAGTGTACATTAGATTACCAAGCACCATGGCATCTTTTAGATTTTCTTCTTCAGTATATCGTGCCATGTTTTGCATCCAGCCTAAATCAGCGCCTGCAGAAAAATGTTTTCCATTGGCTTTAAGGATAATGACTCGGACATTAGAATCGGCAATAGCCGCATTAAGCTGACGTTGCATTTCTCCTAAAAGCTGATTATCAAAAGCATTATGCTTGCTCACACGATTTAGAGTGAGTAGACACAAGTGTTCATGAATTTCGTACAACAAGTCGCTCACCTGTATGCTCCTTACATGCGAAATACGCCAAAGCGTGTTGGCTCGATTGGGATATTTAATGTTGCTGATAAACCCAGACCTAATACTTTGCGTGTATCCTGGGGGGCAATGACCCCGTCGTCCCATAATCGGGCACTGGCATAATAAGGATTTCCCTGCATCTCATATTGAGAACGTAATTGCTCCTTAAAACGTTCTTCTTCAGCTAAGGGCCAATCGCTTCCTTGTTTTGCCAATTTGTCTCGATTCACTTGTGCTAATACATTAGCGGCTTGTTCTCCACCCATAACTGAAATACGAGAGTTAGGCCAAGACCAAAGAAAATTAGGGTTATAGGCGCGTCCACACATGGCATAATTACCCGCGCCAAAACTACCGCCAACAATTACAGTAAATTTTGGAACATTGGCATTGGCAACAGCGGTTACCATTTTGGCGCCATGTTTTGCAATACCTGAGGCTTCATATTTAGAACCAACCATAAAACCGGTGATATTTTGCAGAAAAAGTAAAGGAATTTTACGTTGGCAACAAAGTTCTATAAAGTGAGTTCCTTTCAATGCGCTTTCACTAAATAAAATGCCATTATTTGCAATAATGCCTATAGGATAACCATATAAATGGGCGAAGCCACAAACCAGCGTTGTACCAAAAAGCGCTTTAAATTCATCAAACTCGGAACCATCAACAATACGTGCAATAATTTCGCGAATATCAAAAGGTTTTCGAGGATCAGTAGGTATTATACCGTTAAGTTCCTTACTGTCATAAAGTGGTTCAACCGTATCTATGCGCATTAATTGATGTGGTTTTTTGCGGTTCAAATGACTAATAGAAACTCGTGCCAGATGAAGCGCATGGCCATCATTTTCTGCATAGTGATCTGCTACGCCCGAATGCCGACAATGGACTTCTGCACCACCTAATTCTTCGGCACTGATGACTTCACCTGTTGCTGCTTTGACAAGAGGTGGGCCGCCAAGAAAAATCGTGGCCTGATTTTTCACCATGATTGATTCATCAGCCATAGCTGGTACATATGCACCACCAGCTGTACAAGATCCCATAACTACTGCGATTTGTGGAATATTTTGCGCAGACATTTGAGCCTGATTGTAAAATATTCGCCCGAAATGATCGCGATCAGGAAATACTTCATCTTGATGGGGCAAATAAGCTCCTCCTGAATCGACCAGATAAATGCAGGGCAAATGATTTGCTAGAGCGATTTCTTGGGCTCTTAAGTGTTTTTTTACTGTTAATGGATAATAAGTGCCGCCTTTTACAGTGGCATCATTGACTACAATCACACATTCAATACCTGAAACCCAGCCAATTCCTGTGATAATCCCTGCAGCGGGGACTGCATCATCATAAACTTGATACGCTGCAAGCTGGGAAAGTTCAAGAAAAGGGCTTCCTGGGTCGAGTAGTTGTTGTAATCGTTCTCTTGGTAATAATTTACCATGTTTTAAATGACGAGCTCGAGCTTTTTCGTCGCCGCCTAGAGCAATATGTTGAATTCGACTTTTTAACTCATCTACCAAGGCTTGCATGGCTGCCTGGTTTGTCTTGAATTCTTGACTGCTTGTATTAATTTGACTGATTAATTTTGCCATGCCTATCCTCATCGCACCAAAATATCGCTTAAAACGATGATTGTCCAAATAATCCAGGTTACGGCAATAAAGTGTGGCATATCCCCACCTTTTATAAGCCTATAAGCAAGTGCAGGAATGGCGGTAATTATTAGAGGCAACAGGACAAGAACGAGAATTTTTCGGATAACAAGCCCCCAGCCCGTTTGGCTGAATATAGGAGTTAATTTCAAATTAACATAGGTAAAAAATACATCAACATAGACAATAATAAGATGAGCATATTTCGCAAATAGAACTACTAAAATACTCATTAGCAGGTAGATAAGACTGTGTCGTAGCATGAACATCCTTTTTTATTAAAGATCCCCTCTCCCATAGAATGGGGTAGGGGACGTTTTGTTTTAAATTAATTCAATTGCCATTGCAGTTGCTTCACCACCACCAATACATAATGAAGCGACCCCACGTTTTTTACCCTGATGCTTTAATGCATGTATTAGAGTAACCAAAATACGCGCACCAGATGCACCGATAGGATGACCCAAGGCACAAGCTCCACCATGAATATTAACTTGTTCTGGGTTTAACTCAAGTTGTGTCATAGCAGCCATTGTTACTACCGCAAATGCTTCGTTTATTTCATAAAGATCCACATCATTTTGTTTCCATGATGCTTTATTCATCACTTTGCGAATCGCATCCACAGGAGCTGTGGTAAACCACTCAGGCGCTTGCGAATGGCTGGCATGTGCAACGATGCGAGCAATTGGTGTGATGCCGCGTTTTTCTGCTTGTCCAGCACTCATTAAAATCAGACTTGCTGCACCATCAGAAATAGAGCTTGAATTAGCTGCAGTAACGGTTCCGTCTGCTTTAAAAGCAGGTTTTAATTGGGGTATCTTGGACATTTTTGCTGCATCAGGACCTTCATCTACATTTACTGTAATATCACCTTTACGTGTATTAATAGTTACTGGAACAATCTCATCCTTAAAGGCACCACTTTCTATTGCTTGTAATGCTCTACTCATGGAGCGAGTAGCAAACTCATCTTGTTGCTCTCTGCTAAAATGAAAGTGACTGGCTGTAGCTTCTGCAAAGACGCCCATTAATTTCCCTCTGTCATAGGCATCTTCTAATCCATCGAGGAACATATGATCTTTTAACTCTCCGTGTCCTAACCGGTATCCTGAGCGTGCTTTACTCAAAAGATAAGGTGCATTACTCATGCTTTCCATACCGCTTGCAAGAACAATATTGGCAGTCCCTGCTCGAATTAAGTCATGAGCGAGCATTACGGCTTTCATTCCTGAGCCACACATTTTGTTGATTGTGGTTGCTCCTGAAGAATTAGGTAATCCAGCTTTAATTGCTGCTTGTCGTGCGGGAGCCTGACCAATCCCGGCTGATAAAACACAACCACTGATTACTTCATCTATTTCTGCTGGGCTAATTCCGGCTTGAGACAGGGCAGCCATATGTGCAATTGCGCCTAACTCTGGAGCTGAAAGAGCGGATAAATTGCCTAACATGGCTCCCATGGGTGTTCTTTTTGCCGCAACGATTACTATGTCATTCTGTTCCATTTTCATTCTTCCTTATGCTGTTTCTTTAAAAAGTTCTCGTCCAATAAGCATTCTTCTGATTTCAGAAGTACCAGCCCCTATTTCATACAATTTTGCATCACGCAGTAAACGTCCTGTAGGATACTCATTAATATATCCATTACCACCAAGAATTTGAATTGCTTGCAATGCCATTTGTGTTGCTCTTTCAGCCGTATATAAGATCACGCTTGCAGCATCTTTGCGACTGACTTTACCTTCATCACAAGCTCGGGCGATGGCATATAAATAGGCCCTTGAGGCACCCAGGTCAGTGTACATATCTGCTAATTTACCTTGGATGAATTGAAATTCACCTATGGGTTGTTCAAATTGTTTACGTTCATGTACATAAGGTAAAACAACATCCATACAGGCCTGCATAATTCCTACTGGACCTGCGGCCAAAATAGTACGCTCATAATCAAGCCCACTCATTAATACTTTAACACCTTGATTCACTTCACCCAAAACTTGTTCAGCAGGGACTTCACATTGTTCAAATACCAATTCACAGGTATTTGAGCCGCGCATTCCTAGCTTGTCGAGTTTTTGAGCGGTTTTAAAGCCGGGCATACCTTTTTCAATCAGAAAAGCAGTGATTCCTTTACTCGCAGCCTGTTTGTCTGTTTTGGCATAAACGACCAGAACATCGGCATCAGGCCCGTTGGTGATCCACATTTTGGTGCCGTTGAGAATATACTTATCGCCTGCTGGACGAGCATGTAATTGCATACTGACTACATCAGATCCTGAGTTGGATTCACTCATAGCGAGAGCGCCAACATATTCTCCACTAATGAGTTTAGGCAGATATTTTTGTTTTTGCGAATGATTACCATTTAAATTGATTTGATTGACGCATAAATTGGAGTGAGCACCGTAACTCAGGCCTATAGAGGCAGACGCCCGCGAAATTTCTTCCATTGCGATGACGTGGGCAAGATAGCCCATATTGGCACCACCATATTCTTCACTGGCAGTAATTCCCAATAATCCCATTTCACCTAGTTTTCGCCATAAATGATTGGGAAAAGCATTACTTTCGTCAATTTGAGCAGCAAGTGGAGCAATTTCAGCACGAGCAAATTGGTAGACACTGTCGCGCAACATGTCGTAAGTTTCACCGAGTTGATAGTTCGGTCCTGTGTACATAGCTGACTTCCTGTTGTTGTAACTACTAATCTGTTGCAAGTTTTAAATGACTGCTAAAACTTGGTTTATGTTAATGCAGAGTGTGTAGTCTGTTGATTTTTATAAATGTGTTAGACTATACCCAATCAAGTTGAAGATGCAAATAGAATTTCTCAGATCTTTTTTCCTATTGAAAAAGTTAAAGAAATGATTTGATGAACCAATTCAAATAACCCTTGGTGAAATGAGCTTTTAGGGGATTGCACTGCATGATCTAAGTTAAAGTGGGAAGCTATTAGATATTATTTATTTTGTTATTGAGTTTGCAGAATAGGAGTGTTTTTTAAATGCTCCTTTACCTGATTTAAAAAATCGCCTAATCTTAGGCCAATGGAAAAACTACTGAGCTTTCAAAGGTAGTTACAGCCAAAGTTTCAGCGTTTAGTTTTATCTATTTAGGAGAGTCATTCATGCGTAAATTAGTACTCTGGGGACATAGTGTTGATGAGTATCGTGAGATGTTTGATTTGTCTCAAGAGGATATGAATTCAAAGATATTGGAATATGGATGTGGTCCCAGTGCAGTAAACGCTCAACAGTTTCAAGAAGCGCATCAAGCAGTAAGTTGTGATCCTTTGTTTGTTTTGGATAAAGATACCTTATCCTCCAAGGCGATTATGATTTTTGCACAAATGGCAGATGAAGTTCATAAGCAACACGATCAATTTGATTTCAGTCGCTTTGGAGGTTTAGAGCAGCTGCTTGAGCATCGACAAAATGGAATGAAAAAATTTTTTGCAGATTATGAGCAAGGCAAGGCTGAAGGACGATATTATGGTGCAGCAGATTATCATTTACCTTATCCCGATTTCTCTTTTGATTTTGCATTAAGTACAAATTACTTATTTGCAGATTTGGAAGATCAGACTGTCGAATTCCATTTAAATGTAATTCGTGAATTAGCAAGAGTAGCGAAGGAAGTAAGAATTTTTCCCTTAAATGATACGGAAGGAAAAACCTCTGAGTTTTTAGGCCCTGTATTGTTGGAGCTGCAAAAAGAAGGTTATGGCGTAGAAATTAGAGAAGTCGATTATCATTTGCATAAGTCTGAAAGCGCTATGTTGCGAGTTTGGGCACAGAAATGTGATATTTAATTAATGCAGCCTGGGTGAAGCGAAGCGAAACCCAGGTGTTCTGAATTAACCCAAACCCGGGGTTTCGCTTCGCTTCACCCAGGTCACAAGGTTTTTTATGTATTCGATGTTACGTCCCATACTTTTTAGTATGGATCCTGAAAGTGCGCATACTTTTAGTTTGTCTGCTTTGCATTATGTACCCAAGTTTTGTTTTAAAAAGGTAAAGCCTAAACCTACTGAAGCTTTGGGACTACAATTTCCACATGTTGTCGGTTTGGCGGCAGGTTTGGATAAAAATGGAGAGCATTTAGACGCATTAGCCAAACTGGGTTTTTCCTTTATTGAAGTAGGTACTGTTACGCCAAGACCACAAATCGGTAATCCTAAGCCGCGATTATTTCGTTTGCCAGCGGCTCACGCGATTATTAATCGTATGGGGTTTAATAATCACGGGGTTGATGCCTTGGTAGGGAATGTAAAAAAGGCACGTTACAAAGGAATCTTGGGTATTAATATCGGCAAAAATAAAGATACTTCGTTGGAACATGCTGCAGATGATTACATTCATTGTCTGGGTAAAGTATATGAGTATGCCTCATATGTGACCATTAATATTTCTTCACCGAATACCCCCGATTTGCGCCAGTTACAGCAAAAAGAATATTTTGCCAACTTATTGTCGCAAATACAGGCTGAACAAATTAAATTGTCAGATAAATTTCAACGCCATGTGCCTTTAGTAGTTAAAGTATCTCCAGATGAAGATTTAGAAACATTAAAACAGATGACGGAAGTGATTTTGCAGTATGGTATTGAAGGAATTATTGCGACGAATACAACCTGTTCTCGGACTGGAGTGAGTCATTTATCCCATGCTCAGGAAACTGGAGGGTTAAGTGGTAAACCTCTATGGGAGCTTTCTACCCAGTGTCTGCGTTTGCTAAAACAATATGTTGGTGATGATGTTAGCTTGATCGGAGTAGGAGGCATCGACAATTGTGACAGTGCGCAGGCTAAGTTGGATGCTGGTGCTTCATTAATCCAAGTGTATACTGGTTTGATTTACCAAGGACCGGGTTTGATATACGAATTGTCAAAAGGATTAAAATGAAACAGTAAATGGTATCCAGTTATGATCTCTTCTTCATTTTTACCACGATTTGCTTAGGATATCTAAGATGAAATGCATTACTAAAGATCTGGCTTGGCAAATGGAATCGTGTATCAAGCAAACCCATATAGAAGTAACCAAGCAATATCCACAAGGAAAAATATTGGAACTTAATGGAGGCGCTGCTTGTTTTTCAGGGACTGATTCATATTTGTCACAAGTAGTAGGGTGGGGATTTGCCACAAAACGTGCGCATTTTCAGTCTGAAATAGAGCAAATAGAACATTTTTATAAAACATTAAACCATACTCGTGTAGATATTGAATTATGTCCTTTTGTGGGAAATGAACTTACAATATTTTTAAGCCAGCGTGGTTATTGCATCAGTGAATTAAACAATGTCTCAATATTGGATTTAAACACATATCAGCCTAATGACGGTGCTGCAGATCCCTTAACCATTAAAGAAATAAAGCCGCATGAACTGAATGAATGGGCCAAAAAGGTTGCCTTAGGTTTTGATGCTCCTGAAGCTGAGGATCAATTTTCTCGTTATGCCCAATCTAAAGGAGTTAGTGCCTATGCTGTTTTTGATAACGATGTAATTGTAGCTGGTGCTTCGATTGCCATTCACGGCGATTTCTGTGATTTAGGGGTGACGAGCACTTTGCCTGCTTTTCGAGAGAAAGGATTACAAAAAAAATTACTAAAAGTCCGATTGAATAGGGCAAAACAGCAAGGGGTGTCTTGGGCAACGGTTACTACAGAGCCAGGGAGTGTTTCTGATTGTAACGTACAAAAAATAGGTTTCCATTGTGCTTATACCCGCATCAAAATGACTTTGGAATGACATGAATCCCATTCAATTTTGTAGCTGGCGCAGCAGAATCAGGTTTTCGGATAGAAATAACTTACTTATAACAAGGGGACGCGATGCAGTACTCAGGCCACTTTGAATTTTAAGCAATATTAGCACTTCCCTGTAATAACAGTTACAATAGCCCATGTTTCGATTGTGTTACTTGAGTCATGAAGAAGAAACTTTCTGTTAAAACCAGCATTTTATACAAACGTTTGCTTGCATATGTGAAACCATTTTGGCCCATACTGGCATTAGGTATATTTGCCAACATTTTGTATTCCTTGATTGACGCTGGTTTTACATACATGATGCGTCCTTTTTTTGATAAAAGCTTTATTAATGTCGATATGGATTTTATTAAGAAAATTCCTTATATCGTTTTAATCGGAATTACCTTGAGAGGACTTGTTAGTTCATTGGGCAGTTATTGTATGACTTGGGTTGCCCGCTCAGTAGTTAAAGTATTAAGGGAAAAAGTTTTTAATCATATTCTTCGTCTGCCTGCTGATTTTTATGACGAAGCAACTTCAGGACAAATGCTTTCCAAAATATTGTATGACGTGGAGCAAGTAGCGCAGGTTAGCGCAGATGCTTTAACAGATATTGTCCAAAATATTTGTTTAATTATAGGTTTTCTCACTGTGATGATGGTCATTTGCTGGCAGTTATCACTCATGTTTCTGTTAACTATTCCCTTTGTTGGCTTAATTGTGAACTATACAAATAAACGCGTACGACGAATAAGTCATAAAGTACAAAAAACTATGGGAGAGGTTACTGAAATTGCCAGCGAAGCAATTGAAGGTTATAAAGTAGTGCGTATTTTTGGAGGGGCTGCTTATGAATCTGGAAAATTCTGTAAAGCCATAGAGCGTTCACGCCAAAACGATATGAAAGTTGCTACAAGCAAGGCGATTAATGTGTCTGGAGTGCAAATTGTTATTGCGATAGGTATTGCAGCAATCATTGCAGCAGCAATTCAATTGTCTACAGTAGTGATTATTTCTGCCGGTTCTTTTTTAGCAATTATTGCTGCAATGATTCAGTTAATTAAACCGATGAAAACCCTAACGACCTTGAATGCCGTAATACAAAAAGGTCTAGCTGGTGCTGAAAGTGTTTTCTCCATGTTGGATCTACCCATTGAGCAAGAACAAGGGATCGTTTTGTCGCAAAGATCACAGGGCGCTCTGGAGTTTAAACATGTCTCTTATGCTTACCGACAAGGGGAGCGCATATTACATGATGTAAGTTTCACTGTTGAAGCAGGTAAAACGGTAGCATTGGTAGGTCATTCTGGAAGTGGCAAAACAACGATTGCCAGTTTATTGCCTCGCTTTTACGAAGTGACTCAAGGTGTTATTACTCTGGATAATACACCTATTAATCAAATAAGCTTGGCTAGTTTGCGTGAGCAAATGGCTTTAGTGAGTCAGAATGTGACATTATTTAATGACACTTTAGCCAATAATATAGCATACGGTCGTTCGGATGTGAGCCGGCAACAAATTATTCAAGCTGCCAAAATGGCTTTTGCTGACGAATTTATTAGCCGTTTTCCAGAGGGTTATGATACGCGTATTGGTGAAAATGGAGTATTACTCTCGGGTGGTCAGCGACAAAGAATAGCTATTGCGCGTGCTATTTTAAAGGATGCACCTATTTTAATTCTTGATGAAGCAACATCTGCTTTGGATAGTGAGTCCGAGCGATACATCCAAATCGCTTTGGATCAAGTGATGAAAAATCGCACTACACTTGTTATTGCGCATCGTTTATCGACGATTAAGCATGCGGATAAAATTATAGTGATGCAACACGGATGTATAGTAGAGCAAGGTACCCATCAGGAACTACTTGATTTACAAGGCTATTATGCACAACTTCAAGGAATGCAGCACATAGATATGATTCGTGAGGATGTGGTAGCCTGATGTCTGCTTTCCTGGATAAATTATGGTATGGAAAAGATCATCCACTTCAATGGGTGTTGCGCCCTTTGTCTTGGGGATATTTTGCTGTAGTTTCAGTCAGGCGCTATTTTTTGCAACGTTTTAGTCAAATAAATTGCCCAGTTCCTCTGATTGTTGTTGGTAATATAACGGTTGGAGGAGTGGGAAAAACTCCTTTAGTTATTGAGTTGACCAAAAGAATACAACAAAAAGGATTGCGAGTTGGTATTGTTAGCCGTGGTTATGGTGCAGCAACGAAGCATTTTCCCTATGAAGTACATGTAAATGATTCTGCTCTAAAAGTTGGAGATGAGCCTTTACTGTTGGCACAAAAAACCAAATGTCCTGTAGTGATTGCACCGAAACGAACCGAGGCGGTTCGTTATCTTTTAGAAAAGCATCAAAGCCAAATCATTATAAGCGATGATGGATTACAACATTACCGTATGGGACGAGCTATTGAAATTGCTGTTATTGATGGAACTCGAGGATTAGGTAATGGCCTTTGTTTGCCGGCAGGCCCACTAAGAGAGTCTGCTGCACGTCTAGAACAGGTTGATTTTATTGTGGTAAATGAAGGTAAGTGGCATGAGGATTCGGATTCAGTATCGATGAAACAAGCCCACTCTGCAGTAGCGTTTCAAAAGAGGTCTAATGCATATCCAATGGTATTGAGGCCTGGAACAATTAAAAAATTAAGTACAGATGAGGAAATTGAACCTCAGAAATTAAATGAAAAATGGGAGGCGATTGCTGCGATAGGTAATCCCCAACGTTTTTATTCCACTTTGCTGCAATTAGGGATAGAATTCGATACCTGTTCTTATCCTGATCATTATCAGTTTAAGCCAGATGATTTGAATTCTTCGAAATCACTTATTATTATGACGGAAAAAGATGCAGTGAAATGCCGAGCATTCAGCTCGGATAACATGCATTATTTACCCGTAGAGGCTGTATTGGATGATGCATTTTGGGACGCATTGTGGTTACATCAACAGTTAAAAGGTTATTGCTGATTATGTTTGCTTGGATTCGCTGTTTTTTATTTTTAATTATGTTCCACGTTAGTTCAGGATTATTTGCGACTGAAATTGAACCAGTGCCGCAACTTGTACAATCTATCGATTCAACTACAGGTAGTTGGACTTTTTCTGGTATGGTAAAAAATGAAAGTGGGGATAAATACGGCTATTTTTTTGAAATGCATCGCCAGGGTTCAGAGTTCCATACTAAAGCAGCTTTAATTGATGGACAAACAAATCAACTGGTATTTTTTAACGAAGATAAAGAAAAAATTGAGCAATCAACACCACTTGATTGGCATGTTGGTTATTCCTTTATTCGTTACAATCCCATCAATGACAGCTGGATTTTTGGTGTTAAAACAGCAGATAAAAAAGGATTTAATTTCAAAGTAGATATGTTAAAACAAGCGAATAACGTGAATGACTCCTTGATCTTACGTCCAGGAGTAAAACTTCAGGTGCTCCAGACAAGCCAGCTTAATGGACATTTACGTATCGATGATAAGGAGCAGTTTGTTACAGGGAATAAAACCTGGTTTGGCAAATTGGTATTAAACAACGATCAAAAAGACACTCATGAGATTAGTACAACCTTCTGTCGGTTGACTGATGATAATGGATTTTACTCTGCAAATCTTAAAGAAAAAGATGCAACTAGTGCTGCTGTAGCAGGTTGGCTTGATCCATTGGGCAATAAAGTAAAAATGTCCCAATTTGTTTCAATAAAACCTTTAGATAATGATCTGTGCATGCTGAGCATAGGTTTACCCAAGCTGAGTTTAAAATTGATCAATACTCTGAAGGCTAATGATCCATCATCACATACAGTCGCAGGGTTTTCTAAAGACGGTCGTGAAGGTTTTTGTTTTGTTACGCAACAATCATTTTTAAAAAATCAACCAAGCGAACTCGGTATTAATAAGGAGAAGTTAACTGCCTGAGGGTGGGATGTTTTGTAAAATAGAAACAGTCAATTTATTTATTGCTTGATGCCCGGTTTTTTTTATATAAATTATCCATAATTACAATGGTAAATAGATAAGAAGTGAGATCAAAGCAACGGATATTTTTTGCTATTTACAATAATGCAGCACTGGATAATCGATAGTTATTTTTTCCTGTCGATTTCACTGCATACAATGCTTCATCAGCTTGTTTGATTAAGCTGTTTAAGTCACAGCCATCAGCTGGGTATAGGCTTATGCCAATACTGCCTGTAATTGAAATGTCATGTCGTTTTATGGTTATAGTTTTAGCAACAGCATCAAGAATTTTTTTTGCTATAGTTTCAACGGAACTTACATTAGATAATTCAGTGAGCGCGATAATGAATTCATCGCCACCTTGCCTGACAAGTATATCAGTAGACCGTAAAATAGTTTTTAACCTTTTTCCTATCTCTATTAATAAGAGATCTCCTATATCATGCCCCAAATTGTCATTTACTCTTTTAAAATAATCCAAGTCCATAAATAAAATGGCAATTTGTTTTTGGTAACGTATCGCATAGGCTAATGCATGATTAAATGATATTTCCAACTGCTTTCTATTTCCCAAACCAGTTAAAACATCATGATGAGCAATATATTTAAGTTCTTGCTCTGCTCGTTTTTGAGTATCAATATTTTGAATTTGTGCAATAAATTGGAGTGGTTTATTCTCTGGATCTCGGATTAATGAAACACTAAGTAAAATCCATATGATGTCGCCATTTTTATGAATATAGCGTTTCTCCATATGATAGAATCGTATTTCCCCCGCCAATAATTGCCGTATATAATTTAAATCCAGCTTTAAATCTTCTGGATAGGTAATGGATTGAAAATCAGTATTCAATAATTCCTTTTCTGAGTATCCAACAATCTGACAAAGAGATTCATTGACTTTTAGCCATCGCCCCTCCAAAGAAACTATAGCCATACCAATTGCTGCTGAATTAAATGCAGAACGAAATCGTGACTCACTTTCTTCCAATGCAGCATTTATTCTAATTAACTCGTCAATTAGATCTAAATTCTCATAACGCAATTTAAAATTTTTATTAAGCAGCCCATATCCTATCGAAGATACAATTGATACAAAACAAAAATAAATCAGTAATGCGGCTCCAAGTAACCAATAGGTCAGTGTATTTTGATAAAAAAGCCAAAAGCTTAGAGGAAGAATGGATAAAGTAAAAAATAAAAGACTTGCAAAAAGATTGGGCTGAAGAATATGAAGTCCACCAGATGCTACTCCGATAATGATAATGATGACCAGCATTTGATCTAACAGATTGTTATAAGGAATTAGCACTGATCCTGCTACTCCCCATAGTGCACCATAAATAGCACCAAAACTTATTAACCATTTTAAATAGTATTCTGATGATAAGGGACGATAAGAATTAAAAATATATACACTTACATGTAATGCAAAAATGGATAGAGTAGCCAGAAACCATACAAAAAGAGTTTTTGGATTGATAACTGTATATAGTCCAATAAAGACTATTAATGAGCATAAAAAATTTGCAGGGATGCTTAATAATAAGTTTTTATTAAGCAGCATTATGCGCTCGGCAAATATTACTTTCTCTATTTTCTTACTGTCTATTCGAGCATCTTGCATGTAGATCCCATCAAATTTTAAAGAGAAGCTAAACCTCAGTTTTAGTTTGATAATTCTACATATTAATATAGTAGATAAATATTAATTGGTGTTCTTTAACTGCTCTCTAGAATCCAGTTTGGGGCACTGAAGACCCTTGGTTTACCTGAGCCAGCTTTTGTTCTTTCTCTTTATCCCATCGATCTTGCAGCTTTTGCAATCGTTCTTTTACGTCAGGAGCAAAAGTCAGTTCTGGAGGAATTTTTTGGGGATGATTCTTTTTATCATCTTTTGAAGTCTTCAATGCGCTGGGAGCAACTGCAGATGAATTAAATTTAGCCAGATGAGGCTCTGACTGTTCTTCCAATTCCGGATTCTTCAATGCGCTGAGTATCACTCCAGATGAATCAAGTTTAGCTAGATGAGGGTCTAATTGTTCTTGCAGTTTTTTCGCATGTTTAGGATCTACAATCCACATAGCATCAGTTAGCGCGGGGATGCACATGTTGGGCTCATCATTTACCCACCAACCTAAATCGCTCATGGCTTCACGTACGAAATCCGCATCTTCGTTCTCTTCATCAAGAGCATAACGTAATATGGTGATAAGAGCTTTTTCTGGATCTTTATAATCAATAGGAAGTTTCGAATCTGAATTCAAAAAGCTAAACCAGCCATGTTCTAATTTTTCGTGGTATTTCTGTTTAAATTGTTTGCATAATTGGGCTGCACTTTGTTCTGGAGGTGCCGAGAGTTTATATTTACCCAAACCTTCCGGACTTTTGTAGTATTCGGACATTAACAAGGCATGCATCGTAGCAGTTGGGTGAACATCATCCCAAAACATATGTTTCGCTCCTGGAGATGTCCCCTCCGGGGTTATTTTATATTCAGGTGAATCTATGTAGGGCTCTTTTAGTTTGTCTTTATCAAAATATTCATGGTATTTTGAATCTTTGCCCTTATCAAGGACATCATTATAAACTGTGCTAAAGACTTGATTGATATTAAAAAGATCAATAGAGCAATCAGGACGGTTCTTATTTAGTTTTGTTTGCAGCTCCAGATATTTGGTTCTTAATTGCGCATTGAAATAGTTTGATATTTCTCGAGCGTGTTGACACTCCTCAGGTGATTTATTCTGGAAACGTGGAGTTAATGATAGATCGGGCAAATTACATAAAACAAAATTTTTATAACCTTGTTTAATTAATTTCTCAATATTATCAATGTTACTCTGTACCGCACGATCAGCAGCTTCCTTTGTTAGGTCCGAATTTGCTGTAATTAAATCATTTGCCCCGGAAAATATAGTAATAAGTGTCTTTTCCTTTTGTTCTTTAGTAACTTCCTGTTTCTCATTATCTTCTAAGAATTGCGCTACCTGCTTCGATAAGTTGGATACAAGCAAACGGGTGAAAAAAAGCTTTATCGATGTAAGCAGGGAATAAAAGGAAAGAAAATCAACACTCCAGCTGTAATCATAAGATGTTGCACCACCCTGGCTATAATTTACAAAGAAATTTCGACCGTTAAATTGCGCAGTCCGGCCATTATCAAGAGAGTAATATTCTTGAACGTATTGCCTATAACGGGGATCTGATATCAATTTGTCTGATATATCATCAGAGGATTCTTGCAGTGGAGCTTTGGTGAGCCTCTTTTCTTTGCGAGGATCCGGGACATTTTTTCTGTATCGACCTGCGATTGCGGCATCAGTTAAGTCAGCATTATCAAGTGTATATCTTGGCTCTTTTTCGTTTTCTGGAGTGCTTTCTCGTTTTGCCGCGAATAGATGGCCTTCATCTCTATCCTGTGCATGTTTTTTACGTTGCACTTCATTTGATTCAGCCTCAACTTCATTCGAAGTGTATCTCTTTCGCTGATAGGGTGATTGATAAAGAATATCATCACTGATATCCGCAGAGTCAAGATTATATTTTCCAAAATGATGTTCAGTATCTTTCTTTATTTTATCCTCATTAATGAATTTGCTAATGAGGGTCGCTCGCAGCACGTCTGCCCAGGTATAACCATTGGTAAAGCGTTCTTTGGGGGACTTATCCAATCCTAGCTCTTTGTCCCAGAGCCCATTTATAAAGGATCCTAGAAAAGAAAATTTTTCCCCCATGTTTTTTCCGTCAGAAAGGCTATCGCCAAATACGACGAAGTAACTTATTTCTTTTTGGGCAGGGCCGATAGGTTTTCTGATATCTGTTTTGGAAGTCGCCATATAAAATAACTACATACTGGGCAATATTTGTTATTTTATAGATAGATTATTAAGGTTTTATTAATAGGGGAAAAAGAGAAAAGTAATTATTTGCAGCTTACTTCTCTTTTTCAGGAAGAAATTGGGACAGTGCACTGGCAATAATTAATGCAGCTGGAATAATTAATAGAGTAAGTTGATAATCATATAGGGTATGGAGGTTTGTATCGCCTTTAGAGTAATCCAGTAAATAGCCTACCAGTGGTTGTAGAAGAGGGGCTGAAGCCATTGCTAAGGTATTGGTAAACCCAGTGCATGCAGAGAGCGACTCAGGTGGCGCTAGTTCATTCGCGATGGTAAATGCAAGCATATACGCGCCGCAACATAGCCCAATTGCAAACAAAAGTACCCCAGTGAGGAAAATAGCGTGTGTGGGTATGAAAAGAACAAGAATAAATAAAATGGCAGTTGATAAGCATGAAATATGAATAAGTGGTTTGCGTTTAGACAAATGAATTGAGAGCCAGCCGTAAATAGGACAACTTAAACCCGCTCCTAATAAAGTCATGGATGTAAGTATACTGGCAGTTTCTAGAGAACAGTTTAATTTTAACTGAAGGAAAGGAACTGCCCACATTGCAGCAAAAACAGTAATAACCGAAAACTCTAGACCAACAAATAATCCATTAATCCATACTAATTTATTTTTTAGCATAAGTAGCAAATGTTTTTTATACTGATGATGATCCGTAATTACAGGTTTATTACTTGGAATAAAATTCAAACATAAAAAAGCAATTAAAAGACCTATGATACCGCTTCCTGCAAGAAAGTAATGCCAGCTAATGCGACTTATCTGGGAGCCCATTCCAATCATGCACAATACCGTAACAGTAAATCCTAGAGTTTCTGTAAGCCCGATCATAAACGCATATAGCCTTAGGGGATAATGTTGGCGCAGCACACGTGTCATACCTACAAACGCAAAAGCAGAGCCGCCACCGATAATGAGACGCCCAAGAAATAGCACGAATAAGTTGTATCCAGTAGAAAATAGCAAACAACCCAAGGCACACAGTAAGGCGTTTAAGGATAATAGAGTTCGCGTATTGTATCGATCAAAAAGAAGACCTACGGGAATTTGCATTGTGGTATAAACATAATAAAAAGCACTACTTAATAGACCGGCAGTGAATGCTGTGAGTTGTTTCTCATGCATTATAGCGCCAATAATAATCCCTGATGATAATTGCAAGAAAAATTGAAACAAAAGAAAGAATACGCTGACTAACCATATAATGGTTCTTTTGGAGCTGTGTGAAGGTGTTGGGTGCAATAAATTCATTAATCTGTTTCAAGAAAAAAGGCGAAATATATAGCATCATGGAGAGAGTGTAAATTTATTTTGAAAATTAAGGCGCAGCTTGAGTTAAATTTGCGCTGATCGCAGCAGCTTGGGGCAGGGTAACGAAAACGTGGATGTTCTAATACGTTCCAATACCTCAGGTCTCGTTGTATTACCTCCATACTATAAATGCAACCAAGCATTAATTGCATCTAATGGAAATGAATGATGGGCACACCAATTCTGAACAATACGATTATCTAAAGTTGAGGATATTCCATGCACTCCAGGCGTCAGTTTTTCGTTCAGAAGCATTAATGCAGCAAGGTTATGAATATAAAACTCCGGATCGATATATTTCATTGGTGTCGGATCATGGAGTACGAAATTGATTGGCATTTTATGATTTAAGACCTCATCATCACTAAAGTGAGGACCAAACTCATCATAGACTCCTAAGTTAGCTAAAATTTTTCCGCTGAACCAGGAGTGAGGATATTCGTTCATCACTGCTTTTTTCCCTGTTGCGCTAACAACAACATTCACTTCGATTAATGCACGTTCCAACTCACTGAAATCCTGAGGAGCGATTGCTTTGATACCTAACTTTTGGGCTAAATTTCGTTGTTGTTCAGTCGGCTCAACAACAACTACAGGAATTTTATTCTGTGTGCAAAAATAGGCGAGTCCTCGGCCGATTTTCCCAAAACCAAAAATAATCCATGAGGTTTCAGCGAGATTGACTCCTGTCAATTGAACCAGAGCCACATGACTGCTTTCAGCACACCCAAAAACTGTCTCGAGTTGTTTTGTCATCGTGCGATCCACGCTAATCACAGGAAAATTAAGTAGTTGCTGTCGGTAAAATTGATCCCCAGAACCGGTTAATTCGATTGCACCAATTTTAGGCTTTCCAAGAAATTGATAAAGCTGTCCGCCACAATCAAAATAAAGATCAAATGGTTCTCCAGCAAGTGAGCGTGGATCGTCTACATAACGAACTTTGGCCTCCTTTAAAGAGGATACTGCCTGTGGATGAGCATGACAAAATTCTGTAGGATTGGTGACGGTGACATCGGCTCCTGCTGCAATTAAGCAAGCTATTTTTAATAAAGTATTGGTTACTACAGGAACATGATGAGCTACTCGTAACCCAGTCAATGGACGTGTGACACTCCATTCTGCAAGTTGTTCATGCATAAAAGGAGCTTCTGTTTGAGGATATTTTTGAAAGATTTTTTTTAGTGCGTCCTGCATTATATTATGACCATAATAAAAAATGCCTAATCGTAGCATAATTTATTGACAGGACTTACGAAAAAAACCAATCTTTTCGTTAAAAAAATTTTTTTCATTCAGTTATTTAGTTTATCTAAACTCCCTCATTTAAAACAGTTTTTGCCTCGATCTTGGAGTTTTTCGTAAGTCCTGATTGATCCATTATATTTCCGAAAATAAAAGTACCGTGGGTTGAAGCGAAGAGAAACCCAGGTTTTCTAAAGAGGGACAAAAGTATTTAGCCCAGGTTCCCTGTTGATTTCACCCAGGCTATAAGCGCGGTTATGTTATTATTTGCTCATTGATAATTTGTGCTCAATGGTAGAGGAGCTGTCATTGCTAAGCCAGCTAACAATCCATTGCCAAAATCCAGTGACTAGACTTTGCTTTGCAGGAGTAAAGAACGAATAATTTTTCATGGTACCTTGAGGTTGAGGCTTGCATATTTGATTTAAATATTCCAATTCCTCTTTAAATAAGGTTTTAGTTAGAATTCTATTATTCCCATTAACTTTTTGATTGATTGAATCAATCAGTGCATCTATATGGGGCAACTCATCCTTAGTAAAAGATTTTCGAATCACGGCTTCGAGCTTCTTCCTGGCAGTATTTTCATTTGTAATTTGAAGTTTTGACATCAAATCCTTTTTCAATTGAGTCGTGTTATTATTTGCTAAAATTGCATATTCGATAATATTCAACTCTTGTTTTGTTTTAGCTGATTGAATCAAATTATTATAATGCTTGGCACGAATTTGGCCACGATAATAATCAAAAAAATAAGAAAAATAACTTAAAGTTTGGTCACGATGTTTTAGATAATCTTTTACTGCATCAGTACAGCTTTTTTTCAATTTAGCCAGATTCGATTTATCCAAATTCGATTGTTTCGTATCTTTTTTAGAAGGTAACGATTTTTTCTCCATTTCTTTTGGTTCTGGTGAAATCACTTTTGCTTGAGGCGCGAAAAAGCGTTGAATTTCAGGCAAAACAAAATTCTCAGGTAAGTTTACTCGTGCTAAACTTTCACGAAGTAATCTGATTGTTGTATGGAATTCATTAGCAACGGCGTCATTTTGCATCGAAAGCGGTCTTTGAAATTGTCTGAGCAAGCAATGAAGCTTAAATTCCAATTGACAAACCTGTTTAAATCGAGGGTTATCGATTAGTTTTTCCAAAAGCGCACAATTGCTTTCACTCAAGTAATCTGGGTCAATATCTTTTCCAGCCATAATAATTTTTATTTGCGCCAGATGATTCGCTATTTCCAGATTTTCAATGGGCTGATCCAAATCAATGTTCTGCTCATTAATAATCCTCTGACATTCTGCAAATATTTTAGCAAGTTCTTCCAATGCTTGTTTCAAGGGTAAACTGTCAAAAATATGACGATAAATTTGATTGTTTAAATCGAGTTGCTCTTCCAGCATCTTGAGCTCAACGCGTTCCAGAGCTTTTTGAATTACTTCTTTATATGGATGTGCTAATTGAGTAAGAACTTGAGGATTTGTACTGTTCAGAAGTTGAAACAGCTTAGGACGTACGTCGGTTTTATCATAATGGGCTTCGAGATTCTCCATATAAGCCTTGATGATGTCCGCACCATGGTCTTGTATAGGCTGTTGCAGGTCCTCATCCAAGTCGGTCAATTTTTTATTTTCAAGAAGATTGCCTAGTGTCGCCCATTCTTTTTGTTGTAATGCTTCAGTTATTAATATTTGCAGGCTGTATTGCTTTTCAAATAAGGGGAAGACACTTGCAAAGAGTACAGGATCTTTTAACGCATCTAGAATACTCTTATTGGGAGCACTTGGAAGATCACTTTGCTTAAACAAAGTATTAAATATCTTCTCATTTTTTTCTTTAACTGCTCTTTTTAAAAGATTTAAATAAAGTGTGCTGCTTTGGATTGAAGGATCTTGCTCTGGATTTTTAATTGAATTCAGAAGCGAAGCTCTAGGATTGGGGACGTTGGATTTTAATAATAATTGATAAAGTCTACCATAGCCTTGTTCATAGATTCTATCAAACAAAGCAGGAATAGGTTGATCACCAAATAATTGTTGAATTGCAGATTTTCTTTCAATCGTGCTCAGAGTAAATTCTTTGGCAAGGAGCTGATTGGCTATTTTTGTTTGCTTTTGAGCACAACTAAAAAGAAATAATTCTTTAAAATCTAATCCGAAATTAAGATTAGACTCAATAAATGGTGCTAAAACAGAGTCATTACCTTTTTCTATTGCTTGTTTAAGTAATTCTACAATAGGTTGTTTTAAAAGAGTTTCAGGGGTTATTCTTCCTTGACTCAAAAATCGGGCAACCAAATTTTTATTGTTATTGACTAATGCGGATGTAAAAATTTGTTCTGTTAATTCATCATCAATTACAACTGTTTCTCTATCGAGTAAAAAGTCTAAAGGTATTAACAGGTTATTTTGTGCCAGCAGGGCAATAAGTTTTGGTCTTTGCTTTAATGTTGGCGCGAGTTGTAATAATAATTTAATTCCATTTTCATTTTTGTCCTGGATTAAGTCATTGAGGAATTCATCGAGTTCCTCTTCTTCCCAGGTTACTTTGCTAAATAATGTTTTTGCTAGAGATGGAAGCTTATTCTTGAATAAGTCTTTGATTCGTTTTTTTTGTTCTTGTGGCACTGCGTTCAATGAAAGAATATCGGAGGGAATCTTGGTTATAACTCGATTGAGTTTGGCAAGATTTCTAGTATTTGTAGCCGAAGCATTGAGGTACTCATTAAAAAGTTGAGGGGCCTTTTGAGCACATATCGTTATTACAGGCGCAATATTCCAGTTTAAACTGTATTCTAAAATGAGTTTCTTTATTTTAGGGCTTGCATCTGCAAAACAGTTTTCGATGATTGCGTAATCTTCATAATCAAAACATAACATGAAGAGTGCACGTATATCCTCGGTTTTACGCAGCACGTTGAACTTTAATTGAGTAAGAGTATCTAAAATAGATAAGTCTTCTTCTTGTAATCCTTTAGTGTAAAGGAATTCCAAGGTGTCTTGTTCAAGGCGGCTTTTTTGGGACTGCAGTTTTTCCTGAAGAAACAAACTCATTTCTTTATTGCCATTCAATATGGCAATGGTCAGTGCACTTTTGAGCATTTCTTCGGGAATATTATCTCTCCATGCTTTTTTAACATGCTCATTTTTTCGCAGGAAAATAAGGGCATTGAGTAGCGTTATTGAGCCAAGCGGCGTGCTTAGATCAATTAAATCGTATTCACGTTTTTCGACATGTCCCCAAAGCGTCGAATTTGATTGTGCAAGCCATGCGTGGGCATAAGTTTCAAAAATGGTTTTATCGTCACGCTGCATGCATTGAGCGAGCAAATCAGGATCCTGAAGATTAACCATGAAGCCATTTTCAAAGAGTTTTTTCAGAGTGGTCACATTAATCGCTTGAATAAGCTCTTGGTTAAAAATAGAAGTAAATGATTTTGGGTTAATTTTGGCATTTATTAATTGCTTGAATAACAAATGTAAAACATGATGTTGGTTGGCGATAGCAGCACATTGAATTTGTTTTATTATTTGTTCTGGCGACAGTTTACTTAAAAACTGGTCTATTGTATTAGAATCCACTTCTTGTTTAATAAACGTCAGAAGTTGCAAATGATTATAAGTCGTTTGATTTTTATGTTCTTGAGTAAGATTTAATTGATCTAATAACTTTAATATTTTGGTGTAATCTGCTTCCCTTTTCATAGGTAGCACAAGTTGTTTTACTGAGCGATCCAGAAGCATCTGCAATTCATTTTTTAACTCTTCTTGTTCTTCAACTGCAGTGTATGTTTTGCGATAATGATCAATTAACTTTTCTGCTTCTTTAAGGTTTCCAACAAAGAGAGTGAACTGAATTCCTTGTAAAACAGCTTTTTTTAGAATGGGTGATTTTGGTTGTTGTATTAAAAGATTGTTAAACTCAGGACGAAAATATTCTTTTGTTAGTGTGTCATAATTGATTTTGTTCTGCTTAAATAAATATTCGAGGGTGTCGATATCATTTGCTATAGCCGCAAAGAAACTGGAATTTGTATCGATCTGACCTGCAATGGAAATTTGATGTAACTCGTCATGTGAAGGGTAGTGTTCAGGAGTTGCATCAGGAGGAGCAAATGCACGAATGGCTAGTCCAAAAGAATCGTCTTTATAATCAAAGCAATCTTTAATTTCTTTGATTAAGTCATCAATTGATTCAAGCTCTTTGGTTTTTTTGTTGTAATTCGGATCGTAAACTATATATTTTCCGTTTTCGACAGATAAAGTGATAGCATGGTTTTTACTAAAAATTGAATAGAAGCGATTATTGCCCGTAATTTTTTTGAAAATTTCTTTCCAGTGTGCTTCAGCTGTTACGAGTCCTAAATTAAATTCATTTCTTAATGGTTTAGTTCCAATATCTAATATTTTTTCGACGTCACTTTGTAAGAATTCATAATAACTATATTCATCGGCACGGAATGTTTTTTCAATTTTGATAATGAAATCTCCTTTTTTATTCAATGTGAAGTCAATATTGCCTTTTTGTTTTAGACAAAGATTTACAACATTAATAATTTTGCCTTGATTCGGCATAGTAAACTCCTCAATTTTTGATGTTGCGATTATAATTGACATATTAATTGAATACAATGCAGAGTGTATCCATATTGGTCACTACGGGATAGAGGGGGGGGATTTTAAAAATGGGTAAAAGTTATAATTCTATACTTCAAAAATAACTTCTTTTGCAGGTGGTCTTAAATTATAGTGGGAACTCATACTATGTCCATATGCTCCAGTATTTGCAATTAAAATGATATCATTTTCTCGAGTTAAGGGGAGTAACCGGTCGTATCCCAATGTATCTCCAGATTCACAAATCGGACCAACCAAATGCGAAAAACCAGCTTTTTTTGAGTGCAGTTGACTTAAATTGACAATTTCATGATAAGCCCCATATAAAGAAGGCCTGATTAATGAATTCATCCCTGTTTCAATTCCTATAAATTGGACTTCGCCTTTTTCCTTACATTGAGTGGCTTTTGCTAAGAGGACACCGCTTTCTGCAACGAAATAGCGACCAGGCTCTAACCAGAACTGCAAATGTGGGTAATTTGCTTTTACTTTTAATAATCGTGAATCAAGTTTTGTCAGGTCCAAGGGTTTTTGTCCTGGTTTTTCAACAATTCCCAAACCACCACCTAAATTAATGAATTCAATATTAGGGAATTTCTCAATGAGTGATGTGAGTATTAAAGCGGTTTGCTCCCAAAGCTCTGGTGTAAGAATTCCACTTCCCGAATGTGAGTGCAGCCCAATGACATGGATATTATACTTATGAGTTAATGTTCTAAGTTGTTCTATGTCATTTTGGTCAATTCCAAACTTTGACTCATTTCCTCCGGTTATAACATGTTTGTGGTGGCCCGCACCTGTACCAGGGTCAATACGGACTATAATGTTGCGGTTTTTGAATAATTCAGGCCAGTTTGCTAAAGGGTATAAATTATCTATTGTAATATAGCAGCCTAAATTCATGGCAAATTCATATTCTAGCTTTGGGGCAAAATTTGGCGTAAATAAAATTCGTTTTTTGTTCATATGGGGGAATAAATCTGTTATTCGTTTTAACTCCTGAATGGAAACACATTCAAATCCAATGCCTTCATTTTCCAAAGTTTTTAAAATAGAAGGATGGGGGTTGGCTTTGACTGCATAAAATAGAGTATCGATTGATTGTAAGCTCAGTAACTGTTTGGCCTGAGATACTTGGGTTTCGCAATGATATACATAGCATGGAGAATGTTGTTCTGCAATTGCAAGCAGACGGTCACGCTCGATTTCCCACCATGGGGTAGGGCGATTGATCCTTTTTTCAGTTTTTTGGGGATGAAATACTTTTTCGAATTGAATGATAAAATTATCCAAAATTTGATTGTCTCCAAGAAGATAATCATTGGGTATCATGCATAATTGTTCAAATCCCTCAAAAAATTGGTCGGTTTTATTTTCCAGGGAATAGTGTTCATATAAGTCAGATAGTCCAGCGTAAGCAGCTGATTTATTCAATTTAAAATCTTTATCGGACTTTTGTTTGAGACATAAGGTGAGCGCATCAATAATTCGGCTATTTTGGGTCATTATGAGCTCATGATTTGATTGCATCATATGAGAGTATAATTTACGAATTGTATTAATTCAATTCACATTGCCTTGTGTGTGGTTTGATATTGGTCAATATGATGTATTAATTTATGCTTGCAATTTTATTTATGCTCACATAGTCTGTACTAAAAAATAATTATTCATAAGGAATTGATATGGCGCAAGATAAAATAAATATTGATGATGCAGGAAAGACTGGTGCTATAGTTGCTCTTGGAAATACAGTTTTAGCGCCTTTGTATTGGGTTGATGCGAAATTGGGTTTAACTGCAGCAATTGTTGCGACGAGTGCATTTTTATATGGTGCGCATGAAATAGGTAAGAAAAGAAGACCGATTGCAAATGGTGTAAATAGCTTAAATTCCTTTTTTGGTGGTAATACAGGCGATAAAAGCACGGAAGTGCAAAATGCTCTAGCAAATATTGTTGTTGGAGGTGCGGCTATATTTGACGAAATTATGCCTAATGATAAAAATAATCGTCCATAATATTTTCATTTTTAGATAATTTATTAAGGAAATGTATTATGCCTCGAGAACAAGTAAGTTCTGAAAAAGTTTTAAAGACTGGTGCATTAATCAGTTTTGGAAATTTATTTATGTCACCTTTTTACACCAGATTAGGCCCATTTGCTTCGCTGACTCTTACCGCCGCCGCGTTATTTGGATTGCATGAAGTAGGCAGAAGCAGGCAGTCGGGAAATGGCTTTTGGGGCTTTTTTTCAAATAAGGCCAATCCGGATGTTTCTTGATTTAAACACTGCTGTGAAAAACGTTGTGGAGGGTGGTGCAACGGTGTTTGATCAGGTTTTCCCTCCGGGAAAAAAATAGTGCAAGCGCCCACGCTCCATTCACTGAGTGGCTGTGTTTAGCTCATCTTGCGCGAAAATCCCGTTTCGGAAGCCCCACATACTGATGAATGCTGTAATGGCACTAACTTAAGAATATTTTTCTATATTTCCTTCCTGTCTACGTCCCGCGAACACGTTGCGGAACGTAGACTCTCAGAGAATAAGTTTAAGCGTAACCTGCGCTCAAATCCAATCGTTCTCTAAGGTGAACCATGGGAATCTATAAAAAAGAAAACCCCAGTTTCGCTGTGCTGCACCGAGGCTAGATTGATTTATCCCATTTTATGAATTTTAACTATCATACCAATCTGAGCATTATCTAGATAATAAACAACATTGTCTTTTAAGCGCTGTTTTTGTGAGACAGTGAATGATGATTGTGGGTTATTGGGCGGTGATACCTGAAACTCAGCATCAAAAGAATAATAATTGCTTTGTTTTACATTTAAAGTACCTTGCATTTGCCAACCATGATGATCGATGAAGGGTAGAGCTACGATGCTTTGATTATTTGCTGGTTGTCTCCATGAATAATGCCCCAAGACTTGGTAACTTGATCTTCGACTCAGTAAATAGTATTCATCGCGTAAGCTTGAAGAAGAAGGAGACAACAAGCGATAGGGCTTCCCTGATTTTTCTGTATCTGTTTTTAAGGATATTGCATTGGCATTTGTTGGGATAAGCGGTGCATCAATAGAAAGCGCTCTGTTTTGATTTGGCTGTGCAAATATAATTAAATCAATTTGGTAAGAAGGCTTGGCTAAAGTCAGGCAAGAATACAGGAGGCTAAGAGTTATTATTATTAATCGTTCCATGGCTAATTTATTTATTGTTGTTATTTTAATGGATTTGCCCTTAACTGCATTGTAGCCACTCTGCTTTGAAGTTATGCGAAACTTACTTTTCTCCCAAAGGGGCTTTGTTGAAAAAATCTCATGTAATTCCCGCCTTTGGGGGAATTACATATATACAGTTTGGTCATCATTGTATCTTTCCAAACTATTTATTCAACAACGCCCTCAGTAATGGGGCAGGGGTATTTTTAACTTAAAAACAGAGTTACTATCTTGCATCCAGGCAACAATACTACATGTAACAATGCGATTATAGCTGTCTCTATTGAGTTCACTCAACAACAATTTTAGGGAACTTATCCGCATAATTAATTGGTTTTTTCGCCAATTCCATAGCACTCTTCATTGCTGTTTTAATCAATGTATCAGTTAATTCATTACGAGCTTGAGTTGCAGTAGGGTTACCTTCATCACAGTTTTGTCTTATGCGTCCATCCAAAGGAAGTTGTCCGAGTAATGTTGTATGGTATGTAGCGCAAAGAGTTTCGGCGCCACCTGTACCAAAAATTGCTTCTTGATGTCCGCATTGGCTGCAAATATGAGTGGACATATTTTCTATAATACCCAACACATCAATTCCTGTTTTAGAAAACATGGTTATTGCTTTTTGTGCATCAAGAGTTGCTACGTTTTGCGGTGTAGTTACTACTATAGCTGCGGTTAGGGGTATTTTTTGTACTAATGTCAATTGGATATCTCCTGTACCTGGTGGTAAATCAAGGAATAAATAATCCAGATCATCCCAAAGTGTAATATCCAGCATTTGAATTAGCGATTTAGCAAGCATAGGACCTCGCCAGATGAGTGCCTGCTCGCTGTTGGTGAGATAGCCAATAGACATGGATTGTATTCCATGAGCTTTTGCAGGAATGTAATGCTCGCCGCTGATTTGTACTGGTTCGGTTTTGCCGAGCATTAAAGGCATGCTTGGGCCATAGATGTCCGCATCTAGAATACCTACTCGTGCACCTAATCGAGCTAATGCTGTTGCTAGGTTTACAGTTACAGTAGATTTTCCTACACCCCCTTTTCCTGAAGCCACAGCAATCGTATTTTTTACGCCACGCAAGCCTTTACCAACAAGTTGTGTTCTATGCGGTTTGATTTGTTGGTTGATGTGAATGACTATGTTTTGATTGGGGAATGCTGATTGTAACGCTGCGAGTAATAGAGGTTTATAATGTTCTTCAAGTAAGTTACATGGAAATCCGGCAGTTAAGTTGAGGCTCAACTGCTTATCCGTCATTTCAAGGCTGCACTGTAAATTCATTTCCTTACCGGTAAGATCAAGAAACGGATCTTTTAAGGTACTCAGCAAGTGGATTACGGTATTTTCAGTGGTCATAGATTAGCCTTTTAACACAAAAGAGGAATAATAGCGCAGAGCAGTTTTATTTCATAGGATTAGTTTGCAAGATCAAACAGTGAGTCCAGCAGGTTCATATTCCCAACTAATCCAGTGATTGCTGGAGAGGTAATAAATACCACAATAAATAGGAAGATGAGTATGCTTTGTTAAATAAGAACCGTATTCGACCAATTGTTGTCGATGCTTTATCATTGATGTTTCATCTTCTTTTCCTGTCTTGAAATCGATAATCCAGCGTTTGCCCTGATCCTCAAACGTGCGATCAATGATACGAGTAATGGGTCTACCATGCTGTTCTACCAATAACTCGTATTCATTTTGTTCCTGATGATGTTTGCTAATAATCCATAGTCCTATTGGATCTTCAAATATCCGAGTAATTTGTTCCTGGATGCTGGATAGAGCCTCGTGTTGCATCTTTTCATCGAAACCTGATTTTCGTAATTCATAGCGTGCAAGGTTCCAAGGAACTTCAGCTACAGTCCCAGGATGATGATCACATATCCATTGCAAGAGTTGGTGAGTTACGATGCCTGTTAATCTAGGGATATTTGTTGATAAAGAGGGGGGAGTCGTCTTGATGTTGAGATGCACATCAAAAGCATCAGGTGTTATATTTCGGTAATAATCGAGTGGTAAACGCCCAAATTTAGGTAAAGACAAGTTTGTTTCTTCAAGCATGTGTATGGGGTTATCTTCAGTAAATTCTATATGTTTAAGAAGGCTCTTAAACGAGGCTTTAGAGGAACGTTCTGAATGATCCGTTAAATACAGACGTGATTTTGCCCTTGTTACTGCAACATACAGTAATCGCTGTGCTTCATAATGGCTTTTAACTCCATCCAATCGACTTAAATAATCATATAATGCACAATGCTCTTGGTGTGCAGCTTGTATGGGAGACATTAGCAACAAATTGCCGTGTTTTTGAGTAGGCAAATTAAGCCAACGTAACATCGGGCTATCGCCACGATTGGGTTGCGTTCCCAAGCCAGGCAAAAGTACAGTATCAAATTCAAGCCCTTTGGACTTATGAATCGTCATTATTTGTAAACGAGAGGGATTTGCTTGTTGTGAATAGAGTTTGTTAAGTTCTGAGAGAAACTCGCTTAGATCCGGTAAACGACCATCTTGTTCGTGGCGATCCAGTAAGGTCCAAAATTGTTCCAGATCATTGAGTTGTTCGGTGTTCAGAATACTATCCATATACAATTCTTTTAATGTTTGAATCACCCAGGCTGAAAGCTTGCTCTCATATCTTTGAGTTAAAGCGTTATGCATAACTCGTATAAAAAAATCGGCGCGAATCCTACCTTCCTCACTTAACCCCTGGATTTTGTTTAAATGCAATAAGGCAAAGTAAATTGATTTTTTCTTATTAAACTGTGCTATGGCATGAATATCATTTAAAGCAAGGCCGCAATAAGGACTGTGAAGAGCCGCGAGCCAGGAGAGGCGATTCGCTGGTGTCAACAAGGCCTGGGTCAATGACCAAACATCACGTAGATGGCCTAGATTGGTTAATAAAGTAATATCCGTACCCTGATAAGGAATCTGATGTTGGCGCAAGAGTCTAGTTATTTCAACGAGTTGCGTTCTTGAGCGTACTAAAATCGCGATAGATTGATGAGGATAAGTTTGTAATTCGTATTGAACGATTTCGATGAGTTTTTTTGCTTCCTGTTCCTTATTTTTAAATTGTAGGGCGCAAATGGTACTGCATTCTTCATCTTGAATGACATTGACACTGGAATGAAATGAAACAGCTCCAGATTCTATATCAACTTGTTTGGGGAAGATATTGGAAAATTGATGATTTACCCAATTGACAATAGTTTGTGTTGAGCGAAAGTTGCAGCTTAATTCTAGCGATCTTAATTTAACAGGCCCAATGCCTTGTTCTTTAGCGCGAAAAAATAATCCTACTTCAGCTTGCCTGAATCGGTAAATCGACTGCATGGGATCACCGACGATAAATAGAGTTTTTCCATCATCTTCCTGCCATCCATGAACGAGTTTCGTTAACAGCTCAAATTGAGTAATTGATGTATCCTGAAACTCATCGACCAAAATGTGATGAAGAGTATGATCTAAATATAAAGCTAAATCAGTCGGATTTTCTTCATCACCTAATGCACTCAATGCTTGCTGAGATATGGCAGTGAAATCAACCTCATTTTGCTCGCTAAACAAAACATGTAAATGACTTACAAGAAAGGGGAGCAATAAAAACAGCGCTTGCAGGACGTCCCATTGCTCCAAATCATATTCTGGTTTAGGTAAATTGCTGACTTGGATTAATGCTTCAAGAAAATCAGGGTATTCATTGAGTTCGTTGAGCAATTCTTTGCTGGCATTTTTTAGTCTTTTATATTCATCTGGAGCGCAGGAGCTACTGAGCAAACCTACATGATGATCAAAGCTTTTGCGGAAATTTGCATCCCCTGTAAGCAAGAGTTTACTTAAGGCTGTTGCTATCTCTTGGGTGGTTTGTTGAAAATCATACCAATCTTTGAGCAGATAGCGTGGTGAACTGGGATTATTTTCTATGATTGCCAATTCGCGGGCGCATTGAGTTAAATCTTGAGCCAAATGTGGAGGTAGACTTTGTGTGAATCGTTTTAACTCATGTTGTTCTATAAGGAGTAGTGCGTGCTCAAACGCTGATTTTTCTTGAGTCCGTGCTTGAAATAACGGAGTTATCCATTGATCTCTTTGAGAGAGTAATACCGTGAATAATTCAAGTAATCGATCCTGGCGATTATCCACATGTAGCAAGAGCGTTTTTATTGCATTCTGATATTCAGGGGTTGTCAGCGCAAACTGAATACAGCATCGACTCGCGTTTAAATAATGACTTTCAGCTTTCTCAGTAATTTGTGAATAAGAAATTTGCTTTTCCAAAAGTGGAATTGATTGATTAATGCTTTGGCATAAAGAGTCTATAGTTATGACTCTTAATCGATTGGGCTGCTGTAACAAATCCCATTGATAGTAAGCATCACTTTGAAGTGCTGCATGGGCAAAATCAAGTGTCATTTGTTGATGAGGCGTATTGGCTTTTTTATGATGTGCTGCCTGCTGTAGCGCCAATACGATACGTTCACGCATTTCACTCGCGGCTTTGCGAGTAAATGTTAATGCGACAATCTGCTCCGGAGCCGTTACCGTACTCAACAATCGCAAATAGCGCTGGGTAAGAATTTCAGTTTTCCCTGATCCTGCGGGGGCTTGTACGATAAATGATAAGGAAGGATTAGTGGCCTGGCTTCGTTGATCACTGTCGACTAGCATTATTTTTATTCCTATATATTTGTCATTAATCGGGGAGTAATGAAACTGGACTACAAAAACATCATAATCTTCATCCTTCTATGGGAACCTTCTCTCCTCTACCCTTAATTTAAGGAAAAAACGTCGCTCCGGCAAAGGCGAGAACCTATTCTACAGTGCATTGTGCCTTATTAGGAATGGATTCCCGCCTTCGCGGGAATGACAAATACGCAAACAATGTATGCAACAAAAAAGCAACCATTAGGGAGAAGATAGTTTATTCGACAACAATTTCTTGTGCCGGCGGACGCAAATTGTAATGAGAACTCATGCAACGACCGTAGGCTCCAGTATTGGCAATTAATAGCACATCACCTTCTTCGGTTACGGGTAATAATCGGTCATATCCTAAAGTATCTCCTGATTCACAAATAGGGCCCACGATATGAGAAAAACCAGCTTTTTCTTCATGTAATCGACTCAGGTTTACGATTTCATGGTAGGCGCCGTATAAGGAGGGGCGGATTAATGAGTTCATACCTGTTTCTATGCCAACGAATTTTACCTTTCCTTTTTCTTTGCATTGAGTAACTTTAGCGAGAATAACACCGCTTTCCGCTACAAAAAATCGACCGGGTTCAAGCCAGATTTCAATCTGTGGATATCGTGATTTCACGGCCATTAACAGCGCATCCATACTTGCAAAATCCAATGGTTGTTGGCCGGGTTTCTCCACGATACCTAGGCCACCACCCAAATTAATGGATTTAACGAGAGGGAATTGTTCTGTTAACGATGCAAGCATTAAAGCAGTTTGTTGCCATAATTCTGGAGTGAGAATGCCACTTCCTGAGTGTGCATGCAAACCTATTACCTGGATTTTATTTTTATTCGTTAGTGCGATAATTTGGTCAATGTCATTTTGCGTAATGCCAAATTTTGATTCATTTCCCCCTGTTGAGACATGTTTGTGATGACCGGCACCAGTACCAGGGTCAATACGAATAATAACTTCTCGATTCTTAAATAAATCAGGCCAATGCTCTAGCGGATATAGACTATCTATGGTGACATAACAGCCAACATTTAAAGCATATTCATATTCTGTTTTTGGCGCAAAATTAGGCGTAAACAAAATTCGTTTTCGGTCTATGTTAGGGAAGAGTTCTAATACTCGGTCTAACTCCTGAATGGAAACACATTCAAAACCAATCCCTTCTTTTTCCATAGTTTTTAAAATCGATGGATGAGGGTTGGCTTTAATTGCATAAAATAATGTATCAATTGATTTTAAAGCCAGTAGTTGCTTGGCTCGGTCCGCTTGGGTTTGAGTGTGGTAAACATAACAAGGCGAATTGAGCGAGGCAATGGTTAATAACCGATCGCGCTCTTTTTCCCACCATGGAATATTGCGAACAGCAGGTTTGCCAAATTCTTCATGCCAGCTTTTTGAGTAATAGAAAATTTGAGGGTTATTTTCTATAAGCAAGTGATGAAGTTTTTGACATAATTGATTTGCTTGCGACTCATCGACAACAAAAGTTAGGTTCAAATCATTGGATGCCAGTGACATCAAGTAGACTTGTTTTGCTTCAAACACCTCCAATGCAGGACCAAGTTGTGGTAATACTGTCCTGATATGATGGCCTACAAGACTTACTGCACTACATGGCTCAATGAGTTTGGCCCGACCAAATTGATTGAGTTCTGCAAGTAACGCATTAATTGCTGGGCGGTCATGTATTTTGCTATTGATATCTAGCGATAAAGTAACGTTAAATTCTGAAGATGAGAGCAAATCTACCGAGAAACCATGATGTTTGAAGGCTGTAAATACATCAGATAAAAATCCAACTTGTTGCCACATGTGCAAGGTATCTATAGAGATCAATAAGATGCTATTTTTAATCTGAATGGATTTTATTAACGGTGCCGTTTCATCAATATCCTTGGTAATAAGCGTTCCTGAATGTTCTGGCATTTGAGTAAATTTAACCGACATTGGAATATTGGCGCGCCGAACCGGGGGTATGCAGTTGGGATGTAACACTTTTGCTCCCATGGACGCAATTTCTTGAGCTTCATCGTAATTTAATTTTTTCAATAAACGGGCTTGGGGCAGTTGATGAGGGTTCGCCGTATAAATTCCTGGAACATCAGTCCAAATTTCACACGATGCTGCTTGAAGCTTTCCTGCAAGAAGCGCGGCGGATGTATCTGAGCCACCACGACCTAGTAAAACCGTTTCGCCTTGAGGGTTGGCAGCAAAAAATCCTTGAGTAATGATGGCTTGAGCACCACTGGAGATAAATTTCTCAACTAACTGAGGATCATATTCACTTTCACAGCGAGCAGAGAGGTAATTTGCAGATCCGCCTTCAGGGAAAGGCGAACTGGTTAAGAGCTCGCGCGCGTCATACCATTTACAATGAATTCCTTGTTTTTCGAGAAATGAATGCCCTAAGCGGGTCATCATCAGCTCGCCCATACTTAAAATTTCTGCATGTGTTTTGGCAGGAGCCTGCCTTAATAAGGCAATGCCGGTGAGCCACTGCTCTAGTTGAAGCAAATCTTTCGCTACTAATTCAGGATCGACTTCCAGCTGTTCAGCAAGATTAAGATGCCCATTACGAATATCAGTAAGAATACTCTGATGTTCATTGATTAAAGCCGCTTCAATGGCTTTTTCAAGTTTGTTAGAAATTTGTGTTAGTGCGGAGCATACAATAACAGGCTGTACCCCGGAACTCATATGCTTTTTGGTGATGGAAACAATATTATTCCAATTATTACGAGTTGAAACGCTGGTACCGCCAAATTTAGTTACTATTTGTTGCATGATTCATTTCCGCACAAAATTAATACACATTAACATGGACAGAAGTAGATGCACAAGTTCTTATAGGTTGAATTACAGATTTATTGATGGTTTTAATTCATTAATTGGCCATGATGGGTTTAATTGGTTCATTATGAGTTAATATTCATTACTCGTTGAATATAAATAAGAAAAAGGTATTTTTAATGATTTGAAAAAAGGGTACACTCACTTTTTAGCGAACGTATTTATTCAATTTTGGAAGTATGATATTTGAGGAGTAAGGAGTGAAGAATATGCACAAACCTTTAAGAACACTGGTTAACGCGGCTGTAATTAGTGTTCTAGCTACTGGTGGAGCTCATGCAGCTGGATTCTCTTTATATGGAGAAGGTGCCGGATATGCCGTTGGTAACTATGCTGCTGGCTCTGCCGCAGAAGCGGCTGATGCATCAACAGGATGGTATAATCCTGCTGGTTTAGCATTGCTTCGTGAGCAGCAAGTAGTTTTTGGTGGCATTGGTATATTCCCTACTCTTAAACTAGATGGTACCAGTACCTTTAATACATCTACTGGTCTGCCTCCACCGTTTCCTTCATCCGTTCAATATGTACAAGAGTTTGAAGGCGTAGATGGCAGTTACAATGGTTTTGTCCCTTCATTTCATTACGCACTTCCTTTAGGTGAACGTACTACCTTCGGCCTAAGTGTTACCTCACCATTTGGTTTGTCTACTGATTGGGCTCCTGATTCACCAGTACGTTATTCATCTACCTATACTGAAATTTTAACCATGGATATTTCACCCGAATTGGGTACTCGCTTAACTGAAAATTTTGCAGTTGGAGCGGGCCTAGATTTCCAATGGGCACGTGCTAAATTCAATCAAATGATTGGTGCACCGACTTTATTTCAAATTCTTGGGGAAGATCCTGCCACTGTTGATTCATTAAGTTATAACAAAGCTTCATCTTGGGGGGTTGGATTTCATGTTGGGGTGATGGGAATATTTAATGACAATCACACACGTATAGGTCTTAATTATCTGTCCCGAATGAGACATGTTTTCTATGGACATAGCCGTTTTTCCGGAATATTAGCCAATAACAATTTTAATCTGGTTTTCCCGGTATTACCTCCTTCGACATCTCGAACAAATAATGATGTATTTACTAACCCACAAGAATTCCCTGATGTGCTTACTTTAAGTGGATACCAAGATATCAATGAGAAATTGGCTTTATTGGGATCTGTTGTTTATACTGGATGGGGGTCGTTTAAAAACATCCAATTGAACAATGTGGCTGTACCAAATATTGGAGGGGCGCCATTTTTTAATGTGACCCAGGCAAATATTAATAGTAATGTACCTCAAAATTACCACGATTCCTGGCGTGTTGCGCTTGGTGCAAACTATCATGTAAATCCCAAGTTGATGCTCCGTGTGGGTGGCGGTTATGATCAGACGCCAACAAATGATATAGATCGAAATGTGCGTTTACCTGATGTCGATCGTTGGGCTGTTGCCGTTGGCGCTCATTATCAATGGCGACCTACTGTTGGTGTTGATGTAGGATACACCCATCTGTTTGCTGGTAATAAACCAAATGTCAATTCTGTACAGCCTCTTTCACAAACTTCTACATACAATGTGGAAGTTAATGATGGTCGTTTCGCAGCAGATCTGGTTGGTGCTCAATTGACATGGATTATTGATAAAGCCCCAGAAGCTCCTACAAAATAATTACTTAAAATTGATTCTGATAGATAAAAAGCCACTTAAAGTGGCTTTTTTATTTATTAAACGATGGGGGTTGTTGATATGGAGGTGAGCTTATCTCCTCACTAATCCAAATAAGATTGATTACTTTTTAGTAATAGTCGCTTCACCAGGACCATTTATAGTAAGGGTATATCCGTTTTTAGATAAAAACTTTGGAGTGATATCTCCTGTATCAAGATCCATACGAACTTCACCTACCTCAATAGGATTTGATGTATTCGTGGCCATTTTAATTACTGCAGAGCATTGTTTACCTGTTGTGTGTCCGTAGCAGGCCAATTTTACGAGATTCCAGTAAACTTTTTGAGTTGAATTGGCGGGAGTTGGGTATGCAGAAGGGACGCCTGCTATATAAGCATTTGATTCTTCAGGAGTGTTATTATGCGTCATTAAATAAGTTGGACTTGCAAAAGCTGTTAAAGCACTGATGCCTAAAGCTACTGCTGAAAAACTTTTAAATATTAAATTCATTATCTCTCTTTCTCCGTTTAATTATAAATGATTGGCTAGTTTTTATTGAATTCACTATGATTAGTGACAAGTCAAACAGTTCTAAACCAATCGGTTTTTCTACATCAAAACCCATCAAGAGTATATCGGAAAATAACTAAGTGTCTATCACCGTAGGGTTCATAGACACCATATGCGTGGGTTTTTATTGTAAGAAAAAGTGATGGGCTGGGCATCTTATATGAATGATTTATTTTGACTTAACAAGCGTGCAATATCTTTTGCAAAATAAGAAATAATAAAATCCGCTCCAGCACGTTTTATCGCAATCAAACTTTCTATAATGGCCTGTTCTTCATTGATTAGCTTGTTTTGAGCAGCTATTTTAATCATTGAATATTCACCACTTACCTGATAAGCACAAAGAGGCACTTCAGGGAAATTTTGTTTTAGTTTTGCTATAACATCCAAATAAAATCCAGCAGGTTTTACCATGATCATATCGGCACCTTCCTCAAGATCCAGGGCTGTTTCTCTTAAGGCTTCAGCGCCATTCGCAGGATCCATTTGATAGGCCTTGCGATCACCAAATTTTGGTGCTCCTTGGGCTGCCTCTCTAAAAGGTCCGTATAGACAAGAACAATATTTGGCACTGTAACTTAAAATAGGAATATGTTGATATCCTTGTGCATCTAATGCTTGACGAATTGCATTCACCATTCCATCAGTCATTCCACTGGGTGCAACCCAATCAGCACCAGCTTGCGCATGACTTACCGCTTGTTTTGCAAGTAAAGCCAGAGTTTTTTCAGTATCAATGCATTCTTCAGTAAGCACACCACAATGACCATGATCTGTGTACTCACAAAAGCAAAGATCGGTAATAATGAGGATGTCTTTATTTACAGAACGAATTTTTTTTATCGCTTTTTGAATAATTCCTTCATGATGAAATGATTCACTACCACAAGCATCTTTTTGTTTAGGAATGCCAAATAGAAGTACTGCTGGAATGCCTAAGGAATAGAGCGACTCAATTTCTTTCGGGAGACAATCAAGACTTAATTGAAACTGACCAGGCATCGCACTTATCTCTTGCGGTTCATTAAGTAATTCACTGATAAATAAAGGAGCAATAAATTGCTGCGGATGCAAGCGTGTTTCTTTAATTAAGGCTCGGGACATCGGATTGCTTCTTAAACGCGTTAATCTTAATGGTATATTGTAGTCGGTCATGAATTAATTCCTATCATGTAGTTCATTCTGTGGCTAAGAGATCGAAGCGCCCAAAAAATTCGAGATATTTTAACACAACTCCTGTAACTTGGGTGAAGACGCAAGCCCTAACCCAGGGAGATGACCGAGAATTCCTCACCTCCCGATTACGTTTACTTGATCAAACCTGCATTTTAGTGTTTTCTTTTTTTTATTTTCTTATTGGAGGTATACAAAAAATCAATAGCGCTACTGCTATCACTGTTGCTAATTTGGATACTAAAAAATCGATTGAGTAAGTATCTCAGCGTCAACATATTCGCATCTGTTTGTGACAGACCGATGTTATAGCTTAAATAAAGACGCTTTGAAAGAGATTTTCCCACTACAAAGGAAGTCGTGTCGCTTGAGGTATTGGTGAGTTGATTATAGTTGGTATTCGTTTGTACATTAAAATCAATACCAACCGTTTGTTTGAGTTGTTCTAAAAGTTGGAGACTGTTCGTGGTGCTACCAAGATTCATCGACGATATAGCCGCTAGAAGTAATTGTCCTCCAGCCTTGTCTGCTTGGTTCGCGGGACGACCTAGAACAAGCATGGAAAGAATATCTGCTTGGGAAAGAGTTGAAGGATCAGAAAATAATTGTATTTTAGGACGGGTTAAGCGACCGGTTGCTTCTACGCCTAAAGTCATGGTTTCCCCATAATTAATATTTTGCACATCGGTACTATTAAAGTCTAAAAGTTGACTCGAACTAGCAAAGTTTGTTGAAGTAGTAGTAATTTTTTTTGCAGCACGGAGATTAATTCCCGGATTACTTATGGACCCACCAGTAAAGATTAATTGTCCTTGTTGTATTGCCAAATCCTGTCCGTAGGCCTTATAAGTACCCTGTCTCACTGATAGTTCACCATATGCATTGATTGAACTTTGTTGCGATTGTTTTAAATGCAGTACTCCATCCAAATAACCCTTTAACCCTTTTACATTAACTACAACTTCTTTTCCCATTTTAAGATCAATATCCATGCTATTAATCAAGGTAAACGAAGAGGATGATTTTTCCTTACGTTTATAAACCACATCATCGGGCAAGGAAACGCTGTTGTGGAATGAACGGGGTTTAATTTCAGCATAAGGAACCAAGATAGTGCCTGAAATGGATTGTACTGTTGGTGTTAAATGTAGATTGAGTTTTGGTGAAATGCCGACTTTGAATTCACTGGTTTGAACCAGTGGAAAATCATTGCCTTCCAGGGTGATATCACCTGTAAATTGGGTGCTTAGGTTTGCCTTCCCAGTAAGTGATAAATGATGACCTGAGGATACTATAGAACCTGTTGCTTCCCAAGAACGTTCCTTTCCACGTACATTCACCTCAAAAGAATCGATATTAAGTCCTAGCCGAGGTAAGAAAAAACTGGTGTTTATCAGTCTTAATTGACTTTCGATTTTTCTTTTACTCAAAGTACCGTTTACTTTTAATGAAGCAATCAACTGTCCTTTTAGTTTGCTAATTTCGGGGCTAATTTTTTGGATAAAATCCAAGGAGTTTAATTCCAATAATAATTCACTGTTGATTGGTTGCTCGTCTTTTAAGCCAGTATCAAGAGCAAATTTAGGTAATTGAAACTTCAGTTTTAAATTTTTATGTTCATCAATCGCTAAAATACCAGAACCTTTAAGATATTCAGGTGAAAGAAGGATCTTTAGAGAACCACCTTTGAATTGAAGCACTGGGAGGGTGTCATTACTGGGGTCATGATAAACACCAAGACGTATTGTGAACAATAAATTCCCTTGATTTTTAGCACTAATCTCACCTTGAGCTGATAAATTGGTATATAAACGAGCATGCTGGGGTGCACTATTCTGAGGGCTTAGATTTGCATCAAAAGTCCATTGCCAAGGCAAGGTTCCGCGAATTTTTGCCTTCATTAGCCAATGATCCTCAGGAGCAGTGGTCATTTGAGAATGCATATCAATTTGTAGATTGGGCAAGACACCGGTTGCTGTAATTGTTCCTTTTTCACTATCGATAACTTTATCTTGTTCCGTGTTCCATTGTAGGCCTTGCCATTGAGCAGTTATTAATTGGCTTTCCCATAGAGAATGAGGATGCAACTGTACATCCAATTGTTTTATTTTAATTTTAAGTGATTTATTTTGATATTCGATTCCGCTCACAGTAAAGTGATTTAATAGGCTACCCTCAATTTGATGAATTTTTATATTACCAGGAAGATATAAACGACTGAAATGAATTATCGTATGTAACCCCGATTGGGTTTCTAATAAAAATAAGGCAATTCCGCCTAATAAAATAAGAAATAACGAGCTAATATAAAGTGTTTTGACTAACACGTGCAGAGTTTTTACCAGAATTCGCTTCATAAGTCTGGTCCCATGCTGATTACTAATCGTGGACTGCTGCTATTCCGCTGCCATCGTTTATTGATTTCTTGAGCTAATCCTACTTTAATTGGTCCTATAGGTGAAACCCACATTAAACCACCACCTGCATCGAAATATCCAGCTAAAGGAGTTGGATTGTAAACAGCACCTGCATCATAAAATGCTATGACGTACCAGTTTTTTTTGGTTTCCTTTTGAATTTCAAAGCCACCGTAACTGAGTACTCTTCCGGGACCTATTGCATTAAAACTAAATGCTTTTAAATTATCTGCTCCTCCTAAAAGTAATGCAAGCGACAATGGTTGTTGATTGATGTTATTGATTGCTGTAACTCCTTGAATTGCATGTCCGTAAAGACGCAAACGGATTGGTTCTATTCGCATTGCAGCTTTTATATCCACGGAAGCTTGGGCAAAATTAATTGTCGACAAGAGAGCTTGATTTGCAGCAAGGCCATTAAGCGTGATGTTATATCCAGATGGCGAAAAAAGCAGATCTTGTGTTTTGCTAAACGTAAAACTTGCTTTTGGATAGAGTAGAAATTGTTTCGTATTTGGCTCTAATGCATAATGAAATCCTTCATATAAGGTATTGACTGATAAAGTGCGTTGATAATTAGTTACACGATGCTGTTGAGCCAGTGACATAAGAATCGAGTTACTATAACCTGCACTGTAGCTTAAATTCGAAAAGTTTCCGGTAAGAGTATATTGATCATTTACAGGGTTTTTTCCGGGAACAACATACTGGGCCTGTAATGCATTTTGAACAAAGGATCCTTGAGCCATAAGATTGAATTTATGTCCTTGGCTATTGACTGGTACTACATGTAAGGCAGCTCGGCCGCGAGGTCCTGTATCTGTTCCGTAACCTGCGCCAAGGGTATAAGAGTATTTGGATACAGGTTCAGTATAGATTTGTACAGGAGTTGTTGGGTTGTCTGTAATTTGTGGTTTAACGAGAACGGAACTAAAGTAGCCGCTGTTTGATAAATCATTGTTTAATTTAAGTATCTTATCTCCTGAATAGACTTGTCCTGGATGAAAAGGAACAAAACGATGCAGTAATTTAGGGTTAATGTATGTAGGGTTAAATTGTATTTGTCCAAAATAATAAAGAGGTCCAGTATCAAGAATGAGTGTGATTTCTGCTGTATAGTTATCTTCATCGATTAAAATTTCACTTTTCTTAAATCCAGCACGCATGTATCCCTGACTTTCTGCGCTATCAAGGAGTTTTAATTTAGTTTGTTCATATTGTTCCGTGAAAAGGGGGGCTCCTTGCTGTAGAGGTATATTTTTTATTGCATCACGCAAGACAGGATTATGCGCTCCTTCACCAATTATCTCCATTTTAAGCTGTGAAATCATGATTTGTGGGCCAGCATGGATGGTAATGAGCAACTGCTGCGCATTAGGTCTTTGAAGTGTTGCCTCGGCCTTAAAATAGCCGAAAGGTTGTACCGCTTGAAGTATTTGTTCTCTCAATTCTTCCAGGCTAAATTGGGAGAGAGGTTTTAATTTTTGTAATTCATTCAATCGTTTTTCAACGTTCGCCTCTACTTTTCCAGAAACTCCATGAATTGTAATGGATGCCAAGTCATTACTTTTAGCAAATAAAGCAAAACAGGTAATGAGAAGTATCATATAAATTAATTTCTTCATGATAGTCTCAGTACTCGCTTCACCAGAAAAATCCTCTTATTCTGCGTATAAAACGCTTTTATGAATATACACTTATTCGAAATTTAGGGCTAGGAATAAAATATATCTGCGCTGCACCCAGCCTACATTGCTGTTGCATTACTATACATCCGCCGTTTCCATGCTTTTGAGTCGATAAATCAAGTCAAGCGCCTCTCTAGCAGTCAATTGATCGGGATCAATTTGCGCCAATTCACGCAAAATAGGTGATTGAGGTTTTACTTGAACTATAGGTTGGGTTTGCAAAGTCGATGGAGTCTGATTTTGTACATGATGTAAGTGAGTGTGGGCAATTTTTAAAACCTCAGCAGGTATGCCGGCAAGCTCGGCGACCTCAAGCCCATAACTTCGGTTTGCATGTCCAGGCTCTACCCGATATAGAAAGATGATGCGACCAGTATCCAAAGAGGCTTGTAAGTGAGCATTCCGAATACATGACCACTGCTGGGGAAGATTTGTTAATTCAAAGTAGTGCGTGGAAAATAAAGTATAGGCCTTGATGGTTGTTGCAAGATAGGTGCAAGCGGCATAGGCTAGCGCCATGCCATCGTATGTACTGGTTCCGCGACCGATTTCATCAATTAAAACCAGACTTTCATGGGTTGCCTGTCTTAAAATTTGTGCTGTTTCAGTCATTTCTACCATAAAGGTTGAACGTCCAGAGGCTAAATCATCACTAGCACCAATACGTGTAAAAATTCTATCAATAGGTCCTAAAGTGACTGATTTAGCGGGTACAAAGCTGCCAATATGTGCTAGAAGTACAATTAAAGCTGTTTGGCGCATGTACGTTGATTTTCCGCCCATATTGGGGCCGGTGATAAGCAATATATTTTGCGATGGTTTAAGATGCAGGTCATTGGCGATAAAACGTTCTTGGAGCAAATGTTCAATTACTGGATGACGGCCGGCTTCAATGGTAATTTGCGATTCAGCTACAAGATTTGGACAACACCAATTGAAACTTTGTGCTCGCTCTGCCAGAGTTGTTATCACATCCAGTTGAGCTAGAGCCTGCGCTAATTGTGTCAATTCGTTTATATTGTTCTGGATTTCAATCAGTAAATTCTCATAAAGCCATTTTTCGCGTGCTAAGGCCTTTACTTGCGCCGATAATACCTTCTCTTCAAATTGCTTCAATTCTGGGGTGATGTAACGTTCTACATTTTTTAAAGTTTGTTTTCGGTGGTAATGAGGTGGTGCTTTCTCTGCTTGGGTTTTGGACAGCTCAATGTAATATCCTTGTACGTTATTGAAGCCAAATTTCAGCGAGGACAATCCAGTTGTTTGTTTTTCTTCCAGCTCCAATTGCATGAGTTTATCGTTGGCACGCGTGCTGAGCATCCTCAATTCATCAAGCTCTTCATCAAAACCGGGAGCTATAACGCCACCATCACGAATTAACATTGGTGGGTTTTCTATAATCGCGGATGCGAGCAATTGCTGGAGTACTGGTAGCGGTTTAATGTGGTTTTTTAATTGTACGGTGAGTTCGCTCTTGTTGTGCACAAGTACAGTATTCAGCTCGGGAAGTAACGCTAAAGTATGACTTAAAGCAACTAAATCACGTGGGCGAGCTGATTTTAGAGCAATACGCGAGATAATCCGTTCTACATCACATGTTTGTCTTAATAATTCATGGATAGATACATCGTTTTGCAGATGCAGTAGTTCCATTATCGCATCTTGGCGGGCTTTGATCTTGCCACGATGTTTAAGCGGTCTTCCTAACCAACGTTTGAGCAAACGACCGCCCATGGAGCAGGCCGTTTTATCCAGAAGAGATAATACGCTGTTTTCATGATTGCCATTGATATTATCAAATAACTCAAGATGTTTTTGTGTCGCGGCATCGAGTTGCAAGTAATCATGTGTATGTTCTAGGGTTATCGTAGTTAAATGAGGTAGCGATTGTTTTTGTGTTGTGTGTAAATAGGCCAGTAAAGCACCTGCTGCAACCAGTGCGGTGGTATATTCTTGTTCACCAAACGCGGCGAGATCATTTACTGAAAATTGCTCACATAAGAGTTTTTTGGCACTATCGAAGCAAAACTCCCAGCCTGGTCTTAGCTTAATTGGGAAATTTTGGCAGTATTCTTCCAGTGAGGATGTTTCTTGTAAGAGCAACTCTGCGGGTTGCAATCTCGTAAGCTCTGCGCTGAGTTGATTTGTTTCAGCTAATTCCAGTAAATGAAAACGGCCGCTACTTAATTCAACCCATGCGAGACCAATTTTTTGCTTTTGATGGTGAACGGCCAAAAGTAAATTATCTTTTTTAGCATCCAAAAGTGCTTCATCAGTCACTGTTCCTGGAGTGATAATACGGGTAACCTGACGTTCGACGGGTCCCTTACTGGTTGCAGGATCTCCTATTTGTTCACAGATAGCTACCGACTCGCCTTTTTTAATTAATCTTGCCAGATAATTTTCTACAGCATGGTAAGGAACGCCAGCCATAGGAATTGGTTTATCAGCAGATTGGCCACGATGGGTCAAAGTAAGATCCAATAATTGTGATGCACGCTTGGCATCATCAAAAAATAATTCATAAAAATCGCCCATACGGTAGAACAGGAGCATATCAGGATATTCTGATTTAATGCGTAAATACTGTTGCATCATCGGCGTATGGGAAGTTGTCATGAATGTTTTTACTCGAGTTTAAATTGCGGCGATTTTAGCAAAATGATCTAAGGTAGAGTAGAGCCTATTTGAAATGGTAGGGGAAGATTACTGGTTAATTTAGGGTATAGGGATAATTGTTGTGCAATTATTTTCCATATTGACCTTTGTAAATATCAAAAAATAAACCTTGGATTCAAGAATAGAATCTGGGATATTATCAAATAGACTAAATCTAATGACTTATAATGAACAGGCAAAGGAAATGCTATGTTAACTCCAAAGGATGTGAAGACCGTTGAAGCAGCCAAAAAAATTGTTGAAGAGCGTAATCTAACTCATGTCAAGGTTGGTTTATTTGATATAGATGGAGTTATGCTTGGAAAATATATGAGTCGTAATAAATTCTTCTCGGCTCTGGATAATGGTTTTTCTTTTTGTGATGTGATCTTAGGGTGGGACTCCAAAAATAAACTGTACGATAATGGGAAATATACTGGTTGGCACACCGGTTACCCTGATACTTTAGTGCGTATTCTTCCCGAAACGTGTCGCGATCTGGTTTTTGAAGAAAATCAGTTGTTATTTATGGCTGAATTTGCTGGAGAGGCTGAAGCCTTATGTCCTCGAGCATTGCTGCGTCGCATTGTTAATAAAGCGGATTCAATGGGGTATGTCGTCTATGCTGCCTTAGAATATGAATTCTTTATGTTTGACGAAACACCTGACAGTGTACGGTCTAAAAGCTTCCGCGATTTAAAACCCATGACGCCTGACTTCTTTGGTTATTCAATGATTCGCAATACCGTCCATGCGGATTTATATCATCAGATTCTCAATATGAGTGAGATTATGGACTTTCCTATTGAGGGGTTGCATGCGGAAACAGGCCCTGGGGTGATTGAAGCAGCGATTGCTGTAGATAAGGCCCTCGAAGCAGGGGACAAGGCTGCCTTGTTTAAAACATTTATGAAGGTTTTAGCGCAGCGCAACAATATGATGGCAACTTTTATGGCTAAATGGTCGCCGCATTATCCAGGTCAAAGCGGACATATTCATCTTTCTTTACGCCATAAAAATGAGGAAACCAGTGCGTTTTATGAACCTTCCATGCCCTATAATATGAGCCCAATTCAACGGCATTTTGTAGCTGGGCAACAGCGACTTATGCCTGAGTTTTTGGCAATGGTCTCGCCTACTGTGAACAGTTTTTCTCGTTTGATTCCAGGATTTTGGGCTCCAACTGATGCAACCTGGGGTGTAGAAAATCGTACTACGGCACTACGTGTTATACCGGGAAGTGATAAGTCGCAGCGGGTTGAATATCGTTTGGGGTCTGCCGATTCGAATCCTTATTTGGCTTTGGCAGCCGCTTTAGGCTCTGGTTTGTATGGAATCGAACAAAAACTGGAACCATATCCCGAAATTAAAGGCAATTCTTATACACAGCAGCACGAAGCAGAGCTTGCTTTACCTCGAACTCTTTGGGAAGCGGCTACTCGTCTTAAGGAATCAAAAGCCGCTCGTTCTTTATTTGGCGATTCATTTGTTGATCATTTTGCTGCTTCTCGAGAATGGGAAGAGCGCGAATTTCGCCGTCATATTACGGACTGGGAATTGGACCGCTATTTTGAAATTATTTAACCTGGGTTTACTCGATTATGAATGACACATTGAAAACCTATTCGCCTATAGATAATTCTTTATATGTAGAACGTGCTTTTGCCAAAGATAATGAGATTCAATTTGCTTTGGAGAGGGCATTAAATGCAAAAAAACACTGGGCAGCTACTCCCCTTGCCGAGCGCGAGAGATACTGTACTGCGGCAGTAGATGCTCTGGTTGCCAACAAGAATGAGATTGCCAACGAAATTTGCTGGCAAATGGGGAGACCCATCCGTTATGCTGCTGGCGAAATTAATGGTCTTGAAGAGCGGGCTCGTTATATGATCGCTGCTGCACGTGATGCACTTGTCCCGATCTCATTGCCTGAAAAAATGGGCTTTATTCGTTATATCAAACGTGAGCCATTAGGACTCACCCTAGTTATTGCTCCTTGGAACTATCCTTACCTTACTGCTGTAAATGCGATTATTCCAGCCATAATGGCTGGAAACGTGGTGTTGCTCAAACATTCAGCGCAAACACCACTTGTAGCGGAGCGATTTGACCAAGCATTTAGAGAAGCCAATCTTCCGCAAGGAGTATTTCAGTATTTGCATCTAACTCATTCCGATACGGAAAAAATTTTGCGCGATTCATCAATAAATAATGTTGCTTTTACGGGTTCTGTTGCTGGTGGAGCGATGATAGAACGAGTAACCGCGGGACGTTTTTTAAGTATTGGCCTTGAGCTTGGAGGAAAAGATCCGGCTTATGTCCGTTATGATGCTGATATTAATAATGCAGTTGATACACTTATGGATGGGGCGTTCTTTAACTCAGGTCAATCTTGCTGTGGTATTGAACGTATTTATGTTCACAAGAGTGTTTACGAGCATTTTGTTAACAAGGCAGTAGCCTTGGTTAAACAATATAAACTCGGACGCCCTGATGATCCTGAAACAACCTTGGGGCCACTCGTTCGTCCTTCTTCGGTGGCGTTTGTACGCGCGCAGATTCAAGAGGCATTGGCGCAAGGAGCTGTAGCACATATTGATAGTCGAGATTTTGTAATGGATCAACCAGGTTCTGCCTATATGGCCCCCCAAATTTTAACGCAAGTAAACCACAAAATGCGGATAATGACCGAAGAGACATTCGGGCCAGTGGTCGGTATTATGTCTGTTGATAGTGATGAAGAAGCTATTGCATTGATGAATGACAGCGAGTATGGGTTAACAGCCGCTGTTTTTACTCAAGACATTTCCCAAGGAATTGCTATTGGTGAACAACTTCATACAGGAACATTTTTTATCAATCGTTGTGATTATCTAGATCCTGCTTTGGCTTGGACTGGAGTTAAGAATTCTGGGCGTGGATGTACGCTCTCTTCTATAGGATATGACTTACTGACTAGACCCAAATCGTATCATTTAAAAACGATTAACAGAGAAAGGAATCTACCATAATGAGTACATTACTGATGGCTAATTGGAATTATCCCACTTCGATAAAGGTAGGAGCAGGGCGTGTTCGTGAACTTGTCGAAGTTTGCCATACCTTGGGAATAAATTCACCTCTCTTGGTCACGGACAGTAACCTTGCGAAATTACCGGTGATTGAGTCAATATTGACACATTGTCGTGATACGGGCTTGTTTATTTCCTTATTCGCCGATGTAAAAGCAAATCCATCGGGAGAAAATGTCATGGCAGGTGTAAATGCCTATCAAAAGGGGCAACATGATGGGGTTATTGCTTTTGGAGGAGGCTCAGCTCTTGATGCAGGTAAAGCCATTGCTTTGATGATTGGACAAAAGCGTCCTTTATGGGATTTTGAAGACATAGGAGATAATTGGCGACGCGTCAATGCGGCAGGTGTCGCTCCAGTTATTGCTATACCAAGTACCGCAGGTACTGGTTCTGAGGTTGGGCGTGCTTCTGTGATAACCGATACGCAACAACAACGCAAAAAGATTATTTTTCACCCTAAAATGATGCCGGCTATGGTTATTTTAGATCCTGAATTGACAGTTGCTTTACCACCGAATATTACGGCAGCAACAGGTATGGACGCGCTGTCTCATTGTTTGGAGGCCTATTGTGCTCCCGGATATCATCCGCTTGCAGAAGGAATTGCTCTTGAGGGGATTCGTCTAATAAAAGAACACTTACCTCGAGTGATGCAAAATGGTAATGATATAAATTCCAGGACACAAATGCTTGTAGCTTCTTCGATGGGGGCAACGGCTTTTCAACGTGGTTTAGGCGCTATGCATGCACTTGCTCATCCTTTGGGAGCAATTTATGATGCGCATCATGGGCGATTAAATGCCATTCTCATGCCTTATGTATTACACGCTAATCGATCCGAGATTGAATACAAAATAACGCGGTTAGCGACCTACTTAGAGATTGAAAATGGGTTTGATGGATTTCTTGATTGGATAATCCAGTTGCGTCAAGAATTAGGCATCGAGCACAGTTTAGCTGAAATTGGTATTGATAAACGACATGCGGCACGTATTGCAACAATGGCGACGGAAGACCCTTCAGCACAGAGTAATCCAATTCTTTTTGACATTCAACAATATGAACGCATCCTTATTGCAGCAATTCAAGGCGATTCTTCCCGTCATTCAGAGATGGTGATGATGAGATTGACAGAAGCACCTTAAGGACCACCATGAACATTGGAATATTACAATGTGACCAAGTAGATCCAAGGCTAATTGAGGTACATGGAACTTACTCGGAAATGTATATTAAGCTACTGCATCAGGAAGGCCCCAATTTGTCATTCACAGTCTATGATGTTCGTTATGATGAATTGCCAAGTCATATTGATGCCGCTGATGCTTATGTTATTACCGGGAGTCGCTATGGTGTTAATGATGATTTAGCTTGGATTAGTGCACTTGAAGAATTCATTCGACGTCTTCATGCGGCAAGAAAAAAAATCATAGGGATTTGTTTTGGCCATCAGCTTATTGCGAAGGCGTTAGGGGGGAAGGTTATAAAATCTCATCAGGGGTGGGGTATAGGTATGTCTGTAAATAAAATTACCCAACACAAGCCATGGATGTCACCATCTCTAGGGATTTTAAATCTGATCGTTAGCCATCAGGATCAAGTTGTGTTTCTTCCTGAGGAGGCAGAGGTTCTGGCTGCTAGTGATTTCTGTCCGTTTTATATGTTGCAGATTGGCGACAACCTGCTCACCGTCCAAGGGCACCCTGAGTTCAGCAAAAGATATTCTCAGGCGTTGATTGAACTTCGCAAAAATAACTTAGGAAAAGAACTAGCCGCGCAGGGATTAAAATCATTGCAACAACACTGTGATGATAAGGTATTTGCCAAATGGGTTATTAATTTTTTGAGTTTCTAAAATAAGATAATGCCATACTTTTTTATTGAAATATCAATAGGTCATGGTTGAAGTTAAATTTATTTGCTAAAATCTAAAGGGATTTAAAAAAAATATTAAACTTATAGGGAGAATGAAATGAATCGTTTCGCTTTAATTGCAGCAACTGGTTTTCTAGCATTAGCGCTAACTGCATGTGGTGAGTCAAGTAACAAACCTACAGCTACCACTACTACTGAAACTACTACAACACAACAACCAGCTCCAGCACAACAACCCGCTGCTCCAGCGCAGCAACCAGCTGGTGGCAACCAAACTCAAAACCAGTAAAAGACTTTAACCTGGGTGAAGGCTTAGGCCGTAACCCAGGAACATTTCGGCCTATTGATGAGTCCTTTTGATAAATTAATCAAAGAAATTTCAGCAATTCTTAAAAAAATGAATTGGCAATTAGTTACGGCTGAATCATGTACGGGTGGGCTTATTGCAAGTTATCTCACTGAAGTTCCTGGTAGTTCAGTCTGGTTTGAACGTGGGTTTGTGACGTACAGTAACCTATCGAAAGAAGAGCTGCTTTCAGTGCCTAAGCAATTAATTGAAGAATACGGTGCGGTCAGTGAACCTGTTGCATTGGCGATGGCGACTGGTGCTTTGCAACATAGTGTAGGTCATGTAGCCGTATCGGTTACTGGTATTGCTGGCCCGGATGGCGGCAGCTTTGAGAAACCCGTGGGAACAGTGTGTTTTGGTTGGGCCGCTAGAGACATGAAGCCCAGGATATTAAGAAAACAGTTCACCGGAGATCGGCAAGATATACGCTTGGCTGCATGCCAGGAAGCTTTATCTGGTATTCTTTCTTATATAAAAATTGATAGACACTGATATCGTAAGAAATAGTGTTGCCGGGAGCATGGGACACTTTACAAGCAATTTTTGAAGTCTCAGATTAAAGTAAATTTCTCTATATAAATATTACTGCAGCTACCAACTCTTGATAAGCGCTCTATTTTTGTCCTATGGTTAGGCTTATTAAATCGTTAGCTACTTGGTGTGCATTTTGTTCAAATTCAAATTTCATTCGATCTTTCAAGGGTACATATGCTCTTTCTGGTGTAGGGAAAAATATATGCTTAGTGGCATTAGCAATATTTATTGCTGCACGTGCTGCATATAATGGAGCAGCTGTTACTTTGGAAGTTAGTTCTTCATTTTTACTCTGCATAATATCTACCTCGGAAAATATGTCTTACAATTGTACCAGATGATTAACCAACTATCAATCAGAGGCGGTTTTTCTACGGTAGGCTGGTTTCTTTTCTGAAAGCGACATTTTGGTTTTGCCGCATTTGAGCTTGAGCAAAAAAACTCCTTTAATACAGTGAATCAATTTGCTGCTTGTTCCTATCTGTGTGATAATTTTACCCTTGCATATAACTACCTGGAAAATATTATGGAAGAAAATAAACAAAAAGCATTATCCGCTGCCCTCTCGCAAATTGAACGTCAGTTTGGTAAGGGATCAGTGATGCGTATGGGCGACAGCACCGTATCCCGAGATATAGAAGCCATTTCAACTGGGTCTTTAGGATTAGACATTGCTTTGGGAATTGGTGGTTTACCCAAAGGACGTATTGTTGAAATTTATGGCCCAGAGTCTTCTGGTAAAACAACGTTAACCTTACAAGTTATTGCCGAATGTCAAAAAATGGGAGGCACTGCTGCATTTATTGATGCAGAACATGCCTTAGACCCCAGCTATGCGCAAAAGCTGGGTGTTAATGTGGATGAGTTACTGGTTTCTCAACCTGATACAGGAGAGCAAGCTTTAGAAATTACCGATATGCTGGTACGCTCAGCTGCGGTCGATGTTATTATCGTTGACTCTGTTGCTGCATTAACTCCTAAAGCAGAAATTGAAGGAGAAATGGGCGACTCACATGTTGGCTTACAAGCTCGACTCATGTCACAGGCTTTACGTAAATTGACTGCTAATATTAAACGCTCTAATACACTGGTCATTTTTATTAACCAGATTCGTATGAAAATTGGCGTAATGTTCGGTAGCCCCGAAACAACTACCGGCGGTAATGCATTAAAATTCTATGCTTCCGTCCGCCTGGATATTCGTCGCATTGGATCAATTAAAAAAGGCGAAGAAATCTTAGGTAGTGAAACACGAGTTAAAGTTGTTAAGAATAAAGTGGCACCACCATTTAAGATGACCGAATTTGATATTCTGTATAACGAAGGTATTTCTCGTGAAAGTGAAATTATCAATTTAGGTGTCCAACTCAATCTGATTGAAAAATCTGGGGCTTGGTACAGTTATAAGGGTGAGAAAATTGGCCAGGGTAAAGATAATGTTCGCTTATACCTGAAAGAGAATCCTCAAGTTGCAGCAACTCTCGAACATCAAATTCGTGCAGAGCTTTTAGAGAAAAAACTCCCTATGCTTGCGTCAGCTAGTGCCGACGAATTTGAGGCCGTTGATGACTAAAGCATTTGATTGTGCTGTGCGCCTGCTATCCAGGCGCGAGCACAGTGCACTAGAACTTTGTGATAAATTAAAGCAAAAAGGATATAGTGCTATAGAAGCAAAAATAGCATTGGATGAATGCCAACGCTTGGATTTGCAAAGTGAACGACGGTTTGTGGAGATCTACAGTCGTTCACGAATACGTCAAGGTTATGGACCTTTAAAAATAAGCCAGGAATTGACTAGTAAAGGAGTTGATAAGGAATTAATTCATCAGTTCTTGCAGCAAGAGCAAGATAATTGGTTGACTTATGCTTTAGATGTTTGGCAGAAAAAAAGTAAAGGTCAATGTGAGTTATCGTTTGATGAGCTCCAAAAACAACAGCGTTTTTTGCTTTATCGTGGATTTGGTATGGATACCATTGTTCAAGTGAAAAAAGAATTGAAAAAATAAAAATGAAATCGTAGCCTAGGTGCCTTGTAGCCTGGGTAATGTGCAGTAGTGCTTTTAAGTTAAGCAAAATTCCCTTTTCTCCAAAAGGGAGAAGGTGCCCGTTAGGGCGGATGAGGGGATTTACTATATTAGTCTCACCCCAGCTCTCTCCTATTGTTGAGAGAGGGCGTTTATTTTTAGATTAAAAGCACAATTTCTGCACATTTCCCGAGGACGGTTGAAAATTAAAATTAACTCAAATTGGTGTTGATTCGAAATGAAAAGTTCTGAAATTAGAAAAGCATTTTTTGATTATTTCACACAACGTGGTCATCAACTAGTGGAATCCAGCTCCTTAATTCCTGCTAATGATCCTACTTTATTGTTTACTAATGCGGGTATGGTGCAATTTAAGGATTTATTTTTAGGACTTGAAACACGTTCTTATCAGCGAGCGGTTACTGCCCAACGTTGTGTACGCGCAGGTGGTAAACACAATGATTTGGAAAATGTGGGGTATACAGCAAGACACCATACATTTTTTGAAATGTTGGGTAATTTTAGTTTCGGTGATTATTTTAAGCGAGAAGCAATAAAATTTGCTTGGGAATTTTTAACTCAAGTTCTGCATTTGCCCGAAGAGCGTTTGTGGGTGACAGTTTATAAAGAAGATCAAGAAGCAGAGGATATTTGGTTAAAAGAAATGAATGTTTCGGCTGCGCGTTTCTCACGTTGTGGAGAAAAAGATAATTTCTGGTCTATGGGGGATACAGGCCCTTGTGGTCCATGCACCGAGATTTTTTACGATCATGGTCCTGATATTCCAGGTGGTCCTCCAGGAAGTCCTGATGAAGACGGGGATCGATATATTGAAATTTGGAACCTGGTATTCATGCAATTTAATCGGGATAAAGATGGGAATTTGCATCCGCTACCCAAACCATCTGTAGATACAGGTATGGGACTTGAGCGACTCGCTGCCGTAGTTCAAGGTGTTCACAGCAATTATGAAATAGACAGTTTCCAGTATTTAATTCAATCGACAGCAAAACTTGGAACTATTACCAATTTAAACCACACTTCGTTAAAGGTAATTGCGGATCATATTCGTTCTTGTTCCTTTTTAATCGCTGATGGAGTGATTCCTGGTAATGAAGGACGCGGGTATGTGCTTAGAAGAATTATTAGAAGGGCAATAAGACATGGTAATAAGTTAGGCTTGCCAACTCCGTTTTTTTCACAATTAGTAGAACCTTTAATTACAGTTATGGGCGATGCTTATCCTGAATTGATAAAATCTAAAGCCCATATAGAAAAAATCCTCAACCAGGAAGAAAATCAGTTTGCCCGCACGCTTGATCAGGGATTACGTCTATTGCAAGAGCAAATGCATTCTCTTGGTGGCCACGAAATATCAGGGGAAATCGCATTTAAACTGTATGATACCTACGGTTTTCCTGTCGATTTGACTGCTGATATAGCTCGAGAGCAAGGCCTCTACGTGGATATGGATGGCTTCAATCAATTGATGCAACAGCAAAGAGAGCAGTCTCAGGCTGCCAGTCAGTTCAGCGTGGATTATAGTACTACTGCTCAATTGGATTACCAATCTAATTTTCATGGTTATGAACAAAACGAAACAGAAGCAAAAATTATTGCTTTGCTTCTAGAAGGAAATGAAGTTGATGCCTTAAGTCAAGGTACGAAAGGAGCTGTAGTTCTGGATCACACCCCTTTTTATGCGGAAAGTGGGGGGCAAGTAGGGGATAAGGGAATATTAATAAGTACAGGTTTTCGTTTTCGTGTCGATGATACGCAAAAAAAAGGTCAAGCCATAGTACATTATGGTGAAGTAGTGGAAGGTTCAGCGACCTTGAATCAGTTGCTGAAAGCAGAAATAGATAACGAGCGCCGAGAAGCAATTCGTATAAATCATACCGCAACTCATTTATTGCATGCTGCTTTAAAAACAGTAGTCGGACCACAAGTCCAGCAAAAGGGTTCATTGGTTGATGCAGAGCGAGCACGCTTTGACTTTTCTCATTTTGAATCATTGACCACAGAACAAATTAAAGAAATTGAATTATTAGTTAATGATCAAATTCGAGCCAACAACGAAGTTGTAACTCAACTCATGGATATTGATTCTGCCAAAAAAAGTGGTGCAGTTGCTCTGTTCGGAGAAAAATATACCGATAAGGTACGTGTATTATCTATGGGTGAGTTTTCTAAGGAGCTTTGTGGTGGAACTCACGCACGGAGGACAGGTGATATCGGGTTGTTTAAAATTGTTGCTGAATACGGAATTGCAAGTGGTGTAAGACGTATAGAGATGGTAACAGGTCGTTATGCGTTAGTTTGGGTTAATGAACAACAGTCACTTTTAAGTGAGTTGGCGTCATTGTTAAAAACCACAACGAATAACTTACCGGACAAGATAGGACAGCTTATCGCTGAACATAGAGGTTTAGAAAAAGAAATTGCCAAATTACAAAGTGAGAAAGCACAAAAATCAGGAGCAGATCTGGCAAATGAAGTAGAACAAATCAATGGAATCAGTCTATTGGTAAAACAATTGGAAGGTGTTGATAGCCAAACCATGCGTACAACCTTAGATCAACTGAAATCCAGACTTGATTCAGCTGTAATTGTTTTATTTACAGTGGATCAAAATAAAATGAATGTGATTGCTGGTGTAAGTAAGGGTATTTTAGGGAAAGCACCTACTGCGGCTACATTGGTAAAACATCTCTGTGGAAAGGGCGGGGGGCGTGATGATATGGCTCAGGGAGGAGGGGTTTTGCCGCCTGATTTGGATAATAAGATAGAAGAAATTAGAGAGATGGTACGCCATTCATAAATGATATCGTACTACCCACTAAGTTTTATACGGCGTTCCAAGTTCACACGGCTTCAGTCATGTACTATTATGTACACTCCTGGCCTTGTCTAAGACATAGTGGGTAATGCTATTTTATGCTGCCTGGATTTTTCTCCACCAGGCTAATTATCTGTAAAGTAATCATACATAAGGAGATGGCATGAGTTTTTTACAAGAGTTTAAACAATTTGCTATAAAAGGGAATGTAATTGATCTTTCTGTTGCTGTGGTTATTGGTGCGGCATTTGGCAAAATTATTAGCTCATTAGTTAGCGGCATTGTGATGCCTTTAATTGGCTTATTATTAGGTGGAATTAATGTCGCAAATAAAACGTTTTCCGTCGGTGATGCGATTGTAAAATGGGGAGAATTTCTCCAGGCCGTGATTGATTTTACAATCATTTCATTTTCAATTTTTGTAGCAATTAAAGCACTTTCTTTATTAAGAAAAAAGGAAGAAAAGCAAGAAAAACCAACTAGAGAAGAAACATTATTAACTGAAATTCGTGATTTATTGAAGGAGCAGGGTGCAAAAAGCGAATAATTTTTTGTAGCAAAATTCGTATTGTTTGTAGCCTGGATGCAGCGAAACCTTGGTTAATAAGGTTTCAGAACCCCGGGTTAGCTTTGCAGTACCCAGGCTATGTAAATTTCATGATTTTTTTACTCCACTGTTGCCTCAAAATGAAAGGTTATCGAAAGCCTTATTCGTTATCAAAGACTCCTAAGTATCTGTAAATCTGCTATAATTTTAAACAAGAATCATCATTAATAAGGATAGTTATGACTGGGCTCTTGAATTTAATTGCTGTTATTGTTGTCTTTGGGGTGGTTTTATGGCTAATCGATACTTTTATACCTATGCCACCATCAATTAAAAGCTTGTTAAATGTACTCGTTCTTATTATTTTAGTTATCTATATTTTACAATTTTTTGGCTTGATAAAAACAATTTTACCTATGATTAAGATTTTTAAATAAATCAATCAAATAATTGGTTTGCAGTTCAGCTAGATCTGGGATTTGGAGTAACCGCTCACACCTATTTGAAAATAATTAAGTAGCTGAGCTTAACATTTTGAAGTCTAGCATGGATACTTAGAGTTCTATAGCTGGACTTCATAAGCACTGTACCAGCCTACTCACGACCAATCAACGTTTCCCTGAGTTTTCGGCATGCGTGCGTGACTAAAGACAGAGCTGTTATTTAGCCTATAGCCTCAATGATTTTAGGAGGCGACTTAATGATAAATGGCACCAATAAACTAAACCCGGTCAAACAAGCATTTAGCAATTGGTGAGCCATCGTCAAACTATTGACCGCTATATTTTATGATCAAACTGTACTTGATTTTTGATGTTACTTAATAACTTTAGTTACTCTTGGTACACGTTGTAGTGCCAGTATCTTTTCCAGATTGAGATATCCAGTTGCCTTGTAAAGATCCGTCTTGTTTTAATGTAATGGACAATATACCCGAAATCGTGTTATCTACGGCCCCCCAAAAAGAAGTGCTCATAAAATTATTAATATTTGAACCCATTAATCCTGTACCATACAGTACTGGATTACCCGTGTTATCATCCCATTCAGAATTGTAAGTATCGCCAGTTTTCGATATGGTAAGAGAAAAACTCTTATTATCTAATAAAGAGCCATTCCATTGACATTTATAATTTCCTTCAATGGATTGAGATGTGCTGGCCGTCATATTGTCAGCATAAGCTGTGGTGATAATGAAATATAATATGGCTGTTAAAGAGATATCTACCAATGCTTTCATAACAAACTCCTTTTTGTTAATGACTGATGCACATGCCACTTTATGATGATTTTTTACAACTAATAGTGGCGGCTTGATTCTTATTACTTTGTGCCCACTTGCCTTCCAAAGTACCATCTGGTTTGATGATGATGTATTGGGCAAAAATAGTCGTCGGATCTTTAGACCACCAAAATAAAAATGAGAATGCATTATTCTGCTCTTTATTTTGTAAACCAATTCCAACAAGGCTTGGTGTGGTGTCATTCATTCCTTTTTTCGACATTCTATAACTATTGTTACTCCCTTTTTTTATAGTAAGGTATTCTGTGCCATCTGGCGGTGTAGAAAAAGGATCATGGAAATTGCATACATAGGTACCTGAAATGTCTGTCGTTGAAGTTTGAGTTATGGACGTATCTGCAAAAGCAGTCGATAAAAATGATAGACAACTCAATGTTCCTAGCATCATTGTGAGTGAAATCCTATTCATAGAGATCATAAAAAACTCCTTTTATTTATTTCATAATCTGTCCAAAATCTCTGCATTTATAAATTGAGTTATACATATTATAGATGATCTATCACGATCTTGTAGCGCTATAATTACAATCAACCCTTCTTTTTTGTAACCTGGAACTTTTCCTGAAGATTTCAACTGACTAAGAGAGCAGGTGCTTGCAATCTGGGGTTCTTCTGCCTTATTAAGGAACACTTCAATATGTTGCATCAAGTGCTATACAAGTCCAGATTATTTCAACATCATAATTTTTGCAGTTTCAGCTTTTTCAAATAACTCTTCTATTTTGGAGTCAATTGGAAAATTGTTGCTTTTACAGCTATCAAGATAGATTTGCTTTGGGGTGTAACCTAAATCATCTTCTAATGTAGCATTTGCTCCATTTTCCAAGAGGAATTCAATCCATAAATCCTTTCGACTGGCTGCCGCATGATGCAAAGCGGTCTTACAATAAAAGTCCATAGCATCTATTTGAGCGTTATATCTAAGAAGAAGAGTAGCAATTTGTTTCGTCTCTGCATTACAGTGTTGATTTAAAATTAATCCCATAAGTGGAGATTTAGTATTTTTTCCCCCTTGATTGGGATTAACATTATTCTTAAGCATCCGTTCAATCATGGGGATAATAGCAGAAAGATCTGTATACTTATAAAGACACATATTTTTATTAGCACAATAATGATATAAATTTTTGCAAAAAGAAAATTGTCTGTACGCCTCACTTGGATATATTATTGTGGACTTATTTAAGTCCATCTCTTTTGCTTGATTTAATTTGATCAAATCTGGATTTTCAGAAGAAATAGCCAGATTTATGTCTTGCAAAAGCGATGCAGAAATGTATTTTTGTTTATATAAAATATTCAAAATGGCTCTTAGCTTCGCTAAATCTATTGATGAAATTTCATAGTTCATATTTTCTTTTTCTAAATCATCATAGCTGAAACCAAATTCCTCCAGGTATTTTTCAAAAAGTATTGGATTTTTGGGTTTCTGAAAATTAACAGTGAACTGATTATCACCCCTATTGATAATTATAATTTTATGAAAATTCGCTACTTTATAAAAATGATAAATAAGTATTGCATAGAAAAGCACGAAATCTGTACGCCATCCTGATTCAGGTTCTCTTTTATAGTTGGTCAAATCAAATGGCGCCTGATCTTGACGAGGAGTTATCTCATCTGGGCTTTGTACAAAAAAGTTGTATTTACTGAGCATGACTGACATTGACTAATAAGGGAATCGCTAAATTTTACCCATTTTTTTATAAAGAAAGAATGGCAGCCGTTTGATTATTCCCATAATAATTTTCCAGAAATAAGGATAATAAAACATCCTTTTCTTATGTATCAGGGCGTTCCAACAGGCTTGTGCACAAAGGTCTGGAGGGGCTGCATAAAAAATTCCGGGCAAGCCATAAGTTTGTTTGGTATCAATAAAACCCAAGCGAGCAATGGTGATGTGTTGATTAGGACTGGCAGCTTGCTGTAAACCCTGAAGATAAATTTCAATGCTTGCTTTACTTGCTCCATACAGACTGTTTTTGGCGCGTCCACGACATGCAGCAACAGAACTTAAAAATAATAAATTATATTCTTTTTGCTGACGATTTAAGTAGGTGTGGATCAATAAAGTAGTGGTCAAAATATTTACTTTGATGAGGTGAGTGATGGTTTCAATATTCAAAAGATCGTTATCAGTGAAATCGCTGTGTGCAATCAATAAATCCAGTTCGCGGTTCTCAGTTTTAAAAACAGCAAGCAGATCATTAAATTGCTCAATCAAATCTAAAACAAGTACATCACAGCGTACTCGATATCGAAGTTTGATATCATTTGCAATCAGATCGAGTTGATTTTTCTGGCGCCCTACGAGAAGCAATTGATGTCCTGATCGAGCGGCAATATGAGCAAATTTTTCTGCAATGATGGAGGTTGCGCCTAATATGACCCATGTTCTTTGTATCATTTTTTTATCCCTAATCGGTTTGCCAGATCAGAGTTCATAATACATGCATGGCGCTTAAGAGTTTGCGAGAATTGTTCATGCTTCTCATACATCTGATGATATTGTTCTTCATTTAAAAGAAAGTCCTTAGCTAAATAAACTCGGCCATTGAGTTCAGTAATTAATTGGTTCATGGCATACATTGCCTGCTTTGCTTGTACATTATGAATAAAATCAACTGCCAGGGTAAATCCAGGTTGACAAAAGGAAAGTAAGCCTTCACCAGATTGAGTGAACAGCTTGAGTACAGCAAGGGTTGGTGTTGCCTTATGAAGGCGAATCAATTGTACTAATCGCTCCAAAGTGGTTGAAGCATGATCAGTACTAAAAACTGCCTGAAATTGAACTAATCCTTTAGGTCCATAAAGTCTGTTCCAGTGCATGAGTTTATCCAGGGGATTATTAAATTGTTCAAGCGTTAGTTTTTCTTGTCCTTTTTTATGGTTAAAAAAAATCTGGTTAAATAATTTTATACCCCACGGCCTGATTAAAGAAAAAGGAATTTTGGGTATGGAGTGAATTTTTAATTTTTTATCGTCGAACGGATCACAATAATCTGCCACAGAAAAAAGAGCGCGGGGAACCGGATTGAGTAGATCAAGCCAAGCTACTTGATAATCATGATGAATGCCTTCTGTCACCATATATTCGGTGAGTGATTGGAGCGATTCAAATTGTTTATGTTTGGTTTGAACAAATCGAGGAGCCTTTTTTAGACGGAGTGCTGCACGGGTAATAATCCCTGTAAGACCTAAGCCTGCGATCGTCGCATGAAATAATTCGTTATTTTCAGAACGGCTACAATGAATTTTCTTACTTCCAATCAATAAATCGAATTCAATGAGATGGTGTCCAAAACTACCTTCGAGATGATTGTTTTTTCCATGCACATCGTGAGCAATTCCACCCGCAACTGTAGCATGGACAGTCCCTGGGAGAACGGGAGGAATGAAATCAGGATGCACTAAAAATAAATCTTTAAGTGGAACCCCTCCTTGACAGGTTACAATACCCGTTTCGGGATTAAAATTGATAAAATGATTCAGGCGTTCGCTATCAATAATAAAACCATCAGTATTAAAACAACTGTCGTTATAGCATAGCCCTGAACCACGTACGAGGATGTTTTCTTGGGGATTGTGGGCAAGGTAATCAGCAAGTTGTTCTTCATTATCAGGACGTAAACAGAACGACTGGCTATAGCGCGCACGGCTAAAATTGGTTAATGTTTTTGTTTTGCTGCGCATTTTATATGTGGTTTCATCATTTCCAATATTTATGACTATAATTCATTTAGAAACATAATTAAAAGGAATTATGATGAAAACTATTTTAATCTTTTTAGGCTTTCTCTTTTCCCTTTCTGTTTTTGCAGCAGATATTCCTCAGGATTATTTAGGCGCACAAAAATATGACAAAACCCAGTGTTTTCATAATACAAGTCAAGATTGTATTAATTCGCAATGCCTGAACTCTTCTGAAATCGATTGTCAGGATAATTGCCGAAAAATGGCGCAGGCAAAATGTCAACAACAAACTAATGAGTAAGTTTGTCTTTGCTTTTTCTCAAATTAAGTTTGATATATTGTCAAATGATTGGCATATGATTTTTGACTGTCCATGCAAACATGTCACTGGTTATCTTGATTAATCTCAAATTGGCAAACACCTCAATTTCATTTCAGTATTGTGGCCTTCATCCAGGCTACAATTCTACTTTAAATGACAAGACTATTTTATAAATGGCATACAGTTTGCATAAGGCTATTCAATAGAAGAATCATGATGCTTACTTGAATTTAATGAGTTAAATTCAAGTTTAAAAAATTTGTATGGATTGCTTATATGGCTGATAAAAACGTTTTATCACAAGAAGAAATAGATGCATTACTAAAAACAGTTGGTGAATCTCCTGAAGAGGGTCATCAAGAATCAGAAGGTGAAACACTTACTAAAGAAAAATCGGATCATAAAAAAGCAAAAACGAATAAAAATGATGTAACGAACTCTACATTTGAGCCAATTGAAATAAAAAAAGAAAATGATGTAAAGACACTTAATTTTACGGCTCAAGAACGTATTGTCAAAGGCAAGCTGCCCGTATTAGATAGAATTTATGACCGCGCAGTGCGTCTGTTTGCATCTGATATTTATAATGTGACCGCCAAAGATTTTGAGATTAAGCAAGATCCATTACTTATTATAAAACATCGCGATTTCATGGAGAGTTTGCCTAACCCAAGCTTAATGAGTATTTTTAAATTCAAACCATTACGCGGCAAAGGCATAATTCTTTTTGATAGTACTTTTGTCTATGATCTTGTCGATTATTATTTTGGCGGTAGTTCCCAATTCTTTGCCCAAAAAGACAGAACAGATTTTACTGCAACTGAGTTGCGTGTTATGGAGGTGATCACGAAAAAGCTCATTGCTAACCTGAGTCAAGCTTGGAAGCCCATTATTCAGCTTGATATCACCAAATTTAATGATGAAACAAACCCACAGTTAGTCAATATAGCAGAACCCGAAGAAATGCTATTAGTAGCGCGTTTTTCCATGGATTTTGGCAAAGAAATAGGTATTTTCTATTTTATTTTGCCTTATTCGATGGTTGAGCCAATCAAAGAGCAATTGGAGCTTGGTGCTTCTCGTCCAGATGATGAAATTGATCCAAACTGGGTCAAATCATTAAAAGAAGAGTTAATGGATGTTGAATTAACTGTGAGCTCGGCAATGGCTGAAACCAAAAGCACTCTCGGTGCTGTGATGTCATGGCAAGTAGGGGATTTTATACCTATGGAAATGAAAGAAATAGTTACTTTGGATATTGAAGGAACTCCAGGATTTACGGCAACTCAAGGTACTGCGAATGACAAGCGTGCTGTAAAAATAATAAAAAATATTAGTTATTAGGAGATGAGGAATGTCTCAAGAAGCAATAGAACAACCCAAACCATCAAATACTCTTCCTCAGGAAGCAGACAGTGAAAAAATGGATTTGATTCTGGATATCCCTGTATCTGTGACTGTAGAAATCGGCCGCACTAAAATGACGATTCGTAATTTACTCCAATTAAACCAAGGAGGAATTGTTGCCCTGGATCGTTTAGCAGGTGATCCGCTTGATGTTTTAGTCAATGGGACTTTAGTTGCACATGGGGAAGTGGTAGTGGTTAATGATAAATTTGGTGTGCGATTAACCGATATCGTCAGCAAAGCAGAACGAATTAAGCGGTTAAGATGATGCAATCTGCACTCAATCAGGGAGAGCTCATGCGTGTTGTCATGGGCTTATTGTTGGTTTTATTGCTTATCCTTCTATTGTCTTGGCTGGTGAAGCGGTTACATGGTATGCAAATGAGCTCGACAAAAGGATTTCAATCCATAGCGAGTATGATTTTAGGACCTAAGGAAAAAATTACCTTGTTAAAAGTAGGGACGCGTTATTTGTTGGTTGGATCAGGTTCCGGGCATGTCACGCTGCTTTATGATTTTGGTGAAGAACTACCGACAGGTTTTGATTCCAAAAATAAAACTTCATTTGCAGTGCTACTTAAATCAGTTACGAAATCATAAGATGAATAAAATGAATTTAATGATGCGATATCCATCCTATAACATAGAGAGAGTTAGTTTTTATAAATCTCGAGTTAGTCTACGTTTCACTCTAGCCTCTGTATGTATCATTTTGTTGTGTTTGGTTCCTCTTGCTGTGCAGGCTGCGCCTTTATCTTTACCTGCCATGACAGTACAACCTGGAGCAAATGGTGAACAAACTTATAGTGTTAATCTGCAAATTTTGATTTTTATGACCTTGTTAACTGTTTTGCCGGGGATGTTGATGGCAATGACGGCTTTTACAAGAATCATTATTGTACTTTCTATATTACGCCAAGCTATAGGCTTGGCGCAGACTCCTACGAACCAAATCTTAATTGGTATTGCGTTATTCATGACTTATTTTGTGATGAATCCTGTTTTTAATAAGATCAATGATACAGCAGTGCAGCCTTATCTTGCAGAGACTATGAAATTCCCACAAGCTTTGGCAAATGCACAGGTTCCTTTGCGTGAGTTTATGTTAAATCAAACTCGAAAAAATGATTTGTCGTTGTTTGAAAAATTTGCTCAAAAAAATCCGGCGAACCTTAACGAAGTGCCAATGAGTGTAGTGATTCCCGCATTCATTACCAGTGAATTAAAAACAGCGTTCCAGATTGGCTTTATTTTGTTTTTACCTTTTTTAATTATTGATATGGTGGTATCCAGTGTTCTGATGGCTATGGGTATGATGATGCTTTCACCTTTGATTATTTCATTACCCTTTAAGATCATGCTTTTTGTTATGGTTGATGGGTGGACACTTATTTTGGGATCGCTGGCGTCGAGTTTTGCTATGAGTTAAATGCCTCATTTTGCGTCCAGATTAGGAATTATAGGGAAATAAAAATTATAGGGAAATAATATGACCCCAGAGTCTATAACTTCTATATTTAGCGAAGGTGTGTATTTGATGTTGTTATTGATCATGGTACTCATTCTTCCTGGCTTGATTGTTGGTGTGATTGTTTCGATGTTTCAGGCAGCGACACAGATTAATGAAACGAGTTTAAGCTTTATACCTAAATTATTTATTACTTTTTTAATGCTCGTATTTGCCGGTCCTTGGTTATTGAAGACTATGGTGAATTACACTGATTCTTTAATTACCAATATTCCTTATTTAATCGGTTAACTGAATATGAAACTGGATTATCCAACCATAATACATATGATAAGCCAGGTTATTTGGCCAATGGGGCGCATTGGTGGGTTACTGCTTACCGTACCTGTTTTTTCTTCTGTCTTATTACCTGCCCGTATTAAAATTATTTTACTGTTTGTTTTAAGTTGTGTCTGTGCCTTTATGGTTCCGAAAGAGCTTTCTTTTCTGAATTTTAATGGACTGTTCTTAGCTTATATCATTCAGGAAGTACTCTTTGGACTATTAATGGGATTTGTTTTGCAGCTTGTGTTTCAGGTTTTTGTTTTGGGCGGACAAATTATTGCAATGCAGGCAGGTCTTGGTTTTGCGGTGATGGTGGATCCTGCAAGCCGGGCAAGTGTTCCCTTGGTTAGTCAGTTTTATTCAATGATGATGACCTTAATATTTTTGGCGCTTAATGGACATTTAACTGTTTTTGAAACTTTATTAGATAGTTTTACAGTTATGCCTGTAGGACAGTTATCTGTAACTCAATCGATGGTCTGGAATGTTGTTTTATTTTCGGGATGGATGTTTAAACAGGCACTATTGATTTCAATCCCTGCTTTATTGTCTTTGCTTATTGTGAGCCTTGCATTCGGAATTATGTCTCGAGCAGCCCCACAATTAAACATTTTTTCTCTAGGATTTCCCATTACCTTAATTATGGGGATAGTAGTGATTAAGGTAGGTTTGTCGAGTATTGCGGTACAAATGACAGATCTTATCAAAGAAGGAGTGCGCTTTATGATAGGGATGTTACCCCGATGAGTGATCAAGAACAGGCTCAAGAAAAAACGGAACAGCCCTCGGCCAAGCGCCTTAGAGACGCGCGTAAAAAAGGTCAGGTTGCACGATCAAGGGATTTCAATAGCACAGTAACGTTACTTTTTACGGCGGTAGGATTCCTTATTTTTGGAAAGCAATTGGCGCTGCAATTAGCAGTCATGATGCGCCATGCTTTTGAATTCGACACGCGAGTTATACTTACTTCTGCTGTGGGCGTGGAGCGTTTATATTTTCTAGTTAAGATGGGATTTTGGTCCTTAATGCCTTTGTTGGTGATTATATTTCTCGTTACCCTGGCAGCACCCCTGCTTATGGGAGGCTGGGTGTTTAGTGGCCAAGTGTTACAGCCTAAATTTTCGCGACTCAATTTCTTTCAAGGAATCAAACGTATGGTTTCGTTGAAAGGTTTTGTCGAGATGTTCAAATCATTGTTTAAGTTTCTCTTGGTCGCAGTGGTGGCCATAGTAGTACTTAAAGCACAAATTCCTGCATTACTCAATTTGGCACATGTTCCTATAGAAACAGCGATTAGTACCGGCAGTCTGGTCGTAGTGAAATCTTTTGTATTGATTGCTGCTAGTTTGATTTTGATCGCTGCTTTTGATGTACCTTTTCAATTGTATGAGCATCATAAAAACATGAAAATGACGATGCAAGAATTGCGAGATGAATACAAAGAAATGGAAGGTAAACCCGAAGTAAAAAGCGCTATTCGTCGTGCTCAGCAAGAGATATCGAGACGACGCATGATGAATGAAATACCTAAGGCAAATGTGGTTCTAACAAACCCTACCCATTATGCTGTAGCGATCAGTTATAAAGAAAAGAGCCATAAAGCACCGATAGTTGTGGCAAAGGGTAAAGATTTGATTGCTTTTCAAATAAATAAAATTGCGACATCACATAAAATTCCCATTATTTCAGTACCGCCTTTGGCACGAGCGCTTTATTTTTCTACAAAGTTAAATGCAGAAATACCGAGAGGGCTTTATGTCGCTGTAGCTCAGGTTTTAGCTTATGTATTTCAACTGCGTGACAAGGAACGTTATGACTATAAACCTTCTGTATTACAGAATGTTCCTATTCCAGCAGAGTTAGTGCGTGATGCAGAGGAGGCTGCTAATGAATAAAGCATTACAGTATATGCAATATTGGATGCATCAAGGTTTGGGTACCCCCTTGGTACTAATCATCATGCTCGGCATGATGATGTTACCTATGCCACCATTTTTATTGGATATGTTCTTTACTTTTAATATCGCTTTGTCACTTGTAGTCTTGTTAGCGGTGATTTATAGCGAACGACCTTTGGATTTTGCTGTATTTCCAACCGTTATATTACTCGCAACGTTACTACGTTTGTCGTTAAACGTAGCCTCAACGCGAGTCGTTTTATTAAATGGTCATAAAGGTACTGATGCAGCTGGGCATGTGATTCAATCCTTTGGTGAGGTCGTTATTGGCGGAAACTATGCTGTAGGTCTCGTCGTATTTATGATTTTAGTAGTCATCAATTTTGTTGTAGTAACCAAGGGTGCTGGGCGTGTATCAGAAGTAAGTGCTCGCTTCACTTTAGATTCTTTGCCTGGAAAGCAAATGGCGATCGATGCGGATTTGAATGCCGGTTTAATTAACCAGGAGCAGGCGGTAAAACGTCGATTGGAAGTGGCACAAGAAGCAGATTTCTATGGTTCGATGGATGGTGCTAGCAAATTCGTTCGTGGTGATGCAATTGCCGGGATTTTAATTCTGGTTGTTAACATTATCGGTGGATTGATTATTGGGGTTTTTCAGCATGGGATGAGTATTTCTGATGCATTGCATAACTATATTTTATTAACTATAGGTGATGGTTTGGTAGCGCAAGTACCCTCGTTAGTTTTATCAACCGCAGCGGCCATCATTGTTACTCGAGTTTCAAGTGCACAAAATATGGGACATGCGGTGATTTCTCAGTTACTTGCTAATCCACGTTCATTAATTATTGCATCAGGTATTATTGGATTGATTGGTATTATTCCTGGAATGCCTCATGTAGCATTTATTCTCCTTTCTGCTGGTTTAGCAGGAATTGCTTATTTGTTTCTTCAGCAAGATAAAGCAAAACAGAAAGAACAGATTAACCAGGAAAATGAATCTCTGGCAGTTCAAAATCCAAATATCTCCACGGAATTGTCATGGGATGATGTGAATCCTGTTGATGTAATAAGTCTTGAAGTAGGATATCGCTTAATTCCTTTAGTGGATCAAGCACAAGGAGGACTTTTACTTGCTCGAATTAAAGGGGTGCGAAAGAAAATATCACAAGAATTGGGTTTTCTAATTCCTTCAGTACATGTCCGTGATAATTTGGATTTAAAACCTAACCATTATCGAATTAGTTTGGCAGGGGTAGTAATGGGGGAAGCGGCGATTCATCTTGATCGTTGCTTGGCTATAAATCCTGGGCAAATTTTTGGCGAAATTGAGGGGATAAGAACTCGTGATCCAGCTTTTGGTATGGAAGCCGTTTGGATTAATGAAAGTCAAAGAGAGCAAGCACATACCTTAGGTTATACGGTGGTCGACTCTTCGACGGTTGTTGCCACACATTTAAGCCAAATATTAGAGCAAAACAGCCAGCAATTGTTAGGTTATGAAGAAACTCAACAGCTTTTAGACAAGCTTGCAGTTAGCTCACCTAAACTAGTGAAAGAATTAGTACCCGATGGTCTTTCTTTAGGAATGGTTAGTAAAGTGTTACAAGGTTTATTAACGGAGCATATCCCTCTAACAGATATTCGCACTATAGTCGAAACTTTGGCGGAATTAGCGCCAAAATCTAAGGATACGGAGTATTTAATCAGTCAAGTCCGTATTGCTTTATCTCGATTAATTACCCAAAAAATCAGTGGTGTTCATGAGGAGCTACCAATTATTACGTTAAAACCTGAGTTGGAACAATTATTGCAAAACATTATTCAAAGTAGTGGATCTGGAGGCGTAAATTTCGAGCCTGGAATGGCAGATAAAATACAACATTCTTTGACACAATTAGCAATGCAACAACAGGCGAAACAAGAAAGTTCAGTATTAGTAGTACAGCCAGGAATTCGAGCAGTATTGGCACGATTTGTGCGTAATATATCTCATGACTTTCATGTTTTGTCTTATCAGGAGATCCCTGATAATAAACAAATAAGAATAGTAGGCACAGTAGGATAAAAATGATAACTGAAGACAAACTTCTCAGTTTTCTTACAAGCGAGCTACAATTTCTAAAGAGGCATTGCGTGAATAGTGACAAATTTCTTCATAAGCAGGAGGCTTTATGAAATTAAAACGTTTTGTTGCGGCCGATACACGCAGCGCTATGAAACAAATTAAAGAGACACTTGGTGCCGATGCCGTCATTTTGTCCAGCCATCATATTGATGGTGGTGTAGAAGTCGTGGCTGCAATTGATTTTGATGAAACAATTCTTTCAACTTCAGCAGCAGTGGCATGTGCTGAGCCAACCAGTCAGACTAATAAATTTCAAATGCAAACACCGCTTGATGATATGCGTCAGGAAATTCAAACACTAAGAGGTATGCTTGAAGCACAATTAAGAGGAAATGTTGGAGTCTATGAACCTTTACATACTATTTTGCTCCAAAAACTTTTGTATCTAGGGGTAAGCCACACCACCGCTGCGACTTGGGCGTGTTCTGTGCGCTCTGATTTAAATCAACAAAGAGGCTGGGAATCTGTATTGAATCTTATTTCGGATCAATTAGCCATTTGTGATACACGTCGAATAGAAGAGGGTGGGGTTTATGCTTTTGTTGGACCAACTGGTGTTGGAAAAACGACAACGTTGGCTAAAATTGCAGCGAGATTTGCTTTGAGGTTTGGAGCAGATAAGTTAGGTCTAGTCACAATGGATACTTATCGAATAGCGGCACAAGAACAACTCATGATGTATGGAAAAATCTTGGGGGTTAAGGTGTGTGTTGCTCAAGATGAGGTTTCTTTGGCACGCGTGTTACGGCAATTAAATGATAAAAAATTAATTTTGATTGATACAGCGGGAATGAATCCAGCAGATGAGCGAGTTGTAAAACAAATGCATGTATTAGGCACTTATTTGCAATCGATTTCCAAGGTTTTGGTTTTACCTGCAACAAGTCATTACCAAGTGTTAATTGATGCTATAAGACGTTATGAAGCAAATCAAATTGATCAGTGTATTTTGACAAAACTGGACGAGTCGCTCGCTGTGGGTGGTGCACTAAGTGCACTTATTGAGTCGGGTTTAGGTGTGAGCTATTTGACGCACGGGCAACGTGTACCTGAAGACATTAAAATGGCAACACGCCATCAGCTTGTTGAATTATTTGCTGAACAGGAAGCACAACTGTTTCGGACAGATAATGTTAGGAAAGCACATCAAAGTGCTGGGAGAGAATATCATGTCTAAAGTGAGACGAAATATAAGTGATCAAGCTTCAGGTCTGAGAAGTCTATCGCGTGCGAAGCCGATCAAGGTAATTGCAGTCTCTGCCGGAAAGGGCGGGGTTGGCAAGAGCAATGTTTCTGTTAATTTGGCAGTTGGTTTGGCTCAACTCAATAAAAAAGTAATGCTACTTGATGCTGATTTGGGATTGGCAAATATCGATATCATGCTAGGATTACATACTAAATATAATCTGTCGCATGTAACTCAGGGAATTTGTCATTTAAGTGACATTATTTTGCCAGGACCTAATGGTATCAGTGTCATTCCTGCAGCTTCCGGAACCGAGTTTATGACTCAACTCTCTCCAACAGAGTTGGCTGGGATTATTGATGCATTTAATGAGCTTACTGATGATTTGGACTACATGATTATTGATACCGCTGCTGGCATATCTGACACGGTTTTGAGTTTTACTCGTTCATCTCAAGAATTAATTGTAGTTGTATGCGATGAACCTACCTCATTAACCGATGCATATGCTTTAATTAAAGTAATGAGTAAGCGTTATGAATGGACACGTTTTCATATTTTAGCCAATATGGTAAGAAATGAGCGAGATGGACGAGAATTATTTAACAAATTATTTAAAGTTTCCGAGCAATTTCTTGAGGTTCAGCTAGACTATTTAGGAGCAGTTCCTTTTGATGAACACATACACAGGGCAGTGAAAATGCAAAAACCCGTATTAATTGCTTATCCTGATTCTGCCGCTGCACTGGCGATGAGGCAGTTAGCAGACGAAGTATCTGAATGGCCACCTAGTTCTCTACTGGGGGGTAATACCAGTTTCTTTTTAGAGCGTTTAGTCGCGGGTGAATTTTAAGGAGATTAATGTGGATGCTTTGGCTGCCTATAGCAAAGTGAACCAGCAAATTCAAGAAACGCTGGTAAAAACTCACGCCTTGTTGGTTAAGCGCATAGCACATCATTTATTGGGGCGTTTGCCACAAAGCGTACAACTAGATGACTTAATACAAGCGGGAATGCTTGGTTTGCTGGAAGCAACAAGACATTACGACTCTTCCAAGGGGGCTTCATTTGAAACCTATGCGGGGATCCGAATCAGAGGATATATGCTTGATGAAGTAAGGCGTAATGATTGGGTACCTCGTTCGGTGTATCGTAATGCAAGAATGATTTCTGAAGCAGTAAAAATTGTTGAGCATCGATTAGGAAGAGAGGCCAAAGATTCAGAAATAGCAGCTGAACTTGGAATATCACTTAATGAATACCATGAAATGTTACAAGACTCAGTGAGCAGTCATTTATATGGTTTTGAAGATTTGGGTGTTACTGATGATGCTTTACAGGTCGAAGATGGATACGCCTCTACCGAGCCTCATGTTAACGTATTTCATAATGATTTGATGCGACGTTTATCTGAGGTAATTCGTGGATTGCCCCATAAAGAGCGAATGGTGCTCTCTTTATATTACGAACAAGATTTAAACCTAAAAGAAATTGGAGAGGTTATTGGCGTTAGTGAGTCACGTGTTTCACAGATCCTCAGTCAGGCAACACATCGTATTAAATCACGATTACCGGAATAACAAGAATGGATGCTTTAACTTTAATAGGGATGTTAACCAGTTTTTTAGCTATTACTTTAGGTCAAATGTTAGAGGGTGGAAGCATGCAGACCCTACTGAACTTTTCTGCATTGCTCATTGTGCTGGGAGGAACTATCGGTGCTGTTATGGTGCAAACACCACTAAGTACCTTTAAACGTGCATTTAAAATCTTGCCCTGGGTTGTTGTCCCTCCCAAACTCGATTTTGAACCCTGCCGCAACAAGATGTTCGAGCTGGCGCGAAAAGCCCGTCAGCTGGGTTTACTTTCCTTGGAAGAGCATTTAGAAGTTGAAAAAAATCCACTTATTAATAAGGGATTAGAGTTGTTAGTTATTGGTGTAGATAAACTGACGATAAGACAAGTTCTTGAGGATGAGATTGATCGTGTCGAAGCACTTGACTCTCATGCCGCACAGGTTTTTGAAAGTATGGGGGGATACAGTCCAACCATAGGAATTTTGGGTGCGGTATTGGGATTGATTCAAGTGATGCGCCATTTATCAGAGCCAAGCGAATTAGGTTTAGGTATTGCAGTAGCGTTCGTAGCTACTATTTATGGAGTTGGAATGGCTAATCTTATTTTTTTACCGGTGGCGAATAAATTAAAAAGTTGTATCGCTCGCCAAGTGCATTATGACGAAATGATTGTAGAAGGGGTAGTTGCCATCGCATCCGGAGAAAGTCCAGGAATTTTGCTGTTAAAACTTAATAATTTTGGCCAACAGAAGAAAGATGAAACAAAGAAAAAAAAGAAATGAACAGCAGAACGATCATCATCGTTGGGTTGTCTCTTATGCAGATTTTATTACCTTGCTATTTGCATTCTTTGTAGTGATGTATGCTATCTCCTCCGTAAATATTTCAAAGTACAAATCCCTTTCAGAGGGAATGAAATCAGCGTTCAATAAAAAAGATGAGGCTCGGGCACTCACATCAACGAAAAGTATAAAAGACGGACCGCAAACCAAACAATTTAAAGGACCTTTTAATGATGGACTTGATGAATTAAATCAATCATTGGCTGATTTGGAAGATGGAAATTACAAGATCAATCGACAAGAAGGTTGGGTTGAATTGGATATTAACTCAGGTGCTTTATTTGACTCAGGTGAATCAGATTTAAAACCAGAAGCTTTTGTTAAATTAATGCGATTAGCCACAAAAATTAAAAAATCATCTTCTATTGTTGCCGTAGAGGGCTATACAGACAATATTCCTATAGAGACGCCACAATTTCCCTCAAATTGGGAGCTTTCAGCTATGCGTGCAGCAGTTGTTGGGCGTATTCTAAATTCCTTTGGAATTGAAACACAGCGCATTTTAGTGACGGGTTATGGAGAACAATATCCGGTTGCTGATAATGTTACAGAACAAGGGCGAGCTGCAAATCGTAGGGTGACAATCATAATTGCGTTAAATCGTAATATTCCTCGTCTTTTAAATCCATCGCTAAGTCAACCAGCAGCCCATCGTGTAGTCATCGGGGATAAGGATATAAAATGATAACTTTTCTTTTAAGTTTAAATGTGCTTATTTTTGTATTCGTACTGAATTACTTATTTAATCAGCGGAAGAAATTAATTGATTTTCAAGAAAAATTGGATATCCAGCAAAAATTAATAGAGCAAATCACAAAAGATCATCCTGTGTTGATTCATGCTGATTTATTATTTTCTAAACAATTAAAAGAGATAAATACTCAATTGATTAGTATGGATAATCAAATCCAGGATTTGGAAAATAAACGAGCTAATGATGGCGGATATCGCCATGCTTTGCGTATTTTAGAAATGGGGGGTAATCGAGATGAAATTGTTGAAAGTTGTCATTTATCTCCTGCAGAAGCTGATTTATTAATGAACTTGCAAGCCTATCGGACCGCAATGAAGACTTCATAGTCTGTTTTTTTGCCTACTTTCACGGTAAAATCGCAAACTTATTTTTTTACATAGTCGCGCTTTAGTTGAATTTAGCTCGAGTGCAGCGTAGTCACTCTGCTTTTAAGTTAAGCGAAATTCCCTTCTCCCCAAAAGGGAGAAAGTGCTCGTTAGGACGGATGAGGATATTTATTAGCTCATTCTCCCCCTAACCCCCCTCCCAGTAATGGGAGAGGGGAGTTTATTACTAACTTAAAAGCAGAGTGACTACGCTGCATCCAGACTACATTGAGATTAGGGCTGGGATCTAATTACTAATTTTAAAGAGACACTTATGTTAGAAGTAAACCAAATTAATCTTAATCTGGTGGATCTTATTAAGCGAGTAGACGCGCTTAGGGGGTATCTTTGACTTTGACGCTAAGAATGAGCGTTTAGAAGAAGTCGTTCGAGAATTGGAGTCATCTACAGTTTGGGATAATCCGGAGGTTGCTCAAGCCCTGGGTCGTGAACGAACACAGTTGGAAGCAGTTGTTTCAACTTTAACTCAATTAGGTCAATCCATTACTGATTTAAATGAATTATTTGAAATCGCGCGTGAAGAAGGCGACGAACAAACCATTAATGAAATTGGTGAAGAGTTAATTTCTATTGAGAAAAAAGTCGCTGATTTAGAGTTTCGTCGGATGTTTTCTGGGAAAATGGATGACTCAAATGCTTACTTAGATATTCAATCAGGTTCTGGTGGTACTGAAGCTCAGGATTGGGCCGAGATGTTATTGCGTATGTACTTACGTTGGGGTGAGCAACATGGATTTACTACGGAGCTGATTGAGTGTTCTCCGGGTGAAGTTGCTGGTATTAAAAGTGCTACTATTTATTTTAAGGGAGAGTATGCTTTTGGATGGTTGCGTACAGAAAGCGGAGTGCACCGTTTAGTGCGAAAATCTCCTTTTGATTCAGGAAATCGACGACATACTTCTTTTGCAGCAGTATTTGTTTCACCTGAAATCGATGATGATATTGATATAGAAATTAATCCTGCTGATTTACGTATTGATACGTACAGGGCTTCCGGGGCCGGAGGGCAGCATGTTAACCGAACTGACTCAGCAGTGCGTATTACTCATGCACCAAGTGGAATTGTAGTACAATGTCAGAATGATAGAAGTCAGCATCGTAATAAAGATCAGGCAATGAAACAGCTGCGTGCTAAGTTGTATGAGCTGGAAATGCAAAAGAAAAATGCAGAGCAGCAAGCGTTAGAAGCCAGTAAATCAGATATAGGTTGGGGATCCCAAATTCGTTCATACGTTTTGGATCAATCTCGTATTAAAGATCTGCGAACCAGTGTTGAAACAAGCAATACACAAGCAGTTTTGGATGGGGCGTTGGATCAATTTATTGAAGCCAGTTTAAAGGCAGGAGTAGGGCAGCATGAGTGAAGAACATATTGAACATATAGATGAAAGCGAAGTTTATTATATTCGTAAACAAAAATTGGCTGAATTACGTACAAAAGGTTTTAATTTTCCAAACCAATTTCGTCGTGAAAATTTAGCTCAAGAAGTCATAAAACATTATGACTCATTAGATAAAGAAACTTTAGCACAACAACATATTAAGGTTACTGTTGCCGGCCGCATCGTATTGAGGCGTATTATGGGCAAGGCCAGTTTTTTCCATATTCAAGATTTTTCTGGACGGATTCAAGTATATATCCGAGCTAATGATCTTCCCGAGCAATATGAGGAATTCAAGCATTGGGATTTAGGTGATATTGTTGGGGTTCAAGGTGAGTTATTCAAGACAAATACGGGTGAGCTTACCGTAAATGCGGAGCATATTGAGTTATTGACGAAATCATTGCGCCCCTTACCTGATAAATTTCATGGGTTAGCCGACCAAGAAGTTAAGTACCGTAAACGCTATGTGGATTTAATTGCTAATGATGAAAGTCGCCTTACATTTTTAACACGTTCGCGATTAATTCAAGCCTTTAGACAATTTATGGATCAACACTATTTTCTGGAAGTAGAAACACCCATGATGCATCCCATCCCGGGTGGGGCTATGGCACGTCCTTTTGTTACGCACCATCATACTTTGGATATGACCATGTATTTGCGCATCGCGCCTGAGCTTTATTTAAAACGTCTCGTTGTAGGCGGATTTGAGCGCGTTTATGAAATTAATCGTAATTTCCGTAATGAAGGAATTTCAACGCGTCATAATCCAGAATTTACTATGGTTGAATTTTACCAAGCCTATGCAGACTATCAAGACTTGATGAATTTTACCGAGGAATTATTGCGTTACCTCTGTGATACGGTTATGGAAAAACGGCAGGTGGAGTATCAAGGTCAAATGATTGATTTTAATAAGCCATTTGCACGCATGACGGTTAAAGAAGCAATTTTATATTATCATCCAGAAATCAATGCTCAACAGTTAGAAAGTGTAGCAAGTTGTCGTGAGATATTGCAGAAAAAAGGGTTTCCTTTTAAAGAAACGGATGGCTTAGGCAAACTGCAAATCATATTGTTTGAAGAAACTGTTGAACATCAATTATTTCAGCCTACTTTTATTACGAGTTATCCTACTGAAATTTCTCCTTTGGCACGCCGTAGTGATCATGATTCAGATGTTACGGATCGGTTTGAGTTCTTTATTGCTGGTCGAGAAATTGCTAATGGATTTTCTGAGTTAAATGATGCAGAAGATCAGGCAGAACGTTTTCGTAAGCAAGTTGAAGAAAAGGATGCAGGTGATCTAGAGGCTATGCACTTTGATAGTGACTACATCGAAGCACTGGAATATGGATTGCCTCCTACAGCAGGAGAGGGTATAGGTATTGATCGCTTGGTCATGTTGTTTACCAACTCTCAGTCAATTCGAGACGTTATTTTGTTCCCACATTTGCGCCAATAATAAGAGCAATATACCAGAGATATAGCCTGACTATCGTGGAACCATAACCCAGTTTTTTGTGACGATCACAAACACCGGTATGGTTTCGCGATAGCCGGGCTATGTTTTAAGAATTCATATTGGGTATTGAGCCCAATCTAAGGAATAATAATAATTTATCAGGTGGCTTATGTTTGTTACTCACTTCCAGAAGGCGATTACATACATTAGAGAAACTCAGGAAATAGCTTTATTTGCTACAATGGCTGATGCAAGACTATCAGCGGCATTTAGTGCATCCCCTTTGTTTTATATCATTTTGCCTTTTATTGGTTTCTTATTGACGGTAAATGCCTTAATTAATGGATTCCAACTTGCAAAAGCCAGCAATCGCAATGTTGATCGATGGTTACTTTTTGCTACTTCTGCGATTTGTGCTGCTTTAGCAAGTGTATCACTTTATGGAGCTGCACTATCAAAGATTCTTGGTTTTAGCTTTGCTGCAGGCCCTTGGTTTTTTTTTAGTAGTTTACTTGTGGCATTGACTCATCAGTTCATGATGTTTGGAATCAATTTATATAGAGCCTTTGAATCCCCCAAAGACAGTATTCAACGTATGCATTATATGCAGGCAGCTTTAAGTAACGCCTTTGCCATGGCCTTTTTAGCCTCAGCTTTAGGTGCCGTTGTTTTTGTTTTACTTTTTCCTATGGCTCCAGTTCTAGGTGCTGGATTTTCAATTACTGCAGTATTATTTACTGGTGTTGATTTATTATGGCGTATGGCTCCTTATTCTGTAAAACAACTCATCAAAGGTTGGCTCCACTTGAGCAAGCCAGATGTAACGCAGGATGCAGTGGTGAATCAGGCGGCCATTTTTAACTCTAAAACTAATGAAGAAGAGCCTAAACATCACAGGATGTTTACGTGTTGTGATTACAGTGCAGTGATTCGGAAAATGGATAGTGCAGCAGTTAAAGCTTATCTTTTAGAGCTGATTCAGAACAAATTGAAGCTGTTAGAGTCAAAATTTGATCCTAAAAATGAAAAAATAAATGATAAGATTTCATTATTAAAAACACTATTAAAAGCAATTGAAAATCCTCAAAAAATTTCCAAAAAGAATGTTAGAGCTACATATCCTTTAGCTTTTCAAAGTTTTTGGGCAGACAAAGGCGATGTGGAGCAGATATTGGATGCTGTTATTGCGTTTCAGGATAAGGACCGACTTGAAAAGCATACTCGATTGAGTCTAGACATGGGATAAAAATCTATCAACTGAGTGAAGTTGATTGCAATATAAAAGTTTCACTCTTAATCGAGTAAGAAGTGGGGAGGGCAGAAAGTAGATTGTTCCATGGTTATCCTATAATTTTATCTCACCTTGCTATGGTCTATATTAATCGATATATATTTACAAAATGATCCATCAATGTGTTGTGAAGAGATTTTTCTAAATTATGATGAGAGTAATCTACTCTAAATAAATATAAATTATTAGGTTAAAAGATATGGTTTGGGAAAACACCCTAAAAAAAATCAGCAATAAAACAGCTTTGAAAGCCGCTTTGCAATGGGTAGATAATCCAGTTAATTTACAACTGGTTAACAACCAAATCAATTGTGTTTATCGTTTTGAGTCTGAGGGTAAAGGATTCTATTTACGCATAACGCATGAGAAAATTCGGCCACAAAAAGAATTAATTGCTGCCATCGATTTTCAGCAACATTTGTTTCAAATGGATGCGCCAGTTTGTGACGTGCTTATATCGAAAAATGGATGTTATATTGAAACTGTAGTGCAAGAAGAACTCCATTTTTTAACCCAGGTATGTTCTGAAGTACCGGGAACTATTATGCATTTTGGATATCAGGATAAAAATGTATACGTACACTGGGGGCAAGCATTGGCTCGTTTACATCGTGCTGCAGGAAGTTATCAAGCGGATGGCCATCATTTTAGAAGCTGGAACGATTTATGGAACGAAACGGCAGACTACCTTGCTCATGAGGATTCTGCTATTCAGGATTTATTCCACACCATTGATGAGCACTTCAAAGTTTTTACAATAAATAACATTAATTTTGGTTTGACACACGGGGATCATCGTCCAGGAAATGTGCTGTTTGACGGCAAACTAATTCACTTTATTGACTTTGATGAACCGGTTTATCATTGGTTTATGGCTGATATTGCCAAACCTTTTTTAGATTTATGCGGCAGTCCATATTCCGAATGGGCCACGAAATTTGCCTGGATGATAGAGGGATATCAGCGTATTTTAGCTATTGATGAACAGTTATTACATGCGATCAATGATTTTAGCCAAATGAAAAGCCTGGATATCTATCTTTGGTGTAAAAATAATTGGCATGAACCTACAGCACCAGGTGGAAAACCAAGGGAACAGTGGCTTAATGAGTTAAGGCATATGGCATTTACACCACTATTTCAATTTTAAACTACATGGCTTCCCAAGAAGAATTAATTAATAAGCCTGGGTACAGTGCAGCGAAGCCTAGGATCTAAGAGGATATTTTTAAGCTACCATTATCTATGGATGTGAACCATAATAGCCTTCGAGCCAAGCCAGTTGTCCGCAAGCACATATTCAAACATCACCTTATTGGTAATGGCCTGGGCAATATATTGATTTATGTGTTCGTATTGAAGTTCCTTTAGATGTTTCTTTGTGCTGAAGAGTGTTACGAGATTTTAAAGAGGAAAAAAGAGGGAAAAGGAGCTTATGAACGAGTTGGAGTTTTATTTAGAAAAAGTGAGGCCTTTATTTTCTTTAGTCAAAGGAAAAGCAGATAATGCAATCAAATCCTATTATTGAACTGAATCTTTGGTTGGCAAGAGAACGGGAGACTGGGGCACCTAACCCAAGTCACGCTGTTTTATCGTCTATTTCATTAGATGGTGTCCCGCATAGCCGAGTCGTTGCTGTTCGTGAAATTTCAGATGAAGGGATTTTATTTTTTACGCAAAAAAGGACTCGTAAGGTAAATGAATTAAAAAACAATCCTCGAGTAAGTCTTGTTTTTTGGCTGGAGCTTTTGCAGCGAGAAGTGATTATTGAAGGTAACGCTCTATTTCTAAATCATGCTGAGAATAAAAAATATTGGGATAATTATCCTCAATGGGCTCAAATTCGCTTTTTAAGCTATGCTCCGAATTCAATGCAATTAATTGAGAGTAAAGAATTTCTCGAAAAAAAACGTCAGAAGTTAGAGGAGTCATTTTTGAATAAACTAATCCCTCTAAGCCCTGAATATTGCGGTTTCCGTATCAAGCCGGAACGCATGGTATTCTATGCATACCGGCAAGATGAACTGTCCGATGTTTGGGAGTATGTTTTAAAAAATAATGAATGGAATTTACAACGTTTATCGCCCTAAAAATATCTGAGTAAAGTGGATGCATAAACGAATTCAATTATTCTTTACACTAAGTGTAAAAATTTACCGTTAGCAATAGAAGACAATAGTTGGTTTTTATTACTCCTACCTCCAATAAGTCACACATTTTGATATTTATTTGATCTCATGGGGCGTTCTCAACTACACTTTCCCAGTTTTTATAATTTAAGGAAGAGCATTATGAAAAAACATCCTGAAAGCAAATCCCTGCCGTCATCTCCGCGCAAGTATGAACCGCCCAAGCCTCCTAAAAGCAAATCTGGACCAGCATCTCCGCGAGAAATTAATGTGCCTGATTCTCAAGGGGAAATAAGGGTAGGGGACCCTCCGTTTACTGACAAATCAAGTAATGAGAAGAACGGGCACACAGAGACGCCCACAGGCAAAGGTTCAATTACCCAAGCTTTAAAGTTTTTCCGAAGTGGAAAATCCACATCCTTCCCAATCCTACCAACCGCTCCAGCGACTCCACCTGCAACTCCTCGAGCAACTTCTTCTAATGCGCCACCAGGTATTTCTCTAGCACTAAGTAGTGAAACTATAAAAATCAAGAAAAAAACTGCTAAAGTTGCAGAAGCCAAAGAAGCAGAAGAACCAATATTAAAAAGAGCTGAATCTCATAGAACTATGTTTGGTGTGCTTTGTCTGGATAATTTAATTTCTGAAACAAAGCATCCAGAATTATATCGTCGAACGATTGCATGTACTGTTTTGGCGCAACATTATAATACCTATATCGACTTGCTGGTTAAGTCCAAGTGGCATACAGCAGGCAGTTTAAAGTCTCTTCACACTGAAAAAGCGCAAAAGCTGCTTCAACACACGCAAGGAGAGCAGGTTAAACTAATGAAAGAGCTTTGCCAAATCCTAGATAAAGCATTAACTGTTTATTTAATAGAGACAAGTGATGACGCAGGACAAGTTGATAAACTCTGTGAATTCCTAAGAGAACGCATCGATGCAGTAATGGGGATCACCCAATTTGATAATTACCCATTTGTTAAGGGGCTTTCTTATAAAGACAAACGTCATTTTTTTCCTAAAGAGATAAATTGTAATTTAATGACGATGAAGAGGATACAAAAGAAAGAGTATGAATTAAGAGCTGAAATTCAAACAGCGGCTTTGGACTTCTTGCAAACAGAAAAATTTAATGAACCACTGGCAATAGTTTTGCCGTTTTTGGCGCATTATGTGAACGTTTATCATGGGCGAGAATACGGTGAAACCTTAGAAAAATTAGGTCATACAATAGTTCAAGTATATGGTTATCTGGAAGAATTGCGAATCATGGAAGCTAATTTTGATTCTGCTATTAAAAATAAGTTTACTCCTCCAGGATTCATTAGTTTCAACTCCTTGTTACCTGATCATGCTGAATTTCGTAGACTTCTGGTAAGTCAAATAAGTTGGGTCTTAAAACAAAAAAACTCTAAACCTTCATGCAATCCTTCTGAGTCAGATTTTTTCATTTGTGATGGCAGTGAATTACTTTCAGCAATAAAGATGGAAATTTCTTCTTTTACGAAAGGATTTAAAAAAATATCCAAGGAGGTTCCAAAGGATTTACCAAAATTAGCGAAAAGGTTGGCTGAAAAGATGTTGGAAGCGAATCTAGCATTAGAGTCTGAAGAAACCCACGATAAGGTAGAATCTCGAGCTTTTGGTTATTAACTAATTGATTTAGAGATTAATAATCAGAAGTTATGTGGGTGAAACGAAGTGCGCTAAGTGAACTTAACCAGATGAGTAAATGTCCACTTCGTTTCACCAACTTCAGGAATTAGTTGATATAGCTATACTGTGAAATGAAATTCAGCAGCATTTTGCTCAACTAGCTTGTCATGCGCTTGTACTAGACCATCAACAAAGAATTCTGTTACTTTTTCATAATCATCAGCCGGTAATACTGTTTCAAAATGTTTAAATAATTTTTCGACTATTTCATGGATTTCTAAGCCTCGAAATGAAATATTAGAAGGCGCTTCAGAAGCAAATTGCATTCTTAAGTGGCTAATGAATTTTTCCGGTGGAACATGAAGAAATGAACGAATAAACGGTTTCAAAAGAGGAGAGTAAGTATTTGCTAATAAGCTTTGTTTTTTTAATGCTTCAAGCTCTGATTGTGTTCCTATTCCACAAATAAATAAAAGGAACTGCACCGCGACTTGAGCTACGGGATTGAATTGTTCATCCTTAAATATAGCGCTTTCTTTTTTTAATCCTACGGCGGCTAACAATAATGAGTGAGCGATTTTCTCGAGAGATTTGTCATTTATTTGCTGTTTTGAATAATTGCTATGAAGAGCAAAATATACTTTAGACCATTCTTGAAACTTGTTCAGAAAGGTTTTACTGTCTTCTACAAATCGAGGCAGAGAAGGTTGAGGCATGTATGGAAAAATTATCTCATGCGGCTTATGAACTTCCATCGGGCCTGTATCAGCCACAACAGCGGTTAACGCCGCCAAGTCATCCCACTCAGACCTGGAGTTTCCATTATCTAAATTTATTTGTTGTGATTGTGTTGAACTTACTTGTGTTGATGTACTATTGTTTACTTCGGCGCGCTTCATTTTTTTTCTTTTCGGCGTATCTTGAGTACTTTTCTGCTCAGCAGAGTTACTTTCCGAAATAGTTTCAGAGAAACGACGTTTGGGGGCTTGTTGTGGTAATTTTTTTAATAAATCATTTGCCAGTTCAAGTCCCGTTTCAATAGAATCCAAGAGGTTGTTATTTATTGAGAGTTGAGCTCTAAGAGTCCTATCTTTATATTTACTCTCTAATATTCCTTTAAAATTAGTGTATTCATCAATAATATTTGTTAGTTCTTTTCTTATTAAAGCTGCATTTGGCATATTATTCTTTTCTTCTTTTTCAATATAAAAAAGCCGCATTTCAGCCTTAAGTAATTTAATTTTATGCAACTGAAAGTTGGCTTTCAGTATGTGTCCTGAGTGTATTTCATTCAAATGAGAAGGATGGAGTAATGTATGCGAATGAATAATTTTCTGAAAACAATCATTCGCTTTGTCTAACATAATAAGCGAGTTTTCCAGAGTTGTATTTTCTTTATTTTCATAAGAGTAATGGATATAGCTATAGGCAATAACTAATAGAGCGTCGTTATTTTTTGCATAATCAAAGGCAGACATATTATTATAGAGTTTTTTCAAATAGCGAGCTGGTATTTGTTCAAACAGCTTAATATTTTCAGCTAATAACTGGAATTGATTTGTGTCTGATACATAATCATTAAAATTGGCAAGCACTTTTTTATGTATTTTTGTTAATCTGGACATAGGTACCCTTTAATGTGATTTCATTGTCAATAAATAGCCTGAGGCTTTTTCGAGGGCGAATTATGATAGAGAATGATTAAAAAAACACTAATAAAATGGCATTTTTTTGAAAGAATGCTCAAAAAATGAGTAAAGCAGGTTGAGTTGTAAACACAACCTGCTTCGGTTGTTACATCCCGGAATAATTTGGTCCACCGCCACCTTCTGGGGCATGCCAAACAATATTTTGTCGAGGGTCTTTGATATCACAAGTTTTACAATGAATGCAGTTTTGAGCATTAATTTGTAATTTGGGGCCATGTTCTTCTTCAATAATTTCATAGACCCCTGCAGGACAATATCGACCTTCAGGGAATGCATAGGTTTTTAAATTAATATCTATTGCCGATTGAGGTTTTTTCAATACGAGATGGCAGGGTTGATTTTCTTCATGATAGGTATTTGACAAAAAGACAGATGACAGCCTGTCAAAAGTAAGCACGCCATCGGGTTTGGGATAATCTATTTTCTTTGCTTCATTGGCCGGAAGCAATGCATTGTGATCCGCATGATTTGACAGTGTCCATGGGGAGTATCCACGTGTAATGTATGTTTCAAAAGCCGCATTGAGCAAGCCTGGAATTAAACCGTATTTAAATCCTGGTCTTATATTGCGAACAGCGTAGAGTTCCTTTTCTAGCCAGGATTTTTTGACTTTTTCCGGATAACTAGTTAATTCAAATTGGGCTTCGCTTTCTTGTTGTAGCGCCTCAAAGCATGCTTCTGCTGCAAGCATACCCGATTGCATTGCTGTATGTATTCCTTTGATTTTAGGGACATTAAGGAAGCCTGCGGCATCACCAATTAAAGCGCCACCTGGAAATGTAAGCTTTGGTAAAGATTGCCACCCACCTTCATTAAGCGCACGTGCACCATAACTGATTCGTTCGCCTCCCGTTAAAACAGGTTGAACTAATGGGTGCGTTTTGAAACGTTGAAACTCTGCAAAAGGATTTAACCAGGGATTTTTATAATCCAAACCAACTACAAAACCAATGGCAACACGTTGTTTAGATAAATGATATATAAATGAACCGCCGTAGGTTGCGAAATCCATGGGCCATCCCACAGTATGAATTACTTGTCCGGGTTTATGATGTTCTTCTTTGATCTGCCATATTTCCTTTATCCCCAATCCATAAGTTTGCGGATTTGCTTTATCCCTGAGGTGATAGCGTACCATCAGGCTTTGGCTAAGTTGTCCACGACACCCTTCAGCAAGCAATGTCTGCTTAGCAAGTAAATGCATTCCAGGTTGATAGTTGTTCGTTTTCTCTTTATTTTTATCGAGGCCTACATTCCCGGTTGCAACGCCAATAACTTGATTTTTATCGTTATAAAGGGCCTTAACTGCAGCAAAGCCAGGATAAATTTCGCAACCCAGAGATTCTGCTTGTTGGGCAAGAAACATGCAAAGCTCGCCCAGACTAATAATATAATTACCTTTATTATGCATGGGTTTGGGGGTGGGAAGTTTATAGAAATTTTTTTGAGTTAAAAAATAGAATAAATCTTCAGTTACCGCAGTATCAAGAGGCGCATCTTGCCAGGTATCAGGGAGTAGTTCTTTAAGGCTTTTCGGCTCCAGAACCGCTCCAGAAAGAATATGAGCACCAACTTGAGCTCCTTTTTCTAAGATACAAACAGATAATTCTTTTTTTGCAGCCAAAGCCAGCTGCTTCAATTTAATCGCGGCAGATAACCCCGCCGGTCCAGCACCGACGATGATTACATCAAATTCCATGGTCTCGTGTTCCACACGCGCTCCTAACTGTGATTATAAAAAGATAAAATAATCGCTTTTCCAGGCGCTAATATCAAGATTTATATTGAAAATTATGTTTTGGAGCCTGAGTGAAGCGTATCAGAGCGCGGCATCGATTATATTACTTTCTTGGGTTCCGCCATATAGCTTAAAATGAATTGCTAAATTGATAATTGTCATCACAGCCACCAGTTGTTGCTGAAATAGCGGTGGCACTGAAACGAGTACAAGGTGAGATAATGCTGTGTGGAATGCTGAGAAGAGTCAACAACAGACCTGCTGCAGTTCCAAGAAGCGTTAAACCCGTTAGTGCAAGACTGTTTGTGGCTCCCTCTAATGCTATATTACGATATTCTGCATTCATCATTACAATCGATAAAAGACCGAGTAACATGAATCCTACGAAGTAACACGCAGCAACAACTGCAGTAATTGCCATAAAAGCCGTACCAAGTGTAGATATTAAAGGATACCAGATTGGCGCCAACAATTCGCCTGCAAACTCCTGGCCATCTCGGTATGGAGTAAAAAAACCGGGGCGCTCTCGATATTTGCTCATCGTTCGCTCAATGATTCCCGAAAGATAGTTTTCATCTCCTTCTTCATTTTTTAAATCGAGTATTTCACTAATTTCATCCCAGCCAATTAAATTTAACATAAAATCCTCACGGTGATTGAGCTTTGTGCAGATTATCCAATTTAATTAATAGAGTCAAATAGTTAACTTTCATTTAGAGCATTTACAATGTGGATTATTTTAGTGAGTTATGTTTTGAGAAGCTTTTGGGTTGAATGAAGTGAATAACGTAACAGAAACCGACGAAATAGACTAAACTGATTGTAGAATATACAAAAGGAGTTGGTTAATGAAATCCGTACTAAGTTTATTGCTTCTTGGCTTTTCAACGATAATCCATGCAAATAATAATTTATCCATGAATGTTAATGTTAATGTTAATGATCCAAGTTTTGTTGTAACGTTACCTGCAAATCCAACTACAGGATTTCAATGGTCGATTGTACGCTTCGATAAAGATTTATTGACACTCCGTAGTAGTACTTATGAAAGACCAAAAACTAATCTTATTGGCGCTGGCGGGCAAATGCATTTCACCTTTGCGAGACAGAAGGGGAAAAACTATCCCGAAAGTACGGTAATTGTACTTAAATATGCTCGATCTTGGGAGCCTGATACTGCAACTTTGAAAAGTATTACAGTAAATTTTGTAAACACTGATGGGAAATAATTGTGGTGTAGCCTGGGATAAGAAGTTTATTTTTAATGCAGGATTTACTATATTCCGCGCATAATGTGCGGAATATAGGCTAATGAAGCAATTGTCAACAGACCCTAGAAAGCCCGGGTTTCGCTGCGCTGGCCCAGGCTACTGATTATCATCCTTTTTTATATTTAAATGGCAAATATCTTGGTTCCCAAAACATGTCCTCTATTAGTTTTTCTAAATCAGCATCATTATTTTTTTGCGCGAGCCCTGAATCGATAGCGCAGCGTGCTATGGCAACCGCAATTTCTTTGGCGACGGTTTGTGCATTATCCAAAGAGGGTAATAAAGGTAAGTAACTTTCTTTTTTACTTGGTGCAAACTTGCATAAAGCATGAGCTGCAGCCAGGATCATTTCTTTTGTTAGTTTTGTTGCGTTAACCGCGAGGACTCCTAGTCCTATGCCAGGAAAAACTAATGCATTATTGCATTGAGCAATTTGTACCATTCGATTATGGTATTCAACCTCAGGGAATGCTGTACCTGTAGCAATTAACGCTCTACCTTGACTCCAGGTTAATATATCTGCTGGTTTTGCTTCGCATTTCTCATCTGGATTAGACAAGGGGAAAATAATGGGACGTTCGCAATTAACTGACATGGTTTCAATGATGTCTTGTGAGAAAGCTCCTGGTTGCGCAGAACAACCTATAAGGACTGTGGGTTTTACATGTCTAACAGTATCAGTAAGTGAGGGATGCTGTTTTTCATTGATGGCCCATTTATTTATTTCTTTAGGATCTCGTGCATAGCACTTTTGTGCTTCAGTAAGATCGGGATCGGTGTTGAGCAACAGTCCTTGTCGATCGATTAACCAAAATCGTTGATATGCTTCTTCTGGACTAATTCCTTCACGTACCATCGCGTCGATAATTTGATCGCTAATACCAGTTCCGGCTGATCCTGCACCAAAAACAACAATACGTTGTTCATGCAGTTTTGAACCCGTTACATCACAGGCCGCTAATAAGGCAGCTAATGTGACGGCACCGGTACCTTGAATGTCATCATTGAAGGTACACAATTGATCTTGAAATTTTTCCAAAATGCGTCGTGCATTACCTCGACCAAAATCTTCCCAGTGTAAAAAAGCATTGGGAAACTGTTTGTGAATCTCATGAACAAAAGTGGAGATAAATTCATCATATGCTGCCGGGTTGATGCGAGGATGACGACAACCTAGGTACATAGGATCATTGAGCAGATCCTGATTGTTTGTGCCTACATCAAGAAATATCGGTAAGGTGCGAGTCGGCTCAATGCCGCCGCATAAACAGTAGACCATTAGTTTGGCAACGGGAATATCCATTCCTCCGATCCCTTGATCACCAATACCCAAGACTCCTTCTCCATCGGTAACGACAATCACATCAATTTCTGGATTAGAACGATTTTTTAATATTTCTTCTATTTGATTCTTATCAGAATGCGAAATATATAAACCGCGAGGTTGTCTATACTCATGACTGAATCGTTTTACCGCAGTTCCAACAATAGGGGTATATATTGTAGGTAACATTTCACCTAAATGACGATTGATTAATTTATAGAATAAGATCTGATTTTTATCGTGCAAATTATTTAAATAAATATTTTGTTGTAATCGTGTTGTATAACTGGAATATTGCAAATAAGCTCGTTTGACTTGTTCATCCAAAGTTTCAACTCGATGGGGTAGCTTGCCTAATAGGCCAAACTCTTTTCTTTCTTCATTTGTGAACGCCGTTCCTTTGTTCAACTGAGGGGTGGTAAGAAGGGGTTTGCCACAAAGAGAAGTTTCAATATATTGTTCTCCAGTTTGTGGCTCACGTAGCAATTTAAAATCAAGCATGGTTATCTCATAAGATGGCGTTAGCAGTTGTGTAATGATAATATCGGTTTTTTGTAGTTTACAATAGGTTGAGTATGAATAAATGTTTGGTAGCGCTATTTGTCATTTTAGGATTAGCATCTTGCTCAGCGAAAAATGAACATTATTACAAATCACATCCCAATGAATTACAACAAGCGATAAAATCTTGTCCTGAAAAACAACCGCAGGGTATGAGCTGTGAGCAATTGGAAGCTCTTGCCAATCGTATGAATAAACTGGCATATCAATTACAACTCAGTCCCCAAGGCTTTGGAAAAAAAATCATGGCGTTGCAAGAGATGATTGCTAAAGATCAAGCGCAATTAAAAGCTGAGAAAAATAATGCAAATTTACAAGCCAATTTAACTCAAAACATAAGTGACTTAGCTGATCATTTAGCTGTGGTTAGATGGTTTGAATCACCTATGAGTTAAAAAATGAGAGTATTAATAAGTAATGATGACGGTGTTTTTGCACCTGGAATTAATAGACTGGCAAACGAGCTGTCTACTTTTGTCGATATTGACGTAGTTGCCCCGGATAGAAACAGAAGCGGAGCAAGTAATTCTTTGACTTTATCACGTCCCATAAAAGTCAAAAAATTGGATAATGGCTATTATAGTGTTGAAGGTACCCCAACTGATTGTGTGCACTTGGCTGTAACCGGTTTTTTAGATACTGAATTTGATATGGTTGTTTCCGGAATTAATGAAGGTGCAAACTTAGGAGACGATATTCTTTATTCAGGGACTGTCGCTGCTGCAATGGAGGGTCGTTATTTAGGGTTGCCTGCTCTTGCGATTTCTATGGTTGGAGATAATATTCAGCATTATGATACAGCCGCATCGATTGCGAAACAATTGGTGATGCAATTAAGTATACATCGCCTGCCTTCCCAAACTATTTTAAATGTTAATGTACCTAATCTTCCTTTGGATCAAATTAAGGGGATGCAAGTAACCCGTTTGGGAACAAGACATGGTGCTGAGCCTGTAGTAAAAGATCAGGATCCTAGAGGACGGCCCATCTATTGGATCGGTTTGCCTGGAGCAGAGGCTGATGCTGGTCCTGGAACAGATTTTAATGCGATAAGCGAAGGGTATGTTTCAATTACACCACTTCATTTGGATATGACGAATTACAAAATGTTCGATCAATTGGCCAACTGGCTTGATGGGATCCACATTCAATAAAACAATTTGCTTGAGGTAATAAATGATAGTCACATTTTGCAAAAGATTTTTATGTCTTTTCCTCATAATGACTTTAGTAGGGTGCGGAAATAACTTAGCTCCTGTTATGGAATCCAGATGGAATCCTTATTGGCGCCATCAAAAAGTGTATGTTGTAAAACGCGGAGACACCCTTTTTTCCATTGCATTTCGTTATGATACTGATTATCAAACACTGGCTCGCTTGAATCGTATTAATCCACCTTATTCTTTGAGAGTAGGGCAGGTTATCAATTTGCGAGGCATTACTCCAAGACATAGACAAACAGCACGTCGACCCGTCATAAAACGAAATTATTATGTTGCACCAAAAACCCAAGCAAGACCCACTGTAATTTACTCACCAGCAAATCGATTTGCTCGCTCTGCTTCGGGATGGATGTGGCCTGTAAGTGGGCATGTTGTTACATCATTTGTTCCTGAACAAGGTAAAAAAGGCATAAATATTGCATGTAAAAAGGGTGAGCGAGTGATTGCTGCAGCAAGTGGTGTGGTCGCTTATGCTGGAAGTGGATTAGCAGGTTATGGTAACTTGATTATTATTAAACATAATCAGGGATATTTAACTGCTTATGGATATAACGCACGAATTATGGTTTCCGAAGGACAACATGTGAAGGCCGGTCAAACGATTGCAATTGCGGGTGTTATAGATCGCAAATATACAGGTGTTCATTTTGAAATCAGAAGGTCAGGTGTACCAGTCAATCCTTTGAATTATCTACAAAAAGGTTGACAGATTACTTATAGTTATAGCAACAATAATGTTTTTATGAAGTATAATGTAGTTATGAAATAAATTTCGCAACATGACTAGAGTCTGTATGCATTTCGCTAGCTTGAGCCAAACTGGATTGATTTTCGAGTACCGAAGCGCAGCACACGTAGTATGTGAGCATCGAAACGTAGAAAATCAGGTCAGTTTGGCTCAAGATAGTAGAAATGAAGACAGGCTATAACACTATAGGTGAAAAATAATGCACGAAGACGATGAGTCAATTAAAGAACCGGAACTTAAGGATGAAGATTGGTCTGAACCAGACGATGAATCGCTCTTAATAGAGGAGGACATTGATTCGCTTCTTGAAAAAGATGCAGAAGATGAGGGTTCTGAATTTCCTGATTTTTCGGATGATAATGCGTTTCCTTCATTTCGTGGTAAAAATGCACAAAAGATGATGGATGCGACCCAGCTTTATTTGGGGGAAATTGGATTTTCTCCTCTGCTTAGTGCTGAAGAGGAAGTGCATTATGCAACTCTTGCTTTAAAAGGAGACGTTGCGGCTCGTAAAAAGATGATCGAATCCAATTTACGGCTTGTAGTTAAAATTTCACGTCGTTATCTTAATCGCGGTTTACCTCTTCTTGATTTAATCGAAGAAGGAAATTTAGGCCTAATGAAATCGGTCGAAAAATTTGATCCTAAACGAGGTTTTCGATTTTCAACCTATGCTACATGGTGGATTAGACAAACGATTGAGCGTGCGATTATGAATCAAACGCGGACAATTCGTTTACCGATACACGTGGTTAAAGAGTTGAATGTGTACCTTAGAGCCGCAAGACAACTCACGCAAAAACTAGATCATGAGCCTTCACCTGAAGAAATTGCTGAAATGGTTGATAAACCATTAGAAGATGTACAAAAGTTACTGGGTTTGAATGATAAAGTAACTTCTGTTGATACACCAATTGGCTTTGATGAGAATAAATCATTATTGGATACTATTGCTGATGAAAACAGCGTGAATCCTGCAGAGCTCTTAACTAATGAAAATTTACGTTTACATATAGAATCTTTATTGGATAAGTTGACTGAGAATCAACAACAAGTTATTGCAAGAAGATTTGGTTTAAGAGGTTTTGAAAAAGCCACGCTTGAGGATGTTGGCAAAGAAATTGATTTGACACGAGAGCGTGTACGTCAAATCCAAGTTGAAGCATTAAAAACATTGCGTGGCTTATTGGAAAAAATGGGATTAACGCAGGAAGATTTGTTTTAAATTAACTGCAAAAATCTCTATGTCCAACTTATTTTGCCTGGTTGAAATGAAGGGACTTGGGGTATCTCATCGTTCCACTTCGTTTTATCCAGGCTATGACTAACCACAATGTTATGGACATTTAAAATTTACTTTAAGTCCTTTCCAGCAATCAGCATAATCTTTCTGCATTTGGGGAATACGCATTGCCTGCTCAGTAACCTGCCATGCATCCCTGGTTTCAAACATAAAAGCTAAGGTATTTAAATACAATTCAGGCTCTAATTTTTGATTTACCGCTTGTTCATAACTTACTTGATCCGGTCCATGCGGTGTCATGCAATTATGAATACTCACTCCGCCAGGAGAGAATCCTTCCTTTTTAGCATCATATTCACCACGAACAAGCCCCATGAGCTCATTCATATAATTACGGTGGTAATAAGGCGGTCTAAATGTATGTTCGGCAACCATCCACCGCGGAGGAAAAATTACAAAGTCTAAATTAGATACACCTGGTGTATCACTTTCGGAAGTTAACACGGTAAAGATAGAAGGATCAGGATGATCAAAGCTTACTGTATTAATTGTATTAAACAAGCTTAAATCGTAACAATAGGGTGCATAATTACCATGCCAGGCTACTACATTAAGTGGCGAGTGATCACATTTCGCTGTCCATAATTTGTTTTGGTATTTGCAAATAAGAGTTGCATGTGTAACACCTTGTTCAAACGCTGCAATTGGATATTGAAAATGTCGTGGATTCGCTAAGCCGTTTGCGCCTATGACTCCTAAAGGAGGCAGGGTAAGTGGGCTGCCACTATTTTCACATAGATATCCTTTTGATTCGGTACCAATGAGCTCCATTTTGAATTTAACACCACGAGGGATAACAGCTATCATGCCGGGACATATATTTAATTTTCCAAACTCCGTGTGTAGATTCGTTTCACCCAGGTATGGAACAAAAAGCATTTCTCCATCGTTATTGGCAAAATATTTATTGTGCATGGAACGAGTACAATGATAAACATATGCATTCACATGCTGGCTGCCAGCAAGATGAAACATGCCTTCAACAAAATCAAAATCCTCTTCTTTAAATAGATCTATCGGAGACCAGCGTAAAGGATTTGGAGATTGTTCTGCATGATGAGGTTTAAAGAGTTCCATTTCATAGGCTTGATAAGTGCCTTGAACAACGGAAGGTAATATGCGGTAAAGCCAGCTATGTAAGTTATTCTGTCTTGGACGAGTAAAAGCTGTCCCACTTAATTGTTCGGCATAAAGACCTAAGCTACAGTGTTGGGGTGAATTTTGGCTACTAGGTAAAGCGCCTGGTACTGCTTCAGTTTGATGATGATTACCAAATCCCTGCAAATACACTGTTATCTCCTTTAGTGTTTATGGTTTTTTGAGCAGCCAGGGTAGAGCGCAGCGGAACCCGAGGAAAAATATACTGCGTCATTAAACCAGGGTTCACTGCGCTTCACCCGGGCAACATTTATTTACAATAAATTAAAAAACTTGATGATGATGGCTACTATAGTCTAAAAAAGTTAAAAATGTCGAGTCCAAAAGTAAGTTAAGTTATTCTTTTTAACAAAAGAGCATGTATAATTTATACAAAATTAAATATGGTTTTGAGGTAGCATTATGGCAGGTCATAGTAAGTGGGCAAATATTAAATTCCGTAAAGGAGTTCAAGACGCAAAACGTGGAAAAATATTCACCAAGTTAATTCGTGAGATTACGGTAGCTGCTCGTATGGGGGGAGGAGAGGAGTCTTCTAATCCAAGATTAAGAGATGCGGTTAAAAAAGCGCTTGCTGCAAATATGAAGCGCGACACAGTTGATAATGCCATCAAACGCGGTGTTGGTGGACTTGAAGGCGAGGCAATGGTTGCCATGCGTTATGAGGGTTATGGACCAGGAGGGGTTGCCGTCCTTGTTGATTGTTTATCGGATAATAAAAACCGAACTGTATCTGAAGTGCGTCATGCATTCACGAAATGCGGCGGCAATTTGGGGACTGATGGCTCAGTATCTTATCTCTTTAACAATCAAGGAGAGATTCTTATGGCACCAGGGCAGTCTGAAGAACAGGTTATGGAAATCGCTTTAGATGCGGGCGCCAATGATGTTTCTGTAGATGAAAACCAGATTGAAGTGATTACTCCCGTGGAAGCATATCATAGTGTATTAAATGCGCTTACAGAAGCAGGTCTCGATATTGAGCAATCTCATTTAACCATGCGCGCACAAACTTTAGTTCCTATTGATGATGAATCGGCGGAAAGTCTCTTGAAGTTAATCGATATGTTGGAAGATTTAGATGATGTTCAAGAAGTGTATAGTAATGCTGATTTTTCAGAAAAAATATTAGAATCAATTAGTTAATGGCTATTATTTTAGGGATAGACCCCGGATCAAGGATTACTGGATACGGTCTGATAAAAGAATCAGACCGTAAAATTGAGTACGTTGATAGTGGCTGCATACGTACAACTCCAGATAGTGAGCTTAGTCAAAAATTATTGCAAATATATGATGGCATTTGTCAATTAATGGACCATTATTCCCCTGATGAAGTAGCGATTGAACAAGTATTTATGCATGAAAATCCAAACTCAGCTCTAAAATTAGGGCATGCACGTGGTGTGGCTATGGTTGCTGCAGCATCACATCGTGTTAAAGTAAGCGAATATTCACCACGAGAAATAAAGCAAATGGTTGTTGGTTATGGGGCTGCCGAAAAAGCCCAAGTAAGTCACATGGTCGTGCATTTGCTAGCCTTGAATAAAGCGCCGCAGAAAGATGCTGCAGATGCATTGGCAATAGCGATTTGCCATAGTCATATGCGTCATAATTTATCATCCGTAATTGGCAGGCGAGGATTAAGGAGAAGAAAGAGATGATTGGTTGGTTGAATGGACAAGTTATTGATAAACATCAACCCGGAAAATTGGTCCTTGATGTCCATGGAGTTGGATATGATGTGGAAACCTCATTAAATACCTTTTTTCAGCTGGATAGCTTAAATGGCTCGGTAGGGTTGCACATACATACTGTTGTTCGAGAAGATGCTTTACTGTTGTATGGTTTTTTGGAGAGAGAAGAGAGAGAGCTATTCAGAGCGTTGATTAAAGTGAATGGTATTGGTCCAAAACTCGCGATGTCGATTCTTTCTAGTATTACTCCGAATGAGTTTATTCAATGCATCCAACAAGAAAACGCTTCCATTTTAATGAAATTACCTGGTATAGGTAAAAAAACAGCGGAGCGTTTAGTTGTTGAAATGCGTGATAGCATGAAGCAATTTTCTGTATCTTCTTCTGCCTCTCTAAATAAATCGATTCCTATAATGAGTGGCCAAGATGAGGCTGTTTGTGCTTTAGAAGCATTGGGGTATAAGCCTCAGGAAGCATTGAAAGCTGTCAATAAAGTGAATGATAATTCTAAAAGCTGCGAGCAACTTATCCGCGACGCGTTACAAATTTTAGCCGCTCGATAATTAAATGCAAGCCTGGGAGAAGTGTAACGAAACTCAGCGATTCTATTATATTTCTCCCAGTTCGCTATATTACCTGGTTGTTATATTATTATGTTCTTGAACAGGTATAAAGAATCTTACAATTAAACCCGTACTGTCTTTGGGAGTATCGAGCATAAGCCTTCCGCCATGTAATTCGGAAATTTGCTGAACTATTGCTAAGCCAAGACCGCTTCCTGGACTTTTGTTTCCTAGCACACGGAAAAAACGCTCAAAAACACGTGATTGTAATTCAGCTGGAATACCCGGTCCGTTATCACTGACTTCGAGCATTATCTCATCCTTTAATTTAGCCAGTCGTACAATAATTCGACCGTTGGCATTACAGTATCGTATGGAGTTATCTACAAGGTTACGAATTAATATTCCCAGAGCAGTGGCATTGCCATACACAGTTAGATTTTCTGCATCACTTTCAAATTCAAGATCAATTTGCTTTTCTACCGCAGCAGGTGCAAGCATTGCTAGTATTTCGCGAGTTAATCGGCTTAAATTGACCTCATCTTTCTCATCCATGTGCGCTGCTTCGGGAACAAGTCGGCTCATAGTAAGTAACTGTTGGACTATGTGAGTGCTGCGATTAACACTTGCAATAAGCTTTTGTAATGCCTGATTTTTTTCCTCTATATCATTTGAATGTAACGCAACTTGTGCTTGTGTTTTTAGTGCGGCAAGTGGGGTGCGTAGTTCATGCGCTGCATCGGCCGCAAAACGTTTTTCTCGTTCAAATCCTTCTTTTAGCCTGAAAAACAACTTATTCAATTCGTCAATTACGGGTTTAATTTCTTCTGGAACTTCATGTAAATCAACTGGTTCAAGATGACTGGGAGCGCGGTTAGCTACTTCCTCAGCAACCTTATCCAGGCTATCCAAGCCACGACCAATAATAATCCATATTAATAAGCCAGATAATGGAAATGTTAAGAGCATAATATAAAGGTCATCTTGAGCGATTCTATGACCTAGTTCATTTCGTGTATCGTAACGTTCAGCTAAAACGGTACGGATTCCTGCTTTATCATTGTAAGTAGTGAAAACACGCCAATCTTGGGTAGATATTTTTTTATCACTAAATCCATCAACTTCTGAAGTTAAAGGAATTTTGGGGGCTGAAGATGAATGCAATAATAATTTTCCACCATTGGTCCAAACCTGAAAATTAAACTTATCAAGATAGTTTTCCGGGGGTTCTTCATTGAGAAATCTTTTTTGATAGTATGTATCAATCTTTTGAGGAATTGTTTCGAGTGCCTCTTGAATTTTCGAAAGAGGGCGCTGATGAAGATCATCACCTAGTAATGCCTGATAAGAAAGTGCAGAAACGGCCATTAAACTATCCAAGTGGTCTTGGATATCCTTTTGATCAAGATAATAGTTACCTATAGCAGTTAATGTGGTCGTTATAGTAATGGCCAGCAATAAATTGATTAAAAGAAACTTTCTTATAGAAGATTTCACGATACAGCAATACCATCATTTTTTTCTGCCATATATCCCACACCTCTAATTGTTCGAATAAAATTGGCATTAAGTTTTTTACGTAAATTATGTATATGTACTTCTAGTGCATTACTATCTACATCTTCTTCCCAACCATAAATACTTTGCATAAGTTGTTCGCGTGATAAAACCTGACCGCTGTTTTCTAGAAGCTTCTGCAGTAATGCAAATTCTCTACGTGGGACATTAACTAAAATATCATCAACAAATACAGAGTGGGCCGCTGGGTCTAGAGTAATATTTCTATATTGCAGAACTGAGTCTGCACGGCCTTGTGAGCGTCTGACCAGGGCTCTGATTCTTGCGCTAAGTTCGTTGAGATCGAACGGTTTTATCAAGTAATCATCTGCGCCACTGTCCAACCCTTTTACACGGTCTTCAACTGATTCTCGGGCTGTTAAAATAATAACTGGAGTAGGATTGCCATCATGACGTATATTTTGTAATAATCCGAGACCAGACAACTTAGGTAAACCCAAATCGAGAATAATCAGCTCAAATGATTCGGATTTTAAAGCAGCACGAGCCGCTTCACCATCTTTAAGCCAATCTACAATATAACCAAATTGAGTTAAGCCCGTTTTAACCGCATCACCAAGTAATTCGTCGTCTTCAACTAGCAATAGTCTCATTCTCGCTCCTATTGTTTTTCAAGTCCAGTCTCATCCATGTGTTTTGTTAGATAAAAAGCTTGAATTAATACAAAAAGCAGAGTAAAACCAACCCCACCAAATAACTTAAAGTTAACCCAGGCATCAGTATTAAAATTATAGGCAACGTAAATATTTACTGCGCCCATTAAAATAAAAAACAATACCCATGCTGTATTCAGTCTATACCAGATTTTTCCTGGTAGCGTCACATTAGCTTCCATCATTTTTTGGATCAAAGGTTTGCTACCAATGTAACCTGAACTAAAAAAGACTAAGGCGGAGAGCCAATAAATACCGGTAGGCTTCCATTTAATAAACCAGGGATTATGGAAAAAGAGAGTGGCCCCTCCCAGAATCATGATTATTGCAAGGCTGATTAAATGCATTTTTTCATAATGCTGAAATTTTAATCTAAAAAAAGCAACTTGACTTAAAGATGCTATCATCGCAATAGCTGTCGCGGTATAGATACCAAAAAATTTGTATACTATAAAAAATAAAACTATAGGAAAAAAATCAAATAGTAATTTCATACACTTTAATGCAATAAAATAAGTTACTTTGAGTATAACACAAGTTTTTGTGCTCACCTCCTTGCTTTATACGAGAAATGAAAAATAATTGTTAATATTAGGGCATTATGAGTTCATAAAGACGGTTGGTTCGGTTCTCGAGCAAAGTGAGCGGTTATAAGCTTCATCAACTCATTTGAAATTACAAAAGTAAATTAATTAACCAACCAATAACTTTTGCCCACGATATAAAGGTTCATTTCGCTTAAGGCCAGGGTTTAATGCAATGATGCGTTCTATTTTCGTTTTATGTTGTTGGGCTATAGCACTAAGGCTGTCACCTTGTTTTACAATATACTGAATGGGTTGAGTTACCTTTTTCCAGATCACGAGTTGCTGACCTTTTTGTAACTGTTGATTGCTTGCTAATTTGTTCCATATCTGTATGTCTTTAGCACTGACGTTATAAGTTCTTATCAGCGTCTGATATGTCTCATTGTCTTGCACGATATGAATAACACGTTGATTTTGTGGCATAACTATTTGATGTCCTAATGGTAGGGCAGACGTAACAGGTTCCTTTTTAACTACAACTGGAGTATTTCGCGTACTCGGAATTAAAAGGAATTGATTGGGTTCAACATGATTTGTCTGGAGTTGATTTAGCTGTTTTATTAAATTCACCGTAGTGTGATATCTAACAGCAATACTATCCAAGTTATCACCGGGTTGTACTATGTGCTTTTCCCAACTAACACGTTTTTCTGCCGGTAAGTTAGCAAGATTTAAATTGAATTGATGTACTTTTTCAGCAGGGATAAGTAATTTAATGGGTTTATCAGGGGCTGTAGTCCAGCGATTAAAACCAGGATTTAATTTGATTAATTCTTTATAACTAATTCCTGCCATTTTTGCAGCATGGTTTAAATCAATTGGACTCCCAATATTAACTTCCACAAAATAAGGTAGATAAGGTATTTCAGGTAGCGTTAATTTATATTGTGATGGACTTTTAATTATTTCTGCTAAGGCGAGCAGGCGAGGCACGTAAACCTGAGTTTCTCTTGGTACTGCCAAATCCCAAAAACTTTGAGCACGCCCACCTGTTGCTTTGATTGCCCGATCTATAGTTCCTTCTCCCGCATCATAGGCAGCAATGGCTAGAATCCAATTGCCATTAAAGAATTTATTGAGATAAAGAAGATAGTTGAGCGCGGCATCGGTTGAGGAGCTAATGCTGCGTCGTGCATCAAACCACCAATCTTGCTTTAATCCTAAACCTGCACCTGTTTGTGGCATTAATTGCCATAATCCAGCGGCACCAGCTACAGAATATGCAAAGGGGTCATAAGCACTTTCAATCATGGGTAACAGGGCCAATTCACCAGGTAGGTTTCTTTTTTTTACCTCATAAATGATATGATAAAGATAGGGTTCAGATTGACGGCATACTTTATTAAGAAAGCCTGGGTGAGCTATAAACCAGCGGATTTGCTCCTGCACTTCAGCGCGCGATGTTTCATGATTTAGGGTGAATTGCGTGCGCAATACTTCCCATGAATCAGTAGCAGTGTATGCTAAAGTCTCATTAGTAATGCCCAAAAAAATGAGTAAACAGAATAAAAAAATCTTTATTTTGAAAAACTTAAATTTCAATGGTAATTACCTATGAATATAATTGGCTACTGAGTTTACTAAAATTAGTCATATGATTAAACCCTCGTTGTGTTTGATTAACTCATAAAGACTTAAATTGATTCTATCTGGGTGATTATTTAAATGAGTTTTTTTCTTCCCTTAAAACCCTAAATACTTCTAATGAGCTATTTGATGTTGCTCCATGTGATAATGCATATTGTTGTACATCGGGTTCACCGGTTCGTAAAAAAGGATTAATTAATAATTCGAGTTCCAGGGTCGATGGAAGTGTGCAAGATTGGGGTGAGCTATGTAATTTTTTTAAGTATTGTTGAATAACCAGGTTATTAGGTTCTACTGTTTGCGCGAAGCGCAAATTTTGTTCTGTGTATTCATGAGTACAAAATATTTTTGTGGTAGGGGGTAATGTTTTGAAAAGATGCAACGATTGATGCAGTTGTTCCATTGTCCCGTCAAGAACACGACCACAACCTGCGGAAAAAAGCGTATCCCCACAAAATAATAATTCGTTCCGAGGCTCATAATAACTAATATGACTTGAGGTATGTCCTGGATTAAATAATATTTCGAAAACACATGTTCCGACTCGAATGGATTGATGTTCTTGTACCGCATTATTTACGCAAGGAATGCGCGGATCACTTGGACCATAAACAGTGCATGAGTGATAGGTTTTAAGTAATTGACTCACTCCTCCAATATGATCTTGATGATGATGAGTTAATAAGATAGAGCGCAAGCTGAGTTGGTTTGTATGAGCAAATTGCACTACTGGTTCTGCATCACCAGGATCGACACAATCAAATGTGCCTGCGACTTTATCAATAATTACCCAAATGTAATTATCTGAAAAAGCAGGAATGGGGTAAATAGTCATGAATAAGCCTCAATAATGTAGGAAGAACTACCTGGATTAAAATAAGTTTTAAGGGTATTTAATACAGTTTTCATTTCTTCTGCTAAAGTAAAGGGTGGATTAATTATCCAAAGACCACAACCTGACATCCCCTCCATTGGAGTAGATGTCAGATTAAATTCAATACGTAACGCATTTTTGGCATTGATTTCTTTCATGCCTTTGTTGAGTTTATCAGTTAATTTTTTATCGACCAGCGGATACCAAAGACAAAATACACCTGTAGCAAAACGAGAATAAGCTTGTTTGATTGCAAGAGGAATTTCTTTATATTCTTCTTTTATTTCAAATGAAGGATCAATGAAAACTAATCCTCTTTTTTCTGGTGGTGGAAGTAGTGCTTTCATCGCTGCGATACCGTCAGTATTACTGAAATGTACTTTCTTATTCATACGCTGAAGCTGACTGAGGGCTTCAAATTCCCTTGGATGGAGTTCGCAAAAATACATCCTGTCCTGCATTCGTAGCGTGTTGATCGCGAGAAACGGTGAGCCGGGATAATATCTTAATGAATCAGTAGAATTGAGTTGGTTAATCAACTGAAGGTAGTTTTGAAAAACAGAGGGTAGGGTGTTTCTGTTAGACCAAATCAGTTGAATGCCTTGTTTGTATTCCTGGGTCTTTTCAGCTTGTTTATTCTTTAAGTCATATAAACCTTTACCTGAATGGGTCTCAAGATATAAGAGAGCTTTATCTTTACGTGTTAAGTAATTTAGAAGATGGGTTAAAGCAATATGTTTGATGACATCCGCAAAATTACCTGCATGATATCCGTGTTGATAACTGAGCATGGTGTTCCTAAAGCATTTTTATAATTGTCTACTATACTCTTTTTAAGAGAGTATAAAAGGGGAAAGCTATGGATCTTCACGAAGATTATGATGACCAATCATTCTCTGATTATAATTATGATGATGATATCGAGTCTTCAGCCCATCGAAAAAACGTCAGACGTATGCTTGAGGAGAAGCTGGAGCGTAAACGTCTAAAAGAGGAATTTAAAGATGATTTCGATGAGTTGAGCGGAGATTTTGATTGGGATATTTTAGATAAGTAACTGAGCCTCTTTAAAAGAGGTCAGTTAATAATTGTTTTGGAACAAAAGGCAATGATTTCTTATTGTTCTTACACTATGCCTATTGATTCGCTAAGGTGGCTGCTTTTAGTGTATTCTCAAGTAATGTGACTATAGTCATTGGCCCTACGCCACCAGGTACGGGGGTGATCCATGAAACTTTGTTTACCGCATTTTTAAAATCTATATCACCCCTAATACTGCCATCTGCTAATCGATGGATGCCTACATCGATAACGATCTGTTCTTTACTAAGCCATTCGCAATCAACAACATCCATTTTTCCTGTAGCGATGATGACAATATCAGCAGTGCGCACAAATTTTTCTAATTGTTGGGTGAATTTATGAGCAATGGTTACTGTTGCTCCAGCAAGGAGCAATTCTAAACTCATAGGTCGACCGACAATATTTGATGCACCAATAACGAGAGCATGTTTCCTTTTGACTTCAATATGATAATGTTTTAATAAATGCATTATGCCAAGAGGAGTACATGGACGTAATAATGGGTTACGCTGAGCAAGTCGTCCCAAATTATAAGGATGGAAGCCATCAACATCTTTTTCCGGTTTGATATGCTCAATAATGACACGTTCATTTATGTGCTTGGGTAATGGCAATTGGATGAGAATCCCATCAATTTGATTGGAACAATTTAAATCATCAATCAGATTGATCAATTCTTCCTGTGTTGTTTTTTCAGATAGATCATAGGAATGAGAGGTAATACCTACCTCGGCACACGCTTTACGCTTATTGGCTACGTAGACCGTAGAAGCAGGATCATTGCCAATAAGAACAACAGCAAGGCCGGGTGCGCGATGATTTATTTGTACAAAATCATGCACATGGTGTTTTAATTCTTCTCGACGAAGAGAGGCGACAACCTTTCCATCAATCAATGATGCTGACATAGCTACCCATAAGAAAAGCAAGGTAATAAATTATGAATTAGAGGTTGGGGTAATGCAATAGAATTAATGGTGTCTATAGTAATTATCCAGAATTTTAAGTTACCCCCAAACGTTTCATTGAACTGATGTATTAGAGGTTTAAACCCGTTTTCTTAAAGTATTATAGATCCAGGCGATGAGAAAGCTACTAATGAAGGTACTAACAAATACTCCAACTCCACCAAGGACGCATTGGAGTAAAGAAAGATCATAAGTCATGTAGATGGTTCCCATCATCCCTGCAAAGGGTTTCCCTTTATTAAAAATTAAAACCATCAACCCCATGAAGAATGTCGATATTCCTGATAGAGCGCCAAGAGATAGTCCTAAAGCAATCGGATCTATTTTGCCGAATTTCATGATAATTACCTATTATTTTCATAATAATTCATTCCATTATTATTTATTATGATAGTTATGGGAAGTATCTAATCTTCATGCAAGATAAATTAAGAAAAATTACATTTATTTTATTCAGTAAAGAGGGGAGTAAAAATTGCTAAATGTTTTGCTATAGAGCATGATTGACTCATACGCTTGCTATGTCTATACTGAAAAATCTTTGATTTTATGGTAAATATCGTGGAAGAACTTACTGAATTGCTTAGACCATCTTGGGGTGCAGAAAAATGGATTTTAGAGGGATGGAACAAGATTACCGTAGAAGAGAAACAACTCATTAAAAATAGAATAAATGAGTTATTTTGCGATGGTTTACCTTTTGAACTTCAATCTGACAAGCTTTTTTATATTTATACGTTTTCACTTTTAGCACAGCTCGAAGTATTGGCAGTGCAAATTCCTCTTAAATTTGAATCAAAAATGTCCACTGTTGAATACAGAAAACGTATGCGTCAACAATTGCTTGATGAAATATTTCATGGTTTAGTATTTACTAAAATTGTTTATATGCTTTGTGCTCCTTATGCTTCTCCACCACCTTATAGTCCTCATATTGAAATCATTTGTAACTTTATTCGGGCAGAAAGTTGCCCTAAAGTAGCAATTATGTTGCTTAATCTTATTGGTGAGGGATGGATTGAGGAAATATTTGAAAGTTTACATCGCTATGGTGTTGCGCCCAAAGTATTCAAGACAATTCTTGAAGACGAGCATCGTCATGTATGCGAAGCAGAGTTATATCGCGATATTGGCATGCCAGATGTTGAGCAAATAAAACCGAAAATTGCTTATCTGGAAGAACAATTAATAACCAATATTTTTATGCAATATAAATATATGTCTTCTGTTAGTGCTTTATTGGGAGTTGAAGGAGTGATGCATTTTAAGGAATCACTCAATGAAAAGCATACCCAGCAGCTCCGTAAAGTCAATCTTGATCCCAGTGAAAATTGGAAAAATTTCATGGGGTTTGCGGATGAGCTATTACCTAGAGTTCGAAATTATACTGAGTCCAATCGAGAAGTTGAAATGACTCCGATTCGAAAAGTACTCATGACCCAGTGGGATAATCCTAGCGATCCAACTATGACTGGACAGTTTAGTATCGATATCTCATGCCTTGATTTTTTTAATAAAAAATTTGCCTCAGAGACCTTGACCACATTGATGTTGCAGGCAGTTAGTTCCTGGATGACATTATCGGATTCTTTTAGAAATTATTTGAGTTTTAGAAAAATTTTTCAAACGAAAGAAGCATATGTCGGTCTTGTTGTATTGCTACCAGGATGTGGCGATCATCTTGGAACAATTGTTTTCGAAAATTGTCATAATCTTAGCTTTTATGAGTTGTCAGCAAAAATTCGAACCATAGTAGGCATGATGGTTTATTGCTATAAAAAACGTGAACAATTGGAAAAAACAAATCCACGTGTACAGCAACTTATGAAGGATATGGTTTATGAATATGCATATAACACTTATCCTTATCCCCTCGCAGGAACACCGTACATTTCATTAAGTAATATAGGTGTTTTTGGCTATACTCAATCGATGGCACCTCTTCGTAAAACTGAGTCCATGCGCTTTACTATCATGGAAGTTGACCGAAAACCTGTGTGGCAACATGAAACTCAATCATTTGTACCTAAAGATATGTTGCCTGTATCAATCAGTGCGGATCATCGTATTTTTGATGGTAATTCGACAGTTCCTAAAATGGTTGAAGAAAGGTTCCAGGCTATGTTTGCTAAAATGTGCAAGGAAAAGCCGAAATCAAAACAAGCATTGCATCAGCATGAACAATTAGAGTTACTTATAGATCAATTGATTGAAACTAATATTGAATTGGGGTACAAGACTTTGATGTTACTTCAAACCTGTTGGTTTGATTTTATTTCTATTGAAGATTGCTATACTGCATCCCATTATCATGGGATGCAAGATTTCACTCAGGAGTCAACTCTTATCTAACGTAATCAAGTAGAAAGTTGTATACCCAGGCAGCAATATAACTACTAACAAAAGTGTTCATAAGTACTATGGCCGCACCAAGGCCGGCATTAGCCAAGGAGGGAGTATATGAAAGATATATACTCCCAACCATGGCGACAAAGGGTTTTCCAGTGTAAAAAACAAATGCCGCTAAGCCCATAAAAAAAGAAGCGAGGGCTGATAGAACACTAATAGATATTCCTAAAGCAAGCGGATTTATTTTGCTGAATTCCATGACTTTTATCCTATTTTCAATATTAATTCATGTTATTATCAATTATTCCTATTGAGATGGGAAGCTCATTTTTGTTAGAAATTTTATAGAGATAACGATGGACTCTTGCCTTCATTGCAAGTACAGTTATCTAGTCAAAGTACTATTTTGTAATCGAATAGTTCTATATAAGATGTTCATGTGAACCCTAATTACTTGAATGGATTAGTAAAGAATGCTAATTTTTTTAAAAACTAATTTCCTGCTTGCAAATCCAATGGGCATGGAGCGCTGATTGAAAAAAAAGGTTTTATTCTCATCTCTATTTTCACTTACTTTGCCAATGAGCGCCTACTCTCTAGGATTAGGTGAAATGAAAGTAGAATCAGCATTAGACCAGCCTTTTCTCGCTGAAATTGAGTTACTCGATGTACAGGACGTTTCTTTGTCTGGTATTAAAGTGGGGCTAGCTGAACCGCAAAGCTACCGAAGTTTAGGTATTGAGCGCTCTGAAGAAGTTAATTCTCTTTCTTTCGATATTAGAAAAAATGAGAAGGGAAAATTCGTTGTAGAAGTTCACTCTACAGAACGAATGACGGATCCTTATGTGCAACTAATTGTTGATTTGATCTGGCCAAAAGGACAAATCTATAAAGTTTATACGGTATTGTTGGATCCACCAGGCTATAAATTAGCGAATGCAACTGCACAAAGCGGTTTAACATATCAGAGAAAATTCGCTAATCATCAAAATGTAACGGATTCGACTAAAAAATATCATAAAGTGAATCATGCTGGTCAAAAGAAAATTGCAGTTTATGGTCCTACAATATTTAATGAAAATGTATGGCAAATTGCGCAAAGATATAAAACTTCTGAAGCAATTTTACCACAAATTGTTCTTGCAATTGTGGGAGCAAATCCTGAAGCATTTGTTGATGGAAATTTAAATGGATTGAAAACCGGTGTTCGCCTTAAAATTCCTTCTGATAAAGAGTTTCAGGAGGTTCCCGCTGACTTAGCTACAGTTGAAGTAATGGCTCATGATAAAGCATGGAATGAAAAAGCATCAATTAATCATGTAATAGCTCCACCCTATATAACAGGTCAAGCATCTAGTGCTGACTCTGTTGAGTACTCGCAAATACCTCCTGTGCCAAAATTTTCTGATGTTTCGACTTTGGTACCGAATCAAACGTTCTCGAGATTTACTTTGCCAAGTCCAATCCCGTCACTGGAGACTCAAAAACAAGTAAGTCCAGAGCAAAATAGGACACTGAAGGCTGAAATATCAATTACAACTGCTGCTGTAGATTCTTTGCGAGAGTCTAATGCACTATTAACAGAACAATTAAGCTTATTACAAACGCAAAATAAAAAATTACAAAACCAATTGGATATGCGGGATCAGGAGCTTCAATTAATCCGTAATCAAATTCAAACGATGATGAAAGAGCGGATAGCAATTGCAGGGCAAGCCAACTCCAAGAGCAATTCTGATCAACCCTATGAGTCTTGGATTCTATTCCTATTATTGCTGGTTGCTGGTGGAGCTAGTGGCGTCGTTGCATATTATTATTTTAAATGGCGTGATCAAGGAAAGAAAGGATCGCCTACAGAGAAGAGCAATACACTTCATCGGGCTTCAACTCGACCCATTATTAGTTCAGATGATGGGCTAATTACGAAAGATCCCCTACAGGAAAGAAAATCTGAGCCCCAAGTAAAATCTGAGCCTGAGGTAAAATCTGTGCCTGAAGTAAAATTTAAATCTGAATTAAAGCCTGAACCTAAATTAGAAGATGCCGGTGATCTTGGAGAACATACTTCTGCTGCTATTGAGCCTCAATTGCTGATAACAGATGAAGGGCAATTGCTGGAAATTATACCTACTGAAGAAAAAATTGAATCATCCAAGCAAACTGATGAAAGCAAAAAAGATAAACATCAAGAGGATAATTTACTAGAGTTTGAATCGGGTTTACATCATAAACTTACAACAAAGCCCACCCTAGATGAAGATAATTCTCAAGAGCTCGTAGAAGATGACAATGGTTTGGATTTTACTCCTTCTTCATCTGTTGAGGTCATTCAAACACAGAAAGAAGAGGAGAGTAGAGGTCTTTCCCAGTTAAAGAACAAAAAGGCATTAGATACTCTGTTGGCTCTTGCAAGAACGTATATTGGAATGGAAGATATAGAATCTGCATTGCATTCTCTAAATGAAGTAATGGAGCATGGTACCAAGTCACAAAAAGAAGAAGCTCAACGCTTAATTGATGAGATTCAAGGGAAGTCATAATGTTTTTAATTCTAGCCAGGGCGAAGGCAAAGACGTAACCCCGGATCCATTATCAAATTAACCCGGGCTGTGCTATGCCCAGGCAATGATGTTTTCCTTTCTTTATTTGACAAAGTTTTTTTCAGTACCAAAAAGATAGGTAGCTGTGATTAAGACTTCGTTTGAACGATAGGAACCAAGATTTAATGATTCTCCAGTCCATGCATTAACTCCGTGACCAGAGGAGAGGGGGCCTAAATCCTGATAAATATAACCAACTGAGAGGAACAATTGCGGAAGGATTTGCACATCAACCCCGGCACCTACATTGTAAGCGAATTCACTTGTATTAGAATTTCTATACCCAGCACTAACTCGTGGGGTAACTCCTGCAAATGCTGTTTCACTATAGTTAGAAATATTGTTGAAAGAGGTGCCTATCCCTCCGTTAATATACGGTGAAAAAATTCCATATCGCATCAGATTAATTTTTCCAGAGGCTAATAAGAGATTGGAAGTAAAATCCAGATTGTAATTGTAGTTGGTAAATTGCGGTAAGGAATATTGTGTTATTTCACCGCTGATATGTGTTTTGAAAAAGTACTGCCAAAAGATACTCAATGAATAAGAAGGAAACCAGATGCTATCATTATGCCAACGTCGGCCCATAGAGGCTGCAATAACTCCTCCATTATCATTCGTGATTGAGTAACGATCAGCACCATAAGGAGCTGGAAATCCCGAGCCATTATTTACTTTCGTATGGGAATTTAACTCAGGAAATTGCGCGCCTCCTCCAAGTGATGTAAACCAATTGCCTTGAGCGTTGGAAATAGATTGATGTAAGGAACTTTGTATGTTTTCGATATTCTTAGAGTAAGAGGGGCTATGGAAGACAAATAATAAAGTGGTAATACCTAAGTAAAATAAATTCCTTTTCATAATGAGTCTCAATTTAATGATTAAGATATGCACCAATAAATGGCGCTAATTAATTGCGGCATGAGAAAGTATCATAATTGAATGAATCAAATCAATAAGATAGTTTGAAGATGCTTTTTGAAGAAGGGATTTTATCTGTAAATTTATAGTGTGCAAAATTCTTTAATTACTAAAAATCAGAATCTAGACAAAAGAAATTACTATAATATCTAATAAACTTGTAAATCAATCATATTAAGGTATAGACAAAACATATACTGTATTATAAATTGACCCTTTTATCAGGAATATTCAATGCGTATTGCCTTAGTGCTTGAGTACGATGGTAGCCAGTATCATGGCTGGCAAGCACAAACAGGCTTGCATACTGTGCAACAAGCCATAGAACATGCTTTATCAAAGGTAGCAGATGGCCCTATTTCTGTCGTTTGTGCAGGCAGGACAGATACTGGTGTGCATGCTACAAATCAAGTAATTCATTTTGACTGTGATAAAGTGCGCAGCATTCGTGCATGGATCCATGGAGTGAACTCTTTTCTGCCTAAAGACATTTGTGTTAAATGGGGGAAGGAATTAACAGAAGAATTTCATGCGAGATATTCTGCTACTGCAAGAAGATATCGTTATGTCATTTATAATGGAGCCATTCGACCTGCTTTATTTCGAAGCAATATAACTTGGCAATACAGGCAATTAGATCATCGTCTGATGCATCAAGCGGCCCAGGTTTTATTAGGCGAGAATGATTTTACTTCATTTCGTTCTGTTGAATGCCAGTCAAACACGCCTATGCGGAATATCCATAAATTACAGGTTAGTCGCACAGGTGATTTGGTTATAATTGATATAACTGCTAATGCTTTTTTACATCATATGGTGCGTAATATCGCTGGTGTGCTAATTGCAGTCGGTTCGGGAAAACATCCTGTATCTTGGGTTGATGAGGTACTAAAAGCAAAAGACAGGAGACTAGGTGCAGAAACAGCACCCGCGTATGGATTGTATTTAGTGCAAGTGACTTATCCTCAGACGTTTTCAATATTACAGAATAATCCGGGACCTTCTTTTCTTGTGGAGAAATAATGAATCTGGGACGCATGCGAGTCAAAATGTGTGGAATGACACGTAGCGAAGATATCGCACATGCCATTAATCTGGGTGTTGATGCTATAGGTTTGATTTTTTATCCAAAAAGTTCTCGTTATGTTTCAATAGATCAGGCAAAAGCCTTATTAAAAGATTTGCCTGCATTTGTAGATTCGGTTGCTGTTTTGGTGAATCCTGAGCGAGATTTAGTCTATAAAATAGTAGAAGAACTGCCAATTCAGTTATTGCAGTTTCATGGTGATGAATCAGCTGAGTTTTGTAAGCAATTTAATAAGCCTTTTATAAAAGCCATACATTGTAATTCAACCGCATATATTCATCAGACAGTACAGGAGTTTGAAACCGCAAGCGCGTTGTTGTTAGATACACCTTCAGATGTAGCGCGAGGCGGCACTGGATGCGCTTTTGATTGGAAAATTATTCCACAAAAGGTGGAAAAGCCTTACATATTGGCTGGTGGATTAGATGAGTTTAATGTACTCGAAGCAATTAAATCATGTCATCCTTATGCCGTAGATCTGTGTAGTGGTATTGAGGTATCACCTGGGATTAAAGAGCATGGCAAAATGAGTCGATTTATGCAGAAATTGTTAAATTGGTAATATAGTAGCCTGGGTGAAGCGCAGCGTAACCTGGGAAATTGGATCGCGGATCTCGGGTTATGCTGCGCTTCACCCAGGCTACATTTTTAAGAAGTTAATGAAGGTAGAAATGAACAAAAAAGAGCTTCCTGACGAGCACGGGCACTTTGGTCCCTACGGTGGTATTTTCGTAGCAGATACTTTGATGTATGCATTAAAACAATTAGAAGAAGCGTATGCAAAATATCGAAAAGATCCCGATTTTTTAGCAGAGCTAAATGCTGAATTAAAAGATTATGTAGGACGACCTAATCCACTTTATCATGCACAACGTTTAAGCAGGGAAATTGGTGGGGCACAAATCTATTTAAAACGAGAGGATTTGAATCATACCGGAGCGCACAAAATTAATAATACGGTAGGGCAAGCGCTCCTTGCTACACGTATGGGAAAAACCAGGGTAATTGCCGAAACAGGCGCAGGCCAACATGGGGTGGCTTCAGCAACAGTAGCGGCTAAATTAGGTTTGGAATGCGTGGTATATATGGGGGCTGAGGATATAAAACGTCAGTCATCTAATGTTTATCGCATGAAATTGTTAGGCGCGGAAGTTGTCCCAGTCACATCAGGGTCGCAAACGTTAAAAGATGCATTAAATGAGGCGATGCGCGATTGGGTCAGCCATGTTGATGATACCTTTTATATTATTGGGACAGTCGCAGGCCCACATCCTTATCCACAGATGGTTAGAGATTTTCAATCTGTTATTGGCATTGAAGCTAGAGCCCAATTTCTGGAAAAGACTGGACGTTTACCCGATGCATTAGTTGCTTGCGTAGGTGGAGGCTCTAATGCAATTGGTTTATTTTACCCCTTTTTGAATGATTCAACAGTTGCCATTTATGGAGTTGAAGCGGGAGGAAAAGGTTTAGAAAGTGGCGAACATTCTGCTTCATTGATTGCCGGAAAACCAGGGGTTTTACATGGTAACCGAACTTATTTGCTCTGTGATGAATACGGTCAAATTAAAGATACACATTCGGTCTCTGCAGGCCTTGACTACCCTGGGGTAGGACCGGAACATGCTTATTTAAAAGATACTGGGCGTGTAATTTATGAAGCCATTAATGATGATGAAGCGCTGCACGCTTTTCGTACTTTAACACGGGTTGAAGGAATTATTCCTGCTCTTGAGTCCAGTCATGCAGTTGCCTATGCAATGAAACTCGCCAAGAACATGTCTGCGGACCAAAGTATTATCGTGAATTTATCGGGTCGCGGTGATAAAGATATGCACACTGTGGCTCAAATTGATGGGATTACCGTATGAATCGAATTGACAAAACATTAAAGCGTCTTCACGCGAGTGGCAAAAAAATGCTTAGCCCTTACATTACTGCCGGAGATCCTTATCCAGAAATCACGGTAAAACTGATGCATGAGTTGGTTAGAGCCGGAGCAGATATTTTAGAACTCGGAATTCCATTTTCTGATCCCATGGCTGAAGGACCTGTTATCCAAAAAGCAATGGAGCGAGCGCTTGCTCAGGACGTGCATTGCCAAACTGTTTTGAATATGGTGAAAGAATTTCGTTTGCAGGATCAAGAAACGCCAGTTGTTATAATGGGGTATTTAAATCCTATTGAGCATTTTGGTTATGAACTTTTTGCACAACAGGCATTAGAATCCGGCGTGGATGGAACGATATTGGTAGATTTACCTCCAGAAGAAAGTGAGGAAGTAGCCAAGATCTGGCAAAAATATGGCTTATACAGTATCTTTCTTTGTTCTCCTACGACATCAGATGAGCGAATGGCATTAATTAACCATTTCGCCAAGGGATATTTGTACTATGTGTCTTTAAAAGGTGTTACTGGTTCTGATGCATTGGATATATCGTCTTTAAAATCGCAGTATCAACACCGTAAAGCACAAACCAATCTTCCATTAATGGTAGGCTTTGGTATAAAAACACCAGAAATGGCTGCAGAAGTTGCCAGATTTGCAGATGGTGTTATTGTTGGAGCTGCCCTGATTACGCGAATTCTGGATGCTTATAACGCGAATAGAGATATGTTGGAAGCTGGGGCAGATTTACTTTACTCTATGCGACATGCTATGGATAAAATTTAAAATAATGGCAAAGCTTATACCATTATTATTCCTGCTAATGAGATATAGAGAACATGGCCTTTTGTAAACAGGCTTGGATGAACGCAATGGCGTGACCTGGGAATCCGGTATTATAAGATACCGGTATTATGAGATAAATCGAGTTATAGCTTATTTTTACTGAGGCTACATAGTAATAACAGTGACGGAAAAATCCCAATGATAGAATTAACTGAAAAACGAGCTCATTTTATAAGGCAACTGATTACTGATGAACTGGCGAGTGGCAAACATAAGTCTGTAGTGACTCGTTTTCCTCCCGAACCTAATGGATATTTGCATGTAGGGCATGCTAAATCTATTTGTTTGAATTTTGGTTTGGCGCAAGAGTTTGGTGGTATCTGTTATCTACGTTTTGACGATACTAATCCAATTAAAGAAGAGGAAGAATATGTCAACGCCATTATTGAGGATGTACGCTGGTTAGGTTTTGAATGGTATGACATGACACACTCCTCAGACTATTACCATGAGCTCTATGATTTTGCAGTATTACTTATAAAAAAAGATTTGGCTTATGTCGATAGTTTAAGCATGGAAGAAATTCGTGCTTATCGTGGAACCTTGCAAGAGCCTGGACGTGAAAGCCCTTACAGAAATAGACCAATAGAAGAAAGTTTGGATTTATTCTCACGCATGAAAGCAGGGGAGTTTCCTGATGGTGCTCATGTATTAAGAGCAAAAATTGACATGCAATCAGGTAACTTGAATATGCGTGATCCGGTAATCTACCGCATTCGACATGCACATCATCAACGCACAGGCGATGAATGGTGTATTTATCCGATGTATGATTATGCACATCCTATTTCTGATGCTTTAGAAAAAATTACTCATTCATTGTGTACTTTAGAGTTTCAAGATCACCGTCCACTTTATGACTGGTGCGTTGACAATTTGCCTTTACCTGCAAAGCCTATACAAACAGAGTTTGCTCGTTTAAATTTATCACATACAGTTACTTCAAAGCGTAAATTGCGTGAACTGGTTGAACAAAAGGCGGTTTCTGGATGGGATGATCCACGAATGCCTACTATACGTGGTATGAGAAAACGTGGTTACCCGGCAGCTGCAATTCGTCAGTTTTGCGAAGTAATAGGGATATCACGTAGTGATTCTGTAATTGATATGTCCATACTCGAAGAATGTGTTCGTGATGAGTTAAATAGAACAGCGAAACGTGCTTTATGCGTTATGGATCCTATAAAAGTAGTTATAGAAAATTATCCTGAAGGCAAAGTAGAAGTATTAAAGCCAGCTTATAATCAGCAAGATCCAAATTCGGAGCGACGTGATTTACCATTCACTCGAGAGCTTTTTATTGAACGATCAGATTTTATGGAAGAGCCACCCAAAAAATACTTCCGTTTGTCTCCTGGGGCTGAGGTACGTTTACGTCATGCTTATGTAATCAAATGTCACGAAGTGATTCATGATGAGCAGGGTAACATTGTTGAGTTACGCTGTACCTATGATGAAAAAACTTTAGGAAAAAATCCTGAGGATAGAAAAGTAAAAGGCGTCATTCATTGGGTATCTTGTGCACATGCTTATCCTGTAACTGTATTGGAATATGACCGTTTATTTAATGATCCCAACCCTGGTCGAGAGGACGATTTTTTTCAATTTTTAAATCATAATTCATTACAAATAAAGCAAGCCTATTGTGAACCGGCTTTAGCAAATCAACAATTAGGCGAGGTGTTTCAATTTGAACGCTTGGGATACTATGGTGTTAATGAATTAAAAGATGGACGTGTTAACACATTTCATCGTGTAGTTGACTTGAAAGATACTTGGGGAAAACTAGGGTAAGCTAAAGGGGCAGATATGTTGCATTTATATAATTCTTTAACCAGAACAAAAGAACCATTTGTTTCTATTTCACCTGGAAAAATTGGTATCTATGTTTGTGGGATTACTGTATATGATCATTGTCATATAGGCCATGCTCGCTCTATGGTAGCTTTTGACGTTATGGTTCGTTATTTGCGTTCCCAGGGATATGAGGTGAAATATGTGCGTAATATTACGGACATTGACGACAAAATTATCGCACGCGCACATGAACGTGCAATACCAATAGATGAATTGACTGCTCAATATATTGCAGCAATGAATGAGGATACACAAGCGTTAAATATTTTACCGCCGGATGTAGAACCAAGAGCTACGGAACATATAAACAGTATTATTCGATTAATTGAGCGTTTGCTTGCGAAAGGAAATGCATATCTTAGTGATAATGGTGATGTATGTTATCAAGTCAACTCGTTTGCTGATTATGGTAAATTATCACACAAGGATTTAGAAGGATTAGTCGCTGGAGCACGTGTTGAAATTGTGAAAGAAAAACGTTCTCCATTGGATTTTGTTTTATGGAAAAAAGCAAAACAAGGCGAGCCCAGCTGGCCTTCTCCTTGGGGGGAAGGACGTCCAGGCTGGCATATTGAATGTTCTGCCATGGCAATGAGTGAGTTAGGTGAGCAATTCGATATTCATGGAGGAGGATTGGATTTACAATTCCCTCACCATGAGAATGAGATCGCTCAGAGTGAAGCGGCTACTGAAAAAACATTTGCAAATTACTGGTTGCATGTAGGAATGTTGCAAGTTAATAACGAAAAAATGTCAAAGTCATTGGGTAATTTTTTCACTATTGCTGATGTTTTGGCTAAGCACCATCCTGAAGTTGTTCGTTATTTTCTATTAAGCAGTCATTACCGTAGTTCATTGAATTATTCTGAAGAGAATTTGACTAATGCAAAAAAAGCATTAACTCGTTTATATCAAACCATAAAAGACAATAATACTATCGTAGACGGGGAATTAGATAATCATTGGATTAATGAATTTAACCAGGCAATGAATGATGATTTTAATACTCCAGTTGCATTATCTGTTTTGTTTCAGCTTAGCCATGAAGTAAATAAGAATAACTCACCGACTCTAACTGCTACATTGAAGCATTTAGCAGGTATTATGGGGTTATTGCAGGCCGATCCAGCTTCTTTCTTGCAGTCAGGGTTTGCTGAAGAGGATAAGGTAGAAATAGAGCAATTAATTGCAGAACGACTTCAAGCACGTGCCGATCGCAATTGGGAGCGCGCTGACCAGATAAGAGCAGACTTATTAAGTCGTGGAATCGAGTTAGAGGATGGAGTGAATGGAACTACTTGGCGTAGGGTAGAATAGGACATTATTTATTTTAATTCTAGGCTATTGTAGCCCGAGTTTAGCGCAACGAAACTCGGGCTTTTTTTCTGGATGTTTTATGCCTCAATCATAAAGATTCATGGCTTTGAGAAAGACAAAGGTTACTTTTTTTTGCTATATAAGATCTCAATTTCATCCATCCTAACTTAGTTTGTTGATTTGGGCTGAATTGTTTTCCAGATAAGCTTTATTTTCAAAGTGATTTATTATTGAGTCATGCGATCTTTCTATGTACGAATTGCGGTGAAAATACTCTATGTGTTGCTACGCGGAACACATGCATTTTGGTAATAGGCTTAAATGCCGTTTTCAATTAACTCATGTTTACTCTATAATCACGCTGATTATTTTTAATAACCAGTTCAAGATCCACTTTGTATAGTATGGCTGTGAAACCTTTATTTTTTTTAATATTTTTTTTTTCAGCAATTTGTCATTCAGAAATAGCTGATTTAGTCTTAGATAACTATAAATCAAATCTTTATAAATTGCCTATAGTGAAACAAGAGCACTTTTCAATAAGAATGTATCGAATCACCGGCAATAAAGAACATTTGAATTCTGTTATTGATTATGTTTTCTTTTTGAGCAATAAATATCACTATCTTTTCTCAAGTTTCGATCAACCGGAGCTCATCCTTAAAAAATCAAATAATTTATTATTAGATGCTCACCAAAATCCTATGCAAAAATACAAGTTACGTATCAGAAAAATATCACAATATGGAGATCTATTTTTTTATCTTTACTTATTAGAGATAACCAATAAAATTTTTTCATATCATTTGGAAAATACGTCTCTGTTTCCACAAACCAATATCGTTATCGACGTATTAAAAACTCAAATTACTCGGTTGGAGGAATTTATCTTAAATGAGGAAAACATTAAAATTTATGGGGCTCAATTAGTTAATTACGTTTATTACTTACATGATTTGCACATAGTTGATTTAAGAAAATCCTATACCAAACTATTTCAGCATACTTTTCCAGATTATAAGGATAGTCAACTATCAGAATTGGAATATGAAGCAAAAATTTATGGTATGACCCATTTTGTTACAGCAGCGAGCCATTATTATCAGAGTTCAGTTAATGACGATGCTTTTCGTTGGATAAGTGAATATTTTGAGCGCAATATACAACAAATAATGGAGCGAACTGAAAATGATGTTATCGCCGAAGTAGGGGTTTGTTTGTTGTTATTAAATAAAAAAGATTCTCCAGCAATTAAAATAATAAGGGATCATTTAGAACGAGTATATAACATACAACATCAGATGATTCCTACTCGTTCTAGATCCGTAGATTTTATATTTGGTGAACATCGTAATATTCTTACCGTAATGCTTTTTAAATGGCCAGAAAAACTTATGGATGGTCCTTTTTTTACAGAAGAATTAAGATTAATTAATTGATGTTTGTCTTTTGCCAATGAAGATGGGCAGGAACGGGTAGGGAAATCCAGTTTTAAGATCTTTGTTCTAAAATACTATTATCTAATAGTGGACTCTTATCTTTTTTTGTTGAATTTATTGTATTACGAAATAAAAAAATAAGGATTAAAAAAAACAGCAATAAGAGTGCTATCCAACCCATAAGGTAAAAGCAATCATCGAGAGCTAAAGCAGTAGCCTGTCGCGTAAGATAGAAGTTTAATTGTGCCGAAGCATGTTTACCCTGAAGATGTAATAATTTGGCCTGCGCTAGAAACCGTTGTGTTTCTGGAGAAAATGCAGTCAAACTACTCCCTAATCGAAGATGAAAAAATACTTCTCGTCTATGCCATAAAATAAGAAACAAAGCCACTCCTAATCCACTGCCCAGCAAGCGCGAAACATGAAAAAAGCAAATGCATTCAGCAAGTTTTGTTTCAGGAAAAGTGTACACTGCTAGATGAAAAAGAGGGGATAAAAATAGTGCAAGGCCTACGCCTGCTAATCCTCGTGAAAATGCAATCCGATTAAAATTAATATCCACATTAAAGTAGGCCGTATAGAAACAGGAAATCGCAAAAAAAAGTAAGGCAATGAGCAATGGATAAAATGGTTCATATTTCCTTTTATTGATGAGTACTGGAATCCATCCACAAAAGGCCATTGTTCCTATGATGAGGGCAATCCAATCAGGAGTATAATTAACGTAAAGTTTTAGCCATAAAGACAATAAGATAACCATGCCAAAATAGAGTGCGAAAAATAATGCGATATAAATCATCGCGAATGAAAAATAAAAATTTTTTAGTAATTTCAAATCAATCACAGGATGTTGGACTGACCAACTTCGTAAAATAAAAAAAACAAGACTGATTACACCAGAAACAAGCAAAAAAGTAATTAAAGAAGAACGAAACCAATCTAACTCTTGGCCAGTAGTTAAAGCTGTTCCAATAAAAATCATGCTGATGCAATAGTACAAATATCCAACTCTATCAAAATAGTTCTTTTTTACGGGCTCATGATATTTTCTATAACCATAACCTACATAAAAAATTAGAAAGATACATAAAGGTATATTAGAGAAAAAAAGGAATCGCCAATGGTAGTCGTAAGCAATCCAAGCACCATAAGAAGCACCTATTACGGGAATTATTGAAAGACAAATCAATACTAAAGAAACAATATAGACTTTATCCTTATTAGGAGAGAGCAAAGGAATAAGGGTACATGTAATAAGAAGAAACATTGGTCCTGAAGCAAAACCTTCTAAAAACCTGAATAAGATAAACGTAAAGAAATCACTGGCAGTAGCACATCCCCACGAACATAAGGCAGTAAGACTGAGACAAACAACAAAAAGTTGAATAGGGCTTAATCGCGTTACATCAGGTTTTCCCAAAGGTACGCCTAAAAGATTTCCAATACAAAAAAAACTGACTGTATACGAAGTCATATAGGGACTGCCACCCAGATCGCTTACAATATATAAACCTGCCATTATAGGTAAGGTGAGATTGAAGATTACTGCAGCAAGTGATAAGAGTAAAATATAGAGAATCATCGTTTACTCATTCCATTTAAAGCAATTTTATTTAGAGTAAGTGGCGTATTGGCGTATTTCTGGAGATTAGGATCCAAATTAGTATTTATAATATCTGCGATAAGTTGTTCATCACCTTTTTCTTCTTTTTGATAAATGTCAGTAACATAATGGGGGGATCCGGAATTTGATGTGGGTACTAAAGGGCCGCTTTGATCGGATAGATCGGTAGTTACTTCTAAAGAAAGGCCAATTCGCAGAGGATGTTTTTTTAATTCCTCCGGTTCTAAAGCAACTCGAACTGGCAATCTTTGAACTATTTTAATCCAGTTTCCTGAAAGATTTTCGGGGGGTAATAGGGAAAAAGCATTCCCGGCACCACCTGGTAAACCAACAATTTTACCGTGAAATACAACATCAGAACCATAAAGATCTGAAGTAAACGTAACGCTCTGCCCAATGCGCATTTTTTTCAGCTGGGTTTCCTTATAATTAGCGTTTACCCATATTTGATCCAGAGGAATAATAGACATCAGTGGTTCTTTAGGCGAAAGCCACATGCCTACCTGAATGGTTCTTTGGGCTACAAGTCCATCTACCGGCGCATATATTTTACACCGATATAACTGTACCCAGGCATCACGTACTTCCTGCGCTGCTGCTTGTACCCAAGGATGTTCGATTATGGATGTGCCTTGTACAAAAGCGAGCATTTTTTGATAGTTGTTTTCAGTGCTTTTTAATGAGGCAATTGAAGCTTTTAGATCATCTTGTGCATTTTGATAATCTTCTAAAGAAACTCCTTTGACATCAATTACGTCATAGCGATGTTTCAGGTTTTGTCGTGCTTTTAGAAGTTGTGCTTTCTTTACTTCGATCTCTGCAGCCAGGATAAATACATCATGAAATGCCTGGCATACATCGCGTACTGTACTTGCAAGTTTCTTCTTGGCTTTTTCCAGGGCTATACGTGAGTCTGTTTCATTTAGTGAAACAATGAGCTGTCCTTTTTTTACCAGAAAACTATCGTCGGTATAGATACCTGTTACGAATCCAGGGCGTAAGGACTTGATATAGACCTGATTCCCTTGCACATAGGCATCATTGGTATAAACTTGGTTTCGCCACACAAAAAGCCAATATAAAAAAAGGAAAATAAAAAGAGCAATAAGAATGACGGTAAAATAAAAAGAGGCGGATCGTTCTTTCATGAGTTTTTCACCAACGGTATCGTTTTTTGATAGTAACCTCCTCCCAAAGCTCTGGTTAATTTTATAGAGGCTAAGTATTGGTTATAAAGTAGAGTAACATCTACGAGTTCTTTTTGAATGACTTCTTCTTGTAAAAAATAAAGATCAAATAAACTATCCAAGCCTTTTTGTTGGCGCAAATAACTTAATTGATAACGTTGTTTTGCAAACTCCACTACTTGTTTTTGTTCTAACTTTTGCTGATAGACATCCTCCGCGAAAGCTAATACATCAAGAACTTCTTGAGTACTGAATAAGAGTAAATTATTGTATGCATCTATTGCTGCATCAAATTGTGCTTTAGTTGCATTGATATTCGCTCTTATTGCTCCTGCGGTGAAAATAGGTAATTGCAAGGCAGGTCTAATTGCTGCAGTACCACTCGATAAGTCCAAAAACTTTCTCCAACTGGTGCTTTCCAGACCAATCAGACCAGCCAGATTGATATTGGGATAATATTCTGCCATTGCGGCTCCTGTTTTATAGGCTAGGGCTTTGGCTCGCCAAATTTGCGCCATAAGATCGGGTCTGCGAGCTAAGAAATCCAATGGCAGTATTTTGGGAATATTTAGAGTCTTAGGTAATGAGGGAAGTGTGGATTTAATTAACAAAGGAGTATCTGGCCCACGTCCTGCTAAAGTATTAATCAGGTGTTTATCGGCTGTTAACTCATCAGTAATACTTGAAAGTAATTTTTGAGATTCAAGCAGCTTTTCTGAGGTTTCTAATGCAGGCAATTTTGATGAAAGTCCTTTTTGTACCAATATGTTTTGTAATTTTGCAGTTTTTTGTCGTACTTCAATTAATTGCGTAAATAATTTTTTTCTGACCAGATTCGTTTTATATGCAAAAAAGGCTTGAGCAATTGCAGTACTTGTAATTAACTCCACTTCTGCGGCTTCCGCTTCTCGAACTTTTGCCTCTCCTAAAGCGGAATAAAAAAGATTACGGTTTTTGCCCCAAAAATCAAACTCATAAGTAAACGAAAGAGAAAGATCCAAGAGTCTGGCGTTTAAAGGAAATGTATGATTGAATGCGCGATATAAACCGTTTTCACTTACATATTGTCGATTTTCATCTGCATTAAAAAAAACTAAAGGAGCTAATAACGAGCGTGTAACAATGGCTTGCTGCTTAGCAACTTTAATACGATTTTTGATTTCATGAATTGAAGGATTATTCGCTAAAGCTTCTGTAACCAGGGCGTTGAGTTCGGGATTATTATAAGATAACCACCATTGTTTGTTAGGCCATTTGCCTTCAGAAAAAATCTCTTTTTTTTGTAAACTTTTGTTAATGGAGTGTTCCATGGCTGGAACGGTTTTTAGATTTTTAATTTGGCTTTGTTGCGGTAGAGAAACAGTACAGGATACTAATGTATATAAACTGAAACAAGTAAATCCCCTGATCCAAAGCCGCATCACACTTCCTTTTTATTTGGCAACACATCTTAATCATTAAATGTAACTTCATTCCATATTATCATAAGCTGTTTTTGCATGGGATCGAAGCTATCTTATATAGTAACCATTAACATCTGATTTTCATAGGAATTTTCTATTGTGCAATAGGAAACAAATTGTTTGAAGAATTAAAGTATTCTAGCTCGGTTCGTCACTTTCTAGGTAATGGGTTACTATTACCAAATCACTTCAATCGTCATGGTTTATCACTTTGATTCCGAGCTAGAGTGTGTACTATGTTGTTTTATGAGTTACTGGCCCATAGGCTGCATTTCTATTTCTATTTCTTTTTTCTCTTCCGGGATCAACGCTGCTATGCTATCTATTATTGATGCTAAAAATTCGAGGCAAAAGCTTTGAATAGGATTAAATGGGGCGTTTTGCTCAATATTTTCAAGCGCCATGTACGTACCGAATTCAGTAAAATGCAGTAAGGTCTTAAATATATTACTTGCATTATTTAGCCAAGTATCGAACGAATCAACCTTGTCAACTTTAGGTATAGGTATTGCCATGGGCTGTTTAAAAAACGGATCTTGAAACTTATAAATAGAACTTACTCTCGTTAAGTCAAGATATGCTTCATTAGTTTTCTCGCGAAAATATTGTTTTTGCTTTCCAGATGGCATGGCTCATTTTCCTTCTATAATCAACATTTAAAAATTAATTTAAACACAACTTTGCTGTGTAAAATATATTCAAATTATACAGGAGAAAGATTAAATTAACATTAATATTATTCAATATGTATTTATTTCGCAGGGCGATTTCATCAAAGTTTAAAAACCAATCACTTTTCTTAAGTATTGAGTAGAAAGAG
>NZ_QHJG01000078.1 GCF_003184185.1 Legionella qingyii | reverse complement strand
CACTCAAAGGTTCTTCAAAGTGCCCACACAGTTTGTCTTCTATCTTCTTAATGAACTTGCCCTTGGAGGCGAGGTGCGAATTCTACTTACTTTTCCTGGTATGTCAATAGTTTTTTATTATATTTGAAAAATTCGTGCTGTATCACATTAAAGGGAATCAGAAGTTGTGGCGCTAACGATGGCAGATCTCTAGGAAAAACGACCGCTTTATTACTCTTGTACATGAATGAAAAGACACCTTGGTAAATGACGAATCATCTGATTAACTTCTCTATGCCACAAGGAGTTTGACAGACTATAAACAGACTTATCCACAGAAAATGTGAATAACTTAAATTAAAGTGCGGGATTTTAAAAATAATATAATTCAGACACAGTAAGGGTTCTAATATGCCGCTGAATATTAATTTTTAATTTGCTAAAAAAGATATCCACAGAAAAGGGACAAGGAATAGAATTTAAACGCAGCTATGTTATACAAATAAATAATAAAAAAACAGTCTTGACTCGAACTATTTTTACTTTTTATTTTGAGCCGATGCTTGATTAAACTCTATGCTTAAAAAATAATTCTTCTTAGATAAAATAGAAATCCCGAAATTTATGTTGAACATAGAACAGCTCATATGTAGATCGCTAAAAATCTCTTTAAAATATTGAATTGAGAGTTGTCACACAATCTAGTGACGATGAGAATAAATGGACCAAAAGAGTGCAAGGAAAAAATAATCAAATCTTAAGACCTGCCCCTCCAATTCTTAAAAATGGCCTGTATATTACTCAAAACGTTAATAAATTTATCAGCCAAGGTTAAGATCGCTACTATTTCTTACAATTGCCTCATATGCCTCTTGAGTTTGCTGATCTCTTTTTCTTAAATTTTTGGCGCGGGAGGCCGAATAGTTAATTGCTCTTTTCGCAATGTTATTTATTTCTTTCATGGCATTATGAGCCCGTTCAGGATCTTCTTTGCCAAGTTTAGCTTGCTGATAAATTTCATAAATATGATTGGGAACCGATGTTTGTTTCCCATTTATTTTAATTTTTGATTGACTGCCAAAGATCCCAGTCTTCCACTGAGTGCTTTCAATTAATTCAATTATCTGGTCAAGTGAAGTACGAGCTTCTCTTTTTTGAGCTTTGTCCCTTATTACTTGAGTGTTTTTTTCAAAATCTCCATTGCTGCTTGGCTCAGCTGTTGAGGATAATTGTTGAATTGCATCTTTAACTGTTTTTTTATATTTGTCATATATCTGTCGAATTTTGAATTCTATTATTGATTCAGATTTGACAGGGAGTAATGGCTCCTTTTGCATCTTATCATTAGGTGGTGGGTTTAGTTTTGACGGTACATTGTCGTAGGATGATGTTATTGGGTCTATTTTAAGAATTTTTTGTGGTATGTTTTGATCCACTTCCACAGTTTTTCTCTTCTCATCAAGCGATACTTCGGAGGACGGTGGTGGTATGTCATTTTTTGGGGGTTCTGTTGATTCCAGTTTCACTGCCTGCTCAACTATTTCTGTTTCTTGTGCCGCTTTTATCCTTTCATCAATTTGTTGGTATTCGCTAAGGATCGTCTCATACCAGATTGTTGCCTTTTCGGTAATGTGTTTCAATTCTTCTGAAGTTTTCCCAGGTTCATTTCGTTGATACTCGATATTATCAAAACGAGAATTCATGTCTTTAAGAAACTCTAGCGCTTTATTAAATGTCTCTAGCCGCGCCTCACTCACTTTTGCTTGTGTTAACAGTTCAAATTTTTTCTCAGCCTCTTGAATTTGTTTGGCGAGCATTTCTTTTGCAGCGGTTAATTGCTTTTGAAATGCAAAATAATCGTGTACAAATAAATCATCATTTACATAGGATTTGCTCTGTTCTATGACACTCTGCAATTTCTTCGGATCAAGCGCCTGAAGTTCAACTTCATCTAATGCAGATCCAAGCTCATGTAACTGTTCAACCCGAATATCTTTTTCTTTTATTTGAGATAAGCTCTCTCCTGCTTTTATAATTACAGTGGCTAATGCTTCATATTTTTGGGCAAGAAGTTCGATCTCTGATGCTTCGTGTGTATTCCGGAGCGAAATGATCACCAATTCCGGCCGCATTTGATCGCAGATTCCGGAA
>NZ_QHJG01000077.1:1087-3602 GCF_003184185.1 Legionella qingyii | reverse complement strand
CACATGCTCCCGTTCTTTTTCAACGGTGGTGTACAATACTAGATTGTAAAACGTAGGCAGCAGATACAGTTCGCCTTTGGATGCGTACTCATGAACAAATTGCCATTCGGAAGCCTCCTCTTTAATACTAGGATTAATAAAGGATTGAATGGCATTGTTATTAGCACTTAAAGATTTAGCTCTTTTTTTCGCTTGTGCCTTCATCTTTTCCTGATTGACACCACGAACGGTAAATGAAAGAAGAAATGGACATTGAATACCTTGTTCAGGCTTTAAAAGATTGGCAAATAAATCTGGCGTTTGCCATAAGGCAAATGGTGCCTTAGGAAAACTCGTGAGCTCACAATTCACTACCCTTGAACGCTGAATAGCACTTTCATCATCGGCAATGGAAATATCAATGTTCTCATCACCAATTTCATAGATTGTAGTCGGATTAGGAATGGATTCACTAATAAAAGGTTGTGAATCCTCAATTTTTGGCCAGGAACATTCATTGAAATTTGGTGACACAAGAGCACGCATCAGAACTTTAAAATCGTGCGCCTCACACCGCATAAAACTAAACCCTGCAACTTTGAGTTCGGATTCAAAGTCATCTCGCAGTCCCTGAAGCTTGCCTTCAACTCCAAGCTCTGTTGGTCTTGAAATAAAAAGATAACATCGATAATCCGAGAGTGTTGCTGGGACATTGCGTCCATTTTTATAGCCCTTTGCAATAGCACTAAGATGGTATTTGAGACTTTGGCGTGCAAGTTCTGCATAAATCCCACCTTGCTTTAAAATGGGCACGTAATTTTGATACATATTTTGCGCAAGCCAAGGATGCTTATACATTAACACCGTACAATCCGTCCCTTCGGTTAGCTTGTTTTTAAAAGTTTCGGAAAGCGATTTCATCAAAGACTCATCAGCACCTGCCATAGGCATTAACAAAAGACCAAACCCCGCAGAGCTTCGGTTTATAAAAAATCCTTCTTCACTGACTGTTTCATAGGGAAACAGGTTTTTTATAGAAGGCAAATCTAAAGTACACGACTCAAATGCTTTTGAATGATGTTGCAATGATTCCGGTTTAATGCCTGCAGTTTCCCCTAGTTTGTGACTTACACGATGCACCAGATCACGTGCTTTATCTCGCCATTGATTTAGCCTTAAGCCCATGATTGCTCCTTAACTGTTTGTGCCAGCCATAGGGCTTGTCCACTATCTTGTTTGACTATTTTTCCTTGATTTAAAAGAGGTTTGCTTTCAGCCTTCATCATGTTCTTTCTGGAACTATAGGGTTTTACATCATCTGCAAACCGAGTCATGGCATCGACCTGCTCGATGGTCAAACAACTATCCCCGGCCGTGGCATTACAACTGAAATTGGAATTGATTGGCCCACATGCTGCTAATCCCATATAAATTAAAAGGATCAGACTCTTTTTAATTATTTTCATCGTAATACCCCTGTCAAATTTGCGCTCAAGCTGTTCGCATGGTCAATTTTCCCTAATACCTCAGGCGGCACCGTAAAATTCATGTCAGTCGAATTCCCTTCATGGTTAGCAGCAATTAACCTTTGTGCTTCTTCCTCTGCTTTGACTTGGTTCATGGCATGTTGGCTTTTGTCTTCATCAGGCTCTAAATAAAATCCATCTTTAAAAACCACCGTGACCACATTGCCAGAACCGACTTGAATGACAGGATGGTATTGTTCTGCGCGTTTAACGTAATACGCAGATAACGTATCTGCTGCTTTGGAAGCACCTCCATAAGCTGCAAAAGGTGCAATTTGGCTTGATGGAACTACAGAAGTTGCACCATAAGGGCCAATCGCTTGTACGCTTTGAGCATATTGTGCGGCTTGGGCAATTCCAGATAACGCACCACTAACTCCTGCCCAAGTCATCACTTTGTTATCCCTCATCAATGGCTTCCCTTTAATCCCCACTTTGCCATTGAAAAACACCCAACCCGTCACTTCTTTATCAATAATGGGTTGGCCTGGATGAGCACAAGAGAGACGATATAAGGTTGCAAAAGCGCGTTCACTGGAAATATCTCCATAGGAATTCGCACTCACGCGACATCCCCGAAGACGTGAGCGCGCTCCATTAGGTAGTGTTCCATCCTCTAGGAACTTAAAGAGCATTACGCCATTATTTTTAGATTGGCCATTAACGGATGCATCAGCATCAGCTCCACCTAAAACAACTGCTCTTACTGAAGTGTTTGATGGTACATAATGAGCTGGATTTAAATAGTTATTATGATGAGTTCTAGTGCTGCGGCGTTTCGTTCGAAATGACACTGTATGAATGCGTGGAGTGATATCTGCTAAGGTCATCATGTCAGAATTGCTATTCATGGCATAAGTATTGGGATGATGCCAAAACTCTGGGTTTTGTACTTCCTTTAACTCATTAGATGTATTAGGTACTTTCTCAGAAGCACTTGATTTTTCCTGATTTGCCAAAACCATCGTGCTTATTTGTGCGGTCAATTCTTCTTTTTGAGTGCTTAATTG
>NZ_QHJG01000077.1:0-1046 GCF_003184185.1 Legionella qingyii | reverse complement strand
GTACTTCCTTTAACTCATTAGATGTATTAGGTACTTTCTCAGAAGCACTTGATTTTTCCTGATTTGCCAAAACCATCGTGCTTATTTGTGCGGTCAATTCTTCTTTTTGAGTGCTTAATTGCTTCTCATGATCCTCACCCATCTTTTTCATAGTGAGAGTCAATTCACTAATTTGCTTTTTGAGTGATTCGAGTTCAGATTGTTGGGCAGTTAGTGCATTATCGGCTGCAGCCTCTGTAAACGATTCATCAACAATTCCAGTTATATCTACTGGTTTTTGTATGGAAGGAGTTTTTTTAGGACGACCATCTATAAGCAATACAATCATGATTGCCAGGATAAGCAAAACTCCACTTCCCACCATGATTAATGTACGGAGTTGGCGGCTTTTAACCATTGTATTGAGTTGCCAATTAGCCATGATCCACTCCTGCAACACGGTAAAGCATGGCACGCTCGCGAGGATTAATTGTGGGCTTAGAAAATTTAATCGCTAGAGTATCCTTCTTTGCAAACCATTCTTGAGATAACTCTAAAGGCTCCTTACCTCCATTGTAAAGTTCAATAGTTTCACCTTTAAGCAACCTTCCATCCCACGACTCTTTAGGTAAAAGTGTTAGACCTCTTTCCCAGCGCTGGGCTTTGCCAAATTGATGCGTTACAACCACATCAGTAAAAGGTTTGTGATGTTCCATATGGGTAAGCATTGCAAGAATTGCTTCTGGAATAGCTTCATGAGTCCCAGCTACCGGACTAGTTTTCGTTTGACGAGTAGTTACTCTTACAGGTAGTGGCTGCTGTGGAATGAGTTCAATTGTTTTACCTAATGACTCTTCGCTATTTAAAGTTACCGAAAAGTGACGACCTGCTTCGGTAGTCAAAAACAAGGTAAACGGATTAGTAGCTGCCAACATGATATAAACTGATCCATCCTGCTCATCACGTTTAATAGCCATCGCCTTTTCAGGAAACACCGCTTCCATGATTTTGTCATTTTTCACAAAAATGCGGTTGTAATTTCCCTGGCTTAAAGTTAATGCGATTTC
>NZ_QHJG01000076.1 GCF_003184185.1 Legionella qingyii | reverse complement strand
GAAACGAGCCCGCGCCAATGATAGTGTGAGGTCTCCTCATGTGAAAGTAGGTCATCGCCAGGATTTTATTCTTGAAAAGCGGCTTTATGGCCGCTTTTTTTTTTCAATAATGAAATCTTCCATAAAAAACCATGAATAGTGCTTGGAGGCATTGAGTTCCTTGTCAACGAACCACTTGAACTTAGATTCATGCTTGATTAATCTATATTTAATTTCCTTCAAATACGTGTTTTCCTCATGGGTTTTTATAATTGATTTTTATTTAACTTTAGTTTAAGTTAATTTGTTTAAGGATAGGTTGTAGTTTATGTTAGTCCAACGAATTTTGGATTTTATTGAAACTTTAGAAAAGGAAAGCCCTCTCTCTCCATGTGATCAGAAGCTACGTGAACGTCTATTAGAGCATTTTTCTAAAAGTAATCCCACTGATACTTTAAATCAGGATGATTTTCTTTTTCTTCTTGATTGCTATAAAACTCGGTGGGCGGCAATTGTTGATGACGATGATTATATGCTTAATCCTTCTGCGATTAATCTTCATTGGATTGACTTGGCTCGGGAGCTTGGTCCTCTGACCAAAATTAATTATTTAAAAATATTAATACCGACATTGACCAATGAAAAGGATTTAAATGATTTTTCATCGCTTAATGAAACAGTAAATCTCTTTAATTTTTATCTTGGCTACGGTGGTAATACTTTATATAGAAAACTAAGTTTCTGTAAACACTTAGAAAAATGGCAATTTGAATTATCGACATATAGAGCTGATAAAAAATTAAGTATTGTTACAATAGATGAATTAGCTCGTCTAAAACTATGTAAGCAAACTGAAAGAGAAGTTAGTGTAGATACTGAAATTTTCAAAAACTTTTGGGATCTGATGCGCAAAAAAGTTTTTGTTAATTTAAAAGCTCGTGGTCGCATGCCAATTGCTTTGTTACCTCACTTAATGGAATTAGTTGAACGATACTATTATTTGCAAACGAATAAAGTTGAATTTTCAGAATTCAAAAAGGAGACAGAGAAATTTTTCCATCGTTTATATGAATATCAGTTAGTAGATGTGAATTTCTTGTATGGCTCAAAAATTAAATATAAAGAGAATGAAGAATACTTGCTGGATCTATTTATTGCACTTCATACTGCAAAGAATTATTCTGATCTGGATTATGAAATACAGATATTAGGTAAATGGTTATTTAAATATAATCCGGATTTAAAAGCCACAAGTAAAGAATTGGAGCCCATTTACCATGAGTTATCCGAAGAAATAGAAAAAAGGGAAGAACCATTTATAAATACGCATGCTTTTATAAATTGTTGTAAACTAGTTGTTTCGCTATTTACTACTCGATTTGAGCTTTCTATCCTCGTCACGCGACAAACTTCTAGTCTATGGGATAAAGAAAATACAGTATTTCCTGAGGCATATACAATTCTTACTGTGTTGTTGCCATTAATTGCAGCAAATAAACCTAAAGCTTTGGAAACAGCTTATGAAGGTATTATCCAAGATATTATTCTTCCTGTAAAAATGGATACAGGTTGGTTTCCATGCTTTACTGGTCATAAGCAAACGATTAAATGGTTTGATATTGTACAAAATTGTAAGTACCATGAACTTGGCGTTTATTGGTTTGAACCTGAACGGTTATTTAATGCATTGTTGCTCTTTAATACAAGTAATGAGTCTCTAAAGGCACGGATTAATCAATTTTTAGATGACATAATTCAAACTTATGCACAAGATGAAAACGAGCTCATGAAGCAATTTCGGGTCAATGTTTTATTCACTGAATTTCTAAATGGGCTCAGTGAACATCATTGCACCCATTTATTGAGATTAATTCAGCTATGTGATCTAGACATTGCAAAATTTAGATTTCTCAGTAATTGCAGCAAGCATATCAATAAACAAGCATCCAGGTTATGTCAGGGTATAGAGAGTTCATCACCATGCTTTTTCTCAATGCCTCAGAAAGGAGATAAGGTAAAATTATTTAATTTTTCTGATGTAAAAGATGTTCAATCAATGATCGTAGATTATAAAAATCAATTGTATGAACTCACTATCGATCCGAAGAAATTAGAGAAGCTAAGTAATTATTTATTTAAAATAGGCCAACCTATTTTAAGTGTGACACAAAAAGAAAATGCTAAAAGTTGTGACAGACCTGTTCTGGATTACATTGGTCAATATACCTAATTTATTAATTAGAGTCTGTTGATATTTCATTTAATTCCGCATTTTTAATGCTGCCTTTACTGGATTGCGCGCATAAAGCCTGAGAGATGGTCACAAAGAGTGACCATTATTTTTAAAAAAGAATAATTTTTTTTGAAGTGCATGAAGATATGTGATCCAATATATTTTCGACATTA
>NZ_QHJG01000075.1 GCF_003184185.1 Legionella qingyii | reverse complement strand
TTAAAGGTAACATGGATGTGTGTATTGGTCGAAAAAAGTTTAAAAAATCAGCCCAGTTATTTTCTCATCTTGCACCTTATCAACAACACGTATTCGGCATGAAAGTACAGATGTTTGGCCAACCACTTTATTTGGCCGGTAGTAAAAATTCACGTGATGAATTAATGATTGTAGTCACTAACAAGCACCCGAAAAATGCGATTGCATGTTACCTACGCCGATGGGAAATTGAAACTCTGTTCTGTGCGCTAAAGTCAAAGGGTTGGCGTTTTGAGGAAACCCATATAGTCAATCAAAAACGAATTGAACGACTTATCGCTTTGCTTGCAGTAGGGTTTGTTTGGGCCCATAAAATCGGCGAGTGGAAAGCCGCTTTAAAACCCATTCCATTAAAAAAACTCCGAAACCAAAAAAGACCGCAATCGAGTTTCTTCCGGTTGGGGCTAGATTGTCTCAGGGATCTTCTAACAAATTTCAAAATCAATACTAAAGCTTTCTCAAAATATGCAAATTGTATTCGGCTAAGTCTAAATGAGAACTGTTTTTAATAAATTGTCCCGTACAAAGGTATTTTAGAGTAATTTTTCCTGGGGATACTTCTTCATCAGGAATATAACAATAGATACCTTTGCGGAGTTTTAATATGGCCCTTTCAGGATAGGTCAATTGTTTCATTTCCTCAACTGGATTGGGTCTTTCTTTATATAGTTCTAACTGCTCCAGATGAATATCTTTTGTTATCGCTAAAAATTCTAAATACTGTGTGAAGGAGATAGCATAAGCTTGATAGCTAATTACTGGAAACTGATTTGAACTCCCAATACCTTCATCTATTAATAAAGCATCTGAATGACCTCTAAGCATTTTTCCAAACAAGGTGAATTGCTGGGCACAGCTAGTTCCAAAGCTTTTATCAATAATATTTCCCTTGCCTACCTTCGCTAAAAGCTTAGGTTTGCCATCCACCACGACACCCACCATAATAAAACTATGGACATCTTTTTTAGCAATAGCTATAAAAAATTTCGCTTTCTTTGTCCACTGTAATCGATTGATTAATATTGAAATCAACAGTATTTTCAAGTGCCATTAAATTTCTCTAAGAGATCTTAATTTGACATTATAGGGTATTTGTTAATCATTTAAAATATCATGAAGATCGTCTATAATAAAATGTTTTCTTTATGTTAGTTGCCCCAAAAAAACAGCCATTTAATAATGAATTAAAAATTCGCCTCCATTTGTCAATTAATAGACATAATGTTTAATTAATAATTAATATGTATAATCAAATTCATTTAATCTTATTAACTAATTTCAAATGACTCGAATATCTACAACAGATGAAAACTCACACCAAACAAATGAATCAATTACACTGATTAACCCGACTGACTTAACTCAAGAACAAAGTATATTCCTAAAAGAATTTTTAGAGGGAGATGATCAACCCGAAGTTTTTTTACCGGATACGATTTATACATATAAGGAAGTTCAATTTAAATTAACCCATGAGCTGAATTGGCGTTTAGGGAAAGATGGTATCAGTGATTGTTTTGAAGTGATGAAAAATAGTCGCGCAGGCATTGGAAAATACGCTACAGTGGACAACATTGAAGGAAAGTTAATTTCTTTTAGTAAGGAACTCGAGTTTGTTCCCGCGCATACAAAACCTCACAAAGACAGAGTGAGAAAATTCATGTTCTTTAAACAAGATAAAGAAGAAGAACAATGGCGTGACAGCATTAAAAAAGAATATAAGCGAACGAAGCAAGCAGGACATTTAAGTGTAAGAAAACCTGTATTTTTTAGAGATAACGCCGGAAAACTATGTGCCTATATGTTCATTAAAAAAGCGTCTGGTACCACGTTACATGATATTCTACATGACAAATCCAAGATGCAACTTGATATCGCAACTCGTAAAACAATTGCTATTGCTATTCTCAACGCCTATATAGAACAAGTCGCAAATAAGGGCTTGGTTCACAATGATATTTCACTTAAAAATATAATGATTGATATTTCAAACCCAAAGCAACCAATTGTCACTTTTATTGATTTTGCATTTGCCAAGAAAATTCATAAAAATGATGCGGGTCCTCACATAAGAGGCACCCCATTATATATGGCTCCTGAACGATTTGTAGGAGAAGGCAGTAGCACCGCAAGTGATGTATTTGCTTTAGGACATATTCTTGCTGAGCTCTTTGGAGAGCAAAGGATCACGCCTGGCCCTAAATGGGGTATAAAAGAAATATACCGTTTAAATAAGAAAGGTACATTTGATAGCGATCTTATTTATCTTGAGGAATTCGAAAAAGATACAATAACTCATTATCTTTTACCTATGGTGTCGCCAAGCCCAGAGGATAGACCAACCCCCGAAAAAATAAAAGAAATGCTTAGGGCTGAATATGAGTCTTCTACAGGACTTACGAAAAACCCCTAGGTTGAGGCAAAAAATGTTTTTAATGAGGGAGTTTAGATAGACTAAATGACCGAATTAAAAACATT
>NZ_QHJG01000074.1:3127-3648 GCF_003184185.1 Legionella qingyii | reverse complement strand
AGTTGTTCTCTCAGGAGTGATACCGATTTAAAACACTCCTAGAGAGTCCGAAATACGCGCCCAAGATATGTCTCTGGGTGATTTTATTACATGGATAAAAATTACGCCGGAAACGACCTAAGCGTATTTTGCACTTTGCATCCGATTACTTCGTTAGACCTTTAAATTATAAAATAATTATAAGTCGTTAATATTACATGCGTTAGTAGAGTAATATTTATAATTAGTACAGTAAGTGATTTTATCTATTAGGTCCTTCTCCATTAACACGGAAGATGCCGAAAAGTTAACCGGAATAGCTATAGTATTTTGTACTTATAAGTGCTATACCTTTTTCACTATGAAAAAGGAGTAACCTTGCAGTCCAACTACTAAAATTTTAATCAAACGAACTATAATAATTAAAGCTAATAAAGTTTGTTAGGTGCCTACACAACCTGTTTTACGTTGTAGTAAACGCGTGTCAAGAAAAACTTATGGCATATGTTCTATAATAGTTATTATTTCTAGTAGAATGGTGT
>NZ_QHJG01000074.1:0-3117 GCF_003184185.1 Legionella qingyii | reverse complement strand
TCAACAAGAGAGTCCTCACTATGGCTAAATTTTGTGAGGATCTCTCAGGCTTTATGCGCGGGTTCTATACAGAGACCCACTAAAATAATGTACCTATTTTTAATGCGGCCTTTGCTGGATTCGCATAAAACGTGAAACGTAGGCTAATGAAGCAATCTGGAAATTTAATATTTTATTAATATTCAGCAATTATAATGTACGCAATCATCTCATTATAAATATTAATCATGTCATTCACTAAAATAGATAATCCAGGAAGAGGTAATTGTGCCTTCTACGGCTTTTCAATTGGCCTTATCGATATCATAAAACATGAATATTCACGATATGGAAAAAGTGATACTTTTTCCTCATTGGAACGTCAGGTTGATGATTTTAAAATTAGTTTGCTTGATATTATTAATTTCGATTATTTCAAACAATCCACGGATGTGTTGGACAAAATGCAACATCATTTGCGCACAGTTCTTTTTGAATACCGTATACAAGATATTATCAATAATAAAGATCATCTTACCACAAGTGCGTATTCCGGAGGACTTGATCACTAATTCCGTTAGTCATTTGATCACCGATTCCGGAGTATTTGATCACTTCAACGCCTCACGCAGTGGATTATCTTTTAAAGGGGTTTAGTCTGTAAAGATTTTTTTGTTTTTCGCATGGACTCACCATTGAGTTCTATTCTGATTGAGTTATGAACGAGTCTGTCAAGGACGGCGTCTGCAAGTGTTGCATCCCCAAGGTGTTCATGCCATAGAGCCACAGCGAGTTGGCTGGTAATGATGGTTGAACGTTTTTGATACCTGTCTTCAAGTATTTCCAGTAAATCTCTTCTCTGTTCTTCATCCGGTGCTACCAGTCCCCAGTCATCCAGGACGAGTACATCGACTTTTGCGATGGATGCCAGCCAGTTGGGATAGCTTCCATTGGCCTTGGCAATCTTCAGTTCATTCCATAATCGTGGGAGACGGTAATATCGAGAAGAGAATCCTGTAATACAGGCTTTATGAGCTAATGCGCAGGCGATGTATGTTTTTCCGCAGCCGGTTGGACCGGTAATCAGCAGATTAAGATGTTGTGATACCCACTGGCAGCGAAACAGTTCCAGCACGGCGGATTTGTTCAGGCCACGAGGATGCTTAAAGTCTATATCTTCCATGCAGGCATTGAGCTGTAGTCTGGCTTGTTTCAGTCTTCGCTCCATTTTTCGATTGTCACGTAACAGATACTCGCGCTCAACCAATAAACCAAGCCGTTCCTCAAAGTCCAGATCATTAACGGGTCTTTTGAGTTGCTCTGTAAACGCATCAGCCATGCCGGTTAGTTTTAAGGAACGAAGTTTATCAAGTGTTGGATTGTTTAACATGGTTGTTTCTCCTATTGGTAGTAATTAGAACCACGAAGGTTGTTGTGATGAGAGATGACCGGAGTGGTCGTTTTGGATGACGTCTTGACCAAGTCCATATTGTTTTTCAGCAGACGCTCTACCTGTTGATAGCGTGTCATTCCTGCTTCCAGAGCAATAGTACATGCGTTATCAAGTCGGTCTGCCCCAAAACGCTGGGCAAGCCTCATCAACCCCAGGCAGGAACGAAAGGCTTGCTCTGGAAATGCCCGGGCTGCAATCATGTATTCGATGTAACGAGCGGTATCTTCCCCCGTTTTTAATGCCCATCGATGGATTCGCTCAGGCGTCCACTCGGGCATGTGCCTTATGACTGCTTGGCATATGTTCTGCCAGAGTGGTGTGTGTAAAGCGTTTTTTTGAGCGGGTATGCAGGGCGATGCGCTTTCCCTCATGGAAGCATTCCACCATGGAACCACTGGCACGAACTTCAATAGTCTTATGAATGTACTGATAGGGAACACTGTAATAATGTTCATCAAAAACAAAGTGATAATCGATATTCACCTTGGCTTTTTTCCATTCGGCATAGTGGTATGGCTCAGAGGGCAAAGGTTGAAGTGCTGGTTTGTCCAGAGTCTCGAACAGCTCGAGACGAGAGGTATTCATTTTCTGAAAGGACTGTTGATTAAAGGCAGCAAGCTTGGGCGCAATGGCTTTTTTAATCTCAGCAATACTGGTAAAAGTATGATGTCGCAACGGGGCAAGAATCTGGCGTTCAACACATCCAACAGCATTCTCAACTTTGGCTTTGTCTTGAGGCCTGGCGGCTCGAGCAGGAACAATAGCGAATCCGTAGTGCTCACTGACATGCTGATAGTTTGCGTTAATATCAGGGTCGTAACGGTGCGACTTGCTCACACCGGATTTCAAGTTATCGGGTACTACAATTTTGGTGACACCGCCAAAGGTGTTCCACATTCGAATATGGGAGCTAATCCAGTGTTCCAGTGATTGACTTTCTGTGATGTCAACAAAGGTAAATTGCGATGCACCAAGACTGGCTACAAAGACTTGTGCTTCATGAATCTCTCCTGTAGACGGCTCTATCCATGGAACAGTCATACCCGCATAATCAACAAAAACCTTTTCTCCAGCTTTATGAACCTGTCGCATGACAGGGCTGATTTGCTTGATATAACGCTTATAACGGTCACAAAACTGGCTATAACTCACACCATCCGGATGACATTCCCGGTATTCTCGCCACAGTACCATTAACGTCATCCCTTTTTTCCGCCAACTCCGCATGGATGCACTCCCAGTCCGGCAGTACACGCCGGGTTGAACTGGCTTTTGATGGTAAAAATAAGCGCTCATACAGCTCCTGCTCGCCAAGAGACAGTGCCTCAGCTAAGGTTAATCCCGCTACACGTGCACGATATAGGTAGTTGGATACAGTTCCTGAACTGATATTGAGGCTTCGCCCAATGTCACGGTTACTGTGTCCTTGTTCATGCTGTCGAAATACTTCTTGAATTTTTCGCATACTTAATGGTCTCACGATAATCTCGCCTTGGATCACAAGACGATTAGTGTATAAAAATTGTCTTATCGTGAGTGTTGGTGGTGATCAAAAACAACCGGAATCACTGATCAAATGCTCCGGAATCGGTGATCAAGTAATGCCGGAATCTCTGATCAAGTGTTTCCGGAATCTGCGATCAAATGCGGCCGGAATTGGTGATCATTTCGCTCCGGAATACACA
>NZ_QHJG01000073.1:688-3048 GCF_003184185.1 Legionella qingyii | reverse complement strand
GGTACTATTGATGCCATGGATGATGCTGCCTTGGCGGCTTTGACCACTTACCATAATACCCCACGTGGTAACGAGGATCAAAAACGGGCGGCATTACAAGTTCTTAATACCACTTTAAATTTAGTTGTTGGAGTTGATTTCGGTCAACAAGCGAATCTTCATAATGCAGAAGCTAATTTAATCGATGCGGCAGTTGTAGCCAAGCATACTTCTTTGACCAATGCCAAAACTATTACCGATGCCATTAACACTAATTTAACAATGGGCAACGACGAAGCTGTAAACGCAAATATCCGGACCGTTCTGAGAGGTATTGCGACAGCGCCTAACATGAATACTGTTAGAATGAGGTTAAACGATGCGAGGGTTATACTTGGAAATGTTGATTTAAGTACTGCATTGACTACTGAAGACTTGTTGTCAAATACCGATGCACGAGATATAAAAAAACGAGCTAAAGAAAAGTATTATTTTTTTCTGATTTCAGATGCCATTAAAAAAATTGATCAGCCTCAACTCTTAGAGCGTATTGCTGCAGCGAGAGATGAAGATCAGATAGTTGCTGAAATAAATAGGCAACGAACCAGTTGGCGTTTTACTCGAGATTTTGTAAGAAATCATCTATCAGATGGAGATTGGCTGGAAATAAAGAGACAAGCTGGATTAAAACTTGCCGCCATTAATACAAAGCCAAATATGGCAGATTCCTTTTGGCAAACAGGAAAAGATCCTCGTCTCGAACATTTTACTGATAAATTAGTAAGAAATGATGGGACCGTATCGGATCCTACTCCTTCAAATGTGGCTCCAAGTACAGGTGCTGTGGGTATTCGTACTGCAAATCCTATTGAAACTCGTTATCAAGGGGTGAAATTACAGCAAGGAGATAAAATTGAGTCAGTTGCCAACTTTCCCCAAAAAGCTAGAGGTCAAAATGCTGCACAAGATACAGCTACAGGAAAGTTAGTTCAGGATCATACTGGTAAAGTAACAGATGTAACAGATGCTGCTGAACGAGATAAAATGACGGAACAAGAAAAATCTCAGATGGCAATTAAACAAGCTAAAATGCTCATAACCAATTTGAAGGGAACTGGTGAGCAAACTGTCTTTATTACCGGTGACGATCAGCATCATGCAGATAGAGTCTATGCCGCGCTTCTCTTAATGAAAAACGATTTAAAATTTAAAATAGAATCCCATGTTCCTGGCTGTGAAGGGCCACGTAAGAGAGCGGGATTTGAATTGCAATCAACTGTTGATGATAAATTTATCAAAGATAAGTTGAGGGGCTACAATGATAAGGCGCTGGAAGGTTTTAAAACAGAGGCTAAGGATTTCATTGCTAATACCAAAAAATCACGAGAACAAATGTCTCTTATGAGAGGTGGGCAAGCTGGGAGTTCGACAGATGCATTGAAGGTCGACGAACACCTAACTGCTTCAGGAAAAAAAATATAATTAGATCTCGTTTCTTGAGGCATGATAGGTATATTTTGAGACTATGAGAAAAACTCTACACGTGAATTAAGTAAACGCACTGGAACGTGTGGAGTGCTATTAAAATTCATACAGGGGGTTACACAATTGAATTCAAACCAACTGGCGATTGGTGTATTTGACTCAGGGATGGGCGGCTTAACTGTTTTGCGTGCATTGCGGGAGGGTCTACCGCAAGAATCGTTTATCTATCTGGGGGATACAGCTCGACTTCCTTATGGTACTAAAAGCCCAGATACGGTAAAACAATATGCCATGCAAATGGCAAAATTGCTGGTGGAGCGGCGAATTAAGGCTTTGGTAATTGCCTGTAATACAGCCACTACCGCCGCATTACCGTATTTACAGGAAATGTTACCTGGTATGCCTGTGCTTGGTGTGGTTGCACCAGGTGCTGCGGCAGCTGTTGCGGCAACTGAAAACAAACGCATTATTGTTTTGGCTACCGAAACAACGATTGCATCCAATGCATACCAAAATCTAATTACCCAACACGTACCCCAGGCAATAATTAATACTCGCGCGTGCAGCGTTTTGGTTGCTTTAGCAGAAGAAGGGATGGTGAACAATCAAGTTGCTCGCGAAGCGTTAAAACATTACCTGGATGGTTTTACTAACGAAGATACGGTGCTCCTGGGATGTACGCATTTCCCTGTATTTAAGCCTTTGTTGCGCGATTTGTTACCTAAAGGGGTTGCTATAGTTGATTCAGCACATGCCACGGCACTCGCCCTGCATCAGTTGCTCGAAAAGCAGGATTTGTTGAATGATATTCCTTCTGTCGGGCGTTCAGTAAGTTACATGGTAACCGACTCAATCAAGCGCTTCCAGATTGTTGGCGAGATATTCTTGGGCGAGCG
>NZ_QHJG01000073.1:499-678 GCF_003184185.1 Legionella qingyii | reverse complement strand
ACAATTTCGAATTTGTATTAAAGGTACATTGAGATCACTATGACGGTAAGTAAATTCTTTTTTGACAGCAAGGGCGCGTCCGCCCTTGGATAAAGATCGTCCCACGTCACCATCAAATTCTTATCTAAGGGCGGACGCGCCCTTACTGTTTTTAAGTATTGGCAAGCCCCTACGAACTT
>NZ_QHJG01000073.1:0-489 GCF_003184185.1 Legionella qingyii | reverse complement strand
ATAATTTCCATGTAACTCTAGTGATACTGCCATTCATTTAAGAAAAAACTGTCGTTCCCGCGCAGGCGGGAACCTATTTCTAGCAGGGTGCAGTGGTAGTTTAAGAATAGATTCCCGCCTGCGCGGGAATGACAAAAATTCATAACCGTTCGGGGATGCTTGAATCTTGGGCGAGCGGTTGGCCTCTGAGGAAATCGAGCTTGTGGATGTTAAAGCTTAAACCTAATTTCCATGTAACTCTAGTGATACTGCCATTCATTTAAGAAAAACTGTCGTTCCCGCGCAGGCGGGAACCTATTTCTAGCGAGGTACAATGGTAGTTTAAGAATAGATTCCCGCTTGCGCGGGAATGACAAGAATTCATAACCGTTAGGGGATGCTTGAATCTTGGGCGAGCGTTGGCCTCTGAGGACATCGAGCTTGTGGATGTTAAAGCTTAAACCTAATTTCCATGTAACTCTAGTGATACTGCCATTCATTTAAGAAAAA
>NZ_QHJG01000072.1 GCF_003184185.1 Legionella qingyii | reverse complement strand
GGAGAGCAATGCAGCTGGCAGACTCGCATCGGCTTATCTAGGTCAATAACACAGAATAGCTTGGGTTATACTTTCAAAATTTTACAAATTATAAAATAAACATGAATCGATATAAATTATATACAGCAGAACAAATTACTCAATTAGATCTACAGACATTTAATCGTTGGCTTTCATTTCTTTATAAAAATCCTACTCAAAGTTGGAGCTCATCCTATGGGCCAATGAAACCAAGCTTAAATTGGCTGCATGAGTGTTGGTGTGTCGTTACGCACGCGCATTCTCGCTCAACTTTCTCTAATATTCGTGCTAAATACGAAGAACGAATTTTAAGTGCTGTAGAAAGCAACGATAAAAAATCGATTATTCGTTTATTAAGCTTAGGAAGCGGTGGCTTATTTCAAGATTTAATGATTCTTTTAAAGCTTTATTATCATGGCTACAAAAATATAGAGTTAGATTGTATCGAAACCGGCAATAATCAAGCGCAGCAAGAAATTTTACAAGCAATCATTAATCGATTAAATCAAAATGGCGCCAATATTCGAGTTCGACATTTTAAAACTGTAGAAGAAAGAAAAGCAAAGACGGGCAATTCTCAAGCAGAATGCGATGTAGTGTATGCGATTGATTTTGATAATATCGCAGCTGTTTTGGGTAAGGATTTTTCTAAAAGACAATTGCAGTATAGGAGTAGAGACAGTTTCGCCGATGAGTATTGTCCTCTATTTCTTGGCGCTTATGCGGAATTAAAGAAGTCTGCCTCCTCTTTATTCCTATTAACTTTTGGAAAAAATTACATTTCTCATTGCGGGGAAAGTGCAGACGTTTATTGTGATGAATTTGATCATCAATTTGAAAGAAGAATTCCTTCTCATGCTTATCATGATTATTACTATATTAATGCAAATCTTTCCTCTATCTTATTGCATCTTCCCTTTTTAAAAGCAAAAAACAAACCTTTGCTTATTAATGAGGAAATTTTAAATCCAAGCACGACAGAGGCATTAAAAAGGATATTGACCAAGCATAATATTTCCTATTTGATTGCCTCAGCCGCGGATATTGGAACAAAACTAGATGAAGAGGCTGCTACTGTACTGATAATTGATGATTCGATACACGATAGTAATCTGGGTGGAGAAAAATTTCTTGATGCAGATTTTAAACATGGTCATGCACAAGTTACTCGAAGCGACTGTCGTGGCATCAATAACCGGCGCATTGATGTGTTCTTTTCTTTTAATGAGATTAAAGTCAATCAATTTACCCAAAGAATCGAGCAATTATCCATCGAGGAATGCATTGATAAAGTAAATGCAGGCATCTGCAATTATTTGGATTGGTGCAAAAATAATGCAACTGGAATACGTGGCATAACGCGTTTTTCACATTGGTTTCATGGTGAAAGTGGTGTTTTAAGAGCTCAAAACTTGCAAAGGGTTATCAGGGACTCATCTGATCTAAATAAAGAGGCATTTTTGCTTCTTTTAAACAAGCATTTGCAAGGGTCGGGGAATACACGTCATTCATTGACTCGCTTTATTCACGCTGCTTTGGCCAGAGACAATGAACTCGAAACCTTACCTGATGCTGATTTTAAAGAAGTACGTTCTCAAGTCAGAGTAGGCTAATAGGATGGATTTACTTTCATAACCGTATCCTTTTCAATCAATACTGGGCAGGGACTTCCTTACAACAGACGCCGAACGTTGTAAAAGATATCTCCACGATTCTTGCCCAGAATATTTTTGTTACTATAAATGGCCAGGCCTTGAATTGTGAATTTCAATTGAAGATTGATGCGTCTATTGTTGCGAACCTTATTATTTACAACGCTGCTACAAGGAACAATCATGCATGTGTTGAGATTATTGCAAACAGCGATAGCAAAGTCATGTCCTAAAGGAACGCTATTTAATGAAACAGTTATTAATTTATTTTATTAATTATCTCCCTTGGAAAGTAACAACTATTTTGAGGCAACGAATAAGTTTCTACTTCCCTTCGGTAACATCTCCAAAGAGAAAGAGAATCCTTTTATAAACTATTTATTGGCAAACTTATCCGCGAAAAGTCACAACCATGGATACATATTGATTGGAGTTGTATCAATCCTGTAACCAATCTCTATGTTTGATGTCCTCAAAGAATGAATATTTTACTACTTATTGCCCTTATCGTTACTTTTGCTGCCTGGCTTGCTGGCTTATTTATCAAATCAATTGGAAAGGCTTCTGATTTTCAGGCTCATTCGGCTAAAGTTACTTCCGCATTATCCTATGTCTTTCTAGGAATAAGGGGCTTGAACAAAAAACTTTATCTCACTCAAAGTGATTTTGAAAAGGCATCGGGGTTCCCCATTAACTATACACTTAAATCGAGCCCATCTGGTTTATCAGCAGCCTCATTAAAATATTCAGCTCTGGCAATGATATAGTCGGCACGTTTTTTAAAAGAGCTATTGTTATTAAAATTAGATCGTTGTAAATAATTGCTAAGCATCCGCACAATATCACTCACATTGAAGTCACGATTATCACAGAGTTGAATAATTTGCATGGCTTTTTCAAGATGATTTCTTTTAGTCACTAATGCCACAAAACCTTGAGTATAAGTTTGCATAATATCTTTTATTTCTTGTTTAGAAATTACACTATCCTTAGTATAGCTATCATAGCGCTTACCTTTAAAGTTCGAGCCTAGAAAGCTAATACAGGTAGTCCAATGAAGGTTATGCTGATTGTCCATTGTAATAATTGGTCTTTGTGGGGTATCAGCAGGCTTATAGGGTGCGTTGCCATTGATTAAGGTATGTAAGTTAATATTATAGATGCGGGCAAGTTCCTGTAAATCGGTTTGTGTTCCCCAGCGATAATTACGAGTAACATCTTTTAGTGAATTTACTATTAAGGAATTGCTATTCAGTTTGTTATTTTTTCCTACAATAAAAACCTCTTTTATAAAGGCTTTTTCGATTATTTTATCGAAGTATGCTTCTCGTTCTTCGTTATATTCTTTATTCTTAGGTTGTTCAGGATACCACCATCTGCTCAGCCTTCTTATTTGAGCAGCAATTTCACGCGCATAATTTTTTGTTTTATTGGATTTTGCCAATTCATTAAACTCAGGTGAAGTAGGCTCATTTCTGACATAATTCCATACCATTTCGGCAAAATTCGTGTAAGTAGTGCTTGTGTGTGTATTCCGGAGCGAAATGATCACCAATTCCGGCCGCATTTGATCGCAGATTCCGGAA
>NZ_QHJG01000071.1:3713-4102 GCF_003184185.1 Legionella qingyii | reverse complement strand
GACCTAGTGGAGGAATTTAATTTTCGTGATTTCATTAAATTTCACGGGTGTGTCAAACAAAAACTCTATTACTTCTTAGGGTCGGCACTGACTCTTCTTTGCCTTTTCTATAAGCTAGTGCTACAACAACAACTACATTTGCTCTACATCTTCATGTAAATTCAATCACACATTGATTAAGCGTTTAGTTTTTTTTCACGTAGCTTCGTAAAAACGTTTTCTTAAAAATAGATTAAGTTCACTAACGGATATTTTACGTTATAAAACTCAACCACTTTTATAGTTTCATTTTTACCCAGACATCTAGTCAACCAATCTAGCGTGGGGACTATTCCCACTCCAGCCACCAAGTTCAGGTGGGTCTGGGTGGTAAGATACCTCAAGAAGTT
>NZ_QHJG01000071.1:0-3703 GCF_003184185.1 Legionella qingyii | reverse complement strand
CTGGATCACCTCCTTAAATTAAAAGCACTAAAGTAATTTAAAGTGCCCACACAGTTTGTTTTTGAGATAATGAAGAATCCCAGCCGTGACTGAGAAGAAACGGAAAAGATATTCGATCACGATGTTGTTGTTGATGTAAACGAGATGTAGAAGTACATTTAAGTTAGTGTGTAACTAATTCGCAAATCAAAAAAAAGTGCATCGAAGCATTTTTGCAAAAGAATTTTTATCTAATTCAAGTGATTGCCTATAAAATGCAATATTTTGAGTTGGTGAAAATATCAAAGTAAAAATGGGTCTGTAGATCAGTTGGTTAGATCGCACCCCTGATAAGGGTGAGGTCGGTGGTTCAAGTCCACCCAGACCCACCATTCTATGGAGTTCTTCAAGGGTTTATTCAGATTAAAGTATTTTTACGAGAGTATTTTAATCTGGAATAACCAGACGTTCATTAAAAAAATGGTAAATAAAGAGGTAACACAAGCGTACTTGTATTGAAACAGTGTCATATGATCTGAGGTAATTGAGATTATATGGTCAAGAAGAGAAGCGCAAACGGTGGATGCCTTGGCAGTAAGAGGCGATGAAGGACGTGGAATCCTGCGAAAAGCTTCGGTGAGCTGGAAACGAGCGAATAACCGGAGATGTCCGAATGGGGGAACCCGGCCATGAGCAGTCATGGTCATCTGCTACTGAATACATAGGTAGTAGAGGCGAACTCGGGGAACTGAAACATCTAAGTACCCGAAGGAAAAGAAATCAAAAGAGATTCTCCAAGTAGCGGCGAGCGAACGGGGAAGAGCCTGGTGTGATTTATAGTGCAATGAAGTAGAACAACTTGGGAAGGTTGGCCATAGAGGGTGAAAGCCCCGTATATATAGGTTGCATTAAGAACTAAGCACGCGAAGAAGTAGGCCGGGACACGTGTAATCCTGGTTGAATATGGGTGGACCATCATCCAAGGCTAAATACTACTTACTGACCGATAGTGAACCAGTACCGTGAGGGAAAGGCGAAAAGAACCCCGGAGAGGGGAGTGAAATAGAACCTGAAACCGTTTGCGTACAAGCAGTGGGAGCACCTTCGAGGTGTGACTGCGTACCTTTTGTATAATGGGTCAGCGAGTTACTTTCAGTGGCGAGGTTAACTGAATAAGGAAGCCGTAGAGAAATCGAGTCTGAATAGGGCGCGAGTCGCTGTGAGTAGACCCGAAACCGGGCGATCTAGTCATGTGCAGGATGAAGGTTGGGTAACACCAACTGGAGGTCCGAACCGGGTAATGTTGAAAAATTATCGGATGACGTGTGACTAGGAGTGAAAGGCTAATCAAGCCCGGAGATAGCTGGTTCTCCCCGAAAGCTATTTAGGTAGCGCCTCGTGAATGATTACTGGGGGTAGAGCACTGTTTCGGCTAGGGGGCTGTCATGGCTTACCAAACCGATGCAAACTCCGAATACCGGCTAATTGAATCACGGGAGACACACGGCGGGTGCTAACGTCCGTCGTGAAGAGGGAAACAACCCAGACCGCCAGCTAAGGTCCCAAAGTACTAGTTAAGTGGGAAACGATGTGGGAAGGCATAGACAGCCAGGAGGTTGGCTTAGAAGCAGCCACCCTTTAAAGAAAGCGTAATAGCTCACTGGTCGAGTCGGCCTGCGCGGAAGATGTAACGGGGCTAAAACTAGTCACCGAAGCTGCGGATGTGCACTAAGTGCACGTGGTAGGGGAGCGTTCTGTAGGCTGATGAAGGTGGATTGAGAAGTCTGCTGGAGGTATCAGAAGTGCGAATGCTGACATGAGTAACGATAATGAGGGTGAAAAGCCCTCACGCCGGAAGTCCCAGGTTTCCTGCACGACGTTAATCGGAGCAGGGTGAGTCGGCCCCTAAGGCGAGGCTGAAGAGCGTAGTCGATGGGAACCAGGTTAATATTCCTGGACTTTTTATAAGTGGTGAAGTGGGGACGAAGAAGGCTAGGTGAGCCAGGCGTTGGTTGTCCTGGTATGTGCATATAGGGGGGTAGACTAGGCAAATCCGGTTTACTGATAACCCTGAGGTGCGACATGGTGCTGACACTTCGGTGTACGGCGAAGTCATTGATGCCCGGCTTCCAGGAAAAGCTGCTAGCCATAACTTATAGAGAACCGTACCGCAAACCGACACAGGTGGACAGGTAGAGAATACTAAGGCGCTTGAGAGAACTCGGGTGAAGGAACTAGGCAAAATGGTACCGTAACTTCGGGAGAAGGTACGCCCTTTTTGGTGATGGGATTTACTTTCAGAGCTGAAGAGGGCCGCAGAGACCAGGTGGCTGCGACTGTTTATTAAAAACACAGCACTCTGCAAATTCGTAAGAAGACGTATAGGGTGTGACGCCTGCCCGGTGCCGGAAGGTTAATTGATGGGGTTATCTTCGGAGAAGCTCTTGATCGAAGCCCCGGTAAACGGCGGCCGTAACTATAACGGTCCTAAGGTAGCGAAATTCCTTGTCGGGTAAGTTCCGACCTGCACGAATGGCGTAACGATGGCCACACTGTCTCCACCCGAGACTCAGTGAAATTGAAATCGCTGTGAAGATGCAGTGTACCCGCGGCTAGACGGAAAGACCCCGTGAACCTTTACTATAGTTTTGCACTGGACTTTGATGATCACTGTGTAGGATAGGTGGGAGGCTATGAAGTGAGGACGCTAGTTCTCATGGAGCCATCCTTGAAATACCACCCTGTTGTTATTGAGGTTCTAACTTGGTCCCGTAATCCGGGATGAGGACAGTGTATGATGGGTAGTTTGACTGGGGCGGTCTCCTCCCAAAGAGTAACGGAGGAGCACAAAGGTACCCTCGGTACGGTCGGACATCGTACCAAGAGTGTAAAGGCATAAGGGTGCTTGACTGCGAGAGCGACGGCTCGAGCAGGTACGAAAGTAGGTCTTAGTGATCCGGTGGTTCTGTATGGAAGGGCCATCGCTCAACGGATAAAAGGTACTCCGGGGATAACAGGCTGATACCGCCCAAGAGTTCATATCGACGGCGGTGTTTGGCACCTCGATGTCGGCTCATCACATCCTGGGGCTGAAGCAGGTCCCAAGGGTATGGCTGTTCGCCATTTAAAGTGGTACGCGAGCTGGGTTTAGAACGTCGTGAGACAGTTCGGTCCCTATCTGCCGTGGGCGTAGGAAAATTGAGAGGAGCTGCTCCTAGTACGAGAGGACCGGAGTGGACGAACCTCTGGTGTACCGGTTGTCACGCCAGTGGCATTGCCGGGTAGCTAAGTTCGGACGGGATAACCGCTGAAAGCATCTAAGCGGGAAGCCTCCCTCAAGATGAGTTTTCCCTTGAAGCCCGTTGAAGACTACGACGTTGATAGGCAAGGTGTGGAAGCGCAGTAATGTGTGAAGCTAACTTGTACTAATTGGCTGATTGTCTTGACCATATAATCTGAGTTACTTCAGATTGACTGAATCAATACCCTTGAGTGGATTCGCTCCAACTCAATAATGTGAAGTACGATGAATACGTTAAAAATGATACCTTTTTATTTACCTAATGCTTGATTCGGGTATAATAGCCCCAATCAATGCAAAACAGTTTTCCTGGCGACCATAGCGGCTTGGAACCACCTGATTCCATCTCGAACTCAGAAGTGAAACGAGCCCGCGCCAATGATAGTGTGAGGTCTCCTCATGTGAAAGTAGGTCATCGCCAGG
>NZ_QHJG01000070.1:3202-4038 GCF_003184185.1 Legionella qingyii | reverse complement strand
TGAAATTCGGTCCCTTTAATGTTGGCGTAAAAACACTTTTTACTGTTTTAGTACCTTCGCCATAAAGGCCTTTTCCGCTACCGCTAATTTGCACTACTCGTCCTACCTAGTCAAATATAGTACAACCGTCGTTGATTAGGCAAATGGAACAAAAACTGATGACTTCGTCCAGCAGTAAAAAGCCATTGAAATTTATCACTCCTCAGTAATCCATTTTGTTAACTTGAGTAAGGCGTTGTCGGTGATGGACATTTTCATTGTGGAGCAGTTTGCTTTCGGTCAGTCCATCAACCCTGAGTACTTCGATAAGGTCTTCGTTAAGAACGTTACGAATGAGTATACCTCTTAGTGTTTGGCAAATGACTACACCAACATTGCGCAGTTAAACCGTTTCGGGTCGCAACCCTTTCTCCAAATTGTGACAATGGATTTCTCAGAACCCTACCCTTCAAAGAATTTCCTCTTTGGTAACTTGAGATATTGCCCCCATTTCTCGGAAATCTCAATAGAGTTCTTACCAAACGTTTCTTCCTATGAGATCGCTAATTTAAAAGATTCGGGTGTTAATTAGGAGCGCTCGCACGGTACGAAATGGCACAACGTCCTCACCTAGTACCGATTAACCGTTGAGTTATGTTACCAATTTTCGGCGGTTGAAGCATGTAATTAGTACCACCCTTCACCTCAAAACGAATAAGACCGGTAGTACTAACATAACGAATATCTACCAGCGGGTTTTTTTTGAAGACGCTATGTTTTTGGTCATCTATATTGACCTTAACACCTACTTAGCAAATGTCTTCGACGTCGACTATTACGTAATTGTCAGGTTGTTT
>NZ_QHJG01000070.1:2357-3192 GCF_003184185.1 Legionella qingyii | reverse complement strand
GAAAAGGCGATGGCGATTAAACGTGATGAGCAGGATGGATCAGTTTATATCATGTTGGCAGCAACTAATCCGTTTACCTTGTTTTTGACTACTGAAGCAGGTCGTCATTTTTCGGTAACTTTAAATAGTGAGGAGTCATTAGGTAAAACAATTGAACTCATTCCGCAACAGCCACTACCTGTAAAAGTAACACCTCGTCAAACGAAAGCCAGTCAGGTAGTTGGGACTCATGAAGCTATTCCAGAAGCAATTCTTGCAATGCTTACTCATATGGAGAATCACAAACCGTTTACTGATGTGGTTGTAACGCGTCAATTTGGCAAAGCCCAGCGTTGGGAAAGAGGTTTAACACTGTTACCTAAAGAGTCTTGGGATGGGAAGTTTCTTAAAGGAGAAACCATTGAACTCTATAACGGGGGTAAAGAGCCTTTAGAGTTATCTCAAGAATGGTTTGCAAAGAAGGATACTCTAGCGATTAAATTTTCGAAGCCCACAATTAATCCTCGCGAACGTACCATGCTTTACCGTGTTGCAGGAGTGGATCATGGCTAATTGGCAACTCAATACAATGGTTAAAAGCCGCCAACTTCGTACATTAATCATGGTGGGAAGTGGAGTTTTGCTTATTCTGGCCATCATGATTGTATTGCTTATAGATGGTCGCCCAAAAAAAACTTCTGCGATACAAAAACCAGTAGATATAACTGGAATTGTGGATGAATCGTTTACAGAAGCTGCAGCTGATAATGCATTAACAGTCCAACAAACTGAACTCGAATCACTCAAAAAGCAAATTAGTGAATTGACTCTCACGATGAAAAAGATGGCTGAGGAA
>NZ_QHJG01000070.1:0-2347 GCF_003184185.1 Legionella qingyii | reverse complement strand
AATTCTGACATGATGACCTTAGCAGATATCACTCCACGCATTCATACAGTGTCATTTCGAACGAAACGCCGCAGCACTAGAACTCATCATAATAACTATTTAAATCCAGCTCATTATGTACCATCAAACACTTCAGTAAGAGCAGTTGTTTTAGGTGGAGCTGATGCTGATGCATCCGTTAATGGCCAATCTAAAAATAATGGCGTAATGCTCTTTAAGTTCCTAGAGGATGGAACACTACCTAATGGAGCGCGCTCACGTCTTCGGGGATGTCGCGTGAGTGCGAATTCCTATGGAGATATTTCCAGTGAACGCGCTTTTGCAACCTTATATCGTCTCTCTTGTGCTCATCCAGGCCAACCCATTATTGATAAAGAAGTGACGGGTTGGGTGTTTTTCAATGGCAAAGTGGGGATTAAAGGGAAGCCATTGATGAGGGATAACAAAGTGATGACTTGGGCAGGAGTTAGTGGTGCGTTATCTGGAATTGCCCAAGCCGCACAATATGCTCAAAGCGTACAAGCGATTGGCCCTTATGGTGCAACTTCTGTAGTTCCATCAAGCCAAATTGCACCTTTTGCAGCTTATGGAGGTGCTTCCAAAGCAGCAGATACGTTATCTGCGTATTACGTTAAACGCGCAGAACAATACCATCCTGTCATTCAAGTCGGTTCTGGCAATGTGGTCACGGTGGTTTTTAAAGATGGATTTTATTTAGAGCCTGATGAAGACAAAAGCCAACATGCCATGAACCAAGTCAAAGCAGAGGAAGAAGCACAAAGGTTAATTGCTGCTAACCATGAAGGGAATTCGACTGACATGAATTTTACGGTGCCGCCTGAGGTATTAGGGAAAATTGACCATGCGAACAGCTTGAGCGCAAATTTGACAGGGGTATTACGATGAAAATAATTAAAAAGAGTCTGATCCTTTTAATTTATATGGGATTAGCAGCATGTGGGCCAATCAATTCCAATTTCAGTTGTAATGCCACGGCCGGGGATAGTTGTTTGACCATCGAGCAGGTCGATGCCATGACTCGGTTTGCAGATGATGTAAAACCCTATAGTTCCAGAAAGAACATGATGAAGGCTGAAAGCAAACCTCTTTTAAATCAAGGAAAAATAGTCAAACAAGATAGTGGACAAGCCCTATGGCTGGCACAAACAGTTAAGGAGCAATCATGGGCTTAAGGCTAAATCAATGGCGAGATAAAGCACGTGATCTGGTGCATCGTGTAAGTCACAAACTAGGGGAAACTGCAGGCATTAAACCGGAATCATTGCAACATCATTCAAAAGCATTTGAGTCGTGTACTTTAGATTTGCCTTCTATAAAAAACCTGTTTCCCTATGAAACAGTCAGTGAAGAAGGATTTTTTATAAACCGAAGCTCTGCGGGGTTTGGTCTTTTGTTAATGCCTATGGCAGGTGCTGATGAGTCTTTGATGAAATCGCTTTCCGAAACTTTTAAAAACAAGCTAACCGAAGGGACGGATTGTACGGTGTTAATGTATAAGCATCCTTGGCTTGCGCAAAATATGTATCAAAATTACGTGCCCATTTTAAAGCAAGGTGGGATTTATGCAGAACTTGCACGCCAAAGTCTCAAATACCATCTTAGTGCTATTGCAAAGGGCTATAAAAATGGACGCAATGTCCCAGCAACACTCTCGGATTATCGATGTTATCTTTTTATTTCAAGACCAACAGAGCTTGGAGTTGAAGGCAAGCTTCAGGGACTGCGAGATGACTTTGAATCCGAACTCAAAGTTGCAGGGTTTAGTTTTATGCGGTGTGAGGCGCACGATTTTAAAGTTCTGATGCGTGCTCTTGTGTCACCAAATTTCAATGAATGTTCCTGGCCAAAAATTGAGGATTCACAACCTTTTATTAGTGAATCCATTCCTAATCCGACTACAATCTATGAAATTGGTGATGAGAACATTGATATTTCCATTGCCGATGATGAAAGTGCTATTCAGCGTTCAAGGGTAGTGAATTGTGAGCTCACGAGTTTTCCTAAGGCACCATTTGCCTTATGGCAAACGCCAGATTTATTTGCCAATCTTTTAAAGCCTGAACAAGGTATTCAATGTCCATTTCTTCTTTCATTTACCGTTCGTGGTGTCAATCAGGAAAAGATGAAGGCACAAGCGAAAAAAAGAGCTAAATCTTTAAGTGCTAATAACAATGCCATTCAATCCTTTATTAATCCTAGTATTAAAGAGGAGGCTTCCGAATGGCAATTTGTTCATGAGTACGCATCCAAAGGCGAACTGTATCTGCTGCCTACGTTTTACAATCTAGTATTGTACACCACCGTTGAAAAAGAACGGGAGCATGTG
>NZ_QHJG01000007.1:3707-164158 GCF_003184185.1 Legionella qingyii | reverse complement strand
GAAGGCGTGCTGCGTATTCTACTGATTTCGCCAACAGTGTCAAACACTTTTTGCATTTTTTTAAAAAAATGTGATATTTGTTGTAGTTCCACTCGAGAGAGAACTATATATTAATGAATAGAATATTATGAATTTCATTATAACGAGGATTCATATTTTTACTTATGCGAATTAATGTTTGTTATTTTCTTCTCATTTCTAAAGCACAGACGCCTACATGCTATTTAACAATAATTTTAATAAGCTTAATGTATCGTCATTCACCGATAGATGCATCTGTCTAAATTCTTTCTCATGCGATAGCTCAGGGATGAAATTAAAGACAGCTTAAACGTCAGAGATATAAATTCGCCGAGTAAATTAAGATTTACTGGACTCAATATGAATAGAACGCTTAATTTTTAAAGTTAAGATATTATTGTTATGTTTTATCCGAATATCTCGTGCACAAGAATTATTGATAAATTATTTTTTGCCAAGTCTGGCTATCCCCTCTTTTTTTTGTTAATCTTCGCCATTCAACTATGGTGGCTCTATTGGTCCCTTCGCGGCGATAGATCGTGAACCCCGTCAGGCCCGGAAGGGAGCAGCGGTAGCGATTGATTCGAGCGCCGGAGTGTGGCTCTTAGAGCTGCCGCCCAACTCGTGAAAACATGTATGAGCTATCTGGCACTTGCCCGTAAATGGCGACCACGCACATTTTCCCAACTGGTTGGCCAAGACCACATAAACAAGGCATTGATCAACGCGCTGAATCAACAGCGATTACACCATGCCTACCTTTTTACCGGCACTCGCGGTGTAGGTAAGACCAGTATCGCTCGCATTTTAGCTAAATCACTGAATTGTGAGAAAGGCATTAGTTCAGAACCCTGTTTACAGTGCACTATCTGTAATGCAATAGAGCAGGGCCGATTCATTGATTTAATCGAAATTGATGGCGCATCTAAAACTCGGGTTGAAGATACTCGCGATGTATTAGATAACGTCCAATATGCACCCGCTATTGGTCGTTTTAAAATCTATTTAATTGATGAAGTACATATGCTCTCGCAGCATAGTTTTAATGCGCTGCTCAAAACACTGGAAGAACCGCCAGATCATGTTAAATTTATTTTAGCTACAACAGATCCACAAAAGCTTCCTGTCACCGTCTTATCTCGTTGCTTACAATTTAATCTGAAGCATTTAGCGAAAGAGTTGATCAGCCAGCATTTGCAACTGATTCTTAAAGAGGAACAACTTGGTTTTGAAATTGAGGCTGTTGATATATTGGCTCAAGCTGCTCGAGGCAGCATGCGCGATGCCTTAAGCCTTTTGGATCAAGCGATTACAGGCTGCGATACCCAATTACGCGCAAATGATGTCAAAATGATCCTGGGATATACCCAACAAGATTATGCCTTGCAATTAATATATGCCATGGCAGAACAAAATGCCGCTGCTGTATTAAAAATTAGCCAATGCATTTCAATTGAAGGCGGACATTTTCAATATGTATTGGATGAATTACTTAACTATTTCCATCAACTAGCCGTATATCATGCCATTGGAGATAATAATCCTCTAATTAGCCCTCCATCACAAATAAAAACTCTAGCGCAACACATTTCTGCCGAAGACACCCAACTGTTTTATCAAATTGGACTTAAAGGGCGTGAAGAAATTCATCTTGCTCCTACGTTAATCATCGGCTTCAATATGACCATATTGCGCATGCTAACGTTTAGACCAGCACCTAAAGAAGCCCTTCCTCCTTTAGCATCCTATAAAACGCTGTTACCATCTGAACAACCATCTCTTGCATTGCAAGAGGTACCTGAGCAGGCTCCAGAAATGCCAGCTCGAGAGTTATCGAATCCAACAGCAAATTTAGATGATGAAGAACAAGAAGAACAACCGCAGGTTGTTAATCAAGAAGCGAGCGACTGGGCAAGCATTATCCCTCATCTCAAACTCACTGGTTTAGCGCTCAACGCAGCAGAAAATGCTGAATTACTCGCCAAAGATGGACGAGAGGTTACTTTACGTGTGGCCAAAGGGCATCAATCTCTATTTACGCCAACAATACTCTCGCGCATTGAAACAGCCTTGAGTCAATATTACCAAAATCAAGTAAAAATTACGTTAAACAGTGATGAATCAGTTCAATGTTCTCCGGCACAGCAAAAAGAGCAGGCAACTCAACAGAAACAACTGAAAGCAGAAGCCGCGTTAAAAAGTGATCCTATGTTCCAACAACTTCAACAAGAATTTTCAGCAGAATTGGTCAAAAATTCTATTGTCCCGCTGAAAGATGACTTATAATATATCGAATTTAAATCTAAACATATGAGGCCTTAATAATGGATATGAATCAAAATCTTGGCAACCTGATGAAAGAAGCGCAAAAAATGCAACAACGTATGCAAGAAGCGCAACAACAATTAAGTCAATTAGTTGTTACAGGTGAAGCTGGTGGTGGCATGGTAGTTATTAAAATGAATGGCCGACATGATGCCACTGAAGTTAAAATTAAACCTACCATGATGGAAGAAGATGTAGAGATGTTGGAAGATTTGGTTGCTGCAGCAATTAATGATGCCGTACGAAAAATTGAAAAAGCATCTAAGGAAAAAATCAGTCAATTAACAGCAGGTCTAAACATTCCAACTGATTTAATGGGCGGTGATAAGGAATAATCCTAACGATGGATATGTTAAACCGCTTGGTAGAAGCGCTCCGCTGTCTACCAGGCGTAGGTCCAAAATCGGCACAACGTATGGTGTTTCATTTGCTTCAGCATCAAAGACAGAGAGGATTACACCTTGCATCATGTCTTGAGCAAGCAATGAATAATATTCACCATTGTGAACGTTGTGCTAACTATACAGAACAAAGAATTTGTACCCTTTGCCAAAATCCAAATAGGGACTCTTCCTTGCTATGTGTTGTGGAAAGCCCAGCTGATGTATCTGCTATAGAACAAAGCAATGCTTTTCAAGGTAAGTATTTTGTTCTCATGGGAAAAATATCCCCACTTGATGGCTTAGGCCCTGAGGACATAGGGTTACCTCGACTTAAAAATCTCATCATTCAAGAAGAAATCAAAGAAGTGATATTAGCGTTAAGCCCTAGCGTAGAAGGGCAAACTACCATTCATTTTATCCATCAGCTTTTGTGTGATTTATCAATTAACATTACTCAATTGGCGCACGGAATTCCCTCTGGAGGAGAATTAGAGTTTTTGGATGGCAATACTATAGGGAACGCCCTTCGCAATAGAGCAATAATTCATGTTTAAAATAATGTACCGCAATAAATACATTCTCATATTAATGCTTCTCATTTCAGGACTAGCAAACGCCTCATTTTACAAAAGTTTATGGCCCAAATGGGAAGTCAATAACCCGTTATCAAAAGAAGTTATTTCACATCAACTTTGGCAAAATTTTCTTAATCGCCGCATTGTCACCAATGAAGAAAATATCAATTTGGTTGATTATGCACATATGACACAAATAGATTTAAACTTGCTTAAAGAGTATTTAAAAAGCATGGCAGAAATCGATATTAATAATTACAATCGTAATGAGCAATTGGCATATTGGATTAATTTATACAACGCTTTAACCGTGCAGATTATAGCCAATTATTATCCAGTTACTACAATTCAAGAAATTAATATTTCCCCAGGATTATTCAGCATAGGCCCATGGGGCGCGAACCTCATTACTATTAAAGATACATCTTTAACTTTAGACGACATTAATAATCGCATTATTAGAGCGATTTGGAATGATCCCCGCACTCATTATGCCATAAGCAACGGCACTATTGGCGCTCCCAATCTTAGTAGAAAAGTCTACCAGGGAAAACTTCTTGAAGAACAATTAAACCAAGCTGCCACAAATTACATTAACTCCCTGAGAGGAGTAAGCGTTATCGAGGGAAAACTGATCATCTCTAAATTATACGATTGGTTTGAAGAGGATTTTGGCGGGACCAAGCAGGATATTATTTTTCATTTATTACAATTTGCAAAAGAGCCATTGCAAAGCCAACTTAAGCACATAAATACCATCGACAGTTACATCTATAATTGGCATATCAATAGCCCTTCCACTGATCACGAATAAACGCATTATAAAAAATTGTTTGAACTCCTTCACACCGAGAAAAACAATAGTATACTCGCCCTATTTATCATAAGGGTTAGAATAATGAATCGTGGTGGATTTTCATGGAAAAGACTTATTGGGATCTCTGCTTTAAAAGCTAAGATTTCGCGAAAAATAGGCATTCCACTCACGCAATCGGGAAGAGAAAGAAAACTCGGTGCCTTAATCATTAAGCAGTTACGCTCGTTCTTCTTGGAAGCGAAAAAGAAAGAGCGCTAGTTACTCAATTATTCTTCGATAGACTGGAATAATTGTTCAATAACATCGTCGTGGATTGTATTAATGTGCTTATAAATTTTAAGCACTCTATATACTGCATCACGATTACGATTGTCTATTTCCAGATTTGAGTCCGCTAAATCATACGTATAAGGTTCAGTGAGGAAATGTCTATTTCCCAATTCGATACGCAAAGCATTCATAACACTACATAAGGCATCAAAAACCTCAACTACCGCGGCTTGTTCTTCATTATTAAGTAACGGCAACCAATCAAAAGTGCCTCTGTGAGTGATGTTAAAGAAGGTATAGAGTAAAGACTGTGTATCATTATTAGCAAAGTAGCCATATAAATCCACACATTCGGAAGTAGTTAGTTGGCTATACAATGACACCAATTTTTCTTGAAAAAGAATTGGGCCCTTTTCTGGCTCTATACCCCCTGACAACAAATTTTGTTTTAATACCATCACCGCATCTATTAAACGATTTGGGTTAAACCAAAATTTATACGCCTTCCTCAGATCTGATACGTAATCAATGGTCTCTCCGTTTACGTGAGTTGAATTAGAGTTGAGTTTTAACCGCTTAACTGCTGATTGAATCATTTGTCTATATTCTTCACTTGTCTTGACTCTAATACCTTGAGGTAAGTCCTCATCATGCAAAAAATAGTCGATCCCTAGGGTTAATCCTTTTTGAAAAGCAATCTCATACAATTTTTGTTGCATTAATTCGATATAATAATGCAATAACCCTAGACGCATCTGTACCGAAATTAACTTTTGAGGATGAATCACATCAGCAAATAATTTATCCGGGTGTATCTTATAGAAGAAAATTGCATTCACCAAACCAGCGAATGTGGGATTAGCAAGGTTATCCAATGCGACTTGCTGTTGTTCAATACTCCAGTCATAATATACAGCTCCCAACTCCCTATGATTCGTATCACTTTTATTCCAAAAATCAACAAATCCTTCCAACCATAAATTATACCTATCAAGATCATTTTTCGTCATTTTAAGTTCGCTTTTGACCAAAGCCTTTGCTCGCTCATTGTCTGTTACAAACCAACTTGAAAACTGAGTTCTATTTTGTGTCATCCCTTCTCCTCAAGCATCGCCCTGATATAACTGTACCAGCTGGAAAAAATGTAACATGCTACTTTTGAGGATCCAGTAAGATTTTAAGATAAGCAGCATCCCAGCGAGACGTAGAAAATAGAGCCAATAACTCCTAGAATAATATCGAAAATAATTGCAAGTCGATACTAATCTTGCCAAAATTACGACGAATACAGCTTAAAAACAATGGGAATAAATTAATGCCGCAACCCAGTTATCTTTTATTCATCGATAACGATCCTGTGAGTGAGGATCTCAAGAAATACTTTGCACAATTTAATATTAAAATTGTACAGCAAAAGCAATTATTTGCTCCCATTCAAAGTGGAGTAGGAAAACCTATGGCCATTTTAATTCATTGGTCTATTTTGCAAAATGACCTCCAAGCAATTCATCAATTTTATACAAACTATCCTGTGCCTTTATTGATTTTAAACGATACTCCAGATGAAGATGCCTGTATTAAAGTACTCGAAGCGGGAGCAGATGATTTTATTGTAAAACCATTATTACCAAGAGAGCTCCATGCACGAGTCAGCGCAATTAACCGACGTGTCTTACGTGCACGCCAACAATCTGAGCAGGAAAAAGAAGTTCTAGTTTTTTCCAATTGGCGACTCTATCCTGCTTCCAGGCAAGTATTTCGTGATAATACCAATGAAGAATTACTGTTAAGTGCTGGGGAATATGATTTATTACTTACCTTTGTACTGCAACCCCAACGCATCCTGGACCGGGAGCTCCTGCTGCAAATCACCAAAAATAGTGATCTAAATCCTTTTGACCGAAGAATTGATGTGCAAATAAGCCGACTACGCCAGAAAATTGAAGTTGATGCAAAAAAACCGGCATTAATCAAAACCATTCGCAATGGTGGTTATATGTTTACGGCACAAGTGATCACTTTAAAAGAAAGTGATACAAAATAGCTTCATTATTTGCGCCTCTTGCTTATTTTGAACATTTTTACACTTTTAATTGTATTGTCGCCGACTCTTAGTATTTCCATCCGATAGTTCTCTATAGTTAAACATGAATCAGCTGGAGGAATATAGCCAAGATGCTCGACAATTAATCCGCTTAACGTTTTTGGCCCTATCATCGGTAATTGCCATCCCATTAATCGGTTTAGATGACGTAATGTTATGCTTGCATCAACAATAACTGAGCCATCGCTTTGCGGAGTAATATCTCGACTTAGTGCAGCCACATCTGTAGTAAATTCACCTACAATTTCTTCAAGTATATCTTCCATTGTGACTAAGCCCTGAATATCTCCATATTCATCAACTACAAAGGAACTTCGTCTCTTCATTTTTCTGAAATTTAATATTTGAATATTAAGCGAAGTAGCCTCAGGAATATAATATGGCTCATCCGCTGCTTTCAGTAGACTTTTAAGATCCAACTCATTATCTATAGCCAAATTTAATACATCACGCACATGGATCATTCCTACCAGATCATCAATGGAATTGCGGTATAAAGGCAAACGGGTATGTTTTGCTGTTTCTAATTGATACAGAATTTCCGACCAAGGCTCTTCGATATCGATACCAACAATATCCGATTTAGGAATCATAATATCTTCTACCGTAGCTTGCTCCAAATCTAGAAGACTAATCAACATACTCTTATGCTCAACTGGTAATAGCCCCCCTGCTTCATGTACCACTGAGCGTAATTCTTCATTCGTCAAGAATTCCTTTTGTATTTTGTCAATTGAGATCCGAAATAAACGTAATACACCGTTAGACATAGAGCTGCTGATGTATACCAAGGGGGCAAAAATCAATTGAAGTATTTGTAGTGGCAATGAAGTAGCAAATGCAACTTTTTGTGGATAAATTGCTGCGAATGTCTTGGGTATCATTTCAGCAAATACTAAAATCACCAGCGTTAAAATGATGGTTGCTATAGCAATACCCGCATCACCATAAACACGCTGACCAATCAAAGTTGCTATGGTTGATGCAAGGATATTAGCCAGAGTATTACCGATTAAGACAACGCTCAATAGTCGATCGGGTCGAGAGAGTATTTGATTCACTCGCGTTGCTTGTTTATTCTCTTTCTTGACTAGATGTTTTAACTTATAGCGATTAATCGACATCATACCAATTTCAGTGGCAGCAAAAAATGCAGCCAAGAGAATTAAAAAAAGCAATATAAGAAACAATGTAGAAAGATGGTATGTCACCGAATTACCTCATGCTTTTATAACACGAAATAAAGTATCATATGGCTTCAAAGAAAGCGAGATTCAATATTTGATTCAACCTTATTAGCATTGAGGGTAGGGCATTGCTATACGATTCTAAAGTTGATTCTTATATCACTATATTAATTTTTTCTAAAATAAATGTTACACGTTGTTCAACAGATAGCTTCGGTACTTCAATTAAATCGTAGTTTGCACTAATAAGTGCTTCTTTGACTATGTCATAAGCCAAAACAGCTTGTTCAAAGGTATGCACCCGTTCTTCATCGGTTGTATATATTTCTTGCCATGGAGGAAATATAAATACGCGTTGATTATATCTATATTGTTTATTTACAAGCACAATATCTTTAATCAGGTTATCCCAAGCTGCTCCACTGGCGATTGACTGATAACCTAATAAATCAGGTAGTCCTCGGTCAAAAAAGACGGGGGAAACGAACTCGGAATACTCCAAAAAATCGTGCAAACATTGTTGCAGCATTAATTGACAAAATTTAAATCGATTATCAACTTGTATCGCATTGTGTCCCTGCTGTTTTTGCTCTTTTATAATTGTTCTTGCTGCTTCACTAACTACGGTGAATGAATTCATTTGTAACAATTTTATAACAGAACTTTTGCCTACGCCTGGACCACCTGTTATTAAATAAAAATTGGATTTTAACAATTTTTGCTCCATTTGATTCAGCTTAAAAGTTGTCTCTTATCTTCATGCCACAACTTAGAGCATCAATTGATAGTAAGGGTGAGCAGACCGATAAATGCAACACTTCCGTTTTAATGCTGTGTAACCCAACACTAAAGTCGCACTATATTATGTTTCAGGGGTCTTGACCGTATGTCTTCGCCCAAACCCCACGAATATTTCTTTCATCGGAAAAAATAAATTTCAACTAATTTTGCTCATTATTATATCGAGCTACGCTGGCCTTAATCTCTTCGAACGCCGCGTCTGGACCAACCCAACCATCCAGTTTAACCCATTTACCTTCTTCCAAATCTTTATAATGACTGAAAAAATGTTCCAAAGAGTTTAATAGATGCTGCGGCAGATCTTCATATGATTGAATCGATTCATAAATTTTAGTTAGCTTATTCGTAGGAACCGCTAAGATTTTAGCATCTACGCCTGACTCATCAGTCATTTTTAACATACCTACGGGTCGACATGGAATAACCGATCCACCTACAAGAGGAACTGGAGTCACAACGAGAACGTCAACTGGATCCCCGTCTTCTGATAAAGTGTGCGGAACATAACCGTAATTGACTGGATAAAACATGGGAGTCGTTAAAAAGCGGTCAACAAATAATACTCCGGACTCTTTATTTACTTCATACTTTACAGGCTCACTATGCATAGGGATTTCAATAATTACATTAATTTCCTTTGGTAAATCACGACCACTGCTAATTCTCATTAAACTCATTTATTCTTCTCCCCTCTTAATAGAATAAAAATACAGTAAAACGATAAGACATAATATATCCTTGATAATTCGACAAACGCCGTCCTTTAGGGCGCAAGCCGGTTCTAACAGGAATAAGTACTCTCACCATTATGGGTTTACTTTAAATAAAAATCTTGGTACGAATGCAAATTTGCAACATAAAGCGGCTATTATGCGAAAAAACACGTTAAAAGGCAAAGAGAAGCTGTCGCATTATAAGTAATGCAATGTATAATAGTCTTTTTTAATCACAATGAGATTGCTTATGAATTGCTTGTTTTGCAAAATTGCACAAGGTGCAATTCCTGCATCAGTAGTTTTTGAAGACGATGAGATAATGGCTTTTCGTGATCTCAACCCGCAAGCTCCTAAACATCTGCTGATTATTCCGAAGCAACATATTGCTACGCTGAATGACGCCAGCGATGAAAACCAGGCCCTGTTGGGAAAAATGATTTTAGGGGCAAAAAAAATTGCTCAAACTGAAGGAATAAGTGACGCAGGATATCGATTAGTTTTTAACATTAATCCCGACGGTGGCCAAACAGTATATCACATTCATTTACATTTGCTGGGCGGACGTCATATGACTTGGCCCCCTGGGTAGGAAAGAACAATGGAAAAACTATATAAAGAACTGCTAATACAATTAGGTGAAGACATAAGTCGCCAAGGGTTGATTGACACTCCTACGCGTGCGGCCAATGCCATGCGTTATTTGACTAAAGGCTATAATGAGAGCCTGGATGATATTATTAATGACGCACTTTTTGATTCTGATATGAGTGAAATGGTTATAGTCAAGGATATTGAAATGTATTCCATGTGCGAGCACCATTTACTTCCATTTCTTGGCAAATGTCATGTTGGATACATTCCTAATGGAAAAGTAATAGGTTTATCGAAAGTAGCCCGAATTGTTGATTACTTTGCGCGACGCTTGCAAATACAGGAACGGCTAACTTCAGAAATAGCGAACTGCTTAGAGTCAATTACCGGTGCACGAGGTGTAGCTGTAGTAATTGAAGCCAAACATCTGTGTATGATGATGCGCGGCGTCGAAAAGCAAAACTCAGTAATGACCACTTCAGTAATGCTTGGTGATATGCGAAATAGCCCAACAAGTCGAGCCGAATTCTTAACCTTGACTCACAATAAGTAATCCTGCTTTCCATCTCCATTTTCTAGCATTATAACCTGGGTGAAGCAAAGCGTAACCCGGGAGGCTATATTAGTCATATTTTTGCTTCACTCGGGTTACAACTAAAAATCTTTCTTCCACACCTATATATGCGGAAGAATGGATAGTTTCTTATTCTTCTTCTCCTTCACTAATACCTTCATTTGCTGCTTCACTAGGCTCTTTTTCATGATGAGCTTCTTCAGCAGGAGTGGCTGTTACTTCTTCTGCTTGTGGTCTATCTTTCCACTCAAGCTTTACACGACCTTGCTTATCAATTCCCGCAACAAATACTACAATATCTTGTCCTTCTTGCAGTACTGCTTCGACTTTTTGTGAACGATCGCTACAAATTTGAGAAATATGGAGTAATCCATCTTTACCAGGTAAAAGATTGATAAAGGCGCCAAAATCAACGATCTTACTTACTTTACCATGATAAGTTTGGCCAACCTCTATTTCAGCAATTAATGCCTTAATTTGCTTTTGTGCTTCTTCCAATGCATTCATATCTGGAGAAAATAATTGAACAACACCTGTATCATCGATATCTATAGAAACACCGGTACTGTCAATTAATCCTTTAATTGTTGCACCACCTTTACCGATAATAGTGCGGATCTTGTCTTCAGCAACTTTCATTGTAGTAATGCGAGGTGCATGCTGAGATAATTCGTCCCGATGCTCTGATAATGCATTATTCATTACGCCTAGGATATGCAAGCGACCAGCTAAGGCTTGGTCTAAAGCTTGTTCCATAATTTCATTGGTAATACCATGGATTTTAATATCCATTTGTAATGCTGTGATTCCATGTTCAGTACCTGCTACCTTGAAATCCATATCACCTAAATGGTCTTCATCACCTAATATATCAGTTAATACTGCGTAACGATCCCCCTCTTTAATCAAGCCCATCGCGACTCCAGCTACAGGTGCTTTTAAGGGAACACCTGCATCCATCAGCGCAAGACTAGTGCCACATACTGTAGCCATCGAACTTGAACCATTAGATTCAGTAATTTCAGAAACAACTCTTAAAACATAGGGAAATTCATTTGCCTCGGGCAAAACAGCCATGATTGCACGTTTTGCTAGGCGACCATGTCCAATCTCTCTACGTTTGGGACTGCCAACCATACCGGTTTCCCCAACCGAATAAGGAGGGAAATTATAATGCAGCATAAAGCGGTCTTTCGATTCACCGGTAATATTATCTAGGATTTGTGCATCACGCTCATTACCCAAAGTAGCAACAACAATAGCTTGGGTTTCACCACGAGTGAACAAAACGGAACCGTGTGTTCTTTCTAGCAGTTTTGTACGAATCGCAATTGGACGGACAGTTTTGTGGTCACGACCGTCGATTCGTGGCTCACCATCAAGAATGCGATTACGTACAGTAGCACGTTCTATTTCGACAAACATATTGCCAATTACATCGGCTTTTAACTCATCATTCTCTGCTTGCAGTGCTGATATTGTTTGTTCTTTTAACTCATTCAAACGTTGGTAACGCTCTTGTTTATCTTTAATCAGATACGCTGCTTCAACATCTTGTTTCACCATATCTGAAACTCGTTCTTGTAAAGAAGTATCCACTTCAGGAGCTGTCCACTCCCAACGAGTTTTTCCACCTTGTGCTGCAAGCTCTTCTATTGCTTTGATCACATTTTTCATCATTTCATGACCAAACATAATTGCGCCGCGCATAATGTCTTCACTTAATTCTTTAGCTTCTGACTCGACCATTAAAATCGCATCTTTAGTTCCTGCAACTACTAAATCAAGTTTGGATTGCTCCAGGTCTTTGCGGCTTGGATTCAATAAGTAAATACCGTCCTTATAACCTACACGAGCAGCGCCAATTGGACCGTTAAAAGGAACCCCAGACAGAGCTAATGCTGCAGAAGAGGCGACCATTGCAACAATATCTGCAGAAACTTCGGGGTTTAGAGAAAGTACCGTAACAATGACTTGTACTTCATTGCAAAAACCTTCAGGAAATAATGGACGAATAGGGCGATCAATGAGTCGTGAAGTTAGAGTTTCATTATCTGATGGTCTGCCTTCGCGTTTATTAAATCCACCAGGTATTTTACCTACTGCGTAAAATTTTTCCTGGTAATTTACTGTTAATGGGAAAAAACCATTTTCTTCACCACCTTCTTTTTTACCAACTACTGTAGCTAATACTTGAGTGCCATTCATACTGGCTAATACAGCTCCATCCGCTTGTCGCGCAATTTCACCAGTTTCCAATATAAGCGTGTGGTCACCAAATGCTATTTCTTTTGTAAACTTAGCCACGTAATCTTCCTCTTTAAGTAATTATAACGAAAAAAAGGCGCAGAAAAATGCGCCTTTATTTAAAGTATTTTTTGTAAAGTACATTCGTAAAGAAATGTATTTGCTCAGCAATCAATAAGAATCTCTCAGTTCCAGACTTTGGATCAATGTTTGATAGCGAGCTTCATCGTTACGCTTTAAATATTTCAACAGCTTACGACGCTTATTAACAAGTTCTTGCAGTCCACGTCGAGAATGAAAATCTTTTTTGTGTTCTTTAAAGTGCTCAGTTAAATATTTAATACGGCCAGTAATAATAGAAACCTGAACTTCAGGCGAACCAGTATCTTTATCGGTACGCTTGTATTCATTAACAATTGCTGCTTTATCTGCGCTGCTTAGCGACATTATACACTCCTGGAACTACTAAGTATTCATTTAAAGGCGAACATTCTACCAAGGCATGTCCAACGAAACAAGTACTGAAAATTATTTTTGTGCAAAAAATTTCATATTTAGCGGTAATCACTCTTTTAATATATAAAAAGAATTAAAAAGAAAGTAATCGTTTCGCTTTAATATCACCTTGGATATTTCGTTCACCTAACCCAATAAACTGTGCATTCTCATCATAAAGACGAACACAATCTTCTCTTTCTACACCTATTTTATTTGTAACTACTCTACCTTGACGAATTATAACAATTTCTTCGCTCAAAAGAGTCACTTTTTCCAAATGACTAATTGCTCTATCCATAGGAATTAAGCAAGCTTTTCGTTCTGAAATAGTCATTTCCTCTAATTCATCCAGAGAATACATAGGCATATTTTCTAAACCTGACGTATAAACCCGATGTAACCGAGTTACATGAGCCCCAACACCTAAAGCATCACCAATATCTTCAACTAAATTGCGAATATAGGTTCCTTTACTGCAAGTTACGGTTAATGAAAATTGATTACTGTCAAATGCATTAAGTTGCAAATTACTAATCAGGATCTCACGTGCTTTTCTCTCGATATGAATCCCTTCTCTGGCCAAACGATAAAGAGGTGTTCCATTATGTTTTAAAGCGGAAAACATCGAAGGCACCTGCTTTATATGACCTGTATGTTGCATTAATACATCAAGCAAATTAGCCTCTGAAATTTCAAATACTTCAGTACGAGCGATTATGTCACCTGTTGCATCAGCAGTATTAGTTTTAATGCCTAATAAACCCGTAGTTTGGTAACATTTATCTGCATCAAGCAAAAATTGACATACTTTGGTCGCTTCGCCGAAACAAAGAGGCAACATACCCGTGGCGAGTGGATCTAAACTTCCAGTATGGCCAGCTTTCTTTGCACCTATCAGCCTCTTTGCTTTCTGCAACGCAGTGTTCGAGGTCATTCCTTCTGATTTATTCAGCAATAAAATTCCATCTAATGCTGAAGGATTAATTGCTTTCATCATCTTCGGAACTTGGCGGATTCACTTTATCGATAAGACGGCTTAAACGTTCTCCATACTCTATTGATTCATCATATACAAAATGAAGTTGAGGAACTGTACGCAAAGTAATACTGCGTGCCAATGCACTACGTAAATAACTAGCAGCCGCATTTAAAATAGTCGCCGTTGTTTCTTTATCGTCATTAAGAACGGTAAAATATACTTTGGCATGTCCCAAATCAGCAGCAACTTTTACTGCTGATATGGTAACAAACCCTGTCAAGCGCGGGTCTTTTACTTCCATAGGAATTATCTGCGCTAACTTTCGCTGAATCATCTCAGCGACTCGATCTGTACGTTTAAAATTATGACCCATCTTTATAAATCACGCTTAATTTCAACTGTTTCATATACTTCTATTAGGTCACCTGGTTTTACATCGTTGTAATTTTTGACCCCAATACCACATTCAAACCCTTGGCGAACCTCGACCACATCATCTTTAAATCTTCGCAGAGATTCCAAAGTTCCCTCATAGATAACCACATTGGCACGCAGTACGCGAATAGGATTGTTACGTTTAATAACACCTTCGATAACCATACAACCTGCAATCGCACCAATTTTAGGTGATTTAAACACATCTCGAACTTCAGCGATACCAATAATTTCTTCTTTAAATTGCGGAGCAAGCATGCCAGTTAAAGCGCCTTTAATCTGATCGACAATGTCGTAGATGACGCTGTAATAATGTAGCTGAACTGATTCATGCTCTGCCAATTTCTTCGCACTGCTATCGGCTCTCACATTAAAGCCCACCAAAATTGCACTAGATGCTATCGCCAAGTGAACATCTGATTCAGTAATACCACCCACACCACTTGAAATAACTTCAACTTTGACTTCATCAGTAGATAACTTAACTAAAGCATCTGAAATTGCTTCAAGAGAACCTTGAACGTCAGCTTTAAGTACCACATTAAGGACCTTAGATTCTCCAGCAGCCATATTCTCCATAATGCCTTCAATCGTTGATTTCTGGCGTCTTGCAAGTTTTACATCGCGGAATTTACCCTGACGGAACAAAGCAACCTCTCTTGCCTTTTTCTCATCAGGAACAACAACTGCTTCATCTCCAGCATGAGGAATAGCTGATAAGCCAAGCACTTCAACTGGAATCGATGGTCCAGCAGAATCAACCATATCTCCATTATCACCAACAAGGGCACGTACGCGACCGTACTGGAATCCAGCAAGCAAAATATCGCCTTTATTTAGTGTTCCACTTTGTACTAATACGGTTGCTACAGGACCTCTTCCTTTATCCAAGCGTGACTCGATGACTACCCCTTTTGCAGCACCATCAGTTACTGCCGTTAGTTCTAAAACTTCGGATTGCAGTAATATTGCATCAAGAAGATCGTCAATACCCATACCGGATTTAGCAGAGATATTGATAAACATCGTATCACCACCCCAAGCTTCTGGAATGACTTCATGTGTCGTCAATTCGTTCATGACACGCTCAGGATCTGCATCTGGCTTATCCATTTTATTAATTGCAACAATAATTGGTACTTTTGCTGCTTTCGCATGTTGAATTGCTTCTATAGTTTGTGGTTTAACACCATCATCAGCAGCAACGATCAACACAACAATATCAGTGGCCTGTGCTCCACGAGCTCTCATTGCTGTAAATGCAGCGTGGCCAGGGGTATCTAAGAATGTAATATCACCTTTAGGGGTACTTACGTGGTATGCACCAATATGTTGTGTAATACCACCTGCCTCACCAATAGCTACTTTGGTTCGACGAATGTAGTCCAGTAAAGAAGTCTTACCATGATCTACGTGCCCCATAATCGTAACTACAGGTGCTCTGGACTCAGTACGACTACCTTTAGTAATCGACTCACCTAATCCCACTTCAATCGCATCTTCTTTAATAACGCGTGCTTTATGACCCATTTCTTCAACCACGATAACCGCAGTTTCTTGGTCTATAACCTGGTTAATAGTTGCCATTGCACCAAGAGACATCATTACCTTAATTACTTCTGCAGCTTTTACAGACATTCTTTTTGCCAATTCAGCAACAGTAATCGTTTCTGGTATTAAAACCTCTTTTACTACAGGAGAAGTTGGTAATGCAAAACCATGTTTTAGTGACTCTTCAGCTTCTTTAAGTTTTTCGGACTTCTCTACACCTTTACGCTTTTTGAATTTACTGCGCCCACCACGTCTATGACCTTCTTGATCTTCGTCATCACGCTCAAAAGATGCTTGTTGATATTTGGGCTTTTTCTTAACCTTTCTAAAGTCTGCTGCATCAGGTTCAATTGCTGGCTCTACATGCTTCTTTTTAGCCTGCTTTTCCAATTTATGCTCTTCTTTTATGGAAATATCTTCCATATTTTCAATCGCATTTGTACTTTCAAGAACTTCAGGTGTTACGTTTTCAAGAATCTCTTCGCTTTTTTCACCCTGTAGCGTTTCTTCTACCACAGGTTCTTCGTTTGTTTCCGCAGTTGTTTCAACAGGTTCAGCAGTTTGCTCAGCTGATTCAATGGGTGTTTCAGACACTGGTGGAATCTCAGAAGCAACTTCAGCGGGATGCTGTTCAGGTATCGCCTGATTTTCTTCCGGCATAACAGGTTCTTCAGCCTCAGGAAGCTCTACTATTGGGGCACGTTTTACAAAAACCTTTTTCTTCCGTACTTCAACGTTTACAGTTTTACCGCTATGAGCATCATGACCAACGGTGACTTGTGATAAGCTTTTTCGTCTTAAAGTAATTCTTTCAGGCGAAACATTCACATCACGCAGAGAGGTTCTCTTCAAATGATTGAGTAAGATCCGCTTTTGCTCTTCATTCACAGTCTGTTGGTCATCAGTAAAAGATAACCCTGCTTCCTGTAACTGGTTCAATAAGCGTTCAACCGGAATACCAACGACTTGAGCTAATTGTTTAACCGTCACATCCGCCATATTTTAATCCCCTTTCAGCAGCTGTATTCTTTACCTAAAAAGAAACTGCATATTTGCACTACATTAATTTATAATAAATCCATGGCTTTATAAAAACCATGGTTCTCTGGCCTTCATAATTAAAGCCCCGGCCTTTTCTTCAGTCATTCCTTCAATTTCTAACAACTCATCTACAGATTGCTCAGCTAAATCTTCCATGGAAGTAATTCCTTTTGCAGCTAATATATTAGCTAACTCTTCGGTCATACCATCCATTGAGAGTAATGATTCGTCAGGTGTACCAGATAGCTCTTTACCAGAAGAAAGAGCCATTGTGAGTAATTTATCGTTTGCTCTATTTCTTAGTTCTTCTACAATTTCTTCGTCGAACTCCTCAATAGCTAGTAATTCTTCTTTGGGAACATAAGCGATTTCTTCAAGAGAAGAAAATCCATGCGCTACTAGTAATGTAGCAATTTCTTCATCAATTTCCAGTGCCGAAGTAAATAATTTAACAATTTTACTTGATTCTTCCAAATTTTTATTTTCGAACTCATCCGTAGTCATGACATTCAAAGTCCAGCCTGTTAATTGGCTTGCTAAACGAACGTTTTGACCATTACGACCAATTGCCTGCGATAATTGATCCTTTTCTACTGCCAGATCCATAGTATGAGTATCTTCATCAACAACAATAGAAGAAATTTCTGCAGGGGCCATCGCATTAATAACTAATTGAGCAGGATTATCATCCCATAAAATAATATCCACACGCTCGCCACCAAGTTCGCTAGAAACGGCTTGAACCCGAGCCCCGCGCATACCAACACAAGCTCCGACAGGATCAATTCGTCCATCGTTTGTTTTAACAGCGATTTTGGCTCTATTTCCTGGATCCCGTGCAGCAGCTTTCACTTCAATTACATTCTCACCAATTTCAGGTACTTCAATGCGGAAAAGCTCGATGAGCATTTCATTACGAGTACGGCTTACAAATAGTTGTGGTCCACGTGCTTGGGGTGTGATTTCATATAAATAAGCACGGACTCTGTCATTCGGTCGAAACATTTCATGTGGAAGCATTTCTGTGCGTGGCAAGAATGCTTCTGCTTTACCACCTAAGTCAATAATAATATTATCTCGGGTTACTTTCTTAACCGTTCCATAAATCAATTGACCTAGCTTGCTTCTGAATTGATCAATTACCAGCTCACGCTCTGCTTCTCTAACTTTTTGCATAATCACTTGACGAGCGGCTTGTGCTTCAATTCTCCCAAATTCAATCGAAGGAATTGACTCTTCTATACGATCATTAATGTTTGCAGATGGATTACGCTCTTTTGCTTGTTCAACAGTTAATTGGCGTTCTGGGTGCTCTATCTCATCCTCGTTGACTACATCCCAATATCTAAAGGTTTCATAGTCACCTGTACGTGGATCTAATTTAATTCGTACCCCTATATCTAAACCAAAGATTTTGCGAGTTGCGGACTCCAATGCAGCCTGAATGGCAAGTATAATAACATCCTTACTTACACCTCTTTCGTTTGATAACGCTTCTGCAACCAGTAACAATTCTTTGCTCATTGTTCGCCTCTCTATACTGTCAAACTTGCTTTCACAATATTTGAAAAAAGTAATTCTTTATCTTCATTATTTATTTTGAGTACTAAAGCGTTCTCAGATACTGAGACAATAGTGCCTAGTAATTTACGTTTACCCTCAATTGGCTTAAAAGTTTTTATTTGTACTTCATGGCCTATATAACGTTGATATTGCCAATTTTTAAATAAAGGTCTTGGAATGCCAGGTGATGATACTTCCAAGCTATAATTCCCAGAAATTGGATCTTCAACATCCAGAAGAGCACTGACTTGATGACTTACTGCTTCGCAGTCTTCAATCCCTATTCCATCAGCCTTATCAATGTATATACGCAATAAAGAATGCTTACCTTGCGAAAGGTACTCGCATCCCCAAAGCTCATAGCCCATATCATTAATTGTAGGAGCTAATAAATGTTCCAATTCATCTTGTATCATAGTATTAACAAACAAAAAAGGGCACGAATGCCTAATACAAATACGATATAGTAACCTAAGTTCGGGAAAGAGCTAGGCTCTGGAAGTGATTTCTCTAAAACAATTATTTCCGAGCTGATCTTTGCTTCACTGGCTACTACTGATTTTAGTGCAGTTACAAATTGTACATAATAAAAAACCCCATAAATGGGGTTCTTAATAAGTGGTAGCGGGGGCAGGATTTGAACCTACGACCTTCGGGTTATGAGCCCGACGAGCTACCAGGCTGCTCCACCCCGCGTCAACTGATGGCAAGTATACTGAGAGTCTGTACTCTTAGCAAGTACTTTCGTTCAAGAATGTAAATAAATATGTATTCTGCATCAAAAAAATGGTTTTTTATCTAATGCAGAACAAAGTTTGAACAATTTTAAGAGCCGAAAGCATTCATACAAGCTACAATTAAGGTACCTGGAAAAATACCTAAATAAATTAATGATAAACAATTCAGTGAAAGCACTAAGACATTTCCTTTATTCATAACCACAGGGTCAGTGTGTGTCGGTTTATCAAAATACATGATTTTAACAATTCTTAAATAGTAATAAGCTCCAATTACTGTAAAAAATAGCCCTACTACCGCAACCCATGTCATTTGAGCATCGACCAACGCCTTCAGCACAAGCAATTTTGTAAAGAAACCAACCGTAGGCGGAACTCCTGCTAGAGAAAACATAATAATTAGCATCATAAATGCGAGCCAAGGATTTCTTTTGTTAAGCCCTTTTAAGTCATCAACGTTATCTATTTCCATCCCGTGGTTAGACATTAATACAATTAAACCAAAGGCTGCAGCTGAAGTAATTGAGTAAACTAAAATATAATAAAGAGCAGAGGAATATCCTGATGCAGTCGCTGCCAAAATACCAAATAAAGCGTATCCAATATGCGATATAGCAGAATAAGCTAATAAACGTTTAATACTGGTTTGGACTACTGCAAATAAATTTCCCAAACCTGTGGAGAGTAAAGTAATTACCAACAAAATTTGTTGCCACTGTGAACTAATATCTACTAGGCCAATTGTCAGTAATCTAAAAGCCATACCAAGTGCAGCGACTTTGGGTGCAGCACTAATAAATAAAGTAACTGAAGTCGGTGCTCCCTGGTATACATCTGGTGCCCACATATGAAAGGGAACTGCTGCTAATTTAAAAGCAACCCCGCAGAGGATAAAAACCATCGCAAAAGCGAGCAGCGTACTTTGTTGTTGCCAGTTCGCGGCAATAACATTAGCCACTTCGAGTAAATCCAGTTTTCCAGTTGCCCCGTAAATTAGGGAAATACCATATAAAAGCATTGCGGAAGCAATCGACCCCATTACAAAGTACTTCATTGCTGCTTCAGAAGCATCACTATCTGTTCTGCGAATAGCAGTCATTGCATATAAGGGCAATGATAATAATTCCAAACCAAGGAAAATCGTAAGCAGCGAATGTGCTGAAACAAGAAGCATCATCCCTAAAGTAGAAAACAATCCTAAAATATAGTAATCACCAGAAGGCATCTGACGCTCATCTATATAATTTTTTGAATAGATAAAGCTCAGCAACACACTAATGTATATAAAAAATTTCATTAAATTGGCAATATCATCACTAATGAATAAGCCATTGAGTGTAATAATTTTATACATACCAATATAAAGAAAACTAACAACAGCAGCTAAAACTAAACCTACACAGGAGATGAAATAAGAAACTGATTTATACCGATGCCGTAAAAATAGATCAGCAAGCAATGCAATGCATGCGGTGGCGAGCACAATCATTTCCGGAATGGCTACATGGATATTTTCAAGTAATGCTGTCATATTGGTTAACCTTGATTACAATTTTGATTGACTTGCTAATGCCAGAGTATGGCTTACTGTTTGATGGATGTACTCTAGAAACGGCTTGGGATAAACACCCATGGCGATAACCATCAAAGCAAGTAAGATATAAGCACTTAACTCATAGCCCGAAAGATCTTTTAGTTCTGCAACTTTTTCATTTGCTATAGGTCCAAAAATTACTCTTTTATACATCCAAAGATTATAACCTGCTGCAGTTATAAGTGTGGTTGCAGCCCAAAATGTTACCCAAAAACCGGCTTTAAGTGACCCTAGAATTACCATAAATTCACCAACAAAACCGGAGGTTCCTGGTAAACCCGCATTTGCCATACAGAACAGCATGAAAAAAGATGCAAATATTGGCATTGTATTCACAATCCCTCCGAAATCTGCTAAACGTCGGGTATGCATACGATCATAGATAAAACCAACACCAGCGAAAAGTGCACTTGAGACAAACGCATGTGAAATCATGACTACAATTGCACCCTCTAAGATTAGGCCAGCTGCGCTTAATCCAGATTGTTTTGCAATCGCAAAAATAGCAAAACTGCCCAATGTCACAAATCCCATGTGTGAAATTGAAGAATATGCAATTAATCGCTTCATATCTTTTTGAATAATTGCGACCAATGCAATATAAACAATCGCGATTAAAGATAAGGCAATCATAATCCCTGCATAGCGACTACATGCATCTGGAACAATGGGTAAAGAGAATCGGATAAATCCGTAAGCTCCGAGTTTTAACAAAATAGCAGCCAATACAACCGAGCCGCCCGCCGGAGCCTCAGTATGGGCATCAGGCAACCAAGTATGTACTGGAAACATCGGGATTTTGATTGCAAAACCAAGGAAAAATGCAATGAAGATCAATGTTTGAGCTGTCATACTTAGTTTAATTGCATAAAACGCTTCTATACTAAATGAGCCCGCGATATAGCCCATGTATAAAAAGCTAGCTAACATAAGTACGGAACCTAAAAAGGTATATAGGAAAAATTTAATCGCTGCATAAACTCGATTCTCTGATCCCCAAATACCAATAATCAGATACATAGGTATTAGCGTTGCTTCCCAGAAGATGTAAAATAAAATCGCATCTAATGCAGAGAAAACTCCAACTAAAAGTCCCTGCATAATCAAAAATGCAGCTAAATATTGAGAGACGCGGTTAGTAATACTTTCCCAAGTTGCCAGTATCACCACTAAATTCGTAAATATACTAAGCACTATTAGGAGTAAGGACATACCATCGATACCTAAGCTATAGCTAATGCCTAGTGCTGGCATCCATGAGAATTCCTCCAAATATTGCATTCCTAATACTTTAGGATCAAAGCCTGCAACAAGAGGGATACACAGTAGCAAACAAAGTATTACGGTAAACAATGCCAAATAACGCGAAATATTCGGGCTACGATCATCTCCAGCGAGAAGAACAAAAACACCGCCTATTACTGGCAACCAAATTAGTAAATTGAGCAAATAATGCATACCTTCACCCTATATTCAGCCGAGTATCAACCAGCATAAAAATCCAAGCAATCCAAAAATCATTACTGCAGCATAATGATACAGATAACCACTTTGTATAGCGCGACCTTTAGCTGATAACCATCTAACGAGTCGACTGCTGCCATTCACAACCATCCCATCGATCAATTTCTGATCACCCACACTGTAAAATACAGTTCCTATCCCCTTAGAACCTTTTACAAAAACTAAATTGTTAAATGCATCAAATCCATATTTATTAACGAGTATTTTATAGATGAGTGAAAAACGACGTGCTAAATAGCCTGGAATCGATGGTACAGCTATATAACAGAGCCAGGCAATCGCAATTCCCGCCAAAGTAATCCAAAAAGTGAGCGAGTATATCGAATGCATCATACTTGCAAAAGGTGATGTAATTTCGTGCGCAAGCTCTGCCAACACATTATGTTGAGGAAGTATAAATAAAGATGAGCTTAAAATGGATGGATTATCAAATAGCATAGGCATATACAATATGTAGCCTAAAATAATTGAAGGAATAGCAAGTAGAACAAGTGGCAACCAAACTACCCATGGTGATTCATGAACATGACTTAAAGTATGTTCATCCATGCGAGGTTTACCATGAAACGTCATAAACAAAGATCTAAAGGTATACATCGCAGTAACACCCGCGCCAAGAACAACACAGAAATAGGAATAACCACTTCCTGGAATCTGTGACAATTGTACCGCTTCAATAATTGTATCCTTTGAATAAAACCCTGCTAGTGGAGGAATAGCGCACAGAGCTAGAGAACCAATAACAAAGGTTACATAAGTAATTGGCATTTTTTTCCATAAACCACCCATTTTCCGCATGTCTTGTTCATGATGCATTCCGATAATTACAGAACCAGCACCTAAGAATAAAAGTGCTTTAAAACATGCATGAGTAAGAAGATGAAACATCCCTGCACTATATGCTGAAGCACCCATTCCAACCATCATATATCCTAATTGAGATAGTGTTGAATAGGCGACTACACGTTTAATATCGTTCATTGTAAGTGCCAGGATTCCTGTAAAGAGTGCTCCTGTTGCGCCAATAACCAAAACTACGCTCAATGCTGTTGTGGAAAATTCGATCAGAGGTGAAATACGTGCAATCATAAATACCCCAGCAGTAACCATGGTTGCAGCATGAATCAATGCAGAAATAGGTGTCGGACCTTCCATCGATTCAGGTAACCATACATGCAGCGGTACTTGTGCCGATTTACCCATAGCACCAACATATAAAGCCAAACAAATTACCGTGACTAAAGACCAAGGGTGGCCTTGAAATAGCTCAATATTTTGACTTGCAAGATAATTAACACTCTTGAATACAGTTTCATAATCGATACTTCCAGTGTAAGCAAATACCAGTGCAATACCTATTAGGAAACCGAAGTCGCCCACACGGTTGACGATAAATGCTTTAAGGCTACCTTCAATAGCTGATTCCTTTTGATACCAAAAACCGATAAGCAAATAAGAAACGAGACCGACACCTTCCCAGCCAAAGAATAATTGCAAGAAATTATTGGCACTGACTAACATCAGCATCATAAAAGTAAACAGCGAAATATAGCTAAAAAAGCGCTGGTACCCATCGTCATCAGCCATATAGCCAATACTGTAAATATGCACCAACAAAGAGACAAAATTTACAGTCACGAGCATCACGACACTTAAAGGATCGATCAGAAAACCAATATTAAATTCAAATGGAAGGATTAAACCACCAGTTGCCCAATGATATAGAACTGTGCTCTCAGTTGGCATGGCGCCAGTAAAGACTTGCCAAGCTACATAGAGCGAGGCAATAAACGATATTGTAACGCCTAAGATAGTAGCTGAATGTGCTCCGGCTCGTCCTATTTGATTACGGAAAAAACCAGCAATGATGGAGCCAGCCAAGGGAGTTAAAACGATTATTAGACAAAGTTGTTGGATACTCACAATGTTAACCTTTTAAATGATTCATCTTATCTACGTCAATGTTACCTCTATTTCTAAAAAGCAACATCACTATGGCTAATCCTATTGCTGCCTCTGCTGCAGCAACCGTTAAAATAAAAAAGACATAAACTTGACCGCTAATTTCGTTATAATAATGTGAAAATGCGACAAAATTAGTATTCACTGCAAGTAACATCAATTCGATGCATACCAGCAATAAGATGATATTTCTACGATTCATCATTATGCCAATAAGACCAAAACCGAATAAAATTGCCCCCAGAATTAGGTAATTATTAACAGGTATCATATAGAATTCCCCAACATTATTTTTCTGCTTTCATATTAATTAATTCAACCCGATCATTTCTACTTGTCAGAATCTGTTGTTTCACATCCTGTCTTTTCGATTTTCTGGGACCTCTATGTACTAGGGTAATTGCTGAAATAATTGCAATTAATAACAGAACAGCTGCAATCTCAAAAGCCAGTAAATAATCAGTATATAGAACCATGCCCAAGGCTTCAGTATTTGAGCGAGTTGCATCAGGATTGTTTTGTGTTACCTCAAATAACTGTGTACTTATTGTAGTGTTGCTCTGAGTTTCAACATTCGACTTAAACGTACCTGCAGGAATAGATACCATTAAAAGTCCCGTTAACAAAGCAACAAGAATTAAACCGAATGGTAAATAGCGTCTATAATGGTTTTTAATTACTTCAACATCAATGTTAAGCATCATCACGACGAACAGGAACAGTGTCATGACCGCCCCTACATATACCAGTACCAAAATCAGTGCCAGAAACTCCGCCTCGGCAAGTATCCATAATACGGCACTTGCAAAGAATGTAAGTACAAGAAATAAAACGCTGCGTACTGGATTATCTTGAATAATGACCATAAAGGCAGCGCCTACGGCTATAGCCGCAAAAATATAGAAAATAGTTTGAACTAATAATTCATGCATACTGCACCCCGTTATCGGTATTTTTCATCAGCAGCTCTATCTGCCGCAAGTTTAGGCTCCAACAAATCGCCAAGTGCCAAGAGCTTTTCTTTTGTCATAATATTTTGACCGCGTTCACTAACATGATAATGATGCACCGGTGTCACTACGATGGAATCTACAGGACATGATTCTTCACATAAGCCGCAATTAATGCATTTAAATACATCAATATCATACCTTGTTGTGCGACGAGATCCGTCTTCACGTGGTTCTGACTCTATGGTTATAGCCAGTGCAGGACAAACTGCTTCACATAATTTACAAGCAATGCATCGTTCTTCACCATTAGGATAACGGCGTAACGCAAGTGCTCCTCTAAAGCGAGGTGAAATTGGAGTCTGTTCCTCTGGAAACTGTACGGTTATTTTTTTCTTAAAAAAATATTTACCAGTTAACTTTAAACCCTGCAATAATTCTATTAAAAGAAAACTGCGTACGTAGTATTTAATAAGTTGATATGCTTTTTTCATCGGCTTCTCTATTAATCATTAAAACCAAGGTTTAACATGTGTAACAACCATTAGTGCAGTTACAATAATCCAAACAATGGTGACCGGAATAAGTACCTTCCAGCCTAAACGCATAAGCTGGTCATAACGATAACGAGGAAAAGTGGCTCTTATCCATAAATATACATATAAGAAAAAGCAGACTTTTACGATTAACCAAACAAACCCGGGTACAATAAAAAATATGTTTTGTAAAAATGGGACACCTTCAAATGGCGACATCCAACCACCCACAAACAGGATACTGAGTAGTACAGAGATAAGAATCATACTCGCATATTCTGATAAGAAGAATAATGCGAAGCCTATTCCAGAATACTCCACATGGAATCCAGCAACAATTTCGGACTCTCCTTCGGCTAAGTCGAATGGCGCACGGTTGGTTTCAGCGATTCCTGCAATCCAAAACACAAAAAACAGTGGCAATAGAGGAATAAACCACCAATGTAAAACTCCACCTCTTTGTGAATTAACAATGTCTGTGAGATTCATACTTCCTGCAGCCAACAGCACGCCTACTAAAGCAAAGCCCATTGCAATTTCATAGGATACGGTCTGCGCTGTACTTCTTAATGCACCAAACATTGCATATTTGGAGTTAGATGCCCATCCAGCAATTAGCACTCCATAAACGCCAAGGGAACTCATTGCAAAAATATAAAGAACCCCTGCATTAATATTTGCTAAAACCATTCCTTCCTGAAAAGGAATTACTGCCCAGCCTGCCAAAGCCGGAACTAAAGCAAATAATGGAGCAGCAATAAAAAGATATTTATTAGAACGCGTCGGAATAATAATTTCTTTAGTAATTAGCTTGATCAAATCTGCGATAGGCTGAAGTAATCCTCGCACCCCCACGCGGTTGGGTCCTATACGTGCTTGTATATACCCAATGACTTTACGCTCCGCATAAATTAAATATGCAACACATAATAGTAATGGCACTACGATTACTAATATTTTAATGATGACCCAAATTAATATGCTAATATCTTGCAGCATTTTCTTACCTGCCTAGCGCTTAATAGTTATTGCAGCAAATGAATGGCCTAAATCTACGGTTTCAGGCATCGCGTTTGCTACCCATACAACATCCGCCGCAATGCGTTCATCACGTTTAAGCGGCAATGTTATCTCAATATCTCCCTGAGATACAGTAGCAACATCGTCTAATTTCAATCGGTCAGCTGTTGTAGGATTGATGCGGATGCATACTGATTCAGCAGCAGCACATAATTGCAATTCTTTAGCATTCCTAACAATTGCATCGCTACGATAAAGTGGCCACTCGCCAACGCGAATCAATGATTGATTAATTAGAGGCAAGCTCTCAGGATAATAGGGCTTATAGTCTTGCTCCATAGTGATTGCAACACTATTTTTAATTTCTGACAAAATATCTTCAGTTGATAAATATTCAAAGCCATCACAATGCAATAAATTACCAAGTACTCTTAATACTTTCCATGCAGGTCGGGATTCGCCGTGAGGCGATAACGCGCCCTTTACTGTTTGCCAAGTATTATCAACATTAATATACGTTCCTGAAGTCTCAGCATATGGAGCAATTGGTAAAATAACATCAGCATAATCATGCATTGACTCATGATTGAAAGCTGACATTAAGACAACAAACTCAGCACCGAGCATTGATTGTCTTGCACCATAAGGATTAGCAAAATCAAAACCAGGCTCTACTCCCATTAAAAAATATGCTTTAAGTTTGGCATTTAGTGCTGCTTGTACATCCATTCCTGGTGTTGAATCTGTTTTGCCTGCAGTTGTTCGATGGGGAACCATCCCTGCGACCCAAGCACCTGCAGTGTTTGCACCATGAGTCAATCGCAATGCTTTCGCACCACTTAGTTTTTCAATATGGAACACCAAGGTACGCAATAAAGCCGCTTCAGGGTGATTTTCACAAAGAGCACCGGTAATTAAGCATGCATTTTCCTCTTTTAATGCTTTGGCAACTCGTTGAGTTGCTGCATCCAGCTCAAGACCTATTACTAATTTTTGTACTTCCGCTGGTAAGTTTTTTATGTCACCAGTCAGTGCTAAAGCAATCTTGGCAAGTTGCATTGGCATTTCTAAAGGTGAAACAATGAAGCGCTCATCAAGATCAAAGCAATAATCGAAATCTACTGGACTTATTGCGTAAATTTTTGCCCCATTACGGAATGCCTTACGAACCCGAACACCAGCAAGAGGGACTTCCCGATCAATATTGCATCCGATCAAGACGAGTACATTTTGATGTTCTACTTCTGCATAGGGTAAGGAACTTACTGGTGTAGTTCCTTGATGTTCTTGATCTCTAAAATCAACTTGTTGCAATCTGTGGTCGAGATTATGAACACCAATTTGGCGCATTAATTTTTGCAGTAAATACAGTTCTTCTAATGTAGAAGAACTTGAGGCAAAAGCGGCTACCTGCTCTGCACCATTTTGTTTTATAACTCGCGCTAGACCCTCTGCTGTAAATTTTAAAGCAGTCTCCCAATCCACAACTTCCCATTGTCCGTTGCGCTTAATCTGTGGCTGACTTGCTCTTAATGGGCTATTCAGTCCTAGATAACTAAATCGATCTCTGTCCGCCAACCAGGTTTCGTTAATTGCTTCATTCTCTTTTGGAACAACACGCATTAGCTTATTTCGACGTGTATGCAGATAGATATTTGATCCGAGGCAATCATGTGGTGCTACACCATCATGTTGAGTAAGTTCCCATGCTCGAGCGGTAAATCGGAACGGTTTTGAAGTTAATGCACCTACAGGGCATAAATCAATAATATTACCGGAGACTTCTGACTTCATGCTGTGTTGAACATAAGTACCTATTTGCATATGCTCACCACGACCAGTCGCACCTAACTCTCTTAATCCTGCGATTTCTTCGCCAAAGCGGACACAACGAGTACAATGGATGCAGCGAGTCATTTCAGTTGAAATCAGTGTGCCTAAATCGTCATCATCAACTGAACGTTTGCTTTCTGTATACTGAGATTCGTCTGCCCCATATCCCATGGATATGTCTTGTAATTCACATTCCCCACCCTGATCGCAGATCGGACAGTCAAGCGGATGGTTAATAAGAAGGAACTCCATAACTACCTTTTGTGAATGTAATGCTTCCTTCGATTTGGTAAATACCTTCATACCATTGGTAATTGGAGTTGCACATGCAGGAACCGGCTTACGGCCGTTTTCTACCTCAACTAAACACATGCGACAATTTGCAGCCACTGATAATTTTTTATGATAACAAAAACGTGGGATATGAATACCCGCTTCATCGGCAACTTCGATGATCATTTTACCGTTTTCTGCTTCAAACCTTTTACCGTCGATTTCAATAGTAGTAGTCATGGGTCAAACCTTTTAATTATGCTGCGACGATTGAGCGTTTATGCTTAACGAAATATTCAAATTCATCGCGGAAATGCTTAACAAAACTTTGTACCGGCCAAGCTGCTGCCTCACCTAATGCACAAATAGTGCGTCCTTCGATATTATTCGCAACATTGACTAATTTCTCTACATCCCCAGGTTCACCATGGCCTTCCTTAATGCGGTGTAGCAAACGGACTAACCAGCCGGTACCCTCGCGACATGGAGTGCATTGCCCACAAGACTCCTCCATATAAAACTCGGAAATGCGATAAAGTGCATCGACCATACAGGTTGTTTCATCCATAATAATCACAGCACCGGAGCCTAATCCTGAACCTGCCTTTTGTATGCTGTCATAATCCATATTGAGCCCCATCATTACCTCACCAGGTAAAACGGGCATGGATGTACCCCCAGGAATTACTGCTTTAATTTTTCGGCCTTTTGTAACGCCACCTGCCAATTCAAGAAGAGTTTTAAATGGTGTTCCCAAGGGGATTTCGAAATTTCCAGGCTTATTAACGTGTCCACTAACACTAAAACACTTGGCTCCGCCATTATTGGGTTTGCCTATTTTTAAGAACCATTCACCACCTTTTTCCATAATGACCGGAACAGAAGCAAAAGTCTCGGTATTATTTATCGTTGTGGGTTTTCCATATAAACCATAGTTGGCAGGAAATGGGGGTTTAAATCTTGGTTGACCTTTTTTTCCCTCAAGGGAATTAAGCAATGCGGTCTCTTCACCGCAAATATATGCGCCAGCCCCTAAATGATTATATAAATCAAAGTCGATGCCTGTACCTAAAATATTCTTACCTAATAAACCTGCCGCATAAGCTTCTTTTATTGCTGCTTCTGTACGCTCATAGGGCAACCAAAATTCACCGCGAATATAGTTATATCCAACAGTAGCACCCATGGTATATCCAGCAATTGCCATGCCTTCAATGAGTTGATGTGGATTTAATGTAAGTATTTCGCGGTCTTTACACGTACCTGGCTCACCTTCGTCGGAGTTACAAACTACATATTTCTGTACTGGAGTATTACGGTTCATAAAACTCCATTTTAATCCTGTTGGGAATCCAGCTCCCCCTCGACCACGCAGGGCAGATGTCTTTAACTCATCAATAATTAATTGTGGAGAAGTTTGCTCTTTTAATATTTTTCTCCATGCACTGTATCCACCAACACTTTCATAAGCAGATAGTGTCCAAGGCTCTGGTAGATGAAATGTTCGATAACAAACTTGATTTAATTCAACCACGGCAACCACCTCTATCTTTTATTGGTATTGTTCCAACACTTTATCTATAGATTCAGGAGTCAGATTCTCATGATAATCCTTGTCCACCTGCATCATCGGTGCATTAACACAGGCACCTAAACACTCAACAGATCTTAAAGTAAAGCGCCCATCATCTGTGGTTTCACCTAATTTTATACCCAGCTTTTTTTCCAAGTGTTCAACAACCGCAGCTGAATCACGCAGCATACAAGAAATATTGGTACATACATTGATTGAATGTCTGCCAACCTGTTTGTGTTCGTACATTGTATAGAAACTCGCTACCTCATATACGGCAATAGGAGGCATCTCTAGATATTCAGCAACAGCGTCCATTAATTCGGTAGTCAGGTGACCATGCTCTTCCTGGACTATTCGTAGTGCGCTCATTACAGCTGATTGCTTTTGATCTTTTGGATATTTTGCAATCCAGTGATCGATGTCCTTTATTCTTTGAGCTGACACCAATTGATTTAATATTTTTGCTGAATTATCAGACATTTCTAAACCTTTATTAATTTAAATTGCAATTTTATGGGATGTCACTTTAACGTTCGTAAACTGACCGCCCCCAAAATTAACGATCAATTTCACCAAATACTATATCCTGACTCGCTAAAATCGCGACACCATCAGCGATCATATGTCCTCTGGTCATTGCATCATAGCTAGACAAATGAGCAAATCCAGGAGCACGAATTTTCAATCTGTAGGGCTTATTGGCCCCATCAGATACCATATAAATACCAAACTCACCTTTAGGGGCTTCAACAGCACTATATACTTCCCCTCGTGGCAAACAAAAACCTTCTGTAAACAATTTAAAATGATGAATCAATGCTTCCATATCTTCTTTCATTTCTACGCGGCGTGGAGGTGTAATCTTGTGATCATCAATACGAACTGGGCCAGGATTTGCTCTGAGCCATTCGATGCATTGTTTAATAATTCGATTTGATTGTCTTAATTCTTCAACACGAACCAAATAACGATCGTAACAATCTCCAGTTTTACCCACGGGAATATCGAAATCCACACGATCATATGCTGCATAACTTTGTTTTTTACGTAAGTCCCAAGCAACTCCGGAACCACGAAGCATTGGTCCTGTAAAACCCCATTGCAATGCTTCTTCGGGTGAAACAATACCGATATCTACTGTGCGTTGTTTCCAAATTCTATTATCAGTTAATAACGTTTCATATTCATCAACACATCGAGTAAAACGTCCTGTGAATGCCTCGAGGAAATCAAGCAGACTACCGCTGCGCTCTTCGTTAAGCTTTTCAACCTCACGTTCATTATGCCATCTAGATGCTTTATACTTGGGCATAGTATCAGGCAAGTCTCGTGCAACACCACCAGGTCTATAATAGGTAGCATGCATCCGTGCTCCAGATACTGCCTCATAGCAATCGAATAAATCTTCGCGCTCTCTGAAGCAATATAAAAATACGGTCATCGCACCAATATCCAGAGCTATAGCCCCTAACCACAACAGATGATTCAAAATACGAGTTACTTCATCAAACATAGTACGGATATATTGAGCTCGAATAGGCGCTTCTATACCTAAAAGTTTCTCTATTGCGCGTACATAGGCATGCTCGTTGCACATCATGGATACGTAGTCGAGTCTATCCATATAACCGATGCTTTGAATATAAGGTTTTGTTTCTGCTAATTTTTCTGTTGCTCTATGCAGCAATCCTATATGTGGGTCTGCGCGAACTATGGTTTCACCTTCAAGCTCAAGAACTAAACGTAATACTCCATGTGCTGCAGGATGTTGTGGACCAAAATTTAAAGTGTAATTCTTTAATTCAATCATTATTCGCCCCTTTTATCACCAATATACCGGTTATCATTACGAATAACCTTGGGCACCAAAACTCTTGGTTCAATATCTACTGGAGCGTATATGACTTTTTCTAATTTTGCGTCATAGCGCATTTCAACATGACCACTGAGTGGGAAATCTTTACGGAATGGATGTCCGATAAATCCATAATCAGTCAAAATACGTCTTAGGTCTGGATGGCCTTCAAATAAAATACCATATAAATCATAAGCCTCGCGCTCAAACCAATTTGCGCCTTTCCACAAATGATGCACTGAAGGGACAATTAAATGAGACTCATCAACAAATACCTTAACACGTAAACGATGATTCATTTTTGTTGAGAGTAAATGATAAACTACGGCAAAACGGGGTTTATCCAGAGCATAAACTTTAGCTTCTTGACACTCAACACCGCGCGAGAACCCACTTTCTGTTGCTGAATCGGTTTCCCAATCACACTCACCATAAAGCAAATAATCCACGGCGCAAAGATCAATGAGCTGATCAAAACGAAATGCTTCCAGATCACGTAGTTCCAACATCATTGCTTTTAAATTTGATACGTCACACTCAATAGTTACTTCATCATAAGCAACACTTATATCTTTAAATTGGCTTGCCAATTCATGTTTGAGTTGTTCAACCAAATAATCATTTTTTGTTGTCATCTATTTGCACCTTTGATGATCTTAAGCTTCTAGGATTTTTTTATGCCTGATTTTGTTCTGCAATTGAATAATGCCATACAGCAGTGCTTCTGCAGTTGGAGGGCAACCTGGTACATATACATCTACTGGGACAATACGATCACACCCACGAACTACGGAGTAAGAGTAATGATAATACCCACCGCCATTCGCACAAGATCCCATAGAGATAACCCATCGAGGATCAGGCATTTGATCATAAACTTTGCGCAAAGCAGGAGCCATTTTATTGCACAGGGTACCAGCAACTATCATTACGTCTGATTGACGGGGACTTGGACGAAAAATAATTCCGAACCGGTCCAAATCATAACGTGCAGCACCCACGTGCATCATTTCTACAGCACAACATGCCAATCCAAAAGTCATAGGCCACATAGAACCACTACGTGCCCATCCGAGAAGTTTCTCGACTGAAGTCGTTACAAAGCCACTTTTTTGCAATTCTGCAACCGCCATAGTTAGCCTCTAAGCAGTTAAAATATTAATAAAAAAGGTACCACCTCTAATTGTTTTCTTCGTTTGAAGTGACAATCAGAAGTGAGTTATTACGCACATTTAAATTATTCCCACTCTAGTGCGCCTCGTTTCCATTCATAAATAAAACCAATAACTAATAACCCTAAAAACAACATCATTCCAGCAAAACCAAACCAACCAATTTTGCGTAAAGCTAAAGCCCATGGAAAGAAAAATGCAGTTTCCAAATCAAAGATAATAAATAGGATGGCAACTAGATAAAAGCGAACATCAAATGGGATATGAGAACTTTCGAATGCACCAAATCCACATTCGTAGGGAGAATTTTTAGCGCTATCAGGGTTGTGCTTTGACAAAAGAGAACCAGCCCCTATCATTGCCAAGCCCAATGCCAATCCGATAATTATGAAAATTAGAACAGGTAAATATTGAGATAGCATTTTTTCACCTTGCACGGATTAAAATGGTGCCGAAGGCCGGACTCGAACCGGCACGGCTTTCGCCACCGCCCCCTCAAGACGGCGTGTCTACCAATTCCACCACTTCGGCATATTCTTTTTATTAGTAATTACTTACTTTCCTAATCTTCTCTCTGTACTTAAGTCCGGAGAAAAAATTCTTATTTATTACTTCTTACTGTTGTCAACTGGTACTGGAATTGAACTCGCAGGTACACTAGTTTGTTGAGGAATTATTTGTTGATCTGCTTTTTGATATTGAACAGACACCAAATATGACAGCAATAAGCTGGTGATAAAAAAGGTTATCGCCAAACCACCAGTTAATTTAAATAAAAAACCACCTGTCCCTTGGCTTCCAAATATAGTATTCGAAGCGCCCGATCCAAAAGCAGCACCAATATCAGCACCTTTACCATGTTGGATAAGAACTAAGCCTATTAAGGCTACAGCTACGATTACATGAATCATTAATATCAATTGATACATTTCACAATTTCCACAAACTGTTTCGCGTTCAACGATGCACCTCCTACCAAGCCACCATCAACATCTGGCATGGTAAACAATGCTCTGGCATTGTTTTCGTTCACGCTCCCTCCATATAAAAGAGGTAGCCGTTCCGCATCGCTATGATTTATCTCTGCAACCAGCTTTCTAATAAACTGATGTACTTCCTGTGCTTGTTCGGGTGACGCAGTTTTCCCTGTTCCTATTGCCCAAACAGGTTCGTAAGCTACAACACAATCACGAAAACAATTTTTGTCTCGTTCACTTACTGCGAGCAATTGTTTGGCAATTACTTGCTCTGTTTGCCCCTTTTCACGTTCAACCAGCGTTTCACCGACGCAAAGAACCGGTATCATATCATGTTCTTTCACATGGTGGAATTTTTGCGCTACAAAATTTTCATCTTCATGAAAACAATGTCTGCGTTCAGAATGCCCCACCAAAACATAGCGACAGTCGAAATCTTTTAACATAGGCGCAGATATCTCTCCGGTATAAGCTCCAGAGTCCTTCGGATATACATTCTGGGCACCTATTTCAATTTTACATTCAGCAATTATACCCCTAACTTGTGGAATATAAATTGCTGGAGGCATTACTATAACTTGGACATCATTAATAGAGTTAAGCAATTCTTTAAGTTCACTACTTAATTGAATCACTTGCTGCAGCTGGCCATTCATTTTCCAGTTGCCGGCAACTATCTTGTGTCTCATCAGCACACCCCCTCGCTTCAACTGCGGACTATACCCAATCTCATAGCCGATGTGTAGTCTTATCGCGTTTTTTTTATTAAAAGCTACTATATATTAACTACCGTGAGTTTTAATTTTTTACTAAAAACTCAAATTTCTCTCAATTTGACTTATATGATCACACAGCTTTTGTGCATGCTGTTTTACTATAGTTTCATCCATACCTTCTACCATAACACGTAATAAGGGTTCAGTACCTGAAGGTCGAAGTAACACTCTTCCTTCTCCATTTAAGCTTGTTTCTAAAGCCCTAACTATTTCGATTACCTGTGTATGCTCAGCAAGCAAGGCCGCGTAATTGGTTTTTAAATTCATCAAGCTTTGTGGTAATAAATTAATCCCTTCAACTAATTGCTTTAAAGTTTTTCCTTGCTTGACCATAATTGACAATACTTGCAGCGCAGCAACAATCCCATCACCTGTTGTAGTTTTATCCAGACAAACAATATGCCCTGAGGTTTCACCACCTATCTTCCAATCTCTTTCTCGTAGGGCCTCTAAAACGTATCGATCACCTACGCGTGTTCGCACAAAAGGGATACCCAAATTTTTTATTGCGATTTCCAGGCCATAATTGCTCATTTGCGTACCAACTACACCGCCATTTAAGACCCCTCGTTGATGCCTGTCTTTTGCAATAATATAAAGGATTTGATCCCCATCAATTAAACGACCATCTGAATCAATTAATATAACACGATCCCCATCACCATCGAGACCGATACCAATATCCGCGCCTGTACTTATGACCTTCTGTCTTAGCAGCTCTGGAGATGTTGAGCCACAATCTTCATTAATATTAAATCCATCAGGATGATTGCCAATGGATATCACTTCGGCCCCAAGTTCAGAAAATACATTAGGGGCAATATGGTAGGTCGCACCATTTGCGCAATCAACTACAATTTTTAAACCAGATAATCGTGTTAATGAAGGAATCGTTGACTTACAAAATTCTATATAACGTCCACTTGCATCATTAATTCGTGTTGCCTTACCCAAATTTTGCGAAGGCACTGTTTGCATTTTCTTTTCCAGCTCTGCTTCGATTGCTAATTCAACGCTGTCAGGTAATTTACCCCCTTCTGAGGAGAAAAACTTGATTCCATTATCCTGAAACAGATTGTGCGATGCACTAATCACGATACCTGCATTAGCCCTCAGCGTTTGAGTCAAATAGGCAATGGCCGGTGTTGGCATAGGTCCTAACAAAGCAACATCAACACCAGCAGCGGATAGTCCTGCCTCCAGAGCGGATTCCAGCATATAACCTGATACTCTGGTGTCTTTACCAATTACTACTTTTTTGCGATGGCAATTAGCTAGTACTCGACCAACTGCCCAACCCAACTTCAACACAAATTCAGGGTTGATATTAGATAAACCCACATGTCCTCTTATACCATCAGTACCAAAATATTTACGTTGACTCATCCTTAACCACCTCTATCAAGAATTTTAGCTTGCGTGAGCTGATATACATCGGCCTGACTAATCATGGTAATCATATGCAACGCTTGACTTGTTTCATCTACATCATGCGTTCTGATGATCCCCACGCCTTTCAGTGCTGCATAAACAGCAGTCGCGATACTTCCTATCAAACGCTCACCCACCTCTTTATTAAGTACCATCCCTATAGTACTTTTACGTGATACTCCTAAAAGTAGGGGCATCCCAAATGTTGCAAAGCTATCAAGATTTTTGACCAAGAGCAAATTATCTTGTACTTGTTTTCCAAATCCAAAGCCCGGATCCAGAATTATATTGTTTCTTTTAATGCCTTCACGCTCACACTCAACAATGCGTTCCATAAAAAAACGCATCACTTCCGTAAGTACGCCATCTGAATAATATGGGTCATGTTGCATATTGTGTGGCTCTCCTTGCATGTGCATTAAGCAAATAGGAACTGCAAGTTTTGCAGCCATCTCAAGAGCACCTTCTGTGCGTAAAGCATAAATATCATTAATTACATTAGCACCTGCACTTACAGCAGCTTGCATGACCTCCGGTTTATTTGTATCAATTGAAATACAAATATCTGAATTAGCTCGGATTTGTTCAATAACAGGTATGACTCGACTCAATTCCACATCGAGTGGAACATGTTGTGCGCCGGGTCGGGTTGATTGCCCTCCAATATCAATTAAATCAGCTCCTTGACTGATTAAGCGATATGCTTGCTCGCAGGCCATATCCAAGGATAAAAATTTGCCGCCATCAGAAAACGAATCTGGAGTGACATTCAATATCCCCATAATTAAAGGTTTTTGGATCGAGTTATCTGGAGAAGGTTGGCATTGATGCTCAAGCCAACCTGAAAATTGCGTTGGATTCACCTGCTTTTCTCACTAATAATCTCAGTGCTCTTCAGCAGGATTTACGATAACCTCATGCTCTGTTGACTTCTCTGATGGCTGATTAGTCACTTCAGCTCCATCAAGAGGTTTTGATGAGTTCCAATCCTCTGGTGGAGAAGGTTCCTTTCCAGACATAATCTCTTTTATTTGATTGAGATCTATCGTTTCGTATTTAATCAAACTCTGTGCCATTAAATGCAATTTATCCATATTTGAGACCAGAATTTCTTTTGCTCGTTTATAGTTTCGGTCAATAATCGCACGTACTTCATCATCAATTTGCTGCGCCGTTCTGTCTGACATTTCTTTATGCTTATTCATTGAGCGCCCTAGAAATACTTCCTCTTCTTCTTCACCAAAAGTAAGTGGCCCCAGGGTTGAAAGTCCCCAGGTCGTAACCATTTTTCGCGCTATTTCAGTAGAACGCATGATGTCATTCGATGCACCTGTGGTCACGCTTTCGGGTCCAAAAATCAGTTCCTCAGCAATACGACCACCAAACAAACTGGATAATTGGCTTTCCAGACGGCGCTTACTATGGCTGTAGCGATCCTGCTCTGGCAGAAACATCGTCACACCAAGAGCACGCCCTCGTGGGATAATAGATACTTTGTAAACCGGATCATGTTCTGGTACACATAATCCAACAATCGCATGACCTGCTTCATGATAAGCAGTCAACTTTTTCTCATTATCATCCATTACCATGGAGCGTCGTTCAGCTCCCATCATAATTTTATCTTTTGCTTTGTCCAACTCGATCATGTTGACTTTGCGTTTATTGGCACGCGCAGCAAATAAAGCTGCTTCGTTAACCAAATTGGCAAGATCTGCTCCAGAAAACCCTGGAGTTCCCCGAGCAATTGCCATGATGTCTACATTGTTATCTACAGGAACTTTTTGCAAATGCACCCTTAGTATTTGTTCACGGCCGCGAATATCCGGTAAAGGAACTACAACTTGACGATCAAAACGACCTGGCCGTAATAATGCAGGATCTAAAACATCTGGACGGTTCGTTGCTGCAACAACAATAACTCCTTCACTCCCTTCAAAACCATCCATTTCTACAAGCAATTGGTTTAACGTTTGTTCACGCTCATCATGACCGCCCCCAAGACCCGCACCTCGATGACGACCTACCGCATCAATTTCATCGATAAAAATAATACAAGGAGCGTGTTTTTTTGCTTGTTCAAACATATCGCGGACACGAGATGCACCAACACCGACAAACATTTCAACAAAATCAGAACCCGAAATTGTGAAAAATGGCACTTTTGCTTCACCAGCAACTGCTCGAGCCAAAAGGGTTTTACCTGTTCCGGGAGAACCAACTAATAATACACCGCGGGGAATACGTCCCCCAAGATTTTGGAATTTGGTGGGATCACGTAAAAAGTCGACTAGCTCCTTAACCTCTTCTTTAGCCTCATCTACCCCTGCAACATCCGCAAAAGTCACTTTCACTTGATCTTCGCCGAGCAAGCGTGCGCGTGAACGACCAAAAGACATAGCACCTCGGCCACCCCCGCCTTGCATCTGACGCATAAAAAATACCCAAACCCCGATTAAAAGCAGCATTGGGAACCAATTGATAAATAAATGGAGGAGGAAACTTTCTTGTTGTTTCTCTTGACCGCTTACATCGACTTTGCTTTTTAATAACTCACCTAATAAAGCATTATCTTGCATAGGCATGTATGTTACAAAGCGCTTGTTATTTTTAGTCATCCCTTTGATGATTTTATCATCCTCAATGGTGACTGAATTAACCATACCTTGATCGACTTCTTTCAAAAATTGGCTGTAAGAAAGCTTCTCAGCAACCGAGTTTCGAGGGCCGAAATTACTGAAAACTGAAACAAGCACGATCGCTATAATCAGCCATAAAAATAAATTCTTAACCATGTCGTTCAAAGTATTAACCTCGTTAGTGACGTACAGCTTTTATATTATGATCGAATTCTTAAATCATAAAGTTACTATAAATTGTATCCCTTTGCCAGCAAATAGGTTTCTTTTGAGCGAGAGCGAGAAGCTGAAGGCTTTCGAATCACGACTTTCTCAAAAGAAGCTCTTGCTTGTTTTACTAAATCATCAAAACCAGCCCCATGAAAAATTTTAATCAGCATGGAACCACCTGGTTTTAACATTTTTTCTGCAAAATCGAAAGCCAACTCCACCAAATACATAGCTCGTGGGATATCAATTGCAGTAGTACCACTCATATTTGGGGCCATATCTGATAATAACAAGTCAACACTGTGTTCTGGAATTAAATCTTTTAACTTTTGCAGCACTTCATCTTCCCGAAAATCACCAAGAATAAAATCGACATCAGGTAAGGCATCCATGGGCAAAATATCGAGGGCAATTATACGTCCTCGACCTTGCAACCGTTCGGAAACATACTGTGTCCACCCCCCAGGAGCTGCTCCCAGATCAACTACCGTCATCCCTGGTTTGAGCAAGGACTCTTTCTCGTCTACTTCTTTTAACTTGTATATAGCACGGCTGCGATAGCCCTCTGCTTGTGCTTTCTTTACATAAACATCATCAAAGTGCTCTTGCAACCATCGCTTACTGCTTTTAGTACGTTTCATAAATTTATATAGAGTATCAATTTGAACTATGATACTGAATTTCACTACCTTTTCCCAGCAAAACGTGCAATAATTTACCATTTTATCATTGAGCCTCCAAAATAATTGCATTATTGGAGTGAATTTAAGGAACATTACAGTGGATACTGCACTCAAAAAATCGCTTAAAGCCCAAGCACACCATTTAAAACCTGTCGTGCTTCTTGGAGCGAAAGGATTAACTGAAGCCGTTATTGCAGAAACAGATATTGCATTGCTTTCACATGAGCTAATAAAAGTGAAAATTAACGGTGCAGAAAAGGAAGATCGAATCATTATGGCAGATGAGTTATGCCAGCAATTACATGCCGAACTCGTACAAATGATTGGTAATACAGTGATTATGTATCGTAAAAATGAAGAGAAACATAAGTGACAGAACTACGAGTATTGTATAAACTAGAATTTACAGTTTAGCAAAACATATATTCCCTTCAAAAACCAATCTTGATATTAAAAGGTGCTGGTCAAATAAGGGTAAATAAATTATCGTATGGCCCTATGATACTAAAACACATACCAAATGCTCTAACTTTATTGCGTCTCATATTAATCGCGCCTTTTCTATTTTATTTATACAATCACGAGTACGTTATTGCTTTTTATTTATTTATATTTGCTGGATTGAGTGATGGATTGGATGGTTTTTTAGCTCGTAGTTTTAACTGGCAAAGCTTTTTTGGATCTTTTGTTGACCCTCTGGCGGATAAATTATTAATTGCTTCCAGCTTCATCTCTTTGGCCTTAATTGGTGTACTTCCCTGGTGGCTCGTCATTTTGGTTTTCCTCAGAGATGTAACAATTTCCTTAGGAGTAGTTGCCTGGTATCAATTTGTTCGCCGCAAGCTGGATTTTCAACCCACACTGCTCAGTAAAATTAATACTGCATTACAGCTCATTCTAGTTACTTCCTGTTTGTTTGAATTAGCCTATTTTGAATTTTCGCCCTATCTGCTCAATGTTCTGATCATTTTGACGACATTTACTACAGCGATTACTTATATAGATTATATATGGACCTGGGGCAGAAAAGCGTGGTCCAATAAAGAACTATCATAATGAATAAGCAGTTGGCATTAGCGATAAAATTAAACGATGAAGCAACCCTTGTTGATTTCAATTGGGGAAGTAACAAACTGCTGCAACAGCAATTACAGCACATGCTCACTCAGAAAGAAGACCGATTGCTTTACCTTTGGGGAAATTCGGGTAGTGGCAAAACTCATTTATTACAAGCGTGTTGTCAAGCCATTGATTCTCAATCTGCAATCTATCTTCCTTTGACTCTTCTCAAGGAATGGGGTCCACAAGCCATAGAAGGAGTCGAAGAGCAAGAATTAATCTGTATTGATGATATAGATGTTATCGCCAAAGATCCCGAGTGGGAGGAAGCGTTATTCCATTTATATAATAAAATCAAAGATATGGAAAAAAGTATTTTGATCATTTCCGGGAATCAATCACCAACCACAATTCCCATCCAACTTGCTGACTTACGTTCTAGGTTAAGTTGGGGGTTGGTAATTCAATTGATGGAATTAAGTGACGAAGATAAAATTAATACTTTAAAACTGCATGCATTAAAAAGAGGATTCGACTTACCAGAAAGTGTAGGTCAATTCCTTCTCAATAGATGCTCTCGAAATATGCATGACCTGCACAATTTACTCAATCGATTGGATGATGCCTCTCTGGCAGCACAGCGAAAAATAACGATCCCGTTTGTAAAAGATACCCTAAATATTTAACTTTAAACGTTCAATGCAAACCATGGATCATGCGCATTGAAGATTATCGATATAGTATATAAATTACATAAAACAGCACGACTGGTCTATAGGTTCTTGCTCCAAAGAAATTTTCGGTAATAAATCCGCAGGTTCCTGAGGTTTAAGAAAAGAATAATAACTACCACTTGTTCGTATATCAATCACAGTCCGCTCATGAACTGAGCCATCAATGAGCAGTTCATCATGAGCATCAACAGCCTGCTCTGCTTGAGTCACTCTTTTAGCTAATCGAGCCGCGCTAATTATTTTTCTTTTTAGACTCTCTAATTTGTGAATTTCTTTTTTTATCATACTTTTATCACATAACTTCTGTATATTCTCTTCATTGAGGCCAAACCAACTACTTACCAATTTGTCCAATCCAGGACGCTCAACATACCAATAAATGCTAAATGCCGCGAACCCTACTATGACACTAAAAAGTATTACAGGCCAAAATGCGGGTGTTAATGGATTTACAAGAAGACCTGACATAAAGAGGGCTACTGATTGGCCAGCAAAGAAACCACCACCAAAAAACAGAATTCCGGACACGCCGGAAATAAGCGTTTTAGCCATTTTCATGTTCTCACTTTCGAGTGCCATCCCAAATTGCTGACTTGCCTCGGTGAGCAAGCTAAAACGCTTTTGCAACATGGAAATAATACATTCCAGCTGTTTTAAATTATCTTGAGACAAATCCGAAAGATTATATTCATTTATTTTTTTTCTAATGGATTTAATCATTTGTAATTGCAACAAGTATGCATCTAATAACTTATAAGCATCACTCAGTTTAACCCCTAAAGCCTTCGAGACTTTTACCAAGTCAAATCCACAAAAAACAATTACAGAAAGGAAGGAAAATGCAAATCCAGCTGCAAGAATCATTGAGGAGGATAGATTAAAAATACTTAGCATCGTCACAATACCATCAAACCCCTGACATGCGGCGACCAAAATACCTGCGATAGTGAGTAATGTGAATTTGATTTTGTCTATCGGAGTATTGTGTTCTTCCTCTTTGGGTAGCTTAATGTCATCCCCTTTCATCGAAAGGAATAAATCGTGCAACAACGCAGTCCGTAAGGATACAAGAATAAACTCAATTTTTTGCTGTTGCTTCTTTGATTTCCTGGGGTATTTTTGCTCTTTATTTAACCAAGATATCAACGCCGCAAGATCAGCGGATGTAGTAATAGAGCTAAGCTCATGTGAATGGACGTGAGACTCTAATAAATATTTCTTTATTAATTTTTGAGAATGCAGACTGAGTTGGATATTCATTTTTTCATAACAGCTTTCAACGTTACTCCGTAATTACACTGCATAGTACAATAGAACCCCTCGATATGAACATGGTTTATCCAAGTTATCTTAAAAAATGCCTTAATTAATAAACAAATTACTAACAATCTGCAATAGGATTTGTTTTGATCAATTTGCAACCATGGAGTATAATTAATGTGCGAACATTGAGTAAGGAAGCGATTATGAAAAAGCTTATTATCGCAGTATTAGTGTTTGTTCCTACACTTCTTTTAAGCGGTTGTTATGTTACTGCTTATCCTAATAATGGCTATTATTATTCAAGCTATTATCCAAGCTACTCTTATTACTCAGGCTATTATCCAAGCCGTTACTATTATTCTGGCCTAGGCTATTGGGGTAACCGTGGTTGGTATAGAGGTTGGCACGGAGCTGGTTGGCATGGTGGCGGTTGGCATGGTGGTCACTGGAGATAAAACAAATTGAGTCAAGCTAAATTCTGCTATGAATTTAGCTTGACTCATCTTCAATGACTAGGCTCGGTTGACAATTGCTTCATTAGCCTACGCATAAAGGGGCGGAATTAAATGAAATGTCAACTGACTCTAAGGTTTAGATAAAATACATTCTTTTAAAGCTCTATCTCCCTTAATTATGTGTTTTAATTAAGGGATATCTGAATGATGTTCAAATCCGGACTGAAACATATAGCATTTAGATACAGAGTATTCTGCTTCTTTTGTCTCTTGCTGCAAGTCTGTTTTTTTTCCTGAAATATAACGACTTAATCGTGGTGACATTAACCACATGAAGAACGCAATAATTAACGTGACGATGCCAATACAAGCAAATACATGCGTATAAATCATTAAAGATCCGACCCCGGGTTTAATTTGTTCAGGGAGTGCCGTATAAGATGCAACTGTAGCACCAATAAATCCAGCAATTGCGGAAGTTAAAAACCACATTCCCATTACAAACCCGGCAATTTGGGGAGGTACTAATTCCGCAACCATAGCCACTCCAAGCGCCGATACCAATAATTCGCCAATACTTTGAAATAAATAGCTTATGATTAACCACCAGGAAGAAACCATGCCCTGATCTGTGTAAAAATAGCGAGCAAAAAAGAGCATTAAAAAACTTATCCCACACATCGTCATCCCTAAAGAAAATTTATAAGGGATAGAAAACTCTACGCCTTTTTTATGAAGAACGTCATAACAATAAGCCAAAACAGGGCTCATCAATACAATCCAAATAGGATTTAGCGCTTGGAAACTTTGTGCATCAATCGTGATTCCAAAGAAAACTGGGATTACATTATGTACTGCAAATAAATTCAAAGATGTTGGCATTTGTTGATATAAAGTAAAGAAAATGATAGCTTCCAGCATCAATGCCAAAGCAACCAACATACGCATTTTGATAATTTTGCTTTCTTTACGGATCATGAAGAGGTAATAAACAATTACCGTAATGGTAATAAACCAAAACAAGTTTTTTGTAAGCATCACATGCTGTAATAAATACGCAGAACTCGCTGTGAGACAGACTATCCCAATCAGTATCATAAGCCACTGGAACAACGAGATTATTCGTTTGTCCGCATCAGTATTGATATGGGCAACAAATTGATGTTGAAGCCAATAATTTGCCAAGCCAATTAATAAACCGATTGCGCTCATCATATAAGCATAAGAATAACCATAGCGACTTGAGATTGCTGGGCCAGCAAATAATGCAATCATACTTCCCAAATTGATTGCCATATAATACAAGGTAAAACCACCATGCAAACGCGGATCATTTGCTTCGTAACACTTAGCAAGTAAATTCGATGGATTTGCTTTAAACAAACCATTCCCTACACAAATTAATCCCAGTGCAAAAAATACATGTTCCTTGTCGGTAAGAGCTAAAGAAAAATACCCCGCTGCCAAAACAATAAGCCCTAGAACGATGGTACGTTTGGTGCCTAATACTCTGTCCCCTAAATACCCACCAATAACCACCATACCGTAAACCAAAGCCGAATAAGCACCAAATGTATAATAAGAAATCGTATCGCTATACCCCAAATGACGAATAAAAAATAAAGTTAAAATCCCTTGAACAGTGTAAAACCCGAACCGCTCCCATAATTCCAACATAAAAATCATGTGAAATGCACGGGGTTGCTCGCGAAGTATATTCACCATGAGTTTCTTCCTTTAGAGGGTAAGTTTTTAAGTTAAAGGAGTTTTTAATTTTTTGCAATGAGCGATAGACTAAAAAAACAGATGCGCGAAAATAAAGTAATTTTTTTCCAATATAAACGAGAACTTGCTAATCGAGTATAAACTCAACTATATTTCTTCATAGAGACCAAATCAATGCGATAAAAAAAATCATTATGTCTAAAAAAGCCCTTTACTTGGCAGGTGGTGGTGCTCGAGGCGCTTATCAAGCCGGAGTTTTAAAAGCAATTGGCCACATATTACAAGTTAAAACATTACCTTTCGAAATGGTCAGCGGCGTAAGTGTGGGAAGTATGAATGCAGCGGTGCTTGCGGAAAATGCCGATGACTTTCCCACGGCGCTTGATAAGCTGGAGACTATTTGGAGTGAAATTCATTGCCAACAAGTCTATAAAGCCAGTAACCTTGCATTAAGTAAATCAGTAATGCGCAACATGAGCACAATGATGATTAAGCAACGGCAAGCGGCTCATTTACTTGATACTACGCCACTTAGAGAAATGATAGCAGATGGCCTTGATTTTAATAAAATTGCACAAAATATAAGTGGGGGCTATCTCGAGACTCTAGAAATAATCAGCAATTGCTACGAAACTCGCCAGACTATTTCTTTTTACGAGCACAATAATCCTGAATTTATGGACTGGAATTACCCGCGACACGGCAGCAAGCGTGTTAGTTTCCAGGCAGAGCATATCTTAGCATCCAGTGCCCTGCCTTTATTTTTTCCAACAGTATTACTTGATGGCTTTCATTATGGTGACGGTAGTGTGGGTCTGGCTGCGCCGCTTCGCGGATCTATTCGTTTTGAAGTCGACAAAATTCTAATTGTAGGAACCCGAGCACTACCTACATTTGTTGAGCAGGAAACGTTACGTAATCATGATGACATTCCTTTTTCTCATATTTTTGGGAACATGTTAAATGCTCTGTTTTTAGACAATCTTGATCGTGATATTGAAATGGTCAATCGAATGAATGAAATAGCGATGTTGCTGTCAATGTGGAAAAAACGTCGCTCTCCATGGCGCCCCATTACTACTTTGCATTTACGTCCTAGCAAAGACTTAGCTCCTTTAGCTCAAATACATTTTAAAGCCCTACCCACTTTGCTCCGCTACCTCCTCAATATTTTAGGAGAGAAAAAACATTCTGGAGATCTTTTAAGTTTTGTTCTTTTTGAACGAGACTACACGCGTGAATTGCTTGAGCTAGGTTTTCAAGACACCATCAATAACGCCAAAGAAGTTATGGCTTTTTTTGAGTAATCGCGCCATAAAACAATGTTTAACTCGGGTTCAGCTCTGCAACACCCGGGTTAGGGCTTTACCTTCGCAGGCTACATTGATGTACGTAATAATGTCAGAACCTCTTCAGTTTCCGGCATAATTCCGTGCCAGATAAAAAAGGACTCAGCAGCTTGTTCAACCAACATGCCTAAACCATCCACTGCCTCACAACCTAATCCTCGTGCATATTGAACAAAAGCCGTAATATCATTTTGCTTATAAGACAGATCATAACAAAATGGTTTTGCTGACATACATTCTGCAGGTAACGCTACAAACTCGCCTGCCAAACTGGCAGAAGTTGCATTAATCACCAATTCAAACGGTCCTTCAACCTCATGAAGACTCAAACATTTTGTTTGCGGGAAAGCACGCTGGAACTCCTCCGCTTTAGCTAAAGTTCGATTAGCGATGACAAGCTCCGCAGGATGATGTTCCAGTATAGGATAAACTATTCCACGAGCAGCCCCTCCAGCTCCTAATATTAATACCCTCTTGTTTTCCACAGCGATATACCGATGCAAATCACGAATAAATCCAACACCATCGGTATTGTCCGCATGCAATTGATTTGCTTCCATCCACAATGTATTCGCCGCTCCAGCTTTTGTACAGCGTAAGCTACATTGTTGTGCCATCGCAAAAGCTCTCTGTTTGAATGGCAAAGTAACATTAAGCCCCTTGCCATCCAGAGTAAAAAAATCAGATACTTGTTGCTCAAAAGTTGAATCATCGGCCTTAATTTTTTCATAAGTCAGTTGCACTTTCACTTGTTTGGCAAAATACTGATGAATTATCGGAGATAAACTATGCGCTATGGGATTACCAATAACTGCAAAACGCTGACTCATTATATGCTCCTACTCTGGTGAATTGTTACCTTATTGCCAATACGTTGACAGCAAAAAGCTTATCAATCAACTTTGAGCTGGCAAATTATCAAGTAGCCAGCCGTATTTCCAATAAAATAGTTCAAAAATTGATTTTTCTTGAAAAAACCTCTTCTCTCTACAAATAATTAAATTAACTGAGCTTTTTTGTCTATCAATATCTCCCAATGATACTGAAAAACAAAGAAGCATAATAAGATACTCTTGTTGAGTTAAGGAAAATTCAATGGGCGACTTTTCCGAAAATGAACAACATATTTTAAAAAACTGTCCGCTATTAAATCATTTATCTGATGAAAACTATCAAGCATTCATCGAGATCTCATCAAGGTCTACTTTTGGAAAAGGCCATATTTTGCTTAAAGAAGGAGAGCTAAATGATGACTTTTTCATTATTGTTTCTGGAACTGTCGGACTTTATAAAAAAGAAAATAAAACGTCTACTCCTGAATTGATAGGAACTCTGACCACAGGGGAAACAATTGATGAAATGAGAGTTATACAAAACCGCACCTGCGCCCTGACTGTAATTGCAATTGAGACAACCGTTGTACTGCAAACATCTATAAGCAAATTACATGCTTTGGAAAAGCATCAGTGCCATGGTGCAATTGTAGCGTCAGTCATAAAAATAATTAGCGACCGTTTGCTACACAGCAATGAAACCATTCTCAATAAGATACATGAAAAAAAGAGAAAAAATAAACAAATTCTTTATGTTTTGTTTGGTGCACTTGTTTTGTTTATTTTTTTATGTGAAGTAGGTTTAGGCCTGTATTACACGTTAAATCCTACTAATTTTTGTAATGATTTGAACTCAATTCCCGCTGAAAATACTAAAGTCGCATTATAGCCTGGGTTATGGCCTCGCCTAACCCAGACTAAAAAAAACTCGTTAACTCACCATCAAACTTTTAGAAACTACTTCAGCCAAATCGCGTGATAATTCCAACTTATCCAACTGTTCTAATTGATTTCGCATCAAAGCCTGCCTGGTTTTATCATAGCGCATCCAGCGAGTAAACGGATTAGCCAACCGTGCTGCAATTTGTGGGTTAATTTTGTCCAGGGTCACTAACATTTCAGCTAAGAAGGAATAGCCACTTCCATCCAAGGCATGAAAATTACGCGGATTTCCCATACAAAATGCACCAATCAAGGCTCGAACTTTATTAGGGTTCTTAATACAAAACGCAGGATGTTTTAATAACACTTTTACATGGGTTAAAGTTTCCGGTAACTCACAAGTCGCCTGAATAGTAAACCACTTATCTAAAACCAAATCATCTTTGGACCATTGCTTATAAAAATCATCAATTGCTTGTTCGCGTAACCCTTGATTCGTGCAATTAACTAATAATGAAAAACTGGCAATTTGATCAGTCATAGTTTGTGCAGCTATAAATTGCTGTTGGCATATGTCTAATGTTGAAGCTTCCTTAGCTTTCATCATCAGCCAAAGGCAGACATTGCGTAATTTTCTACGTCCATAAGCAGGGCCATTCATACGGTGATCTTCAATTTCCCACAACTTTTGATACAATGATTGGGCCGCTTCATACAAATACCAACCTAATTGTTGGTGGAAAAAATCACGGACGTTTTCTACAGCACTCACATCCACACATTCTAATCGCGTAGCAATATCCTCAAATCCTGGAGGAGTTAATAATTCTGCACGAAGATCGGCATCCAATGACTCATCAAGCAATACATGTTGCAAAGCAGAAATTAAATCAGACGGAATTTGCCATTTGCTCGATGGTTCATGCAAGCATTCCTTAATACAGTTCAGAATGAGGTTTTGGGCAGCATCCCATTTAGCATAGCCATCTACCTCATGTCGCAATAGAAAGAGCAACTCGTCCTGACTCAAATCGTGTTTCAATTTAATAGGGGCCGAGAACTCACGTAATAATGAAATGACCGGTTTTTCGCTCAAACCAGTAAAGGTAAAACTCTGCTCCACATCCTTTAACTCCAAAATGTCCCGCTCAACTGGCATTTGATGCCCATTAGAGTCAAATAAGGCAACTTGAATGGGGATATGGAATGGTTTTTTATCATGGCATTCAGGAGTTGCAGGACAACTTTGTTTCATTTTTAAGGTCAATTGCCCTTTCACATACTCACTGGTAACTGTTACTTCCGGAGTTCCTGCCTGGCTATACCATCGTTTAAATTGAGTCAAATCAATATCATTGGCATCTTCCATTGCAGCAACAAAATCATCAATAGTGACCGCCTGACCATCATGACGTTTAAAATATAAATCCATGCCACGTCGAAAGCCTTCCTTGCCAAGCAGCGTATGCTGCATGCGGATTACTTCAGCACCTTTATTGTAAACCGTTGCAGTATAAAAATTGTTTATTTCCTGATACGACTCAGGTCGCACCGGGTGTGCCATTGCTCCTGCATCTTCTGGAAATTGAGCGCTTCGCAATATTCTGACATCCATAATGCGATTCACGTCTCGTGAGTTCATATCCCGAGAGAATTCCTGATCCCGAAAAACTGTTAGTCCTTCTTTCAAACTTAACTGAAACCAGTCACGGCAAGTAACTCGATTACCGGTCCAATTATGAAAATATTCATGGGCAACCACACCTTCGACATCCGCAAAATCTTGATCCGTTGCAGTATCAGGGCGAGCAAGAATGTATTTGGAGTTAAAAATATTTAATCCCTTATTCTCCATCGCCCCCATATTGAAGTCACTAACCGCTACGATCATAAAAATATCAAGGTCATATTCACGACCATAGACTTCTTCATCCCAGCGCATAGATTTTTTCAAAGACTCCATTGCATGAGCACATTTATCTTCATTTCCTGGCTCAACATAAATACGCAAATCAATAGTTCGACCAGAACACGTAACAAACTGATCGTGAACACAAGCTAAATCCCCGGCAACTAAAGCAAATAAATACGATGGTTTTTTAAAAGGATCATTCCAAACCACCCAATGACGTCCATCCATAGTCGAACCGGATTCGATCAAATTTCCATTGGATAATAGGATAGGATATTGCTTTTTATCTGCAGAGATACGCGTAGTATAAGTGGCTAAAACATCCGGCCGGTCAAGGAAATAAGTGATGCGTCGGAAACCTTCTGCCTCGCATTGCGTACAAAATAGATGATTCGAGCGATAAAGTCCGGATAATTGCGTGTTATTTTGCGGGTAAATACGCGTTACTATATTCAATATAAGTTCATCAGGGCAATTTTCGATAATTAACCCATCATCGCGCACAGTATAAGCCGATGGTTCCAGCTTTTGGCCATTCATATGCACGCTAATCAATTCCAACTCATCTCCATATAAGTGCAAAGGACCTTTATGTTGACGGATTAATTTGAGTTCACTATGGACCAATGCGTGATCATCATACAAGTCAAAATTTAAATTCACAGTCTCCACTGTAAAAAAAGGGGGCTGGTAGTTTTTTAAAAAAACGGTTGTGTTAGGCATGATCATTACATCCTATGCAAAATGCGATTAAGTTTATTGAGTTATATAACAATTTTTCTAGTTTAGCCTATAATGATTATAAAGGGGTAACTTCTTAGGTCAATCTTTATAAATGGAACGAAGTTAGCTGAAAATTCATTTATTGCATTTACCAGTAAAATGCAATAAATGTAAAGTAACACTATATATCCTTATATTAAGGATAAAAGGGGATGGCACATGAATACTCAAGACTTTTTAACCGGTTATACCAAACGCTTTGTAGATAACAAAGAAGAAGAGATGAGTTTGGAGGAATACCTGGAGTTGTGTAAAAATGATCCGTCTGCCTATGCCAATCCAGCAGAACGCTTATTAATGGCTATAGGCGAACCAGAGATGATCGACACGCGCCATGATCCTGTTTTATCCAGAATTTTTTCCAATAAAATCATTCCTCGTTATACTGTATTTCAAGATTTTTATGGCATGGAAGAGCCCATTGAGCAAATTGTTGGTTTTCTTAAGCATGCAGCCCAAGGCTTGGAAGAAACCAAACAAGTACTTTATCTCTTGGGACCTGTTGGTGGGGGGAAATCTTCTATTGCTGAAAAATTAAAAGACTTGATGGAAAAAACACCATTTTATGCCATCAAAGGTTCGCCTGTCTTTGAATCTCCTCTGTCCTTATTTAATCCGGTTGAAGATGCTGAGTTACTTCAAGAGCGTTTCGGGATCCCGTCCCGATACTTGCGTTACTTAATGTCACCATGGGCGGTCAAACGATTACATGAATATAATGGCGATATCAGTAAATTTAGAGTAGTTAAAGTCAGACCTTCACGTTTAAAACAGATTGCCGTTGCCAAGACAGAACCAGGCGATGAAAACAATCAGGATATTTCCTCATTAGTTGGTAAAGTTGATATTCGTAAACTGGAAGAATTTTCTCAAGATGATCCAGACGCATACAGTTATTCTGGTGGCCTATGCCGAGCAAACCGCGGTCTTTTAGAGTTTGTTGAAATGTTTAAAGCGCCAATCAAGGTGCTACACCCCTTATTAACTGCTACTCAGGAAGGCAATTACAATGCGACTGAAGGATTATCTTCCATTCCATTTGAAGGAATTATTTTAGCGCATTCAAATGAATCAGAATGGCAATCATTTAGAAACAATAAAAATAATGAAGCGTTTATAGACCGTATCAACATTGTCAAAGTGCCTTATTGCCTCCGTGTTTCTGAAGAAACTAGAATTTATCAAAAACTCATTGATAACAGCTCTCTGACTCATGCGCAATGCGCCCCGGGTACTTTGGACATGCTGGCGCAATTTTCAGTCTTAACCCGTTTAAAAGAGCCACAAAACTCCAGCATTTATTCCAAAATGCGGGTGTACAATGGTGAGAGTTTAAAAGACACCGACCCCAAAGCAAAATCATATCAGGAATATCGTGACTTCGCCGGTGTTGATGAAGGAATGAGTGGCGTATCAACCCGCTTTGCTTTCAAAATTCTTTCCAAAGTGTTTAATTTTGATCATAGTGAAGTCGCCGCAAACCCCGTACACTTAATGTACGTTCTGGAACGTCAGATTGAACAAGAACAATTTCCACAAGAAGTACAAGAATCGTACTTGGCCTTTATTAAAGAATATTTGGCGCCCAAGTATGTTGAGTTTATTGGCAAGGAAATTCAAACCGCTTACTTGGAATCCTATTCTGAGTATGGTCAAAATATTTTTGACCGCTACATAACTTATGCTGATTTCTGGATTCAAGACCAGGATTATCGAGATCCAGATACCGGTGAAATTTTTGACCGTGCTTTATTAAACCAAGAACTGGAAAAAATAGAAAAGCCCGCAGGGATATCAAATCCAAAAGATTTTCGTAATGAAGTGGTGAATTTTGTTTTACGCGCTCGAGCTAATAATCGTGGCAAAAATCCTGTGTGGAACAGTTATGAAAAATTAAGATCCGTGATTGAGAAAAAAATGTTCACCAATACGGAAGATTTGTTACCTGTTATTTCTTTCAATGCTAAAGCATCTGAAGATGACAAGAAAAAACATGAAGAGTTCATTTCTCGAATGATCGATAAAGGTTATACACGCAAACAAGTACGCTTGCTTTGCGAATGGTATTTGCGAGTACGTAAGTCACAATAATAAAAACGGTTCTCTCGCACCTATGAGAGAAAGCTAATACTGGATATTTTGTAGTTTGAGCAAACGCGACGCTGTAGCTCAAGACCTATAATCAACGTGTCTTTGAGCTAAGGCTTTTGCCTCCGCCCAAACTACAAATAGGTGCAGAAATATTTTATGTGGGGCTAAATTATGTCGCAATTAATTGATAGACGACAAAATGCGGGAAAAAAAAGTACGGTTAATCGCCAACGCTTTCTTCGCCGCTATAAAAATCAGATCAAACGTGCTGTCTCTGATGCTGTAGGCAAGCGAAGTATTACCGAAATTGATCAAGGCGAACAAATCACCATTCCAGCCAAAGACATTTCTGAGCCAGTGTTTCACCGAGGCCAAGGTGGACACATAGAACGTGTATTACCAGGCAATGATAATTTTATAACCGGCGATAGAATAAGAAGGCCCAATGGCAGTTCTGGTAGTGGTGGTGATGGTTCTGAAGCCAGTGATAGTGGCGAAGGTGAAGATAATTTTGTTTTTGAATTATCTCGGGAAGAATTCCTGGATCTGTACTTTGAAGATCTGGAATTACCTGATTTAGTTAAAAAAGAGTTGGCGCGCATTAGCACCTTTAAAACAGTAAGGGCTGGAGTAACAACCAGCGGTATCCCGAACAATATTAATGTTCTTCGTTCGATGAAACAAGCAACTGGACGTCGAGTTGCTTTGGCGTCCCCTTATAAAAAACAATTAAAAGAAGCTGAAGAAGAACTCGAACAACTACATGCACAACCAGTTCCAGATACCGAAGCTTTGAAAAATCTGCAAAAGAGAGTTGAATATCTAAAGAAGAAAATACAAACCGTGCCATTTATTGATACCATTGATCTGCGCTATAACTTTCGCGTTCGAATCCCTTCACCATCAACTCAAGCAGTCATGTTTTGTATTATGGATGTATCCGGTTCAATGGACGAAGCGAAAAAAGACATTGCAAAACGCTTTTTTATCCTTCTTTATATGTTCCTTACCAAAAATTATGAAAAAATTGAATTAGTATTTATCCGGCACCATACTTCTGCCAAGGAAGTGAATGAAGAAGAATTCTTTTATTCTCGAGAAACCGGGGGTACTGTAGTTTCCAGCGCCTTGGAACTCCTGAGTGCCGTTATCGATGCGCGATATCCTCCCGAGGCATGGAATATTTATGTAGCCCAAGCATCAGATGGAGATAATTGGAATGCCGATTCACCCTATTGTCAGGAGCTATTGCAAGATAAAATTATGCCTTTGTTGCAATATTTTGCTTACATTGAAATCATGCCACGCCATCATCAAAGTCTATGGGAAGTCTATCAACTGGTAAAAGAGCGCTATCCTAATTTTGCTATGGAAAATATTGATACGGTAGCAGACATCTACCCGGTATTTCATGAGCTATTTAAAAGGAAAACTGCATGAAGAAGAAGCCATTATCCACGGGGGCAGAATGGACCTTTGAATTAATACAAGACTATGATCGTGAAATTGCACGCATAGCCAAAGACTTTAAGTTAGATACCTACCCCAATCAAATAGAAATTATTACTGCAGAACAAATGATGGATGCTTATGCTTCCGTAGGTATGCCTATAGGTTATCACCATTGGTCTTATGGCAAACATTTTGTCAGCGTTGAAAAAAGTTACAAACGGGGACAGATGGGGTTGGCTTATGAATTGGTCATTAATTCAAATCCTTGTATTTCCTATCTGATGGAAGAAAATACCATGGCTATGCAAGCTTTGGTAATTGCTCATGCCTGTTATGGTCATAACTCATTTTTTAAAAACAATTATTTATTTAAAATGTGGACTTCTGCTGATGCCATTATTGACTATTTAGTATTTGCAAAAAAATACATCAGTGAATGCGAACAACGTTATGGCATCAATGAAGTGGAAGCCATCCTGGATGCCTGCCATGCCCTGATGAACTATGGGGTAGATCGGTATAAACACCCTGCTCCTTTGTCCATCCAGGAAGAAAAAATTCGCCAACAAAATCGCGAAATCTATATGCAATCTCAAGTTAATGAATTATGGCGAACAATACCTCAGAGCCGACAAGTCACCGAACAAGCCAAGAAAAAACGCTTCCCCGAAGAACCCCAAGAAAATATTTTGTATTTCATCGAAAAAAATGCGCCCTTGTTAGAACCATGGCAGAGAGAAATCGTGCGTATTGTACGCAAGATGGCCCAATATTTTTATCCTCAAGGCCAAACCAAGGTCATGAATGAAGGATGGGCTTGCTTCTGGCACTATACCATTTTACATGCACTCTATGATGAAGGTTTGGTTACAGACGAATTTATGTTGGAAATCTTGCAAAGCCATACCAACGTCATTATGCAACCGTCTTATAACAGCCCTTATTATAGTGGCATTAATCCTTATACTTTGGGATATCATATGATGCAAGACATCAAGCGGATTTGTGAAAATCCTACCGAAGAGGATAAAGCATGGTTTCCTTATTTGGCAAATACCGATTGGTTAAGCAATTTGGATAATGCAATGCGCCATTTCAAAGACGAAAGTTTTATTGCCCAATATCTATCACCTAAATTGATTCGCGATTTAAAATTATTTCATATTGTGGATGATGATCGCAGTCCCGATCTTTACGTCAATGCAATTCATAATGAGTCAGGGTATCAGAGAATAAGAGAAGCCTTGTCACGACAATATAATTTAGGTTATCTGGAACCCGATATTCAAATTTACTCTGTTGACGTACAAGGTGATCGCTCCATGACCTTAAGGTATACCCAACAAAACAGAGTGCCTTTAGGAAAAACTACCGCGGACGTACTAAAACATCTCTATTCTTTATGGAAATTTCCTATTGTTTTGCAAGCAGTCAATCCCGAAAATGAGATCACCGAAGAGTATCATTGCCCACCGTTGCATAATACATCAACGTAACAAGGGCTCAGGAAAATTAAGTGTTCTTTTTTGGTGTTCTCGCAAAACTTGTACACAATGTCATCCGAAAGAATGGCGATGTGCATACAATGTTTAATTGGAAGATATAAATCAATAGTAGCTTACATCAAACGGGGGGAGCATGACTCTTCTCTAGCTTGGACGCCCTCACATTGCTCTTGTGAGCATTTAGGCAGTTTCTCAAATTCATTTTGAACATAATCAACATCGTTTATTAAACAATTCAGGCAATTGCGCGATGTTGATCCATGTGTACCAAGCTTAGAAAGTTTTAGAAGAACCTTTGCTGTTTCCAAATCGGGCGGATTTTTATTTAATTCCTTTGTAACCTGGTCTAATGCCTCATCTATAATTTTTTTATTTTCACTACCCATTCGAAGCTTAGAAAACCATTGTCCCCTTATATGGGCTGCATAGGCTTCTTTTATTCCTATAACTGCTTCTTTTAGGGTATTCAAGTCCCTTTGCACTTCACTGCTTCCCCCTATTTCTAAATTTTTTACCGACTCAGGAAGAACAGTTCTCATCGCCCTCAAAGGATGGGCTTCAAATCTACCTTTTTCGGTACAAAAAGAAAAGGTGTTTCCATAATATTGTTGAACCGGTGTTTGGCTGACTACGTCTTTGTCCAGTCTATAATTACAAAATTGACTCAAAATAGAAGGGTGTTTACTACTCAACCATCGTCCATGAGGTGAATCGATAGGTGCCGTATTAAACGTTCGAACATGTACGCTTCTTGATGTTATCAAGTTTGGATCTTCGGCATAAGCTATAGCTCCTACATGTTGAGCTAAGTGTCCTCCTAGAGAATGTCCTACTAATATTATTTCTCTACCGGGAAAATCTTTTTTTGTTTCTTTAAAAAAGAAAAAGCTTTTTTCTGTAATTTTCTTTCTACTGTTCCCGTTAAAAGTACATTGATATCAGAAAACACATCTCTAATAGAATCTGTCCCCCTAAAAGAAATGATAATAGGTGATTTATTATCGTTTGGTTCAAGACGAACGGCCGTTAATCCATTTGAATTTATTACATCAGCATTTGTTTTCTTAGTTATTCGATATCCTGACTTATCAATATCACATTCTAACTGCTCTGTAGTGACATAAGCATCACGCTTCTCATCTCGCAAATCATTGTCTTTTCCCACCACGCGATACGCAAGATGTGCAGCACTGAGTAATAATCCAATTGTACATTTTGGCTTAACAAAGGGCATAAGATCGTTCCGAATATATAACGCGAGATGGGTAAATAATTAACTGGCTGTATTTTCTATAGTCTATCACAATTTTATTATTAATTTATTAAAGAATGATATTTTGTCTTTTTTTTGATCGACTTTTTCAGCGCAAAGAGGCAAAACGATTAAAGACAAAAATAGTGATAAAATGATTCTTCGATTCATTATTTTTCAATAATCGCAGTAGATGCATATATTTTAATTGCATCTTCAGCAAAAGGATTTAAATTGAAAATGTCGCTAAACAATTTTGCTGCAATTTCATTACTATTAAGAAACCAATCACTAACATCATCTGAATAATATTGGATAATCTGAGGCTTAAAGACTGCATAAGCTGATTCAACATGCCCTCTTATTCCTATTCCTGCTTTTATAAAATATTCATTACCTTTCAGTGCTCGAGTAAGTAATTCAACAGACTCCTTAATACTGCTTGAAGCACTTGCTTCAACAGGAATTGAATCAGACGAATAAACTTTAACCGTCACTACTAATTGCTCTCCAAACTCATGAATTCGATTAACAAAAGAAGCTAATGCCTGAGCTTTATCTTCATTACACACCGTAATTTTAATTTCCATATCACGCCCTTCACCCGTTAAATTAGCGACATGAACACAAGGATCCGCATTTAACGCAGCGCTTAATCGGGTTTGTAATGTGTACCAAGGAGGAAGTAACATATTTCCAGCATTGGCTGTAGACGTCATACAGCTTAGGATCAAACAAAAAAATATGCCGAAAGAAAGCCCTACTTTACTTAGTACAGCGCGATACAACATGATTACCTCTATTTACAGTATGAAAAATAATGCCTCCATAAATTTTTATAGAGGCATTTAAAAATTACTCAGATGCCATTTCAATAGCAAAAGCCAACGCCAATTTAGAGAAATTAGTCATATGATCAAGACTTAATCTATCCATAGTATCTTGAGAACTATGAATGTACGGGTTGTGATCTTCAAAATTAGACTCACATGGGAATGCAGCTGGAATACCTACTTCATCCCATGAAGCATGGTCGCTACAACCATAGCCACACTCTGAATAAGCAACTGGAACCTGAACATAAGCGCTGATTAATTCTGCGACGAAATTACTTAAATTCTCATTGGTATAATCAGTAAAGACCCACATCGTTGGATCGTTGGCATCCACTCGATATCCAGTCATATCGAACTGAATGGCGGCTTTTACTGGAATTGAATTATCCATAAAATGCTCAACTACATATTGAGATCCTACTAAGCCTCGTTCTTCAGCTGCATACCAAATAATATAGATTGGGCGCTTAAACGTGGTTTTAGAGGACAACAAAATCCGAGCCATTTCCATAATCGATGCAGAACCACTGCCATCATCTCCAGCGCCTGGCATACGACCATCCAATGTATCCATATGCGCTCCAATTACGATACCTGGTGCATTGATGTCTTTACCAATAACCGTTACTAATGAGGGTTGCTTATAATAAGTGCCTGTTTTCACGAAAAATGTTGCTGTATCAGTGCGACCGCTTGCTTGAGCCATATCGTCAAAAGTCTTTTTTAGCCATCTTGCGGCATCGACGCCTGTATCTTTGGTGGCGGAGCGGTTATGGAATGAAGTAAGTTTTGTCAAAGTATTCCAAATATTTGCTGGAGTCACATCCTGCAATGCTGCATTGACTTCATCCTGGTGCTTAATCTCATAAACCGTGCTTTGTGATTGTACTGGTTTAATTGTTTTTTTCTGCAGAACTCTTTGCGCCGATTGTTTTTTTGCTTCCAGTAACGAACCGATAATATGGTGGCTTACATTCACAAAACGACCACAATTTGTCTCATCTGCCAAATGAGTCAGGGCATCTACATCGGCCGCAGCGATATCAATAATTTTAAATTGTTTATTTTCTGCTAAAACTTCATAAGGAGTAGCAATTTTTGCTGCAAGACATTGAGGTACTTGTAACTGCTCATGAACAGGGGCATTTGCTGCCAAAACATTAGCACTGGCCAACACTGAGCCCACTGCAATATAGGTCATCCATTGATTCAAACGCATTTCTACTCCTAAGTTAAATTAAATTTTAAATATATTTACATCGCGAAAATCACTTTACCTAAATTCGGCAGTTGAATCCACTGTTTAATTTAAGTTTTCTTCACTAAAAAAATAACCACATGTCTTTTTTTTAAACTTAACGCTATTGATAATCATTTTCATTTGGGATACAGTTGAACCCCAATCCATTAATTGAGCAAATAAATGGCAGTAACAAAAAAACGATTCAAAAAAATTCCTCATTACCTTGCTCTGGCATCCCTTACTGTAGGCGCTAGTTTAATTCTTGGTTTTTTAAGTTTTAGTGGGATGTATGCCTTATATCCCGCCTTATATTTAGCATTTGCTGCTTTTGGCCTCTCGGTAGCCTATGAAGGTGAAGTTTATTTACAAAATCTAAAAGGATCCTTCAAAAAATTATTTAAAAGTAATTATCTAGAGAATCATTTAGCTAAAGAGTATCTGCTTGAAAATTTCCCGGAAAATACAAACTCTGAAGAGTGTCCTCAGTTCTTCAAAGATTATGAAATCCAACTCAAACTGCTCAGTGAGTTCAATAACAAACCACTTGATAAAGAGAGCAGAAAACGCAAAAAACAAATAGAAAAAGCATTGTCGGATATGGAAAAATGGTTCGCTTTACAATTATTTGCGGCGAAGACAAAAGAATCGGAAAAACTATCACATTATACGCAACGCTTAAGAGATTGGCTTAAAAATCATGGTCAAAATCAATGGCAAGAGCGATTAGAACAACGCAAGTCCACTTTTAATTTTGTTAAAGGTTTTAGCCTGCTTGCGGCAACGTTTATGGGGCTTGGTAGCACCTATCTCATTGTTGAAGCCTTTAGCGTGATTCCGTTAATAGCCGCTATTCCCTTTGCTTTATGGCCAATTTTCGTTGTTCCTATGGCGGTAATTGCAGGGGCAGCTTATGGTATGTTGACGTATAATACGATTACCGATCTCATCAACAATGACACCATAAAAAAATGGTACACCAAACTAAGCAATGATTTGAGTCAGGGCTTAACTGCCCGTAACGTGCTTATAGCTTCCATAGCCATATTTTTAGTTAGTTTAGCTATTGCGCTTACAGTTTGTACTGCGGGTACCTGGTGGACTGTAGCAACCAGTGCCCGCCCTTTATTTGAATGGATGAAAAAAATTCCAAGTTTCGTTATGGGCCTTATTAATCCCATCATCACTGGCTTGTCCGCTATATTTTTTAATATACAAAACTCTTCCGAATCACTGGAAATGGTGTATGAGGCCACAGATAGTAATACTGGGAATATATTTCAACGCGCATACAAGACAATTTCCGAGGGGCTCACCCATGTATGGGATACTGAGAATTGGCTGCAGATGATTAACCCATTTCGCATTATATTAAAATTAACGGTTGCACCATTACGTATTTTACTTTTTTTGGGCCATTTAGTGAGTGTTGCGCTAACCTCAGATCGTATGCCTGGGATCCCTCAAATAATATCTGCATTAGTAGCAATTATTAGTGAAGGTTTTGAAGACGCCCACTATTTTATTGGTTCTAATAATCATAAACAGAAAACATTATTGGAAGAACGTCTGGGCTCTGAAGCAGGTCACGAACAAGGCACCGACATTCCGACTCAACTTCTTAAATTTATAGCCTCCCCTTTATATTTTCTTGCTGCCGGTTGGGATTACTTGGCAAGCAAAATGAACTCAGCTTCGCACGATGCAGTGCAAAAGTCTCAACCGAAGATGCTCAGTTTTTCTCAAGCATGGAATAAGCAATTAGGAATTCCAGAGGAGATTAATGTTTCATTGGCAAAAGATGCAAAACAGCCATCAAAAGAATGGAAAGTTGAGCATACTTTGTCGCTCATTGAAAAATATGAGCGAAAGCATTTGGACTCCGTCCGGGTTAACACTACAGTAGCAGATGATAAAAAAGACCAACTAGAACAATTAAAAAATAAAGTTCGTGCAACCCTTTCTGATAATTCTGCAATATATGCAGTGCTTACAGAAGAAAAAGATAATCCTATTTATAATCAACCTCGACTATTTGCTCTGCGGAAAGATGAAAAAACTACAACACAAGAATTCATTGAAGCACTACCTGAACGGGTTAATGCAATCTAATAATTAGTTGATTCATGAGGAACCATACTGCGCAAGCGCCCTCTCTACCATAGATAGGGTTGCTCACCAGATCTCATATTAGCTATTGGAACTATCACATTTCTATGCAAACATAGGCAACCCTGTAATCAAATTAGAATTTAACAACGAACAATACCATGTTACCAACACCATGTTTGGAGTGATATTTTGAAAAAAATTCGGTACCTTGCTTTTGCTTTCTTTTTTCTATTGGTTGGTATCTGTCATGCAGAACAACGGAATATTGCAATTACCATTGATGACTTACCTCTTATTAGTACGTCTGATGAAGCGTTTGAAAAAATCGTTAATAGCCTTGTAAAACATCAAGTTCCGGCAATAGGTTTTATCATTGGCAATCGAATTAACAATGAAACCATCAAGCAATTTCAGGTATTTAAACAAAATGGATTTGAATTAGGAAACCATAGTTATTCTCATCTGAGATTAAAACGTGTTTCTTATGAAGAATACATCAACGATCTGAGTAAGGCAGAAACAGTGCTTGCACCATTTATGTCACAGCCAAAATATTTTCGTTATCCCTATCTTTCCGAAGGAAGATTTTGGAAAAAAAGTATTGTTCGTGACTATTTACGTAAAAATAATTACATTATTGCCCCAGTGACCATTGATAGCAGAGATTTCGAGTTTAACTCGAAATTATTAACGTTCATGAAGCAAAATCCAAATGCATCATTAACTGATTTTAAACAACGCTATCTTGAATATGTTTGGCAGCGCACATTAACTGCCGAAAAAGATACCCCTGGAAAGCAAATTTTACTCATCCATGCTAATTTACTGAATGGTTATTTTTTAGATGATTTGCTACACATGTTTGAAGAACATGGCTATCACTTTATTTCACTTGCTGAGGCATTAAAAACTTAATAAAGAGATAAAACAGCGCGAAATCTGGAAATATATTAGCCCAGGTTCACTGGGCGTCAACTTGCGATTGTAGTCCTGTTGAAGGGAACCCTGTAGTATGGTCACCTTTTAAAGGCTAGAGTTTTTAATATTCAATGCCAACATTAATAATTCATTCTACTCTAAATTGATGTCATTTCCGCGCTGGCGAAAATCCATCTCGCAAACAAAGTCATGAACAAGCTTGATGGATAGATTCTCGCCTGCGCGGGAATGACACGATACATGAGCAATTTGCTCATTAATGACTCTTAAACCATTCAAAAAAGAGTAACGATACCTCAGAAAGCGAAATCTGATTTTTCCTAATAAAGATTTCCCGGGTTATGGCTTACGCCTTCATTCAGGATACGAAGCTTTAACAAATTAGGAAATTTAACACCCTCTAATTACTTTGCAGCAACAGTTCTTTGGCATGAGAACGAGTTTGTTCTGTAATTTTCAATCCTCCCAACATGCGTGCAATTTCATCGATTTTTTCAGTAGATTGCAGTAGGGAGATATGGGTAAACGTCTCTTTATTATCACTTCGCTTTTCAACCATGAAATGGTTATGCGCTGCAGCAGCAACCTGAGGTTGGTGTGTCACACAAAATACTTGCAACCGCTCACCTAATTTACGAAGCATTTGCCCCACAAGAGCAGCTGTCGCGCCACCAATACCTACATCCACCTCATCGAACAATAAGGTAGGCGTTGTACCTTGCTGAGCAGTAATCATTTGAATGGACAAGCTAATTCGCGAAAGCTCACCACCTGATGCCACTTTACTTAGAGAATCAAGCTCCATACCCGGATTGGTGCACACCTTATATTCCACTTTATCCATTCCATGGGGTTGCATTTTTTCTAAGGGAGATAGTTCTATCTCCACCCGTCCCTTAGGCATGCCAAGCTTTTGTATACTGGCTGTGATTTCTTTTGCCAGTTTTTTTGCCTGTGCTTGTCGTATCTCTCTTAATTTAAATGCGGCTGTTTCATAAGTTGCAACCAATTGGCAATGCTGAGCTTTTAATTGCGCTAGTCTGCTTTCGCTGTCTTGCAGATGGTCTAGTTCGTTTTGCAAGTTTCGTCCATGCTCATGGAGTTGGCTGCTATCAATATGATATTTACGCGCAAGCTGGTGTATGACACTCATACGTGTTTCAATTTCATGCAATCGTTCTGGATCCAAATAAACACGTTCGGCGAATTGTTGCATTTCATCAATTGCTTCTTCGCATTGAATCAGTGCCCCATTGATCAACTCCGCAGTATTTTTGATCTGAGCTTGCTCCTGCGGTAATTGACTCAATAAGTGCAAAATCTGGTTTAAACTGGTACAAATATTGGGCTCATCTTCAGAATTTAATAATCCATGGATCTGCTGACTTTTTTGCAAATAATCTTTTGCATGATGCAACATTTGATGTTCTTGATATAAAGTTTCAATTTCATTTTCATGCAGATTCAACGCAGATAACTCATCAATTTGAAACTGCAATAATGCAATTTTATCTGCCTGTTGCTCCTGGCTTTGCAATGTTTCTATCTCTTGATGAATTTTATGACATTGTTTGTAGAGTTGCGCAACCTCTTCAAGTAACGCCTGGTTTTTGCCATATTGATCCAATTGTTGACGATGCGTTGCATGCTGCATCAGTGTTTGATGTTGATGCTGTCCGTGAATATGGACCAGTTTTTCGCTGAGTTCTTTTACTTTTTGTAACGGGAATGGTTGGCCATTAATATAGGATTTGGAGCGACCTTCGGCATAAATCACCCGTCGCAAATAAATTTCACCGTCATCGCAAGCAATATCATGTTCTGCAAGCCATTGCGCAGGCTCCGATCCTTGTCCCACAAAAAATCCAGCAGTGATATCACATTTTTCCTGGCCAGGCCGGATAACTGAAGCATCTGCCCGATCACCTAAAGCCAACATTAAAGCATCGATCATGATTGACTTGCCTGCCCCCGTTTCACCAGTAAAAGCAGTCATCCCTTGAGTAAAATCCAACTCTAGGTGTTGTACAATCGCAAACTGTTCAATGCACAAAGTGGTGAGCATGTTCTATCCTATCCCTGATGTTTAGATTCCCAACCAAGTTTTGATCGTAATGTATCATAATAATGATAATCAAGAGGATGCAACAGCCGTAATTGATGGCCATTTTTTTGAATAGCAACTTTTTGTCCGGGTTTGACCATTCTTGATTCATGTCCATCACAACTCACTCGCAAATCAGCTTCATTAAACTTACTGATATGCAGTTCAATTTTAGCTTCACCGTCGATCACCAATGGACGTGAGCTCAAGCTATGAGAAAACATAGGTACAAGAACAATCGCATTCAATTGTGGATGCATGATTGGCCCCCCTGCGGATAAAGCATAGGCAGTAGAGCCGGTGGGTGTCGATAAAATCATACCGTCAGAGCGATAATGACTCACCAGTTGCTTATTGACATGCACGGAAAACTCAATGAGATGTGTTTCTTTTCCGCGCCCCAATACTACATCATTAAGCGCATCTCCCTCAAAATAAATATGATTTTCATCATAAATTCGAGTATGTAAAAGAAAGCGCTTTTCTTCTTCATAATCACCTCTAAGAACAGCACCCAGTTGCTTTTCCAGTTCATGAGGCAAAATATCGGTAAGGAACCCCAGCCGCCCGCGGTTAATTCCAATTACCGGTGTATCCACTTTAATCGCCATCCGGGCAGCTGAAAGCAAACTTCCATCACCACCAACAACGATGATCAAATCATTTTTTTTACCCATATCGTCTCTGGCCAATATGGGAATGTTCGCATCAAAGCCTGAAGCTGTATCAATATCTTGATAAACTTGCACTTCTTGCTGTTCCAGAAAGTCAATCAAACGGTATAAACTTTCGTTTACCCCTTGATTGGCTCGGTGCTGGCGTGCATACAAGACAATTCGTTTAAATTTAACTTTATTCTTCAATGCTTGCTGTTCTTGATGCTTTTTTTCGTTCATGTTCTTTCAATGATTTTTTTCTTATTCGAATCGAATCAGGAGTTACTTCAACTAATTCATCATCATCAATAAATTCTAATGCCTGCTCCAACGTTAACTTGACAGCAGGAGTTAATATAATGTTTTCGTCTGTACCCGAAGCGCGCATATTAGTTAATTGCTTTTCTTTAGTCACATTCACAACTAAATCATTATCGCGAGCATGAATCCCAACGATCATCCCTTCATAACACACGGTTTGCGGCTCAACAAATAATCTACCTCGGTCTTGCAAGTTAAATAAAGCAAAACCGCGAGCCATTCCTTGACAATTGGCAATCAGCACCCCGTTAGCTCGCTTTCCTATGCGTCCTTTAATTGCCGGACCATAATGATCATAGACATGATACATTAAACCGGTACCTGAGGTAGATGACAAGAATTCATTGTGAAATCCAATCAGGCCGCGGGTAGGAATCATATAGTCAAGACGCACTCTTCCTTTGCCATCTGGAACCATATTTTGTAATTCACCACGACGCTCACCCAATTTTTCCATAATGGAACCTTGATGATTTTCTTCCACATCGACAGTCAGATGTTCATAAGGTTCTTGTTGCTCACCATCTACTTCACGAATAATCACTTCAGGTTTACTAATCGCTAATTCATAACCTTCACGACGCATCGTCTCAATAAGAATGGATAAGTGTAATTCACCACGACCAGACACGCGAAACTTGTCAGGATCGTCGCAGTCGTCAACCCGTAAAGCCACGTTATGTAATAATTCTGTTTCTAAACGTTCACGAATTCTTCTCGAGGTCACGAATTTTCCTTCCTGGCCTGCAAAAGGTGAATCATTCACCTGGAAGGTCATGCTAATTGTTGGCTCATCAACCGAAAGAACTGGCAAACCTTCAACCATATTGGGATCACAAATCGTATCGGAAATTTTAATGCCATCAATACCGGTAATCGCGATAATATTACCTGCACCGGCCTCTTCAACTTCAACGCGATCCAGTCCTTTAAAGCCTAATAATTGCAATAATCTGCCTGAACGAATATTGCCATCTTTATCAATAATCTTCACTGCGGATTTTGCTTTAATTTGTCCACGAGTGATACGGCCGATACCAATAGTCCCTACATAAGATGAATAATCTAAAGAACTGATTTGCATTTGGAAAGGGCCTTCCGCATCCACTTTAGGTGCTTCAACTTTATCGATAATGGTCTGTAATAAAGCGCTCATATCGGTCGCTTCATCTTCCAAATTTAACTTGGCATAACCGTTTAATGCAGATGCATAAACAACAGGGAAATCCAATTGCGCATCGGTTGCGCCCAAGTTATCAAAAAGATCGAATACTTGATCCATAACCCAATGAGGCCGTGCCCCAGGGCGATCGATTTTATTAATCACCACAATAGGATTTAATCCGCGAGCAAACGCTTTTTGCGTCACAAAACGTGTTTGTGGCATAGGCCCGTCAACTGCGTCCACCAGCAACAATACACTATCAACCATCGATAAAATACGCTCGACTTCCCCACCAAAATCAGCATGTCCTGGGGTATCAACAATATTAATTTGATGATTTTTCCAATACACACAAGTATTTTTGGCAAGAATGGTAATTCCTCGCTCTTTTTCTAAAGCATTGGAATCCATCACGCGCTCAACTTTGGGCGCTCTCTCATTTAATGTACCGGTTTGTTGCAGTAATTTATCTACTAACGTGGTTTTACCGTGGTCAACGTGGGCGATAATGGCAATATTGCGAATCTGATCAATCATAAATAACCTTTGAAGGAAAAAGCAGAGTATTTGTTCATAGATTTGACATTATACATCATTAAGCAGCTAAAACCTATCTGCTTCTCATATTTTATAGCATTACCCACTATGTTTTAGACAGGGTGCAAGTGAACGAGGCGAAGGAGTGTACCTAATTGTACATGACTGAAACCGAGTGAACTTGTAACGCCGTATTAAACTTAGTGGGTATTACTATGGTATAGCAAATTGAATTTGCTGTCTGGTGATTTGAAACATGGTGTACAAAGTACTGCTCAATAACTCGTTTTCTAGCCTACCAATTATTTTTTAACTGCTAAAATAAAAGAGAGGGGTAAAAAAATAGGGAGTAATTATGAAACAACTAATTTTACATCCCACTGACATTAGCCAATGGCATGCATTGGTTAATGAAGCTCAAGCTGCGACACAGCTTATGCTCACTGAAAATACTGAAAGTTATCTGGTATTTTTATTAATGCGTTTTTCTCAGGGACCTAAACTCATCGAATCCATTATCGCACTCGATTTTCTTGAGTCCATACATAGGCCGAAAACCCTGCAAATGGAATTACTACGCGATATAGGAGATAAAAGCTTACTCTGTTGCGGACTATTTCCGGGAATGGCAAAAAAGCGACACGTCAGTCTTGAGTATTTTTCTGAAATGGGACAAGCCGCTTATTTGACTATTGGTGAGTTAGAAGGAAAACATACGGCGGATCTATACACACAACTCAGCGAGCAATTTCTTAGATTGCAACAAGTATTACAAGCCATGCGTGGAGAGTGCGTACAGCTCATTCAATCGGATAAAGGAATCGTATCTTCTATAAAATTTATTTTACAATAAATAACGTTCTATAGCCTGGGTGAAGCGTAGCAGTATCTGGGGATGCAGAGGAACATTTTCTCAGTTATTGCTTTGCCTTCCCCCCAGATTATGCCATCTCATCCTTTATGAAATAACATCGTTACATCAATTGGATCAAACGTATACTTCGTATTGCAAAAATCACATCGAATCGCAACTTCCCCTTCTTCCTGTAACAATGCTTTTGCATCATCCTCGCCTAAAACAGTTAACACTTGTTTCATTTTCTCCAAACTGCAGCGACATTTGAATTGAGTTTTACGGCTATCAAATAACCTCAGTTCTGTTTCATGATAAAGGCGATAAAGCAATGTTTCATTATCTAAAGTAAGTAATTCATGTTCACTCACCGTTTGGCCTAAATGCACCGCATACTCCCAAAATTGCTCTCTTTGTACTGTATCTTGGCCAGGCATTAACTGCAGTAGCATTCCAGCCGCGGCATTATCATTCACGGCTAACCAAACTTGCGTGGATACCTGCTCGGATTGAGCAAAATAACTCATTAAATTTTCACTCATGGATGTCGACTGAATGGGAACCATACTTTGATATGAGTTTGTTTGATTATATTGGTTAATAGTAATTACCATCTGTCCTTCAAGAAAAGCTGCGGCATATTCTTCAGTTTCCAAATGTTCAATAAACTGGGCAAAAGCTCTCACATTAAACTCATGGTCACACTGAACCAATAATAAAGGTAGCCGATTATCCCCCTGAAATTGCAAATTTAAACTGCCCTGAAATTTAATACTGGATGCTAAAAGAAGACAAGAAACGATCGCTTCTCCCAACAAATTTTTAACCATTGGCGGATAATTCCGTTGGTTCATAATAGTTTGGTACGTATTTTCAATATGAACAATTTCACCACGAATATTGGCATGTTCAAAAATAAAACGCTGAAGGGTGTCGGATTCTTTCATAATGGACTCATATAAAATTACGGCAAACAGGACCTGCTTTACACCTCACCAGATTGAATCCCCTCTTTATTTTTGAGCATCGAAGCGAAGCATGCATACACAGTATGTGAGTATGGGAGCACAAAAAGTCGAGGGATGAGTCAAACTAGTAGATTGCAAGACCCTAAAGAAAATCTCGTGATTGTGCAAAGTATATCATAATTTTTTTGTAATTTTCCTGGAGAAAAAATGATTTTGAACTATGCTTTTAAAATCTCCCTCAGGAAAAATTAAAGGACTAATCATGATAGATAAAAACATTCTTACACCTTTATTCAAAACAATTGACAAAGTCGTTTTTGGTATCAAAGAACCAAATGAACCAGAAACTAAACCTGAATTTATTGAAATTGATACTGAAGAAGAATTTGATGTCGAACGTTCTATTAATTAGTAGTTGATTCACAATGCCTAAGCGGGCAATAATTGCGCTTTTTTGAGCGAGTCCCTTTAAGATGTTGAATAGCCAACAAATGGCAGCGGTACGTTATATAGACGGACCATTATTAGTTCTTGCTGGAGCTGGAAGCGGTAAAACACGAGTAATAACGCAAAAAATAGGCTATTTGATTAACACGTGCGGCTATGCCGCCAATACAGTATGTGCCGTAACATTTACGAACAAAACAGCCAACGAAATGCGTGCTCGGGTTGCCGCCGTTCTGCCGGCAGCTAATCGTCGAGGTTTAAAAATAGCAACATTCCATACTTTGGGATTAAGCATTCTCAAGCGTGATTATGCTTTATGCGAGCTGAAAAAAGGGTTTTCAATTTTTGACAGTGAAGATTGTTTACAAATTTTACGCAATTTCTTACCTGCAAATAAAGCAACTGAACGAGAATTTATTTTCCAAATCCAGCAGCACATTTCACGCTGGAAAAATGATCTTCTTACGCCAGAGCAAGTAATTAAAAACAGCTCAAATATGCCTTTTTATGAAGAAGCCGCACTATTATACCCACGTTATCAGCAAGCACTTAAGGCATACAATGCCGTTGACTTTGACGACTTAATTCGTATTCCTGTCAGCCTTTTAAATGAACATTCTTCCGTATTGGACTATTGGCAAAACAAAATTCGCCATTTATTGGTGGATGAATACCAAGACTCAAATACAAGCCAATATCTTTTGGTAAAAAAATTAACTGGAATTCAGGCTCGCTTCACGGTGGTAGGAGATGATGATCAGTCTATTTACGCCTGGCGAGGCGCTAAACCGGAAAATTTGAAGCAATTGCAGCAAGATTACCCTCAACTAAAAATAATAAAATTAGAGCAAAATTATCGCTCAACCAATATTATTCTAAATACGGCCAATCACCTTATCGCCAATAATCCGCATCTGTTTGAAAAAAAATTATGGAGTGAATTTGGTCATGGAGAACTCTTGCGAGTGATTCGTTGTAAAGATGAAAATGATGAAGCAGAACAGGTGGTGGCTGATTTAATAAGCCACAAACTACGCACCAGAACCCAATATGGTGACTATGCGATTTTATATCGCGGCAATCATCAGTCACGTGTATTTGAAAAAGTACTCCGTCATTATGGTATTCCTTATACTATTAGCGGAGGACAATCATGGTTCGCTAAAGCAGAAGTTAAAGATGTGTTTGCCTATTTAAAACTACTATGTAATGAGGCTGATGATGCTGCTTTTTTAAGGGTAATAAACACCCCCAAGCGTGGCATAGGCGAAGCCAGTCTTGACTCCCTAGGACACTATGCGCAAAGCCGCGGGATTAGTCTTTACGCTTCCGCAGACCATCTCGCGCTTAGTGAACATGTTGCAGAAAAACCTCGTGCGGCATTACTTGCTTTTAAATCATGGATAGAACAAACAAAAAAACGCTTAACCGTAGGCTCGATTGTAGAGCATTTAAAACAGATGGTTGAGGACAGCGGTTATGAAGCCCATATTTATGAACAATGCGATACTCCCGCAAAAGCACAAAAAAAGATGGACAATGTTTGGGAGTTATTAGAGTGGGTCGGGCGTTTATTAGCCAAAAAGCCCGAACAAACATTAGCAGAAGTTATTAATAAATTAATTTTGATCGATATTCTTGAGCAAGCAGATGAGCAGGATAACGAGTCCTTACAACTGATGACCTTACACGCATCCAAGGGCCTGGAGTTTCCTTATGTTTATCTGGTCGGCATGGAAGAAGAATTATTGCCACATCGAGTGAGTATTGATGAAGACCAAATTGAAGAAGAAAGACGCTTGGCGTATGTTGGGATTACTCGCGCCCAAAAAGGATTATGCTTTACCTTGGCCAAACAAAGACGACGTGGAGGTGAATTACAAGATTGTTTACCAAGCAGATTCCTGGATGAATTGCCGCCAGAACATTTGGAATGGTTTGGTAAAAACGTAGAACGTTCTGAGGAACAATCAAAAAACCTGGCTAAATCTCATTTAGCAGGATTAAAAAATTTGTTGGCTGAATCATAAATTAAACTCAAGTCTGGGTTTCGCGGCATCCGCCCAGGCTACATTAGAAGTACAACTATATGCATGATTGATGCCTGTTGCTATACTGAACTTATGAAGAAAAATATCATCTTGTTCATTATTTCTTTCGCCATGTTTATGGAAGCGGTTGATACCACCATTATTAATACCGCAATTCCAGTGATGGCACAGAGTTTAAATGTCAATCCCATTGACTTGAAATTAGCACTAATCAGTTATCTTTTGAGTTTAGCGATCTTTATCCCGATTAGCGGTTGGATTGCCGATAAATTTGGGATGAAAACTGTTTTTATCGTGGCCATCTCTGTATTCACCTTAAGTTCAATTTGGTGCGGGTTTACTAACAATTTAGGGCAATTAATTTGTGCGCGCATCATTCAGGGCTTGGGGGGGGCGCTAACTATACCTATTGGCAGGCTCATTATTTTACGAACTTGTGAACGACATGAATTAATCACCAAGATGAGTATCGTGGTGATGGTTGCCTCTTTGGGAATGATGCTTGGACCATTGCTAGGTGGAATTATTACCTATCGCTTTTCTTGGCGTTGGATCTTTTGGGTCAATATTCCTTTCGGAGTACTTGCTGTAATTTTATCAAGCAAATTATTACCTTCTATGCCCCCTCGCCCAGTTCCTCCGCTTGATAAACTGGGTTTTATTTTTTTCGGCAGTGGGTTAGCTACCTTAACTTTTGGTTTGTCCATGGTTAGTGAGTCAACTGCTTCAACCATAGAAATCCTTAGTACCTTCATGGTTGCCTTGCTTTTATTGGGTGGATATACCAAACACTCCCATAAAAGAAAACACCCTATTGTTAAAGTGGAGCTCTTGCGTACACGTACATTTTGTATTTCAGTTGTAGGGAATATATTAGCACGCCTAGGATTTGGCGGCGTCCCCTTTTTATTACCCTTGCTGTTACAAATTGGATTGGGCTATTCGCCTCGTCTATCAGGGTTGTTGCTCGCTCCAATTGCTTTAGGAGTTTTTTTAGTCAAACCTTTATCCTTCTCTATATTACGGTGGTTTGGTTATAAAAATTTATTAATTATAAATACAATCCTCGTAAGTATCTCTCTCTGGTCCTTTTTTTCCATCAATCAACATTCTTCCGTATACAGTATCGCATTTTTAACTTTTATGTATGGATTTCTCATTGCGCTACAGTACACAGGCATGAATTCTTTGGCCTATGCCAACATTACAGAAAACAATATGAGTGCCGCAACCAGTATTATGAGTACCATTCAACAATTGGCTCAAAGTTTTGGTGTTGCCGTATCAGCAATCTTACTTAGCATTTTCACTACCATGTATTCTGGGGGCCATGCGCTATCGGTTCAAATATTTCATGATACATTTCTAATGCTAGGGATTCTTACTTTTTTTTCAGGAATTATTTTTACTTTTCTAAAAAAAGAAGATGGTCTTGAGCTAATTCAGCTCCCTGAACATTGATCGCCTCTAATTTTTTAAAATACTTAAGTCACTTTGCTGCGTTATAGAAGTCCTTCACCCTCAGCTAAGACTTCCGGAATTAAGATACGATGATTTCATTTCTTACTACCCAATAAATAAGTAAATGCTTTCCAGTTCTAGAGGTGAAATTCCACTGACAAACATCAAAAGGCTAAAAGATTGTAAAGTATTAGAGTTTTTAATCAAAATACTCTATGATATGGAAGCGTTATTTTATGTTTTTGCATTAAATGTAAAAAAATTTAAAAATATTTAATAAAAAAACAGCACAATTAATAAAATAATGCTACAATGTCCTGGTAACAATTTAGGAAATTAACATGTCAGAAAAAATTCGTGGTACAGTAAAGTGGTTTAATGAGTCCAAAGGTTTCGGTTTTTTAGAAAGTGGCGGTAAAGATTATTTTGTGCATTTCAGTGCAATTCTAGGTACAGGGTTCAAAACTCTTGCTGAGGGTGCAACAGTAACGTTCAAACCAAGCAACGGACAAAAAGGTCCTCAAGCTGAAGAAGTTGAAGTAGTCTAATTCATTTCCTGAAACTTCCTATTCACTTAAATATGAGAGTATTTTAGAGGATAGGGAGTTTTTTATTTGTAAAATTAACATTCATAATGTCAAACTCATCCTCAATAATCAATCATCATCTACTTCGATTTTAAGCTATCAATCCAATTGCATAACCTCGATTTGCGCTGTCTCGATTTATCAATACTTAATTTTATTCATGTTGAATTAAATCATTGCAATTTACGTTTAACCAATATCGCGCACACCTCGACTTTTATAGAGCATCATCTTGCCAACAACAACGTAGATTACACTTAAAACGATCATTTACTGTTGCGATGGCTGTATGGACATTTTAATCAAAATCATGCCATCGACGTGGCTGGCATTATTAAAAACATAAACAATAATAAAATTGGAAACCCGAATCAGTGCTTAAGTGAATGAAAAATCTAACGAGGCTCACATAATCAGGACTTACGGAAAAACCCAAGGTCGAGGCAAAATTATGTTCATTAAAGAATGCAATAAGCCAGCCCTGAAGTTTTCCTGTTTAAAAAGAACTTAGGGTTGTTTTGGATAACCCATCCAGTATAACCTATATAGAGTCTTATAATACAAGGAACCGTATAAATGAGTAAAAAAATCGCAGTTATTGTAGGAAGCTTACGCAAAGAGTCCTACAATAGAAAAATGGCAAAAGTGCTTATTTCTCTAGCGCCTAAATCTCTAGACCTACACATTGTTGAAATTGGTGATTTGCCATTATACAACCAGGATCTTGATGACGACAATAGACCTCCTGCGGCTTGGGTTCAATTTCGTGAACAAATGAAAACATATCAGGGCGTGCTCTTTGTTACACCTGAATACAACCGTTCAGTTCCTGGGGTACTTAAAAATGCAGTTGATGTGGGCTCTCGCCCTTATGGCAAAAGTATTTGGAGCAAGCTTCCTGGCGCTGTGATAAGTGTTTCTCCTGGTGCTATTGGAGGATTTGGAGCAAACCATCATTTAAGACAATCATTTGTCTTTTTAGATATTCCAACGCTGCAACAACCCGAAACATACATAGGAATGGCAGGAGATTTGTTTGATGCGCAAGGAAATATTACAAAAGAAGACACTCAAAAATTCTTGCAAAAATTTATGGAAGCTTACGCCAATTGGGTTGAACTAAACCCCAAAGGGTAATCACAATAAAATACATTGTGCCTGGATACGGCATGAATTTTTTTGGCAGAGCGTTATCCCTGCCAACGTGTTACTATTCCTACATCAATATTAAAAAGGTCAAGTATTCGACCTACGCTGTGATTGATAATATCATCAATCGTTTCCGGATTGGTATAGAATGCAGGCGTTGCAGGACATATGATCGCCCCCTGTTGGGTCAGTGAAACCATATTTTGTAAATGCCCCAAATGCAAGGGAGATTCACGAGGCATGAGTACCAATCTCCTACGCTCTTTTAAGGTCACATCCGCTGCCCGACCTATAAGATTATCACCCGTTCCATGCGCAATTTCTGCCAAAGTTTTCATTGAACAGGGAGCAATGATCATTCCCATTGTCTGAAAAGAACCACTGGCTATACTTGCACCGACATCATTCCAGGAATGATAAACATCGGCCAGTGCTTTTACTTCGGCCAATGACAAGTTAGTTTCATATTTGCGTGTCAATTGAGCCGATTTACTAACTATTAAATGAGTTTCAATGGATGTAGTACGTAATAGCTCTAAAAGACGTATTCCATAAATCATGCCTGAGGCACCAGTAATTCCAACAATTATTCGCGGTGTGCTCATGAGTAGTTCCTCGTGATTGAATCCAATTAGGTTCTCAGACATAAAAATAGTATAATTATTTCACATAATAGATTACTTCACAAAGTAAAATAAGTGGAAAATACAGGCATAAAGAGGTACATTGCAGAGGCTCCCATTCTTTTTGGTGTATTTACTACAGATAACGAAGCAGGCATATAATCCATGACGAATAATTATGAACAGTTTGAGCAACGCAAACAAGATCACATCAAATTAGCCTTAATGCCTGAAAATCAAACCGCAGAACTCAGTACGTTCGAAAGCATCAATCTAATTCATGATGCTCTGCCTGATTTAAATTTTGATGAAATCAGTATTAAAAGCTCCCGATTTGGCCAAGTAGTAGAAAAACCCTTCCTCATTAGCTCTATGACTGCAGGTCATCGTCGAGCAAAGCACATCAATCATAATCTTATTGAAGCATGTGCATTGAATGGATGGGCAATGGGAGTTGGCTCACAAAGACGAGAGCTCACGGATCCCAAAGCAGCTTTTGAATGGCAAGATTTACGTCGTGACTTCCCTCAAGTCAACTTATACAGCAATCTAGGAATAGCACAATTAATCACAACATCGCTAAGTGAAATACAACGCTTAACCGATGCTTTGCAGGCTAATGGTTTAATTATTCACTGCAATCCCTTACAAGAGTGCATGCAACCTGAAGGAACAACAACCTATAAGGGAGGTTGGCAAGCCTTAGCTGATTTAGTTAAAAAGCTGCCTTTACCGATTATCGTTAAAGAAACTGGTTGTGGATTTTCTCGAGCAACGATGTCACGTTTAAATGATATTGGCATTGCCGCAATTGATGTAGGTGGTTTGGGAGGCACTCACTGGGGACGAATTGAAGGACATAGAGCAATCAATGACCCTATTCGCCAACAGGCAGCGATTACATTTCGCAACTGGGGAATTGATACGGTAACCGCTGTCAAACAAGCTGCAGCACTAAAACCCTCTTTCGAAATTTGGGGTTCAGGAGGCGTTACTAATGGCTTAAACGCCGCCAAGCTTTTTGCACTTGGAGCAACAACTGTTGGTTATGCAAGACCCCTGCTCGAAGCCGCATTGGAATCGTCTGAACATGTTAGCCTATGCATGCAGACAATTGAGTATGAATTAAAAGTGGCTATGTTTTGTACCGGAAGTCAGAACTTAAGTGATTTGCCCCAAAAATTGGGGTAATTCAAAGTGATTTATATTCTGATTACAATCCATATGCGATTAAACACATGGTCTTTATCAATATTCTTGAGCAATGCTTCATTGTCAGCTAGATAAGATAAAACATAACTCCAAACAAAAATCTTTTATTAGTTAAGCCTTGTAAGAAATAGTTCAAAATTTTATGATCTATTGACCCTTCTAAGTATAGGACTACTGGAGAGATTATTGTGCTGAAACGTATTTTCGATATTATCTTATCAGGTACATTATTAATAATGTTGATGCCTGTATTGATTATTGTTGCATTATTAATACGTTATTATTTAGGCTCACCGATCTTTTTTTATCAAAATCGCCCAGGATTACATGGCAAAACCTTCCGTCTGATTAAATTTAGAACAATGAAGGATTCATTTAATAAACACGGGGATTTATTACCTGATAAAGATCGCATCACTCGCCTGGGCCATGTTTTAAGAGCGTGTAGTTTGGATGAGTTACCCCAGTTATGGAATGTTTTTAAAGGTGAAATGAGCTTCGTAGGCCCTAGACCTCTATTAATCGAATACCTCTCCCTTTATAATAGCGAGCAAAAAAGACGGCATGATGTCAAACCTGGCATTACTGGTTTAGCTCAAGTTAATGGCCGAAACGCCCTAAATTGGGAAGGAAAGTTTGCATTAGACTTATGGTATGTGGATCATCAGTCTTTTTATTTGGATATTAAAATCTTAATGTTAACCATTAAAAAAGTGTTGATTCGAGAAGGAATTACAGGTCAAGGAAGTGTCACTAACGAAAAATTTACAGGTAATAATCCATGAAGTCTCTTGCTGTTATTGGTGCAGGTGGGCATGCAAAAGTTGTTGCTGATGCAGCACTCTGTTCTGGTTGGCAAAATATTGTTCTTTTTGATGACCGATGGCCAAATATTAACCAAGTTGGGGCGTGGAAGGTTAGTGGAACGACGCAATCCTTTCTGGAACAAGCATCTGAATTTGATGGCCTCGTTGTTGCAATTGGCAATAATTCTATTCGCATGGAAAAAATGACGTACTTTTTAAATGAAAAAATTCCATTAGCAACAATTATTCATCCCTCAGCAATAATAAGTCCTTCAGCTAAAATAGCCGAAGGCTCTGTTGTTTTTGCCAGAGCCGTATTAAATCCTGATTGCACAATTGGTGCAGGTACGATTATTAACACGGGTGCAATTATTGAGCATGACTGTACTATTGGGCACGCGGTACATATTTCTCCAGGAGTCAGTTTAGCAGGAAATGTAAGTGTAGGTAATTTAAGTTGGGTTGGTATTGGCTCTTGTGTACGTCAATGTATTAAAATTGGTGCCGAAGTGATGGTAGGAGCAGGTTCGGTTGTTGTTAATGACTTACCAGACTATTGTACCGCTTTTGGCGTACCCGCAAAAATTTATAAAAAAAATTCAAAGGATTAAATATGTTAAATACAGCATTTTCACCTTGGCCTAATTACTCTGAAGAAGAAGCAGAGCGAATACATCAAGTGCTGCTATCGAATAAGGTAAATTATTGGACTGGAAATGAATGCCGGGAATTTGAAAATGAATTTGCAGCGTGGGTAGGTACAAAATATGCCGTAGCATTAGCAAATGGCACTATTGCACTTGATGTCGCATTAAAAGCGATTGGAATAAAAGCAGGGGATGAAGTCATTGTGACCTCACGGACGTTCATCGCTTCTGCTTCATCTATAGTGACTTGCGGCGGCACTCCTGTATTTGCTGATGTCGATGAAAACAGTCAAAATATTACCGCCGAGACCATTCGCGCCGTGGTAACCCCTAATACTAAAGCAATAATCTGCGTTCATCTTGCTGGCTGGCCTTGTGATATGGATCCCATTCTAGCATTGGCAGAAGAATTAAATTTATATGTCATTGAAGATTGTGCCCAAGCCCATGGCGCTCAATACAAAGGTCGTTCAGTTGGCTCAATAGGTCATATAGGAGCCTGGTCATTCTGCCAGGATAAAATTATGACCACCGGAGGCGAAGGAGGCATGGTCACGACTAATGATGAACAACTCTGGTCGTCCATGTGGTCTTATAAGGATCATGGAAAATCCTGGGATGCCATATATAATGAACCCATTGAACCTGGTTTTCGTTGGCTACATCGAAGCTTTGGTATGAATGGAAGGATGATTGAAATTCAAGCCGTAATTGGCCGCATACAACTTAAAAAAATGCCCACTTGGCATCAACAACGACTAGGCAATCTAAAACAAATTTATGAAGTTGCCTCAACTTTAAAAGGCCTTAGAGTTCCCCAAATTCCTGATGAAATTGTGCATGCCGCTTACAAATGTTATGTATTTGTAGAAGAAAGCCAACTGGCAGCAGGCTGGGATCGTAATCGTATTTTAAAAGAAATTAATGATCGTGGCGTCCCTTGTTATCAAGGCTCCTGCTCTGAAGTATATTTAGAAAAAGCATTTGATAATACTGGCTGGCGTCCGCATAATAGACTTCCAGTTGCATCCAAACTTGGAGAAACCAGCTTGATGTTTTTAGTTCATCCAAGTTTATTAAAATCAGAAATTGATAAAACCTGCCAAGTTCTTACAGAAGTAATGCTTCAAGCAACCCAGGTGTAAGGTACATGAACGAATTAACTGAGACTATTGATATTAATATACCCACTCAAGAAATAAGAAACAGTCAATCTAAGCTTGCTGTTATTGACTTATTCGACTCAATAAAAAAGTGGAAGCTATGGACCTATCTAGGCTGGAATGACATAAAAATTCGTTATCGCGGATCAGTATTAGGTCCATTTTGGATCACGGCCAGTATGCTTGTTATTATTGTCGCCTTTTCAGTTGTGTACAGTCGATTGTTTCATCAATCAATAGCAGAATATGTCCCTTTTTTTACAACCGGTTACTTAGTGTGGGTCTTGATTTCAGCAGCACTGGCAGAGAGTTGTAATACATTTGTTGAAGCCTCCCTACTTATTAATGAAATCAAGTTGCCCTATATTTTATATGTATTCAGGTTGACTTGGCGTCATGTCATCATATTTTTTCATAATGCCTTAGTCTATGGTGCTGTTGCGCTTTATTTTCAAGTACCGCTCAATTGGGCAATCTTTTATGTAATTCCTGGTTTATTTCTAATTATTTTAAATTTAATTTCAGCAGGCTTAATCTTGTCGATATTAGGTACAAAATATCGTGATATTCCTCCCATCATTAATAGCTTAATTCAAGTGATGTTTTTTATTACTCCCATTTCTTGGAATGCAAATTTGCTGCCAAACTCTGCCATTATCATATTCAATCCATTAAATTATTTTATTGATCTAATTAGAATGCCTTTGTTAGGACAAGTTCCCGATCTGATGACATGGAATACCTGCATTTCAATAACGATAGTTTCATCGTGCATTTCATTCGTCCTGTTTGCACGATTTAGAAGAAATATTCCTTTTTGGATTTAATTACGGAGTGCGTTGTGTCTTACATTGTTTGTAAAAATCTTTCACTTACATATCCTGTTTATGATATTGATGCGCGTTCTTTAAAAAGAGGAATCGCCAATATCGCAACCGGTGGTCTTTTAAGTAATGGGAAAAGTGGCAAATTACAAGTACAGGCTTTAAATAATATCTCTCTGCACTTAAAAAATGGGGATCGTTTAGGATTAATAGGCCATAATGGCGCCGGAAAATCCACTTTACTTCGTGTTCTCTCTGGTGTTTATGAACCACTACAAGGAAATATATACATTAAGGGAAATATCGTTTCTTTAATTAATATCAGTGTAGGCATGCAGCCCACGCTTACGGGTTATGAAAACATCCGCATGCGAGGACTAATTCTTGGCTTATCAAACGGTCAAATAAAGAGCATTATCAAAAATGTTGAGGAATTTACAGAACTTGGTGATTTTCTTTCAATGCCTGTTAAAACCTACTCTAGTGGGATGATGATTCGCTTAGCATTTGGTTTATCTACTGCATTAGTTCCCGATATTCTTCTTGTAGATGAAGTAATTGGGGTAGGTGATGCAAGTTTTATTGAAAAAGCAAAAAACCGCATGAATGAATATGTAAATCAATCGAATATTATGGTGCTTGCATCTCATTCAAATGAAATCATCAAACAATTTTGCAATTGCGTACTTTGGCTAGAGCACGGGAGCGTAAAAATGTTTGGTGACGTTAATTCGGTGATGGATGTTTACGAAGGAAAAGTACAACCAGCTTAACTAAGTATCATTGCGTTTGGCGCCAGGAGCAAAAGTAACCTACTGATGTTCACTTTCCTCGTTTGGAAATTACAATATAAAAGTGCTTTTGAGGCTTTTCTAAGATTTTAACTTCCTATTTTTCTAGCCAAAAATCTTTCATTTTTTACACTCGCGAAAATTAGGAAAATCAATTATGTCCTACTGTTTTGAGAATGATAAAAAATTGCTATTCAAATTCAATAGAGTATGGTATTTATTATGCTGCTTAACAGAAAGCAGTAAAGTTGAAACTACTAAGTAAGCGATGAAACATTCGTAGATTCTGAGTTGTTTGTGATATAGATTTTGACAAAATTTAAATGGATTTTCATGACTGTTAATACTTTTTGCAATTTTAGAGCCCCTCCTGAAGCCATCAAAATGCTCCCTTTGGTTCAAACATTGGAAACATCAAGAGTTATTCAAAATATAATATGCATCATGGATCAATATCGACAATTTCTAGATCTGCAGTCGGCATTGTTTCAGTTAAATGGTAAGGAAATAAATTATGTTGGATGAAAATTCTAAGAAACTGCAGGCAATTAATCCCCAATATTTGCTTGTACATGACCAAACAGATACCAGTCAATCTATTGATTTTTTTGATTTATTATCAGTTCTGTTCAAAAAAAGAGCTTTTATAGCCGCTGTTACTGGCCTTTGCACTTTATGTGCTATATCGATTGCTTTTTTACTTCCGAAGACTTATGAGGCTAAATCAAATTTAATTGAGCCGTACCCAAATCAATTTCAAAAACTAATACTAAATGCTGATTTAAATGCACAGGGACCTGTTTTATTTAATAAATTTATCAAGCTATTATCGAAAAAAAGTAATATTATTTCTTTTTTACGCGAAAATAATTTAGTAATCCCTAAAGATCAAAAAGCCCAGCTATCTCAAGAGAAACTTTCTCACTTATTGAATGTTGCATCAAAACATTTCCAAATAGTTGTTATTAATCATTTTAAAGGCGATACAAAAGACAGCTTTAATGATAGTGGTAAAGAAGCTGAATTGATCACTTTTTTCCCTACACTTGATCTACAAGCTACTGCTAATAAAGCGTATCTGGCCTATACAAATCAAAAAGTGTTAAAAAATCTTATTTCAGCGCAACGAGAAATTATTCAAAGTAAAATAACCAAATTAACAGAACAAATACAGATACGTATCGCCACTGTTACTGCAAATCGGGGCAATGAAATCAAACAACTGATTGATAAACAGAACTTATCCATTGCACAATTAAACAACAGCATTGAGGCTCTCACGAAACGAGACCAACGCGATCGACAAATTCGCTTACAGGAATTAGATCAAGCGCTACAAGTCGCCCAACTTTTGGGAATTACATACCCCAACCAAGTTCAGAAAATAAAAAGTCAAAATATAGTGGTGGATGTAAATCAAAATCATAATGATCTTTATTTAAAAGGAACTACCTACCTCAAGAAAGAAATCGCTCTTCTGAAAGCAACCCCCCATACTTTAGCATATAATAAACAGATCTCTGCACTACAAGAAAAGCTCCACATTGTACAAAATGACAAAAAAATTATCGCGTTACGTGAGCGAAAAGATGATAGACCCTATACAAAAAATATCGAACAGTTACAACTTGAGCTTAAACGTCTAAAGACATTATCCTTCGATGTGAATGGAGTCACTCTGTTTGCAATGGACGGCCAGCCTTTGGTTGACTCCAAACCAATTAAACCTAAAAAGGGATTAATTATTGTATTAGGGTTAATTTTAGGGTTTCTATTGTCGTGTATGATTGTACTTTTCCAAGACGCAATGAACAAACGTAATAGCATGGTACTACAATCCTAGTTCATCGCAACGGCCAGCAAGTTAACCACTGTGATGCAGTAGTTAACTTGCAATAATCTCGCTCTATTAAGTATCAGGCATCATCTTAAATGGAATCTCACCCCTATCTACTAGGCATTATTGGGCCTAATCCTTAGATTTAAGGGAAATCTTTGCCGCCACTCGCCCAACAAGGGAATAAAATCGATAGAGCAACATCTTGGGGCGAGTAACCATAAGGGACCAAAATCGATAAAACAACATCTTGGAACGGATGATTATCTGTTTCCATGGGCGCCACCCCATATCCCATCGAGGAAGAAACCAAATATCTAAAATAAAAAAACGTAAGGAAACAAAAAATCCTAAGACACTGAGTAAAAGAAAACGATAAATCGTTTTATAAAATCGATAGCCGACAGGTGTTGTCTTTATGTAATGTTGATAAAGCTTATCTAAATCACTAACCGTGGAATTAAGAGTAAACTTCTCAAGCATGTAGGCACGCCCTGCTTCTCCAAGTTTCTTTGCTGCTTTAGGATCTCGCAACAAGCGTAAAACGCCCTCGGCTAAATCTGCAGGATCAGCAACATTGACTTGCACACCTGTTACTCCATCAATTACTGTATCTACTAAACCACCTACTCGGGTTACAACGGTAGGACACTCCATTAATAAAGCCTCGATTGTTCCACCGAGATTCTCATTGAGTGAGGCTTGTATCGATACATCCAGATCCCGATAAATGCGGGGGATATCCTGACGATGCCCTGTGAAAATCACACTATCTTGCAGCCCAAGCTCTGCAACCAAAGCCTGCATGGATTGCATTACTTCCTGCCCTGCGTCGCCCCAGCCACTGCCGATTAGAAGCAATTTTGCATTTGGAAACTCCTTAAGAATGGTCGGAGCTGCTCGAATTACATCCTCATGACCTTTAATTGCTTTTCCATGCAAAAATGGTGGAGTCCATCTATTTTTTCCCAATTTTGGATAAAAATAAGCAATCATCCCAATTAATGGCGTGCCTGCAGGCCATCCAAATTCCTCCCTCAAGCCTGCAGGAAGGGTATTCTCTGCATCAAAACGTCGTTCATCCGGGCTATAATAAATGACATGAAGTCGATGTTCTGGAACGCCCATTTTCAAATAAAGTTGTTTCGAATAATTGCAGGAAGGTATCACTGCCACATCCATCCAGCTGGTTGTTTTATCAATCCATTGTGGTGTATCTGCTTCAAGATGAAATGGGCCTGCAATCATTGAAAGACGAATCGGCACATCGGCAATCCAGCTCGCAATCCGACCAATAACCATAGATGGAAAAAGATGCGTTTGTATTACATCAAATCGCTTTTGGCGCAGTAACTTAACTAGCCTTAAGATCTTTTGCGGTAAAAAGAACAAGTCTGTCGGACGCATAAAATCGAAATCCGCAGTATAAACAGGAATATTTTCTGCTCTAAAACGATCAACTAAAGTTCCGGAAGTCCCACTTAATATAACTGAAACATCATACCGATAAGTATTTCTAAGCTCCCGTAATTGTTCAAAAGCCCATGTCCCTCCTTCTGTAGTTGAGAGTATGTAGCATATTTTTAGAGAAGACATTATAAATTTACCTTTTGTTCTTATAGCAAATGAACCCAATTATTGATTATAATCATCTCTTTTGCAAAAATTTTTAGCATTAACACACCTAATAATTACCCTCTAACTCACTGAACAGAAAGCCGTAGTAACGAATTCTATAAACGCTGCAGGCCAGAAGATAATCATTATATAATAATCGCTTTTTCCAGGAAAAGTTTTGCAATAAACCCTCATAATTTATCCACTTGATTTCATAAAAATTCTTTATCCAGAGATGGACTAAATTGAATCTCCAATCATGAATAAATTTGTTCTTTGAATTTGCATATGGGTATTGTAGAATCCGTACATTGGGGCAAAAGTTATATAGAAAAATAACTTATAGTTCTTATACGTTCTTACATGTAGGAATGGTTTAAACGAACTATTTACCCTACGAGGACTACTGTTGTTAATAAAAGGAGTTAACGTTGAAACAACAAATAAATCACGCCTCCTCTTATGAGGAAATAGATTCTCTTGGGCTATTACACTCCTTGTGGCAGCAAAAGTGGTTAATCATTATAAGCGTTCTGACGGCGAGCGCATATATCGCATTCACCAAGCCTGCATACGAAGTTCAAGCATGGATTTTACCTGCAGATACACCGAATATTGATACTTTTAATTATGAACGTGAGGTAAGGTTTAGTCATTTACCAAAACCATTTGGTATAGATACAACTTACAATATATTTCCCCACGATTTATTCGCAGAATCAACAAAATATAATTTAGCTCGTACGTTTATACCTCTTCTACAAAGCAAGTATGATTTTTATAAAAACGACATAGAAAATCTGGATAAATTTCAGCTGTTTTATCCGGATGGAGTGATTAAGCCATCTGATTTGTCTAAAAAGCTATGGTTTTAATTACTAGGCTAATTTTGGGGCCCTTGGGAGGCATCTTTATTGGGATGCTAAAACATTGGGCCAGGGAATAAAATTATAAAACTTAAAGAGTTCTTTATGTCATTTAATACCTTATCAATTTTTGGTACGCGCCCAGAGGCGATAAAAATGGCGCCCTTGATTCGCGAACTTCAGTGCATAGAAACAGTTTGTAGCAAAGTTTGTGTAACAGGACAGCATCAACAAATGCTTGACTCCGTACTGGATTTATTTGAAATAACCCCTGATTTTAACTTGCAGGTTATGGAAGTTAATCAAGATCTTAGCAGTTTAACTGCAAAAATATTACTTGGGTTGTCAGATATATTTAAAACATACAAACCTGATCTTATTCTGGTTCATGGTGATACGACAACAACTTTGGCCGCTTCTTTATCGGCCTATTATCACCGTATCCCTGTAGCTCATGTTGAGGCGGGCCTTAGATCTGGAAATATGAACTCACCTTGGCCGGAAGAAGCTAATCGCAAATTAGCAGGAGGATTGGCCTCAATGCATTTTGTACCAACAGAGCTAGCACGATTAAATCTTTTAAATGAAGGAGTTAATTCAGATAGTATTTATCTCACCGGGAATACTGTTGTAGATGCGTTATATTCCATTCTTGATAAAATTGAAATACAACCTGACGTTGTTCGTAAACTGCATGAAAAATATCCTTTTTTTGCGCCTGAAAAAAGAATGATTCTCGTAACTGGGCATAGACGAGAAAATTTTGGACAAGGCTTTCAAAATATTTGTTGTGCATTAAAAGAAATTGCCCAGCTTTTTCCCGATGTTGATATTGTCTATCCTGTTCATCTTAATCCTAATGTACAGAAACCGGTCAATGAATTGTTGGGGGCCATTAGTAATATTCATTTGATAGCGCCCATCGATTACTTACCTTTTGTATATTTTATGAAATCGGCTTACATAATCCTTACTGACTCAGGAGGGATTCAAGAAGAAGCTCCTTCTCTAGGCAAACCTGTTTTAGTGATGCGTGAAACTACAGAACGACCAGAAGCTGTTAATTCTGGGGTAGTAAAGCTTGTTGGCACTAATACCCAAGAAATAGTTGCGCATGTCAAAGAGCTTTTAATAAATACAGAAGCATATCAACGTATGAGCCAAGTAAAAAATCCTTATGGTGATGGCTTCGCTGCGGTACGCATTGGCCAAATTATTTATCAACTGTCAAATAAAAATGCTCTTGAAAATAAATTGAGCGACAAAGAAATATTTATAGATTAGGGAAAATGGAAATGACTTCAATAAATATGCCAAGCACTATGCCTTTTCATAAAATAGCAGTGATTGGTCTTGGATATATTGGATTACCTACAGCAGCTATTTTAGCAGCTCGGAAAATACACGTTGTTGGTGTTGATATTAACCAAAATGCAGTTGATGTTATAAACTCCGGAAATGTTCATATTGTAGAACCTGAATTAGATATTATAGTTCGAGCAGTAGTAACTGAAGGATATTTGAGGGCAACTAACAGGCCTGAACCTGCAGATGTATTTTTAATTGCGGTTCCAACTCCTTTTAAAGAAAACTATAAGCCCGATTTAAGTTATGTTAAAGCAGCTAGTATGTCATTGGCCCCTTTTTTAAAAAAGGGAGATCTGGTTATATTAGAGTCGACCTCACCAGTAGGCACCACAGAGCAAATGGCATCTTGGCTCTCTCAAGAACGACCTGATTTAATGTTCCCTCATCTTCATGGAGAACATGCTGACATTCAAATTGCCTATTGTCCTGAGCGAGTACTGCCAGGGCACGTATTACATGAATTGGTACAAAATGACCGGGTGATTGGAGGTATTTCTCCAAAATGCTCAGAAAAGGCCGCATTATTCTATAAAACCTTTGTTGAGGGTGAATGCATTCTTACTAATTCTCGTACTGCAGAAATGTGTAAACTGGCTGAAAATAGTTTTAGAGATGTAAATATTGCATTTGCAAATGAATTATCAATTATATGTGATCAATTACAGATTAATGTCTGGGAACTTATCCGTTTAGCAAACCGTCATCCACGTGTTCGCATTTTACAGCCAGGTCCTGGTGTTGGTGGTCATTGTATTGCAGTTGATCCTTGGTTTATAGTCAATTCCTGTCCAGAACATGCTAAATTAATTCGGACTGCGAGAGAAGTGAATGATGGTAAACCTGAATGGGTAATTGAAAAAGTTAAGACCGCAGTGGCTGATTTCTTACAAAACAATCCAGAAAAAACAATCAAGGACGTCACCATCGCATGTTGGGGACTATCCTTTAAAGCAGATATTGATGATTTAAGAGAAAGTCCTGCGTTACAGATAGTAAGTCAAATTAGTGCAATGCATAAGGGATATACAATGGTTGTCGAGCCCAATATAAGCTTGTTGCCTGAAGTATTGAGTGGTAATGTCATGCTAAGTACTATGGAGCATGCCTATACAGAGGCTGATATTATTTTGTTATTAGTCGATCATCGGCAGTTTAGAGAATTGCCACCAGAACGGGTTCGTGATCGTATTGTTCTTGATCTGCGCGGGATATGGTTTCAATAAATTATAATGGAGATGTAATGTTTAATGGTAAGTCAATATTAATTACTGGAGGAACAGGTTCCTTCGGAAAACAATACGTACAAACTCTTTTGGAGCGTTACCAGCCCAAAAAATTAATTATTTTTTCGCGTGACGAATTGAAGCAGTTTGAAATGCAGCAAATTTATAATCATGCGTGTATGCGTTATTTTATTGGCGATATTCGCGATCAGCAGCGACTAACTCAAGCGATGAGAGATGTAGATTTTGTCATTCATGCCGCTGCATTAAAACAAGTTCCTGCAGCTGAATATAATCCTATGGAGTGTATTAAAACCAATGTCCATGGTGCAGAACATGTAATTCAGGCTGCATTACAAAGTAATGTAGAGAAGGTTATTGCACTTTCAACAGATAAAGCAGCAAACCCCATCAACTTATATGGTGCTACCAAACTTGCTTCAGATAAGCTATTTGTCGCCGCAAATAATATCTCAGGAGGGCATAGAACCCGATTTGCGGTAGTAAGATATGGTAATGTAGTAGGTTCCCGTGGTTCGGTAGTTCCTTATTTCAAAAAGTTAATTGATGAGAAGGCAAGTTATTTACCTATTACTGATGAACGAATGACTCGATTTTGGATTACCCTACAACAGGGCGTTGATTTTGTGATAAATAATTTTGCCCGCATGCACGGTGGAGAAATTTTTGTTCCTAAAATCCCCTCTATCCGTATTGTTGATTTAGCAACAGCAATGGCTCCCGAACTTCCTATTGAAATAATGGGCATTAGGCCAGGTGAAAAATTACATGAAATAATGTGCCCTGCGGATGACTCTCATCTTACTTTAGAGTTTAGAGATCATTATGTTTTAAGACCTACTATCACTTTTTTTGGACGTGAAAATGATTTTGTAGTAAATCAGTTAGGTGAAAAAGGAACTCCAGTACAACAAGGTTTTGAATATAATTCAGGAACAAATGAGAAGTTCCTAGATATTCATGAAATAAAACAATTTAATCATTTATCGGGTATTTACTAATGATTCCATACGGGCGCCAAAATATAACACAAGATGATATTGATGCGGTTGTTGAAGTATTAAAATCGGATTATTTAACTCAAGGACCAGCCGTTTCTATATTTGAAAAAGAAATTAGTAATTACTGCGGCGCTGAGTATGCGATAGCACTTAATAGTGCAACGTCTGCCTTGCATCTTGCTTGTCTTGCTTTAGATTTGGGGCCCGGTGATTGGTTATGGACTAGCCCGATTACTTTTGTTGCTTCCGCAAATTGTGCCCTTTATTGTGGGGCGCAAGTAGATTTTATAGATATAGATCCCAACACTTATAACATCAGCATTCATGCCTTAGAAAATAAATTAATTCAGGCTGAATTAGACGGATGTTTACCCAAAATTGTGGTTCCCGTACATTTTTCTGGTCAACCTTGTGAGATGGAAACTATTTATCGGTTGAGTCAGCGCTATGGTTTTAAGATCATAGAAGATGCTTCTCATGCTATAGGAGGACGTTATAAAAATGAGACGATAGGAAACTGTCGTTATAGTGATATTACTATTTTCAGTTTTCATCCTGTTAAAATTATTACCACCGGAGAAGGTGGTATGGTGCTGACGAATAATCCTGTATATGCAGAATATATTAATTTGTTGCGAAGTCATGGGATTACCCGCGATGAGGGTAAAATGACGCAACAGTCTGATGGTCCATGGTATTATCAGCAGTTGAATTTGGGCTTTAATTACAGAATGACAGACATTCAGGCGGCTCTAGGATTTAGTCAAATGCAGCGATTAGAGCAGTTTATAACCCAACGCCATGTATTGGCTGCTCGTTATAATCAGTCTTTAGATGGGTTACCTTTAATTTGCCCTTTTCAGGATGCTAACAGTTATTCGTCATGGCATCTTTATGTGATCCGTTTGCAGCTAGATCGTATCAAATTAACGCATAGACAGGTTTTTGATGCTTTAAGGCAGAATAACATTGGGGTGAACTTACACTACATTCCAGTTTATCGTCAGCCATATTACCAAAAAATGGGCTTTAAAAAAGAGCATTTTCCAGAGGCAGAAGATTATTATTCAGAAGCTATTAGTTTACCTATGTACTCATCGATGACTCTCGAACAGCACGATACAGTAATTGATGCTTTGCAAAGAATATTAAACGAGTAAACATCACATTTCTTGTAACATTTTATAATGAATTTCTGCCATGACCCAATCATCTGATGTGTCTATATCATGAACTCGGTAATGTGGAAGCAATAAGGGGGTTGAGTGTTGAGAAAAAATAGGGAGCTTTTTTTTGAACGCCTCATAAGTTCCCCAATAAAACATACCGGCATCGTGGTATATTTTATCTAAATCTTGAGAGCGTTGCTCATAATTCTCAGGCCAAAGCATTTGAATGGTACGGTTCTCAGTTAATTTGAATGCTCTAGTGACTGGATAAGCATACTCTGTCGCAGCAAATACATAATGAACACCTTTAGTTAAAAGATTATAAGACTCCTCGAGATATTCTTTTTGCAAAAAAGGTGCCGTTGGGTATATACAGCATAGATTCTTGATATAATAGTTATTGGAGTCTAGCCAGTTTAGGGCATGTTCTATAACATCTAACGTTGTCGCATAATCATCAGCGATTTCTAGCGGCCTTATAAAAGGGGTTTCTGCTCCATATTGATTGGCTATTGCCGCTATTTCTTTGTCATCAGTAGAAACAATTATTTTGTCAAACAAATTGGTCCTTAATGCCGCCTCAATAGAGTACGCAATAATAGGTTTGCCATGAAAATTTTTTATATTTTTTCTTGGGATGCGTTTACTGCCGCCACGAGCAGGGATAATTGCTATGTTCATGATATTTTATGTTGAAGAAAAATTTTATTATACACCTAAGTAAACTCTCGAAGGTATACTTCGTTCAATGACCTGTTACGTCAAAATTGAATATGATATATTTCTGCTCAGCGCCACAAAATAATTAAAATTTATGAATGTTGCATTTAGAGTTGATGCTTCTTTGATGATTGGCAATGGTCATGTTATGCGGTGTTTAACCTTAGCTAATGCATTACGTATCCATGGTCACTATTGTGTATTTATCTGCGCTGATCTGCCAGGTAATCTCATATCAAGTATTATACAGCAAGATTACAAAGTACATATTTTACCGCGACAGAAAGATAAAAATAATTCATTAACGAAGCAAGAAAGCAATCCAAGCGATTATGATGCATGGTTGGGATGTACCTGGAATCTTGATGCAGGACAAACTGCCGCTGCAATTAAATCATCCAAAATTGATTGGTTGGTAGTAGATCATTACGCTCTTGATGTATCTTGGGAAGAAGTATTGAAGCCATTTTGTAAACATCTAATGGTAATCGATGATTTGGCAAACCGAAGTCATATGTGCGATTTATTATTAGATCAAACATTAAATAGACCAAACAGAGATTATAGCCCTTGGGTTCCAGCATCTTGCTCCTTATTAACAGGCACTAATTTTGCAATAATTCGACCTGAGTTTGCCGCAATTCGAGAGTATAGTTTAGGCCGACGTTCTGTGGCAGCTCTTAACAAAATTTTGATCTCTATGGGCGGAGTTGATCAATTTAATGTAACAGAAAAAATTTTAGACTTGCTGCTCTTAACTGAACTACCAGGCAGTTGTCAATTAGGCGTAGTATTAGGAGCTAATGCCCCTTTTGCAGCCTCAGTTCATACTAAAGCTAAAACATTACCTTGGGCAACAGAAGTTCTTCAAGGGATTAGTACTATGGAGCAATTAATGGCTGAAGCTGATTTGGCTATTGGTGCCGCGGGAAGTACTTCTTGGGAACGGTGTTGTTTGGGGCTTCCTACCATTATGGTAACCTTGGCTGATAATCAAAAGTCTATTGCTTCTGAATTAAGTGCAATGGGTGCAGCGATCGATGTAGGTACTCCTTCTGCATCAGCTTTTTCAAAGTTTTTTGTGCAAACTTTTATGGACATCATGAAAGATATTGCTTTATTAAATACAATCAGTTATCGTGCCCAAAGTCTTGTTGATGGCTATGGTGTGGCTCGGGTTGTACGAGCAATGGAATGTAATCCTAATATTTCCTAATGATAACCATCAATATAACTTGATCAAGTTGATGGATAGTTCAAAGGTTTTCAGTGTTTTTTAGCAGGTAGGGAGAATAAATGCTAGTTAATCTGGAACAGAAAAGATATGGTATTCGTCCCATGATTCGTGATGATTTGCGGATGGTATTAAATTGGCGCAATCACCCCGATATTCGGCAGTATATGTATACTAATCATGAAATTAGTTTAGACGAACATATAGTTTGGTTTGAAAAAGAATCAATAAATGATAAGAAAAAATTATTAATTTTTGAAGAGAATAATATCCCCGTAGGTTTTGTAAATTTTGCTCGGTCTTGCTCAACACTGCCTGTCGAATGGGGATTTTATATAGCGCCTGATGCTCCTAAAGGTACGGGCCGTGCTTTAGGTAAGCATGCATTAGATTATGCATTTTCCACATTTGGTACACACAAAGTGATGGGATATGTTATTGCTTCTAATGTAAGATCACTGCAGTTCCATGAAAAATTAGGATTTCGACAGGAAGGTATTTTACGAGATCAATATTTTGACGGAACAAATTATCAAGCAGTCATTTGTTTGGGCTTATTAAAGAACGAATGGAATAATTAAGAAGGACGGTTTAAACGGAATGAATAATAATCCTGAAATAATAATAGATGGTAGACGCATTTCTGCAGAACAACCACCATACATCATTGCAGAAATTTCTGCTAACCATAATGGTCGTATAGAGAATGCGCGAACTTTGATTAAAGCAGCAAAACATGCAGGAGCTCATGCAGTTAAGCTACAAACTTATAAGCCAGACACCATTACTATAAATTGCCAATCAGATGAATTTCTTATTCGTGAAGGATTGTGGCAGGGAACTACATTATACCAGTTATATGAAAAAGCGCATATGCCGTGGGATTGGCATAAAGAGCTATTTGATTACGCTCATGATATAGGGATCACTATATTTAGTTCGCCATTTGATAATACAGCTGTAGACCTTTTAGAATCATTAAATGCCCCTGCTTATAAGATTGCATCGTTTGAGGCAATTGATTTGCCGCTCATCAAATATGTGGCAAGTACAGGTAAGCCTATGATTATATCTACTGGACTAGCAGACGCACTTGAGATTGAAGAAGCTATTAATGCTGCTAAAGAAGGCGGATGTAAACAACTCGCTATTTTACATTGTGTAAGTGGTTATCCAGCCCCTGCTGCAGATTATAATTTGCGAACATTACCAAACCTGAGGGAACGATTCGGTTTAGTTACTGGCTTATCCGATCATACATTAGATAATGTAACAGCAATTACCAGCGTCGCTTTAGGCGCATGTATTATCGAAAAGCATTTTACGTTAGATAGAACCGCGGGGGGGCCTGATGATAGTTTTTCATTGGAACCCGATGAACTCGCTGCTCTTTGCAGAGATAGTCAGGTGGCATGGTCTGCGTTGGGACAGGTTACTTATGCAAGAAAACAAAGTGAACAAGATAATATTAAATTTCGCCGTTCGTTGTACGTTGTGAAGCCCATGAAGGCCGGAGATGTTTTTACATCAGAAAATATCCGCTCCATTCGACCTGGTTATGGGTTAAAACCTAAGTTTTATGAAGAAATTTTAGGAAAACGAGCTACAAAAAATATTGCTATAGGTACCGCATTAACCTCCGAGCTATTTAACTAAGAAATAGCTAATTAATGGTGATATCGATCACCATCTCTTTAAGGGGTTGTGACAATTCATCGTGGTCCACATTCCGCGACCTGTTCGCGGAATCCAGAAATGGAGGATAAAGTTGAAATGTTTGGATATTAATCAGATCAATTGTCACGAACAAGTAACGGAACCTAGACAGTGAAGATGAATAGTCGACAACTTTAGAATATAATTTTTTTCGCCTCTAAAAAGCATGATTCGGAGTAATTAAGGCAATGGCAATTAGAAAAAAAGGACTAATTTTAGTAGAAACCCCATTTCAATTATTGTGTGCATATGAATATCTGAATCAATATCCAGGATATTATGATTTTTTTGTGCGAAACAGTGGAGTAGGAACCAATGATGAGCAAATGCGCGTTATGCTTGAAGCCCTTGGTGTTCATGTAAAAAAAACATTCTTTGTTAAACCCCAAAATTGGAAGAGTATTTTATTTTCTACGATAAATTTTCTTCTTTTAACACGTCGATCTTACAATCATGTCGTTTTGGGGAGTTATTTTTCAGGTGTCTTAAAGTTTTTTTCAAATATAGTAGTAAAAAAGGAAGTTGTATTACTCGATGATGGAGTGGCTACGCTTTTAGCGGATAGGATCATAAAAAATAAGGAAATAAAAAAATATCTTGCCTTCAGTATTTTTCAACTAGAGAAAGAAAATTATAAACAGGTTTATTTAAATAGTTTTAATTCGTTGGCGAATAAATTTATGTGTTCAATCCATCCGGATAATTGCATTTTTTTTATAGGTCAAATATTAGTAGACATGTCTGCTATTGAATTAGATGCTTATGTCCGTCTCGTTGAGTTTGCAGTACATAACTCACCTGATGTGACTGTACATTATATCCCACATAGGGCAGAAAGTAGCGAGGTTATTCAACGCATTGCGTCAATCCCACGTGTTCATATTTTACGTGCGGATGTAGCTATAGAATATTATTTACTTAAAAACCAGTGGTATCCAGAGAAATTATACTCTGTAATATCAACAGCGTTATATTCATTATCATGCATTTTTCCAAAGACACAATGTATTGCCTTAAGAACCACAGCATTAAAAACCGAGCTCTTTCAACATTATAATTTGATTATTGATGCATTTTCTAAACGTGAAAATATAATGTTTCAAACGGTTGAGTAACGATGTGAAAAAAATTGTAAATATAATTTGCTTTTTCATGGTATTTCTTGGTGCAGTAGGTTTTTCTTTGGCAATATATTGCTCGCGCGTATTTTTTAATAATCATGGATTAATAAATTTAATTTATTTGCAAACAACTACTGCATTCTTAGCGTTTTTGATTCAAGCAGGTATGAGAGCTGGTTTAAGAAAAGAATTTTTATGTGGCCGCCAGCGAATAGTAAATGTAGTAGAAAATTATATTATAGGAATATGGGTTTTTATTTTTCCGCCCCTGTCTATTGTTTCACTGCTTGTAATGAAAAATTATTATTTCCCAATAATTAGCGCCTTAAATGCAATTTTAACTCTGTTAATTGGATTGCGCTTGGTACAAAAGAATATAGTTGAGGCGTGTTTTTATTCGGTGGTATTGTTTTTTATAAATTTTATTGCTGGAGGATGGTGCATATATGCTGATTATCATTCAGAAACAGCAAGCAATGTGATGATTGAAGTTTGTGCTTTAGTTATTGGCATGTTCTTTATCAAACGACCATCGAGCAAGCTTAATTATTCCAAAGGAATGAAGTTGTTTGTCAAAATATCTAAAAAATATTGGGGTATGCAGGTTTCTTCTTTTTTAATTGTGTTCTCCGGATATATTTTTTCCCAATTGATACTCAATATTGCTCAGACCCAGAAAGAGATTATTATTATATATTCTGATGCTATTTTGATCTCTGGAATTTTTACGATGATATTATCACGTGTTATGTTGCTTTTTGAACAAAGAGTGGTTAAATCTGGGCGAGTTGAATTTTATTTATGGATAATACATGGGGCATTATTATTGCTTGCTTTATTAAGTTGCTTTGTTAGAGGTGGGAATAATAATGAAATGGGGCTATTTTTCCTGTTATTGCTAGGATTGCTGGGAGGATATGCGATCGCATTAATTTCTAGTTTTATCAATGAAAATACTCGTAACATATTTTTACTATGGATGAACGTTATTGTTGTTTTCCAATGTATTATGTTTTTACTAAAATATAGCGGTATTTGGAGCGATAACTGGTTGTATTTTGTGGTACTTGTTAATCTGTTTAGCTTGTCTTGTTTACTGCTGATAATTTATAGTTTTAAAGGCACTGCGTATATTGTCAATGCAGGGAGTAACAGTGAAAATTACTAAAATAGGAATCAAAATTGCACTGGGAGATCTCTTTTTTTCCCTTATTGCTCCTTTGTTTATTTATGGATTGATCCAAGGTGATTTACGCAATGAGTTTGTTTATCCTCAAGTAACACTTGAGTTTGTAACAGTTTTGATTAGTACCTTATTGCTTTTGATAATTTTTGCTGAACCCTTAACTAAAATTATAGCCTCATGGGTTCGAATTTGGTTTAGGCTATTTCCACGAATAAGTAGACATTTTTTTTTACTGTTTGCTATCGGATATTTTATTGCAGCAATTGTTTATTTTAGTTCCGGGCTTCATTTTAATCGTTATGATGGTATCTCAGCATCAAGTAATCTCTCTAGAACATTTTTGGTTGAAATCATTTTTTTGGGTAACGCCGTACTATGTGCACAAGTATTTTACATGATTGTCGCAAGGAAGACCGGCATTTTTTCTGCTCAGTGTACGTTTGGAAAATCATATTGGATGTTGATTACAATAGCATTATTGTTAACAATTGATGGGATGGCACAAGTAATATTAGTTGGGATTATTCTATGGTATATATACTTTCCAGCAATGTTTGCAAAATTTATTAATACACCCCTTTTAAATGGACTGAAATATAAGTTTTTCGCTTTAATACTTGCTTTCCTGTTATTTGTTCTTGGTATCGCATTTAAGGAAAGAGGGCTCCCATCGGATCCAGCCCTATTATTAGACTATTATATCAGTAAAATCATATGGTTAATCGATCGATTGTCTACCATTTATTTTTCAACTGGTTTTGCAATTAATAGTCATAGTGATAATCCTGAAATACTACAAAAAGCCTGGGAAATTATTAGCAACGAGATTAACTTCCGCTTTTGTGTCATTTTTAATGATGGAAATTGTGGTATATTTAAGGACTCATTTGGCTCCATATCGCGATTTAATTTTTCAAATATTTTAATCAATGACTCCGGACGTGGAGGGGCATCACCTGGAGTGCTGGGCGCTACTGCATATTTATTTCCTTTGTATTTAGTGCCGCTGATAACTGTTTTTTATTATAGTATTGTTGCTGCAATAATGGATGTAGTTGTTGGAATAAATCGTCCAATAACAGTAACGGTAGTTGGTGTCGTTGTTTATGGTTACTTATTAAGAGGACTATATTTGAACCCGGCAGCGTTGATAAACCCCTTGTCATCACCAATGATTGCAATGGTTGTATTTGTCATTGTGTCATTATATTTCTACCAAAATCGAAGGAATATTCCATGAGTATAGATATCAAAAGAACCGCATTTTTTCATTCTTTTGCGTTAATTTTTGCGCATTCAATAGCTAAAATTGGCAAAAATCCTTTTTCAGAGAAGGCGCTTGTTGGCGAAATTAGAGAAAATGGGTATGCCGTTTTAGATTCCTTTCTTCCTGCGGATATCTGTGACCGACTGATCACAATTTTTAATTCATTGGAAAGTACGGCTCAAATAATAGACAACGATCGTAGAATTTTTTCGATACAAAAAATGAGTGCGGATCATCGTCATTTGTTTTCTGATTCAGCATTTTTAAAAATCATTGGTGAGCAATATATTAAAACCCCACAGCTCTTAACTACAACAATGGCGGCCAAAATATATTCTGATGCTAAAGCATTTGGATCTGGGGGAGGATGGCATAGGGATTCATTTTTATCACAATTTAAGGCAATTTGTTATTTGTCAGATGTTTCCGAATTAAATGGTCCTTTTGAATACATCACGGGCTCTCATAAACTACGCAATAAAATACTCTTTGAATTACGCTCCAAAACGCGAAAACATGCTAATAATCCACGTTATGACCAAGAAAATATTGATGAATATTTGCAGATAATGGATGTATCACCAAAAGTTTTTTTAGCTCCAAAAGGAACTGTAATTTTATGTGATACAAGTGGCTTGCATCGAGGACAACCTATTATCGATGGTGTACGCTACGCCATAACAAATTATTATGCATCTTCACGACGTTTTTTAGATAAAAATATAAAGAAGAATCAAATTCAATATACGAACATGAACTAATCATTTCTTACAGTTTAAGTTGATACCATTAATTGCTTAAACTATTTTTTAAGATTTGATCATGTCAGAAGCTTATATCCAAAGGATATTTTTTTAAAAGGTATTTTTATGTGTGGCATAGCTGGAGTTGTTACAAATTTTGCGGATAAAGATATTGTATCTTGCTTAAAACGAGCTGAGATAGCTCAAAAGCATCGTGGTCCGGATATTCAAGATATAGCACATTTTAAATGTGAGCATTGGCAGCTAGGATTTGCTCATCAACGGTTGTCAATATTAGATTTGTCTGATGCAGGTGCACAACCTATGTCTTCTGCGTCTTCATGCATTATATATAATGGTGAGGTTTATAATTATTTAACTCTTAAGTCCTCGTTACAGACAACACATTTTCATAGTGAAACTGATACTGAGGTGGTGCTTTGTGCGCTGGATGAGCAAGGCATTGATACGGCTGTACGTGCTTTTAATGGTATGTGGGCTTTTGCATGGCTCAATCAAAAAACAAATAAATTGTATTTATGCCGTGATCGCGCTGGTGTAAAACCTTTGTATTATTATTTGAAAGATAATCAGCTTTACTTTGCCTCAGAGGTTAAAGCGATTTTAGAAATGTCCGGTGAGCAATTTCATTTGGATTATCAAGCTGTTGGTGAGTATTTAATTCAGTCGATACAGGACACATCTAATAATACTTTTTTTGAGGCAATTAAAGCTGTTCCGGCAGGCCACTACATAGAAATTGATTTGAAAAATCAACAGCTGCAACTTAATCTCGTACCCTATTGGAATGTTTTAGATGCCGAGCCTTTTGAGGGAGATAATTTGCATGAGCATGTTGCCTCTTTGTTCCAAGATGCTGTGAACATTCGTATGAAAAGTGATGTCCCAATTGGTGTGACACTTTCTGGAGGGCTTGATTCATCGAGTATCGCAGCGATGATGCAGCAACACTTGGGAAGTGCGGCAAATTTAAATATTTTATCAGTTGTATCGCCTGGGAGTAAGTTAGATGAGTCCGTTTTTATTGATAAAATGGCTCATTTCTTAGGCGCTAAAGTACATAAATTAGAACTATCATGGTCGCCGACAGATGCTATTGATTTGTTAAAAAAAGCTACTTGGCATAATGATGCGCCACTTGGAAGTTTTTCTAATGTTGCACATTATTTAATGATGCAGAAAGCGCATGAGCTGGGAATTACTGTCATATTAAGTGGGCAAGGGGCTGATGAATTGCTGTGTGGTTATAAGAAATATCTTGGTTTTTATATTCAATCACTAATACGGCAAAAAAAAATCTGGCGTGCATTTTCATTAGGATGGAGTTTTTTAATTAATCGTAGTGTTGTAACTCAATTTAATTGGAAAGAAGCAAAGCGTTATCTTCCAAAACGCTGGATTAAACGGCGAGATATTGATATTTCTGGTGCTATGATACGTAAAAATTATCGGTCCAAAGCACTTGGTTTGAAACAACATCAAACAATTACTGATCGACAAATTGAAGATCTTAGTCAGTTTTCGGTTCCTTTTTTAACACACTATGAAGACAGAATGTCTATGGCCTGGTCAAGAGAGATTCGCTTGCCATTCCTTGATTATCGTTTGATGGAGTTATTCATTAATTTGCCGCCTCACAAGAAACTAGGCAAGGGTTGGACTAAATTGATATTTAGAGAATCAATAAAAGCCTATCTGCCTAAGAAAATTGTTTGGAGAAAAGACAAACAAGGTTTTGTGAATCCACAAGAGGAATGGCTAAGAAATGAATTGGTTGAAACGGTATTAAGTTATTTTAATGAAAGTGCACTTATATTTAAATATCAATTAGTTGAACGGAACGAGTTATTAGAAAAATATCGAATTTATTGCGCTAATAAATCAAAAAGTTCCACAGTTTGGTACCGTGACATTTTTAATCCTTTAGCCCTAGAAATTTGGCTACAATTGAATAAAAAATATTTGGCTTCTTAAGTGAGAAAATATAGTTTTGATTATAGGGCTGATATTGATGGGTTAAGAGCAATTGCTGTTCTCGCCGTAATTGTATTCCATTTGAATGTGAGCTTGCTTCCTGGTGGTTTTGTTGGCGTTGATATATTTTTTGTAATCTCTGGTTTTTTGATTACAAGAATTATTATTCAAAAATTGAATCATAACTCATTTTCAATGAGACAGTTCTTTTGGCGTAGGGTACAACGCATATTACCTGCAACACTCTGCATGATTGCAATGGTAATGTTGGTTGCCTACTTCATTATGTTGCCACAGGATTTATCTCGCTTGTCTAAAACAGCGATAACAGCAGTTTTTTCTGTTACAAATATTTATTATTGGTACTTTTTAGATGCAAATTATTTTGCAGATTCTTCATTATTATTTCCATTACTGCATTTATGGTCATTAGGAGTTGAAGAGCAATTTTATTTAATATGGCCAGTCCTTTTAATGGTGGCTTACAAAGGGCTAAAGCCCAAATCCATAAAATGGATATTGGTCTTTTTAGCACTGTTATCACTGTGTTTAAGTATTGAGATAACCGCCTCCCACCCCCTATTTGCTTACTATATGTTGCCGACAAGAGCTTTTGAGTTAATTATCGGCGGCTTAGCTTTTTTGCTAGCAGAATATTTTAATACTCGAGAAAAAGTTAGATTTGTAAATGGTATCGCGATATTAAGTTTTTTCCTGATTATAGCAGCCATGTTTTTGTTAAACGAAAATATGGCTTTCCCAGGATGGCTTGTTAGTATTCCAACTTTAGCGGCAGCAACTTTACTTATTGCTAATGGGATATCTAGCAATATTATTTCGCATTTATTATCGTATAAGTTACTAGTATCTATTGGTTTAATTTCATTCTCACTCTATTTATGGCATTGGCCCATTCTTTCCTTCTATCGCTATGTCTATGTGGAATTAAACAGTTTAGATATGGTGAGCTGTATGGTTCTTATATTAACTATTTCAATCTGCTCATATTTTTTTGTAGAAAAGAGATTCCGGTATAGTACCGGCCGGACTTTGACAAAATTAGTTCAGATTGCATGTTTGTTTTTGGTCAATTTAATGCCAGCACTTTGGTTTATTCATCAGGGCGGATTTCTTAATCAAGATGCAGGTAGGGACTATTTAATTGCCATGCGTAAGGTTTTGGCACAGCAAGCCCCTTCGTCTACAGCATCGTATACATGCCAGGTGGATAAATATAAAAAGGAATTATTCTCAGAACAACGATGTATTTTAGGTGATGCATCCAAACAATCTAAAATTCTCATGTGGGGTGACTCTCACTCTGCTCATTATGTTGGTTTTATGAAAGAACTTGCAGAACATTGGGAAATAAGTATTACTAATTTTTCCCATTCACAATGCTTACCTTTTTTTACTGAAGTCGATAAATATCTTCGATATGATGTAGTAGACTCGTGCAGGACATTTAATAGGCGTATTGCGCAATTGATTGACGGCTATGATATTTTAATAGTTGCTGCAAATTGGGAAATGTATGGTAATAGACATAAAACGCTAGATGAGGATCTGGATAACTTCGTTAGAAAATTATCAGAAGCACGCAAAAAAGTTATTTTGACTTTGGATGTTCCTCATTTTCCTAAGTATGATAAGGTTTGTAAATTTAAAAAACTCAAAGTACCTTCACTTGATTGTAATTCTCAAAGCGAATATGAATGGAATGGTGAAACTAGGTGGAATCGAATGGTGCAAGAGATATCTCAGCGCTACTCAAATGTTTATGTTCTTTCTATTAATGATTTGATTTGTAAGGATCATCGATGCTCAGCTTATATGCATGGCAAAGCACTTTATTTTGATAAAGAACATTTAAGCCTTTATGGATCCCATGCTCTAGGGAAGTATGCTATTGCAAAGAAACGTATTCCACCCGTTTTGGCTGATATTATTGCGCAACAAAAGCAAGATGTAGCTGCTCTCTAATTGAGGGGATTAATTTTATGACCATTTCCTTAGATAAATGGTCATCATCACGAAATACCATCACACCATCTTCAATATTATGGCAAAACTTATGTGGACATACTACGTCGAAGATATAATATTTAACCCAGCTATATATTTATGTTACACCAAAAAAAGAGAACGAATATTATCTGGGATAATGTGTTTCTTGAGGGATGTTTCGCCTAATGATGTAGACCCAGCCATACTCAAATGGCCTGTATCGAAATAAATCGGATTACCACCAAAATAAACCGAACAAGTATTTTTTTTACAGATCAATTGGCGTAATGAAAATGTTGAGACATTCTTATATTTTGAGGCTAATTGAACGATATATTTATTAATTTCATAGTCTTCTTTTAAAATAATTTGGCCCATTTTTTCACAGTCTAACCGAGGTATTTTTGTTGATTTTAATTCACAACTCTGGTCATACTTTGGAAATTTTGGAACATCCAATGCAATAATAACATTCTTTCCTGTACGAGATAACTCATCAATAAACACTTCCATATCTTTCTTATAGATAGAATCACCTTTGTTATAGTTAAGCCAAGATGCGCCGACAATAATAGTGTCATATTGCGAGATTATACCCTGGATTACTTTATGATAATTTTCACAAGATGCTTGTAAAGCGGGATTAACGTATCTTCTCGTATTTACAAAAAATGGGATGCAGGAAGAACGAGTAAAGTTTCTAATCCCTACTCTATAATGTTCAGCAAGAATTTTTAAGTAGCCAACATAATGAGCAGCATGTGAATCACCCCATAATAATATGCGAGGTTCTACGTTTGTAGGTCCTAAAATACAATTTACATCTTTTAGTTTTTCTGGTTTATCCTGACAATTATAAGGGTATGTATATGCAGGAGCCTTGAGAGCATTTATTGCCCTTGCTTTCAATATAAACTTATTAGCTGCACTTTGACTTATAAAACCACCAGTTGAATTGAAATAACATCCGGGGACAATAATAAGAATAAGTAATGCAGCACTAAATCCTGCTGCAGGTAAAATAAATCCTCTTTGATTATATCGAAATTTTGTTTCAATAAAATAGTATGAAAATATACTAAATATAGTTATTAAACCCAAACATATAAAGTATCCAAGCAAATCTAACTCTACGTAGGCGTATCGATAAAATGCCAAGATCGGCCAATGCCATAGATATAAGGAAAAGGAGAGTAACCCTATTGCAACTATTGGCTTGAGAGATAACAATTTGGTAAGCAGATTACTTCCATTTCCAGATATAATTAATAGCATAGAACCTAAAGTTGGTACTATTGAAATAAGACCTGGGAATCCTGTTTTTTCATTTAAGAAACAAAGAGACCAGACTATTAGTAAAAGACCGGAAATTGCAGTGATTTGATATACCCAAGAAGGAATTTTTTTATTTTCTAGTAAAATAGAGGCGGTACACAGACTTCCTCCAGCTAAAAATTCCCCCATTCTTGAGGGAAGCATGTAAAAAGCAAAAACAGAATCATTCTTAAGAGCAATCGCACTAATTACAAATGAAATACTGGCTAAAATTAAAGTTCCAATTCCAAGTAATTTTCCCCCTGTTCTATGCAATAGTACTAAAGTCAAAGGCCATATTAAATAAAACTGCTCCTCTACCCCCAAAGACCATAGATGGAGTAAAGGCAAAAGTTCTGATGAAGGGGCAAAATAACTGGTATCAAGAAATTTCCAATAATAAATATTCGTACTTGATAAAGAAGCAGCTATTGCGGCTTGACACAACTTCTTTATATCAGAAGGTAATAAGAAAATTATACCTACAAACAAAGTAAATAAAACAAGAAATAATGTTGCAGGAAAAATTCGTCGGGCTCTACGTGCATAAAAAGACGCAAACGAAAATCTTCCGTCTATCATTTGATTCTGTATTATTTTAGTAATTAAAAATCCTGAGATTACAAAAAAAATATCTACTCCAACAAATCCTCCTGGCAACCAAGTCTTATTAAAATGAAAAACAACTATAGATATAATAGCCAATGCTCTTAGACCATCTATATCAGGACGATAGCTGTTAGATAATTGAGGTTTGTATGAGTTTTGCACGGATTCCTCTTGGAACTCACTAGGTCTATGAATGTTTTAGGATTCTTTGCAGGAAGGTACGAAATTTCCCAAGATACCCTTATAACCTTATCTGCCTATTCGCTGGCTAATAAATCGATTTTTTTATTATCTATGAATTTATTATAATTTCATATATTAATATTTTTTTCCGTTATAAAATTCAGATTCAATCATATCATTCGCTTACAACTTTAATAAGGTATAGAGCTTAACAATGCTTTTTAAAAGCTATACCAAATGAGCAAATAGAAAAGCGACAAAATCGCTTCTTAATCTGCTCCATTTCATAGAATAGCTAAAGCACTTAGCTTCAGTATCATATCGCCAATCTTTAGCATGGGAAATCAATGGATAATTCATATGGCATATGAAGGAAATAATATGTGCAAAACAAATTATCTTAGATATTTAATATTCCGGGCAAAATAAAAATTTAAAGCATAAAAGTGAAGTAACATATTGAAATATAATGCCAGTCTGCATATTATCTGTTTTAAGTGAGTAGATATTAAAAAATCGCGCTGTTCTCTTCAAAAAACAAGTTACCCGTATTGGAATTGGATAATAACAAGCAGAGAGATTTATTATAGTAATGGAGTATAGTGGGTAATATGAGGATCTTATATTTTCATCAGCATTTTTCTACACCCAAAGGAACAACTGGCATTCGTTCCTATGAAATGGCGAGGCAACTTATTAAGCGTGGACATCAGGTAACTATGGTATGTGGTAGTTATGGTGCCGCCCAAACAGGACTTTCACAACCTTTTGTTCGAGGTTGCCGCAAAGGAACCGTTGATGGAATTAAAATTATTGAGTTTGATTTAGCCTACTCAAACAAGGATCGTTTTCTTACTCGTACGGGAATATTCTTTAAATTTGCATTCAGAAGTACGAGTTTGGTTTTCACTGAAAAATATGATTTGCTTTTTGCCACAACTACGCCTTTAACAGTAGGTATCCCTGGTATTTTTGCACGCTGGTTTCGTCGTAAGCCATTTGTATTTGAAGTGCGTGACTTATGGCCAGAATTGCCTAGAGCAATGGGAGTTATTCGTAATCGTTTTGTTTTGGGAGCTATGTCTGTACTGGAGTGGGCCTCTTACCGCTCAGCACATCGATTAATTGGTTTATCACCAGGTATTGTACAAGGCATTACAAAACATCGAGTTTCCAATGACACGGTTAAATTGATACCGAATGGCTGTGACCTCCATATTTTTTCAGAGCCAGTCTTAGAATGGCAACCACCTGGGGTAAATTCAGAAGACTTTCTTGCGGTGTATTCTGGAACTCATGGCATAGCTAATGGGCTTGATGCGGTGTTGGATGCTGCCATGGAGCTTAAACAACGAGGGCGAAATGATATTAAATTGCTCTTAATTGGCGATGGGAAATTAAAAGCCGAATTACAAAAACGAGCCATTAGAGAAGCGCTTGATAATATAATTTTCCATGCGCCAGTGGACAAGATAAAACTAGCCGGCCTGATGAAACGTGCTGATTTGGGCTTGCAAATTCTTGCGAATGTACCTGCTTTTTATTATGGCACCTCACCTAACAAATTTTTTGATTATATTGCAGCAGGTCTGCCTGTATTAAATAATTATCCTGGCTGGCTTGCTGAGTTGATTTATGAAAAAGATTGCGGTTTTGTTGTACCCCCTGAAAACCCAGTTGCTTTTGCTGATGCTTTAGAGACTGCGGCAACGAATCGAGTCCAACTAAAAGAAAAGGGCGAACGAGCTCGCCTCTTGGGAGAAAGCAATTTTGATCGCTCGATTTTAGCAGAAGATTTTGTTTCTTGGATTGAAAAAGCTTATGGGGGTTAATCGTATCTTTAATCTAGTGCTTTCTGCTTCCTTTATTAAAGGACCTACTTCCAGAGACATGTTATCCAATATTAGTTTCGGATATGAGATAATGGAATATTATCCTTGGAGGTTTTGGATAAACGCCTCGTAGTACAATAATTAAACATACTAATGGCCCCAGCAACCGCTAAAAGCATCGGAATGAAAAAGCTAAAATTGATCCCTGTAAACTCAATGACCAGGACAATTGCAGTGATTGGCATCTTTTGAGCCGCAGCAAGAAATGCTGCGCCACCAACAACGGCAAAAGCAGATATTGAGATACCTGGCCACAAATGGCTCCAAAGAATGCCTAGAATGACGGCCATTAACGCACCATTTGCAAGGGAGGGAGTTAATATTCCACCTGCGGCACCCGCTTGTATACTGGTACAAACAATTAAAAGCCTAAGTATTAATACAACTGCTGCAATACCTAGTCCTAACATATTCCCATCAAATCCTAACTGGGCTGCAGAGCGACCATTCCCTAATATCTCCGGAAAATAAATAGCTAATAAGCCGATAATAAAGAAATTGAATAGGCACGAGATGATGATTTTCCAATTTCTTGGTGCTCGACTTTGAGCTCTATTTGTAATCTCTTTAAACCAATAAGCAGAAAAACCAAAAATGGGACCAGCGAGAATAGCCCAAATAACTATTGAAGAATCAAGTATCAAAACAGGTATATGATACAGCGACTGATTACCAAGACCAATCCAGGATATAACCACTGCAATCGCAGAAGTAGTTATTGCGGGAATCACTGCAAACCATCGAAAAGTACCAAGTAGGACTTCTAAAGTAAACAGCGCCCCACCAAAAGGAACATTATAGACGGCAGCTAGCCCTGCTCCCGCGGCACAGGCCACCAGTACTTGACTCTCTTTAGGGCGCAACTTCATTTTATTGGTCAACCAACACGCAAATGTTGCCCCTAATTCCCGTGGAGCCACTTCGCGTCCCATAGGAGACCCCAAAGCAACTGTAATTATTTGCAGTAATACGTGCGCTATAGTGGTTTTTATAGGCATATAGGGTCTGGGTGATTTAATTGCATTAGCAATACTCACCAAAGGCCTGCCATAACGAAAAACAGCCCACCACCCCCAACCTGCAATGAGACCACACAGTAGAAGCGTAATCACCCTTCTTGAGGAAGATGAACCACTAACAACATCAAGAAAACGCTCATTTTCAATAATAGGAAATACAGTATGTTCATAGGCTAAGTGCTGGAGAAAATGCAATAACAAGGCTAAAAACATCCCACCAAAACCAGCAACAATTCCGATAACGATTGTGGCAAAAAAAAGACGATGCCATCGGGATGTTAATTGTTTGGTCATGAACTACTCCTTAATTCATAACGGGATCTGATTGTTTAACGTTCCTGCAACCTGCAATTGATGAGCAACAATACGTGCCAGGTAGTCAAATTCTATATTAACTTCTTGGCCATTTTTTAAGAAGCCCAGTGTTGTATGAAGTAATGTGTGTGGAACAAGCATTAATTTAATGCGTTGATTTGTCACCTCATTTATCGTTAAGCTTACCCCTTCAACAGTGATACTACCTTTAGGGATTAAATACAACATTGCATTTGCATCAAATCCACTTAACTCCACCTCAATAAATTCATTAAGATGTTTAACGGAATGAATTTGAGCAATGGCATCTACATGCCCGCTTACGTAATGACCACCAAAACGTGTCGATGCAAGCATGGCTCGTTCTAAATTGACTTCATCACCTATTCTGAGTCCCCCTAAAGTCGTTCTATGCAAAGTTTCTGGGGAAACATCAAAACTCAAGTTGCTGTGTTCCATTGGCAATAAAGTTAGGCAGACCCCATTTACAGCAATGCTTTCACCTGTTTGCAATTGTTTGAAGACCGATGAAATAATCAATCGATTTGCACCATCATGCTCGGTATTGCTAATCACGGTACCTTTACTTTCAATAATTCCGGTAAACATAGATTTCTCTCATTCCTGACTCAAATGTGTTCGCCGCTCTTGCATGGTTTCTGCACTATTAATCACCGTTTGCCGACAAATTTCCTGCATCACGGGAATCTCTTTCAGAGGTTTTCCTTCATGAATGGTATAGGCAATCAAAAAACTATCGCGCCATAGTTTTTCATTTCGTTTTTCCTTGGATTTCATCCATAAAGCAATCCATAAAAAGTGAAACTGCCATTTGTCGCGATGCAATTCCATTTCTTCAGAAAATACAGCCTCCATAGCTTCTTCCATGCGACACACCCTAATCCCCTCAACAAAACTACTGTTATGGTTAACGATTTTATCAACCAAAGGATTTTCCAAATACCAGGATTCAGTAAATGATTTGGTTTTGAGCCATGACTTTGAACGTCGCAAAGATTCGGAAATAGCCTCTTGAGTAAAAGGTGTAATTTGGATACTCAATTGTTCAAACAGATAATCTAAATCCAACTTCACAGGACGTAAGCGTATCCCCAATTGCTCTTGGATTTCTAAAAATTGGACATTCGGAATCTCGCCTTTTTCGATTGTTATCGCTAAAAAATGTTCTACCATCATTGTGAAATAAGCTAAATCCACTTCCCGCAAAGTTATATTTTCATCAAAAGCCTGATGGTAGTAATCCTTTACATCCTTTGATGAAAGCGAAGGCGTTATCCATGCATCTTTTAGACCTAACTCATACTTTAATAACAAACCACAAAGTCGGTTTTTCCTATTTTTACGAACATGTAGAAAAACACCCTGCGAGCCAGAACCATCTACTTCAGTAGCTCTAACGGTCATCTTGGCCACCTCAGGTTCTGGTGCGAATACCACTCCTTTTTTGCGTTGAATTTTTATCCAGGAATCAAAGAGGGCATAATAACTCTCAGGATACCAATATTTGATCGTCTTTAAGCGTGAAAGAGATATTGATGATAGAGTAACCATCTCCATAATTTGACTCAGCGTGTTCACAGCAACTTCGCGAACATCCGCTTTAGGATGTAATAAAATAAGTAAGGCAATATCTGCGCCTTCTTCAATGTTATATAAGTCAACCATGAGGTCGACAAAAAAATCAGCCGGCATTGCATAGCTTTGGGCGAAAAAATTTTCGGCGATTTCAAAAACATTAAGATCCGCTAATTCATGAATCAAGTCACGAATTGCATCGAGATGCGATATGGGTTCACCTTCTTGAATAGATTCTTCCTCATCACTGGCAAGTTCATAATAGGCATCTTTTAAAGCCTCCGTCAATTCGACGTGTGACTCATAAAAAGAATTTAATACAGGCAACCAAAAACTCAGTGTATGTTTGCGTAAATTGATCATTTCGGCTAAGTGATCCATCAACTGAACCAAGGTTTTTGCAGTGATCTTATTGTTGGATTCTGCCGCACCTTGCAACTGAGCAACACAAATATCCAAAGCAAAAACACAGGCAGAATATACTGAAAGTCCTTCATCCAGTTTTTCTTCTAAATTACCAATGATATCTATTATCTTAAATGCAAGTTCGGGTTGTTGGAAAAATAAAATATATAATTGGGGATCTGGCTCCGCATTTTGTTCAATTAGGGTAGCCATTTCAGTAAGTAAATGATACAACTCTGTCGAATTATTGGTCATATTTTTTTAGGTACCTGTCTTGCTTTGCCCTTTTCATCTATGGCAACAAAAACAAAAACACCTTCGGTGACTTGATAGGTTTCATTTTGAGTGGCAGGATGTGCCCATACCTCAACCCGGAACGTCATAGAGGTATTACCTTGTTTTACCAAAGTTACGTAACAACTCACAAGATCCCCCACATGGACTGGTTTTAAAAAACTCATAGAATGAATGGCAACGGTAACAACACGCCCCAATGCTAATCGTTTTGCCAATATTCCTGCAGCCAAATCCATTTGTGACACAATCCAACCACCAAAGATATCGCCATTGGCATTAGTATCTGCTGGCATTGCCAAAGTCTGGATAGCAAGCTCTCCTTGTGGAGTATAAGTCATGATTCACCTATGTTATACATGATGTAACGCAGCAGTATTATCATTAAATTAGCTTCTCCCTAGGGGTACTGCGATGAAGCTAAGAGAAAAACTGTCGTTCCCGCGAAACCGGGAACCCATTTCTAACAAGATACAGTGCTACTTAAAGAATAGATTCCCGCCTTCGCGGGAATGACAAAAATCCTTAACTTAATGGTAGTAATCCTTAGGGGAAGAAGGTACCTACGCACGGATGAGGACATTGGTTTCGGCCAATGAAACCTTCACCCTTGTCCCCACTGCCATGAAGCCAAGAAAAAAACTGTCGTTCCCGCGAAGGCGGGAACCCATTTCTAACAAAATGCAGTGCTACTTAAAGAATAGATCCCAGCTGCTTGGTAATGACAAAAATCCATAATTTAATGGTAGTGTCCCCTGCCCCTCGCCCATTCTAGGGAGGGGCTATGAACTTAATTCATCCCATACTTTTTAATTACGTTTTAATTTTGCCAATGCATCTGCCATTGCTGTATTAAACACAGTTTTTTTGGCTGGCTCAACTTTTTTAACCTCGGATTTTTTCTTATGCTCAGCTTTTTTTACTTGAGGTGGTCTTTTCACTTCAGATGCTTTTGCAACTTTTTTAACGGGCTGATTTGCAGGCTCGTCTTCCAATTTCATACTTAAACCAATACGTTTTCTTTCTTTATCCACTTCAATAACCTTGACCGTCACAATATCACCGGCCTTCACTACAGTACGTGGATCAGAAATAAATTTGTTGGTCATCGCTGAAATATGTACCAATCCATCCTGGTGTACACCAATATCCACAAAGGCACCAAAATTAGTCACATTACTCACAACTCCTTCCAGGATCATTCCTTCATGTAAATGTTCGATGTCTTCGACACCTTCCTTGAATTGTGCCGTTTTAAATTCAGGTCTTGGATCGCGACCTGGTTTTTCCAGTTCACGCAACACATCTCTGATTGTAGGTAAACCAAATTGTTCATCAACAAACTGTTCAGCATTCACACTGTGTAATAGTTCTTTATTACCGATCAGCTTCTTAATATCAATGTTCCTATTCTCAATGATTTTTTCTACCAGAGGGTAAGCTTCCGGGTGCACACAAGAGGCATCGAGTGGATTATCACCATTCATGATGCGTAAAAAACCTGCTGCTTGTTGGAACGCTTTTTCGCCCATGCGATGTACACTTTTTAATTCCATGCGGTTTTTAAATGCACCATGTTCATCACGATAAAGCACAATATTTTTAGCCAAAGCCTCATTAAGACCTGAAACATGAGATAACAGCGCAGCTGAAGCCGTGTTTACATCAACACCTATGGCATTCACGCAATCCTCTACAACACCATCAAGACTCCGAGCCAGGCGAGTTTGATTCACATCATGTTGATATTGTCCCACTCCAATAGATTTAGCTTCGATTTTGACCAATTCCGCAAGCGGATCCTGGAGACGTCGCGCAATAGAAACAGCCCCTCTTAACGTAACATCCAAATCTGGGAATTCTTGTGAAGCAATTTCTGAAGCTGAATAAACAGACGCGCCCGCTTCACTTACAATAACTTTGGTCAGTTTTAAATCAGGGTACATTTTTATTAATTCAGTGACCAAGCGTTCTGTTTCACGAGATCCTGTACCATTACCGATACTTATCAGATTAACCTGATATTTTGCTGCCAATTTAGCTAAATCAGTAATTGCCTGATGCCATTCATTTTGTGGCGCTAATGGGAAAATAACGGTGTAATCCAGCAATTTACCAGTTGCATCAACCACAACCACTTTAACTCCGGTTCTGATTCCAGGGTCAAGTCCAATAGTAATTTGTGGACCTGCAGGTGCGGCGAGTAATAAGTCACGTAAATTTCTGGAAAATACTTTTATTGCTTCTTCATCTGCAATTTCTCGTAAGCGAGTCAGCAACTCCAACTCTAACTTGGTAAATAATTTTACCTTCCAGGTCAGACGGACTGTTTCAAGCAACCAACTGTCAGCTTTTCTTTGTTGATCAACAATATTGAAATGAGCTGCTAATTTATTTTCACCATACGATAAATCATGTTCAGGTAAAATAAGGCTCACTTGCAAAACACTTTCTCGTCGGCCGCGGAATAACGCCAAAGCACGATGTGACGGGATTTTTTTAATTGCTTCAGAATAATCAAAGTAATCTGAAAACTTATTGACGGTTTCTTTTTTCTTAGAGCTTCCTGTTGATTTGACGATGCCGTGCTGCCACAAGTATTCACGTAGCTCATTAATCAAATCAGCATCTTCAGCAAAATGCTCCATTAATATGTGGCGTGCACCTTCTAATGCTGCTTTTGCATCCTCAACGCCTGCCTCAGGATTGATAAATTGAACAGCTTCTTCTTCGGGATCCAACATAGGATTTTTCCAAAGTGCCTGCGCAAGAGGCTCCAAGCCTGCTTCGATGGCAATTTGCGCTTTTGTACGACGCTTTGGTCTGAATGGCAAATATAAATCTTCAAGACGAGTTTTAGTGTCTGCTGCCAAAATGCTTTTTTCAAGTTCAGGAGTGAGTTTCTCTTGTTCGCGGATAGACTGTAAAACTACGGCTCGACGCTCATCCAATTCACGCAGATAAAGTACACGTTCATCAATAAAGCGTAATTGCACATCATCTAGTCCTTCGGTAGCTTCCTTGCGATAACGAGCAATGAAAGGAACTGTTGCCCCTTCATTAAGCAGACGAATGGCTGCTTCTGCCTGCGCTGGTTTAACTTTGAGTTCTTGCGCAATAATCGCAGCTAATCTCAACATCTCTTGAGTCATTTACATCCCCGTAAAACATAAAAAATATAACAATTGATTACTTCACCTTAGAAATATAAGGAAAATGTAACCTGGGTGTCGCAAAGCGCAACCCAGATTCGGTAATCCTATTCTTGAGTTACGCGCTGCTTTTGCCTACTATAAACTATAAGTTCTTATCTTAAGTTCTCTCTATATACATAGAGAAGAATGTCAAGGGTGATTAGTTAAAAAAACGCCACATTATTACTCAACAGTCACAGATTTGGCAAGATTACGTGGCTGATCCACATCAGTCCCTTTTACAACAGCAACATGATAAGCCAACAGTTGTAAAGGAATTGTATAAATAATGGGAGCCACCCATAAACCACAGCAAGGGACCTTAATCAAACGAGCCCCATTTGCTCGCCAACTTTGGGAGTCATCAACAAAAACAAACAACTGGCCACCCCGAGCACTCACTTCATGTAAATTGGATTTTAATTTGTCCAACAACTCATCGTTAGGGGCAACCGCAACAACAGGCATGTTTTCATCAACCAAAGCCAAAGGACCGTGTTTCAACTCTCCGGAGGGGTATGCCTCAGCATGAATATAAGAAATTTCCTTTAATTTCAACGCACCCTCTAGGGCTACTGGGTATTGAACACCGCGACCTAAAAATAAAGCATGTGCTTTATGTACAAACAGTGATGCCAGGTCTTCAACCTCTTCATTCATCTTTAATACACGTTCGCAACATGCAGGCAGCTCCTGCAATTGTTTTAATACTTCGTTTGCGCGATTATCATGACACAACGCTGCCGCTAACATCAAAAAAGCAGCCAACTGAGTTGTAAATGCCTTAGTAGATGCCACACCAATCTCAATTCCGGCGCGTGTTAGAAAAACACAATCAGCTTCTCTGACTAAGGTGCTTGTTGCAACATTACAAATCGCCAAGCTGGCCAAATATCCCTTCTCTTTTGCTTTTTGTAGTGCAGCAAGAGTATCTGCAGTCTCGCCTGACTGGGAAACGGTAATGAATAAAGTATCTTTAGGAACTACCACGTCACGATAACGATATTCACTGGCAATTTCAACTTGGGTTGGCAACCCAGCCAATGACTCTAACCAATATTTGGCAACTAGCCCGGCGTGGTAACTGGTGCCACAAGCAACAATATGGATTTGTTTCACCATAGGAAATATATGAGAGGCGCGTTCCCCAAAACTGGATCTAAGTACCTCCACACTATTAACACGACCTTCTAAAGTATCATTCAGTACCTTAGATTGTTCGAAGATTTCCTTGAGCATAAAATGCCGATAAGGACCTTTACTTACTGTCTCGGAATCACTCGTTAAGGGATGAAGGGGGCGCTCGACAAATGATTTGGAGGCGTCATAAATCGCGATACTTTTTGAGGTAATAACAGCGCTGTCGCCTTCCTCCAAATAAATTACTGATTGTGCGAAAGATTTTAACGCCAATCCATCAGAAGCAATAAAATTCTCACCGATTCCTATGCCGACAACGAGAGGGCTACCTTTACGAATAGCAATAAGTTCTTTGGGATTTTGTTGGTGGATAACACCTAAAGCGAAAGCCCCTTCCATTTCTGCGGCGGCGGTTTGTACTGCCTGGAGCAAATTTTCACTCTGAAGGTAATAGTAATGAATTAAATGAGCCGCCACTTCGGTATCAGTTTCGGAAGTAAACTGATACCCTTTCATTGCTAATTCACGACGCAATTGTTCATGATTTTCAATAATCCCATTGTGTACCAATGCAAGTTGTCCGTGGGATATATGGGGATGTGCATTTTGTTCTGAAGGCTTACCGTGGGTGGCCCATCGTGTATGGGCAATACCTGTATTACCAGCAATAGCTGTTTCTTGCATCGCATCAGCTAAATTTTGTACCTTACCCTGGATCCTTACACGATTTAAACGTTTGTCATTATCAATTACTGCAATACCAGCAGAATCATAACCTCTATACTCTAGACGACGTAACCCTTCCAGTAAAATTTTACTGATGTCCCTTTCAGATACAGCTCCAATAATCCCACACATAACCTGCTCCTCGCTTCAACAACCGCACATGAACGACTTATCAATAAAAAAAGGGCAATTATGCCATAAACATTTATAAATCACTAACATGTTCCGTACAGAAAACTCACTCCAGAGGACGATGTTTCATAGTTAATCCTCTAAAGATTTAAAGATTAAAATTATAGGCTCAGTGAAATCACAGTCGCATCCGGGAATTCTACAAAAAGAAAACCCGGGTTAATGGCTGCGCCTTCACCCAGGCCACGCTAGAAAAAACGCTTAACGACTCACAACTTTTTTACTCTATAGGATTTTTACACGCTACATCATATCCGTGGTCCTTCATGGCCTTGCACACTTCAAAAGCAAGCAACCCATGAGCACGAGTACTTGGATGAATTTCATCCCAGAATAAATAACTTTCAGGAGTATCACATACTTGATAGTTTTTGTCTCCTGCAGCAAAGCTTGCGTCCCTATATTGGAGTACTTGCGCATAGCGTAATACGTAGTTATTAGCAAATGGCGAGCTGCGGAATGCATCATACATAGGAAGCTTCACATCAATACACGCTTCCGTAGTATTAGTAAATCCATAATTTTCCGGATTTTTTAAAGCACGTCCCAGGTAGTCGCCCATGTCGATGTAGAGGAAATTTGAATCGGGATAAATTTTTGCCCATTCTTGCATGCGATTTCGAAGTCGCTCATTGTGCATATCAATGGCGTTATTCAAAACTTCTCTATCGGTGGTTTGCACCATGCGGGGGGTATCGCCTATATGAGGCAGTCCCATAATAACAAAACGACGCGCACCGGCTTGCATTAATTTCATAACAGCAGAGCCCGCACCAGATAAGACGTTATCAACATAGGTACTCATTACTTCGGTGTTGTAATTGTCTTCAAAGAACAAGACATTGATGTAATCATTACTGCCTGAGAAAATAAAAAATACCGTTTCATCGCTTAAGGCTGGATGCTCCAGCAAATAAGCTTGGACAGTTAACCCAAGACTGGGTGGAACCAACTTGCCTACAATCAGATTTTTGATTGTTCCTAATGGATGACGTATCAAATTCCATACCGTTAACTGATAATCATAAGTTGCAGTCCAGCTCCCCCCAAATGCACGATTTAAGTAAACTTCTTCATCATCTGGAGAAATGGATATCATTTTTGCTAAATATTCATTCCATACTTGGCCATTGGAGAAGCGTGCATTCCAATAAGGTTTACCGGGTAATACAGGTACCAATTTGATTTTACTTACCAAATTAGCAACATAAGGTCCTAATTGATTATCAAAAAAATCAGTAACAATGGCGATCCCTGAATCCAAAACCATTTGTGGCACATAATATTCTTCAGCAAACTCAACCATCTTGTTGAGCACGAATGTTTTAAAAGGTGCTACTAAAAAAGCAGGATCTTCTTCCTGACGCAAACTTTTAAGTAAATGAGTAGTATTCCCTGTATCAGACAAACTGTCGCCAAAAACAACCATCGATTTTACTGGAGTAGCAGCGAAACTCATAAATGGAACAAATAAACAAGCGATTAGGAACCACCGCAACTTCCGAATGTAATAGGCCATATTATCTCCTTATAAAAAGCCAGCGGAATCAAAGCACAGATAGCTTTAGTATATAACAGTATGATCGCTGGTTAGTTTTTGTCAACGCATTTAGTTAATTTTGCTTAATATTTAAACGTAGACGGGGGTGCATTGAATTCAAGCCTATTGATTAAATTCTGTGTAAATGTTAATTTTTGCCAAATATTTTTGTTTATATTTCTAGGTAGTACAATGAAAAAAATCGTGATTGCTTCATTTTATAAATTTGTTCCCTTGGATAATTTTGAAATGATGCGACAGCCTTTGCTTACGCAAATGCATGAAATCAAAATCAAAGGAACTATTATATTAGCCGCTGAAGGAATTAATGGAAGTTTTGCTGGTACGCGTGAGCAAATGGATCTATTTTATCAATTCATCCGCCAAGATGAGCGGTTAGCTGACTTAAAATTTAAAGAAACTTTTGATGATGAAAACCCATTCGAAAAATCCAAGGTCAAACTTCGCAAAGAAATTGTCACTATGGGTATAAACAACGTTGACCCATTGAAAATAGTGGGAACTTATCTTAGTCCTCAAGAATGGAATGAATTAATTAAAGATCCTGACGTCGTGTTAATCGATACCCGTAATGATTATGAATTTGAACTGGGCACATTCAAAAATGCGATTAATCCCACTACAGAAAACTTTAGAGATTTTCCGCAATACGTGCACGAGCAGCTTCTCGATAAAAAAGATAAAAAAATTGCAATGTTTTGCACAGGCGGAATACGCTGTGAAAAATCGACCGCTTATTTAAAAGATTTAGGCTTTGAAAATGTTTATCATTTGCACGATGGCATTCTCAATTATATTGAACAAATGCCTAAGGAAGAATCGCTCTGGGAAGGACAATGCTTTGTTTTTGATAACCGCGTCGCGGTTGATGATCAATTAAATCGGGTTTATCCTCAATTACCACTGGATTACAAACACGATCGTAATAAAGAATAAATATGACAAATAAAAAACAATCCGATTCAACTATTGTGTTGAATCGAAAAGCCGGCTTTAATTATTTTATTGAGGATCAATATGAGGCCGGCCTGGTGCTTGAAGGCTGGGAAGTCAAAAGCTTGCGTGCGGGGAAAATAAATTTGTCGGATGCTCATATCATTATCAAAAACAGCGAAGCCTTTTTGCTTGGAGCCCAGATTCAACCACTCATAACCGCCTCGACCCATTCTATTCCTGACCCAATACGTACACGCAAGTTATTATTAAATAAAAAAGAACTCAATCAACTGATTGGGAGTGTTGAACGGCAAGGTTATACCATAGTGCCACTTTCTTTATATTGGAAAAAAAATAAGATAAAGATAAAAATAGCCTTAGCTAAAGGTAAAAAGGAACATGATAAGCGCGACACCATTAAGGATCGTGAATGGGAAAGAGACCGTTCCCGTATAATGAAAAAAGCAGGGAGAGATTAATGAATGTAGATGAATTGGTACCCGATTTTGCATTCGCAGCAACAAGTGGGCTCAATGCTCATCTAAGTGATTATCGAGGAACATATGTAATCCTTTATTTTTATCCTAAAGATGCAACCCCAGGATGTACTACAGAAGGACAAGATTTCCGCGATGCATATCCTCAGTTTCAGGCATTAAACGCCCAAATATTTGGAATTTCCCGGGACAGCTTGAAATCGCATGAGAATTTTAAAGCAAAACAAAATTTTCCTTTCGAACTCATTAGCGATCATGATGAACAATTATGCCAATTGTTTGATGTGATAAAAATGAAATCCATGTATGGTAAACAAGTCCGTGGTATTGAACGCAGTACATTTATCATTGATCCGCAGGGAAAACTAATCAAAGAATGGCGCAAAGTGAGCGTTAAAGGACATATAGCCGAAGTACTTAACGCACTAAAATAATTTAGTATCTATTCACCACATTTTGAATGCTTTAGAGGAAAAGTCAGATTTGAGTGTACGATGCACCAAAAATGGCTTTCCGATGAACATGATGAATAGTTACATCAATTTTATCCTTGACTGAATCTCATCCCCTAAGCAGAATGAAGGATGCAATCAAATAATTTTAGGGTTATGGCTTGTCTCATTACCATTAAGTTAAGAAGCGAAGAATCTTGTAGGATAAGGGCAAAGTTATTAACTTAATGACAGTGAAACTGCCTTCACCCAGGCTACACGTTTTAATCACAAGGTGAATTTATGGATAATAGCAATACCCATCGGAAGCTGTTTGTACTTGATACCAATATTTTAATGCATGATCCTACAGCCATCTATCATTTTGAAGAGCATGACATCTATTTGCCCATGGTCGTTCTGGAAGAATTAGACAGTCATAAAACCGGTACATCGGAAGTAGCACGCAACGTCCGCCAAACCAACCGTATGTTGGTAGAGCTCATGAGTAATGCATCACATGAACAAATCGTATCCGGATTGGCTATACCCAATTATCTTAATTCAAATAAGAAAAAGTGCAGCGGAAAGCTATTTTTCCAAACAGATGAATTCGACCAGGTAGTCCCATCTACACTTCCTGGGCATAAAGTTGATAATACAATTCTTGCAACCGCCCTAGGTCTACAAAAAAAGTATGCCGGAAAAACGCAGGTAATTATTGTGTCAAAGGACATTAACTTGCGTATCAAAGCAGGAATACTTGGCATTCTTGCTGAAGATTATTACAGCGATCAGGTACTTGATGATGTCAATCTCTTGCACAGAGGACTACATATTCTTGATAAGAATTTCTGGGATACGCATGCTAAAGATATGGGGTCATGGCAAGAAAGTGGCAAGACTTTTTATAAAGTAGCGGGGCCATTAATCAGTCAATGGAATCCTAATGATTGCATCAGTACAGAAGATGATCAATTTCAAGCTATCGTGAAAAAGCTTGAACGTGACCATGCGGTGATTCAGTTAATTCGTGATTACACCAAACATTCCGTATGGGGAATTCATGCTAAAAATCGCGAGCAAAACTTTACCCTGAACTTGCTCATGGATCCTGATATTGATTTTGTAAGCTTACAAGGCCCCGCCGGAACCGGAAAAACCTTACTCACCATTGCTGCAGGCCTAACTCAGGTACTCGATCAAAACCGTTACACCGAAATTCTTATGACGCGCGTGACCATTCCTGTAGGCGAGGATATAGGCTTCCTACCTGGAACCGAAGAAGAAAAAATGACACCGTGGATGGGCGCTTTAATGGATAACCTCGAAGTTCTGCACAGTTCACAGGTAGGTGGTAGTTTTGGACGTGGCGCAACTCAAGATTTATTACAAAACAAAATTAAAATTCGCTCCTTGAACTTCATGCGAGGCCGTACTTTTTTAAATCGCTACATTATCATTGATGAAGCACAGAACCTAACTCCTAAGCAAATAAAAACATTGGTCACACGTGCTGGTCCAGGATCGAAAATTATTTGTCTTGGGGATATTAAACAAATAGATACCCCCTATCTGAGTGAAACAACTTCCGGTCTAACTTTTGCGGTAGATCGATTTAAACACTGGGAACACAGTGCACACATGAGTTTAACTCGTGGGGAGCGCTCAAGACTTGCATTTTATGCTGCGGAGCATTTATAGTATGCACTTTAAGGATTTACCATGACTGACCATGCCATCACTTTTGATGACGTTCTGCTTGTTCCTTCATACAACCACCACGAATCCAGAAGAGTCGTGGAAACAACCAGTACTGACAGACTGGGCAAATTAACATTGGAGCTTCCCGTAATCAGCTCCAATATGGACACCATTACTGAAAGTTCTATGGCTAATTTCATGGGCTCTAAAGGTGCTATGGGTGCGTTACACCGTTTTATGACCATCGAAGAAAACATCGCAGAATTTAAAAAATGTCAAAGCAAGGTGTTTGTCTCGATTGGTTGTACTGCAGCTGAATTGGAGCGAGCAGAAGCATTACGCGATGCAGGGGCTGATTATTTCTGTGTGGATGTTGCCCATGCTCATGCCAAATATGTGGGAAAAACTCTAAAAAGTTTACGCCATTTGCTTGCGGATCGATGTATTATGGCTGGAAATGTCGCCACCTATGCTGGAGCTGATTATCTTGCTTCATGTGGCGCAGACATCATTAAGGCCGGTATTGGCGGTGGTTCAGTATGCAGTACTCGCATTAAAACGGGCTTTGGTGTCCCTATGTTAACCTGTATTCAAGATTGTTCACGCTCTGATCGCTCTATTGTAGCGGACGGCGGAATCAGAACATCAGGCGACATAGTCAAAGCGTTAGCATTCGGTGCTGATTTTGTCATGATAGGTGGCATGCTAGCAGGTACCGCGCCAACCCCTGGTGAGGTAATTGAAAAGCAAGATGGCACCAAAGTAAAACGTTACCGAGGCATGGCATCTAAAGAAGCGCAAGAAAACTTCTTAGGACAAATGCATGAGTGGAAAACTGCTGAGGGCGTTGCAACTGAAGTAGCGTATAAAGAAAATCCTGATGCGATTATTGCTGATATAGTGGGAGGATTAAGATCCGGTCTGACTTATGCTGGTGCTGATACAATTAGCGAACTACAACGTAAATTAAATTATGTCGTAGTAACCCAAGCAGGGCGTATTGAAAGTTTACCGCATAAATTAATGGGTTAAAAGTCAATCAATTATGAGTTGAAGCGTGGGTGAAGCGAAACCCAGGGAGTTTATAAGCAAAACCTGGGTTTTGCTTCATGTACCGATTACTATGGCCCTTTCATATCAAATGTTGATTCCTCGCTCTCGGTTGGTGCTGGAGTAGATTTCGAATTAGGTGATTTGTCGATAAGCGCATCAAAGTCCATTCCTTCAAATGCTTCATTAAATTCCGCCATTAAATTAGAAGAAGTACTATTATTTGGTTCACTTAGACTCATTTCGTCCTCGTTCTCATCCGCCAATTCCTCATCTTCATTTTCTCCTGATTCATAAACTTGCTCCTGGGAACTGGGATTTAATTCCTGAGTATCAGTGGAATTTAACTTGGCTGTAGCTCCTTTAATAGCATTAACAAGTCCGGAGTTAACTACGTCCTGGATAGAACTCACCATCTCTTTAAACTGAAGCGCAGCTTGTCCTGCTTTAGTATTTTTGAGATCATCGAGCTTTTCATCAGCCTTATCTAATAATTGATCTTTAATTTCTCCGGCCTTATCATTTAGTGCATCTTTCAACCCACCTAAAGCTTGTCCCAACTCGGTCTGTGAAAATTTATCTAAAGCCTTAGACCCGGCTGCTTTCAAGGCACTATTTATATCTCCATTAATCTCCGAAACCATCTGACTGAGCTGCTCATTCAACTCAAGATAAGGATTCTTTTCCTTACCCTCTCCCTTTTGTTGAGTAGGCTTTTTAGGTTGAGCTTCCTCTTGCTGTGGTTTCTTGTCCTCATCCTTTGCTGATTTTGGCGTAGGCCCTTCACTGATATCTGGAGTAATGACATCTGGCTTCGGGGGAGGAGGAGGACTTGCCTGGTTCTCTTGTGGAGTCGGCTTGTCTTTTTCAGTTTTTCCTGTACTCATAAATCTTAACCTCTGTAGTATCTACCCCTATTAAGTTAAAGATAGCACATCGTAAGAAACATTGCCTTTAAATAGATGGCGTAGATCGAATATTTTCAGATACACTAATCTTATCAAGATGTGTTCCTTGATGAATTGTATTTAACCATAATTTACAATAATTTTGCAAAACAAATGCAACCTATATGGAATGATATGTTACTATGAATCTTAACGATTTTCGCTACATGCGCCGTGGCAAACAACTGTTTGATTTAAGCAAGAAAGATTATACACTCCTTGAACCCATTAGACGGCGGGGAGCAGAAACAGATAGAGCCCTGCTCCTTTTACATGGATTTACTTCCTCGCCAGCGGTTTATCGCTATTTAATTCCTAAATTAAATCATTATGATGCTTTAGTTTGTCCTGCATTACCAGGACATGCAGATAGCATTGCGGCTTTTGCACAAGTAAAGGTCACAGATTGGCTTGAATGTGCAACACAAGAATGTGAGAAATTATTTAAAGAATACCAAAAAGTAGATGTACTGGGACTCTCCTTGGGTGGCATATTGGCATGCACGTTGAGTACAACTTTTGCATTCAATCATATGTTTCTCTTAGCCCCTGCCTTAAAATTACAGATGAATATTTATCGTAATCTGCAACTTCTAAATGTACTTAAAAAGCTAGGGTTTTGCGAACTGCGAGGCGTAGCGGGTAATCTTGCAACCAACCAACATGCTGAAATATCATATCGAAGGATTCCGATTCCAGCACTTATTGAACTGTTTACCATGATTTACGAATATCAGTGGATTACGCCAAAGTGCCCAATTGACCTCTTTTTTGGCGCTCACGATATTGTTGTTGCCTCCAAGGAGGTAGAAAAAATGTTCGCTCATTTACCGAATACAACCATACACTGGCTAGCAAACTCAGCCCATGTTTTGCCATTAGATAATGATTTGGATCAGATTGTTCAGTGTATTAACCAACGTATCGCATCTAATCTGAATGAAAAATCCTCTCTTGTGTTGATGGGAGAGAGTTAGAATAAAATTAAGCGTTGATCGCTACCCTCATCCGCCCCTTACGGGTACCCTCTCCCTTCCTGGGAGAAGGGAAAATTATCCTGATAAAACCTTCGCTTTGCCACACTATGGGAGAGGGGCAGGATGAGGGAAAATTGAAACATTACTTTAAGGGAGTTGCTTATTATAGCGATTGAAATCTTTCAATTCGGATTGATTCCACTCACGCATATCCAATACTGAGCCATCAAAAACCATGAAATCTGCTCGTGTTGAGGGCAAATTAAAATAATAAATGTCACTGGCATCCGTCGCTAAATTACTCTGATGTTTCGCTACTGAAATTTCTGCAACAGAGTGGTCATGCGTCTTCACAAAGCTGCGTTGTGCACGTAAGTAACGACCTTTAAATCGTGCATTACCCCAAAGTTCAACGTCGAGCCTATTTACTGCTCCAGCTAATTGAATGGTCGTTTTCTGCTTCGCACGCACAGTCAAAGTGTCCGTTTTAACCCAAAACAAACTAAGCCATGCATTTCCTTGCATGGTTAAATTTGCTAGATTTGCAACGCCTGAAAGTTGTACTTTTGGGCTTCCCTCTAAATGGAGCTGTAAGCCTGGACTGGATATTCCACCAATTTGAGTGAGCCCTTTACCCTTTATGTCCAGAACTCGTAAGCCGATGGATCCAGCTAATCTAACCTTTCCAGTATTTAGCAAATACACATCCAACAAGCGAGTACGAATCTGATCTCCAGTAATCATGGGTGTACCATTTGCCGTCAAACGGTTAAGGAATTGTCCCCTTATCTCCGCATAAATTGGGCCATTTAAATGACCTTTCCCTGCTATAGCCAAATACAATGTGTTTTGTACAACCTCTGCTTTTACGATCGCCAAATCACGAGCATCGCCAGATAAAATCACCTGGGGCTCTTTATAACCTGTATGCAGACTTACATTAAATGGCCCTTGCACATTAACCTGATTAAAAGCGGGTACTCGTCTTATTTGTTTTGTCTTATATACTTGTGTCGGAGCAGTTAGAGGCTGATTTTTTGGCGCATGATGCACACAAGCAGTTAATAAAAAGACAATTATAATCAATAAGTAACACCGCTTTTGCATAGACTTCATTCCCATATCAATAATTCCTCTACATTAGAGGAAGTTCTAACAATGTGCAAGGCCAAGTTAAAATGCATAAACTCTTTATCAGTTGCTTGGATGAAGCGAAGAAGCGGGAATATTGTTCCTGAAAACCCGGGCTTCGCTTAACCCAGGCTATTACAATTTAAAACCAAGAGCCTTTATTAAAATCTGAAAGTATGACCTTGGCAGGACAAGTATCATGAACTTGAGAGTCAGGAGCATTTTCGATTAATGATTCTAAAGACTCATCAAAAGGAATTAATGCCGGCAACTGAATATAAATATCAACCAATATACCATTCCTGCAACCTAAATAAACTTTTCCAGAATTATTTTTACCAAATGATTTGATTACCATCTCACGCAGGACCGTTAAGGGTACCTTTTGTCCTTGATGTTCCGCTAGATAATGTCCTAAGACAGAATTATCAACCGACTCAGTCAAACGCATCGCCAGTGAAAAATACTCATCTGCAGATAAAATTTGGCAACTGCCATGCTTATTCCATTCATGACGCTCCAAACAGCTCCCATAATTGTAACTCGGCATCAATTTTTTTAAATGTTCAGAAACTGGTGGTGATAAATTAAGCGGGGGATAAGCACAATGCCTGGATTTTTGCTCTACACCACAATACCCATAACTTTGGCCACAGGCATTTTGATTCGGCCATAAACCATGTAAGGTAAGATGCTTTGCTTGATAGGAATTTTTAGATAGATGCATGCATTCCGGCTTACCGGCTTCATATCCATACGTTTGACAAAACCCAGGCTGCGAGCTGAGCGCTAAAACATAAGAGTCGGACATCCCTGCCTGCGTATCGCAAGAATCACCGAACACAACAGAAGCAACAACATTGATAGAGAAAACCAGCAACAACAGAGTAGTGAGCTTTTTCATTAAGACACTCCGGCCAAGCTTCTTTCGAAACATTATACAGTAGAAGATAATGAAAGCCAGTTTTTTATTTCATGTAACTATATTGAATCTTAATGAAAAAATTTTAATTAGAATGCTTATTTCATAACACCAAATAAAACCAGGCGAATGTAACAGCTTAAATAAAAGCAAAGCCTCCACGAATCATTCCCAGACGCAAACATTTGAAGAACCCGCTCCATTGCGCAACAAAGACTCTGTTTCTTCTCCCGCATCCCCCTTCTTCACACCAAAAAAACCCTTGGGCACTTTAGGTTTCTCAAAGAGATTGTTACAAAACGTTTTATATTCTTCCTCATTAAACTCCAATGAGGTGTGACCTGTTTTTGATGTGCAGTCCAGAATGCTGTTTTTAAGTGCAAGATCATTAAGTCTATCGGCTAAATTGCTTAAATCAATTGTAGCGTCAAGTCTACCCCTCCGCACTGTTCCATTTTGGTCGCGAACAATATAGTCACCATTGTCAGATAGATAGATTTTACCAGCTAGTGCCAATTTGGAATCATTATCTGGTAATTCGGACATTAAAGCGAGTTCGTATATCTGTGAGGTCTCTTTTTCCTCTGGTTTAAATAGTGCCTCCACCAAACAATGAGTTGCAATTGCCAGTGCCACTGCAGCAATAATCATAGGCACACCGATCCCCAACGGTACGAATACTAAACTTGCAAACACAACTGCAGGAACTAAGGCATCAATCATAATACTGCGCACCAAACTCGCTGACTGATAACGCATCATCTGCTTTTGATATTCTGATTCTGCTTGGCATTGTTTAATTTCCAGGAAACTAAGTCGCTTTTCATCCTCGCTAAGCGTATTAAATCTTTCTTTTAAATCTTTAGTTAAAGCTTTCTCTTGATCTATTTGCTCTTGCCTTGTTTTGTAAGTTTTATACAGCTCGATGCCCCCTTTGATTGCATTGTTAATAACGGTAAATGCAAAACACAATACTGCACCAACAATAACCATAGTCGCCAAAACTGGGGCCCCTATAGGCATGAATGGCATGGTTAAAATAACAAAAGCCAGCATCAAACCAACAGCATAGGCAATATTATTGATTAAGGATATCTTATCAAGTTGCCAATCTCTTTCGCATCGCGATCTTTCTTGGCGCAATGTCCGTAGTTGTATTTCTACTTGGCGGATTTCATATTTCTCATCTTCACTCAGCTGTTGTTTTTCTATTGCTTGCAATGCCGCGAGTCGTTTTACTAATTGCTCTATATCCTCATCATATTGCTTCATTGCCTTATTATGCTTTATTCTTTGTTCCTCAAAGTCCCATACAGCCATAGCAATATCAAAAGCTAAAAGCACAATAGTAACCACATCTCCCGCAGCACCCAATGCACCTTTTCCAGTAAGCCAGAAAAAGCAAACTAAGTTAGCGGTTCCCCAAATGGAATCATTCAATAAGGTAAATTTCCTTTGTGACCATTGGGTTTGAAATCGCTCTTGCCAAGGTGTTTTTGCTTCCTCATCACTCATCCAGGGATGCTTAATGGTATGCTTAAGTAATAAATACAAATTCAGTCCAAAACGAGCATAATATAAAGCCCAGCTTAGGGTACCCGTATAAGGATCCGGCGCTTTTATCGCTTCAGCCGCTTGTCCTGCATAAAAACGATCTTCTGGAACCAAACCAATTACCGTTTTTAGTAAAGATGAATCCCATACCCAAGACAATCTCTTCTCATTCAATTTCCCCATGTACTCTTTAATTGTCTTGGTGGTACCGCCGGATAAATCAGCAATGCCTTGTCCTAATAATTGCCCCACAGGAATACCCAGATATTTTATCGGTTGCGCATCGGATGACGCTAGTTTTGCCTGGAATAAAAATTGGTTAACTCGTTTATTATATTCCGAATCAAGTAGATTAAGAAAATCGGAGCATCTTTTAATATGTTGATTATATGCTTTTACGTTTTCAGTTTTTTGATACTCTATTTCATGATTTTGTTGTGCCAACAAAAGCAACAGCGTAATTTTTAGATTAAATGCTAACGCTTTCTTTTTATCCTCGTCCATATATCTGAACATAACGGCATCAGTTTTAGCTAATAGGCCTAAATAAAAATTTAATGAAGGAAGAAAATCATCACTACGATGTTCGGTATACGCGCGACCTGTTAGAGACCGAATCCATTCCAGCTCTTCTCCGCTTGCCCGCTTATAGGTTTGAGAACATGATTGTTTGAGGCCATCATATTTGCTTTTATATATAATGTATTGTGTGTATTTTTTTCTATACTGAATAAGTTCCTTGATGTACTCATTGTACTCAGGATCCCCTATCTCTTTCTTAGCTTTGAGATCCTTAGTCGCTACAGGTTTCTTAGGTTTCGTGGGTTTTTCCAGCTTACGAATTTCATCTTTTTGATTTGTATTTTTTTCTGCATAATAAAGCGTGCCTTCATACAAAAAAATTGCATTATTACTTCCTGTTAACAGAGCAATGTCAGAAAATTTTTTTGGTAGAGAATTAATCTCAATGAGACCGCATTCGGCTCGATTGTAATTCAGCAACTCTTCGAAGCTCAAATCAGCAAGTTCCTTTTTTTCTTTTAGTGCATCTCGGAGAAATGATTGAAGAATTGCGCTACTCGTTGCCATAGTGTCACCTCTGTGTTCATGAATTTTGGCGACTAATTCATTGGATCACAGTAAAAAAAAATTATATGTTCTTTTTTATAACATAATATTGATTTTAAAAACAAGATGTGCATTGATTGATTTACACTATTGAAACCAAAATTTTCATAAAAAGGATGAATTTTAGTAAAAAATTAAACGCTTAGGGTAATCTTAGGCGCCGTAAGGCCTAAGCTGGACAATTGTACTGGAAAAACCCGGGTAACGCTTTGCATCACCCAAGTTATTATTTTTTAGGACAACAATTATTCGGAGAGATCGCGCGCATAGATGTCATCAAAACGTTTAATATCATCCTCCCCCAAATATGCACCACTTTGGACCTCAATAACATACAGTGGTTCATTACCCGGATTACTTAAACGATGAAGCGTATTTTGCGCTATATAAGTCGATTGATTTACTGATAAATAAATCGTTTGCGAGTCATTGATTACTTCTGCTTTTCCGGAAACAACAACCCAATGTTCCGCACGATGCTGATGCATTTGCAAAGATAAACGAGCGCCAGGTTTTACCATCAGTCGTTTTACTTTAAAAGAAGCGCCTTCAGCCAAAATTTCATAATATCCCCAAGGACGAGATACACGCTGGTGATCTTGAGTTAATTGATGGTGATCTTTACTTAAAGAAGTTACTAAATCTTTAACTTGCTGTGAATATTGCTTATCAGCGACCAAAACAGCATCTTGCGTAGCAACAATAATTTGATCTTGCACGCCAATAGCAGTGACGAGAATATCTGTACTATGAATCAGGCAATTCGTGCTCTTTTGTGCAATCACTTTACCAGTAACAGTATTTCCATCTTGATCGGCTGTATTAGCATCTGCCACCGCAGACCAACACCCCAAATCACTCCATTGCATGGACACAGGAATAACAGCTGCTTTATTCGTTTTTTCCATAATCGCATAATCAATGGATTCCGCCTCGCAACGAGAAAACGATTCTAAATCGAGACGTAAAAAATCATGATGATTCTTTGCTTTTAATACGGCTTGTTGACTAAAATAATGAATATCGGGGTGGTATTCTGCTAACTCCTCTAGATATACATCCGCACGACAAACAAACATGCCGCTATTCCAAAAATAATTTCCATCGGCAATAAATTCTTTTGCCAGCTCAAGTTCCGGTTTTTCTCTGAAACTTAAAACTTTTTGTACCTTATCCGCGATCGGCAACCCTGCCTCAATATAGCCATAACCCGTTTTAGGACTATCTGGCTGAATACCAAAAGTAACCAACGCGTGGTGTTCTGCAGCAAACTGTGCTCCTGTTAACATCGCTTCTTGCCATGCTTGATCATCAGCGATCCAGTGATCTGAAGGAAGTACCAACATTATCGCATCAGGGCCAGCGATTTGGGATAAATAATGAGCAGCACAGGCAATTGCCGGGGCAGTATTTCGTGCACAAGGCTCCAGCAAATAAGTCATTGACTGTGTAAAATGATTTAATTGATCCTGGCAAAGAAAATAATGAGCATCATTACTTACAATAAGGGAATGAGTACTTATTAAGCTCTGTGCCCTTTTTACAGTTTGTTGCAGAAGGGATAACTCACCGTTTAAGGCCAGAAATTGTTTTGGATAATTTTTACGAGATAAAGGCCATAAACGAGTTCCAGAACCTCCTGCAAGAATAACGGGATAAAGAGTAGTCGTCATAAAGTTCCATGTTATGGCATAATCAGTGCATTCTAACAGCATTTTTAAGCTAAAAAAAGGTAACTTTTCAATCAAACTTGGAACACTTCAATCTTCCACATAAAATAAGTAATTCTATGGAGACATATCTATTATGAAAAAAAATGCAGTAGTTCTATTATCTGGCGGGTTAGATTCAACAACTTGCCTGGCTTTAGCTGCATCAAAAGGTTTTTCCTGTTATGCGATGAGTTTTTCTTACGGGCAAAGACACTCTGCTGAATTGCTCGCCGCCCAACGTATCGCGCAACATTTTAATGTAGTAAAACATCAGATTGTCACCTTAGATACAGAATTATTCCGTAATTCAGCTTTGACCGATTCTACTTTGGAAGTACCGGCTTTTCAGGGTGGCGCTGATATTCCAGTTACCTATGTCCCTGCGCGTAATACCATTTTCCTGGCCATGGCCTTGGGTTTTGCAGAATCAATTGGGGCGAGAGATATCTTTATTGGAGCAAGTTCTGTTGACTATTCCCATTATCCAGATTGCCGCCCGGAATTTATTGAGGCATTTCAAACTTTAGCCAATTTAGCTACCAAAGCAGGAGTAACAGGTGAGCGATTTACGATTCATGCGCCATTACAACATTTAAGCAAGGTACAAACCATTCAGCTTGGAGTAGGTCTGGGTGTAGACTACAGCTTAACCATTTCGTGCTATCAGGCCAATGATGCTGGCGAAGCATGCGGCCAATGCGATAGTTGTACGTTTAGACGACGCGGCTTTATTGGAGCAGGGGTTGATGATCCTACGCTGTATCGCTCTTCCGAGCCTAAATAACCATTGCAATTAAGGGAAATCGATTCGTTTGGCAGGTTTTCGAAGATTAAATACCCAACTGAACAATATTTAACCTTAAGGATTTATTAATAATAAACATGTTCATTTATTATACTGTTAACACAAAAAAAGCAAATTACTTTACACTTTTGTTACAACAATCTGAGCATTTTTGATTCACATATTGCAAAATCATTGCTATTATTCGCCCTGATTTATAACCTTGGAGTAACATATGACATTTAAAGAATTTATTCAGGGCGTTGGTTATTTACCAGCTAATGCTTTTACTGGTCTGGTTAAATTAGTATTGGGCTCTACAGAAAAAGTTGAGCACGTTAACGAGCAGAGCGGTAAAGTTGAGTTTGTAGAAGACAAAGTAAATCCTGGTTTATTAGGTTTGGCAGTTGATGGCATTAAGTTTGTTGGCCGTTCAATCGCTGATTTCTTGTCTGAACATAAAAAGGCAATTGCTACTGCTGCATGGCTTTCTTTAGTTACCGCTGGTGCTGTTGCATTGACCTTATTCTTGTGGCCTGCTGCTTTAACTGCAGTTGCTTCGTTCTCAATCTACGGTGTTTCTATTGCAGGTATCGCTGGCGCTAATGCTCTTGCACAAATCGGTCTTGCATCTGTATTAGCTGCTGCTGCTGTTTCTGCTGTTACCTACGTAGGTGCTGGTTTTGGTAATTTCGTTAAATGGTTGGCTGATTGCTGCAAAGGTCTTAAAAGCAAAGCTCCTGAAGGAAATCCCGCTTTTGAAGATGACGATGAAGAAAAAGAAGAAGAGCAAAAAGACCTCAAGACTACAGAAGATCGCGGTGTTACACACGATCATACTTCATCTAGCGAAGTAGAGTTTGATTTCGACGCGGAACAGACCCAAGGAAACCTTTATGCTCGTAAAGACTTACGTTCTAAAGGATCTCAAGAACGTGATACAGCTACAATTCATCATTTCGATGTAGATCATCATGCTTCTCCGTTCCAAACTACTGTAGTTGAGAGAAGAAGAAGCGCTGAAGAAGAGACTGTGGTTCTAGATAAATCTGTTAAACTTGGCAGCAGTAATTAAACTCTGCTTGAGTAAAGTAAAAATTTAAGACGCGGCCCAGGCCGCGTTTTTCATTTCTCATGTTAATGAATTTCTTTATAAGGCAGATAAAGAAATCCAACCCACCCTAAAATTTAGAAATAGTTCCCTAAACTAATTATCATTCCCTAGACTCCATCACTCAAAACTCGCATACCTACAGCATTTATTATTCATATGCGTTATAATCAGTCATTTTCAGATAAGCAGGTATCTAATTGATGGCAAAACAACGTAAAATGCTGGTTACCAGCGCCTTGCCTTATGCAAATGGACATTTACATCTTGGACATTTAGTAGAGCATATTCAAACAGATATTTGGGTGCGCACTCATAAGATGTCTGGGGTCAATTGCATCAGTATCTGTGGTGATGATGCACATGGCACCCCGATTATGTTGAAAGCAGAACAAATGGGGATTACTCCAGAAGCGTTAACTGCGCAAATTAAGCTAAGCCATGAACGTGACTTCAAGGCTTTTGCGATTGCTTATGATTGTTATCATACTACCCACTCCCCAGAAAACCAGGCTCTGGCTGCGGCGATTTATGAAGCCTTACAGGAAAACGGTTCGATTATTAAACGCACCATACGTCAGGCTTATGATCCGGTAAAACAAATGTTTTTACCCGATCGCTATGTTAAGGGAACATGCCCCAAATGCGGTGCCAAAGATCAATATGGCGATAACTGCGAAGTTTGTGGCGCAACCTACTCGCCAACGGATCTACTCGATGCGGTATCTGCTATTTCTGGAGCCAAACCCATAGAAAAAGATTCGGAGCATTACTTCTTTGACTTACCTCGTTATGAACATCTATTAAAGGAATGGACTCGAAGCGGCCATCTGCAAGCTGAAGTAGCCAACAAACTAGATGAATGGTTTGCTGCCGGTTTAAAGCAATGGGATATTTCACGTGATGCACCCTATTTCGGATTTCCAATTCCTGGAACCACCGATAAGTATTTTTATGTCTGGCTTGATGCGCCCATTGGGTACATGGCCAGTTTTAAAAAATACTGTGATGAGCATGGAGCCTCTTTTGCGGAATTTTGGGAAAAGGACTCTACCACCGAGTTGTATCATTTCGTTGGCAAAGACATCGTTTATTTTCATGCTCTATTTTGGCCGGCCATGCTTGCTGCCAGTGGCCATCGCATGCCTACAGCAGTCTATACCCATGGCTTTTTGACTGTTGATGGCCAAAAAATGTCAAAATCGCGCGGAACTTTTCTTGAAGCACGTACCTATCTGGAGCATTTGCATCCGGAATACCTACGGTATTACTTTGCAGCCAAACTGAATGGTCGTGTTGATGATCTCGATTTAAACTTTGAGGATTTCATCAATAGAATCAATGCAGATCTTGTCGGCAAAGTAGTCAATATTGCCAGTCGTTGCGCCGGTTTTATCAATAAACGCTTTGCGAATCAATTAAGTAGCAGCTTAAGTGATCCACAATTGTATGCAGAACTGCTTGAACTGCGCACCGAAGTCATTGAATCCTTTATTGCTCGCGATTATGCACGTGCTATTCGCCACATTATGGATTGTGCCGATAAAGTGAATCAATACATCGATACCCATAAACCCTGGGTATTGGCAAAGGAAGAAGAACGGTTACCTGAAGTCCAAGCCATCTGCACCATGGGGATTAATTTATTCCGGATCTTAATCACCTACTTAAAACCCGTATTGCCCTTAATGGCAGAAGCCGCGGAAGAGTTTTTAAATTGTGCCCCCCTGACTTGGGAATCAATTGATAATCCTTTATTAGATCATTGCCTCAACCCCTTCAAACCCTTAATGGTTCGTGTTGAAAGAGATAAAATACAAGCCATGCTGGAGCAATCCAAACAGGTGAACAATGGCCTCAGTTAAAGAAATTGACGCACTTTTGCCACAAACCCAATGTGGCGAGTGCGATTATCCTGGCTGCTTGCCCTATGCCGAAGCCCTGGCTCAAGGGACAGATACCATTAATAAATGCCCTCCTGGTGGAGTTGACACAGTCAAAGCACTCGGTGCTTTGCTGAATGTTGATCCTACTCCTTATTTGGAAGAAGCGGTTACAAATACCCGGGCGCCATCGGTTGCGGTCATTCGTGAAGCAGAATGTATCGGTTGTACTAAATGCATCAAAGCATGTCCGGTCGATGCAATTATTGGCAGTGGCAAATTAATGCATGCGGTAATCAACCATGAATGTACAGGCTGTGGATTATGTGTAGCCCCATGTCCCGTAGATTGTATTGAGATGGTTAATTTACCTAATGTAAACTACGATAAGGACTTGGCACGTAAACGTTATAATGCCAAACAAACACGTTTGTTACGTGAAGAACATAAACAGCAGCAAGCATATCGAGAAAAGCGACAGCTTGCATTAAAAGCGGATAAAACCCAAGACATGCAAGCCAAGCAGGACTATATTCAACAAGCGCTGGCACGTGTGAAAGCGAAAAGGAACCATGAATAAACAACAACGCCATGAAATTTTTGTGCGTTTTCATGAACAAAATCCACATCCAACTACGGAGTTGGCTTATCACTCTCCTTTTGAATTATTAATTGCTGTCATTCTCTCAGCACAAGCAACCGATGTTGGAGTGAATAAGGCAACAGCCAAATTATTTCCAGTAGCAAACACCCCCCAAGGCATTCTTGACTTAGGACTGGATAAGCTTAAAGAGCATATAAAATCTATAGGCCTTTATAACAGCAAAGCACAAAATATTATGAAAACCTGTGACCTACTGATCAAACATTATGATGGTGAAGTCCCCAATAAACGTGAGGAATTGGAGTCTTTGCCTGGAGTAGGTCGCAAAACGGCTAATGTGATCCTTAATACAGCATTTGGTGAGTCCACTGTAGCTGTAGACACCCACATATTTCGGGTAGCTAATCGTACGGGTCTTGCCAAAGGCAAAACACCTTTAGAGGTTGAAAAGAAGCTCCTAAACAACATCGAACCCCAATTTTTAAAGGACGCTCATCATTGGCTTGTTCTGCATGGACGTTATGTATGTACCGCACGACGTCCTCAATGTAAAAGCTGCATCATTCAGGATCTTTGTGAATACCCTGATAAGAATTTGTCCTAAGAAATAGATTTCGGTAAGCCTGCAACAATCAATTTATTAGTGATGACATCGGGATAGTTGAACTGAAAGAATATAAATAAGCCACATTGTCTTCTGTAAGATAAAAGGTTTAATAGAATCGTAGCAAGATGCAATATTCCTGCACTTCATGAGAAAAAGACTGGCATTTCCGAAATTTTACTCATACAATAAAATTTCGTTGTTGCAGGGAGGGCAATACTATGAACTGGTGGACTTCAGTAGTTGATGGAACCAAGTCAGTTGGTGATGGGGCAACATGGGTTTGGAATAACGCCATAAAGCAAACCGTAGGTTATGCTGCAAATACTGCATTTTATGTAGCCGAACAAGTCTTAGCCTTGCGCGAGGCAATTCCTGCAGTGGTCACTCCCCCCGTCATGAAAATCGTCAAGGGCGGAGGGAATATACTCGTGCATGATGTCCTGCCTGTGGTGGGGGCACACTATGCAAATAATAGCATTCAAAATTATTTACGCCCAGAAGACCCAACGGGAATGTTGGCATCTTATATGGTTGCACCTACTTTAACTTTAATAAATTATGCGGTATGGGGATTTACTTATAGACAAGCATCAAAAGTAGTTGTCCATACTTTAGCTCTTGATGCATTAGGTTCATCTGCTTTTAACGAGCATAAAGGAAAACTCAATCCAGCACCACCAACACTCTGTAGCGAAAAAGAGGAAGATTGTAACTTCAAACGCAAATTTAAAGGTTCACTACGCGAACCTATTGTATTGGCTGTTAATGATCTTGTGCTTCTGGGGATTAGTAAATTTGTTCCCTATGGAGAGCAAGTTGCATGGATATTAGGTATCTTTTTTTATGGTGAATACATCACACGCATGGCAACACCAGAACGCTGTGAGCGACATAAGGCGATGAAATCTGAATCCATACTGTCATTAGGGTTAGCTTATACAGGAACCTCGGCTTTGATGGATTATGCACTTGAGTCTACCGTAGGTATGCCTCCATATCTTTACCTCAGGACATTGCGCCATTTATTACTCTTAGCACATATTAATGTGGCATCGCATATGACTTTGCCTTTGGTACGTTCAACAAAAGATACAATTCCGATTGATCCTTTAGTAATTTATGATCGTACCAAGCGATTCGCAGTTGATGTTCTATTTGCAGGATTGATGCAACGAATACCTATTGATTTTAAACCGCCTCCAGGCGCCAAACCCTTTATTCCTTTATCAACCGTTTTCAAATTCCTAACCAAGGTACTTGAAAGTGATTTAGAGCAAGTTAAACCTGCGCCACCTGGATTTTTTAAGAAAACAACAAATTATCTCCTACCCAGTATGTTTCATGGCCCCAAAAATGCAGTCAATGATCCCGTGATCAAGGAATTTTGGCCTGATATACGCAGTGATTTACTCTATATTATAGAAATCGTGGAAGCTACAAAACCGGTTAAATCGTTAACTACAGCACCCACAGCAATCGCGTCTACCGTTAAATATACACTCCCAGTCGTATTAAACTACCGCTTTGGTTTACCTATAAAACTGTCTGAGTTCTTATTATCTTTGAGTAAAAAAGAAGATTTTTGGGATTTTGTTACCGCACTAAAATTATGGCTTGAACGCAATAATGTATCTTATGCGGTAAATTTGGCAAAAGGAACTCGCAGTGCAGGCTTACATGAATCGAACAGGATTATTGAGCTTCCAGAAGAGCCTAAAACCCAAGTTGTACCTTCAGCAAATGAATTAAAAACACCAAGAACGCCAACAGTGACTGAGGCCAGGCAATTAATTCCCTCAAAAACTTTGACCGGAGTAACCGCAAATAGTTTATTTTCTACCAAACAGCGATCTAGGCCGATGAGCAATCAGCCACCACAAAGAGCGGATCTCCCTTCGTCATCCCAAGATGAACTTTCTGCAGCGGTTGTACACAATTAACAACTTGAGGAGTCGAAAGAATGCCTGTAGCGATTTGGATTCTTTCGATCACCTTGGTGGGAATTGCTTTTCGCCGAATGACCCCAGTCTTTATTCCAATCTGGCTTATTACAACTGCGGGCGCTACTGCTGCACTATTATTGAACCAAATCTCCCCCCTGCACGCCATTGCAGCAATTGAACCAGACGTGATGCTTTATTTGTTTGGCGTTCTTCTCATCGCACAAGCAGCAGAAGACAGTGGCTATCTGGAACAATTAACTGATAAATTGTTCTATCATGCACATACAGGAAAACAAGCCTTATTCATAATTCTATTTGTTCTTGGATTAAGTTCTTCCTTGTTGATGAATGATACCATTGCAATCATAGGCACACCCATTATCATCCAATTGTGCCAATCCCATAAAAAGCTAATCAAACCCTTGCTTTTTTGCATTGGCATTTTCTATCACCATCGGCAGTACACTAAGTCCAATTGGCAATCCGCAAAATTTATTAATTGCGGTAAAAGGTGAGATGCCATCACCTTTTTTCCAATTTGTTAAACTACTGGCGCTCCCCACATTAATAAATCTTGGAGTTACTTATTTATTCATCTGCTTTTTTTATGGAACTATCTTAGACGAGCCCATTGAGAAACCAATTCCTTCTCCTGTCAGTGACTCTCATACCGTCATGCTGGTCAAACTGAGCTTAATCATTTTATTGTTATTAATAATTGTTAAAATCATGTTGGATTGCTTACAATCATCCATCCACTTAAATTTCAGTCATATGGCAATTGTCTCATCCTTGCCACTTTTACTGAGTTCATATCGAAAAAAATTCATCACCCGCCTGGACTGGGGTTCTTTGGCTTTTTTTGCAAGTACTTTTGTATTAATGCAAAGTGTTTGGGATAGTGGATTTTTTCAAACCAGCATCAATCATTTTCATCTTACGATTACCCAGATTCCAGTTATTTTGATTATCAGCATCATTCTTAGTCAATTTATATCGAATGTACCTATGGTCGCTTTATATTTACCGCTTCTTATGCAACATCCAGTTTCTGACACCAGTTTATTAGCTTTAGCAGCAGGAAGTACGATTGCGGGTAATTTATCAATTTTGGGGGCAGCGAGTAACATCATCATTATTCAAAATTGCGAAAAACGAGGCATAAGAGGTTTTGATTTTCTTGAATTTATAAAAAAAGGGGCTCCTCTTACTCTCGCTAATATTTTGATTTATGCCTATTTTCTTTAAAACAAGGTACGGCTCCCTCAATAGCATCAACTTAAGCGTATAGCCAGGATGGAGTAATGTGGAATCCGCGTTTCTTGGCAAAGAGCTCCCGGGTTATGAGTTATGTCTACGTCTGGGCGAACATCGTCAGCCTAAACGAAGTGAGGGATCTCAACTAGATGGTCCGACATTATGATAATACCCAATTAGAGATCCTTGGTCATAAGCTCCTCAGGCTGACGTCGTTGTCTGCGTAGAGCCCCCCTGTTCTCACTTCGTTCCACCGCGCTACAAACGTTCGCCAAGTTGGATTGCACAACTACTTGCCATATTAAATACAATGGTGTTATATTTGCGCGCGAATTAGTTTATTACAAAGCAAATTTCAATAAAAACCAAGGCAAAGTTATGGAAATCCTAAACAAATGAATCAATCATTGCCTTCCCAGCGCTCTCGCTGTTTCTTACTTCTGACTGTAAGTGTTATTACCTCTCTTATCCTATTAATCAATGTATCGTTTAAAATCGTTCTCATCGATGGATTAATATTCTCTGTGAACTGCTTAATCGCTCCATTAATAGCCGGTTTATATTTATTAGCATTAAGAAATTGTACGATTAAAGAACATAGACATTTGCTAAATATTTCGTTAATGACTTTATATGTTTTTTGCATAGGGGTTTATGTACTGATACATTTACCCGCAGCTGAATACATGCATGACAACCCCGTTTATCAAATTATTTTTGAAGACCTCCCCAGGAAATTCTTTGCAACTACCATTTCATTTGCTCTTAGTTTCTACCTACCGCATCTTTTGTTTTATCCTAAGTCCAGTAAAATGTTACCTTCCCCAAAACAATGTATGCTCCTTGCGGTATTAGGCGGTATTAGTTTTTTTGGACTCGATTTCTTCCTCTTGTTTTCAGGAGTTCATCTTCAAAGTTTCAAACAAATTTTTATTGACTCCTTCATGATTGCCTCACTCATACTGCTTCTAATTGGTTTGTTTTATCTAACTTTTTTGCTCAAATATCAGAGTTCTTTTTTCAATCCAGAACATGGCAGAGAAGGATTACCCTTATATCATTACTTTATTTGTGTTGCGATCGTCATCATGCTTATTTGCCTGGCTTGTGAATATAGAATCGTAACTATTATCAATAAATATATGGTTTTATCAGCCAGCTCTATATTTTTTCCCTTTACTCTGATGATTAGCACAATCCTCGGTGAACTTTGGGGCTATCGAGTTAACCTAAAATTATGCCTGATACTCATTGCAACCCAATTTACATTTGACGTTTTGCTTATAGGACTCGTTGCTTTGCCATCTCCAACGTTCTTTAATTTGAATCCTTTTTACAATTACATCATGCTAAAAAGACTGCCTACGGCTTCGGTAGCGTTGTTTGTTGCCTTTATTAGTAATGCCTTGCTGCTCCACTATTTAAAATGCTGCAAGTGGAATTTGCATCGTCCATTACGTATCTTGATTGCTAATTTTTGTTCGAATTCTTTATTATGCTTAATTGACTACAGCTTATTATTCGGTGGCATTTATCCTTATGATCAAGTTATTGATTTGGTAGTTAATGTTTGGCATTACAAATTATTAATGACGCTAATTCTCCTACCTTTTATTCTATGGTTTTGTACTCATATGGAGAAAAATAAAGCGTTGACTCTGCAGTATGACTGATGGGCTAAATGTGCCTGGGAAAATCCAACATACAACCCTGATTCCGCTGCGTTTCATCCTGGCTACAAAGAACTTTCCGGGCAGATCTTCTCTATCCCATGGACAAGCCGTGGGATAGAGATGGACTAGTTGTTCAGCGATGCATTGAGGATTCAGAAAGAACGTACCAAGCAAAAGTTTTCAGGTCATTCCTTTTTCAAGGGCCTTTTCCAGCCATAGACTGTTTTTTGTTTTGATTCAGTTAGCGTTAACTCACCGGGAGGAACATTCTTCCGGATGGTACTACCTGCACCTATCGTTGCATTTGCACCTATTATCACTGGAGCAACCAACTGGGTATCTGAACCAATAAAAACTCCATCTTCAATAACGGTTTTGTGTTTGTTAACCCCATCGTAATTGCACGTAATCGTACCTGCTCCTACATTAACTTTTTTCCCCAGGCTGACATCCCCCAAATAACTTAAATGACTTGCTTTGGCTCCTTCATCAAATACAGCTTTTTTGGTTTCCACAAAATTACCTATTTTGCAGTTTGCAGCTAATTCAGTGCCGGCTCTTAAACGGGCAAAAGGACCAATGGCACAATCATTTGCTATGTTACAACCTTCCAATACGCTATTAGCATAAATTTCACAGCCAGCACCCAAGCTCACATCAGTAAGGATGCAATTAGGTCCAATAGAGCAACCATCGCCAATAACCACTTTACCTTTGAACACACAATTGACATCTATGTATACATCTTTGCCACAGACTAACTCACCACGGAGATCAAAGCGATGTGCATCAGCAAGGGTTACTCCTTGCAGCAACAATTGTTCAGCGTGTCTTAGTTGCCAGATTCGCTCTAATTGTTGGAGTTGCAGGCGGTTATTTACACCCTGGATTTCTGCGCTATCTTTTACACTCAGTGTTCGAATTGGGGTTTGACTGGCAACAGCTAAAGCAATGATTTCTGTTAAATAGTATTCAGATTGAGCGTTATCATTATTCAACATGGGCAACCATCTTCCTAAATCATCAGACATTGCACAACAAATACCTGAATAAATTTCTTTTATATTCTTTTCTTGCTCATTTGCATCTTTTTCTTCTACAATGATGGAAACTTCACCTTGGTTGTCTCTAATAATACGCCCAAGTCCGCTAGGATCTTCGAGATGAGCAACCAATAGTGTCAAAACGGATTTATAAGAATTTGCTGAAGTGTTGCACTCAATTAAAGTTCGCAGCGTGCTTGCTTGAATAAGCGGTACATCAGCAGATAAAACAAGAACTTGTGTTTGTGGTGGAATAAAAGGTAATGCCTGCATAACAGCATGACCTGTACCTAATTGTTCTGCCTGATATACCCAATGCACAGGTAAGTCAGGGAGTGAGTTCTTAAGTTGTTCACCACCATGACCATATATAACATGGATTACATCAGGATTTAGTTGCTGTGCTGTTTCCACTACCCGAGTCAACATAGGCTTCCCAGCAATTTGGTGAAGTACTTTAGGAGTACTGGAATACATTCGTTTACCCTGGCCTGCAGCTAAAATAATAATTTGTAAGTTCATGTAGTTATGAGTTCCTAAGTTAAAAACAATAACAGGTTTGCAATGAGATAATCTGCTTAATATAAAAATTAGTAAATGATAACTAAATTAAAGTTCAAGGAGTAGAGCAATGACTATTTTTCTAATGGTTCTGAAAAAATTAATCAAAGAACAATTGAGCCCTCTCAGTGCAAGCTTAGATAGTAAATCTAAAACTTATGGACATAATAAAATACTATCCAAAGAACAAAAAGACCTTATAGATGAATTATCAGATAAAGTAGTCCAATATTTAAGCAGCGGCACAGATGAAGAAAATGTTAAAGAGATTACTCAATTGATTACAGATTATCGTTCAAGTGTCCAAATAAAAAGAGAATCGCATGGAGAACCCAAAGATAAAGGCGAAACCATCGGGTGCCTCAATGACCTGGTTTTTCATATCAGCGGCTTTCATGACAAATTGAAAGCGTTCAAAGAGTCAGGTCCATATGATTTTAATTTAATTGATAAAGAATTTAAGAATAATCCTGAACATATTGTTTATTATCATGCTGTTTATTATTTCGGTGAAGAAATATTTTGCCCCAAATCAGGTATTGATGTGAAACTCCGAGCGGAAAAAGAAAAAAAATTGGGCGACAGACTTCAGTCCTTATTTGAATTAATTAAACCTTCTCATAACCTCGAAGAACAAAAAAAACGAACCCTTCAGGTTTTAGGCGACTTGGCAGAAGACAATAAAAGAACGTTAAAAAAAGATAAAAGCTCTTATACACTGCCTTACTTCTCATTCTATGGAGTAGCACTAACATTACCAACAGATTGGTTTTCTCCCAGCGAAGGGCGTTTAGGCGAACAATTGAATTTGGCCATTAGAAAAATTAATGAGATAACTCTCGAGAAATTTGAAGCATCACCTGAAAATTCAGTTTCAAAACAAAAAGAGCTAAATTAATATTTGTGCTGCACTAGATGATACCAATTGCCATGAGTATAACCCGGGAAACCATACCTGGGTTTTACAGGCATAGCCCTTAAGTTGCTGACAATTATATTATAAAGTCTGCCTCTAAATTTAAATGCCTATCATAGACGAAGAAAAAACATGAACGCTTGCCTATGAAGTCAATTCACCACATAGATCTGTTTCCATCAACTTCTTTATTTCTACAATTTCTAATCGTTTACTCAGCAAATACAATAATTTGCAATGTGCTGCCTCAGGAGTCATATCATGACCACTAACTAACCCCGCATTTTTTAAGGAATGTCCTGTAGCATATTGACTCATTTCTACTCCACCTTGTTGGCATTGAGTACAATTAATAATGATCACTCCTCGCGCACAAGCATCTTGGAGCAATTTTAAAAAACGAGGATCGTTATTTTGAGCGTTACCCGCACCATAGGTTTCCAAAATCAAACCGCATAGGGGCTGATTTAAAATATAAGCCAAAACATCGGTGGCAAATCCCGGGAATAATCTGAAGTTAGCTATAAATTGGGGTTCAATCGTTTGTAAATGAAATGACTGCTGCGGTTTTTTGAGCAAAAGGTTTTTATGTACCTTGATATCTATTCCTATAGCCGCTAGATGAGGATAATTCGGTGAATCAAACGCTTTAAATCCCTGTGAACTAATTTTTTGGGTTCGATTCCCACGTAATAAATGCTGATTAAAGTAAATGCATACTTCATGTATGGGTTGATTGGCACAAAGCCATAATGAAGTAACCACATTATCTATTGCGTCATTACGAACTTCTGATAAAGGAATTTGGGATCCTGTGATAATCACTGGTTTACTTAAATTCTCCAACATAAAAGATAAAGCTGATGCAGTATAAGCCATGGTATCCGTACCGTGGAATACGACAAAACCATCAAAATGCGCATAATCATCGGCAATATCTCGGGCAATTCGATTCCAGTCATGCACCGTCATATTGGATGAATCAAGCAAAGGATGATATTCCTTTATCGAATACTCAGGCATGTCTTGATGCATCAACAAAGGAATTTGTTGCAATGCAGCTTCCACATATCCCGGAGCAGGCTCATATCCATTTTTTGTTTTAATGCTGCTAATCGTGCCGCCCGTATTAATAATTAAGATTCTCTTTTTCATATGATTGTAAATTGAAATACTTGTTCCAATTATATAACTAAAAAATTGCAAATAGTGTATAATTTTTATTAAATGCGATATGGTGCCAGGTATCCGGGTTAATCTGATCTCAAATTTCTCTGGTTGCTTCGCTGTGCTTTCTTAAGTTAAGGATCTTGACATTCCGTCAGTTGAGAATTTTTGTCATTCCTAAGCGCGCAGGTAGGATTCTATTTCGACTTAGAGCACTAAGCCAATCTAAAAATGGATCTTTGCCTTCGCGGAGATGACCAAGATTACAGCTTAAATCGATCAGCTTAATGGCAATAGCGCCAATATTCAGAAATAGAACATGATAGTTTTTATTGAGTAGTTACCTTTTTTCAATAATAATTACAGATTTAATTGCCAAGGTCTTGCAGTTTATGGAAAAATCGAGCTATTAGCGGTTTAATCTAAACAGTGACATCATGGTGATTGATCGTGCCGGTTATCGGTTGAATGTAGGTATTATCCTTGTCAACGCACAGAATAGGGTTTTTTGGGGTAGAAGAACTGGTCATGATGCTTGGCAATTTCCGCAAGGCGGCTTGGCCGCAGGCGAAACATCATTAGAAGCAATGTTCCGGGAATTGCATGAGGAAGTAGGTTTGGATAAGGAAGATGTTGAAGTCATTGGCTCGACCAAGCGTTGGCTTAAGTACAGACTTCCAAAACAATATCTACGTCATGGCAGCGAGCCTTTAGTAATAGGGCAAAAACAGAAATGGTACTTGTTAAAGCTCATTGCCAGTGAGCAAAAAGTCAAACTGGATCTCAGTGACTCACCAGAATTTGACAGCTGGCGTTGGGTTGATTTTCACGAGCCAGAAGGACAGGTTATCTTTTTTAAACGCCAAGTTTACATGCAAGCGTTAAAAGAGCTTGAACCTTTATTAAAAAAGAATCGCCGTACACCTTACGGCATGAAACGAAAGAAAGGCCATAGGTCACGCGAGATATAATGATCTTACAATTCCGATGACCATTTACAAAAAGAGGTAATCATAGGCATAGATGCTCAAAGTACTTAAGCGGATAGTTCAAGAAGTCACTGCTGCCAAGCAGCTCTCAGAGGCCCTTGGCATTTTGGTGCAACAAATTAATAAAGCCATTAATGTAGAGGCCGCTTCCGTTTACCTCATCGATACCAAACATGCCGAATACGTTCTTATTGCAACCGAAGGTTTAAACAAGCAAGCTCAATTCCGAGTTCGCATTGCATTTGATAGTGGCCTGGTAGGTCTTGTCGGACGACGCGAAGAACCGATTAATCTCGAAGATGCACCCTCTCATCCTGATTTCTATCATAATACCTTATTGGGAGAAGAACACCTTAAGGCATTTTTAGGCGTGCCGATTATTCAACATAGAAAGCTCTATGGTGTGCTCATTGTTCAACAAACAGAACAACGTTACTTCGATGATACGGAAGAATCTTTTTTAATTACCCTGGCAGCCCAACTTGGTGGAATTATCGCTCATGCCGAAGCAACAGGCGAATTGGCTGAGTTAACTCAACCCAAGCCTATGGGGGTTACTAAAAAAGTCGACTTAAGCCCTGCAGCACTGGCAGGAATTGGTTCTGTTCCAGGTATCGGGATAGGTACTGCAGTGGTTGTATACCCACAAGCAGATATCGATGCAGTTCCACAAAATCCTGTCGAGACTTTGGATGAGGAAATTAATGCGTTTTATGAAGCACTGGAATCCACTAGAGAGGACATGCATCGCTTAAGCAAACGCATGAAATCCGTTGTTGCAGAAGATGAGCATGCTCTATTCGATGTCTACTTGCGTATTCTTGATAAAGACAGCTTGGGCATTGAAGTAGAACATGTGATTCGTAGCGAGAAAATTGGGGCTCAGGCAGCCTTGGCGACTGTGATTAAAAAGCACATCGCCCAATTTGAAAGCATGGAAGATTCATACCTTCGTGAACGGGCTAGTGATTTTCGTGATTTGGGACGGCGCGTTTTAGCCGCATTACAATGGTCACAACAAGAAGAAATTGTTTACCCCAAAAGAACGGTCCTGGTCGGAGAGGAAGTAACCGCCGCAGCATTAGCAGAAGTCCCTGAAGGATATCTGGCGGGAGTGGTATCGGCCAAGGGCTCTAATAACTCTCATGTCGCTATTTTAGCCCGCGCGCTTGGCATACCCACAGTGATGGGTGTTCGTGGTTTAAAATTAGATTTGATCTCTCGCCGTGCCATTGTTGTTGATGGATATTATGGACAAGTTTATATTTCACCATCGAAATCAGTGCTCGCAGAATTCAAACTCCTCGAGCAAGAAGAGCAGGCATTAACTCAGAGCCTGGTAAGTTTACGAGATAAACCTGCAGAAACGATTGATAACTATAAAGTATCGTTGCAAGTAAACACGGGTTTAGCCATGGACGCCGGTTTATCCATGAGTGTCGGCGCAGAAGGAGTTGGTCTATATCGTTCAGAAGTTCCGTTTATGAGCCGCGATCATTTCCCTTCAGAAGATGAGCAAACTATTATTTATCGACAAACCCTGAAAGCTTTTGCCCCCCGTCCGGTGACCATGCGGACGCTGGATATTGGCGGTGATAAAGTATTGCCCTACTTTCCTGTGGCAGAAGATAACCCCTACTTAGGATGGCGAGGGATTCGCGTCACTCTGGATCATCCTGATGTCTTCTTGATGCAAATTCGTGCGATGATGCGTGCGAGTGAAGAGTTAAATAATTTGCGTATCATGCTACCTATGGTCACTAATTTAAGTGAAGTTGAGGAAGCTTCTTATCTTATTGATCAAGCATTTACTGAATTATTAGAAGAAGGGTGTGTCATTGAAAAGCCCAAATTAGGCGTCATGATCGAAGTCCCTGCTGCCGCCTATTTAGCGCGCGAAATTGCCAAGAGAGTTGATTTTATCTCCGTGGGCAGTAATGACTTGACGCAATATTTTCTGGCTGTAGATAGAAACAATGCCCGAGTTGCAGGCCTTTATGACTCGATGCATCCAGCCATGCTGCGTGTTTTGCTAAAGGTTGTTGAAGGCGGTCATGCAGCAGGAGTAGAGGTCAGTATTTGTGGCGAAATGGCCAGCGATCCTTTAGCAGTTATTTTGCTAATTGCTATGGGCTTTGATACTTTAAGTATGAACTCTTCGAGCTTACCGCGAGTAAAATGGGTTATTCGTAATTTCGCCATTGCAAATGCCCGTAAGATTCTTGCTGAAGTACTGGAATTTGAACATCCTGCACAAATACGCTTTCATTTACAAAAAGCCCTGGAAGATGAAGGATTGGGTGGTCTCATCAGAGCCGGAAAGTCTTTATGAATAGAAACCTGATTGAACAATATAGCTTGGGTGCACTCTCTTCATTTTTATGTGCATGTAAATAAAAAAGGAACTTAAAAAGATATGTTCACTTTTCCTTATATAAATCCTGTAGCATTCTCAATAGGTCCGTTACAAGTGCATTGGTACGGATTAATGTATTTGATTGGCTTTGTTAGTGGCTGGTTACTTGCTCACTGGCGTGCAAAGCACTATCAACTGGATTGGACCTCGGAACAAATCAGTGATTTGATCTTTTACGCAGCCCTTGGTGTCATTATTGGCGGACGCATCGGCTATATGCTTTTTTATAATTTCACGGAATTGGTACATGATCCATTGGCATTATTTAAAATCTGGCAAGGAGGAATGTCTTTTCATGGTGGCCTGCTGGGTGTTGCGGTTGCACTCTGGTACTTTTCTCGAAAAAGTGGCAAATCATTCCTGGATGTAGGGGATTTTATTGCCCCACTGGTTCCCATAGGTTTAGGCGCTGGGCGAATTGGTAACTTTATTAACGGTGAATTATGGGGACGGGTTACTGACATGCCTTGGGGTATGGTATATAGCCATGTTGATAATCAACCCCGCCATCCTTCGGAGTTATATGAATTTGGCCTGGAAGGCATTGGCTTGTTCCTTCTCGTTTGGATTTATGCGCGTATACCCCGCCCTACGGGCCGAGTATCCGCTGTTTTTTTAATAGGGTACGCGATTTGTCGTATCATTGCTGAGTTTTTCCGACAACCTGATCCACAACTCGGCTATATTGCCTTTGGATGGTTGACTATGGGACAAATCTTATCTATTCCCATGTTATTACTGGGATTTTGGTTATGGTGGGTTAAACGATGAAAACTTATTTAAACTTGTTAGAACATATTTTACAGCACGGCAACCAAAAAGCAGATCGCACCGGCACAGGAACTTTATCGGTTTTTGGTTATCAAATGCGATTTGATTTACGCCAAGGGTTTCCTTTAGTCACTACCAAAAAATTACATATGCGAAGTATTGTGCATGAATTACTCTGGTTTTTAAAAGGAGATACTAACATCTCCTATTTAAATGAAAACGGGGTTACTATTTGGGACGAATGGGCTGATAGCAATGGGGAGTTGGGGCCTATTTATGGCAAGCAGTGGCGAAATTGGCCAATACCCGATGGCCGCACCATTGATCAACTCAGTGACGTCATACAACAAATAAAAACCAATCCTGATTCACGCCGCTTGTTGGTCAGTGCGTGGAACGTTGGGGAACTGGATCAAATGGCTTTAATGCCCTGTCATGCCCTATTCCAATTTTATGTAGCAAATAAAACCCTTTCTTGTCAGTTATATCAACGCTCTGCTGATGTATTTTTGGGTGTACCTTTTAATATTGCATCTTATTCATTGCTCACTCACATGGTTGCTCAGCAATGCAATCTTAATGTAGGTGATTTTATATGGACCGGTGGCGATTGCCATTTGTATCTCAATCATTTGGAACAGGCGCGCACTCAATTAGCCAGGGAGCCATTACCATTGCCCACCCTGAATATCAAACGCAAGCCGCAATCGTTATTTGAATATGTTTATGATGATTTCGAGTTCGTAAATTATCAATCCCATCCTGCAATCAAAGCGCCTATTGCGGTTTAAATGTATTGTAAGCTGAATCAGCGAAGCGGAACCCAGGAAATCTCAGGTTCAGTTAAACCCAGACTTCGCGCTCCGTTCCCACTTCCCTTAAAAAAAACTGTCGTTCCCGCGAAGGCGGGAACCCATCTCCAGAAAAGCATGGTGCTACTATAAGAATAGATTCCCGCCTTCGCGGGAATGACAAAAATCCCTACTTTTATTGCCAGGCTCCCTTTCCTCCGCTTACTTGCTTTCAAAAAAGTCTACGGATCTCATCAGGTAAAGGCACAGATTTGTTTTGCGTATAATCCACCCATACAATTTTGCAGCTGCCTTGCGCCATGATGACATCATCCTGATACAGATCATGATCCATCATCATGCTTGAATTCCCAAGGCTATGTATTCGCGAGCGCAAAGTTACTATTGCAGGATAAATCACTGGTTTTAAAAAGGTACACGCAACGTGAATTACTACGGGACCAGTTTTTTCAGTCATACTAATATTCAACTGTCTTAACCATTCAATGCGTGCTTCTTGAAAATAATCAAAATAGCGGGCGTTATTTACATGGCCTAGTGCATCCATATCGCCCCAAGCAACGGAAAAAACTTTTTTATGTATTTCAATATTCAAATCAGTCATTTTATCTCCATCATGATAAATCCATAGGGTCGACATCCACATTCCAACGCACACCATTACCTAATTTATTACCTGTTAACCATTCACGCAATTGCGTTAAAGAGTTTTTCAGTATTTTCCTGGAAGAAGATTTAAGTAATAACTGCATGCGGTATTGATTGGCCTTTCGAGGCATAGGGGCAGGCGCTGGTCCCATTACAGTAATGGATGGGGTCAGGATATGCTCTTTAGCTGCATGCAAAAATTTTAATACGCTGCCCGCTACTTTTCCTTGCGCCCTAATTACAGCCAAATAGTGAAAAGGAGGCAGTTGTGCTTTTTGGCGTGTAGCTAATAATGCATCTGCAAATGGATCATATCCTTGTTGAATCAATAAATTAAGTAGGGGATGATTGGGTAAGTGGGTTTGAATCAAAACTTGGCCAGCGAGTTCCTCTCGACCGGCCCGTCCCGAAACTTGCATTAACAATTGCCCCAAATGCTCCAGGGCCCGAAAATCTTGATTATAAAGTCCCGCATCAGCATCGAGCACCACAACCAGAGAAAGGCGCGGAAAATGGTGACCTTTAGCTAACATTTGCGTGCCAACAATTAACTGTGCCTCACCAGTATGAATTTTGTCCAAATGCTCATCAAGAGAATTTTTTTTGCGAACTGCATCACGATCAATTCGCACAACCTCCGTATTTGGAAAATATGTGCTTAAAAACTCATGTATACGTTGCGTACCGGCTCCAACCGGAATTAATTCCTTACTGTGGCAATTATGACATCGTTCCGGAGTTTTTTGGGTCAATCCACAATGATGACAAATCATCTGTCCTAACTGTTTATGCAGAGTCAGATGACTGTCACAAGCACGACAATCAACCATCCAACCACATTGATGACATAAAAGAACAGGAGAGAAACCTCGGCGATTAATAAATACCAAAACCTGATTTTGTTTGAGTAAATGCTCTTTGATAATATGTAAGGTTGGAGTTGCCAAACCATGTTGAAGTGTTTGTGAGCGCAGATCGATCAGTTGATAATGTAATGGAGTTGTCGACAGTGCCTTATGAGTCAAGCGCAACAAAGTGTATTTTTTTTGCGCCACATTATACATACTCTCCAAACTGGGAGTCGCGGAGCCCAAAATGATGGGTATGTTCATTAAATGTGCCCGCATTAACGCCGTATCACGCGCTGAGTAGCGCACCCCCTCCATTTGTTTTAATGATGCATCATGCTCTTCATCAATTACAATTAACCCTAAATCAGGCATAGGTGTAAAAATTGCCGCTCGAGTTCCTATCACTATTTTAACCTTGCCTTCTTTTGCTAATTGCCAAGCAATTTGTCTTTCTGATTCGTTCAGGCTGGAGTGAATCACTGCAACAGACTGTTTAAAGCGTGAGGTAAATCGCGTCACCAATTGTGGAGTTAACCCAATCTCGGGTACCAGGACTAACACTTGCTTTTGTTGCTCAAGTACCTGAGCGATAACATGTAAATAAACTTCTGTTTTGCCGCTTCCTGTAACTCCTTGTAATAAAAAACACTGATATTGATGGAGTGCTTCCTTAATTGCAGCAACAGCTTCAGCTTGTTCAGCATTAAGTATTAATGGAGAAGATGGGGAAGCATTAGCTTGTTCTGGCAGTATAATTTGCTGAGATAAAGAAAGAACCTGAGCCGCAAGCAAGCTACAGAGTTGGGTGGAATTAAATCCTTTTTCTGTCAAACAATATTTGGCAACGGGTTCTTTTTGGGTACTCAGAAATTCAATCAGCTCCTGTTGTTTGCGAGCTCGAGCCGGAATAAGCTTTTTGGCCTCTTCCAGAGGTAATGCCAGTTGATAAAAATCGCTCATAGGTAATTGGCAAGGCAGTCCTAATCGATATTTTTTAGGTATGGCGAGTGGCAATACTTCAGACAAAGGGGACTGATAATAATTGGCAATCCAGGAGCATAACGTCAACATTGCTTTATCAATTAATGGCTGGTCATCAATAATTGTGCTGATGCTTTTTAATGAGGCAACATCGTATGAGGATTTATTTTTGCCGACTACTAAACCTAAACGTATTTGTTTGCGAAATGGAACCCAGACGCGCGTGCCAATGCGAGGAGTAAGTCTTTCACCAACATAATCAAAATAATCTCTATGGGTATGGGGAATACAAACTTGATACACAGTATTCCCATTTTGCTCAATGTGTTGTGTCGTAGGCTCCCCATCATCATGGTGCTCCATCATATCCAGGGAGACTTCAGTAGGCATTGATGAGTGAGGATGGTCTATAGAAGGGTCTTGCTCGCTTTTATTCATGCGCTCTGTGCCATTGATGATTGGCTGATTGTCCTGGAGCTGAAAAAACTTTGACCACCACATGCTCTATACGGTGCCGATCCAATTCGGCTTTATCTTTAATCAGCTCTTGCACAAACCAACGCGATAATTCCTCTACCGTAATATTTGTCACTGGTAATAAAGTCACATCCTCTTTAAGAAAGGGAATCTTTTTATGATTAAAGGTAAAGTAATAGTATTCCTCATCCTCTGCATATTCCAAAAAGGGAGAAAATTGCGGCATCAGAAAAGTTTGATTCAAATAACGACATAACTTATGGACGCGCTCCTTATAATAGCGATAGTCAAAGGTCATCCCATTTTCTTCAACCCAAGTTGTGAGTGCCAAATAAACTCCATACATATGGCCGTGTAATGGTTCTCTTTCCGTTGCAGAAAAAATAGTAGTATGACCAGCAGAAAATTTCATGGATTCTTTTTGTAATTCCACGGTTGTCAGGTATCTTTTTATGTTCATAAACTCACTCGTTTATCATTTAATAGAAATCCATTTAAGGAAATTTCCACATTTTTACTTAAGGCGATTACTTTAAATAACTCCCCCATTTCACTAGGAAGGGTGAGTTGCTTTATCGCTTGTTTTGCCCGTACTTGTTCCAATTCATTATCCAGTGTATTGATTAAGCTTAGCAAACCGTTGGCCAGCAAAAAAGAGGCTTGATTTGTAAAACCTGCAATGTGAAAACCGGCTTGTTGCCCAGCTTCTGCTACATGCGTAAAATCCACATGTGCGGTAATGTCTTGCTCTCCTGGATGCAAAAACGGATCCGGATGACTTTGGTGTTGATAATGACACATTAAAGTGCCCTGATTACGATCAGGATGATAGTACTCATGACGAGGAAATCCATAATCAATCAAAAACACCACGCCTTGTTTTAACATCTGATAATTATTTAAGATCCAGTCATCGATAAAAAGATTCACTTCAGAAAGATAAGGGGTATTTTGTAGCGATAATCGATTATCAATGTAATCCAGCAAACGTTGATTTTGACAGGGTTTAAATAGTTCTGTTAATTGTTGCTGTTCGTTCAAAGCGACATAACTTTCCATAATGCCCTGCTCGGTTTTCATGAATCGATGTACCGGCATAGCATCCAGGACTTCGTTTGCCAAAACCACTCCATTAAAAGGAACTTCGGGCCAGCTATTGAGCCAGGTAACTAAATGAGCCAGATGAGGAATTTTTTGTGCTATGAGCTCGCGTTGACGATGTTGTAAGTTAGCGCTGACCTCCAAAATGCAATAGGTTTCTGGCAACGCGTTATGTTCCGCCAAATGTTCTAATATAGCAACACAAAGAGCGCCCGAACCTGCACCAAACTCGAATAACATCGGCGACTCAAGTTCCATTAATACTTGCTGGCATTGATTCGCTAGCGCTTTACCAAATAAAGGAGTCAATTCAGGAGCGGTAATAAAATCACCATGCTTCCCTAATTTTTGCAACCCGGAACTATAATATCCTTCTCCAGGAGCGTACAATGCAAGTTGCATGAATTCTACGAAGGGAATAGCCTGGCGTTCGGCCAGTAGCGCGTGTAAGGTTTGTATTATACTCATAGTCATACTTTAAAAACTTTAGTCGGGTAAAAAACCGAAGCAACATATCTTGGTTCTAGGTCCCGCGGCTTGTCCGCGGGATGTAAGCCCCAAAGCACGGACTTCGTTTCACCCAGAATAATCGAGAATAGGAACCATACATTGAATCCGACAAACAAACAAGAAGCGAAAGTTGCTTTAGTCACCGGTGGGGCGCGCCGCATCGGCGCCGCGGTTGTCAAAAAACTACATGTAGCAGGATATAAAGTAGTGATTCATTGCCATCAATCATTGCCAGAGGCTCATGCCCTTGCCGTAGGCTTAAATGAACAACGGCCTAATAGTGCCTTTGTTTTACAGAGAGAATTATCTGAACCAGGCGCAGCAGATGAAATGATGATTACAATTCAGGATTGGGTCGGGCGTTTGGATTTATTAGTCAATAATGCTTCTGTATTCATCCGCACTGAATTCACTACATTTGCTGAAACAGATTGGCGTGCTCTTTTTGACATTCATGTTAAAGCACCGTTCTTACTGAGTCTCGCAGCACGCCCTTTATTGGCAAAGCAATCCGGGGTCATTATAAATATAAGCGACATCCATGCAGAAAAACCATTGAAAGGATACTCTGTTTATTGCCAAAGTAAAGCCGCTTTGGAAATGCAGACCCAAAGCCTGGCACGCGAATTTGCTCCTGAAATCAGGGTCAATGCGGTCGCTCCAGGCGCCATTATTTGGCCTGAACATTCCAATACGTTGACTCCAGAAATTCAAGAACAAATTATCGAGAAAACACCGCTAAAAAAACATGGGGATCCAGAATATATTGCCCAGGCGATTTTAGCCTTAGCCGAAAACCCCTACATTACCGGACAAATACTCAAAGTGGACGGGGGCAGAAGCTTGCTTGGCTAATTTATTCATACCTACAGGATTTATAATCGAGATTATAGTGATTTAATTTAATTTTTTATTTAATCACGCGAATTCTGGATGAGAATGGCCTTGAACCAAAGATCGCAGAAAAGATTGAATCGCCTCCAAAGAATCCAATAGGTAAAAACGATTTAATGACGACTCATCAAGTAATTTGCCAAAATAATAACGAACCAAGGACTTACTTTGTAAAACCGCCTTATACTCATCTTCCAGTGCAGCCAACCCTTGTAAATGCGTCATAAACAGATTGATTTTTTCTGCCAGGGTTATCGTAATACTTTGCTGTTCCAATAACTCTTGATAGAGCCAGGGTTTACCACTACCAGCACGCGAGATCATATAAGCATCGCAATCACTTAACTCTATTGCCCTATGCAAGCTGTGGATATTGTTAATATCTCCATTAGCAATCACCGGAATAGAAATGCTTTGTTTTATTTTTGCGATTTGTTGCAAGTCAGAAGCAACATCATAATCATCAATCCAACGCCGACCGTGTACAATCAGCGCATCAGCTCCTGCTTCTTCAATTTTTTTCGCCAGCAGAACATCCTTTGCATCACCTTGAATGCGAACTTTTATAGTTAAGGGAATAAAAATCGCTGCGCGCACTTCTTTAACAATTCGCACTAGGTGATCTGGCTCTTCTAGCAAAGCACTTCCTGCACCTTTTTTACGAATTTTAGGTTTTGGACAGCCACAATTAATGTCGATAATATCCGCGCCATTTTGCTGTAATCGGTGCGCTGCTTGCGCCAAAATAGCTGGTTCTGTACCTGCAATCTGATACGCAAGAATCTGCTCCTGTGGTGCCCGATAAATATAACGTGAATTTGCGGTATGCTTATAAAGAATATCCGTTGCGGAACTCATCTCCGTTACACAATACGCTGGTGCCCGATAATGATTAAATAATGTTCTGAATGGTGCACAGCTATAACCCGCTAAAGGGCCTTGGATTAACCGATTGGACAATGTCAAAGAGCCTATTTGCAAAGAACTGTTAATAAAAGCGTGCATCAATTTAATTCATAGATATAATGAGGGCCAATTTTAACATACTTTAAACCAGAAAAAGCAGTTGAGCTCGACTGTGCACGCTAAAAGACACTGAATCAAATAGGAAAAATCCTTTATGGACAAACGTTATTTATCCCCATTGGAAATGCTTAATATTGCGACACAACATGCCTATGCTGCCGATTATCTATTGCAGCAAATCACCGACTGGACATTCAGGCAAACTGATCCACTTGCAGTATTGACTCCTGTTACTTCATTGATGTATCAAGCTTTTCTATTGACCTTAAAAGCTTATTGTTTGCATGAACACCGCCCAATCAAAGAACACAAAAAACTCATGGAGCTGGTTGAATTAAATAGTCACTTGGGATTTTCACGTCAGGAGCTCGTTTTATTAAAGACGCTGGCAAAGCAACAGGTTTTCCTTAAAGGAGCTGATTATGATTTATGGGAAAACCAACAGCAATTCCAGGTATTTTGTGAAGAGATTCTATCGCTTTATCAAAAGCTACAAACGATGATGCCCCTGGAGCTCCATCCGGATTATCAACAATAAGTGTAGTCTGGGTGAAACACAATGGAACCCGTGTTACGACTTCGCCCATGCTCGAATTCTTGGGTTACTTCACCTCTGAAAATGATTAATTATTGCACAAAAATACACTTGAGCACTTGGCAGCGAATACAATTCACGCTAGGATAAGTTTTTTTATTTAACTCTGTTTGATGTTATTTAGATTAAGGTAGAAATTATGGAGCAAGTAGAAGACAGTAAGACTGGAAATGCTGTGCAACGCCAAATATTACAATTAAGTCATCGCTTAAATTCGCAAATTTTGGGTCAGGATGGATTAATTTCACGTTTACTCATTGCCTTACTTGCAGATGGCCATTTATTAGTTGAAGGAGCACCTGGATTAGCAAAAACACGAGCAGTTAAAGAACTGTCAGATGGTGTTGAAGGTAATTTTCATCGCATCCAGTTTACACCTGATTTATTGCCTGGTGATTTAACCGGTACCGATGTATACCATCCACAAAATGGTTCCTTTGTGTTTCAACCAGGCCCTATATTCCATCACTTGCTTTTGGCAGATGAAATTAACCGTGCCCCAGCAAAAGTACAATCTGCACTTCTTGAGGCAATGGCTGAAAGACAAGTTACCATAGGAGGTAAAACCTATCCTCTACCTGAATTATTTCTAGTCATGGCAACACAAAACCCAATTGAGCAGGAAGGAACGTATCCTTTACCGGAAGCACAATTGGATCGATTTTTGATGTATGTAAAAATTAGTTATCCTGATGCCAAAATAGAGCATGATATTTTAGCCCTGTCGCGCAAAGAAGCTTTAGGCGCGGCTATGGCTACTAAACCTGCTAGCACGGAAAAACTTTCACAAAAAACATTATTTGAAGCGCGTAAACAAGTGCTGAATGTTCATACGAGCGATGCATTGGAAAATTATCTAGTGCAATTAGTAGTAGCAACTCGGAATCCTGGCGTATACAGTGAAGAATTGGGTCGTTGGTTGCGTTTTGGTGCAAGTCCCCGTGCTACGATTGCTTTAGATCGTTGCTCCAAAGCTCATGCATGGCTTTGTGGGAGAGACTATGTTACTCCGGATGACATTCATGTGATTGCCCATGATGTATTACGGCATCGAATTTTATTAAGCTTTGAAGCTGAAGCAGAAGGAATCAATAGCGACGATTTTATTGACTCCTTATTGCGTTTAGTTGCTGTTCCGTAGAAAACAGGCAGGTTGGGCCTTGGACCCAACAAATAATAGCCTTGAATCTGATGAATTTAGCCCCAATCTTCAGAGACATATGAGGTGCACGAGGTTTTTATGGCTAATGGCGTTATTGCAGAATTAAATGAATTGATTGACTTAAGACGTTATGTGCAATCCATTCATTATCGGCCCGAAGGTAAAGCAATACGATCAGGAAATCATTTATCCCAATTACGTGGTCGAGGAATGGATTTTGCCGAAGTAAGAAATTATCAGGCAGGCGATGAAATACGCCATATGGAGTGGCGCGTTACTGCGCGTACCGGCAAGCCACACGTCAAAATTTATCAGGAAGAACGAGAAAGACCGGTGGTAATTCTCACGGATTTCAACCCCTCGATGATTTTCGGTACGCGCATTGCATTTAAATCAGTCATTGCTGCCCGACTCGCAGCGCTTCTTGCCTGGACTGTAATAAAAGAAGGCGATAGAGTAGGAGGAGTATTCTTCTCGGCTACGGATCACAGTGAATTTACTCCACGCAGTCGTGACATGGGCGTACTTCCCTTATTAGCGTCTTTAAGTCGCTATACCGATCAAACTGATGAACAACGCGAAGCGCAACCAAGGCGACTTAGTGATGCATTGGTACGCTTACATCGCGTAGTTAGGCCAGGAAGTATCCTGGTTTTGATCAGTGATTTCTATTCTATGGATAGTGAGTGTGAAAAACATTTAAATCGATTACGCTATCATAATGACATCCTGGCTTATCATATTTGTGACCGCGTGGAGCTTTCTCCGCCTAAACCACAACAATATGCCATAACTAATGGACAGCAAGAGATAATACTTGATACCAGCTTACGATCCGTGAGCACAGCATATGAACAGTATTGTCAGCAACGTATAGAGCTCTTGCAAGCTCAATTGCGACGCTTATACATTCAGTATGTTCAGGTTACAGCCGATGTCGATTTGGCTCCTTTAGTGCGCCAGACGTTTCCCAGGAGGTCTCGTGGCTAATACTGATCCTCTGACGCAGTTAAAAGACATTCATCTACCCACCCCAATTGGTTGGTGGCCGGTTGCTCCTGGGTGGTATATTTTGATTGGCCTTATCTTATTTTTAGCAATGACATTCGCTTATGGTATTTATAAAAAACATCGAAATGCTCTCGCTAAAAAGCAAGCCCTGCTTTTATTAGATAACTATCAAAGCCAATATGAGAAAGAACAAAATGGCGCCCTGACCAGTGCACATATCTCAGAATTATTACGCCGAGTCGCCCTTGTCTATTATCCAAGAGAACAAGTTGCGAGTTTACATGGGGAAGAATGGCTTAAATTTTTAAATGAAACCAGTAAAAATATTGATTTCAATTTGGTAAAGGACTTACTACTCGATGCCCCTTTTAAAACAAGAGAAATCATGGATCTCAAACCATTATTCCATGCGGCGCAACTTTGGATTAAACAAAGAGGGGTGCCATGTTCGAATTAGTTAACCCTTGGGTTTTAATACTCATTCCTTTACCTTTAATCTTCTGGTTTTTGATGCCAAGAGCCAAAGTACAATCGCCTGCTGCGTTGAAAGTACCTTTCTTTGCTGCCATGATTCACATCGCAGATCAAGAAAAGCGTTCTGTTTCTGCCCAATATTCATTGCTCATCCCAGCCATAATATGGTTATTATTGGTCGTTGCTTTAGCAGGCCCTCGCTGGATTGGCGCTCCCAAACCCATCTCTCGTGAGGGTTTTAACATTATGATGGCTTTAGATTTATCTGGCAGTATGGAAATTCCCGATATGCTCTTACATGGACGCCCCGTAAGCCGTTTAAGTGTTGTAAAAAATGCTGCTGAACAATTTGTACAAGAACGAACTGGGGACAAAATTGGGTTAATTCTCTTTGGTACTCGTGCTTATTTACAGACCCCTCTTACCTATGATCGACATAGCATTCTCTTACGACTTGAAGATGCTACTGCAGGGCTTGCTGGTAAAACAACCTCGATTGGTGATGCCGTTGGCCTTGCTGTAAAACGGTTAAATCATGTACCCAAAAAAGGAAGAATTCTTATTTTATTGACCGATGGAGCAAATAACTCTGGTGTACTTGCTCCGTTAAAAGCGGCTGAATTGGCCAAAGAAGAAGGAATCAAAATCTATACAATAGGTTTAGGATCCGAAGCCGATTCAAGAGCCTTAGTCGGTGATTTTATAATGCAAAATGCTTCAGCAGATTTGGATGAAGAAACCCTAAGAAAAATGTCTGACATGACTGAGGGGCGCTATTTCCGCGCTACAGATACTGAAACATTAAATTCAATTTATAAAACAATTAATCAGTTGGAAACTATAAATCAAGAACAGGCTACAGTGCGTCCCCAAAAGGAATATTACCCTTGGTTTGTCGGCTTTGCATTATTGCTGTGTTTCTCTTGGCTGTTGAGAAAAGCAGATTTGAGATTAAACATACGAGCTACGATGACAGATCGGGAGGCCTTAAAGCCATGATTGCAACTTTTCATTTTTTAAGGCCCTGGTGGCTGTTAATGATTTTACCTTTGATAGGATTAGTTTTGGTTTTATGGCGGCAAAAACCTAAATTACATGCTTGGTCGGAAGTGTGCGATCAACATTTGCTTCATCATCTACTACAAAAAAAAGGGCAAGGACAACGTGTGGGCTCCCTGCTTTGTTTGTTTTTAAGTATTCTGTTTATGATTTTTAGTATTGCCGGTCCGGTCTGGTATAAGCTGCCTGTAGCAACCTATAAACCAATACAACCTAGAGTTCTAGTTTTGGATATGTCTGACAATATGATGGCTAATGACTTAACACCCAATCGTCTAAGTCGTGCCAAATTTAAATTGCATGATTTATTTGCCCACAAAGATGTTGGTCAATTTGGCCTTGTTGTCTTTACTAGTGAGCCCTTTGTTGTCTCTCCGCTGACTGATGATGGGCATACTATTTCCTCCTTACTTTCGTCATTAACTCCAGATATCATGCCAGTAGCTGGACAAAACCTTGATAGCGCCTTGAATGAAGCCAGTAATTTAATCAAACAAGCGGGTTATAACCAGGGTCAAATTTTAGTATTAACGGCTGATGCCCCTTCCAGTGCATCAATCGCCCTAGCGAAAAAATTAGCTGACTCAGGTATTTACTCATCTATTATGCCAGTCAAAGCAGATAAGAATTTGAATCCTCTTTTTTCGCGTTTTGCTGATGCAGGTAATGGACAATTGGTAAAATACTCTTCTGATTCTAGTGACTTGGATCAGTGGCTTAAATCCAGTGATAACAATGAATATGCCCTAAGTAAAAATGAAGATATTCCCCTTTGGCGTGATGAAGGACGTTGGTTTTTAATACCTGCGCTGCTGTTACTTTTGCCTGTGTTTCGACGTGGTTGGATACAGAGGATCGCTGTATGATACGTTTTATTATTCTTTTATTCACCTCATTTTTGTCTTTAGCTACCCATGCCTTTAGTTGGCAAGACTTATGGTCTACCTCGGATCAACAAGGGCAAGCGTTGATGGAAAAAAATCAATTTAAACAAGCCAAGGAAACCTTTACACGTAGCGATTGGGCTGCAGCCGCAGCCTATCGTGCAGGCGATTATCAAAAAGCTGCCGAGTTATATCGGGATTTAAAAAATGAACAAGGCTATTATAACCAAGGCAACGCACTGGCTCATATGGGACAATATGAAGAAGCAATTAAAGCCTATGACAAGGCATTGGCAATCAATTCAGCAAATCAGGATGCCATTTATAATCGTAAGTTAGTTGAAGATCTTTTGAAAAAAGATAAAGATAAAAACCAAAACAAAGATCAACAAAACAAAGATCAGCAAAACAAAGATCAACAAAACAAAGATCAGCAAAACAAAGATCAACAAAACAAAGATCAACAAAACAAAGATCAACAAAACAAAGATCAGCAAAACAAAGATCA
>NZ_QHJG01000007.1:0-3558 GCF_003184185.1 Legionella qingyii | reverse complement strand
CAAAACAAAGATCAACAGAACAAAGATCAACAGAACAAAGATCAACAGAACAAAGATCAACAGAATAACGAAGCTCAATCTGAAGCAGAACGAGAAAAACAACAAGCCAAAGAACAATGGTTGCGCTTGATTCCAGATGATCCAGGCGGGTTAATGCGAGAAAAATTCTTACGTGACCATTTACGAAGAGAACGCGGGTGGTATCAATGAAAAAAATAATAATTATTGGTTTCTTTTGTTTATTCAGTGCATTGGTCAATGCTGAAGTACAAGTGCAAGTTGATTCTTCTCAAGTAAGCATTGATGATTCATTCAGGTTAATTTTAACTCAAGATAATTTACAAAATGGGGGCATTCCAGATCTAACCCCGCTACAAAAGAATTTTATGATTCTTGGCACTGAACGTCGTATGAATTATTCGATTATTAATGGCCAAGCACAATCATCTAGTGAGTGGACTATTACTTTAAAGCCACAAAAAGAAGGTAAAGTAACAATTCCCGCGATTAAAATTGGTAGAGACTATTCAAAACCTGTGACAATTGAAGTAACCACAGGTACAACATCGCAAAATACATCCAGCAACGATTCTGCCAATCAAAAGAATCAAGATCTTTATTTAACCACCGGAGTGGACAAAAAAAAACCTTATGTGAATCAGCAAATTATTTATAAAGTAACTTTATACAACTCAAAACATCTTTTAGATGCGGATTATAGAGGACCGCAAGTAGAAAATGCTCTGCTCATCCCTTTGGGTGAGGAAAAACGCTCCCAGATCCAAAAAAATAATGTGACTTATCTTGTAGAAGAACAAAATTATGCCGTTTTTCCACAAAAGAGTGGTACTTTAAAAATAAAATCACCTGTATTTACTGCATTGATCTATGATTTTAATCCGGTGCGAGTAAAAGCCCAGGACAAAACCATTAGCCTCGACGTACAACCAATTCCTAAAGAATATTCAGGTAAAATATGGCTGCCAGCAAAACAAGTTAAGTTAATGGAAGAATATGAAAACTCCGAAAAAACTATTGCTCAAGGCAACACCTTAATTCGTACTGTAATTCTTGAAGGAGTAGGAATTCCAGCGCAACTTTTACCTACACTCAATTTTGCAGAACCAGACGGGGTTAATGTTTATCCGGAGAAAGGTAAAGATAAAAACCGAGTTACATATGGTGAATTGATTGGCCGCACAGAAATCAAAGTGACCTATTTATTCAATAAAGCAGGAAAAATAACAATTCCTGAACTAAAACTCCCTTGGTTCAATACAGAAACAGGAAAGGAAGAAATAGCTACCTTACCTGCAAAAACCTTTGAAGTAACTCCAGCAAACACCGCACCTGCAACAAATACCCCCCAACCTGCCGTATCTCAAAATCAGCATATCACTCAACCAACAAAAGAAGTGAGCGAGCCTGTTTCTTCTAGACCAAAATTCGATAGGGCTTGGATAGTCGCCGCACTTTTTGCATTTGCGTGGATTGTTACTTTAGGTTTATGGGGATGGCAAAAACGCAATAAAAATACCGGGAAAGGTCAATACAAAACCGCATTAAATAATCTTCATAAAGCGTGTGCACAAGCCAATCCCCAACAAACACGAGATGCCTTATTAAAGTGGGCCAACCTTTACTGGCCAGATGCCCTCATATTAAATTTAACTGATTTAACACGCCTTACGACTGACGCAACGTTCAAAAAACAAGTTCAAACCCTTTCTCAAGTTTTATACAAAAATAAAGAAAAAACCTTGTGGCGAGGCGATGAATTATGGCGCAGTGTTCAGCAACTGAAAAAAAATAATCCGAGTAAAAAACAAAATGAACATGCTCTCCCGCCGATTAACCCCGTTTGATACGTGGAACCACGCCCTAAATTGATGTCATTCCCGCGCAGGCGGGAATCCAGATATAAACAATTTGCCCATTAGTGACTCGAAAAAAGGTACAAAAAGTGACGATACTTCAGCCCTCAAGTGCAGCGAGGGATCTCCAGCAAATGGCGCGGTATTTTAATAATCTTTAAAACAGGAGATCCTTCATAGAAAACGCCTCAGAATAGCGAGATTGACTTAGAGGCCACAGTTGTTAACTCCACCGAAGGGGACGTGCACGTGAACAATTGCGCCATATCTAACTTTCTAAAATCATTCTTATCACATTGATGGATGTTCATCCTCTTCTTGTAATTCCTCATCACTCTTTTTCTTTTTAGCACTTGTGGTTTTTAAAGTGGGAGCTGGTATCGTTACTTCTGATTCTGCGTGAGTATTAGTAATTGGAAATTTGGCCACAATTTTTTTTAATCGTTCTGCATCTTCCATTATTTTATCCATATCTCGTTTAACCTTACTAGCTGAAGTTTCAATTTCAATTTCATTTTCAGTCAAATCGTCTTTCGCTCCTTGATCCTCATCTTTTTTTGCGAACTCTGTTTTTGGGGTACTAGCATTAACTATTTTTTCTGCAAGAAACTTAAATATAGGATAGGTAACACGTCCAATTACATAGATGGCCGCCAAAGAAGCAGCGGCAGCAATTATTGGCAGTCCTGCTGGAGGGAATACTAAACTGACTATAGCACCAATTAATGCCAGCGAAGTGAACGCAACACCTGCTGTTTTATCCAAAGTAGCTATAGTACCCAGCTTTGCCAATTTTTCCTTACCAATCTCCTGATTATCATATAATTTTTGCAACTCGTTTAACTGTTCCTGAATTTCATGTCGTTCCGTTTTGATTTTGTCTTTCAAGTTATTAAAGTTCTCTCTTTGCCCTTCAAGCTTCGCCTTTTTTGCTTCGCCCTCTAATTGTTCTAGGCTATCAATTAGAGCCGCTATTCGATTTTTTTTGATATCAATATCTTTTTCTATTTGTGCTAACTGATCTTTTACTTCATAACGTTTGTAATATAGCTTGGCTAGAGTGACGACACTTAAACCCAATGCAGCGATTGAGAGCACTAAGGCAATAATAGGGGCTGAAGGAGGAAATGCTAAAGCGGTTATAGTAAGACCTAAAAGCACTGCTGAATATAAAAAACGGGCATTACGTGACAAGGTAATCGGTGATTCTTGATTCGCTATATAGGCAGCGATATAAATACATGGAATCCTAATAAAATCAATTGCAGCATTCACTACCCTAATGATTAGAAAAGCACTACCTGCTGCTTCTGAAGCATGAGTGAGATGCCCTTGGATTTGTACCATACTTGTAATAGTACTCCCGGCCCCCTCTGCAGAATCAATAAACTTGTTAAAAAACGGAAGTATTTTCAATATTGATTGCGCAATAGATTTTTTGGATGCTTTAGTACCTTTCATTGATTTTAATTTTTTTCTTAAATGCTTTATCGAAAAATCTTCGAGTTCAATTTCATTTTCATCAAAAAACATAATTATTCCAATAAAAAAATATCTATCTATTCTTAGTATAACAACTTATTATGATTTAAATATGAACTCAAAATGTATAAGGCCTAAATACCAGGGCGATTTCATCAAAGTTTAAAAACCAATCACTTTTCTTAAGTATTGAGTAGAAAGA
>NZ_QHJG01000069.1 GCF_003184185.1 Legionella qingyii | reverse complement strand
ACTCCGGAATCGGTGATCAAATGACTAACGGAATTAGTGATCAAGTCCTCCGGAATACGCACATGATGGAAAATTTTACTATCTGCTCGCTGCTATACTTAAATTAATTTACTTAACGAGTTACATTTATGCAGGATGCCAAATTATCTTCTAACATCACAGAATGTTCTACTTGGTATGTTTCAGCAATGGAACACTTGGTTAAGGTCGTGCAAGATTTATCGCAGGCAAATGATATTCAAGCGATTACCGAAATCGTGCGCCTTGCAGCGCGAGAACTAACTGGCGCAGATGGTGCAACATTTATACTGAAGGACGGTAATTGTTGTTACTATGTGGAGGAAAATGCAATCGCTCCATTATGGAAAGGCAAGCGCTTTCCTATGAAAAAATGTATTAGTGGTTGGGTGATGTTGAATAAAAAGTCAGCAGTAATTGAGGATATCTATAATGACCCACGCATACCACAAGATGCTTATCGACCCACATTTGTTAAGAGTTTGGCGATGGTACCTATCCGTAGGGAAGATCCAGTAGGCGCTATTGGTAATTACTGGGCCCAAAAACGCCTGCCAACGCAAGAAGAGCTCAATATTTTACAAGCACTTGCAGATACGACATCGGTTGCACTGAAAAATGCACACCTTTATATTGATCTAAAAGCCCATATTGAGACGATACGAGAGCGAGAGGCGCATGTACGAGCGCAACGAGATACGTTGGAAATTTTTACCCGTGCCCTGGCTCATGATCTTAGAGAACCTGTACGAACCATGAGTTCTTTCGTCGACGTCATCACTCAAGAAAAACCTCATTTTTCTGGTAGAGTAGCTGATTACTTTCAGCATATTTATAATGCCAGCAAACGCATGCTGACGCTTATTGATACCGTGTTTCATTACATGCAACTTGATGAATTTAAAGAAGAACTTAAAGAAGAATGCGATATGAATGAGATTATCGGAGAGGTTTCGAAAAACCTTGATTATCTGATTCGGGAAAAAAATGCCCACATCATTGCCGAGAAGTTACCTCATGTGAAAGCCAACCCAACCCAAATGATTCAATTGATGCAAAATTTAATCAGCAATGCCATTTATTATAATGAAAATATTCCCGAAATATTTATTTCTGCACAGCCAAAGAAACAATATGTAGAATTTCATGTTTCCGATAATGGTTTGGGGCTTGATAGCAAAGACAATGAAAGCATTTTTTTGCCATTTAAACGGGCTAACCGGATAAGCAAGGGTTCTGGTTTAGGGTTAGCAATATGCGCCAAAATTTTAGAATTACATGGTGGAACAATAGAATGTAAATCCAGATTTGGGGGCGGCACAATATTTTCTTTTACTCTACCAAGTGCTTTTAAGGTAAATCGACAAAAAAAAGTAAAAGAAGCTTCAGTAAGCCCAGTTAATATACCCAGTCAAACTTCCTTGGCGAATATTTTATTTGTTGATGATCTTAAAGAGGATCTGGAATTTACTAAAATCATCTTAGAGCGGGCGCATATAAACTTTAATTTTTTTATAGCGCAAAGCGGGAACGAAGCACTTAATTTATTGCATGACCAATTTGCTCGAAATAATCCAATTGATCTGATATTTCTTGATATCAACTTGCCAGGGATGGATGGGTTTGAAATATTGAAACAAATTCAAACCGATAAAATACTCAATAAAACTCCTGTGATTATGTGCACTGGTTCAGATTATCGTAAGGACAAAGAAAAATCAGCGGATTTAGGCGCCGCAGGTTATCTGATCAAACCCATTGAAAAAGAATCGTTGCAAGGCATAATCGATAATCTGGCTGTAGTAACATATTGTCAAACCGAAGAAGGTTATATCATCATTCGCAATGAACATTAGAGTCTGTTGACATTTCATTTAATTCCGCTTACTCACTAGACCCTAGTTTTTCAATTAATATCTATTATTCATGTGATTTGTTAACTGTAAAAAACACATCGAATGCATGTCATTTAATCAGTGAATCAGAAATCAAACCATTAATAGATCAATCACCATTTAAAATTAACCTGTAGTTCATTTCCTTAGCAATAGGTCAAAACCCTAGTTCTATGCGCATTTATTGATTCTGTTTTAATAAGTTTCGCCAAAATAATTCAAATAAATCCTAAATGACCAAAAAGTGTATTGACTGGCAAATATCGATTCGTAATAATGGTTTTGTAATTATTAGTCATTTTGGTCTCAATTTGACGCTCCCCTGTTAATCTTTGAACAAGGAGAATATCATGCTGACAAGTTATCACATTAGATTACTTATCGAAGAATGCCGCGAAATAGGTTGGATTGGCCTTGATAGTGGAGTAACTGCCTCTATGCCACAACTTCAGATTGATATCTTAAAACCACCGCATGATTTTTTAGGTGTTCAAGGGAATCCTGCTATCTTTGTGAATAAAAACACGTACAAATTATTAGGACAGCACCATAAAAACTGGGTTGTTAACCAAACCATTGCTTTAAAGATAGATTTTTTGGAACAAAAAACGATTAATATAATCGGTGCGATTGTTCATGAGGCGGGACATGCGTTTAATGTAGCGGCAAACATTGCTAATACTGAAGCAAATGCATATATCTATGAAATAGAAGTGATGAGCAAGCTATTTAAAACGAAAAGCCCCTTGCTATTTGGCAGTACTTTTAATGATCTTCAATCATTTTTTAAAGAGCGCCTTCCCTTTTATAATAAAGAAGTCGCTAATAATAAATATCTTGCGGGCTTAGTTGAATCAATAAAGCAAGAATTTAAACTTGAAGAAGAAGTGACACCATCGCCAGAACAAGAAAAAAGCCTTTCTTTTTTTGTAACAGGGATAACCTTGTTTACTCAGAAACAATGGAATAAAGAAGAAGCAGTAACTTTGGCAAAAATGGAGATCGGCTTACCCAGACGCCACGAATCATGATAATCAAAATTCAATCACAATCGTATTTATGTCTGAACTTGCCTTTGTGCCGGGCCTTTTAAAAAATTATCCGGCATAAAGTCCGCTGCATGAACAAGTCAATTACACAAAATGGTGATTTTTGTGCTATAATTCACCATATGGTGAGTCAGGTGAGTATGAATTATGCACGCAGCAGAAAAGCCTAAACCTTCGAATGTTTTGGCTACGGCAATCAATCAACTTAAAAATGAGATTAAAATTAACAGCCAGGATCTGGCTGCCATTATTGGCCAACATCGCAATACGATTGATAGATGTTTAAAAAAAGGTGAACTTGACCCTGATAGTAAGCCAGGGGAGTTGGCTTTGCTGTTGATCCGGGTCTATAGATCCCTATACGCACTTAATGGCGGGAATAAAGAAGTAATGATTCATTGGCTAAATACTTATAACTATCATATTCAGGGTGTTCCATTGCAGGAAATGAAAACAGTGATGGGACTGTCACGTGTTGTGAATTATTTAGATGCGATGAGAGGTAAAGTTTAGTGGGAAATATATGGGATAAAATGGATGGTAAACAATATATTACCCCGATAATGGCAACAATACATCGAGTTGTAGAAGACCAGGAGGAGCTTGCAACACTCTCCCTTGTTAATAATATTGAAGAACAAGCTATATTAGAGGAATTATTAGAAACATCTAAGCCTAAAAGGCCTGAAGAGTATGAAGATTTGCATTATTTACTGATTACTCCATTTCGATACCCTCCATTGCAGTATGGTTCAAGATTTGGCAATACCTTTGAACCAAGCCTATTTTACGGCTCCCTAAATGTTTCGACCGCTTTAGCGGAAACAGCTTATTATCGATTTGTCTTTATGGCTGGAATGAAAGAACCCTACACCGATAGTATTCTGATGACCTATTCAAGCTATACAATAGGGATTAAAACAGTGCATGGTATTTTTTTGAATAAGCAGCCATTTAATACTGTTGAACAAATAATTTCTTCACCTAAATATTATAGTGATACTCAAAAATTAGGCTCTTCAATGAGAAAAGCAAATGTGGAAGCCTTTCAATATAGTTCTACTCGCGATCCTGAAAAAGGAATAAATGTCGCCTTATTCACACCCAAAGCGTTGCAGTCTAAAAAACCAATAAGTATTGAGCGGTGGATCTGCAATATAACAAATGAGGAAATTGGTTTCATCTCAAATGATAATCATAATCGATTAAGTTTTAATAGAGATCTATTTTTAGTAGATGGCCTTATCCCCGCACCAGCTTGTTAAGCATGAGTCCATAATCTAACCAAAACTATAAAACGCCATGAGGATAAAACTGATTAAAAAATGATCAGGGCGATTTCATCAAAGTTTAAGAATAGAACAGATTGATATGAGAATTCCCAGATGTTTA
>NZ_QHJG01000068.1 GCF_003184185.1 Legionella qingyii | reverse complement strand
ATCACCATTTCGGAAAGTTCCTGGTCGCTATTTAAGAAGGACTTAGCTTGCAAAAGTGACCATACCAAATTTTTGTTTAAAACAACTTGCTTTTTACGCTCTGGATCTTGGGATGCTTTATTCATTACGTTATCAAAACCACTGCCAGAACAGGCCATACGTGCTTTGACGTAATCACTAAATAATCCTTCTTTGCCCATAGCCGCTTGGTCTTTGCAAATTTTCTGCTGGCTTTCCGCGGTCTTTGGCCAGACCCCACCAACCATGTTTTGTGACAACTGACAGGAGTTGATACTGGCCTGATTGGCCATTTGTTCCAATTGTTGTAAATAATCTCGAACTTGTTTCAGCTCAGGAACAGTTGATGCCAGCATTACATCTACGGCATAAGCGCCAGCATTGGTCATCACTGATTTGCCTAAATCCACAAGCTTTTGTTCGCTTAAAAAACTCATACTTCCGGTGAATAAATCGATTCCCCCACATCCTGCGCGATAGCTGGGGAGGTCTAATTGCACCAACTGATATTGTCGTACTTGATTGCGCGCATACAGCGAACCTCCACCAAAAAATCCTGCTGCTTGTGACTCAAAAGCAGCGGGAGAAGTTACATTGGATGCGTAGCCAATTCCATTAAAGAAATTATCTAAATCGGTGCTGACACTAGCCCGTGTCATTGAAACCACACTCAACAGCACAAGGCTTACCATTAATTTGTTCATAGCATCACTCCACTGCGCTCATAAGATGTAATTTTGGGAATGAGGTGCTCCATACGATAATTTAATTCGTCTTGGGTCATAGACCCAAATCCAACAGGAAACAGCATCTTTGTTTTGGGATTCACCACAAACAATGCAGGATAGGTAATGGGTTTTCCTTGAAATGCTGCGTTAATCCATTCGGTGGTAGCTGGTAAAAAGTTTGGAAATTCAGGCAAGGGTTGATTGTCAAATGCTAAGGGAAGTATCTCTACTTCATTCTGCACAGCCCATGATTTAAGAATGGGCGCGAATAGATGGCAATGAGGACATTGGCTTGCATAAAAGAGAATGAGTCCATGTTCTCTAAAAAAGCCATGGTGTCGGGTTTTGGGTTCTTCTTTGGCTGTATGTTGTAGTACACCCTGCTCCTTGGAAGCCATAATCTTCGTAAACCATTCGGAACTTTTTGCGTGCACAGTGAATGTACTTATAGTCAGAGTAAGTACGGTAATAAACGAACGCCATTTCATCTTTGTTCTCCTTGAAATAGAGTTCCTATCTGCATGAGTCGCTCCATTAATACATCCTGAGTGGTTAAACCATACGCCACAGGTTCTGTTTTATGGAATTGTGGGTTTACCAAAAGGAGTGCAGGAAAATAATGCACGCCAAGATGATTTGCTTGCCCTGAGTCAATTTTTGAGTGAGGGAATTCAGGTGAAATCACCCCATCCACACTAATGGGCATGAAAGTCAAACGAAACCGATGACAAAAATCAGCAAGAATGGGAATTTGCTTGAGATCATAAGGACTTTTACCCCGGTAGAAAAACAGTAATCCATGGGATTTGGCGAGAGTTTTGATTACTTCTATACGGTGTGTCTCACGTACTTCATCAGTGATTTTAGTACCCATACTCGATGTAGGGTGGGTCACTGTATAATCGTATTGGGGATAAGCAAGCATCGTTTTTTGGAATAAGGTTTTAAAATGCGTTGACTCATTGAGCCAATAATCTTGAAGACTCAGAAAAACGCGCATGTCTTCGACCTTTCTGGTGTACCGTGCTTTATGCAGGGCTTCCATGGTATAGAAACGAAGTATCGCATCGCGTTCAGTAAAACTAAGCTGGTTAAAGGGAATACCTCCAGGCGGTAGTTGTCTTGTCTTTTTCTGTTCCTTTTCGATGCTGTACCAAAGAAAACCGACCGGTTTCTCGGCGAACACACCAAGGGAATTAAGGAATATCAAAAGAAAAATGCCCCATTTAATCATGTGCACGCCCCATCTGTTTTAAGCGCTCGATATGGGACTGATTGACCGCAGAGACTTGCCCGTCATCTGGAAGTACTTTACGACTCATGAGCTCTTGAGTAATGGGGGATAAATCCAAAGCAGAGAAGTTAATACGTTCGAGTTCTTCTGGAGTAATACCACGACAATTGGCTTTATTATCCTCATCTTTTGCCCAACCAAAGTGAATGCCTAACTGATAAAAACGTCCTTGAATTTGCAGAATAGAAGCCAATTTGGTAGGAAAAACGCACCACGACTCTTTTTCTTCAAGACAAATGCCTAATTCTTTTTTGGCACAGAACGTTCCTACGTTAAATGCTCGCCCTTCTTCCTTGGCTTTGGCCAGCCGCTTCTCATCCTCACTGCAATGAGTCATGTGGTAACTGCCATGACAACAATTACGTATATTGGCAACCACTTTGCGACAAGTTGAATTGGTTCCGGTAAAAATGGCAGGCATCCCACTGCGAACTTGCTTGGTTGCAACATCGGATGCCACGCCAGCCAAAGCCCCTAGGCGTGACAAGCCTTCCGCCGCATCATCACTTTCTTCTGCAAAAGATAAGTCACACGCTCCATCACTGCAGGGGATTTTGTCAGGACAAATGGTTTTTTCTGGAAAACACACCTGATTCATACAGGAAAATGTTTGGAGAAACCGAGTGCATAATCCATTGGATGCAGTAAGACACTGTGAACTTATTTGCGAACAGCCGGCCTGAAGCAAAGGCATGCAATAACTGTTTTCTAAATAAGAACAGTGATAGTTGGAAGCATGCCCCCAGCAAGGTCTGGTAATAGCAATACCCTCAATGATTTTTGTGGCATTAGGTTCAAGGCATGAATTGGTGTTCGTCAAAATACAAGAATCCGAGGTATTCTTTTCGCAGGCTTGAGTGACCCAAGACTCTTCACTTACCTGTTGCGTCAATGTCATCCTAAGCGGTATCGGTGCCTTAATTATTTTTCCTAAAGAAACCGTCACTGTGGGGTCTTTGCAGGCAGGATTTTTTATGATTTGCAGCACTTTATTGTGATACATCACCACCAGATTTAATGCTTCACACGCAGGGCTTATTTCGGCAAGATTAGCTTTGCTGCATTTTTTGTTGTGTTTGCCACATTGGGCTAAATGAAACGTTGCGCTTCCTTGAGGAAACATGAGCTCGCGAGTAAAATTTTGTGTGAGTGGTTTTAGCGTTACCTTAAGCGCTTCACCACAGGAAATATTTTTATAGCCCACAGTTTCTTCGCAGATTTTGGTCTCTGGGGTAGATTCACAGAAGCCTGGTTCTTTATAGCAGACGCCATTTACCGCATCTTCGGGATGTTCAAGCAATTGTTCAGCATAGCGCATCTCAGGGCTATTCGGATTGTAGCGCCCTTTAGTGCGGGTTCCTGCGTGTTGATAAACTTCTAAAGCATCGGGATTATTAGACAGTGCGTTTAAGCCTGTAGAAGGCAAAGTGTTTGTTCCTTCTTGCGGGAGAAGGCTCGTCTCGTTGGGATATTGTGTATACCCCTTCAATACGTTTGCAGGATTAAATCCATTTAAAGCCTGCATCGCTTGCTCACGCGCCTTTAATACATCGACTGGAGTTTGAGCAAATCCCGCAGTAATGAATAGAGAGGAAAATAAAATCAAGATGAGTTTACTCATCACCAATCCTCCGAGCATCACGCATTGAAAAGTGGGTATCTCCATGTCCTGCAATTCGCGACAATCCTTCTCGAAGAGTTAAATGACCATAAATCACATCAAAGACGTTACCCTCGTCAACAACCAGTGCAGGGACTTGCTGAATCCCAAAGCGCTCAAATAAGGTTGGGTCAATTGCCAGATTCAAATTTGGGATTTGCTTGCTTAATTCCATGACCTTGAGTGCGGTATCCCTCATTGAATCGTGATATAGTCCATTTAAATACGCAGGAATGTGTAACCTGCTGCTTTCTTTGAGTGTCTCCTCCAAAAGCGTATCCGGCATGGAAAAGCTGACAAACACTGATACCGCAGAGGCAACAATTACAGTATTCGCAAAACATCCCAGTAAAAAAATAATTCCTTTTTTTAGCATTTCAAACTCCGTCTAAAGGAAAGTACAGTTGCGTTTTCGCCACACTAAAAATCCATATTGGTCGGGGGTATGTGGTTTAATTTTTCCGAACTCCCAAGCCAAAGTACTTAAACCGCCTGGATAGCAATGCTTGCCATCTGATACCTGATTCACCATCTCATAGCGATAGCGAGATTTAGGGGTTACGGTGTAATAATGTTCTTTGCAAATTGCACCGGACGCGGAATTTGAATCAGACACTAAAAATTCACGATGCATTTTGTAATTCATACGTTCGGTCAAAAGAAGTGCGGTTTGCACCGGAGAAATAGGTGCATGCACATGGCCTGTCAGAGGATAATGAGTCCCTTGACTACCTGCACACCAAAAAAGGCTGTCTATGGGTTTCTTGGTCAATGTCGAAGAAAGAGCGTCCGCAGCGCATGCTGAAGCTGCTATGGGATTAGCAAACAATACTGACTCAGGACTTAATACAAAGCTCATTTCAGAATCTTGCCAGGTGGGGTCAAGTTCGGTCAGATAAGCAATATCAAAATCACCACCTTGCAAACAGCCAATCGAGGTGATGAGATTAAGCCAGCTGATGAGCGGATATTTGTACCAATGGACATGGAAAAACGCACGTTGCTGCCCATTACCCACCACATGACGCCCTCCCTTATTCTGTTTTAAACCCAATTTGAGCTTGATGCCTCCAAGATTCACCAGGCAATATGGTGTATCGGTCACATCAGTCAGCGCCACAGGCTCCCAAAATCCAATATTCAGTCCCACACGCAATCCCATAGGGCTTGGGCATATACCTACGGGACTTGATGCATTGACGGTATCGGGAAGAGATGAATTTACTACTTTGATGTTGCCTATCGACAAAGGAAATAAGCATCGCCAACACACATCGATAATCGGATTAACAAAATGTCCTGTACACTGCTTGCTAAAACCACTGCAAGAAAAAATAAATAAAACCATTAAAAATAGAGTTCTAAACAACATTGCCATTCTCCTTAATTGCCACTTCAACAATAAGAAGCTGATTTTCTTTGCGTGTTACTTGTGCTGGCACATGTTCAATATTAAGCTTTCTTATAATGCGCCCTTCCTGATCAAAATAAATCACAGCATTTAGACTCTTTTCAGCGCGCTTAATTGCCCCACCCGTCAAAATAAATTTGGGATTAGGACATTTACTCTTCTGCATCTGCGCCCAACGAACCTGTGCTTTGTCATCCGCATTAAAAAATAACCAACAAGGTCTATACGCTGGCATATACTCCATGGCATTGACATAAGTTCCCTTTGGGTACAGAACATTGCCTTTATGGTCAGTGATATCCTGACTTAAAGTTATTTCTGATTTGTAGTAATGTCTGATTGTTTGGTTGATTCGCTCCAAACCTAATGCGGTAGGTCTGTTAGTATGGTTGACCACTGTATTAATCCATTTCCGGTTTAATGCCTCCAACTCACCACTAGTGGTTAATGTGCGTAAACGTTCTTCGATCAGTACTAAAAAGCTTTTTTCTGCAATGGGGAAAACCTCGCCTACAACACCGAATGATTTAGCATTAACATCCCAATAAATTGCTAACATAAGAGACACAAGCAATACCCTTTTCATAACTTGCTCCTCATTGCTTGTCCTAATTTGTTAGCAATCTCATTGGTAATGTCATCACCACCGGCAAGAACCTTACGATGATCTAAAATCATGACGTGATGTTGCTTTGCATACTGTATTAACAGAATTTGGAGTTTATTTTTAAATTGACGTGTTGCATGGATCACTTGCTCATCATTTGCTTGATGCTCTGCTAATTGACGAATCAATTGCGCCTGAATTGCTTCGGTATCAAAAAACACCACTTTAGTGTTTGGTGAACTCCAAAACAGTTCCAATCCAATAAGAATTAATGCAGCTACACTCACTAAAACTTGATGAACTAATCGCATAATTCATCTCCATAATATTGTTGCGCCACACGATAAACAGCATCTGTAAGTGGTACTCCTTGGTTCATTAAGGATTCTATTTCCCCAAATTCATCACCTGAGGTAGAAAACAAAACCCTTGAAAATGGATCGCAAAAATAACGATGAAATGTTGTGACATTACCAAATTGAATCATTAAATTGGAAAAGCCTTGTGTTTTAGCCTCACCAAAGGATTCGATCATGGATACTTCTAGAGGGTTAAAATGGTCGGGATGGCTTTCTATAAAATCTCGAAATGCTCCTTGGCGCATGATGATTTTGGTATCTGCTGCAGCAGCAATGGCTTGCCCTTGTAGCGTTTTCATAGTGTCGGAGAGGTTTTGGGTAATTACCGCAAAACCACCGGTATGTTTTCTTGCCGTACGAAACCCCTGCTCAATAAATCCTGCAGAAATTGGATTAGAACCTACAGCCAGAAATCGCCACGCTTCATCAATAATGCAGCGTTTTTGAATTCGGCGGTCGGAATGGTAAAATTGACCCTGAATAATCACAATCATGACGAACATGACAATGGTAAGCAGTTCTGGGTTACTTTCAAGTTTCCCCATTTCCAGAACCACAAAATTAGAGTTATTCAAGAGAGGGGTATCGCTGTTAAACAGCTTGCCGTAGATTCCTTGGCTTCCATATTTATCCAACAAAACCAGCAAATCTTTTAATCTTCGGTCATTTCTGGATTCTGGTTTGTGAAGAAGCTCTCTCAGTGCTGCCAATACATCATCCATTTTGGCGAGCCGTCCTCTCTCTTTCCAACAGGTAAGAACCGCATCCAAAAGCCATGCTTTTTGTACCTCACCCAATCCTTCATTGGGACTCGCCATAATGGCTAACAAGTCTCTGATTTGAATGTAATCATTCACCTTTTCGCCATCAATTTCCGTAACCCCATCAAAATCAAATAACGTAAAAGGATTAAGCGTCAATGTAGATGCATCAATGTAGCTTCCACCGACTAATTCACATAAATGCTTGTAAGAACCCCCTAAATCAATAACAAAAATTTGCTGCCCACGTGATAAACCATCAAGAATTTGTGCTTGTTCAAAAAAGGATTTACCAGAGCCTGGGCTTGCAATGGTTAAACGATTAAAATTGGTAATAGGTAAAACTCGGTCATCAAAGGTATCTAAATAAAACAATTGATGGCGGTATGTTGGTAGAATAAGCCCCTGCCGTGCTCCTTTAAAATCAGCAACCACAGGCAAAAGATTGGCCACATTCGTATGACTTAGTTTTTTGGTTAAGCCTAAGAGTTCAAGGCTTGAAAAAAGCCCTTCGGTCAACATAAAAGGGAAGCTTCCCAAAAATCGAAGCCACTGTTTGCAACGGCTTTGGATCAGTGTAAATCCCATTTGCCTAAAACTCGCGATTGCTTTTGCCACATGCTCCCGTTCTTTTTCAACGGT
>NZ_QHJG01000067.1 GCF_003184185.1 Legionella qingyii | reverse complement strand
ATCACCATTTCGGAAAGTTCCTGGTCGCTATTTAAGAAGGACTTAGCTTGCAAAAGTGACCACACCAGATTTTTGTTTAAAACAACTTGCTTTTTACGCTCTGGATCTTGGGATGCCTTATTCATTACGTTATCAAAACCACTGCCAGAACAAGCCATCCGTGCTTTAACATAATCACTAAATAATCCCTCTTTGCCTAAAGCCGCCTGGTCTTTGCAGATTTTCTGCTGGCTTTCTGCGGTCTTTGGCCAAATACCGCCAACCATATTTTGCGAAAGCTGGCAGGAATTGATACTAGCATGATTAGCCATTTGTTCGAGTTGCTGCAAATAATCTCGTACCTGCTTAAGCTCAGGTACTGTGGAAGCAAGCATCACATCCACTGCATAGGCACCGGCATTGGTCATCACCGATTTACCCAAATCAACGAGCTTTTGCTCACTTAAGAAACTCATACTTCCAGTAAACAAATCAATCCCACCACATCCGGCTCGATAGTTTGGTAAATCCAATTGTACGAGTTGGTATTGACGCACCTGATTGCGAGCATACAATGAACCACCACCAAAAAATCCCGCTGCTTGCGATTCAAAGACAGCAGGCGAGGTCACGTTCGATGCATAACCAATCCCATTAAAAAAATTATCCAAATCTTGGCTTACATTAGCACTCACCTTTAAACTCATGCTTAACAGCAATAGACTGGTTATACATTTATTCATAAGGGCATCTCCTTATGTTCGTAAGATGCTATTTTGGGAATCAGTACCTCAATACGGGAACTCAACTCTTCTGCTGTCATTGAACCATAGCCCACTGGATACAAGGCTTTTGTTTTGGGATTGACTACAAATAAGGCAGGATATTGAATGGACGCTCCTTGAAACGCGTCATTTATCCATTCTGTTGTAGCTGGCAAAAATTGAGGAAACTCAGGCAATGGCTGGTTGTCAAAAGAAAGCGCCAGCACTTCTGCCTTATTCTTACCTGCCCAACTTTTAAGTACTGGGGCAAATTGATGGCAATGCGGACAAGAGCTCGCATAAAACAGTATCAATCCATGTTGACTAAAGAAGTCATTATTTTGGTTTTGAGGCTCTTCTACTCTATTTTTTTGTTGAATCGTTCTTTCATGTTCAACAATCATTTGAGTTAGCCATTGTTGGCTTCCTGCATAGGCCATGAAAGCATGTGTGGCTAATAGAGTCGTCATAAACCAACGTGCATGCATCATATTTCTCCTTTAAATTGAGTGGCTACTTGTACCAAACGCTCCATCAAAACATCCTGGGTGGTTAGACCATAGGCAATAGGAATCACTTTTTGGCTTTGAGGATGAACTAATAAAGTCGCGGGGAAATAACGCACCCCAAGTCGATTAGCTTGACCACGATCCTTTCGTGTATGAAAAAATTCAGATGAAGCAACGCCATCCACGCTAATCGGCATCAATGCCAAATGAAAACGCTTACAAAAATCTTCAATAATAGGGAGTTGTTTTAAGTCATAAGGGCTCTTGCCACGATAAAACAACAAAAGTCCATGTGACTTTGAAAGGGATGAAATAACCTCAGTTTGATGTGTTTCACGAAGTTCATCAGTTATTTTTGCGCCTAAATTTGAAGTAGGATGGGTCACCGTATAATCATATTCTGGATAAGCCAACATAGTTTTTTGAAATAGGGCTTTAAAGCGAGTAGATTCTTTAAGCCAATAATCCTGAAGACTTAAAAATACGCGCATGTCTTCGACCTTCTTGGTAGAACGTGCTTTGTGTAACGCTTCCATGGTATAAAACCGAAGAACGGCATCCTGCTGCGTAAAGCTTAACTGGTTAAAAGAAACCCCTCTTTGTCTTTCTTTATGTGCTTTCTTGTTTTGTTCAATGTTATACCAGAGAAAACCTGTCGGTTTTTCTGCAAACAAACTAAGCGAATACAGAAACATTGATAGGATTAGGAACGCTTTAATCATGTGCACGCTCCTCCTGTTTTAAGCGCTCCACATGAGATTGATTAGAGCGGTTAATTTGTCCGTTATTGGGTAAGGCCATACGCGCAATCAGCTCTTGCTGAATTGGTGATAAATCCAATACTGAAAAATTGATGCGTTCAAGTTCCTCAGGCGTTATTCCTCGGCAATTGGCATTGTTGTCCTCATCTTTTGCCCAACCAAAACCAACTCCTAATTGACTGTAACGCCCTTGAATTTGAATGATTGAAGAAAGCTTGGTTGGGAAAACACACCAGGACTCTTTCTTTTCCAAGCACATGCCTAGTTTTTTTACGGCACAATAAGTACCCACCTTAAATGCACGCCCTTCTTCTTTTGCTTTTGACAGGAGTTTTTCATCACCACTGCAATGCGTCATGCGATGACTGCCACGGCAACAATTTCGAGCATTGGCTACTACCTTGCGGCAAGTAGAGTTTTTACCGGTAAATATCGCAGGTACGCCACTGTGAATCTGATTAGCAGCAACATCGGAAGCTGCTCCTGCAAGAGCTCCAAGCCGTGACAAACCTTCAGCCATATCGTCACTTGTTTCAGAGTTTAAGCTGTCACATTGACCATCACTGCATGCAATTTTCTCAGGACACACGGTTTTTTCAGGCATGCACCAGTGCTCTATGCACTGAAACGTTTGTGAAAAACGTTCACATCGATTGGCAGAAGTCTGAGTACAAAGGGATGAAGTTTGCGAACAGCCTTGATTGATTAAAGGGGTACACGAGCTTGAGTTAACACGAGCACATTGATAATTGAACACCCTTCCCCAGCAGGCACGTTTGATTGTAATGCCGCCAACTACCTTACCTAGATTAGGCTCAACACAGCTATTTGCTGCCTCCAAAAAACATTGGCTGTTTGGGGTTCCTGTTTTAATCCGTTCACATTCACCATTCTTCCATTGGTCTTCACCCACATACTCAGTCAGGGTAATGTGCAAGGAAGTTGAAGCCCCTCCTCGTCTTGGAAGCTGTACGCTAACTGTTGAGTCAGTACAATCAGGCTGTTTCGTCACTAATACAGCACGATTATTACGTGTCACTGAAACAACTACTTTTTCACACGAAGGTAATAAATGAACTGTATTTGCTGGGCTACATCGCCAATCTCCTTTGACACAACTTTGCACATCAAAACTTGCAACCGATTGGCCACGAGAAGGGATTACAACACGAGTAAAACTAAAACTAACTGGTTTAACATGAACATCTAACGTTTCCTTACATGATGTTCCAATATACTGCACGGACTCTTCACAGGTCTTAATTATTGATTGATTTTTGCAATTGGCAGGCTCCTTATAACAAGCCCCTTCTAGAACTGCATCCGGGTTTTCAAGAAGCGTTTCAGCATAGCGCATCTCAGGACTGTTAGGATTAGAGCGTACTTTAGTTCTGTTTTCCGCTTGATTGTATACATCATTTGCAGTTGGATTATTTTTAATAGTATTTAGTCCCTGAGCGATCAATGCATTGTTGCCTTCTTGCGGTTGAAGAGATGATTCTTGAGGGTTAGGTGTGTATCCATTTAATACACTTGCCGGATTAAATCCCTCTAAGGCTTTTAAGGCTTCTGCACGCGCCTTTAGCGCATCACTCTGATTTTGTTGCGCCTGAGTTGCGATCGACATCAAGCAGAATAAAATGAAACCGTATTTATTCACCGATCACTCTCCTTGCATCAAGCGTTGAAAACCCGCTCTCCCCTCGATCAACCATGCGCATTAACCCTTCTTTAAGAGGCAAATGACCATAAATCACATCAAATGACGATCCATTATCGACAACCAAAGCAGGCACCTGATAAATCCCAAAACGTTCGAATAAAGTTGGATCAATTTGTAAATTTAGGTTAGGAACATGCTCACTTAACTCTATGACCTTCGATGCTGTTAACTGCATCGAATCGTGATAAAGACCATTTAAATAAACTGGAATGTTTAAGCGCGCACTCTCTTTTAACGTTTCCTCTAACAAATTGTTAGGCATCGAAAAACTTACAAATACTGATACTGTGGCGGCAATCAGCATCCTTGGTACACAACATCCGATGATTAAAGTAATCCCTTTCTTAAACATTTAATTCTCTCCATTTAAAGGAACGTACAGTTGCGCTTTCGCCACACTAAAAATCCATATTGGTCTGGTGTATGCAGTTTAATTTTTCCTGCTTCCCAGGTAAGCGTACTGTGGCCTGATGGGAAGCAATGTTTTCCGTCAGCAACCTGATTTACCATCTCATAGCGATAGCGTGATTTAGGCGTTACGGTGTAATAATGCTCTTTGCAAATAGCTCCAGATGCGGAGCTTGAATCAGAAACCAGAAATTCTCGATGCATTTTGTAATTCATACGTTCTGTAAGTAAAAGTGCTGTTTGCACTGGAGAAATCGGTGAATTGACATGCCCCGTCATTGGGTAATGAGTGCCTTGTGCTCCCGCACACCAGAAGAGTTTATCCATTGGTTTGTTAGTCAGCGTGGATGAAAGACTATCTGCGCTACAGGCTGCCGCTGCAATTGGATTACCAAACAAAACCGATTCAGGACTTAATACAAAGCTCATTTCTGAATCCTGCCAGGTTGGATCAAGCTCTGTGAGGTAGGCAATATCAAAGTCGCCTGCCTGCAAACAACCTACAGAAGTAATGAGATTTAACCAATTAATAAGTGGGTATTTGTACCAATGCACATGAAAAAATGCTCTTTGCTGACCATTTCCTACGACATGACGGCCACCTCTAGCCTGTTTTAAACCTAAATTGAGCTTGGTGCCTCCCAGATTAACCAAACAGTAAGGCGTATCGGTGACATCTGTTAGTGCCATCGGTTCCCAAAATCCTATATTCAAACCAACCCTAACACCCGTGCTTGCAGGACATACTCCAATCGGACTGGAGGCATTGTCAGTGTCTGGAAGAGACGAAGGTACAATTTTGGTGTTACCAATCGATAAAGGGAATAAGCATCTCCAACATACATCGGTAATCGGATTAACAAAATGTCCTGTACACTGCTTGCTAAAACTAGTACAAGAAAAAATAAAAAAGGCAATTATAAAGAGTGTTCTATAACGCATTGCCATTCTCCTTAATTGCCACTTCAACAATAAGAAGCTGATTTTCTTTGCGTGTTACTCGAGCTGGTACATGTTCAATATTTAGCTTTCTTGTAATCCGCCCTTCCTGATCAAAATAAATCACGGCATTTAGGCTCTTTTCAGTGCGCTTGATTGCTCCACCAGTCAAAATAAATTTAGGATTAGGACATTTACTTTTTTGTAGCTGCGCCCAACGAATCTGTGCCTCGTCATCCGCATTAAAAAACAACCAACAGGGTCTATACGCTGGCATATGCTCAAGAGCATTGACATAAGTTCCTTTTGGGAACAGAACCTTGCCTTTATGGTCAGTAATATCCTTATTTAAAGTGATTTCTGACGTGTAGTAATGTCTGATTGTTTTGTTGATTCGTTCCAAACCTAATGCAGTAGGTCTGTTAGTATGGTTGACCACTGTATCAATCCATTTCCGGTTTAATGCTTCCAATTCACCACTGGTTGTTAATGTGCGTAATCGCTTTTCAATTAGTACTAAAAAACTTTTTTCTGCAACAGGAAAAACCTCTCCTACCACACCGAACGATTTGGCATGAGCATTCCAATAAATCGTTATCATAAGAGATACAAGCATTACTTTTTTCATGAACCTTTCCTCATTGCTTGGCCTAACTTGTTAGCAATCTCATCAGTAATGTCTTCGCCACCTGCAAGAACCTCACGTTGGTTTAAAATCATGACGTGATGCTGCTGTGCATACTGTGTTAACAGTTTTTGGAGTTTATTTTTAAATTGACGTGTTGTATGGCTCACTTGCTCATCACTAGCTTGATGCTCTGCGAGTTGACGAATCAATTGAGCCTGAATCGCCTCAGCATCAAAAAGTACCACTTGAATTTTTGGCGAAACCAAATAAAGTTCGAAACCAATAAAGAGTAATATGGCAGCACTTACTATAGCTGTATGAATCAAGCGCATAACTCATCTCCATAGTATTGTTGTGCAACAGCATGAACTGCATCTGTAAGTAGTATTCCCTGGTTCATTAACGATTCTATTTCACCAAATTCATCACCTGAGGTAGAAAACAAAACTCTTGAAAATGGATCGCAAAAATAACGGTGAAATGTAGTGACATTGCCAAATTGAATCATCAAATTGGAAAAGCCTTGCGTTTTAGCCTCACCAAAGGATTCGATCATGGATATTTCTAGAGGGTTAAAATGGTCGGGATGTTTCTCTACATAGTCCCGAAATGCTCCTTGACGCATGATGATTTTAGTATCTGCTGCTGCAGCAATTGCTTGACCCTGGAGTGTATTCATGGTGTCAGCAAGATTTTGAGTAATCACCGCAAAACCACCTGTGTGTTTTCTCGCGGTGCGAAATCCCTGCTCAATAAATCCTGCAGAAATTGGGTTAGATCCCACAACCAGGAAACGCCAAGCTTCATCAATGATGCAACGCTTTTGGGTTCGACGGTCAGAATGGTAAAATTGACCTTGAATAATCACAATCATGACGAACATGACAATGGTGAGCAATTCTGGATTACTTTCCAATTTGCCCATTTCAAGAACCACAAAATTAGAATTATTCAAAAGAGGAGTATCACTGTTAAACATCTTGCCATAGATTCCATGGCTTCCATACTTATCCAACAATATCAGCAAATCTTTTAATCTTCGGTCATTTCTGGACTCTGGTTTTTGCAAAAGTTCACGCAGTGCCGCCAATACATCATCCATTTTGGCGAGCCGTCCCCGCTCTTTCCAACAGGTAAGCACCGCATCCAAAAGCCATGCTTTTTGTACCTCACCCAATGCTTCATTAGGGCTTGCCATAATGGCTAACAAGTCTCTGATTTGAATGTAATCATTCACCTTCTCGCCATCAATTTCCGTAACCCCATCAAAATCAAATAAAGTAAAGGGATTAAGCGTCAATGTAGATGCATCAATGTAGCTTCCACCGACTAACTCACATAAATGTTTGTAAGAACCACCTAAATCAATGACAAAAATTTGCTGCCCACGTGACAAACCATCAAGAATTTGTGCTTGTTCAAAGAATGATTTACCTGAGCCAGGGCTTGCTATGGTTAAACGATTAAAATTGGTAATAGGTAAAACTCGATCATCAAACGTATCTAAATAAAACAACTGATGACGGTATGTTGGTAGAATGAGCCCCTGCCTTGCTCCTTTAAAATCAGCAACTACAGGCAGAAGGTTAGCCACATTCGTATGGCTTAATTTTTTGGTCAAACCTAAAAGTTCAAGGCTTGAAAAAAGCCCTTCAGTCAATATAAAAGGAAAACTTCCCAAAAAACGAAGCCACTGTTTGCAACGACTTTGTATCAGTGTGAATCCCATTTGCCTAAAACTCGCGATTGCTTTTGCCACATGCTCCCGTTCTTTTTCAACGGT
>NZ_QHJG01000066.1 GCF_003184185.1 Legionella qingyii | reverse complement strand
TCTTTCTACTCAATACTTAAGAAAAGTGATTGGTTTTTAAACTTTGATGAAATCGCCCTGTATTGCCTCAATAAAAGGTCTATATTAATAAAATCTTAATAATATTATGCTAAATTATTAGTCTATAATTTGCACATTTTGATATAATTATGACGAAAATATACTCAAAGCAGCGTGTAAACTTTGATCCTTTGACTTTTAGCGATCTACCTCGATATGAGTATCATCGTACTTTACGTGGTGCAATTGGCTTATCTGCTACCAGCTATTCGCAACAAACAAAAGATGGGATTATTTACCAATGGGATAATATAGCTCCAGAGGTTGCTCTTGTTATTCTTCAAGATGCTCAAAAACAAAAAATTAATATTCAGAATGAAATAATTGAGGGTATAGGAGAGGATGTATTTCATAAGAAGTGCTTGCAAAATGCTATTGAGAAATTACAGAACAATCCCCGTTACTCCCTTTTTGTAGAAAAATTAGCGTTACATATTACTGCTAAAAAATCTAAAGAGCTTACCCTGGAACATTTAAAATCAGCAGGAATTATAACTCTTGAGCAATTCGATGAGGTATTTACTCAATTTTTGTATGTACAAAATAAATTAGACAAGAGCTTCCCTAATTTTAATAAGATAACAGAAGAAGATGATTATTATCAGTTCATCACTTTTATGGCAAACGAGCCATTATATGAATCTTTTCTTCAGTCATTTACTCAGTATCTTGCCGCAGAGTTTAATAAAGGCAGGTTACAAAGCAATCATGTTGCAGCACCTAAAGAAATCGATAGTAAATCGCTATCAAGTTTTTTCCAGGTAATTAGCTATGATTTAAGCTTACAGCCCCCCAAAAAACCACTGCAAACAAATACGTTATATGTCACATTACTCCAAGATAAATTGAGCTATACAGTCATTGATGTCGCTGGCAATGAAATTACCGCATCCATCCCTTTTAGTGAATGCGCTTTTACCGTGGATGAACAAACCACCGAGGAAGAACTAAAAAGTCATTTACAGGATCTTTTGAAAATTACATCTCAAAGAGGTCATACAGGAGATATTGCACTTAATACTTTAGCATTAAAAGATAAGGGTATTGCTTTTTTGGAAAGCGATATCGGTACAAGCCTATTTTTATCTCATTTACCGGCAGTCGATTTGGTTAAGGATGAGAAATATAAATTTAGTCTTTATCAATGGTTAAATCAGGGAAATTTGGATCGCTTAAAAGATCTTTTGGTTTCAGGAGCATGTCAACGCTATAACCAGGAATTGGATGCCTTGATAAAACAAATGACAAAACCTGCAGAAATAGATGAAGAATTTAAAAAAGAAATCGAGGCTGTTGGTGCCTTAATGAAAGAAATGACAGCACTTATTGCTAGCCTTGAGGATAATCCAAATGCAAAAGATAAGGAATTAGATGAAAAAATAGATCACTTGGTTGTCCATTTAAAAAATCTTAAGAAGCTTTATAACAGCACCCCTCTTTTACAACCAGGAGATGATATACCTTCAACAGTCGGAAATTTTGAAAATTTCATCAAAAAGTTCCTATTCAACTCATCTGATGAGAAGTTAACTCAATATGTTACCGACAGCTCTGATGAAAACAAAATTTGGAAATTGCATTTGATTGAGTTGGTGAGTGGGTTAGTGAATGACAGAAATTTTGTTTCAGTCCGTGATATAAAAAATAAAAATGACCTTTCTTTTTTAACGGATAAAGAAGGTTCCATTTTACCTGCCCCTCTTGTCTTTAGAGAACAACTTAAGATGAGACTTACAACATATCTCAAAAAAGATGTTCATCGTTATCACACGGTGCAGAGTTATCAAAATGATAACTTAAAAATGACAGAAGCTCCTGTTGTTTTTAGAGGCGGTCATTTAACTGATTCCCTAGAGGAAACCGTACTTTTTGCAAAAAAAATGACCCGAACGGGTGAGTATTCTGCTGACAGTCATTTATTATCTGGGCAAGAAAATAATATTAAAAAACATGAGATTCGATCCGGAGCAGCGGTAACCTTGGCTGCTACAGGTGTTGATGGAACACGTTCCGTTACGGATAAATTTGATGTTGCACTTAAATTTGGTGGTATGCACGATGTAAAAATTCTCTATATTATTCGTGGTAAAGAATCATTTCATTCAAAACCATTTGCAGAAATTGTAGGAAAGACCAAATTAGGTGAAATAGCATATACACATGTTGATCCTCATGATTATGTCATGACAATCCTTTATAATCGTAATAATGAAATACTTGATGTTATCCCAGGAAACTTAGATGGAGAAATCCAGGGGGTAAGTGAATTTACACAAGAAGTGATTACCTCGGGGATTAAATTTTATAATGAAAAGCATAATAAATCTTTAACCTCTAAAGCTTTGGTGAAACTACCAACTCCGTTAAAAGAGGAGCATCCAGCAATAACCCATTCGTCCAGGAAAAAACCGTTACTTGAGATTCTTCATTCTCATCAATCAGAATCGCTTTCATCTGCTCAATTAAAGCCATCTGCAAAAAAACTCAGCAGCATCAGAATCACCCGACACACTCGTGATGGCCATAAAATGCTGTCATTAGAATCATTGAGGCCTGAAGTAGAATCCCTTAAATTATCAGGCGAAAAACTGGAACTTCCTGAGGGTTCGTTCAAATTAATTCCTGGGCGATTAAATGAAGTACGGGAAGCGGCCTTGGCTCACTTCAATATGAGGCATATTTTAACACTGAAAGGTTTTAATCGATGGAGCACTCGAGAAAGACAATTACAGGAAACATACAATCGTATATTACAACCTCATTTTATGGAAGGTGACATTCAAGAACAATTAGCACATGCAAATATCGCCCATGAAGAGTGGTTAACTGATGTGTTAGTACCCAGAATGCAAACAGCATTGATGCTTCATCTCGCTGCGCGATTAATTACCGATTACCGAGTTGACACAGAAGAGGTAAATAAGCTCGCTCAAAAATTATTTCATGACATCATGGATGCAAGTTACAGCTATTCTCTGGTAATTGATTGGTCAAGCATTCATGATTTGCTTAATGAAACAGAAGTACATCAGCAGTGTATTAAAAATGCTCAAAGGCGAATACAACAAGTACATCCATCTCTAAGCATAGACAGCCTCGAATACGAATCCGAATTCAAATCATTTTTGATAATGGAAAAGAATAAGGTCCGAAAACAACTGGTAAATAATAAAATGTCTGCGTTTTTGGATCAAAACCTAGACCATTTTGTGCAAAAATATAAACTTGAGAAAAAACCAGTTTATTCCTTGGCCGATAATCGTGATTTTGTTTTTTTAGGTCCTGCAGCGAGCGGTAAAAGTACTATTTCCAATCTATATATTACAAAGGAAGAACGAAAGGATTATGTATCCCTCGCTACAGATGATTATCGGGGCATATTTATGCCATTTACGGAAGAATTTGAAAAGAGAGAAACAGAACAAGCCTTTATTCGCACACAAGACAGCGCATACTTAATCAGCGAACTTGTTGAAGAACGTATTTTGGCCCAAAAAGACAAAAGACCTAATATAATTATCGATGGCGTTACCTATAAATCATCACAAAAAGCTTTAGTAGAAAAAAATAATAATTCGGTGATAGTCTGTGCGTGTTTAGATGATATGTCCCAAGTCGTTAAACGCTGTTATGATAGAGCAAAACAAGAAGAGAGCGGTTCAGCTGACAAAGGACGATATGTTAACACCACCAGCTTGCTCCATATGCATAAAACAGCAAGTCTCAATTTATTAACTTGTTGTGCTCCCAATACTACCATTGCTTTTTATAATACCAATGTACCGCGTGGTGTGACTCCTCCTTTGATTGCTACTGTAGATACGCATGGAGAAAAGACACTCACAATAAACCATGCTCAAGGTTCCTTGATGTATTTAGCTTCTTTTTTCAATAAAGCACGAGTTAATGTTAGAGCCAAAAGCGACCAGCATCTTTTTTTAGACAGATTAAAACATCCTGAATTTCAAATTGATTCATTATTCGCGGTTATGGATCATGGATTTAAAATTGTAATACAGGGTGAAAATAAATTACCTTGTTTAACCGTCAAAAAAGAAACTAATGGTCAAATCGTTATGGAAATTATTGATCCAGAACAAGTCAATAATAAAATCGAAGAAAATAAAACTGAAAAAGCCTTGTTGCAAATGCTTGTGTTGTATGGACAACTCGGACGTTTGAAGGAAGTTCAGAAAGAATGTTTGCTACATGAAGATATTGATTTAATTGTTGAGCAAATCATTAATTCCCAATCCGAAGCCAAACAGATAAAAACAACTAACACTGAAGTCAGTTAGATAACAATTTGCAACTATAATGTATAGAGTGCAAAGTTAATGCGATATAATTCGTTCTTTTAGATCAGGAGTAATCATGAACACTCGTTTGCTGAAAAAAATCACACGAGAGAGAAATAAAGTAGAACACTTTATCGATCATATGCGCGCTATCTTTGAAAAAACTCCTGATACATCCGAGAGAGCAAATCGTCTTCAAGTGTTTGATACTTTATTACTTTTAGCAACCTATGCAAAAGTTGAAGAACTTGAAAATGAATTCCAAAGTGTACTGCCTAAAGATGAAAATACAGCTACTATCTCATACTTGCGAGAGCATCTTCGAGAGATTAATGGTTTTTGCACAAGTACATTTAGCGATGAGCATGAAGTGTATAAAAATTTATTCACTGGCATCACTCCAGAAAAAAAACAAGGTGTGCGTGATCTCTTGAGTAAATCAATTACGGAACTCATTTTTGAGAAAACAAATACTCTATCGACTCGATTAAGTATGTAAAATAATATTTTCAATGCGGTGTTTTCCTTTACAATAAAACAATCAATTTTGTTCATCTTAGAACGGATTGCTTTTTAAAATTTCCTCGCTAATTGATTGTTTCAAAATATAAAAAATGACCATGAATGTGGATGCCAAGCAGTAGCACCCCAATAAAAAATGGGATAAGATGGGCGCTCTGTTGTCCCTCAGGAGAATCATTCTGAGCACATTTTTTAACGCTACATGCACAGCGGCTGCCGCAATTTATGCGGAGTTTAAGTTCTATCCCTATTATAACCTGGGTTTTCATCTTGATGCATTTACCAGCTTTTTCTGCCATATATTTCGCGCTCTATATGACTTCACCGCATTCTTAATGCGTGTGTTAATTACTCCTTTTTGTCTTTTAAATCCATTTTCCTGGCCCAGTTTACCAAGCCACGCTTTAAATCTTGTTGATGATTTAGTTGGTACTGCACTTAGCCTGGTCAGTATTGCTATTCATCCCGTTATTTTTATAATCCGTACATTGAGTTCCATGATTCGAGGTTATGATGAGGGGACCGATTATGATTGGGGAGCAGAGCCAGAAGAAGAAGATCTGAACAAGGCCATGGCAATTTGGTAACCGAAAGATCAGATTTTAAATTATCGCTCTACCACTTCAACAAAAGATCCTTTTCTTAAAAAACTCATAATTAATTGTCTTGTTTTTGTATTATTCATTATAAATGTATGATTGGAATTAACAATAATCGGTTCATTTTGACCTTCCAAACGCGCAGACTCAGGTGGTACTTTCGCATCATAACGCCCAGCTATTATTCCTATTTTAATGTTAGGCACAGGCACATGATGAACATATGACGATCGATCCGAACTCAGCTCACTCAATGGTTTTATTGGAGAAGTGAACAAAGGAAACATTGTCGTAGAGAGTTTTGCTAATTTTGATCCTTGATTTGGCGGCGCCAACATGATGAGGCTACCTATATTTTTTAATTGCTTTTGCGACAAGTTGGATAACGCTTCTCGGGTAATAATTCCACCAAGACTATGAGTCACAAAATTAATTTTAACGCCTGGATTTTTTTCTAATAAATTTTTAATAAATCGATTTAAATAAATACCATGTTCTTGAATACTGTATTTGGGAGAAGGGTAACTATAGGAATAAACTTCATAGCCTTGTCTTTTTAGATAATTTTTTAATGGCCACATACTAAGCGAAGTACGCATCAAACCATGTACTAACACAATAATTTCCTGATTGTGTCTGACCTGAACAGAAGAAGAAGCTACGTGAGTTTGTCTGTGATTAGGTAACAATGCATATGCTTGAGCCAAGCAGCTCATCCCAATAAGGATCATCAGCACAAGTTGGGCAAACTGTCGGGTTTTAAGAATGGTTGCGGTCATTATTTCTCTTGATTTATTCGAACCATCATCATTCTAATTTAACTCCTATAGCCAGTTCAAAAAATTTCTAATAAAAATGTATTTAATAAATTAATCGAATTAAATCCATCCCAACGGTGTTCACAAAATTACCTAAGCATTATTTTTTTTTCTAAATTGGTGGATTTTTCACCTACCTTATGTTATCAACATACATACAGGTATGTATCAAGCAATAAATCATTTTATAGAGCCTGTGTAATTTAATAGCTTATCAGTTAGCCCCCTATTCTATCAAAATCAGGAGTTTTTTATGTTGAAAAAAATAATGATAGCCACTCTTTCTATCATCAACTTATCCGTTTTTCTTCCTGCTTATGCTGGCGAAGATATGAGTTGTAAGGTCCAAGTAGCTGTTGCTACACCACCAATTCCATTTGATCAGAATGTTGCATTTAATGTAACGTCTAATGAACTGGGATTAAATAAGTCACTTACCCTAATGGGTGGAAAAGGACCTCAATTTATAGATAACATACCTTGTTCTCCAGCTCCTCTGTCAATCAGTGCAACCGTGTACTCGACACCAGGTTATACCTTGCAAGGCTCATCCATTGGTCAATGTGTTTTAAAAGCAGGATATGTTGTTCTAAATGGTCCGGAAAATAGTGCTTCCGTGGTATTTCCCTATGATTTTAATTGCATAAATTAATAAGCGCATTTGCCTATATCTCCCTGATATGGGCAAATGCAGTGTGATACGTTACCCGAAAATTAGTTATCATCCCTCTTACACCGCATTCCCCAACTGGCCCCCACACAAGTAAATATAGCGCCCACTAAAAACAACGCAAATACTATGTATGCACCTGAAGCAAGATTTGTTGGAGTCACATTAACCTCTACTATAGCTTCTTTCTGACCATTCTTTGTTGAAGAAGAAATTTTGGTTGTGCCCACAGGAGTGGAGATTTGATTCACTGTAATTGGAACTGCTACTACAGTACGAGAAATGGAATTAGTATAGGTTACTACATATTGACTTAATAGTCCTATGAGGGCAGCCCCCATGATTAAAGCCATAACCCAGGTAATAAAACCGTAAATAATTCCCAAATTACGTTCAGGACAATATAAGCGTCCTAAATAACCAGCCGCATAACCTGCTACAAGCGTAGAAATCACCACACCAACAATGATTCCCAACATCCCACCCACAACTACTATGACGGATCCATTACTCATCGTTTTAAAAGCACTTAATCCGATAGCAATTCCGAAAAGATTCAATAAAAAACTGAGACCTAGCGCAGTTAATGCACCAACAAAAATGGCGGTCCAGGAGATACGTTTATTTGGATGTATGTGGCAGTGTTCATGATCCGATGTAACTTTATTTGTCATTTGAGCTTTCCTTATCTCATATCTAACATTATAGCTTCAGGATTATATGAAGTTTTTTGGGGCTGCTGCTCTCAATTTATATTGGATCTTACAGCATAGGAATAAATTGTTTACATTAAAAAACTAACCTATATATTTTTATTTTTCAAGAGCATATAACAACAGATAGATGAATTGTGACATGTCGAAATTCATGTCTCCCTAGTTTCTGCTATTTGCTCTATGTTTCGAGCAATATTTTTTGCAATCGTACTTAAAGGTAAATCGTTGTCATCTTTACCAAATGGTTCTTCCAATTCTTCAGATAATATTTCCAAACCCAATAAAATATATACAATCATAACCATCATCGGAATAATCAAAAATCCAAATGTATCTACCCAACCAAAAGGGAACATGATGGCATAAAAAAGCATCGCTTGTTTCACAAAGAAGGCAAAGGCATAAGGGACATGAGTATTGGCGATTCGCTCACAGCCCCCGGTCATGTCTATCAAATTAGCTATGTGAGTATCTAACGCCAGATATTGCTCCAGCTGCAGCTTATTTTCTTGGCGTAATTGATTCAGAATACGATACATCTTTTGCGTTACTATAAGAACTGGATGTTTCCCTTCAAATTCATGTATACATAAGGAAAGTAACTCTGTTTGAATCTCTTTACTTTCTTTGCGTAAATGGGCTTTGATGATAATAGGTAATTTTTTTAACAATTCATAAAAATCAGGATATTCCTGTAATCCTATATAGGCATCAAACTTTAAACCTAAATTTCTGCAATTATTATTAATCGAACCCCATAAAATTCGTCCTTCCCACCAGCGTGCATAACTGGTATTTACTCTAAAACTAATGATTATCGTTAAGATAAAGCTAAAAATCAGATGGAATTGGCCAACACTATAACGCGTCGCGTTTTCAAAAAAACAAGCGATTATTACCGCGTACAGGATAATAATTATTGTTATGGGTAATAATTTCCGGAACACTTTTTCTTTATAAAACAAGAAAAGATGAGTTACCCAGGTTAAAAGATTATGTGATCTCAATTTCATCAATACTTTCTCTACGTAAAAAATACAGTGTAACTTGAGTCCGATTGTGAAGCAAAAAGTCATCAGCTCGTGACATATTGGAGCTAGGAATCACTATCATTAAATTAAAGATTATTGTCATTTCCGCGAAAGCGAAAATCTATTCCTAAATGAGCACGACACCCGACCAGAAATACGTTCCCGCCTTCGCGGAAACA
>NZ_QHJG01000065.1:882-9378 GCF_003184185.1 Legionella qingyii | reverse complement strand
TTCAGAAACCATCCTTCAACTAAAAGGCAACTCCGATATCACATATAGGTTTGAACAAAAACCCAACTTTTCAACCTTCTAACTCTTTCCTTATGCTACAATAGACCTAATTAGACAAGAGACGTTATTTTCGAAAGAGAAAATAGTATTGAAGACTAAAAAAGGCCGAGCGAGTGAAACATTGAATGTGGTTATTTTCTACTCGAAAATAAAAATTACCGTCTATTTTTGCACCGTAATTGAGGTCCATTTAATGGCACAGGACGGGTTTAAGAGAATATAGGAAAATAGTTTTATCCTTGTGAGAGAAGTCGTCTACCTAGACAAGAAAAAAATCTACAGAGTAGTTAATTTGAAGGTATCGGCTGTTATATAACACCTTATAATCCTAATTACAGACCCACTGTCAGGTTTCGTTTTCTTCTTTTTCCCTAATCTCAGTTCTTTTCATTTCACTTAAAGAAGTATTTAGCATGTTGCATAATCTATTAATAAAACAAAGGAAACGTAGTACTAAGTAAGTTAAACGTGGGATTTTACTATTAAACTAAAAACTTTTTGAGGTTTTTAGGAACTAAAATAACCAGCCTCACTGTCCTTAACTTGGACGCTGGGGACGGAGGGCTTCCGCTTATATTATTTAAGGGTTACATAGAGGTACATAAGGGTACATTTTTTATAATAAATTAAAGTAACTCAATATAAATAATAACTACGTGACGATAAATAACAATACAATGTGAAATGTTTTTTTATCGTGAAATATACGTGAAATATTAACCTGTCCGTCACGGACTGGTTTATGTCAGTTACCCTATGGTTTACAGCTTGTTCTAATAATTACGTAGTGTTGAAGTAGATCTATGTAGTATAGTTTTGAATAATTGACTTTATTTTCTTTCCAATTTTTTTCGGGTCTAAGCACGTCGATATCATCATTTAGTACTTAATTAATTTAAAATAACCCTATAACCCTTTGAGTAATAAGTTCTTGTTTTCTTTCGGGTTACCCCTCTATTCGATAAACTTTAAAATAGATTGCTAAATGCGTCTCGAAAGGGATTATGTCTCCCTAAAAGATTTTGTTTAGACTTCATATACGCAGAAAAACGTGAATTAATAGGTTTACCACTTAAATCAGTCCGTGACGGACTGGTTAATTGAACCTGTGTAGTATAACATAATTAAGTCCGAAAAAGCCGACTCGTTCGTTTGCATTTTGTGACCATACGGGTTTTTTGATAACTTTTACTTACCAGAATAGCACTTGAAGTTTTTGTTTATTTTTCACTAGAAATGTCGTCCGTTCGCTTTGATCTTGTATTCTGTTGATTAAAATTTCTGTTCGAAGGTCGTGTAGTAAGCGTAAACCGAGTTCTTTACTAATTTCTAGGTATATTCAAAGTAAAAAACAGACATCCTCTCCTTCGAGTACTTTTCCTATAGGTACTACCCGATGAATGAGTGCATTTTCTTAAAGAATACCTTAATCCCGTCCCGAAACGAAACATACCCTGGTCCGTAGGATAATATCAAAGTCCCTTTGCAAAGCTTTAACTAAATAATTACATATTGTGGTTTGAAGTACAAATGCACCAGCAACTTGAGTTCGCTCCTCTCGAATTAGGATTTCTGTGTCCAGTTAATTTAAAAATAAATAGACGACAACTACTCGTTAATTTTTACCGGCTTCTGCCGGGTTGTTAACCAAATAATGAAACACTTTTCTTCCTATTTCAATAACGACTTATAAGTAATTCCGCACAGTCATCAGGTTACCCTTAACGTCTCATACTCGATTCGTTTCGTGATTGACTTTTTGAATTATTACAAAATGGATGATGTCTTCTTTATCTTAGTCTCAACTCACGGATATGTGTTTCATTATTTCTAAATCCTCTACTACTACTATCGTTCTTAGTCATTAAGGGATTATTTTTGAAATTAAGGATTACTTTTTTTTCGGATACTACAAGCTCTGTATTTAAATTTTCCAAAATATAATGCCCAGGTAGGCTGTCCTTCATACCAAATAAACACAGTCATACGTGCGCCTCCGGCACAATTAGAACCTTTTCGTCCCCAATAAAGACGACGTGTTCGAGCTCTTTTTCGTTAACTTCATAATTTGTTAATAGTATTTCCATAATTTGGTCTTCATTTTTTTCCACGATTATTTGGATCTTGTGATTTTCTTAAGTAACTTTCACTAATATTCGGAACCCAAGATCGAGTAGTATTTTCTCCACTCCTTTGCGAACGTCGAAATTTGGCAACAAAATTATGGTACATGAGGTTTGGAAATTGTCTTTATTGAGGGCGTGAAAACCTTGTTACCGCCCACTTCGCACAGTTACGTCCGTGACGAGTTCGATGATAATTAGCATTATAATGGTGAGAATTTCGACAATATTGGTTTCGTCACCTAACCCCAAAAGATTTCCTTTTATGAAATTCTTTAAATTTCGTTAAATTTTAACTAGCGAGAGGTTTCCAATCTATGGAAAGCCAACTACTCCTTAGAGCGAACGCTGTCCGAGAAAACCTCTCTCTTTTATTCAATTTCGTTCTAGCTTACTTACGTTTATTTACCGCGTGTCAAGCACCCATAGGAGACATAGGACTTAAACCCTTACCCCTCATAAAACTAATAAATTACGGATACCATGAATAAAGTTAATTATGTCCGAACGCTTCCCCTCTCGAAAAATTAAATTGAACCCTTTACCATTTAGAATGACTTTCTAGTTAAGAAAACCTACCACTTTAATGTTTTTTATTATCGAGTGCAAAATAGGGAAATTTACTACTTCGTATGGCACATCATTTTGTCGATATACTTTTTTCACGGTAATTTTTACCAGACCAAAAAAATTCATTTTTATTAGTCGGCAAGTTAGTGCACTTTTCTAGAACCCGGAGTGAAAATCTTTTTCGAGTTTAATGAGCCAAATCTACCGTACTAAATGCAGTAGTAAAACGTTCATCCAATCAATACTGTCCACAGCTGAATTTATGTCAAGCGCTCAATTACCCCGTAAGGCTATAATTTTACTGAAATGCTATGCGCGTAAACCGAGGACTCATATTTTAATTGCGTCATTTTTTTTATCTAACCTACGTAGTTTCATAATTAATTAAAATACTTCAAGTTTGTCTGGACCAACGTAAATTTACATTTTTATTAAGTTAATAGTAAATATTTTTCTCAAACAATTCCTCTCTTACACTCATGTAGACTACTCCGAAACCACTATCTACGTCGACTTTTTATACCTAAATTGTATCTTAAGTTTTGTTTTTTAGATAAAGTTTACTTTCCTATACTGTGACTTTAATTATTCAAAATAATAATACTCCCGCTTGAAAATCGCCATCTACAAGTTCGACTTAATTTACTGTCTAATAAAAATTAACTTACGTTTCCATGCCGATCGTTAAGCTACAATTAGGATTAATTTCTGGGGCTATTTAGTCTTAGATATATACATTCTTCTCTTTAACTATTATTATCATCTTAGTACCCTAAAGCACCACGACCGGAAAAGACATGTAAATGACCGCTAAAAAAATCATTTCTTGTTTTATTCAATTTTTTTAATAGTTTTTTACTGTGTCTTTTGTTAAAAATATTTCGGGTTTGAGTCGAATGATTACGTTATGTACGTCATAGAACCCTGTAATTCGTTTTTAGGGGATGGCTTCTTTTTGGCTAGGTGTATTACGGTGAGTAACAATGTTTACGCGTCTATACCCATTATCTAATACTTGTTCTAGGATATAGACGCTGCTTAGTATTCACCCAATTCGTATTTCACCAAAGATTGTTTAATGGATAAAAGGACTTCCCGCTATCTTATAAATGAATATATCAATTATATCAATTACATTTAATAAATGTTCTCAAAGAGCTATTTTCAATGTTATACTTGGCAAGCATACCGTGACAGCTATGGAATTTGTTATGAAATTATATTATTCCTTCGAACGTAACCAAACGATTACATTAAATAGTTTTAAAAGTAAACATAAAAAGATACAGTGAAATTTTTTCACCAATTTATCACTTCCAATGGAAATGATACGAACAAACGGAACTAATTTATTTTAAGCAAAGCTGAGGAGGCTATTTTGAACTAGTTGAACATATAGGAATCGACGTAGTATCCGTGCAACTTGACGTCCTGCAAAAAAATATACATTTTTGGTAGAAAAATTTAGTCCTTTTAGTAGATTTAAAACAACAACAAAAAGTATTCTTTGATAGGTACCTATTGTACGGTATAGTCGTTAACTCATAAGTAAACGATATTTGAGAGCTAATCGATTTACGAATAATTCTTGTGGTATATTAGACCGTCAAAGAGACTGTATTGCTAGGTGACGTATTCAATCTAAGAACCGTACGACTGATTTCACTACTAAAACGGGACGGTATCCTGGATCAGGTGGTTGAACGGTTTTTTCGGTAACGTTTTAAAGTATTGCTAGTACTTGTAAAAATCTGTTTTTTACTGGACAAAAAAGACGATTTATGTCATTTTATCGTGGACTAAGTTTCTAACTATATCCTAATGACGACAGAAATCCCAATACTAGTTGATACCGTCCTTAAGCTAATAACCCCCTATAGGCATTCTTGAGAAGCCTTTTAACAAGAGGGAGTTTTTATAAATACCCATAATCGAACATACCCTCTGGCCTAAGGAGTTTTTTATAACATTAAAATACCGGCAAACCCCACCCGGTCATTATGTCTAGGTAGTAATACATTCAGGAAGTTTATCCACATTTAATTAATTCAATAATATGAATTCTTTTAATACATAATGTGTACGATAAAAAAACCTGCAAAGAAAAAGCCAAGTCCCTCAAGACTACGGCATTCAGATTGATCCACTCAATTGGTAAGTGATAGAAGGTCGTTCAGTGGTCTATACTCATTCATTCCAAAACGTGGACCTATACCTTATAGAAGTTACATCAATAATTACTTACGGAATGGTCGGAATCAACCGAACTATTTATCAACTAGTAGTGTTTGATTTCGATAATGAAAAAGTACTATCATTTAACGTATAAGAGGTTTGTAAAAAAAGCGTGCCTAGTACAATCATAGACGCTAAACTAGTTCTTATTTTAGCTATCATGAAACAAATCTCCTGTATTCATTAAGGATGCAATTAGGCCAAAAAATTTAAAGGTGGCTACGGTTTATTGTCCTCAATGACGATTCTAAAAAAAACTCTTCTATTGTCCTAGAAGTTAATGACAGACTCGTAAGTTTGTATGATTACGTATCGGTAAAAAAGAAACATGATTCGCTGCTTTTATTTATGGGAGCGATTAAAGGTGTTATGTTAGTAAAGGTTATGTAAAAACATAAAGACTTCATAGGTATATGACTTATGGAGGATGTTTTAGTGGAAATCTTATTCAACCAAGGTATCACAGCAGTCTTTGGTACTAATGATATCGCAAGCCCAACAAACTAAATTTTTTGAGATAAAGAAAGACTTATCGCAAAAGAACCCATTTATTTCCCCGTTACAGAAATAGGTCTCAACCTTTTCCTTGTTTAAGTCTCCGTTGTTCCGAACCTGAAAAAGGACTTGGTAATTCTTCGGTGACACAACTTGTTGAATGGGGTCATGATACTTTCTAAAGATGTTCGAATCTTCGACGAAAAAGACAATTTCCTAAAGATGGATCGAGGGTTCTAACATCCCATACGTATGATTATGGTATAAAAACGAGATTTAGAAACGCTCTCTAAGGTCGGTTCGAAGATCGGCAAAATTACGCTGCAGGCTATAAATAAGCAACTAGAAGTTATAAAACAAGGTATTTTTTGGGTTATCTGGGAATACTTTTAATATGGTATAAAACCATATTTTAATAAATGTATATGCATATTGTCCATATTATAACGAAGTTATGTATAGTACTGCGTGCCTCTTCGCATTACGGAGCTTGTTCGACATAAGGAGTAGGTCTCTCACTTGCTGATAACAATTATGCGTTCACCGTTGAATTGCGAACGCTTTTTCTACGAACACGCCGCCGAAATGATTTAAATAAACTTATAACCGTGTTATAGTTCGAACTTGTTTTTAGGGTTCGAGTTTCGATGTTACTCCAACGAGTTTCTGTACCACTATTATCAAGTGTTTAACTTTGAAATAACGTTACCGTATGTAGTCTTGTTAATCTTAGAAGAAATAATTTATAAAAATTATTTTCCGCATAAGTTTTCCGATAACTTCATAATCTTTTAAATTTCAAATAGAGATATGTAGCTTTAGGCTTGGGTTCCATAAGTAAACTATTTTGTTCTAAAAAAAATAAAGTAGGTTTACTTCAAACACGAACCAATTTCCTAATAAGGCGTTTTTTCGGTTTACAATTACTTCTGTTCAGAAAGCTTTTATGAAGTAGCTACCACGTTTTACTAGACTAGCTATCCCTGCTAAACGTGGATAGCTATTCACTCTTAACGTGAATGCTACTAATGTTTTCACTAGATGGTCTTCTCGTTTAACGAGGTTGGTATCCTCGTTTAACGTGAGTCGTTATATGTTTCTTATGTATGGTTCTAATGAATGTCTTTAATGGATGTGTTTATTTGTGTGCAAAACTACGAAAACCACAGAAGACCCTATTTACCCAACTCAAATGGTTATTCGGTCAATTATTTTTCTCTAGAAGTCTTTAAAAATGTTCCTATCAATTTTCAAATCTTCTGGGAGACTACGCGCTCTAGAACCTACGAAATCTTTTTGTTTTCGTCCTTTTTCTGGATGCAGTCGCCAACTTAGACAAACAACGGGTTACCGGACTAGGGAGTCCAACCGAATTTCTTCGCGCAACCCTTCTACTTCAAATAAATCTGCTTCGTAAAATAGTTAGACTTAACGATTCTGCTTTAAGACCCAATTGGGTTTCATTTGTTCAATACTTTGTCGTTTCCCTCACAATGAATCTACAGGTTATGTTTAGATCACAATGAGCTTTGGTTCTGTTTTTGAGTTTACTGTAGCGGTTATCTGTACTACGTTAGGTCGTTAAATTACTTCTCAAGTCTTCAGCTTTTGCTTCAAGCACTTCGTTTCGATAGTCTAGAACTCCATTAATTAAATTGTCTTACCGAATAGAAATTTTAATTTTAATAAATGTCGGCGTGATAGATACTCCCTCTATTAGGGTGCCTTCGTAGTCGATAAGCTGTTCTTACCGTCCTGAATCATACATTTTATCCATTTTTCCCTTAAAATCCTTGTTAACTAATAGAAAATAGTCCGGTAGTAAGACAAGGAAGTAAAGGCGGTAGCGGACAACTCAAATCTTTTACAATGTCTTGAGTACATCGTGGATGACAATCGTTCCATGTATATTAATTTTTTGTTTTCTTGGAGAGTCTAGACGGTTTTCTCGTCTTGGTTCTTCCTATATATGTTAAAGTTCTCAATGATTTTTTTGACTTTGGTTCAATAAACCATTCATTCTCCCTTATTCAATACTTTTATAAGAATATAGTTATTCGCATTAAAGAGCGCTTAAATCGCTTAGTTACTGACCGTTTATTACTCGTTTTAACACGAATCCCTAAAGATGTTGGAATTTTTCCTCTTTTGTCACTTCTTCTCCTTTTTTTATTGTACAAACTACGTTTTCTCAAATCCACAAAACCCTTACTAACAAAATAGTTCGTCACACAAACGCTTACTAGAAAATAGGTTTCGTAACCTTCCACTACAGTTCCTAAGTAATCCTTCACCAAGTTACAAAACCTTTCACAAATAAAACCACCTGTAATAAAATCGATGACGTTACCGACAATTTTCATTCTTAGGCTACCAAAAACAACCACAATGACGTCACCGGAAATATGGACGTAAAAATAACTTTTGTAAGCACAAAATTCCTCCTTCGTTTGCTACTCGTTGTACTTAATAGTTAAAAATTCGGTGTAACTACGTGGGTTCTCTTATGACTGCAATTGATACCTACTCGAACACCAGCGTCCTAACCCAAAATACAACGAGTAGTAATCATTAGTTTTCTAAAACCAGAGTGACAAGCCCAACCCCAATAATTCGTCAAACGCAATAAACTTCTTTCCCCTCCCAGGTTTTAGCGAAGAACATAACCGAATAACCGTAGAGGGTTCGCCTGACTGAGTCAAGAACAATGGGGTTAATGGTGACAGTGTAGTAGCACACATACACCGAATTCCTCTAGATTTACCTGAAATTTTGCGTGGTTTCGGCTAATTCGGTTAATAGGCGTGCTAAATTAAACTACCACACGGAACACAAACCAAATAACCATAGATTACACGACGACAGAAAGAAACATATAAGTCGCAAGTTTGTAGTATGGCATCTCTAATGGGGAAAAAGTCCCTTAGGACCAATAAATTTTTCACGAAGTAAACAACTGTCAGTAATGAATTCAAATTACTGCCTCTTAAAATAGTTACTTGCAGAGTTGCAC
>NZ_QHJG01000065.1:0-872 GCF_003184185.1 Legionella qingyii | reverse complement strand
AGGAGGAAGCAAACGATGAGCAACATGAATTATCAATTTTTAAGCCACATTGATGCACCCAAGAGAATACTGACGTTAACTATGGATGAGCTTGTGGTCGCAGGATTGGGTTTTATGTTGCTCATCATTAGTAATCAAAAGATTTTGGTCTCACTGTTCGGGTTGGGGTTATTAAGCAGTTTGCGTTATTTGAAGAAAGGGGAGGGTCCAAAATCGCTTCTTGTATTGGCTTATTGGCATCTCCCAAGCGGACTGACTCAGTTCTTGTTACCCCAATTACCACTGTCACATCATCGTGTGTATGTGGCTTAAGGAGATCTAAATGGACTTTAAAACGCACCAAAGCCGATTAAGCCAATTATCCGCACGATTTAATTTGATGGTGTGCCTTGTGTTTGGTTTATTGGTATCTAATGTGCTGCTGTCTTTCTTTGTATATTCAGCGTTCAAACATCATACCGTAGAGATTACCCCTTTTTCAGGGAATCCTGGTTATTTAAAAAGTGCTTCATTTGTTGACAGTCATTACTTAAGTTTAATGACGGAGAATTTTATCAATGAACGTCTCAACGTGAGTCCTGAAACAGTTGATGCGAATCATAAGCGTCTGCTTTCCTTTGTGAATCATCAACAGTATCCCTATTTTTTAAAGCTGCTTGCCCAGGAAGCCAGAGTTATTAAAAACAAAAAAATGTCATCTACCTTTGACATCACTGAAATCAAAGTAAACCCCAATGAACTTAATGCTGTGGTGAATGGAACGTTAAAGCGCTATGTGGGAATTCAAGCACTTTCTGATACGCAAACAACATACAAGTTGGTATTTCAATATGTGGATGGTCGTTTATCAATCGTCCAATTTGCACCAAAGA
>NZ_QHJG01000064.1 GCF_003184185.1 Legionella qingyii | reverse complement strand
AAATCAATGGGTTAGTCTAGACTAACTTGATTAAAATGCCCCCTTTTTTGGGGTAGAGCCGAACACAAAACTTTAACCCTTAACCTATAATTTTCAAAACCTTTGAGAGTAAGTTCACAATTTTAAATTTATATAGATACTTTAAATTGAATTTTTGATATGTTTAATAGATAGCTCTTCTGTTAATAGCATTACTGTAACCCAAAGGTTATACATTCTTTAAATTCCCTTTTAAATAGGAGAATATAATACTATGGAACGGTTAAAATCCTATTTTCTTAAAGATACCACTCTGAAAACTGAAATCATTGCGGGGATCACCACTTTTCTAACCATGGTGTATATCGCATTCATCAATCCAAGCATACTGCATGATGCAGGAATGGACCAGGGAGCAGTATTCACAGCTACATGTCTTATTACCGCCTTTGCCTGTTTCTTTGCAGGATTATTTGCTAATACGCCCATTGGCATTGCACCAGGTATGGCATTAAATATCTTCTTTTCTTATACGGTAGTGCAAGGTATGGGAATATCTTGGCAACACGCTTTAGCCATTGTCTTTCTTTCAGGTGTTTTATTTTTTTTAATGTCGCTTACCAGCTTGAGACGCCTATTAATCGAGGCAATTCCTCATAATTTACAAATCGCTATATTAATAGGTATCAGCTTATTAATTGCTTTAATTACCTTGCAAAACAATCAAATTATTATTGAGGATCAGCATAATTTAATGCGCCTGGGCGAAATTACTCGTCCAGAAAGCGGTTTGTTCTTCTTAGGATTTTTACTCATATTGATTTTAGATTATTTTCAAATTCCTGGAGCGATTATTCTTGGGATTCTCAGTATTTCTATCTTGAGTTTATTGTTCGGTTTATCTACCTGGCAAGGATTAATTTCCATGCCCCCTTCCATGGAGCCAACTTTTTTAAAGCTCGATTTTTCTGGCATAAATACCGTTCTCGCCTTAAAAGCTACCTTTACCTTTTTTTTAATTGCTGTGTTTGACGCAACAGGGACATTGATCGGTTTATTAAATCCTTCTGTATTTAAACAACAAGAAAATTATTCCAAGCGTCTTAGCAATTGTTTAACCGTTGATGCAGCTGCCTCTGCTGTAGCAGGATTATTAGGCTCCGCAAGTACCTCCCCCTACATAGAGTCTGCAGCAGGAATTGAGTCAGGTGGACGCGGCGGAATAACTGCCATAGTCATCGCAATCGGATTTCTTCTTATGTTATTTTTCTCACCTTTGGCACGAATGATTCCTAATTTTGCCGTAGGCCCCGCCCTTTTATATGTAGCTTGTTGCATGATGAAGCATCTCACAGATATGAAATTGCATGATGTAAGTGAAACAGCTCCTTGTATGGTAACCATCATGATGATTCCTTTTACTGCTTCTATTGCTGATGGAATTGGCGGAGGTATAATTCTTTATACTTTATTAAAATTATTAACTCGACAAAAAATTAATTTTTTACTCTTTATATTAAGTATTGTTTTTGTAATATTCTTCCTAGTAAGTTAAACGGTAAAACTGTGTTCATGTAGAGATGATGCGTGACTGAGGCTTCTGCATAAGTTCAACTGAGCTGTTGTATGTAATCACCATAAACCCGTTCATCTGGAGATTATGATTATCATGACAAAATTTTTTGATAAAAAAACTAAAACTTTGTTTATTACCGGAGGAAAAACAGCTGTAACTGATTTATCAGACAATCCTTTAATGCTATTACCTAATCCTGAAGAAATTCTCCCATCTCTCCAACTTCGCAGACAAAATGCGATGGCAGGAAGATTTTTTGAAAGGCATTATATAAACGCATCAGGAGAAGAGTTTCACGGCAATTTTGATTTAAAAAATCCTAGTAATGCGGATCTTGAAGAAGTTCATGATACGATTTATTGTCCCTAACCTTAAAGAAAAAAAATTCTGAACGAGACTTCTGCATAATAAAATCGAATAAAAGTAGAAGGCGATTTCCTACCCAACTCTAGTTAAAGATTTTGAAAAATCATATACATTTACAAAACCATCTGCTTATAATGCGTTAAGATGATATTTAAAATGTGCAACTACGTGACTTATCATCTCAGTAACGAATTAATACAGGACTTACGAAAAACCCCAAGGTCGAGGCAAAAAATGTTTTTAATGAGGAAGTTTAGATAGACTAAATGACCGAATTAAAAACATTTTTTAACGAAGAGATGGGGGTTTTTCGTAAGTCCTGTAAGAAATAAAATCGAATTCTTTTATTTAGATAGGATGAAATAATATGAAAAGAACAGGACATCACCAACACGCTCACCAACACACTCACCCATCAACTACCCAGCCACAAACAGTAGTTGTTGTTACAACTCCAGTGCCTGCGCACCCTAATGGTTTCTTTACTGCACATAACCATGGACATAATCCATACCAGCAGCAACTGCCTCATTTACATCAGCAGCCACACGCTCATCATCATGGCCACGATGAACATACACATACGCATACACATAATAATCCCTAGAATGAATAACCCGGATTAATATCATTTAATCCGGGTGTAAATCGTACAATGCTCCGCTAATACAACACATTTCACTAATTTAGTCTGTGAAAGATAGTATGCTTACTTTGCACTGCTTCTCTCCCTTGAGATGTTTTCTCAGCCCCAAAAAATGTAAGGTTTAAAGAATTTGTTTTTACAAAATACTCCGTAGAGCGGCTTTCATCTTTCTGTACCTCTCCATCTCCAGAATACTTATCTGATAAAGAAGACTCCACATGCTTGTTGAGCTTTTCTAATTCAATAATATTACCCGATGATAAAAATGAATCCAGGCTCATTAACTTTAATCCATCAACCGGTTCATCATCTTCTATATTTGAATGATGCTCGTCCTTTGATGCAGCTTGTTCCTTAGTTTGCATGGATTGTGGGAGCTCAAATAACGTCTCTTCCGAGAATTGTCCAGCCTGTGTGAGCTCTTCTGAGCTAAAAAGAAAAGTATCCTCATCATCTGAATCTTCAAATACAAGAGGTTCAACTATTTTATGTAATGCCTCACCTTTGGTAAAACCAACAATGGATATGCGATGCCAACTTGAATCAGTGATTCCATTAGAAGAAATTAATTTGGTGTTGCAGTGATAATATTTATCAAAATCCCATAGCAACACGTCTCCTTCTTTTAAATCAAAATATATCCCTTCAAAATTAGTTTGAGCCTCATTTGGTAAAACACCCCTCACTCCAGGAAAAAATGTATAGGCACCTTTATACGTTCTTTGCTGCTCACTCTGCTGGCCATTCTTAGAGGGATAGATAACAAACAGTGGATTTAAGCAATGGATGGGAAACTTATTACTATCTATATGAGCATTAGTTTGTTTATCATAATTTGCTTCGGCGGCTAAAAGATAACTCGATCCGGTTAAAGTAAAATAAGATGCACAATCCATAATTCGACGACGCGTTGCATATTCAACTGGAGCACACTCCGCATAAATCTTTTCAATAGAATTAAAAAGAGGCGCTAATCCTTCTTCTACTCCATATTTTATTTCAGAGAATTGGGTAGGTCTAATTCGGCTTGTTTTTTTTCCAAGCACACCAAATGGAGCTGAACGAACACTTATGTGGAAATCTTCTTTATTTTGCCTTTTATTAACATATTCTTCTGCAGATACAGCCCCCATTCTACTCAATTGTGATGGTGTTACAGAAGTGAGTTCCTTACGTAATTTATCAGTTATCATCTCAGGTTGAATTGCACCAACACGATATACACCAATTAATTTTCCTTTAGCATCATAAAAATTAGTATTTTGAGTAATTTTCATCGAATTAGGAAAAGGTTCATCAAAAATATCATTTTTTTTAATTTTTTTATCAGGATTATTATGCAATACCATAGCAGCAATCATAGTCCCATCAGATGTTTTATCTTGAGGATTTTCCGCAGGAAGTTCAACCTGGAGCATAGGCTTTAGCATCATAAGGTGCTTAAAGGGCATTTTGCGGCTAATAAGATAATAACTATCATTGATGGCCGATTTTAAACGTTTGATTTCTGATTTTTCCAAATCAAAACCCAATTTATTCATATGGTAAATTAGGATCTCACCTAGATTTTCTGAAGATTTACGTTGTAAATAAATGCTATACATTAAATGATGTTGGTATAAATAAAGTAAGTTCTGAGCAGCCAATGAAGGAGCCTTCTTTATATTGGGAATAATTTCTTTTGCAATGAAGTTCCGCCTTGATAGCATATTTTGATAAAGAGTTGATCTTTTCAAACTTTGATCACTTTTTTTTATCGTGAAAGGAAAGCTGATATGATGGCTATAGATAAATTTATTTCTAAGCCCGTCTGGGAATTTAGGTTTTATTTCTTTACTAAAGTCCGATCTATGCCCTATAGAAGATATGTGCCTTATTGAAAGCCGATTATTATAACGCTCATTTTTTTGTAGCATTTCGCGCTGCACTTTTTTATATTCATTAAGTTCACCCTCAGCCATTTGCTTTATAAATTGATTTAAGAAAGGTGAAATTAATTTTCGTACTATTTTACCCTGCTTTGGCATGACTGTATCCGAGATTATAGTCTGCACAACTTCCTTTTCTTTTCCTTTTTCTTCAGCAGTATCCTTTGTCTCTAAATGAGGATAAATAACCCTATATCTTTTTGTTAAAGGAGAAGCAGTTCCTTGTCCAATAGTGGGTTGCTGAATGATGGGCTGACCATTTCCAACATCAGTTGTTGAATCAACTATTTCGGGGTGCTTTCTTTTTTTAGCCGTGCTAGTACTATGTTGAATCTGGTTTGTCGGTGTTATAGTTGGAGTTACTGCCATATTTTTACCAGGGCCACTAAAAGCGGTAGTTGGCATTGCATCCATCCTGGTAATATCACTTCCCATAGAAAGTAATTTTTGACACTCACCAAGACAATGCGCAATAAACCCCGGATCTGCAGTTGCCTTAATATCATCTAATATGGAATAAAATCTTCCCTGAATGGCACGAAAGGGATTGAAATCCGGACCATACTTCATTGTGGGTACATCAAATTTTTGTTGCATATTTAACTCCTTTGTTGTTTAAAATAATCTGCAATGCTCTAACGGGGCCGAAGTATCTTCAATATAGATAAAAAAGTCGAACCATTTTTGAGTGACTAGTATTTATGGAAAAATGATGTATCTCCGGGATAGCATTCTCGGCTATCATAGGTAAATACAGTTATAACTGTGGAGCGTAATCAGCTAAACGATCGTGCGGAAAAGATTAACCTGTTACCAAAGAAAACAAGTTATATAAAGGACCTACGTGATAAAAATCAACACATTCTAGATTTTTTTATCAATTAAGATAATCTTAAAGCAGAATTATCAAATGCTTCAAAATACATTCAGATACTCACTAAAAAAGCTATGGTAAGTGTGTAAATTTAGTTATTATGTATTTACTTAGGATTTTACGATTTTTCGATGCGCTCGATAGTAATTATAATTTTAATATTTATTTGCTCAGCATTAACTTATGCAAACGAAATTAATATTTCCACGACCACTAAGAATGGGAATACTACTTTTTATTTGCAAGCTGGTGCATTTAATTTAGAAAAAGATGCAAAGCAACGTCAAAAGGAATTGTCTGCACTTGTCAGTGAACCTGTTGAAATTAAGAATCTATCAGATAAGAAACTTTATCTGATACAAATTGGCCCAATTAGTGATTACCTCACCGCACGAAATTTGCAGAATAAGCTATCACAAAAGATCAGTTCAAAGAAAAGTGAACCGAGTGAAAATCAACATCCTTACATAAAACAACCAACTGAATCTGAGAGTCAAAGTACCCCAAACGATACACCGCCGTTAAACAGCAAACTATGGAATTTAAGAAACGCTGATATTAGAGCGGTTATTGCGGAAGTGTCACGAGTTACAGGGAAAAATTTTGTCATTGATCCAAGAGTGCAAGGAAAAATATCGATCGTATCGTCAACACCTATGAACAATAATGAACTTTATCAAGTATTCCTTTCAGTCTTACAAGTCTCGGGCTATGCCGCTATACCTAGTGGAGCGATCATTAAAATTATTCCGAATATCGATGCAAAAACACAATCGCCTGATCTTTTAAACGGAATAAAGCAACCACCCAGAGGTGACGACATGATGGTGGCTGTAGTTCCTGTTCATTATGTTCCATCAGAGCAATTAGTTCCCGTTTTACGACCATTAATGCCACAATGGAGTAGTATCTCTGCTTATGCTCCCTCAAATATGCTTATTTTATCAGGAAGAGCGAACAACATTCGTAGTCTTGCAGGCATCATCAAACAAGTAGATAACTCATCTGCCAATGGCATTGATATAGTTCATTTAAGACATTCATTAGCAATGGATATTGCTGCTACTTTAAAAGATCTTGTTAAAACTCAACCCAGTATGGGAGGGGCGCGAACTCAACTAACTATAGCTGCTGATGACCGCTCCAATTCGCTGTTAGTCAGCGGCTCCAAGACAGACAGAATACGTCTTAGAATGTTGATATTAAAATTAGATAGAGAGAGTTCCGAAGGGGTTAACTCCAACACGCAAGTGGTGTATCTAAATTACCTCAGAGCTGAAGACTTGGTACCCATCCTCGCCGGTATAGCTCAAGCAAATTTCAGCGGCAATGTTGGCACAACAATTGGTACCATTACTCGCCCTATTCTGGATAGTACAAATCCGGCCTCCAACCTTGCCAACAACTCAAATACGCAGGGCTCCACTAGCAGTTCTAGTTCTCTTTATTCAGCAGGCTCAGGCAGTGGTGGCAGTTCATTAACTGCTTCAGGCGCTACCGCAAATACTACGACTACCACAACGCAAAATGAAGGGACAACAAAACCTACAGTACAAATTATTGCTGAACCCAATACAAACTCCATCATCCTTAATGCACCAGCCTCTGTAATCCGTACTTTGAAAAGAGTAATTACGCAACTGGATATTAAACCGGCCCAATTACTCATTGAAGCATTAGTCGCAGAAATTAATCAATCGGATATTAACGACTTAGGCATTGAATGGGGAAGTGATCAACAAACAGGAAAACCTGAATCCTTTAGGCCAGGATTTGCTATAATTAATAACAGTACTAAACTTGATGATTTTCAAGCACAGATATATGCTTTAGCAAGAGAAAATAAAGCTAATATTTTATCAACACCTTCAGTTGTTGTTCTTGATAATCGCCAAGCTAAAATATTGGTAGGTAAACAGGTTTCGATAGCATCGACTACTCAACCTGCAAATGCCGGAGGTACAACAAATAATGGGGTTCCATTTACTACATTTGATCGGGTTAACGTTGCATTACATCTTTATGTAAGACCACAAATTACACGAGGGAATGGAATCCAGCTGCAAATCGATCAAGGAAATGACACGTTGGATCCGCCCGTTGTTTCTCCAAACACAGCTACCCCAACATTTAGAATCAGTAGTATCGTTACTTCGGTTCATGTTGAAAGCGGTGACGTCGTTGTATTGGGAGGTTTGACTCAAGATAGCCTGGGTAATGAAAATAACCGCTTGCCAGTTTTGGGAGATATACCGGGTGTGGGTCGATTATTCAAACGGAATATAAATTCTCGTGAAAAACGGGTACTGATGGTATTTATTAAACCCATAATTTTGCGTAATGAACGAGATAATACGCATATGACGAGTGAAAAGTATAATAATGTGCGTCAATTCGAACTGGATTGGCTGAAATCGCAAGATGCCTTTGTACAAAGCAATAATGCAACGGTATTACCTGCTTTGAAACGAGCTGAGTTACCAAAACCGTTTAATCGTCCACCTTTGTTAGTAACGAAGTAAACCATGGAAAACGAAGATAAATTGCTGAAGATCCCATACAGTTTTGCCAAAAACCATGGGATTGTCGTGGCCAACGAAATGAGCGACAACCAGGCTCTTGTTTATTATTTACCGAATACTTCATTGCAATCTCTTGCTGAAATAAAGCGTTTATTACAATGTGAATTTACTTTAAAACAAGTTGATGAATCAGCGTTTCAGCAACATTTAGCCCATGTTTATCAATCTAAATCATCGATATTAGAAGCCGCTGGAGGCATGGAAGAAGATATGGATCTTTCACTACTGGCTAGTCAATTGCCGGTAAGCGAAGATTTGTTAGAAAATCAAGATGATGCACCCATAATTCGTTTATTGAATGCATTGTTTACTCAAGCAATAAAACAAAAAGCTTCTGATATTCATATTGAAACTTATGAAGATCGAGTTCTTGTACGTAATCGGATTGACGGTGTTTTACATGAGGTATTAGAAATTCAGCGTGCCATAGCTCCTTTAGTAATTTCCAGAGTCAAAGTAATGGCCAAACTGGATATTGCAGAAAAGCGCATTCCTCAAGACGGTCGTATTTCTCTGCGAATTGGTGGACATAATATTGACGTCCGGGTCTCAACCCTTCCGTCAAATCATGGTGAGCGGGTAGTACTGAGGATTTTAGACAAACAAGCGGCTCAATTGGATTTAAACCTGTTAGGTATGCCTGAACCAACAGTAAAAAACATGCGAAAAATGATCGCAGAGCCGCATGGTATTATTTTAGTTACTGGGCCCACAGGTTCAGGAAAAACTACTTCCTTATACGCCATGTTGACTGAATTAAATCAAGTCACTCGCAATATTCTAACCATTGAAGATCCAATAGAATATGATCTTGAAGGGATTGGGCAAACACAGGTTAATACCAAAGTACAAATGACCTTTGCTAAAGGTTTAAGGGCGATTCTCAGGCAGGATCCGGATGTAGTGATGATCGGAGAAATTCGTGATTTGGAAACTGCAGAAATTGCAGTTCAAGCCAGCCTTACAGGACACTTGGTATTGTCTACCTTACATACTAATAGCGCACTCGGTGCCCTAACTCGTTTACGTGATATGGGCGTTGAATCCTTTCTTTTATCCTCAAGTATCGTGGGACTTATCGCACAACGGCTGGTTAGAAGATTATGCCCTCAATGCAAAACACCTCATCAATTAAGAGATGATGAAAAAGAACTTATGGGACTTACAGCAGACTCAGATACCTCAAAGGTCTTTGAACCTAAAGGTTGTGACTATTGCAATCACTTAGGCTACAAGGGCAGAACTGGTATTTACGAACTGATTACTGTCGATGAAGTACTTAGAGGAATGATTCATCGCCATGAAAACTTACAAACAATGGAAAATTATTTACGCCCCACTACACCTAGTATTCGTGATGATGGATTTAAACGAGTACTCGCCGGCGACACATCTCTTGCTGAAATTCTTCGGGTAACAACCCAAAGTTAGCCGCTTTTAAGAAGTTTATAGTTCGAAATGCCAATATAGAATAAACGAAATAAACAGGGCGATTTCATCAAAGTTTAAGAATAGAACAGATTGATATGAGAATTCCCAGATGTTT
>NZ_QHJG01000063.1 GCF_003184185.1 Legionella qingyii | reverse complement strand
GCTACTGAAGTTCCTACGGTGGAGTAGGCCGTTATTGCTAATGCAAGTTTGGTGGTGCTGGCCAATTGGTCATTTAACTTAATGGCAAGCCCCTTCAATTGGCTCGCATTAATGGTATAAGTACCATCAGTATTACGTACCAACACAGTCCCTCCTGAACTTAGCGTCGCGCCAATAGGAACATTGCCAATCTTTACTGACAACACATCCGTGGTGTCTCCCACTGGTAGTTTTGCGCTTATATTAAGGGGGATGGGGGTATTTTCATTCCCGGAGGCCGCTTGCGTACTTAAGATAGGAGCATCGGCAACAGGATTAACTCCGATCTTTATTGATTGCTGAATGCTTGCGGATAAACCTTTGGGGGAGGTAGATGTAGCAATTACATTAAGAGTCACAGAACCTGAGACCTGATTTAATCCGGATTTAAAAGTTAACCCAACAATTTGTGCTGCAGTAAGCGTCCAACTACCATCCTGATTTAGTGTCCCGGCAGATAAAGAACCACCAGCAGGGACACCCGTGATTTTATAAGTTAATACATCGCCAGCATACCGTGTTGCAGCGCTTATATTTAATGGTATTGATGTATTTTCATCTCCCCCAGGGCTTGTTACTCGTAATGAGGTAGGAGGTACTGGAACTGCAATCACAGGAACATTGTACGTTTGTGTTGGTAATGCACTAACTTGTAAAGTACCCGCTTTTATTGCCTGTAGTTGAGCGATATCCGCTACTGCCACTGTAATAGGTAACATACCTGGAGTTGAACTATCAAGTGCTACGCCCGCAGCTAATTTTAGAGTTTCAGGCCCATTTACTCCATTAAACCAGGTTAAACCCTTAATAACTTGGGTACTTTCATTTCCCACAACATACTTAAGGGAGCCATTAGCATTATTGTTCATAATTAACCAGTAGTGCTGATCCTTAGCATCAATATCAGTTGCCGATAATGTACCTAATTTAGCACCCGCCGTGCTTTCGCGAACTGCAGTTGGAGTAAATGAAACTTTAGGTGCTCCGAGATCTTGAGCCACGATCTTAATTTGTTCAAATCCTTTAACACTTAAAGGAATGGCAGAAAATTTGAAAAAGCTTTTTGCTTCTGCTCCAGAAGCAACAGCAGCTTTAAAACCTAAAACATTATTTTTAAAATCTATAGAATTAAGTTGTCCGTAGCTTACTTTCAGTTCTAAAACATCAACTCCATTACCCCCACTATATGTAGAAGCCCCTCCGTGAGCAATGGCGTTTAAATTAGCTTCAAAGGTCATCTTATCAGCGCCATTTCCTCCTGTTATAACAGAGGAACCAACACCAGCATCAACGCTATTACTTTTATTGCCCAAAGTTATAACCGTGCTCCCCGTAGTTAAAGAGTTGACGGAGTTAATCCCTTGACCAAGGGTTATTGTAAAATTCGCGGCGCTGAGCTGAACCATGCTATTCGCAACATGGGCATACCCAAGGTTTAAAATGTTATTTCCATTACCTGCGGTAATAACATCCTTGCCGGATGAAGATAAGGCATTAATTAGGTTATTACCATTTCCAATAAACAAGGTCTCATTTTTACCAGAAAGTGTCACCGAATTATTGCCATTCCCGACAATTAGAAGGTTATTATCACCTAAAACTGAGAGCGTATCTTTACCATTACCTACTGCAAGAATATTATCATTTCCTGTTAATTTAATATTATCATTCCCATTTCCTACAATACCTATACTCTTATTTGTATTGAGCGTTAAATTTAAATTTGCATTACCATAGGAAGTGATTTTGTGCGCCAAAATTAATTGTTCATTACTATAGTGAATAATCTTGGAAGCCATAAGAACACCTAAAACCATATTGCAAGGTTCTTAATTCTTCCATGACTTAGTACCTGCACGTTATTAAACACCTGAACAAACTGATACTTTCAAGTAGTGGGAGTTTCATCATAAATATAGTAATTAAAGTATAGATATTGACTAAATTTTATTCAAATTTATTTGTACAAAAAGTGCTTTTTTCACTCATTAAAGTTAAATTATTTTTAAATAACGATGTAATATCCCTTATCTTTCCCTAAAAGATTCCTCTTTGGCTTTAAAAATTGGTTTAAGAATATAATCCAAAACACTTTTTTTGCCTGTTTTAATAAAAACATTTGCTGTCATACCAGGAATTATGGGTAATTTATGTTTATCATTCCCTAAATAATTTTTATCGGTTTGTACACGGATCATATAAAAAGTTATTGGTTCTCTCCCTGGTAACTTATTACTTGAGTCCTCAATTGCATCTGGACTGATATAAGTAACAACTCCATTTAAACTACCATAGACTGTATAATCATAAGCAGTAATCTTAACTGATACCTTTTGCCCGGTATGAATAAAAGCGATATCCTTGGGCGTTACTTTTGCCTCAACAAGTAACTTATCTGACAAAGGAACAATTTCCAAAATATCTTCACCAGGGCTTACAACTCCCCCCTCAGTTTTAATATTGATTTTTTTAACTACGCCATAAACAAGTGATCTTAATTGAGTACGCACCATTTTATCTTTTAAAGAAGCTAATGAATCAGTCAAACTCATTAACTCTGCTTTATGCTGATTGAGCTCACTCCATGCAGTATTTTGATATTGATTTTTTTTCTCTAATATTTTTTGTTGAATTTCCGCAATAATTTCCTGAGTACGAATATATTCTGCTTTAGATGCATATCCTTTGACCGTTAACCTTTCATACATTTTGGTTCGTTCTTTAGCAAGTTCTAAATAGTGTTGTAAATTATCTAATTCTGAATGAAGCGAGTCGAGTTGAGTTTTGAATAAATAATTTTCTCTATCTACAAGATCAGGAGCATTTTCTTTTAACTCAGCAGAAAACTGCACACTTGGCTGACCATAAGCTTGTGCCGTTAGCCTAGCAACAGTGGCTGAAAGAGCGAGATATCTATGATAACCATTTTTATAATCAGCCTTATACCGAGTATCATCTAGAGTTACTAGAATTTGGTTTGGATGAACTATTTCCCCTTCCTGAACCAAAATCTTATTAATAATTCCACCATCCAGACTTTGTATAATTTTAACTTCTGAAGAAGGAATGACTTTTCCCTCCCCGACAACAACGTCATCTATCATTCCAAAATAAGACCATATTATTCCCGAAATAATAAGCATTAAAACAATAAAAAGAATACTGTTAGCAACCACTGTTTTTTTCGACAACAGCGCTGCTTTAGAGTCAGAAATAAAATCCTCATCCTCTGACAGAAATTTATTATCTTGCTTATTTTTCTTCAAAGCCATATTTACTTCCCTTCCTGATTTGGTACTGAAGAGGAGAACTGCTGAGACTGCTTTTGTTTCTCAAGTGCTTGAGCTTTTTGCAGAACATCGATCACTTCATTTTTAGGGCCATCTATAATGATATGCCCATTATCCATCATAATAAGACGTTCAACTAAAGGAAATAATGATACTTTATGTGTCACTAAAATAATGGTCTTTCTTTCTTTGAGAGCTAATAAACGCTGAATCGTTTCTTGTTCTGTAGCCATATCCATAGCACTGGTTGGCTCATCAAATAACCAAATCGGTGGGTCAGATAACAATCCACGAGCCAATGCAATAGATTGTCGTTGCCCTCCAGATAAACCTTCCCCTCTCTCGCCAATCATCATATCAAATCCTTCGGGGTGATGATTAACAAATCGGTCGACACCACCAAGATAACCTGCATTGATAATTGCTGCGTCATCAGCCCAAGGCATTCCCATAGAAATATTATCTCGTACTGTTCCATAGAATAACATGCTGTCTTGAGGAACAAAGCCCATGTTCTTCCTTAAGTCGACAGGGTCTAGTTGCTCTATGTTAATGCCATCTATATAGATATTTCCTTCTTTTGGTTGATATAAGCCAAGCAGTAATCGTTGAATGGTACTTTTACCCGAGCCAATACGACCAATAAATGCGACTCGCTCTCCTGCCTTTATTTTAAAAGAAACTTTATCAAGTGCCAGGATTTGTTGACCTGGATATTGAAAACTGACTTTATCGAATTCTATTGTTCCTTCTATTTTGGGGAGGTGTAAAAACCGTTTATTTTCTGGACGCTCAATAGGCAATGACATCAAATCATTCAGATTTTCCAATGATAACCTGGCTTGCTGTAACCGGGTTAAAATACCTGCCAATGAAGAAAGTGGAGCTAAAATCCTTCCCGCTAAAATATTTGTGGCGATTAAGCCACCTAAGGACATGCTTCCTTCTTCGATCATATATACACCTAATGCGATCATGCCGACGGTAATAAACTGTTGACCGTAATTGGTAATAGTGATGATCAAATTTGAGAAATAGCGCATTTTTAATGAATCTCGTGCTGTAGTGCCAACATATTGCTCCCATTTTTTTTGCATTTGGCCTTCAGCATTTAAGGATTTAACCGTTTCTATAGCAGTTACTGTTTCAACTAATATTGCATGTTTTTGCATGGCTCCTTGCAAAGATTTTATTACCGCTTCACGCATTGGTTTCTCAAGAATGTATGCAGCGAGTAAAATAAGCGGCACGATAATAAGTGGAATCAGTACAATCCAACTGCCTAAATAAGCAATAAGTACGAAAAACAAAATAACAAAGGGCAAATCAATAATTGTGGTTAGCGTTGCGGAGGTAAAAAAATCTCTCAGTACTTCAAACTCACGCAAATTATTTACAAAAGCGCCTACAGAATTGGGTTTATTCATCAATCGGATACTTATTGCTTGTTGGAATAAAGTGCTTGCCATTACCACATCGGCCTTTTTTCCACTGACATCAATTAAATACCCGCGTAATAGCCTTAAAATAAAATCAAAAAAATTGATCATCAAAACCCCAATAACGAGTACCCACAATGTCACATTGGCGTTATTGGGTATAACTCGGTTATACACATTCATGATAAACAACGGCATAACTAGATTAAAAATATTAACTAAGAATGCAGCGAGGATGACTTGAATATAAATGTAGCGATAACGAGATAAAGTACTCCAAAACCAGGAAAGCTTATCTATATTCTCTCTTGGCTTTGCTTCAGAACGTGTTTCATATTTAAAAACTGGAGCGATAAATATGGCTTGTCCAGTATAACTTTCTTCCAAATCATCTAGTGATTTTTGTTGAATACCGCCTCCATGATCAGACAAAATAAGCTCCACTGTTTCTGTATCAATGATCTTATTTAAGATACAGGCCTCATCATTTTTTAAAAGTAACACTACGGGTAAAACTAATTTCGAAATATGAGAAAGGGAGCGTTTGACTACACGCGCTGTGAATCCAACTCGTTCCGCTGCACGTATAAATAAGGCTGGTGTTAATCTATTATTTTCCAGAGGTAATCCGGCACGCAGTACATCTGCAGATAAAGGACGATGATTTAACATAGTTAAAATTACTAAACAATCTAATAATGGATCAGAGAAAGTTTCTTTATTCTCAGCAGACTTATCCATCCTCTTTTCCCACAGAAGAGAAGTTATATGTCTTATAGTTTAGCAGGTTAATTCAATAATATAGGGAATATCGAATAAATTGAGCAGATTGATATTTGTATAAAATATACTTAATTGGGAGTAAAGCCAATTTTAATTGACAAGTACGTCCCAATCGGCGCGCAATTAAACATATTTTTATCTATAAAAACTTTGGGTGATGGCATGCGTCATTACAATCTGTCTTGGTCTTTTCTACCTGAATGGTCACATGTTGAATATTAAACTCTTGACGTAATTGTTCGACCCATTCCGCTCTTAATGCATCAGAAAGCACATCATCAGGCATATGCAAATGAACCGACATCGCATTTTCTTGGGTACTCATTGCCCAAATATGTAAATCATGAAAACCTTTAACCCCTGGTTTGCTCAATAAGAAATCGCTAACAGCAGTCCAAGAAATATTATCAGGAACCCCATCAATAATTAATCTGAAACTACCTGCAAATAAAGCCCAAGTACCTCTAAGGATGACTAATGCGATCAGCAAACCAACCACAGGATCTATCCACTGCCACCCCGTCCAATACAGCAAGGCCGCTGACAGCACCACACCTACTGAAACCAAGGCGTCATAAAATAAATGTAAATATGCACCTCTAATATTCAGGTCTTCAGAACCATGTGCAAACAATAATGCAGTGGCTGAATTAATTACGATACCTATACCTGCGACTATCATCACAGATAAAGCTTGAACTTCAGATGGCGAAAACAGTTTATAGACTGCGTCTGTGGCAATAATGCCGCATGTAAAAACTAACAAGATCCCATTGGCCAATGCTGAGAGTATGGATGTCTTTTTTAAGCCATAGGTCGCTTTCATTGTAGGTGCTCGTTTCATAAGTACTGTAGCAATCCAAGCTAAACCCAAACCTAAGACATCACCTAAATTGTGAAACGCATCAGCCAATAAGCTGGTCGAATTTGATAAATAAGCAAAAACAATTTGTATGAGTACAAAAAGACCATTTGCGATTATAGAAATGGTAAACGCTTTATTATAAGTCACGGTAGCATTTTTTTGTCCGTGATGGTGGTGGTGATGTGAGTCACCATGAGAATGTGTGCTCATAACGTTCCTTCGCTATTTTGATCTTCTTGTTTCTCTTCAGAATAATAGTTAATACCGATTTTTATTCGGTTACGCTCTTTTTGCTTACGCCAAGCATTCGTATCACGTAAAGAATAAACACACCCACAATATTCTTGTTTGTAAAATTCTTCGCGCTTGGCAATCTCATACATGCGTTCTGAACCACCATTTTTTCGCCAATTATAAGTCCAGTACTCGAGGTTAGGGTATTTGCTTGCCGCTCGAATTCCGCAATCATTAATTTGATTCATATCTTTCCAACGTGAAATTCCCAACGAACTGCTGATAACGGGAAAACCATGCTCATGAGCATATAAAGCCGTTCGTTCAAAACGCATATCAAAGCACATGGTGCATCGTTTACCGCGCTCGGGCTCCCATTCTAAACCCTTGGCACGAGCAAACCAATTATCTTTGTCATAGTCCGCGTCAATGAATGGAATATTATGTTTCTGAGCAAAACTAATGTTTTCGTTTTTCCTAATTTCATATTCTTGAATTGGGTGAATATTCGGATTATAAAAAAAGATAGTAAAGTTGATTTCTGAACTAATAAGCGCCTCCATGACCTCACCAGAACAAGGTGCACAGCATGAATGCAGCAACAACTTGTCCGCATCATTAGGTAATTCTAATCGCTCTCTTTGTATCATTTCTTTACATCCAACAAATTTATAAAATGGTGACGATAATATACTAACTCAGCGATAGAGTCTTTAATATCGTCTAAGGCCAAGTGTTTTGATTCTTTAATTACACCATTTAACAATTCTGGTCGCCAACGAATGGCTAGTTCTTTTAATGTGCTCACATCCAAATTCCGGTAATGAAAAAATGCAGCCAGTTCTGGCATGTATTTGTATAAAAATCGTCTATCCTGGCACACACTATTACCACACATCGGCGACTTACCTTTATCAAGATACTTCTTTAAAAAGTCAATTGTTAATTGTTCTGCTTGTGCCTCGCTGATTTGACTTTGCAAAACACGATTAACTAAACCGGATTGTCCATGTTGCCTGGTATTCCAGGAATCCATACCATCTAGCAATGTTTTAGATTGAGAAATGGCAAAAACTGGTCCTTCAGCAATTATATTTAAATGAGGATCAGTCACCACTGTAGCAAGTTCGATAATCCTATCTTTTTCAGGATCAAGTCCTGTCATTTCCAAATCTATCCAAATTAAATTTTGATTATTTTTCATTTGTTTTCCAGGAGTTTAATATCAATTCTACACAAGCCACTCGTCTTTGATGCAGGGTATGTTTAATTGCCTCACCCTTATATCCTTCAGCAATGATCGCCTGGCTGTTCACTTTAGCACATTCAGTTAACAAATAGGTCCATAATTTACTTTGTCGATAATCAATAGTTCGACCACAGCCTGCAGCATCAGATTCACAAGCAATTAACATATTATAGAATAGATGGGGCCGACGAAATGCATCGCTTTGCTCGAGAATCTTTACTATAGTGCTTGCTTGTAATTCAAATAAGCGGTGAATGTTCAAATGAACTCGCGAAACCAAGGTTGCCAGGGCGCGATAATCATTGGGAATGCGTAATCTAGAACACAGGGTCTCAACAATGGCAACACCGCGTTCTTCATGGCCATGATGGCTTGGCCAATTGTGCATAGGCGATAACGCTTTACCCAAATCATGTACTAATGCGGCAAAACGTATCACAGGATCTGCAGTTAAAGTTGCTGCCGCTTGCAAAACCAACAAAGTATGAACACCACTATCTACTTCATGATGGTAATGGTACGGATTAGGTATGCCAAACAACACATCAATCTCTGGTAAAATCACGCGCAATGCATCGCAAGAACGTAAAGTAATTATAAATTGCTCTGGATTCTTTTCTTCCAGACTTCTTTGCCATTCCTGCCAAACGCGTTCAGCGACCAAATGAGCCAATTCACCTCGTTGAACCATGGTATACATCAATGAACGTGTTTCATCAGCCAATTTAAAACCTAAATGATGAAAGCGTGCTGCAAAACGAGCAATTCGCAATACCCGCACAGGATCTTCAACAAAGGCTGGAGAAACATGACGGAGTACTTTAGCTTCTAAATCCTTAAGTCCATGATAAGGGTCAATAAGTTGTCCTTGCTCATCCCTGGCCATTGCATTAATTGTTAAATCACGGCGAGCTAAATCTTCCTCTAAGGTTACAGTGTTACTGAAATTACAGGAAAATCCGTAATATCCTGGTGCAGATTTTCTTTCTGTTCGCGCTAAAGCATATTCTTCACTCGTTTTAGGGTGCAAAAAAACAGGAAAATCTCGTCCAACTTGTCTGAATCCTCGAGCCAATAACTCATCCGGTTTAGAACCGACAACAACCCAATCACGTTCTTGTACAGGCAGATTCAATAATTGATCACGTACAGCACCACCAACTAAGTAGACTTTCATTAAATTTAATTTACCTTCATACTGTATGAGTAATTTAGCCTTAAATTTCTTTCGAGCTAAGAGTATTTTTTAATGATTATATTATAGATCTGAACTATGAGTAAAAGACGTATTAGTAAACAACAATCTGCCCGTATTGAAAAAATCCAACAAAATTATCATGAGAATAGAAAAAATTATGATGATCTGGCGGATGGTTTAATCATTACTCGCTTTAGCAAACACGTTGAACTAGAAGACATTCAGGGTAGACACATACGTTGTTCTATCAGACCTAATCTAGAGACACTGGTTGCAGGGGACAAGGTAATTTGGCAATCTGAAGGAGTTAACCAAGGTGTAGTAGTTAGCCTTTATCCTCGAAGCAGTGTCTTGGGAAAACCAACCAGCTCTGGCCTGATAAAACCTGTTGCTGCCAATATTACGCAACTCATTATTGTCATAGCACCTAAGCCAGAAATATCATGGGCATTACTTGATAGCTATTTAGTTATGGCAGAAACTCTGCATTTACAAGCAGTAATTCTATTAAATAAAACTGATTTATCATGTGAACTCCTCAAAGAACAATTATTCATGGATTATGGAAAACTAAATTATCCTATTGTGCTAATGAATAAAAACTCTGCTGATGGCTTAGAACAACTCAAAAACATATTAAATCATCAAATTAGCGTTTTTGTAGGACAATCAGGAGTGGGGAAGTCATCGATTATTTCCAGCATTTTGCCCCATGAGACCAATATCTCCATAGATGAAATTTCGGAATTGTCTGAATTAGGTCGACATACTACCAGCAATTCACGATATTATCACTTGCCAAGTGGCGGTGCCTTAATTGATTCACCGGGTGTAAGAGAGTTTAGTTTATGGCACATAGATGCCACAGAAATTGCACGAGGTTACCCCGAATTTAGGCCCTATTTGTCACAATGCAAATTTCGAAATTGTACCCATAAAGACACGCCACATTGTGCTATTATTAAGGCAAAAGAAGAGGGTTTGATTTCAGAAAATCGATATGAAAATTTCATCAAGCTTTGTGGCCAATATACCTAAAACTTTCATAGTTGTCGGTAGTAATATGTATTCAACAGCAAGTGCAAGATTAAAGTGTGCCTCTGTATAGAGACCGCGCATAAAGCCTGAGAGATCCTCACAAAATTTAGCCATAGTGAGGACTCTCTTGTTGACTCTGAATAGCACACTGATACAGCATGCTTAAAAGTTTCTCAAAAACTTCTTGAGAGATAGTA
>NZ_QHJG01000062.1:7122-10688 GCF_003184185.1 Legionella qingyii | reverse complement strand
AGTAGGAGGTATTATTTAAGATTATTTAACCCGACTGTAAGAGGATATGAATTATAGGTTACGCGATCAACTAAGTACGTTCTCTGAATATCTTCTCCTGTCCGAAAACCCTTTGTTCAAAAACGAATACTTTAAAATAATTAAATATAGTATCAATTTTAAACTAAATTGTCAACACAAAGAGTTATTAGGCTGAAACGATAGAGTCAAACTTGACTTGGTTAAATTATACAGGATAAGGGAAAGTTATGAGGTATATTATTTTCATCATGGTTTCGTTAACGTCTTTCTCGTTTCCTCCCCATATAGAATTCATGTATTAAATTGGTTCATTGCACATTTTTATTTATAATTTTTATCAAGCTCAGTTCTGACAAAAAAAATTAAAAATAAACATATTATACTGCTCCAAAATTAAGAAAAGTTTTGTAGATTTAGACACCTATAAATAAACTTGGTTTATTAGTTAGATGTCAATCGTTTATTGTCTTAAGGAACGATGTAGACGAAATAAAAACAAAAAATTATGGTTAGTAGAGTAAATTCAATGAGTGTAAAAGACACCTATTCAGACAAATATAAACCAATTTAGGGAACACTCATAATTCCCAATTACCTTACTGAGTGTGAAAAAGTTACACAACGGAGGTAATTTAGTTTTTCTAACAATACTATCGGAAAGCCTATAAAGACTATTACTACTCAAACTTAACAAGAATCTTCTTTAATAATGATAGTAACCTTTCAATTAACTACATTTTCAAGGTCTTCTCCTTTTGAGTCTTTGCATCCAAGACTATAACGATTATATGGACTTAATGAAAGAAATTAAATGTCCTAAAGCGGAAGGTTTCTGATAAAGGTAGCCAAATATTTACTCGCATGAATACTTTTAACCGTAGAAATATTTTATCCGCCAAATATATGAAATTTCTACGAAATAGTCACGCGCAAAGTGCGAGTCGTCCTCTTAGGGGTGATACCAATTTAAAACACTCCTAGAGAGTCCGTATTTCGCGCTTTGTATCCGATTAATTCGTTAACTGTTGTCTGGGATTACTCAAACATAATAAAATCATAGATATAAAAATTTAAGTAGTTCGTTTCAATTACGTCGCCTATTACGATATAGAAGGAGACCTGCTTTTAGGTAACGTTGTCGTTTAGGTTATACTAGAAGAAGTGCATTTCAATTAAGAACCAAATTTTAACCAGATTGAAATAGTTAGTCACGGACGTAACGTTATAGTAGATATCTACATTTTACGCAACAAGATAATCGATTGTAAAGAGGGTTGCAATATACATTACGCATAAAGTTATTTATATCTCGTAGAAGGACGCAACCGAGATCCAATTTATCGACTTATTCTGGACGAACTAATATATTTACCCATTTAAGTATATCGAGTCCACTTTTTAAGACCAATTCTTATAGACTAACGACATGTACAAATCGAAACGTAGATTTCTTTTTGTTTTGTCATAAAAAAGGGACATCGAGGCATTAAAATATTGTAGGAACTTTTTGTTTTCCCCCCAGGGTGTGTCGTTGATTGTTTTCCCAAAGTTGTAATTAAGGCCATTTATGAAAGAATAAACTGTACCGTGTAGTTTAAGGAATAAGCTAGAAACGACTATAGTAATATTTGTTTTTAGTAACTCAGACCGTAATCCAAAAGTCATTGTAATAAACCAGAGTTAATTGGCATAAAACCAGAACAAAAAAATTATCGTAGAAAAACAAGTTACTAAAAGTGTGGTATTTATCGGAAAAAATTTTTACAAAGATACTCCCTGATATTTTAAATATCAATAAAGAAGGAGATCTAAAGTGGAGTATATTTCGGCTTAGTCGCACGGATTATTCTCAAAGATATAGTTCCGGTAAAAAACCCATGTATGATTACGGTTACGATCCTCATTAACTTTAATGCAAGACGAAATATCACTACCCCGAACGTTATTGCAACTTATTCACAAGTTGTTGAGCTGTATGCAGTAAAAATATATGTTGAAGTCTTTCTTGTTAATTTTTGAGTAGGGGTGGAACAGAGGGTTGTTGTAGCCTTCTTGCATGTGAGCTAAAATCTGCGCTACGTTAAAGATAATTATTATTTAGTGGTTATAGTACTGGTTTTCATAGTAATTAAAAGAATTTCATCAGATTCAGGTATTTATTATATCGTTGAAACACGAATATCGCGTACCGTACTGGGTGCTTCTAGAATTTCCTAAGGAGGTGATCGAACGCTAAACGTTCGGGACATTCCCGCAGTACTATCCGGTACAACTGATTAAAAAGGAGACGAAAAAAAACTCGTAGTTATAAAACTTAGACTCTTTATTTTATGTGTCCCAATAGGACACGTAGGAATTGGTTACTTTGTGAGTTATTTTAGGTATGCTACCGAGGTAAAAATGTTTACATAGCAAAAAGGTAAACTATCCTTAATTAATAAGGTAGGTTATTAACTGCCTATATTGAATTTAGCCAAACATTTAGTAGTCCTATACAATACACAACTTTCAGCTAAAAATTATAGAGGAGAAGCCATATTGGACAATAAAACGTTTCTCTAAATAAGTGGAATTCGGTTGCAGGAAGGTTACTTTGATTTCGGTATGGTCATCGCCGTTTTAGTTTCCGACTTGCTTTAGAAAAAAGTGAAAGATGGTTCCAAAGTAAGCGATCTATTTCAAGAAAACAAGCGAGAACTTGAAAAAAAAGGTCTAGTTCTAAATTCGCAAAGTTTATGAGTCGTACAAGAAGGAAATAGTTAAGTATTAATAGTTTCTATTTTTTTTCACGATAATTTAACTATGTTTATTTGTAATGTAGTTTGGTACTCATACGACATAGTTTCTTGCACTACTTGGCCGGATTTTACTACCATTGTTATTATTTATCACAGGTACGGTCTGGATAAGAAGACGGAAAGTTTTTATTCCGACTACGCCTATTGTCTTCTTTTTCTCGATTAGCATTGCACAACATACCCCGATTGTCTATCTAACTTATTTTTTCATACTTGCGTTTTTAATTACGTTTTAATGAATAGTTAAGTTAAAAAAGAAATACCGATGCCGATATCATTTCATTTGTCTTTGTTGATTAACTTTTTTGTTTTAGTTACTGAGGGTAATGCCGCGATACAACGGTTGCTTGTTTGGGGTATGGGTTACGGTGTTATGGTCGTTTCTTTTTTTGTTATAATTCTTTTTATATGACTATAAAATAAAGAGCAAGTAGGAGTGATTTGACTTCTAATTTGTTATTTTTCACCGAACTTTAAAAAAAGTAGCATACTGGACTAAGTCGCCACTCAACTAATAAAGAAAGTTTAATTTTTAAACTGGTCAAACGACTAAATGTAGTTTTTGTTGAATTAAATAGCTTTTTTTGTACCTTTTATTAAAATACCATAAAATCAAAGCCGTGCTATTAAGATCATTAAACTAGAATGAAGTAAAAAATTATTTGGCCCTCCGGTGATATTAATATAGATATCGCTCCCTAGTTTGCTTGCACAAAGGAAGAGGAGAAGGAGTAGTTTATTATAAAG
>NZ_QHJG01000062.1:0-7058 GCF_003184185.1 Legionella qingyii | reverse complement strand
TCATCCTCCATAATAAATTCTAATAAATTGGGCTGACATTCTCCTATACTTAATATCCAATGAGGTAAGGAATTTGGTTTTTGCGTAATCAATATATTTTTGCAATATTCATTTTGTAAAATAGCGAGCCCGGTCTTTTCATTATCTATAATGCATTGAAGTAAATGATGGAATAGAACCGGTTCAGGACTACTCAGAACTTTAGTTAATTGCCTCATCATGTTTTTTTTCCTCAAGTTCTCCACATTTTGAAACAAGAGACCAAGGTTACGTTCTTCTTTAACGTTTAGGGATGAGCAAATAATTTCTAAAATTTCATTGGGTAAATTTGAAAACACAATTGGAATCCTTGGTTGTATATAGGTCAGAATGGGCTATAATTATACATAAGTCAAGTTAGACGTGTAATATCTTATGTATGCGAAAGAAAGCAAACCTACAATTGGAACTCTTTTTAAGGCGAATCGGCTAATCGCAAAAACTGTGAATCGAATTGTTGTAGCGCCTGATAATGTAAGTTTATCAGATTGGGCTACCGAAGCTAAATTATTTATCAGTAAAGATGGTAATTGTCTTTCTTCAACAACGTTACTTGTTCACCAAAAGTATGTACCCACTTATTCACATGGTGGACGACGTTATGGAGTCCTGCTGAATGCAGAAGAAGCATATGTATATGATGTTAATAGTAAAGATGCTAATACTAATAGTATAGATAAATTAAAAAAACGAGAAGAAAGAAAAAATATTAAATTACTGAGTACAAGTGAAGAAACTACAAAACTAGGTCTTAAAACATTAGATGAACTGGCTAAAGAAATTCAAGAGCAACAAAATGGTTTTGAAATGAATGAAATTTTACTCGATGCTACGAAAGACTCATTAGTGGGTTTATTTGTGCGTGCTGTAGATTTATCTTCAAAACCGGATTTAAAAGATTATTATCTTAGTTTATTGGAAGTGATGCTTATTCAAAAATATATCCATGAAGCTTTCGATTTACCCATGCTTAAAATTTGTATCTATTATGAGCGAACAGGAAGGCTTGTTAATTTTCCTACCCGAGATGAGTTACTTGTACAGGCTAGCGAGCATGGGATAAACAGTCGTAATTACCCAGTATTATTTGAAAAACTTTCCTGTAATCATGTTTTTCCTAAATATAATCCTAAAACCCTAAGGGATTTTTTAGCACAATATGAGCCTCAAGAAGTGTTGGATAAAGTCAAGGAGCAGGTAATTAAAAAACTGATAGTAGACTATAAACCTTTTATCCCTCGTGAAATCAATGAAAACACTATCCTTAACGAATTAGTGGATTTCGCCGTAGGAATTAGTCCAGCAATAATAGATGAAACTATAAATTTATGTGCTTTAGCAACTTTAAAGGATAATTCTACATCAAAAACTAATGTTCAAGAACAACAAGAATATCGATTTTTTTCGAGTCCTGGTGAAAAATCATCGCAAAACAAAACGGAAGAAAACGATATAACTACACCTTTTTATGAGTTTAAAAAGTAATTTATAACGGAACCCCATTTGCTTTTTTAAATGGGGCGAGTTTTACCTTTATTCATTTGAATTAAAATAAAAGTTTATTAAATGAATCCTTAAAAAACCAGAAAAGTGTTTTGTAAATTCCTTAGGCGAACAGTCATTATCACCAAATAATTTTTCTACGATTGAGCCGATTGATAAGAAGGATGTCCCAATTTTATTTTTTTATCTTTTGCAAGACTAAATATTATTGCATCATGACAAAGAGTTTCGAGATCATCGATTAATTTTTGTATATATCCATTATGGTGGTGGATGTTATGTAAGACATTTTTAAATTGGATAATATTAAATTCATTGTCTTGAGTAAAACAATCTAATATGAGCTCAAGATCTCCTATTCTTGCACGATTTTTTTCTTTAGAAGCGAAATGTTTCGATGTGCACCCTATCTTTTGGACATATCGTTCCATTTCATTTTTTATTGTAGCTAAAGAAACAGGTAAGCTTAAAGCAAGCTCGCTTTGACGTGTGGCAAGTAATTTTGTCCGTGATGCTTGGAGTTTTTTCCCTGAATCCAACCATGAAGAATCATTCAACTCCCCCTCGTCAACACCTAGGAATTTTAGCATTCCCAAAACATTCTCATGTAACGGAATAGAATTTTGTGAGCGAAAAGCATTTTGCAATCCATAATGATTAAAAGATAAGGGTTGAATCTCTTTAATAAATTTATCTGAATCCACAACATATCCACTGAATAATGCATTAGATATTTGTATAGGGCCTGTGGTGCAGACGACAATTGATTTAATATAAAGATCTCGCTCTTTTTTCATTAAATAAGTCAGGAATTTATCATCATTCTTTTCTAGAATATGCTTAATTGACGAATATTCTTTGCTAAAAAAAAGATATTTAATCAGGTTTAATTGAGTTTCGAGATCTTTTCTTAATCTCTTGATTACATGTTCATGAGTTTCTTGAGCTTCGATTTTGTTAAAATTTAAAAATTTATTTTTATCGGTCATTACTTCATTGATATATTTTCTGATTTTTAATGAAGAATGAGGTGGGGCTGGTGGAATGATTTCTTTGGATTTAGCTATATAAAGCGACTCAGAACGATTTTTCATAAATTTTAAAAGATGACGATTTATAAAACTGCCTGCATTTAATTCCCTCTCGGTTCGTTCAATAAAATCGGTATCATAATGTTCGAGCCTTGAGATTAGTCCACTTTGAACTCGTTCAATGTCGTTCTTTGCTGCAATTTCATCCACAATAGCAACAAAATCATTATTTGACAGAATAAATTCCTTTTTACCCATTTTTAAACTACCAATGTTAAGAAGTATGGGCATTTCAGTTGCAATAAGCTTGGGAAGATTGGATGTATCAATTGGAAAGTCAAAATCTGTATAAGTCCCTTTTTTAAATACTGGTGACAGCCATCTTAAAATATCACTTGCAACGGCCAAATTCCCACCTGATTTTAAATTGGAAATTTCGTCTTTATAAAACCCGAATAATTTTTTTTCATTATCCGATTGAAGTGATGTATGAATTGTGTGGACATCAAGAGAGACAATTTTATGTTCCTTGCAAAATTCATGTAACGAAGTTACCGATTTATGTTCGAGTAAATTGGAGTCATATACCAAATGAATTGTATCAGTGGGATTTTTTTCACGCATTTCAATAAGGCGAATTTGATTTTCCAAATTCATGAATACATTTGGATTATTACTTAACCAGATTTTTACATGTAAGTTTGGATTATATTGATACATTTTTATTCTTAATTTTTGAGTTCAATAAATTGCTGCACATAAAAACTAGTTTTTGTAAATTTTCGGCACGAATAATTACGAACCGTATATAAGAAAGCTTAGCACAAGATAAAAAAAAAGATTTGCAACTAAATTTGATTGATGAATTTCGACGAATATGGTATAAATGTCGCGCTTTAAATACACACACGGTTCGGCACATACGATAGGGTCCCTTAAGGGTTTCGTATGGGGAGCGTGGAGGAATAACCCTGGAGAATAAACTATGAATATAAGTATGCGTGAATTGCTTGAAGCAGGAGCTCATTTCGGACACAGAACACGTTTTTGGAATCCTGAAATGGGTGATTATATATTTGGATCCCGAAACAAAATTCACATTATCAATCTTGAAAAAACGATGGTAATGCTCAACGATGTTGTGAACTATGTTGGCAGATTAGCGTCTAATAAAGCAAAAATTTTATTTGTTGGAACTAAAAGAGCAGCACAAGACAGCATTCGTGAACACGCGAAGCGTTGTGGTATGCCTTATGTCGATCATCGTTGGTTAGGTGGTATGTTGACCAACTACAAAACAGTTCGCCAATCCATTTTTCGCTTAAAAGAATTGAAAGAGATGAAAGAAAAGGGATTGTTTAACGGCATGATTAAAAAAGAAGCATTGATGCTGACACGTGAACTAGAAAAATTAGAAAGAGGTTTAGGTGGTATTGAGCACATGGGCGGTTTACCTGATGCTTTGTTTGTTGTTGATGTTGGCTTCGAGCACATTGCTGTTGAAGAAGCTCATCGCTTAAAAATACCCGTTATTGGTGTTGTTGATACCAACAATAGCCCAAGAAATATTGATTATATTATTCCTGGTAATGATGACTCCATGAGAGCAGTTGATATTTACGTCCGTTGTATTGCTGATGCAATTTTAGATGCTAAAGGTAGTAATACGGTGGGAGTAGGTTCATCTGATGCTGAATTTGTGGAAGTAGTTGAACAAACTAACGATGCAGCAAAAGCTGGGGAATAATTAGATTTTAAAATATAGGGGGGGCTGGGTGTCTAAACACCTAAATTTGCCCCCCTTTTGCTATACGGAGAAATGAAAATGTCAATTAGTGCAAGTTTAGTCATGCAGTTACGTGAGCGTACAGGTGCTGGTATGATGGAGTGTAAAAAATTTCTAATAGCAACCAATGGTGATATTGAGGCTGCGATCATTGAAATGCGTAAAGCAGGACAGGCAAAAGCTGATAAGAAAGCAGATCGCGTAGCTGCTGAAGGTGTGGTAGTGATTGCACGTTCTGCTGATGGACGTAGTGCAGTGATGTTAGAAATTAACAGTGAAACAGATTTTGTTGCTCGTGATGAGAACTTTACTAACTTTGCTAATAACGTTGCTGATGCTGCATTAAATAGTTCAGCCACTACAATTGCCGAATTGTCTGCGATTACTCTTGCTTCTGGCGTTACTGTAGAACAAGCTCGTCAAGAGTTAGTAGCAAAAATCGGTGAAAATATTAAATTAAGACGCCTTGAGCGCATGCACTGTGATACAGGAGTTATTGGTTGCTATTTACATGGTTCACGAATTGGTGTTATGGCTGCACTCAAAAATGAGCAAGAAGAACTTGCTAAAGACATTGCAATGCACGTTGCTGCGAGCAAACCAATTGTAGTAAGTAGGGATCAAGTATCTACTGAAGCTGTTGAAAATGAGCGTGAAATCTTTACTGCTCAAGCAAAAGAAAGTGGCAAGCCACAAGAAATTATCGATAAAATGATTGAAGGTAGAATCAATAAATTTATTGACGAAGTGAGCTTATTAGGTCAACCATTTGTTAAAAACCCTGATATCAAAGTAGGTCAACTATTGAAAGAAAAGAATACTGAAGTTCTTTCCTTTGTTCGTTATGAAGTTGGTGAAGGGATAGAGAAAAAAGAAGATAACTTTGTTGAAGAAGTGATGGCTCAGGTTCGTACATGATGAATGATAGTCACCCAACATTGAAATATAAACGTATATTACTTAAATATAGTGGCGAAGCCCTTATGGGCAAGTCACAATTCGGTATTGATCCCTCAGTATTGGATACATTAGCTAGGGATATATCCGATTTAATTAAGATGGGCGTTGAGGTTGGTCTCGTATTAGGTGGCGGTAATTTATTTCGTGGTAAAGCGCTTTCTCAAGCCGGTGTTGGACGTGTAACTGGCGACCATATGGGCATGCTTGCTACAGTAATGAATGCTTTAGCGGTGAGAGACGCGTTGGAGCGTATTGATATGCCTGCGCGTATTATGTCAGCTATTCCCATGCTTGGAGTAGTTGACCCGTACCATCGACGTAAAGCAATTGAACATTTGCGAACTGGACATGTAGTAATTTTTGCAGCAGGCACAGGAAATCCGTTTTTCACCACTGATACAGCCGCTTGTTTAAGAGCTATTGAAATAGGGTCGGATGTGGTTTTAAAAGCAACTAAAGTAGATGGTGTTTACTCAGAAGATCCTTTTAAAAACCCTAATGCCAAGCGTTATGATTATTTAACTTATATTGAAGTTTTAACGCAAGGTTTGGAAGTGATGGACTCTACTGCAATTTGTCTTTGTCAGGATCAAGGGATGCCCTTACAGGTATTTGATATGACTGCACCTAATGCATTGAGAAGAATTGTAACTGGAGAGCGCGTAGGAACTATAGTCGGAGCTAATCATGATAAATGAGATTAAGCAAGATTCAGAAAAGCGAATGAAAAAAACCATTGAAGTGTTACAGACTGATCTGACAAAAATTCGCACTGGAAGAGCTAATGTCGGTTTACTGGATCACGTACACGTTGATTACTATGGAACTATGACCCCATTAAATCAAATTGCTAATATTTCTGCTAGTGATTCACGGACAATCTTAGTGACTCCATGGGAAAAATCTATGGTAGCAGCTGTAGAAAAGGCTATTTTGACTTCTGATTTAGGTTTGAATCCTGCTACAGCAGGTTCTGCTATACGAGTTCCAATGCCGCCATTGACTGAAGAACGAAGAAAGGAGCTAATCAAAGTCGTTCGTAATGAAGGCGAGCAAGGAAAAGTTTCCATACGCAATATCAGAAGAGATGCAAACAGTCAATTAAAGGAATTGGTCAAAGATAAAACCATTTCTGAAGATGATGAGCGTCGAGCAGCAGAAGTGATTCAAAAGCTAACTGATAAGTACATTCTTGAAATAGATGGGTTATTAGCAGAAAAAGAAAAAGACTTAATGGAAATTTAAGTCTGGGTGCTGCTTGAGGTAAACAGGCTCAAGCAGTACTAATCGTTTTGTAGTATTTTCATCCTTACTCAATTAATCAGTTGATTCACTCTTTTGTTGTAATCCTAAATCTTGGAAATTTGTATTAAGATTTTCATCACATTTTTATGAGTCTGGAATACATCTTTCCCTAAATTTTTATATATAAGTAATTTTTGAGGCTCCCCATGATATATAAGGTTGTTTTTTTTGGTAAAAGTGGAAGTGGCAAAACTCAGATTATACGTCGAGCGGCTGGTTTATCAGATTTTAAATTGAATTCTCCTCGTACAATAGGCGCAGATTTTTTGGCTCGAAAAATAGATTCCAGCAGTTCTGTGTCATTATGGGATACAGCTGGAGATGAACGATACAAACTATTGAGTCAGGTATTTTATAAGGGAGCTACTGCTGGTGTATTTTGTATTGATCTAACAGAAGAAATTAATGAGCAAGAAATTATTGAGAGTATTGCA
>NZ_QHJG01000061.1 GCF_003184185.1 Legionella qingyii | reverse complement strand
AAATCAATGGGTTAGTCTAGACTAACTTGATTAAAATGCCCCCTTTTTTGGGGTAGAGCCAATCATTTATCCTTTTATCTAATCTTATAATTAGAGCCTCCCAAAAAGTATAAAATATTTTCATTTTAATATTTTATTAATCGATATGAAGCATGGTTCTTCTGCGAAGATTTATGATGTCACGAGGTAATAAAAATGAAATTAAAATTTGACGGCATTTTTTAATAAAAAAAATGCTTCCTGTGTTAAAACACCAAAAATCAATACAGGTACCATTAATATAAATTACGGTGGATGTTATGATAATTCCAGCATAAGTATTACAGTACCGCATATTACTACCGATGATGAAACTGTATCCAAGCGTATCGTTAAAGAACATACCTATACTTTAAAATTTTAAAGTGCTTGGTATTACTTTTTAGATCTTTTCGAGCGCTCTTTCGGGTCTAATTTGGTGCTCTCTAAATCGGATCTATATTTTGTATTAAAGATTAACGCAGGTATTTATCAACCATTATCCATAACCTGGATAAAAGCTGTTCATCTGATGACAGGAATTACTAGAGTCTTTGACATTTCATTTCATTCCGCCTACTTCCCCGCTTTATGTGCGGGATCTATACAGAGACAAACTAAAGTGCAGCCTTTACTGGATTTGCATAAAGTGCGAACGTAGGCTAATGAAGCAATTGTCAACAGAGCCTGATATCTATTCATTTTTAATAGTAATTCTTAAAGTCGCTCAAAAATTGTTCTTGTATTAAACCCAAATAATCGCTCGTGCATTCTGTATGCATACTCATCTGTCATATTGGCTAAGTAATCGCATACGATTCGATAAGCAGTCGTTTCATCCTCCGCTTGTTTAAACAAGACTCGGTTTTTATTATCTAATAAACTACCGGGGTTTGAACTGATGGCATCGAAGAGCCTCAGAACAACTGTTTGACCCCCATACTCAAAAGTTCGAGCCTCTTGAGAATCAATGACATTAGTATAGATGCATTGTTTTAAATAATTCAGAAGTGCATTAGCTTCGGGAGTGAGTGCTAGATTGTATTTAAGTAAATTATTTTCGAATTGTTCATTGGTTATTATGATTTGGGTTGAAGTAATAAAATAATTAACCATTTCTCCAATAGTTTGTTTTCTTGAGTAAAGATCTGAAGAAAATAGTGAGTCGATTAATAAATTTTGACGATCGGTTAACGATGTATTATTTAATAACTGTCGAAATTCGGGTGTATCCAGATGAGAGGGATTTATTAAACGTAAATGAATCGCATCTTCAAGATCATGAACCCCATAAGCAATATCATCTGCAATATCCATAATCGAACAGTCAAAACTATGATAAGCAGATTTTCCTGTTTTTGTACCACGAGGAATTTGTGATAGGGATTGAAATAATTCTTTATCACTATTGGAAAAAGGAGATAACAACCAATCGATTTCGGGTTGTTCGCAATCAAAATAAGCTTTGGGCGGTAACCAATCATTAATTTTGATGGTTTTATGGATGGATTCATGAACGGGTGCTTGTTTAGGGGCAACAACAGTAGAGCGTTTCACTGGATATTTTAAAATACCAAGCAGCGCACGTCGGGTTAAATCAAGACCATAGACGCCATAACTGCTCTCTACTTTGGTTAGTAATCGTAGCGTTTGGCCATTTGCTTCAAATCCTCCATAATCACGCATCATATAATTTAGCGCTACTTCACCACCATGACCAAAAGGTGGATGACCAATATCGTGAAGTAAACAAATAACAGAGATCAGATCATCATTAGGTAATAAACCTGCTAGCGCAATGTGCTTTTCTTGGTTCATCAAGAGATTGTGTACAATGCTGCGTCCTATTGAATCGACCTCCAGAGAATGAGTCAGGCGAGTTCGATGAAAATCACCTTCATCAGTTCCTAAAATTTGTGTTTTTCTTTGTAGTCGTCTGAACGCTGGGCAGTGAATTACTCGAGTTCGATCTCGTTCATAAGGATCCCGATGATCCAGGTTTCCTCTTTGATTTGTTTGTCCCGAACGTCGATGTGTCCACATAAGTTTTTGCCGTAGGAATAAAAAAATAATTACTGTAAGACAAAATTTGTCCTTTCACAACTCAATTTTCTAAAGTTTTTTCTTATTATGTAGATATAGTAGTCAAGAAGTGAATAATAAGAACTATAAATAGGGGAATGACAATGGATAAGAAAATAAACTTAGCACTCATGGTAATTTGTGCTTTCATTATGTCTTCTTGTACTAAGGACAGTGAATACCTCACATATCCCGCTTACTCATACACTGATATTACAGAACCATATTCTATGAATAGTAACCGTATGGTTAATTATGACTATAGATATCAACAAAAACAGGAAGTTAATGTTCCTGATTCGTACCATGTTGGTGAATTACATTCTCCCGTTTCTTTTAAGGATAGAGATCAGACTTGGGTAAATAGTCAAAATCCACAAGGTTACACTATTGAGTTGACAGAAGGTGATAAGGCATCTCAAGTGGCACAAGTTCTTTACAAAGCACCTAAAAAAGATCGGATGGCTCAAATCAAATATGAGCGTGATGGCAAAACACGTTATAAGGGAGTATACGGAACATATGGCACTGCAGAAGAAGCACAAAAGGCATTAAATTCATTACCACCCGAAATCAAAAGCAGTGCTTCAGTGATTAACTGGAGTAATGTGCAACAATAGACCCTAAATAATTTACCCCGAATTAAGCGATATCTTAATTCGGGGATGAGTTATTATGTTGATTAAGGAGTCACGATAATCTTGCCGACTTGCTCATTGGACTCCATGTATTTATGGGCATCTACTATATGTCCTAAGGAGAAAGTTCGAGCAATTTGGGGTTGAAATGAACCATCTTGCAAGTGATCAAAAACATATTTTTCAGCTTTTGCGCGTACCTCTGCTTGAGCTACAATTTCAAAAAGCGTATAACCGCGTACGGAAATTCCTTTACTTAAAGCGGTAAAAAGAGGGAATGGAGTGATTGACTCCAACGATAAATTTCCATAAATAAAAAGTATTCCACCTTGGCTCAGTGTTTCTGCAAGCATTTCGACACCTTTTCCTGCAATTGGATCGAATACAATTGTTACACCTTTGCCATGAGTTATTTCATTGACACGGGTAGGGAGGTTTTCATCGTTTGTTACAATCACATGATCTGCTCCTAAGGCGAGTAATTCTGCTTTTTTCTTAGCAGTTCGCGTTGTGACGATGCTAATAGCTCCTTGAGCACGTGCTATTTGAATAGCAGCAAGTCCTACACTGCTACTGGCAGCAGTAATTAAAACAAAGTCATTTTTAGTAAGATTTCCATAATGAATTAGGGCACCATAGGCGGTTAGGTATTGCATCCAAATAGAAGTTCCTTCCTCATAAGAAAGTTTCTCTGGGTATGCTGCGAGTGCGTATGCAGGAACTATAGCAACTTCTCCATATACACCATACTTACCGAGATCAAAGCAAGGCACTGTGCTGTATGTCTTGCCGATCATTTTTTTATCTACATCCGGGCCGACTGCTTCAACTATCCCAGAAGCTTCATAGCCAATTTTTGATGGAAAATGTGGTTCTATCAGATAGGCTCCAGTACGAAACATAATCTCAGCGCGATTTAGACCAATTGCATGAACACGCAAGCGAACTTCACCTTTTCCTGGTTCTGGTAGTGACGACTCTTCAAGTTTTAATACTTCCGGGCCTCCAGTTTCATGAAAGCGCACAATTTTAACCGATGAATTTGACATAAAATTTCCTTATTTTTGTAAAATATTTGATTAGGGCTAATTGGGGCTATGTTGCTTTAGAATCTGAACTGATTAGGATCATTAAACGAGTTACGCCAGGTGTTTTTGAGCGGTCTGCTTCAAACTGCTTCACGGTAATTGCATAATGTTGATTTAATTTTTCCAGCCATGCAATAAATAAGTCAAAAGCTACGGCGTCAAATGTAAGTTGAATATCGCCCAGTCCAGTTTGTTGTAATTGATAAGGAAATTTCAGGGTCGGATCATTTTTTAGTTTTGTCGCGAGCGTGGTTAGGAGTTGGCTGTTATCTACTGATTGTTTCTTTGTTTGCTTTATATGACTTTGTTGTCTTATGTTCTGCATCCACGTCAATGTAGTAGTTTTTTCTACGAGCTGAGTTGATTTTTGAGTTACCTTTTGGCTCAATGGACTATATAAAAATAAATAATAAACATAGAGCAAAAGGCACAGTGTTCCTCCAATCAGCATCCATTTTTCTCTCTCATTAAGACTACTTAAATAAGCTTTCACATTAACTCCAAAGTGGCTGCGACTTGTTGTTCGCGAGTTGATGCTTGAGTTTGTTTTACTTTGAGTTGCAGCTTTTTTAATTCGTTCTCGAGCTCTTCTAAACTGGCGAAATCCATGCTTATTATCGTTACAGATAACGTTTTGTTTTGATATCGCAACTGTTCTACAGTATTACGATCGTTCTTAATTACTTTAGCCAATTGATTGAGTAAAAACCAAAAACGATTTTGCTCTTCTGTATTATTACTTTTTAAAAGTTGCGCAATGCGAAACTTAGGACTGATAACTTGTTTGGCATCAGGGAAAAACTCATGATAGATAACGGCGATTTGTTCATCTATTTTCTCGGTCTGCTTATTTAAGAAATGCAATTTCATCCCATTTACTACGAGTAAGGAGATTAACCAGAGACAAAAAAGGAGACCGACTAGTTGATATCCCTTTTTAATCAAATCACTTTTATTTCCATGCTGCATTTCTCCTTGGCAGAGATTCATTATCTTTGCTTTTAACATTCTTTGAGCAATCCAAGTATATGATGTTTCCTGATTTTTAGGAGATGAAGCATCAATTTGAATTGCGCTGTCTGTAAAAAGTAATGGATGGTATTGTGGGTGATTTTTTAGATAGATATCAGCTAGTTCCCCTGAAAGAGCACCTTGGAAATCCTCAGTATTGATGAGCAAAGTTGTTTCACAGATACATAGCTCTTGTGGTTCCAGGGCAAACCAATCTACAGTAATAGCAAAAAATTCAATGTTTTGGTCATTGAATAATTGCATTAGATATCGAATTCGCTGTTTGCTTATTACAGTAACTAGATATTGATTGTTTTGATATCGTGCTTTATCAAAAGCGAAATGAAGCTCATCTACGGGTTGAGCTAACTTTTCTTCCAAAGCATAAGGAATTGCAATTCGCGCTTTTCTTTCAGGAAGCCATGAAAACTCCAGATTAAGAAGACTAACATGCTCACACGTTTCAATTACTAAAGTTTTACACTCAGTTTGCAATGATTTAATTTCTGCAAAACTGCGTTGAGCAGGTGGAACAATTAATGTCCCACCTTCATTTAATTTAAGGCAAAAGCATCCTGCTTCATCAAGATGTTTTGTAAAGAGAAAAAGAATATCCATTCCTAAGCATATGCTCTAAGTTTTTTTGCATTCATTGCAGTCCACTGTTGTTTCAGTTGTTGCGCCAATAGATAAACTACAAGTGCATATTGAGGACTTGAGTTGTATCGGGTTATAACAAAGAAATTAGGATAAGCTATCCAATATTCATTTCCTTTACCAGTCACTAGTTCAATCAAAGCGGCGCGTGAAGGATGATTATGTGAGGCGGTTATTGGCTTAACGCCATGCGCAATGAGCTGAGTATAGTAATAATTAGGTCTTTTAGGATTCATTTGAATACGTTTATGTAACGTACCTACCAATTTGGCATTTTGAGCAACTCCATCATTGGGTTTCCAGCCATGCTGGTAGAAGTAATTCGCGATACTTCCTATAGAATCAGCATTATTAGTGACCAGGTCGCGTTTACCGGTATTATTAAAATCAACAGCAAAATTACGGTAACTGCTGGGCATAAATTGTGGTTGACCTATAGCGCCAGCGTAAGAGCCTTTGTATTGAGTTGCAGGAACACCATGTTCACGACAAAGTAGTAGATACTCTTTTAGCTCTTTAGTGAAGTAGGGTGAGCGTTTTGGATAGTTAAATGCCAATGTTGCCAATGCATCAAGAACTCGATGATCTCCTTGTCGTTCTCCGTATAACGTTTCTACGCCTAAAATTGCAATAATAATCTCTGGTGGAACACCATATTTTTTCTGTGCCCTGTCTAAGGCTTCTCTGTTAGCAACCCAATAATCCAATCCACCTTTTAAACGTGCAGGAGTGAGAAATAAATCTCTGTAAACATCCCAATTTTTCTTTTCATAGGGTTTTTCCATTGATTCAATAATACCAGGCTGAATAACTACTTGATTCATTATTGCTGTAAGTTCTTTGGCATTAAAGTGGTACTCTTTGACCATACTTTTGATAAAAAGCTGCACATCTTTTCTTTTCGTAAATGCGGTATCTGAATAAGTTGAGAATGAAAAAAGTAGCAACATTATTGCAATAAGCCCCAAACCTGGTATTCGTCGCATAGCGCATCCTAATAAAAATCAAATGATAAATCTTATTAAAATTGCACTATATTAGCAAATACTTTAAGGTCGCGCGTATTTAAGCTAGAATGCGCTATTTGCAAAATAGGTACTTCAGTTGAGTGATTTAAAGCGAATTCGTAATTTTTCAATTATTGCCCATATTGACCATGGTAAATCTACCTTGGCGGATCGATTTATCCAAATTTGTGGTGGTTTAACTGAACGTGAAATGAGTGCTCAAGTGCTAGACTCTATGGATATAGAACGAGAGCGAGGCATCACGATTAAAGCACAGTGTGTTTCTTTAAATTACACTGCAAAGGACGGTAAAACCTATCTCTTGAATTTCATCGATACACCAGGACATGTCGATTTCAGCTACGAGGTATCGCGCTCACTGGCTGCATGTGAAGGGGCAATTCTTGTTGTTGATGCAGCACAAGGCGTAGAAGCACAAACAGTTGCTGTTTGTTACACAGCCATTGACCAATCATTATCTGTTTTGCCAGTACTTAACAAAATTGATTTACCACAAGCCGAACCCGAGCGTGTTATTTCAGAAATTGAAGACATTATTGGTGTTGATGCTCATGATGCAATACGGGTCAGTGCTAAAAGTGGCTTTGGAGTGGAAGATGTACTTGAAGCGTTAGTGACTCGTATTCCTCCACCAGAAGGGGATATTAACCAACCGTTACAAGCTTTGATTATTGATTCTTGGTTTGATAGCTATCTCGGTGTTGTTTCATTAGTACGCATTGTCAATGGTTCAATACGTAAAGGGGATAAGATGAGAGTTATGTCCACAGGACGCTCTTATGAAGTCGACCAAGTTGGTATATTTACCCCTAAACGTACAAAACTGGATGTACTAAATGCCGGTGAGGTAGGTTATTTGGTAGCAGGAATTAAAGAAATTCAAGGTGCCCCAGTAGGGGATACGCTTACTTTGGAAAAAAATCCAGCCGAGAAACCACTTCCTGGGTTCCAACGTGTAAAACCTCAAGTTTATGCTGGTTTATTTCCTATCAGTTCTGATGATTTTGAGGCATTCCGTGAAGCCCTTGCTAAATTAAGCTTAAATGATGCTTCATTATTTTATGAACCTGAGTCTTCTGAAGCGTTGGGTTTTGGTTTCCGATGCGGATTCTTAGGTATGCTTCATATGGAAATCGTCCAAGAGCGCCTGGAACGAGAGTACAATCTCGATTTAATATCTACTGCGCCTACAGTTGTATATCAAATTTTAACACAAAAAGACGAGACGATGCTGATTGATAATCCATCTCTTTTGCCGCCTCTTCCTCAAATTAAAGAAATGTATGAGCCTATTGTGAGGGCAAATATACTTGTGCCTCAAGACTTCCTCGGTTCAATCATTAATTTGTGTGTTGAGCGACGGGGTATCCAGGTCAATATGACTTACAGTGGTCGCCAAGTTTCTGTAACTTATGATATTCCTATGAGTGAAGTGGTTTCTGACTTTTTTGATCGATTAAAGTCAGTAAGCCGTGGTTATGCATCACTTGATTATAATTTTTTACGCTTCCAAGAAGCTGACTTAGTTAAAATGGACATTTTAATTAATAGTGAACGTGTGGATGCGCTTTCAGTTATCGTTCATCGGTCTTCAGCTCAAACTCGTGGAAAATTAATCGCTGAAAAAATGCGTGATTTAATTCCACGACAAATGTTTGATGTTGCAATTCAAGCTGCTTTAGGTAGTCATATTATTGCCAGACAAACAGTAAAAGCATTACGTAAGAACGTTACTGCAAAATGTTATGGTGGTGATGTGACTCGAAAACGAAAATTATTGGAAAAACAAAAAGCAGGTAAAAAACGCATGAAGCAAGTAGGGCATGTGGAAATACCGCAAGAAGCATTCATGGCTGTTTTCCAAACTGATAAAAAGAAATAGTACAAGGCATTAATGATACGTTGGATGTATTATTCGAAACTAAGTTTGATTAGGATATAAATTTATGAATTTTGCTTTAATATTGGTTGTACTATCGTTCATCAGTGGTTTTATTTATTTATTAGATGTTCTTTTTTGGGCAAGAAAACGCGCTGAGGATCAAAAACCAAATCGTATTATTGAATATTCACGATCTTTTTTTCCAGTATTTTTCATTGTATTAATTTTACGCTCGTTTCTAATTGAACCGTTCCGTATTCCTTCTGGTTCATTGGAGCCAACATTGCTTGTTGGTGATTTTGTTGCTGTAAATAAGTTTATTTATGGATTAAGACTTCCTGTTTGGGAAAAAAAAGTTGTTTCGATTTCTGACCCTAAAACAGGACAGGTTGCAGTATTTCGCTGGCCGCCAGATCCTTCCTATGATTACATCAAAAGGGTAATAGGAGTACCAGGTGATAAAATTAGTTATCACAATAAGGTGTTAACAATTAATGGAAGGAAAGCAAAACAGACTTTTGTTGAGTACACTATTGATGAAAGTTCGGGAAAAGCAGTAGCTAAATATCAAGAAGATTTAAATGGTACAGTACATAATATTTTTGTACGAACTGATGTTCCAGCTGTAGATTTTGATATTGTGGTGCCTGAGGGGAATTATTTCATGATGGGTGATAATCGTGATGACAGCGCGGACAGCCGGTTCTGGGGATTCGTACCCGAATCCTATTTGCGAGGCAGAGCATTTTTAGTTTGGATGAGTTGGAATGGCAAAAAGGATAACGTTCGTTGGTCTAGAATAGGAAAATTAATCCCATAAGGATGCAATATCGTTTATGATTCTCTGATCAAAAAACGTACTTTAAGTTAAAGCAGAAAAGGAATAGCAAATGCATAAACAAAAGGGAATGACTTTTATAGGGATGATATTTACAGTCGTTGTGATTGTTATGGCTGCAATCGTTGTAATGCGTGTTATTCCAGTTTATTTGCAGTATTACTCCATTATTAAATCGGTAAAAGGATTAAATTCAGTGCCTTTATCCACATTAAGTGGTGATCCCGTGGCAGATGTTAATCTTCTAAAGAGCACCATGGATAAACGCTTAGATATTAATGGGGTGGAAAGTTTAAAGGAAAATCAGTTAATGATTGAACCTATAGGTTCCAATAAATTTAGAGTGAAAGTGAAATATCAAGTTATTAAGCCCTTAGTATATAATATAAGCTTATTATTTGATTTTGATCATACAGAAGAGGTTGTAGCAGGCAGTGAAAGTTGATTTAGAAAGACTATGCAGGCGATTAAATTATAAATTCAATAATATTGCCTATCTCAAGCAAGCTTTAACGCATTGTAGTGTTGGTAGTGAAAACTATGAGCGTTTCGAGTTTCTTGGAGATTCAATTTTGAGTTTTGTAATTGCTAATGAATTGTTTCATCGTTTTCCCTTACAAAGCGAAGGCCAATTAAGTCGTTTACGTTCATTTTTAGTTCGGGGCGAGATGTTGGTTGAATTGGCTAAAGAAATTGATCTGGGGGATTTCCTGTTTTTAGGACAAGGTGAGTTGAAAAGCGGAGGTTTTCGTCGTGCCTCTATTCTTGCTGATGCTATGGAAGCTGTTTTTGCAGCAATTTTTCTTGATGGGGGGATCGAGACAGCGAAAGAAGTTATTTTAAAGTTATATCGATCCAGACTTGCAGATTCTAATTTAAATGATTGCCTAAAAGATGCTAAAACTCAATTACAAGAATATTTACAAGCTGAAAAAATGGCTCTTCCAGAGTATACTTTGACTAAGGTGGAAGGGGATGAGCACAATCAGATATTCTATATAACATGTATGGTAATTGGAGCAAAACAACAAACTTTTGGCCAAGGATCTAACCGTAGAAAAGCAGAACAATTAGCTGCGAAGTCGATGTTAGAGCTATTACGTTCACCAAAATCTCTTTAGTACATTACGTTGTTTAATTCATAGGTTTCATCTCCTATCGAGCGTCAAGCTCGCATGAGTGAAACCTGATTGTCCCTATTTTAAAATCGAGGAAAAAATTCACCTTAAAGGTTCATGTGATCCCTCCCCCCTGAACTTTCGGCAAGTCCTGTTTGACTCTGTCAAACGAGTATTTAGACATAGGCGAGCGACACGAACAAAGTGAGGGCAAATCCGTGATGAATTATGGAAGCAAGTCAAAGAACTGTTAGATGATTATACTCCTTCAAAATGGATACTCATTTAGGGATTAGCCCAAGCCAAATTAGGCAAAATTATCAATTTATCATTAATGAACTTAATATTTATTTAATATATTTGATAGTATAATGGTCTAAACGACCTATCTTCTCGTTATGGACAGCTAGAGAACTAGTGCATCACTTAGTTTTAATCATT
>NZ_QHJG01000060.1 GCF_003184185.1 Legionella qingyii | reverse complement strand
CCACGCGTTACTACATCACGTCCTTACCTTATAAAAAACACAGAAAAATGTACCAAGCGATTAAAAAACGAACCAGCTAATTGATTGAAGCGATGAATGTCTCTCTATGACCTTGCCCTTTGATTTTATTTTCTCAGGCTATCAGTAATAGATTTCGCAAAACCTTTAAGCGATTCAACAATATCCTGCTCTTTGTTGTCATAATTTCGGATGAAGAAACCAGATTTATTGGTTGCAAAAAGAGATTGTTCCGGTATAACTTCTCTTTCTGATGAATCAAGAAAAACAACTTTATTTATAGGTGAAAGAATAGATTCCCAAGCTTTTTTTTGTTTTGGGGACATCTTAGTGAGTTCATCAATACTGATATAAAGTGTTTGTAAATGGGTTAATGAACTCTTCAAATTATAAATTTCCTCAACAGCTAATTGACCGATGTCATTATCGCTAATATTCAAAGAAGTAATATTTTTAGGTAACTTTCTAATTAAGTTAATTTTGCTGCCCAGATTATTGTTGCTTAAATCAAGATGCTCTAAGTTTGCGGGGAACGCCGCACATAGGGTTTCTAGTTCTTCTTCGCTCTTTCTATCCAATTTGTTGTAGCTCATATTTAATGATTTTAAACCTATAAGAACAGCTACCGCCTTGTTGAGCTGCTTATTAATATCAATACCTAAATTGTTAGAGCTCAGATCCAATGACGTTACTTGAGTTGAGACAAAACCTTTTAATCCAATATCTAGCCTTTTTTGAACATTAAGGTCATTAAAACTTAAGTCTACATGAGTAGCATGCTTTAATGATAAGAAAACAAGCGCAGCATCTTCTCCTGATTTTTTTCCTAAACTGTTTCCACGTAAAGTTACAAATTTTATTTGGTCATTCAGGTGACTTAATGCTACTTGCAATTCGAAATTTGATCTTTTACCAAAATTATTCCATCCCATATCAATATGTTTTGTGTTTTTGTTTATTTTAAAAATAGAGCGCATTAACATATCGCCATTTACATTAGTTAATCCAGAGAGGACGGTTTCTCCGGTACTTGCATTAAAATAAAGCATATTGAACTCCTTCTAAGGGCCATCTACAGTTATAAGCGCTAAAAGGATAGCATTAAAGTAATTGAGTCGATTTGATTTAGATCAATGAATGTTTTTATATAAAAAACTACTTTTTCGAGTGAGATGAGCTCCGGCCCGGGGCTTGGTAAAAAAGGGCATGTTCAATTTTATTCCTCTTAATTCTAGATTGTAATAGCATTGTCTGCCGTAATCTGGATAACTCGAAAACATTATAATCGTTGATATTTTCTCTGAAGTACGCCGATAAAATTGATAAAATAGCTTTGCTATAATTGACTTCTTCCATAAATAGCTGGTTCAGAATATCAGCACATCTGGGGCAGGACTTAAATTTCGAATAGAACAGTTTTTATTGAGTTTGGGGTTACAATTCACGATTCAGGGCCTGACCCTGACCTATCCATATTTATATTTAACTGGTAAACAAAACTCCCTATTTGTTTGACCTTTAATTTCGCCAACGTGTTGCGTTTGCTGACTATAGTTGCGCAGGCTAGGGAGCAGGACCCGCTTATTTTTTAGTTGCGAACCAAGCGGTGACGCCAACAACTGTTGCAGTCAGTATGGTAGCTGAAACTTGGTTTCGTTCCCAGAAGCTTAGGTTTGTACGGACTATTTGGGGAGATCCTTGATACTTGATTGATTTACTTGGATTGTTTTGGATAATTTGCTGTACTTGATCCAGACAATCTGGTGAATAGCGCTTTATTATGCGTAACCCTTTCTCATTTTTAGCTAACAGTGCTTCCTTGATAAGAGTGGAACCATTAGGTGCTTTCAAAGCCATATTCAATGCTTTAGATAAAGTAGGTGGCGCATATTGGGCAATTACTTTGAGGTTATTTACAATTTCTTTTGCAAGAGGCTCGGGGTCATGTACATTCCATTTACTGGCAATATCTAATGTTTGAGATAAGGAATTGGGGCTGTAACGTGCAACAAGGTAAAGGAGTGTTGAATTATGTTTATTTTTCTCTAGGATGCATTTTGCAAGCTGCTGTGGGCCATTCGCTGTTTTATTAAATAAACTAAAAACTCTTGGTAAAAGCTCTGGGAAGTCCGCGGCAATATAGTGTAAAGCGGACCAATCCTCATCGTCCTTAGATAGAAGGGCTTGAGTTATGAGCTCGCAATCGTTTAACGTCTGAGTAGCCTTATCCAATGCGAGCTCTAAAGAAGCTGGAGCATAGAATAAAATTGTTTTTAATCCTATTTCTTTATCCTCATCTTGGGTTAACAGTGCTTGAACAATCAGTTTATCACCGTTTTTTGCTTTGGCTGCCAATTCTAATGCCTTCGGTAATGCTCCGGGAACGCTCTTGGCAATGCATTGTAATCCTGTTCCATTGCTCTGACATAGAAGACCTTGCGCAATAACTTCGCCCGCAGAGGGAAGATTCTCAACCTGTTCCAATACGTTCTGGAGAATATCAGGACACCATTTTGCTATAATAAAGAGGCCATCCTCAGTTAATCGATCGAGCATCTCAAAAGGTTTAAGCGTGCTCAATAGAGGAAGGGATATTTTTTTTTCTGAATTAGTACTGGCAATTACAATTGCTATTGATTGACCTAGAATTCGGAATACTTCATTCACTGCGACGAGTTTATTTGGAAAATATTTACGACATGTAGCGGGCGAAGTTTGATCATAGTTAGAGTTATATACGGACCATGACCCGTTTTTGAAGCTTACACGAATTGTATGTGTAGGTGAATTGATAATGGCGATTGTATCTGTGAAGTCATTTTCGTTCAGTAACCTTATGAGTTCGTTTGTAGTTAATTTACCTGCAGTTATTTTTCTTTGTTGAATTTTTTTGACGATACCTTGTTTGCTTAGAATTTCAAAATGATGCTCTGTAGGAGACAAGAGCGTATATTGATTGAGATTACTGGTTTTAAAATTTTTATCAAAACAGGCATGGTTCGAAATTACATAAGGTAATAATCGGTTAAAAAGTGTTTTTAGCTTAATTTTTTTCTTATCTATAGGGGGAGATTGTAGCGATTGTTGTTCTTTTTCTTTTTTAGTTTGCCAAAAAGAATCTTCTTCAGATCCCGGTAATTCAATGAGTTTATCAAGTGTTGATTCCTGCTCATCCCAATTTGCAACAGCTGCTTTTGCATGATCCCACCACTTTAATTTCCCAATGTGATCCATCGCTCCATCAATGACGCTAAAACCCAGGCAATGTCCCTTCTTGAGGGCGGTGCGTAAATCATACAGATCTTTTTGAATTGCTGTTACTTTGTCCTGATAATTCTTAGGAAATTCTTCTTGCAACTCTTTAATTAGCTGAATTTCAGTTATTTCTAAGAATTTAATAAATTTCTTTAAAATAATACGCTGGGTCATAATAAATCAGCTTTTCATATAAATAATTCATCATATCTGTTCGATATTAATTCAATATTAAATTGGTCTTGCAATATAAATGAAATTTTCGCAAAGCAAATTTTCTAAAATTGAAAATCTTGGTTGGCATGTCAGAATAAGGTTATTAAGAGTGCAAGTCGCATAAATTAGGTAACACGGCACAGGATTAAATACTATTTCTTGTTTCTTGGTTGGAACTACACAAAAACAATAAAGCTGTGATTAGATCATGGCTTTTCAAAACTAATATGTTTGAATTGTTCCGATACAGTATCTTTGAGTAAAGCATCTATCTGCGCCGCAAAAGGCTCATAGAATGATGGGCGGCGAGGAAAAATCCGGTCGTTTATCCAATAAATCGGCCATCCATCAGTAGTTTCAATACAATCTTTAGCAAAATTTGTAATTTTAAATTTTTCTTCAATTTGAATACAGCCACGTAAAAAGATATCAACATAGGATTGGACAATTGGAAAGTCTTTGGTAGGAAGTTGATTTTCCGTTGAGGCTATAGTGTATATCCAAACTTGTTTTTGGGTTGAAAAGTTGGAAGATTGAGAAAGGAATACGATGTTATCTGGATTAATCTGTTCTCTGCAATAAAAGCTTTCTCTTTTATCATAACTTCTGATTTTTTCCGGCTCGCTCACTTTGTAACTTACACCAATAAAAGATGAGCTTTTATTTTTAATGGCAGATAAAAACGTGGCATTAACTCCAGGTAAATTACCGTGTCCTGCCCAAATTCTCTTATATCCTTTTATCAAAATAGGAACACTCTCTTCAGCAGATGGATCTGTTCTTTTTTTAGATGTCTCATCAATTAAACTTCCATAGCCGACAATATATTGTGGAATATTAGGATTAATGTCTGGGTGACAGTCCAAAGCAAAAGAAGAAAAAGGGATTAGAGTCAAGAAAAGTAAAGTGAATTTCTTCATAAATCGTACAACGTATTAGATAATTATTTTGTTTCCTTTGCATCATGATTCATTCAATTTGCACCCTAAAATGATAATTTGATTTTTGAAAAACTCCAAAAATCCTTGATTTTATTGGTCGGAGTGACAGGAATTGAACCTGCGACCCCTGCCTCCCGAAGGCGAATATAATAAATTCCCAATGTATCTCCATGTATTCCCATGTAAAAAATATTATTTAATTTCATTGAGTTATATTTATTATTGATGCACTGCTATTTATTGTTATGTTACACTTTACAAAAAAATAGCACTTTATATGCACTTTATAATTGGACAGGCAGTGCCTGACCAAATACAGTCAATGGGATACCAAATGTCGAACAAGATTATTAATGCATCACAACTTCATCTAGATACATCATATCAAAACTTATTAACTGAAATAAAAGAAAGGTTAAAAAAAGCCCAGATTCGTGCAGCTATAGTAGTAAATCATGAATTAATTAAATTTTATTGGGATATTGGGAAACTCATTATTCAAGAACAAAAGAAAGCCCAATGGGGAGATAAGCTATTTGAAATTTTATCTAACGATTTACGCAGAGCTTTCCCTAATACAGAGGGATTTTCTAAAACAAATCTGAAGTATATGCGTCTTTTTGCACTTAATTATCCAAATGGTGAATTTAGTCAGGCACTGCCTGACCAATTAACTTGGACACATCATATTGTATTAATTCAGGCTTTTTCGGCTGAGCAAGCAAACGTAAAACACTGGTATGCCCAAAAAACTATTGAAAATGAATGGTCTTATCGTGAACTTCAAAAACAAATAAAAAGTGATCTTTACAGCAGGCAAGCGAAACTAGAACATAAGACAACTAATTTTAAAGACAAGCTTCCAGCACATCATTCGCATTTGGCTCAAGAAATGATTAAAGATCCATATAAGTTTCATTTTTTGTCTGTAGGAGAGGAAGCTCATGAAAAGGATATCCATGATGGGCTACTTACTCACGTAAAAGAATTTCTTATGGAATTAGGGCAGGGCTTTGCTTTGTATGGGACCAGGCATCCTATTATAGTTTCAGGGAAACGTTTCGAAATTGATTTATTAATGTATAACACCAAACTTCATGTTTACGTGGTCGTTGAACTCAAGCGAGGAGAGCTTAATCCTAAAGACACAGGTCAATTAAATTTTTATTTATCTGCTGTTGATGAGCAATTAAAAATGGCCGAAGACGGCCCAACAATTGGTTTATTACTTTGTGAAAAGAAGGATAAAGTTATTGCTGAATATTCATTAAGGCGTGTCAGTAGTCCAATGGGAATTGCAGAGTATGAGCTAAGCAAAGCACTAACTGAAAAACTTAATAATGTTTTACCTACTACAGAAGAAATAGAATCAGAGTTGAGTGCCTATACACAAAGTAATAAAGATTTAGGAGATGATGATGATAGCAAGAATCAGTAATTCCCTAATAAAAACTTTAATTCCTAATGAAAAAAAAGCCTATGATGTTCGAGACATAAATTTAAAAGGTTTTATATTACGGGTCCATCCGACAGGAAGTATGGTTTATTTGTGTCAGTATGCACGCGGAGGCCGTGTTAATCTTGGAAAAGCAGGGGTTATTTCTGCTGCACAAGCTCGAGAAAAAGCAATTGAAGTATTAAACAATTATCATAAAGGTATTAAACCAGAAGTAAAAAAAGGTGCTAATAAACCTAGAACACTAAAAGAATTCATTGAAAGTGATTATAAGCCTTGGGTTCTAGCTCATCATAAAAGAGGTGAGGAAACGCTTGCAGCTTTAAACCGTTGTTTTAATACCATGTACTCCAAACCTTTAACAGAAATAACTCCCGCACTTTTGGAACAATGGCGGGTGAAGCGTGTCAATGCAGGCACTGCTCAAGCTACTATTAATCGTAATATTACCACTCTTAAAGCTGTTATAACCAAAGCAGTGGATTGGGGTTTTCTAAAGGAAAATACTTTAAGAAATTTAAAGCAATTTAAAATTGATCGCTCTCCAAAGGTTAGATACCTTTCGGTTGATGAGGAATCTCGCTTGCGACAGGCTCTTTTGGAGAGAGAAAATAAGTTAAAGCAAGATCGAATGAATGCAAATAAATGGCGCACAGTTCGTGGGTATCCTCTGTATCCTGAATTTGGGAATGGGGAGTATTTTGATTATTTAATGCCTATGGTACTTATTTCAATTAATACAGGCTTGCGAAGGGGAGAGCTTTTTAATTTAACTTGGGAAATGGTAAATCTTACTGAAAGATCAATTCTTTTGGATGGTGAAATTACAAAAAATAATAGCTCACGTTTTATCCCTTTAAATGATGAAGCATACCGTGTAGTAAAACAGCTATATGAAAAAAGTGCCATTAAAAATGGTCTGGTTTTTTTAAGTAAAAATAATCAGCCGTTCAATCACGTGAAAAGATCTTGGGCCTCACTTTTAGAAAAAGCTCAAATTACTCGGTTTAGATGGCATGATTTACGTCATCATTTTGCAAGTAGGTTAGTTATGACAGGTGTCGACTTAAATACAGTTCGCGAGTTAATGGGGCATTCCGATATTAAAATGACTTTACGATACGCGCATTTGGCTCCTGAGTATAAAATTAACGCAGTAAAAAAAATAGATTGGATGCATCAAAGTATTAATTAATTTTATGAAGTTCAAACAGACCTGGTTGCATTTAAATGTAAAAATAATTCAATTATCATTTATAAAAAGAGTTTGTTAAGGAGAGAATGTGAGTACATCTGATGAGGCTTTGGTGATAGATGCAGCTGAAAAATATGGATTTAACATAGAATTCAAAACAAAAAATCTATTTCAAATGAAAGGATATGACACTGAAATTAATAAGTTTTATTATTATGAGGGCGAACTTTTAGCGGTAGATGTTCAAGCTGAATTAAATGACAGATTATTTTTAATTGAATGCAAAGGTACGGCTAGCAATTCGATGTTAATCCTAATTAAAGACCCCGATAAATCAGAATCTATATATGTAAGAAGAGAAATTGATAATAATAGTAGAATCATGGGATTTCGTGGTGCTGGCCTTTTCTGTACATTTACTGGCGATTTTTTTAGTAAAGAACAAAATAAGTTAAAAAAATTATCAAAAAATGACACAGAAAACAATTTTTATAAAGCCCAAACTCAGCTTACTAATGCAATACATGCAGTATCTTGGGACATTAAGCAAAAATCCCCTACCGAAGAAAAACCGATCCACATAATGCCACTCATTGTTACAAATGCGCAGATATGGGTAATAGATTATGAACAAGATCCTATATCTGCGACGAATCATAAGTGGGTTAAGCATAAAGTGGTTTCTAACAAATTACCTATTTTCCTGAAGGGCGATAGAATATTTACTTATATAGTTAATATAGTTAATGTAAATTATTTACAAGAGTTTCTCGATAAAAGTTACAATATGAACCGTTCGTATGGCACTGTCGATACCTTAAACAATACTTTAATATAATAAGGAAGCTTGCATTGGTTTGCTAATGTAATTTATCAAAATTTTCATTTGTATTTTTCTATGTCACTTTAAAAAAGTGGTTAAATAGTGAAGGTTACCTTTACTATGCTTGTTTGCCTTGATTAAATAAAATTCGTTTCGACTCCTCCGATAAAACTTGATCAACTTGTATATCCTTAGCTGCATCATAGGCACGTTGAACTGCAGGACGTTTTTTTATATGTAAAAACCATCTTTTTAAATCAGGAAAATCATCTAAATTTTGTTGTTGTTTTTCATAAGAAACTATCCATGGATAACATGCCATATCAGCAATTGAGTATTCATTTGCTATAAACTCTCGATTAGCTAAATGCTTATTAAGAACACCATATAATCTGGCAGTTTCTCTGACATAACGATCCACTGCATAAGTTAGATTCTTGGCATGCTGACTAAAGTGATGATTTTGCCCTGCCATAGGACCTAGTCCACCAACTTGCCAAAAAAGCCATTGCAAAATTTCATAACGATCATGAACATTTTTAGACAAAAAATGACCTGTTTTTTCTGCTAAATACAGTAAAATAGCACCTGATTCAAAGATTGATATAGGATTACTGCTGTCTTTAGGGTTATGATCAACTATGGCAGGAATTCGATTATTGGGGGATATCCGTAAGAACTCTTCGGAAAATTGTTCTCCCTCAAAAATATTTATGGGTATTAGCTTGTATGGGAGACCGGATTCCTCAAAAAATATTGTAATTTTATGGCCGTTTGGGGTGGGCCAGTAATACAGATCCATCATTATGTAAGTCCTTCAAATAGGTGTAAATTAATTAAGTTATTATACTTAAGAAAATTATGTATTACACATGCTATTTTTTTGGACGTTTCTTTTTCGGTTCAGGGAGTTCTGATGCCGTAAGTCTAACTAGGTGAGTTAACCATTCACTATCTTCCAGCAAGTCACCAGATATGAGTAAGTAAGGTTTTGCACCTGGATATGGAATATCTTCAATGTAGTTATTAATGAATGCCTTACCAGCCTTAGTTGGCTTGATAAATAGTTGATCATCACAAACTAAAGCTATTACTTTTTCATGATAGTAAATTGCATATTCTCCAAACATTTTTTTCGCACGGATCATGTTAGTATCTGCGATTTGATCAAGAATAAAATCGATAGTACTTTGTTTAGAGGACATAAGTAATTCCTACGTTAATCCGGTTTTTTAAATTTCCACCGATGCCAAATAACAGGAGTTACTGCTAAGATTTTTTTTGAGAAGATAACAGGATCTTCAATTACTGTCTGAGCATTCAAACATACTAATGCATAGCCATTTTTTCTTTGTACTAAGCGACGAAAATAAATACCCTCGCTAATTTCCACAATACAATCATTTCCAATACATTTTTGTATTTCTGAAGTATCCATATACTGAATACCTCCTACAAAATCACCTTTAGAATAAGTTGGTTCCATAGTGTCGTCAGAAACCATGATTACTATAGCGTTCGGGTTGTTTGATTTAAAAAACTCTATTTCTTTCTGAATAGCGTTTTCTTGGGTAAATAAAGGGGCAATGTCTTTATCCAGAGTTGGAAAAGGAACAAATTCAGAGGCAACAAGGCTTGGACTTTTTCCTGAACCATTAAGAAGCCACTGTGTTGAACAACTTACCCCAGTACTATGAAAGATTTCTACAAGCTTAGAAGCTGCTTTTTCTGTTAAAGGATTTCTACCTAGCTCCCAAGATTGTAGGGTATGCATACTAATACCATATTTTTGCTCTAAATCTTTGCGAGAGATTCCAGCCAAGCTTCTAGCCGTTTTAATGCGACGTCCGATATTTATTCGTTGATCTTCAATATTTTGTTCCATAAAAAACCCAATAGACCCTTATGAAAATTATACCATATTTTGGTATAAAATTATTTACATATACGTATAACAGGTATAATATTGCTTCAATACATATCATGACGCACGGAGAAGCGTAATGCCTCGAACAAGCTGTATTCCTCATCCAGAGAGTGAACGACTATTGTTAATACGCAAGTGGCAACTTAACGCTTGCGAAAAAGATGCTTGTGCGGCGGCTTTACTAAATTTATTTGAATATTGGCACAATATCAAGCTTGAACAAAAATCCCAAGCTCAAAGCTACAATGAGGTTGCTCAAAGACATGGTGATAATAGTTCACAAATTGAAACTTTATTGCAATGGCATACATCAGAACAATTAGAATCTTCTTTATTAAATATTTTTAATAAAAGGCGTATTCAAAAGGCTATTGAAGTATTAGAAAATTTAAAGTTTATCTCTATACATCGAAATCCGAACCCAAGGTATTCATTTGATAAAACAAGATTTTTTTTATTTCATCCAAATGAAGTTTGTGCTTGGTTAAAGGATTATTCCGCAAAAAAGCCAAATGTTAATGAAGACAAGTCTTTCGAAAATACTTCATCGATGGTGCAAAATGATCTGATCGATAGGGACGATTTGCACCTATCGATAAGTGAGAATTGCACTTACGATGATTACAAAAGTGATCTACCAGAAGAGCAAATTGCTCCAACCATAGGAGCAAATTGCACTCAGCAATATACAAAGAATACATACCAAGATTACTTACAGAAATTACCTACACAAATAAACACACGTTTTGATGCTTTTGGTGTCTTCTGGGATAAATGGGTTGAGTTTACCAATAAGCCAGTTAATAAAAAGAGATCTTCAGAAATTTTTACAAGGATAGTTAAAAGTTTAGAAGACCCTCTGATGCGCGAGATCTTGGATGCTTTAGAAAAACAAAAGCAGGAAAAAGACCTACGTCAGCGGTTGAATCTGTTTGTTGCCCAATGGCCTGATCCCTCAGGTTGGCTTAAAGAAGCGCGTTGGGAAGATGAAGTTTATTTAGACGAAGCATTTTATCAATCTGAATTGCTAAGACGAAATTCTGGGTTAACCCAAAGTAAACAAGTTATGAAACAGCAAAGGGAGTGTTACTTAGATGTCCAATACAAATCTAGTGTTACTCGAAACCAAGACAAAAACTCAAATGACATCGCCAATAGACATGATGCAATCCAGCAATTTAATGAAGAGTTCAGAAGTCGAAAACGAAGTTCGTGAAGCAAAGCTATCAGATCTTGAGGTAATTAATTTAACAGAATGGCTTATCTTTAAAATTAAAATTATTTACAGCCGCACTATCTATGAGGGAGATAATCCCACGGAAGCATCAGCTATTCGACAAGAATGGCAGGACTTAGTATGTAAAATAGGTAAAAAGGGAATTTTAGGAACAATTGATTATCTTTTATCAGGCCATCATTCTGTTCCTTCATTTCCGCCATCGCCTGTTGAGTTTAGAAAATGTTACAGAACTCATGTAGCACCTACTGTTAGCAAGGTACATATAATTAAAAAACAAAAGAACCTCTCAGATCTGCCAAAAGAGCAGAACCAAGAAGGATATATACAATTTCAAGAGTTACTAAAAAAACTGAAACCAAGTTATTTGGTAAGTAAGAGGGAATAAGTTATGAAAATATTCTTATATCAATAAGCGTAATTTCTCGCGAATTTAGCGAATCAATGACTGGCAAATAATGAGCAAAATTGTGCTTAGGGATTTCTACAACCTTAAAAAGGAGAAAACAGTGAAGAAGAGGAAAAAAATAACATGTTTGATGCAAAAGAGTTTAGGTGTTTTGGGAATGATTGTTTTATCAAGCAGTGTGTTTGCGAATGATCTTTTATCCAAAGCATTGGAAGGTGATGTCAAGGATTCATTAGGAAGTGGTTCAATGTTTTGGAAAGTGTTTATTTTGGTGGACATTATTTTAGCTACTGCAATGGCTGTTAAAAGTAAGAATCCGATGGTTTTTGTTGGTGTTACTGCAGTGGCCTTTATACCTGCATTTTTATTGAAAACATTCGTGTTTTAAGGAGGAAGCAAACGATGAGCAACATGAAT
>NZ_QHJG01000006.1 GCF_003184185.1 Legionella qingyii | reverse complement strand
GAAGGCGTGCTGCGTATTCTACTGATTTCGCCAACAGTGTCAAACACTTTTTGCATTTTTTTTAAAATGTTTTCTTTTGTTTATCTACTGTGGCCCATATCGATCTTTACATGCCCATGTTGGGCATTTTTTGCATCACATGATTGAGCCTAACTTTACCTTTTGAGTGTTGAGATGTGATTTATTAAATGTTTCATCGATGACAACTTAGTGATTCTCTAATTTATTGTAAAACTAAAATATGGAGTTAAACTTTGCTCTAAGTTGAATTATAGAAGTATAGTTATTACTTGATGCGCTCATAAGTACGAAAAGTCATGTCGTATTTGTTTTTTTCATCACAGGGCCTGAATTGCTCATCACAACAATGCCAAATTGATTCATCAATTTCTGGAAAAAAAACATCTGCAGTAAATTGGTGATGTATGCTTGTTATATATAGGCGGTTTGCTTTTTCCATTGTCTCAGCAAAAAGTTCGGCACCGCCTATAATCATAATTTCAGAAAATTCTTTTGTTTGCTTGATGGCTTTCTCTAAAGAATCGACTACAGTAACTCCCTCAATTGATTCTACACTGCGGCTAAGTACAATATTTATGCGTCCGGGTAGCGGTTTTCCTATAGATGCAAATGTTTTTCTTCCCATGATAATGGGTTTTCCCATAGTTATTGACTTAAAATGTTGTAAATCGGCAGGTAAATGGCAAAGTAGTTGATTATTGAAACCTAACCCACCATTTTCATCAATTGCAGCAATTAAACTAATCATGATTTTATCCTAGATAGTGCCATAGCTTTTGCCATATCGACTGCGGCAAACATTGAGCCCGAATCAAGCACATTTTTGCCTGCCAATTCTAGAGCAGTTCCATGATCCACTGAAGTACGTATTATAGGTAACCCTAAAGTTACATTAACTGCATTATGAAAATCAGCGTACTTAATTACTGGTAAGCCTTGATCATGATACATAGCAACAAAAGCATCACAATTTTTTAATTGACTGTTAATAAACATAGTATCTGCTGGCATTGGTCCTTGAACATTCATGCCTTGTTCTTTTAATACCGCTAAAGCGGGAGAAATGATCTCAATTTCCTCTCGTCCCAGATATCCTGACTCGCCTGCATGTGGATTTAAACCGGCTACCTTAATACGTGGATCTTTGATATTGAAATCTTGGATTAATGATTGGTGTACCTGAGTAATCACCTTAATAATGAGTTCTGAACTAATCGCATCAGGCACCAGGCGTAATGGAAGATGTGTAGTGACTAATGCGACCTTCATCGCATTACACGCTAACATCATCACCACATCTACCTTGTAAAATTGTGAAAAAAATTCAGTGTGGCCAGTAAATGCAATACCCGCTTCGTTAATAATTGCCTTGTGGACTGGAGCGGTAATTAATCCAGAAAAATCACCTTGTCCACATAATATGGCGGCCTGATTTAATAACTCTATAACATAAGTGGCATTTTTATGATTGAGACTGCCACTTTGTACTGTATCCGGGCACGTGACATGACATACTGTCAGATGGCCAGGCTTAGGCTCAGTAACTTGTCCGCTTTTATAGGGCGTAAAACAAATATCGCAATTTAACTCATTAGCTCTGGCCTCTAGTACTGCCTGATCTCCTAAAATTACCAAAGGAAAATCATATCCCGCAAGAGCCAGGCATAAATCTGGACCAACTCCAGCTGGCTCTCCGCTGCTAATAAGTAGCGGCTTCACGCCAGTTCCTTTTCAATAATATTAACATATGCGTCTGAACGTATATGTTGTTGCCAATTTTGAACTGCTTCCGCAAACTTTCTTTGTTGTAAAAACTGTCGGACTTGCTGCTTTTTAAAAGCTTCTGAATCATCTTCTTGTTTACGACCAAGCACTTGAATAAGGTGCCAACCAAATTGTGATTTTACCGGATGGCTAATTTCATTGACAGCAAGCTTGTCCATGACTTTCTCAAATTCAGGGACTAACACCCCTGGCGAAACCCAACCTAAATCACCACCTTTTACTGCACTTGATGAATCCAGGGAGTATTGCTTTGCCATAAGTGCAAAATCTTTACCTGATTTTAATTGTTGATAAATATTATTCACTTGTTTTTTTGAATCTTCAGGAAGCATACTTGGATCAGGCTTTAAAAGAATATGACGGACATGAGTTTTTGTGATGACATGATGCTGGTTGTCCCCACCAATAGAAACCAGTTTAATTAACTGGAAACCATTACCTGCACGTAAGGGGCCTGATACTTGTCCCACTTTCATGTTCACTACTTCCTTTGCAAACAATTCGGGTAATTCGGCTAAATGACGCTCACCTAAATCCCCTCCTTCCAATGCAAATTCTCCACTGGAATTTTCTATAGCCAGGCGGCTAAAATCGCCACCTTTTTTTATCTGCACTAATAAAGACTCTGCTTTGCTTTTAGCTTTTTTTACTTCTTCTGATGTAGGTTCTTCGTTTAATGGAATAACAATATTCTGAAGATGATAGGTCAGCGCAGAACGGTTGATTATTCCGCCTTCAGTTTTAAGATATTGTTCAACTTGCTCATTCGTAACGACAGCGTCTCGCCCTACCGCTTTTTGTTGCAAGTTAGAAAGGAGAATTTCTTTGCGAATATTTTCTCTGTACTCATCCCAAGTCATCCCTTGCCTGGTAATTTCCTCACGTAGCTGAGTTACAGTAGCGTGGTTCGCTGTAGCTATTTTTTCAATCGCCTGATTTAATTCAGTATCATCTACAGTAAGACCATGTTGCTTTGCCATTTGCAGCTGCACATTCACATCAATTAAATGTTGAAGTACTTGCTTACGCAACACTGAAGCTTCTGGAACTTGCATTCCTTGTGCAATAATTTGTTTCTTTGTTAATTCAACTTGTTTGTTTAGTTCACTTGCGGTGATGACTCCATTATTAACAACTGCAACCACCTTATCCAATAATTGTTTCGCTTCTGTCACACCAACGACAGCAAACAATATGCATGCAAGGGTTATTTTTTTATACATGTTAATCCTTATTACTTTTTTTCGAGCAATTTAGGTTATTTTTATTCAAAAAACAAGCGGCCCTGTTTAAATTTATACCGCTATCTAATGATGAAATGGATCATTGTACCCCGGAATATAAGTATTCAAGATACTTCCTGGGTCACTACTTGCCACAGATCCTAAGCCTTTTAATAAAATTTGCAAATAGATGTTGTTATTATATCGAGGCAAATATTCTTCACTTAAACTCTTAAACGTTCTTCCTCCCAAAATTCTCACCGCCCAGCAGCAACTATCATATTGCATCCCTAATAAAGACATCATACTGTAATCCTTACTAATATTTTGGCTGTATGCGCCAACAGCAGTCCATCTATCACTTATTGGCCAAGCGGCAGAGACTATCCCTTGATGTAATGCATTATCTACCCCTGCATTATTCCTAACAGATGTCACATCTCCATTAACTAAATAGCTGTAGCCAAAATTAATAATTGCATTAAGCTTAGGTTGATACTGTAAGTTTAAGGCACCATTATTGGTCGCAGAAGTAGCAGGATCCCATACATAATTACCCAGAATTTTTAAAGAGGGGCTGAAATAGAGAATCGCTCGAGAAGCTATCGGTGAGGTTCCATAAAATGGAGATATATATCCCATTTCAAGAGGATTTGCAGTACAAATGCCTGTCGGACTGCGACAGAGCTGTACTTGTCTATTTGAAAAATATTTGATTTGACCAACAGAAAGACTAGCGAATTCAGCGCCTGTTCTTTCTGACAGCCAACGAGTAGTCACTGCATAGGATAATTGATTTGCATCACCAATTCGGTCAAACCCCGAAAAACGATTAGTTCTAAAAAGCTGATCAAAATTAAAAATCATATTAGCAGTATCATATATTGGTAGCTGGCTTTGATTATAAAAAGGTACATACAAATAATATAAACTTGGCTCTAATGTTTGAGCATATGAATTACCATTCCAGTTAAAGTTTCGATCAAAAAATAACCCGCCATGAGTACTAAAACGCGGAATAAGGCGGTTATCTTCAGTGTTCGTATCCATCCAATTATTCTGTACTTGGTAGTAGTTTTCTACGAACTCTACTGATGGTGTAATAAATCCCCAATTAGCTCGCTGCGGCAATGAAAGGATCGGATTAAGGTGAAACCTAGGCCCCTGGGGCACTTTTCTTCTCAGAAACTGTGTTGATATGGGCCAAACAAACTGATCATATTGCCCTGTTATATTTAAATTTGCATGAGCAGGCAATTCATAATAATAGCCACGAGCATTTAATTGCGGTAAACGTTCATATTGATCAAGAATAGGAGGCTCATTAATTGGATGCAATGTTTGAAAACTTTGAACCATACTTCTAAAAGTCCAATGTTCTGTTGAATAGGTTAAATCAGCTTGACGCAATAACTGTCGCTGAGTGATCCGAGCCAAGTTGGTACTAAAATCCTGAAAGTAATAATCATCAGAAACTTGGTGAACATTAACATTTAAACGCAAATTGGGACTCAATTGGGTGGTATCAAGAACACCAAAGAACCATCGGTTTGTTGACTTATCTTTAAAGGAAGGAAATTCTTCCACATGATTGTTCAAAAAATTGCGGTATGCCGCATCATTCGGCAAAAAACTTCCGGTAAGAAATCCTACACTGTTTTTAGTTAAAAATCGAAATTCCCCACTTAACATTACATTCCGCTCGGTATAAATATGCGGTGTTAGAGTCAAATCGTAGTTTGGTGCAATATTCCAATAATAAGGAAGTCCCAGATCAAAACCACCTACATTGGAATAGCCAACTAAAGGCATTAAGAAACCTGATTTACGTTCTTTAGTTGTAGGAAAACTCAGATAGGGAACATAAAGAAGAGGCCAATCACGGATACGCAACTTCACATTCCTGGCGACCCCCATTTTTTTCTTGTTATCGATAACAATTGATTTAGCCTCAATATCCCAAGCTTTATCTTGTGGTGCACAGGTAGTGTAAGTCGCCTGACGTAACAAGTAATCTGAATTAGGAAAGCGCTGCATTAGGCTGGCTCTTCCCCATGCAGGTAATATCGCCGTACGTTTGTTGGTATTAAAACGGTAGAGTACGTCTTCAGTTTGACCTGATTTATCCTGAGGATTAATTGTTGCTTTACGAGCAATCAATAATCGATCAGGCTCCAGATAACGAACATTACCTAAAAACTCAATTTTCGTGACCTGCTTACTTTTGGGATCTCGATATACATGTGCTGTTTCTGCATTGACTATTCTTTGGCCTTGCTGTACTTCAACATGTCCAGTTAACGTTGACGGTTTATCTTGATAAAAAGAGACTTGATCCGCCATTATCCTTATTTCATCCGGCGAGGCAAGGGGAGTGACCGTGAGTGGTTGGTACGAGCCAAGACAAATAGGAGAGCTTTTATCGGCGTGCCACCCCAAACACTGGGCAAATCTTGATCTAACTGCATCTGTTAAATCAACATCACGTGCGATGACACAAGCTTGGACAGGTTCATTAATTAAAGAAGCAGAATGGGCTAACGCATGATAAATTACCATGAGCAAAATAAGTAGGATCGTAAATATGCTCATCGAGAACCATTTAAATGAAATCTTGTTCACGGGTAATAAAATGCCTTATTATTCACACAAAAAACATGTACCTTATCACAGATCCTCGCACTTACGCTAAAGGTATTGCGGTATAATTCATACCACAACCAACTCCTTTATTTTGTCTACTCATGAGAGAAGAGATCTTAGTTATAAGTTACAACCAGAAATAATGATGGGAAAGTATATCATGCATGCAAGAGAAAACGCACTGAAAGAATGGTTAATTCATACCCTAAAACAGCGAGATTTCCAATTAACTCCTTTGGCTGGAGATGCCAGTTTTAGAAGATATTTTCGTCTTCAATATAATGGACTTACGCAAGTTGTCATGGATGCGCCCCCAGGAAAGGAGGATCTAAAACCTTTTATCCATATTGCTCAAACGCTGGAAAACGCGGGGGTTCATACTCCAAAAATTCTCGCGATAAATTTAGCAGATGGATTTTTATTATTAAGCGATTTAGGAGATCAACTTCTTTTGAATGTTCTCCACCCTGAAAACATGGATGCTCATTATCGTCATGCCTTAAAGACTTTATTTAAAATTCAAACTTGTTCAACGCATGATCCAATGCTTGCACGATTTGATAAAACGCATATGCTCAAAGAAATGAGCTTATGCCCCGAATGGTTTTTTAAAGCATATCTTGATTTGCAGCTAAATCCGGATGAAAACACTTTAATGCAACAAACCATGGAATGGATTGCCGCAGAAGTAGCGCAGCAACCTTTGACTTTTATTCATCGTGATTATCATTCCCGCAATCTAATGCTTTTACAAAATGAAGGGGAATCAACCTTGGGAGTCATTGACTTTCAAGATGCGATGATTGGTCCATTCACTTATGATTTGGTTTCTTTACTCAAAGATTGTTATATTTCATGGCCACGAAGTAAGATTCTAGAGTTAGTTGAGTTTTATTATACTCAAAGTACTTTAACCAGGGATTATTCTTTGCCTGAATTTATCCGAGCATTTGATCTTTGCGGCTTACAACGACATTTAAAGGTTTTAGGAATTTTTTGTCGCTTGCATTTAAGAGATAACAAACCTGGCTATCTTAAAGACTTACCTTTAACCTTAAAATATGTACTTGAATGCGCTGAAACTTATGCAGAATTACATCCATTCTTCCAATTTATGCAAATGAGAGTTTATCTACCATGAAAACTGCGATGATCTTGTCTGCTGGACGTGGCGACCGTTTAAAACCACTTACTGATGTCACCCCCAAAGCTCTGTGTATTGTTAAAGGAAAACCTTTAATAGAGCATCATATATTCAATTTAGCACAAGCTGGTTTTGAACGATTAGTAATAAACCATGCCTATCTTGGGGGGAAAATTCGTCAGTATTTAGGCAATGGAACACGCTGGGGAATTGAAATTTGTTATTCACCAGAACCTCCAGGAGGCTTAGAAACAGGAGGTGGCATTGTAAATGCATTGCCGCTGCTCGGAGATAAACCTTTTATTACTGTCAATGCAGATATCTACACGGATTTTGATTTTTCTCAATTACAACCTGAAAATACTGATGCAATTCATGTAATTTTAGTAAACAAAAATCCAGCCCTTAATCATCCCGGAGACTTCGGGTTAATCAATCAAACTCAGTTGAGTAACTCAAATCGAGAATATACTCTTGCAGGTATCTGCTGCTATCATCCACAGATATTTACACATTACAAACAAGGTCGCTATTCGGTTGCACCTATAATCCGACAATATGCTGAACAAAATAAAGTAACTGCCTGTCTATATGATGGCGTTTGGTTTGATATAGGAACTCTAGAGAGGCTGCAGGCAGTAAATAAGATTTAAAATGGCATCTCTATCGTATTTGTTACTCACTCAGAAGTAAAAAAACGGCCCTAACTAGGTGGGGCCGATATGGGTGGGTTGAACTTCAGCTTCGACTTTTTCCGCCTCTTCAGCTTCTATTACTCGTTCTACTGCTTTTTGAGCTGCAGCCTTCTTGGTTTCTTCCAATCGATGTTCGCCTGGATATTCTCGTTGTCGAGACACAAGTTGCGTTTCAACATGATTACTTTGTAAATAATCCTTAAAACCTTGTGCTGAATCAGCCATTATCTCTTCCACTTCGTCAAGGGTCAGTTGTCTTGTTTTATTCCCTTCTGCATCTGTTTTAAAGAAAAAACCATCCTCAGTTAAAACCTGATGTTCATTTGCTAACCATGCGTTAAACAAGCGATCCAAGGAATCAACTGTTTCTCCATCCAAAGGAGGAGCCCCTTTCTCACTAGAAGCATATCCGCGAACAAAATGTCCTTTCTCCTCTCCAGTCTGTTTGATGGCAAAATCGAATCGAATACCTTCATAACCTTTTTTCGATAAGGATTCCACCGCCTCCTGAGTGATTCCACGGTGTATGTTTTCAAACTTGGTACTAGGTGTGATACCGGCCCAGATTTGCTTTGCTTCTTCAGAGAATTTGTATGCTACAAGTTGAGCAAATTCATCTACCGCCTTAAGTATTTGTTGCCCAACTTGCATCTTCTCTGGCTTCTTAAAAACCCTTGAGTTATCAACTATTTCATGAACTTGTTTTGTTAAATATTGAGCTAACTCTGCTGAGTTTCCTGCGAGTTGCATCGCTTTTAAAAGATCTTCTCTAACGAATGCTCTATCATCAACGGATGATATTACAGATGAATTTGCAGACATACATTAATCTCTCACATGAATTCTATTTATTGTATTGACTTAATTATAGCAAACTTACTGTGTATAGAAGATTACTGGTTTTTTAGGTCGCCTGTTAAAAATTTGTAAATATAGGTTGCATGAATCACGCTTTGCTCGTTCTTTCATTCTTTCCTGCTACAGCTATCCAAAACTTAAAACCCGCGGTTTCCCGCGGGCATCTCTTCTTTAAGAAGAAACATCTTCCTGCATAAATGGAGATTTAATCTCATCAATAACTGAGTTAAATAATTGGTTTTTCATTGAATCAAAAGTAAACTCATCAACTAAAATAGCATCCCATCGAGCCGCTTCAGTTGCAAGTAAGGCATCCATTTCCTGTTGAGTAAGCTCATTATTTGCAACTTTCTCTTTTAATTTATCTCTTAATTTACCAAATTTAACCCGTCTTATATCCCCCACCTTTTTGGAAAGTTCATCTGTTTTAATGATTTGCTGTAAGGCATGTTCTACTTTGTCTATTGGTTGTTTTGGATCCCCGCTTAAGTAAACAATGTTTTTCAGTCGATCACGATACTGATTATTTTTGGTCATCAATCGTGCTAATTTCTGATCCAACTTATCTGTTGGATAACGCATAGTTTGCCCCAAAGGAAATGCCAATACACGTGCAAAAACACCTAAAAATCTGGATGGGAAATTGTAACACAATGCGATCATTGCTCGTTGTGCATGATAAAAACAATAGGAAACTGCCCATTGAGCGTGCAATAAATCATCAGGATTTTCATTATTCAATTGCACATTACGCAAAACAGCCATTGCCATATATAGATAGGACATTCCGTCCGCAAGACGCGCTGAGAGACGCTCCTTACGTTTTAAATCCCCACCGAGTACAATCAAAGACAAATCCGCAAGCCAGGCATAAGCGTGGCTCAGACGTGCCAAACGTTTATACTCACGTTTCATTTTTTGCTTAGGAGCACTAATAAATATCCCACCAGTCCATCCAGAACAAATTGTTTTGGCAAAATTTTGCATGAAATATTGAATATGCTTCCAGATAACCTCTCTAAAAGCGTCTTTATCCTGATTGGAAATTGCATAAAACTCATGGCGGATATAAGGATGACATGCCATCGAACCTTGTCCAAATATCAACAAGTTACGTGACATCACATTTGCTCCTTCCACAGTAATGGAAATAGGCACTCCGTTGTAAAAATTAGTTAGATAATTACGTGGACCAACGACCACCGCACGTCCCGCATGCACATCCATCGATGCATTAACCACTGAGCGCGCCAATTCTGTATTAAAATATTTTGCAATCGCCGAAGCTACGGAAGGTTTTTTATGCTCATTCACAGCAGCTACAGTCAGCAACCGATTTGAATTAATCAAATAATTTAAACCAGCGATTTCTGCGAGTTTTTCTTCAATTCCTTCAAATTGGCCAATTTCAACATTAAATTGACAACGTATGCGTGCAAAAGCACTCGTTGCAAGATAACACGTAGAGGAAGAGCCAGCTCCAAGCGCCGGTAAAGAAATGGAGCGACCAATCGATAGGCATTCAACCAACATCTGCCATCCGCTACCTATACGCTTCTGCCCTCCAATCACGGTTGTTATTGGCACAAAAATATCTTTTCCACGAATCGTGCCGTTCATAAATGGTTGATCTGAGGGTAAGTGGCGATTGCCAATTTCCAGATTTTTGGTATCACGTGGAATCAACACACAGGTAATACCCTCTTCTCCTTCACCCTGCAACAAACCATCGGGATCTTTCACATTCACGGCGAGACCAATTAAGGTTGCTACCGGTGCTAAAGTAATCCAACGTTTATCTAAAGTAATGTTTAATCCGAGCACCATTTTGCCATCAACTTTCTTCTTCATGACGACTGCAGTTGACTGAATGGAGGTTGCATCACTACCCGCCCCTGGTTCGGTTAAAGCAAAGCAGGGAATATCAATCCCTTTTGCAAGGCGTGGTAAGTAATGATTTTTTTGTTCCTCAGTACCATAATAATTGATTAATTCGCCAGGGCCTAAGGAATTAGGGACCATCACCGTCACCGCAGCGACCCCCGAACGGCTGGATATTTTCATTACCACATCAGAATGCGCACGCGCTGAGAATCCCTTACCTCCATATTCTTTTGGAATTACTAACCCAAAAAATCCATTTTCTTTCATGTATGTCCAAACTTTCTCTGGTAAATCACGTGTTTGGCTAATTTCCCACTCATCGATCATGCTGCATAAAATGTTCGTTTCATTATCCAGGAAGGCTTGTTCTTCTGCAGAAAGTGCTGTAGATACATTCGCTAATCTGTTCCAATCAGGTGTTCCAGTAAAAATATCTTGTTCTAACCAAGTATCACCTGCATTGAGTGCTTCTTCCTCAGTCTTGGATAACTTAGGAACCGACTTACCAGCTGTCTTATAAAGATAATCGGCAATCGTTGCGCGTAACGGCTCAAGATAGACTACGAGTAATGCCACAATAATCACCAGCCAGAGCAGAAAACCAATGATCCAAGGCAAACCAATAGCAAACGTGGCAACAATCAAATAAAAAACGCTTCCCAATTCCCAAACTAATGGATTCATTGCTCGATAAAGAACAACTAAAGTAAATATTAGGTAAACTAAAAAAAATAGAATGGCCATAATATCAATACCTTCCCTTGCTTTGTATAATAAAGGTGTAGTATATACTCTTTATTTTACGAGTAGCAATTAAGCATGAACCAACGTTTGGTTTGGAATTTCGAATTTACTCCCAAAACAGGCTTGTCTTTGGCAACTTTAGTGGATAAAAAAGACGAACAGATAAAATGGGAAACGCGTTATTTTTGGCCGGATAATAAGATAATTGTTTTAAATACTATTGATAAGTCATTACTCGCTCTAACTCAATACAAGCAAAAACATAGAGAAGATTGCTATTATTTGCTGCCAGGATCAAACTACAACATTAAGAAACGTAGAGAGCAATTGATTTACAAGCCTCTACTCAAACAATCAAACCATGCTGCAGGCTATGGAGCCAAAATAATTCTTAGTGACCTTCCAGACCAACCTCTCCCCCCAGATTTACGGGAAATAGCACAGCAAGTTGAACAGGAAGGAATAGAAGTTTATGTAAAAAAAGAAGCACTTATCTATAAATTACCGACAAACCCTACCGTAAAAATTGAGCTCGCTCGTCTCGAAGTATGCAACAAAATTTATTTTAGCTTATGTATCGAGGGAAAATCGCTTCGTTTGGTAGAGACTATTTCCAAACACTTGCTGGATGAACCTGTTTCCTGCCAATATGTAACTTTCCTGAAAAATTTACTGAAATTATGATAAACACCTTGTTTGCGATCGTCCTAAGCTTTGGAAAAATTGGTCTTATATCCTTGGGTGGTGGGAACTCCATGTTAAAGCTGTTGGAATATGAGGCTGTTGATTATCGACACTGGATAGGACAGGAAGAGTTTATCGCCATGGTAGGTTCAAGTTTTATTTTTCCAGGATTAACCGGTGTTAAATTATCTGCCCTTATTGGATACAAAGCTGCAGGAATTACCGGTTTAGTTCTTGCCGTTCTTAGTATTAATTTGCCAGGATTATTGATGGCCATAGTAGGCTATCATTGGCTTACGAGCCATAATGGACCTGGAATGCGGAAAATCATGATTGGCGTACAATATGGTGCATTAGCCCTACTCGCAGCAGCCAGTTACTCAGTTGCTCAAGGCGTTGTAGATATGTATTTTTCAATTCCAATTGCTCTGTGTTGTTTTGTGTTTTTTCTTGCATTAACCTTTTGGAATTTATCACCCTTTTATGGATTTATAGGATTTATAGCGGTATGTTTTTTTCTGGTTCGTTAACACCTAAAATAGTAACGTAGCCAGGCCATATTACTTTTTGTAAGAAAATAATGGAGTTACCCTTGGAAACTGTATTTGATAATCCAGAATACTATATCAATAGAGAATTCTCTATTATCGCATTTAATCAGCGAGTTCTGATGTTGGCAAATGATGAACGCGTTCCTTTGCTGGAGAGAATGCGTTTTCTTAGTATTTGCAGCAGTAACCTTGATGAGTTTTTTGAAATACGTGTTGCCGGACTTAAAGAAAAGATTGCCATGTCATCAGGAAAACTAACTATTGATGGTTTGCGCTCTGATGAAGCATTTAGCCAAATTAGCCAAAAAACACATAAACTCATTGATCAGCTGTACTCCATATTTAATAAACAACTTCTTCCCGCACTAGCTAAGGAAAAAATTTATTTTCTTGATACGGAACAATGGACAGACGACATCCATTTATGGGCAAAACACTATTTTAAACATGAGATCCAACCAGTAATTAGTCCTATAGCTCTTGATTTGGCACATCCTTTGCCGCAACTGATTAACAAAAGCTTAAACTTTATTATTTCTTTAAGTGGCAAAGATGCATTTGACCGTAATATTAATTATGCAGTAGTGCATGCCCCCAGATCGATTCCCAGGGTCATTCATTTGCCTTCGGAGTTATGTGGGGATGCTCATTATTTTGTTCATCTATCTTCTATCATTACCACCCATGTTAATAGTTTATTTCCAGGAATGGAGATAAGTGGTTGTTATTCTTTTCGCCTTACCCGAAATAGCGATCTTTTTTTACGCGAGGAAGAAATTGATGATTTGGCCAAGGCCGTGCAACGCGAGATCTTTTCTCGTCATTATGGTCATGTGGTTCGACTTGAAATTGAAAAAAATTGCCCAGAAAAAATAGTCGATTTTTTATTGCAAAAATATCATCTTCGTCATGAAGATACCTATTATTGTGACGGACCAGTTAATATACAACGCCATTTAACTGCGATTAACAGCATTGATAGACCTGACTTGAATTACCCACCCTTTACAGCGCAATACCCACAATTCCCCAGGTCTGAACGAAATCTCTTCAATGTAATTGATGAGCAAGACATTCTCCTTCATCACCCCTATCAAAGTTTTGAACTGGTTATTGATTTTGTAAGACAGGCAGCAAGCGATCCCAATGTCTTGGCAATTAGTCAAACTTTATATCGCACGCGCTCAGAATCCGTAATGGTCGATGCGTTGGTTGATGCGGCTCACTCAGGTAAGGAAGTGACGGCAGTTATCGAGTTACGAGCCCGTTTTGATGAAGAGTCCAATCTGAAATTAGCAAATCGTTTACATGCCGCGGGCATTCTCGTGCTTTATGGGGTAGTAGGGTATAAAACTCATGCTAAAATGACCCTGGTTGTTCGACGCGCTCATGGGAAACTAAAGCGTTACGTCCATTTAAGCACAGGAAATTACCATGAGTACACAGCAAAACGATACACTGACTTAGGTTTATTAACTTGTGAACCTACAATTACCTCCGATATTCAAATTATTTTTCAACAATTAACTGGTCTTGGCAAAGTAGTTAAACTCAAAGCACTAAGTCATTCGCCATTTACGTTACAAAAAACACTGTTGCAATATATCGAGCAATGCACTGCCGCGGCATTAAAAAAAGGAGACACCGAAATCCTTTTGAAAGTAAATGGATTAGCTGATAAAACGATAATTCAAGCCTTGTATAAGGCATCACAAGCTGGAGTGAAAATAAATTTGCTTGTGCGCGGCGTATGTTGTCTCAAACCTGGAATACCCGGGATTTCGGAAAATATCCGCGTACTTTCCTATATTGGACGCTTCCTGGAACATCATCGCGTATTTTATTTTCGTATCCATGAAAATGAACATTATTTTTGCTCTAGCGCTGATCTTATGGAGAGAAACTTATACCACCGGATTGAAATTATGTTTCCAATTCTGGATGAGAACTGCAAAAAGCGGATCAAGCAAGAAATTATTAAAAACTACCTTAAAGACAACAGCAATACTTGGGAAATGCAAAGTGACGGCAGTTATAAGCCAGTAACTCAAGGAAGTAATTGCGCCCAAGAAAAACTGATTAAGCTCTATCAAGATGACGGAACCATTATTTAAAAAAACTGTAAACTCATGAAGACATCACCGTAACCGGGAAAACCTATGATGGATAACCAAGTTATATTAACGAAAACACGTTAACTGGGCACTTTCGCCAAGTTGTAAATGAGCCTCTGTTCCCATAGGAATAGGAAAATTAATGTTACCGTGACCTACTCCTGCAATTCTTAGTACTGGAATAGCGCTACTTTCAGCAAAACGTTGTAAAATTGGCTCAATCAAAGAAGAACCATTCGGTTCATGACCATTGAGAAAATCTCCAACTATAATTGCAGCAGCATGTGTAAAAATGTTTGCTTGTTTTAAATGTTCCAGCATGCGGTCAACACGGTATCCTCGCTCACCAATTTCTTCGAGCAAAATAATTTTATGTCGACCATCCATTTGCCAACAGGTGCCAACTCCAGATTGAATGATTGCTAAATTACCGCCAGTTACCTGAGACTTAATAAAACCCTCTTTTTGTGCATGTTTGTTCAATGGAATTAAGCCAGTGAACTTAGCAGGTCCCTCTCCAAATAAAATTGACTTCACAGCGGCAATTGATTCTTTGGAAAATTTATCAGGCGCAGCAGCACCATGAATTGTTGGCCAACCCCAGTGTTGCTGCAAATAAAGATGCAGACACGTGATGTCGCTGATGCCAATAAAAAGCTTGACCGCTTCAGGAGGATCAACTTCTGCTAATTTTGGGATCAAACGCGTTGAACCGTAACCGCCACGCACACAAATTACTGCTTTTGTTTGGGGATTGCGTAGGGCGTTTTTCAAATGTTTAAAACGCATCTCATCTGTATTAGCACATAATAAATCCTGAGCAAAAATATCTTCTTGAACGATACATTTTAACCCCCAAGACTCTAATAACTCTTTTAAACCAAGCAATTGAATGTCCGTACTACGAGATGAAGGCGCAATAATTTCAATCGCATCTCCAGGACTTAATATAGGTAATTTTTTCATTCTTTATCTCTTAAAAATTTTTTCACTTGGGATAAAATCTATTTTATTGCAATTTATTTTAGAGAAAGCGATGTAAATGGATACAGTATACATTTAAATTAACAGAGTTTTACTTAATTTTCCTGGCTCTTCACATACCAAGCGAGGCAAAAGGTATCCTGGCACAAGATTTTGTAGTTGCTGATAAATAGCTTGTACCGTATCAAAAGGCAAATCAAAATGAGCCGCTCCTTTTACTTTATCCAATCGATGTAAATAATAAGGTAAAACCCCATATGCGAATAAAGTTTGACTCAAATCAGCCAAAGTATGAGCATCATCATTTATTCCTGCCAATAAAACAGTTTGATTCAGCAAATGGCATCCTATTTGTTGTAACTCACGTAGCACATGTCGTACCGAATCATCAAGTTCCTGAGCATGGTTACAATGCAACACAATTACCTTGTTGAATCGAGTTGTTTTTAATAGCGAAAGTAATCCATGTTCGATCCGCTCAGGAAAAACCACGGGGATCCGTGTATGGATACGCAAAGTGTGTAAATGTGGAATTTCTTCCAATTGTTTTATTAACTCGGCTAGTACCAAATCGGATGCCAATAAGGGATCGCCGCCACTTAAAATTACCTCTGTAATACTGGTATCTTGGGCTATATAATCACAAATAACTTTAAATCCATTGCGGCCAGGATTATTGTCTTGATATGGAAAATGCCTGCGAAAGCAATAACGGCAATTCACAGCGCAGACCCCGGTCAAAGTCAATAAAACACGACCATAATATTTATGCATTAATCCTCGAATTGGATTACTGCTGCGCTCCTCTAAAGGATCGATACTATACTCTTTGTTGCTCTGTAATTCATTTTCGGTCGCTAAAACTTGAAGCAATAAAGGATCGAGGGGGTTTCCTTTTTGCATACGCTTGGCAAATCCCAAAGGAACTCGACTTGGAAATTGCTTTTCAGCATGTACATTTCCAGCAGATAAAGGCAGCTCCAGAAAATTTAATAATTCAGTAACCGAAGTAAAACCTTGCGCCAAATTTTTTTGCCAACTTAAAGAGGTATCTCGCATTAATTACACAGACTTGATAAACTGTGCGAACTTTAACTAAAACCGAACAAAATCTCAACTGTGGAGCACTAATGGCAACTTATAGCACCAATGAATTTAAAAATGGCTTGAAAGTAATGGTTGATGACGCCCCATGTACCATTCTCGACTGTGAATTTGTAAAACCAGGAAAAGGACAAGCTTTTACTCGCATTAAAATCCGTAACTTGAAAACCGGTCGAGTTGTAGAGCGCACGTTCAAATCGAATGAAACCTTACCCTCTGCTGACGTTGCCGATGTGGAAATGCAATATCTTTATAACGATGGCGAACAATGGCATTTTATGGTTCCTGATAATTTTGAACAATATGCCTTAAGCAAAGAAACACTCGCTGATGCAGCACAATGGTTAAAAGAGCAAGATATTTGTATCGTTACTCTTTGGAATAATGAACCAATACAAGTGACACCACCAAATTTTGTGATTTTAGCAATTACCGAAACGGATCCGGGATTAAAAGGCGATACCTCTGGAGGTGGCGGAAAGCCAGCCATTTTAGAAACTGGCGCTGTTGTACGTGTTCCCTTATTTGTACAAACTGGAGAGTTAATTAAAGTAGATACTCGCAAAGGGGAGTACGTTTCTCGCGCTAAGGAATAACTCAAACGAATCAGTCCCCAATTCTTGAAGAGTTTTGATTGAGAAGTGAACACGTGAAACCCAAATTTTCATTTTAGATTAAATTAAATTAGATGAAATTGATTAGATCCTCGCAGTTAGCTACGAGGATCTAGCACATAAACCTGGTAACCCCAAGCGACGCAATTAATAAACCTGATAGGAATTGTACATCCCCCAATAACCCACATCACCTAAATCGTTATAGCCATAATAATAAGCATCGCTATCATTATAATAATCTACATCCCAATAGGGGCTAGTATGATAGCCAACAGAATAGGTGTAAGCTGGAGTCCTATAAGCTGGGGTATAATACGTTTTAGTATAGGATGGAGTATAATAAACACGCTCCGTAACACATCCTGTGACTAAAAATGTTATCCCTGACACCATTAAAGCTAATATTAATTTGTTCATAATCTCTTCCTCTGTATTGCAACCTAAGAGACTTAGCTAAATAATTACCAATGGTGCCAATGATGCCTGTGGTGCCGTCTGTGCCAATGATGCCATCTGTCCCATCTGTGCCATCTGTGCCTGTCCCAGTGATGCCATCGATCCCAATGGGCGTATTGGGTTACTTTCGGTAAATTATAGTTAACCCCTGAAACATCTGTCCTTAGTGCTGGACTCTCAAGACCAGATGGGGGAGCAGAAAAAGCAGGCAAAGCGGTTAAGAACAGCGGAGTACTTAATACTACGGAAATAATTAGTTTTTTCATAATAGCCTCCTGGCACTTATTACAAGTCTAATTTATGCAGCTTAAGTATACGATATGTTTTTATTTTAATCAATTAAGGCATATTTATATCTAATCCTGGTTTGCGATTAGGAATATAGGCAACGGCTTCCCGTACTCTGAGCCGCTTACATGATTTACGATGGAGGTTTACGTAGAGCTTTAGGTTTCCTACTAACTACATAGGCTTGCACACCACTCTCCAACACAACCTCCCAATCTGAAGCTATTAAATGGTTCAGTCGGGATGAGTCATCACCTATATGTATAAAGGATAGACTATCAAGGATTGCTTATGTTCAATTTTTGCACAAAATTTACTTATTTCATATTCCTCGATAAATGATTCGCAGAAGCTTGTACTGTGGGCATAATCGTCATTTCTTCGATATCCACATGTTGCGGGCGAGTAATACAATACACTATTGCATCTGCTATATCGTCTGCTAACAAAGGCTGAAAATCTTGATAAAATTCTTTTGCTTTTTGTTTATCATTCCATCGTACTTCACTAAATTCAGTTTCCACAGCGCCAGGCGCAATTTCAGTAACTCGAACCGGACTACCTAACATATCTAATCTCATTGATTTTGAAAGAGCATGTACTGCATGTTTTGTTGCACAATAAACATTACCATTTGGATAACATTCATGTCCTGCCACGGAACTGATATTTACTACATGACCACGACCTCGCTGTAACATACCTGGAATTAAAGTGCGGCTGACATAAAGTAGTCCTTTAATATTGGTATCAATCATGATATCCCAATGTTCTTCAATTCCCTTTTGCAAAGGCAAAGTATCTAAAGCTAATCCCGCATTGTTAATTAAGACATCAATAGATTGCCATTGACTAGGTAAAGATCCCAATTGCTTTTTGACTTGCTCATGATCACATACATCTAAAGGTAAAACGTAATGTTCCTCTCCATAAAGTTGAGTTAACTCTTTTGCTAAAGCTTCGAGACGTTCGACTCGTCGAGCACAGAGTATTAACCGCGCCCCATGCTGCGCGCACAATCGAGCACAAGCTTGACCAATTCCACTGGAAGCTCCTGTAACTAAAATAATTCTATTGGTTAAATCGTTCATCTCTTCCCCTTTATTTCTTACAAGCGCAAAATTTTACTGTTTATTAGGGTATGTTGACAATTCATCTCTGCACCTACAAGCTTGATGCTGTCTCTAATCAGCAAGTTGAAAATCTTGGGGGAAAAGTCAAATTTGAGTACAGGCTCAGATTTTTTTCAATAATTGCATCACTTCGTCATCAGTTGTTTGTGAAAAATCATTGTACCACATCCCTACAGCATAAAAATTAACCGGGCGCATTGGGCAAATAATTTCGTCAACTAAAGGAGCGATTTCGTCACAGGTTGAGCGTGCAGCAACAGGAACTGTGACAATAATTTTTGCTGGATTTTGCTGTTTCAATGCAGCAATTGCCGCGCGCATTGTATAGCCTGTCGCGATACCATCATCTACAAGAATTACAGTTTTTCCTGATAACATGGGGAAAGGTTTATTACCACGATAAACCAATTCGCGGCGTGATAATTCTTCTTGTTCCGACTTTTGAATTTTACTAATCGCGTCTTTTGATATATGCAGAGCATTGACTATTTCTTCGTTAAAAACAGTTATTCCTCCAGAAGCAATGGCTCCCATAGCCAACTCTTCATGCCCAGGAACACCGAGTTTACGAACAATAAAGATATCAAGTGGGAGCGAGAGCGTACTCGCAATTTCGTAGGCAACAGGGACTCCACCTCGAGGTAATGCGAGTACGACTACATCTGTTCGTTTCGCGTAATCTTTTAGTAAATCCGTGAGAACACGACCTGCTTGATATCGATCATCGTAGTTCATTGTCCTATTCTCCAAAACGATCCGTCAACTTGAAGTCTAGCTCATACTTTATAAAGTCGCAAAGTAGCTCCCGCATCATCATTCTGACCTTTTTGTAACATATAACTCATACTTTTTATCTCAAGTGCATTTAGTTCATTGTGCTATATTTTTACAATTAGCTGTTCCTCAGGGACTCGTATTCATCAAGCAGGATGCAATGGATGTATTGGGATGAGACAAGCCCCGGCAACTGAAAAAAACAGCTTACGAATACCCAGAAATTTTCATGGGCGCTCGGGAACAGATGAAGATAAGGTTTTTCTTTATAGCCCAGAAGCTGCAGCTGCATCCGCCTTGATTGGCGTGATTACTGATCCCACAACTTTGGACATGCCCTATCCAGAAATAAAAACACCCAAGAACAGGATATTAAATCCCACCTGTTTTGAAGAACCGTTGCCTATAGATGAAGGAAAAAAGTAGAGACATCAGTTCAAAATGACCCAACCTACAGGTATCATTCCACTAACAGTAATCATGAATCGAAGTTTAGCTTGGGTCCTAAAGGTACGATTTGCGTGGGGTTTATGGTTTTATGACTAAAATAATAATGTTGCTTGATATGTAAAAAATTTACAGTGTCACGCACTCCAGGGTGATGATACAGTCTTTCTAAATAAGGCTGTAACGCTTCATAATCACTGATTCGCTGCTGATTGGTCTTGAAATGACCGTAATATACCGCGTCAAAACGAATTAAGGTGGTAAACAAGCGCCAATCAGCCTCCGTTAACTGCTCACCCAGTAAATATTTTTGATTCTGCAAGCGTACATTCAGTTCATCAAGCAAAAGAAACAATTTGTTGTATGCCTCTTCATAAGCCTCCTGAGTTGTCGCAAATCCACAACGATAAACTCCATTGTTAATTGCATTATAAATTCGGTCATTCAGTGCATCAATTTCCACTCGTAGTGGTTCTGGATAAAAATCCTGCTCATCCCCTGTTAGATGGTTAAATGCTTGATTAAACTGACGAATAATTTCTGCTGATTCATTACTAACTATAGTTTTTTCCCTTTTATCCCATAAAACAGGAACAGTAACCCGGCCGGTGTAATTGGTGTCGGCTTTAACATAAAGTTCATATAAATAGTTCAACCCATAAAGAGTATCTCCCGTAGCACCCATTTCTTTTTTAAACTCCCACCCCTTTTCAAGCATATGCGGATGCACTATAGAGACATCAATATAATCTTCCAGTTTTTTGAGTTTTCTGAAAATCAAAGTACGGTGCGCCCATGGACAAGCAAGAGATACGTACAAATGGTAACGTCCTTTTTCAGCAGGAAATCGAGCATTGGGTTCATGACTGATCGCGGAATGAAATTGGGTAGGTTCTCGCTTGAACGCCCCTCCAGTTTTAGAAGTATCATACCAAACATCATGCCATTGACCATCAACGAGAAGTCCCATGATTTTTTTCCTTATAAATTTATTAAAGTAACGCTACAAAATCAGTTTATATCAGGACAACTGCTTTTTTAGCAATTATAGATTAATATTTAACCGATATCAGAAAACAACAGCACAGGAATTATTCAATTATTCTTATCTTCTACCGGGATAACTCTGCAGTTCTCGTGTTATGATGCATTACTCAAATCATTTTTTGACCCATTAATGAATAGAAAAATAATATGCGTTGGCGGCATAACCATTGATCGAAAATTAACATCAATTCATAAATTGCAATTGGGGACATCTAATCCCGTTTCATCCCTCTCAACGTTTGGTGGTGTTGCTCATAATGTAGCCAAAAATCTTGCATTATTGACTAACAATGTTCATATTTATAGCGTGGTAGGCCAAGATAATGATGGACTACAGGCAATTGCTGATTTGAAAAACCTGGATGTCGGAATCCAAAATATTCTCACAATTCATGGTAAACCCACAGCTCATTATGATGTTATTCTCGATGAAGCAGGAGAACTATTTCTTGCTTTAGCGGATATGGAGATTTTTGACCATGTTCCGTTGGATCAATTCACGCAATCTTGGTGTGAATGGAATAATGAAGAAATTGTATTTCTGGATACCAATTTACCCCATGCAATCATTGAATATGCGATGCAAATAGCTCGCACCCAAAATATCAAGCTATGCATTGATCCTGTTTCTGTAACAAAAGCCCAGAAATTGCCTCATTGCCTGGAGAATATTTTTCTGTTAAAACCGGACCGCTTCGAGGCTGAAACATTGACTCAAACCCGTATTCATTCGGTAGCTGATTGCATCAAAGCAGGACAATTATTGTTAGATAAAGGCGTAAGGAATTGCATCATCAGTTTGGGAAAAGCCGGTTATGTGATTGTTAATGAAATCGTTCAAAAACATGTTCCAGCATTTTTTATCGATCCGATAGTAGATGTCAGTGGAGCAGGAGATGCTTTTATTGCAGGGATCCTCTATGAATTGAAACAGAATAAACCAATTATTGATGCCTGTCACACAGGGGCAGCAATGGCCGCTTTAACCGTACAATCCTGTCACACTGTAAATGAACAGATAAATTATGAAGCACTAAAAAATATTCAGTTAAACCATTCAGTAAGAGAAATACATCATGAATCAATTTTTTGAATACTCCCCAGAAGTAAAATCAGCGCTCGAGCATAAAAAGCCGATATTGGCATTAGAGTCGACGATTATTTCCCATGGCATGCCTTATCCTGATAATTATGAAACCGCGCAAGCAGTGGAGCAGATTGTGCATGAACACGATGTCACACCAGCAACCATTGCTGTGATTGATGGAAAAATCAAAATTGGTTTAACAGCAAATGAATTGCAGCAATTTGCAAGCAATACGGAGGTTTTGAAAGCAAGCCGACGTGATTTACCATTTATGGTGGCCAATAAGCATTCAGCCGGAACAACTGTTGCTGCAACCTTATTTTGTGCTGCTAAAGCAGGTATTAAATTATTCGCTACTGGAGGGATTGGTGGGGTCCATCGCGGCGATGCCCAAGATATTTCTGCTGATCTCATTGAAATTTCCAGAACGCCAATTGCTGTGATTTGTGCGGGTGCGAAGGCCATACTGGACCTGCCGCGTACCTTGGAGTTTTTAGAAACGATGAGCGTACCTGTCATTGGGTTTCGCACCCAGGTATTACCCGCATTTTATACTGACTCAACCCATTATCCATTATCAACTTGGGTGGAAGATGTACCAGCTCTTGCTCATATATTAAAAGCGCATTGGGATATAGGCATGTCTTCAGGGCTTTTGATCACCAATCCAATTCCTGCAGAGTTTAATATTCCACTCGAGGTGATTGAGCCAGTAATTATGAATGCCATACAAAAAGCCGAGCAAAATAATATTTCAGGAAAAGAATTAACTCCATTTCTCTTAGCCGAAGTAGCTCAACTGACACAAGGCAAAAGCTTGCTTGCTAATATTGCTTTAATTAAAAACAATGCGCGCCTGGGTGCTGAACTCGCGCGTATTATTTATTCCTGAAGGAATCTGGAATGACTATTCACGGAAATAACATCTAAATTGTAACCTGGGTAAGGCTCGCGGAACCCGGAGGTTTGAGGACCAATTTTCCCCTGGTTTCGCGGCACACACCCAAGTTACTGTATTAATTAACAGTACGTTCAACCATACAAGCACCAATGGTATTGCTTACTCGCTCTTTAGCCACTAAGACCCCTGTTTCAGATGCATAATTCATATCCAGAGGATTACATATCATGGCTCGAACTAATCTAGGCCCCTTTCCAGGCATTCCCGCATGCATTACTTTTTTATTATCAATAAGCAATATATCCCCTTTTTTCCACAAACAAGATGAATAATAGTTCCGCATAAGTTGTGCGAGTTCTTTAACCTCTTTATCGCTAAAACAATTTCCCACTTTCACTATATTCGCTGGTAAGCATTTACTTTTTCTACTCGCTTTAAAATTAGATAGTTTTGTCCGTACAATTTTATATGCTTTTTTGGGTGAATTAAAAAAGGAAATACACACAATGGCAAGTGATTCTACAAAATTGAACATTGAAGTTGGCAAGCGCCAAAAAAATCGATGCCAAAACCAAACGGGTCCTTTATAGTCATCCATAAAACACTTTCGCAGTTCATAATTAAGGGTAGGTAGCTCAAACATATTGATTTGTAATGCCTTTTCTTGAGTAAGGGGATGCTCCCATACACTTGGTTTATACATAAAAACAAACTGACCTTCTTCCTCGCCAACAATAGGGAGATTGAATTTTTTGCATATTTTTTTTACTGCATCGTGAGTAATTTGATATCGCTCAGCAATTTCGGCAACAGACCATTTACAAACAAAAAAGGAATTATTTTCTAGTTTTTGTTTCAAGTCATCATGCAAATGACTGTAGATTTTTTGCGTATTAATTAAACCGGTTTCACCACCTAATTCTGATGGTTGAAAACAACAAAAACAAAGATAACTCGGAACATCAGCGGAATAATAATTTTCAGAATGAAAACCACCCAGATAAAGAGTTCCGCCAGTTTTATAAACAGAATTAGTATGTAAAACAAATTGAAGATTATCGACATGAACTCGACCATTTTCAGACATAAACGCTTCGCTGATACCGCGAAATTCAGGGATACTCAAAACAATCTTTTCGAATTGTTCGTCTGTATTGATGTCAAAACCTCTTAAAAGAATGGCTCCATAATGAGCCATATCTTCAATAATTTGATGGGAATTGGATATAAGAAACTGTTGCAAAAACTCAATATCTGTAGCGTCATTTGCCTCAATAACCAGTGGCATTTCATGTTCTTCAGATAAGATGAGTCGCTCATCTTGACGAAGAAATCGTGTAATTACTCCTTGGTATTCCGTGCGCATCCCTAAAACTTCCTTATAAAATGACCATAAAAACTATAACATAAAAAACCGCGCGAAGATAAATACAGCCTTTTGAGAACAATTCTTCATTCAAACATTAATTGTTTCAAATGAAGAATAATTAATAGATGATTGATACACTTTTCATCCGGGTGAAAAGTAGTACTTATGATAGAAGATTTGTGGAAAGTGTTATTGCCAATTTGAACTCTTGGTCCTCATAAAAAGCTGGCCAAGCTTTAATAAATAGCATTAAATTCTTGTTAGGAACAAGATGCTTACCTCTAATGTTCTGCTGGGTCATTGGATCAGGAATTGGGATTATATTACTCACCGTCGGCAGATCAAGTTGCTTCTTTTTCATCCACGTCTCTATAGATTTTTTCTCGTAGGAATGCCCACTGGGGCTTAAAACAGGATCGTTCATAGTCTCAGAAAGTATAGGATCTTTAATATCCTCATCAACTTTCTGTAATTTAGCCCAATATTCTTCGGGCTTCAGAGAAGTTGCAGAAATATAGTTAATAATTGTTTTTAGTTTAATATTTGGATAAAAATCGGTTCCTTCTTTCAAATCAGGATATTTTTCCAATAAATAGTCTCGCTCATAGGAAATACCATCACTAACTTGTGTCACTGGGTCTTTCATTACGTTCATCTGCCCCGTCTTTAGTATCGTAATCGGGCAAGTAAGCGCAATAATTATTCCTTCGGGTAAAGTAACTACTGTGGCTTCCAGTTTTGAACCCACAACTTCTTGTTTGGGTTTCGATACATCAATATGGTAGCTTGTGTATCCTTTTAATTTTGTTTGCTGCCCAACTTTTGGGTTAATTCTATTTTCTACATGATATCCATTCTCAGAGAGAATTTTTAATAATCCAGGAAGATGAGGTTTTGCTTTTTCATCCGTCATATCGATAAAGCCACCCACTGAATCAACAACTGCAAGAAACATGTCGCTCTCAGAAGGAAAATTATTTACAACCCATCCTTGGTAATTGGATAACATATAGCGCTGAGGTTCGTTAATTCCCCATAGTGATAATTCTTTATCCCAGCTAAGCGACTGAACTGTAAGCAAGCCATCAACTCGACTATCACGGATTAGCCATAATTTATCGCCATTTTGTTGTAGCTCGGTGATCTTTGAGAAATCAGACTGAATATTTAGCCATTCTACCTTAGAGAAAAGCATCTTATTAGTTTCACCAGGCTCCATTTTAGCGTAGATAAAAATATCTGCATCGTTACTTTGTTCTATCTTAAGCTCCATTTTTTCTCCTCATAATCATGTTGCAGTCATATCATTTAAACAGACGAGCGGATTATTCTCGAATCATGAAGCTCCCATTTCCTAACGCGCAATAACTAAACTTTAGAATCTAAATCTAATAATATCAGTGAGATGGAAAAATAATAGCTCATCTCTTCCCATCCAGAAAAACAAAAGCTTATATTAAATAATATTACCCTAAAGTCCGAGGATAATATCGTGACTTTAGGGTGAGTCAGGACTATCTATTTTTTAGTTGGAAGGACAGCGGTTTGCGAATCATCAGCCTCTTCTATTTCTGAGGAGTGCCCCTTCTCTTGCCACCAATATTGTAGTTTTTGACAACCATACAGTGCGGCTCTATATAAATCGGGAAGGATCGAGACAATGGCATCAAGAAAATCAGTAACACCGCCTTTATTATAACCGTAAATGCAACGGCTAAATTCCGCACCTTTTTTACTTAGCGCAATCGTATCATCTGTTTTAGAGAAGAATCGATGTGGATCGAAACCTATTTGAAATTTTTTCTCATATTCTTGTAATTCTAGAGTAAATTCACACTCAATATCATCCGCAATGAGATGTTTTACTTGCTTTTCAGTAAGAACAGGATAAAGCACTGCCATCATATCTCGTATTGATTCATTCGTTGTCAAAGCACGAACACCGCATTTACGTTTATTCTCACCCTCACCAAGACTCCAATTACATACACTCACTAAAAGAGCTAAAGATTCGTGATATTCAGTATATGCAGTAGCACGCTGGTTGATAAAATAAGCAGCTGCCCCCCAGCCTATCCAACCTAAAAAACCAATTACCGGCAGAAACGACAAGGCGCTTGCGGTGACACCAAAGACAACACTTCCTATGATTTTTTGATCGATACTCTTGAGTTGTGTGGATTTTTCTCTTACCAGCGCAGTACATCGCTTTAAAAAATCGGTATGAGCAGGAATTTGGAACTGCTGCCCTTCTCTAATAGTAACGCCGAGTATATTACTATCAGCTGCATAAGCTCCTTTTGCAATAGTAAAATAAATTTGGGACTCCAATTGCAGTTTATTAAGATCACTGTCAATACCCAATTGAGACATTGAAGTATAAGGAAGTTCGTCTATTAATCCTAAAGTTGTTAATACTGATGACATTTTAGTCTACTCATAAATAAAAAAGGCATTCTAAATTTTATTTAGAACAATAACAATGAGTAAATGTGTAAAATAATATTAGTTAATAACTTTATGATTTATTATTCTTTTTCTTATGAAGAGGAATAAATTTCCTTTTTAAAATGGTACTAATCTATTTATTAAAATGGAGCAATTTACACTTGTTTTTTTTTCGTAATTAATTGTTTAATATCAAGTGCTATTTCACGGATTGTCTTTTCCTTATGGATGTCGTTACGAATATCAAGATCAAACTCATCCTCTAAGTCAAAGAATAAATTAACTAAATCCAGAGAACGAGGAACAACTTGGTCGATTGATTGATCCAAATCAATTTCTTCAGGTGGGATTTCTTGGGTTCTTGCAATTAAATTGATAACACGATGTTCTACTGTTTGCGCCATAAAAAATCCTTTTTTTATTCACTAATATAATTAATTTCTCATCTTATGGAGTATACAACCAGCTATCGTTCAACTCCATTAATATTTATCCTGTCAATCTATTGTAAATAGTTCGCTCGTATATCCAGATCTTATGCTCAGCTAATAACCAAATCGCTTAAAGCACTGGGTACCTAATGATTTCATCGCACTGCATTGAATTATTGTTGTTGTCGCGGCAGCGTCATTTGCGATTTGAATGACATATGACTGCCCATTGGAACATGCGATATTCCAATAGGCTGCATCATTGCGATCAATACCCTGATAAAATGATTCAAAAGCAATACACGGCTCGCCTGCTGCGTTGATAATACCACTTAGAATTTGTGTTTTTTGCTCTGATGTTCTACTTAATAAGATATCATTGGCAATATTGGCATAATCGCAAGAAGTACATATTAAGAGAAGAAGCATCATCATAGACTTACTCATAAATGCATCCTTAAAATTGAAGCATCTCCACAGCAAGATTTAGGTCTATATGATGTTATTGTAGAATATGGAATGGATTTCTCCATTTAATTCATAAAATTGGCCATCAGAATATTAAGGAATTATCCACTACTTACAAGGAGAAAAAGCATCATAATACTTTATCTCCTGCAAATCTGTTAAAACCTAGCGTTCATCACAGACGGTATAATACCCATGGCGAAAAGGATTACTGCGAGATCTAAATTTATAATCGCGACAACGTTGTCCATGATCATCGGTATACCGCCTATCTAATCGAAACGAGAAATCACCGAAATTCATATCTTGTTGCCATTCTCTTTCTTGACGAGCCCTATCTTCTTCATCCATTTGTTTTAAAAATTTACTAAGCTTGCTGGCATGGCCTACAGAAAAAATAGAAGTAATGAGTAGAAGTAAGATTAATTTTTTCATAAACAGATCTCAATTAAGACAACAAGCTCTTTATTAAACCATAGTTTTCCTAAATAAACAAAAAATTTAGAGGAGGACGGCAAAGAGTATGTATACTGAAAGGACTAAAGATCACTGAATAATAAGGATTTTTATATGCTAGAACAGCCTTTTAAAATAACAATACTTTTTATTTTGTTCAGTATGATGCTTTATCTTTTGTTACTCTCTGTTATTCAATATCCTTTGACCACCTTCCTCAAAGCAATTCCCATTGCTTTGTTGATGATATTTACTGTTCAAATCAATCCACAAAGACAAGTAAAAATCTTATTACTCTGTGCCTTAGGATTTTCACTAATTGGTGATATCTTTTTGACTTTTCCAATAAAGGTTGCATTGCAACTAGGCATCCTGGCGTTTATGGGATCACATTGCATGTTTATTAGTATATTTTTAAAGAACATGCGATTTCAAAGAAAAAACTTGCTTTCCTTTTTACCAATTTTAGTCTTTGTCCTGATAAGCTTTTACTTTTTATCTCCATATCTCGAAGAAATGAAAAAACCAGTAGCTGCTTATTTATGCCTGCTGACCTTAATGGTGTTTTGTTCCTTTCAAGTAAAACAGCAAGCATTGTTGATACGCACAGGGGCATGTCTTTTTTTACTTTCAGACTTTGTTTTGTCATTAGACTTATTTGTACTGCCGGCTAATAAGCTAACCGCTATTTTAATCATGTTTCTCTATTACGCCGCCCAGTTCTTGTTAGTAATAGGAATTACCCGGCTCAAATAGCAAGTGGCTTCAATCTGCTCTATGCATATTGATAAAAAAATAAGTAGCAAATTTTATAAAAATTGCTTATAAAATGCCAAAAAATCATATGATTCACTTTTTAAATATGATCCCGTTTATTGAAAACAGGACATATTGATACTTATGGAAATTCAAAGATGTTAAGCCTTAATGAAATTCAAGAAATGCTAGAACAAGATGCAGTAGCCCAAATTAAAGAATCCCTGTTAAATGAATTAAAAGAATCTATTCTGAAAGACAGCACGATTACGCCAGATATAAAAACATTGTTATTGTTCGAATTAACAAAACACTTACTTGATATTGAACTGGAGCAGACCGTTATTGTAGGTAAACAAACAATTGCAGATAAAAATACTGCTATTCCATCATCGATTAACGAAAGAGAGCAAAACAGCTCCATTGAGGCAACAAATACATGTGAACATAGCCCCCCCCAAAACCATTCAATGAGAAAAAATTCCGGACTGAATAAAAAATTGAGGCTTAATTTAGATGGACATAAAAAAGAAGAGTACCCAAAAGAACAAAAATCACCAAAAAATACATCTGAAACGGCGACAATAAAATCAAGTGAGGCTCACACAATGCAGCACTCTCCTGCACGAAGAAATTCTGGCAGTCCAAGAAGTACGTCGTTAACAAAATCAAGCGAGACTCAAACAACGTCACACGCTCCTGCACGAAGAAATTCTAGTAGTCCACGATGTACGACGTTAACAAAATCAAGTGAGCCCCAAACAACGTCACTCTCTCCTGCACGAAGAAACTCTGGTAGTCCAAGATGGTTACTTACAGGAAGTAGCGCTGGAGGATATTCACCAAAACGCCAAAAATCACATCCAAGCACTCATGTCAAAATAAAAGAATCACCCAAAAGCAATGATTTTCTTGAACAACTCCCCATAAGTAAGGAGATTTTTCAACAATATCTCAGTTTTGCAAAAACTTACTTAAAAGAGATAGATAATAACATTCATGTCATGCATGATGAAGATCGGCCTGACTTGCAACTTATTGTAACGCCTCACAGGGACATGAAAAACAATAGGGTGCTCTCTGAGAAGACTGTTATTTTAATTAATAGAAAAGAAATTGAGGGATGCGGTGCTAACAAAGTAATTAAAGGATATGATTTAATCAACCGAAATCTTCTTGCAGTAAAAATTCTTAACTCAGCAGTAACGGCTAAAGTACGTGACATCGAAATTGAAAATCTAACAAAGCGAGGATGGTTTTATGGCTGTTATAAATTAAAAGAAGGCGAGTTTGCTATAGCTATGAAACGAATTCCTGGAGATACTTTATTGCATTTTCTCTATGTTATTGATGATGGGGTTTCGCAAGATGATATCTACTCGAGTCATTGTCTAAGCAAAAAAAATCTTAGTGTTGATTTACAATATAAGATAATACTTAATCTGATGAAAGAAGTATTAAAGCTTCATGAAAAATTTCAATTATCACACCGAGATCTAAAACCTGCAAACATTAAAATATGCCTTAAAAGTGGAGAAATAAAGATACGTCTAATCGATTTTGGAGATGCTGTTCCTTTAGACTCTGAAATCAAAGAGCTTTGTGGCACCGAAGGTTATACAGATCCTGAGATTAGTAGTATTGACAATCAACAACCCTACAAAAAAGACCATGATATTTTTTCTCTAGGTATTATTATTGCTGAAATCCTAACAAGAAAAAATTATCAACAAGCAATTAAAGAACATAAAAAGCAATTCACTGCTGAAATAGTTACTCCAAGAATGTCAGATACGCAAATGAAAACGCAAATGGATGATGTTTTTAAACCAGAAGTAATTCCTGATCAATATAACAACTATCAAGATCATCAGTATAATATGCAGAATTTCATGCTTCAAGAGCTCAAAAAATTAGCAATAAAAATGGTGGTTACTCGATTGAGACACTCATCCCTCAAGGAAGAAATCGAAAGGCTTGAAGCTCTGGAAAAAAATAGCCTAAAATTCTCCAAAAAAATGGAGTCATTTTTTGAAAGTAAAAGCAATACTCAGGCTTCGTTAAATAAAATGAATATCAAGTTCAATGCCGGGCTTTTCTTCCCTCAAAAAGAATTTACAATAAGCTCACCTCAGGATGCTACAGAATGCTTTAAAAGCATGCATTCAGCAACTGATGAAGAGAATTATAAATTATTTATCTAGTAATTAAGATCCATGAGTTTGCCCATATACATGGGATTGATTATGTTACTCGATCAATCCCAAATGGAATTTCATAACAGACAAGAATTATATGTGAGTATCCGCTTGGTTAATTGTCACTTTTGACACACAGAACTCTTAGGCTTATTATACATAGCTTAAATGCCTTAAGATTGCATATCAGTTTAAGCAATAAAACTCAGGATGGGTTTGAAATGTATAAGTTACTGCTCGTTGGTTTTACTCTTTTCCTGCTCACAGCCTGCGAAAAAGAAAATAATACATTTAGTGGATATATTGATACTGATCTTGTCTATTTGTCTGCTGATTTTGGAGGACGACTGACCGATTTAGCCGTATTAAAAGGGCAGTTAGTCAAAAATAATCAATTTTTATTCAAGCTCGAGCAAACCAGTGAACTTTATAATGTCGAAATGAGCAAACTAACCCAAAAGGATCTACTTGCTCAACGTCAACAAATTTTGACCCAACTCAACTACAATGAAATCAACTATCGGCGTACCCTGGAAATGCGTAAGCAAAATGCAGCAAGCCAAAATGATCTTGATGCCGCTCAAAGAGATTTAAACATTTCAAAAGAACAACTTAATGATATTGATTTTAAAATCAAGAACAATCAGGTTAATACTGCTGATAAAAAATGGCAGATGACACGCAAGGAAAATTTTGCACCAGAGTTAGGAATAATATTTGATACTTATTATACACAGGGTGAATTTGTTCAAGCAGGTGCTCCTGTCCTTTCCTTAATTACCAAAAATAATATCAAAGCTATATTTTTCGTTCCTGAAGAAAAACTTGATCAATTGCGCCTTAATGCGCGCGTTAAGATTAATTCCGATCACAATGAGCATTTTGCTGAAGGTCATATTTTCTTTATTTCAAATATTGCTGAATATAGCCCTCCTATTATTTACTCTCGCGAGGAGCGTCAACGTCTTGTATTCAGAATCGAAGTAAAGATTGACTCCCCTGATCTGGAAAAAATTCATCTCGGGCAACCGGTTACCTTGGAGTTAGCTTGATGAGTGATTTTGCAATTGAGGTGGAACGATTAACAAAAAAATTCGATAACAAAGTCGCAGTGGATCACATTAACCTACAAGTAGAAAAAGGATCCATATTTGGTTTTCTTGGCTCAAATGGTAGTGGCAAGACAACAACCATTCGAATGATCTGTGGTCTTTTAACTCCCACAGATGGAGAAGGGTCTTGCCTTGGATATGATATTAAAGCCCAAAGCGATGAGATAAAAAAGCGGACCGGCTATATGCCTCAAAAATTCAGCTATTATACGGGATTGACTGTTTATGAAAACCTTCGCTTTATTGCTGATATTTTTCAGCTACAAAACTCGGCTCAAGTAATAGAAGAAATGATTAAGGAACTCGGCCTTGAAGACTATCAAAAAGTACAAGCAGGGAATTTATCCGGCGGATGGAAACAGCGCTTAGCCCTAGCTTGCAGCTTGCTTCATAAACCTCAATTATTATTTTTGGATGAGCCTACAGCAGGGGTTGACCCCAAAGCGCGTAAAGACTTCTGGGATTATTTACATAAGATTTCCTCACGTGATGGTACCACAATTCTGGTAACCACCCATTATATGGACGAAGCCGAAAAATGCACCGATCTGGCATATATTAATTTAGGGAAACTCTTGTATACAGGCAGCACAAAAGATTTAATTCCCCAATCTAAAGTCCAAACATATTTAATTCATGTTCATAGAAAAGAGCAACATAAATTAATGGAAAAATTGCTTGCTCTATATCCAAAACTATTAGCTTCAATTGTAAATAATGAACTGCGAATTTCATCACGTGATCATGACTTATTGGATCGAGTCATTCAAGAAAACAGCGGTCTTTCATTTAAAGAGATCAAACCTTCTTTTGAAGAAGTTTTTATCGGATTAATGCGATGAACTATAAAAATCTATTACAAGGAATATCCCTAACTCGTCTTACAGGTTTAATACATAAAGAATTTATTCTTATTACTCGCGATCACGGCACCATTGCGATGCTAGTTATTTTACCGATTATGCTACTCATTCTCTTTGGCTATGCAATACAATTCGATCCAAAAAATCAACCCACTAAGATCATCAGTTACGATAACTCACCGTTGACTAGAGGCTACATCAGCGCACTTGAAGCTTCAGGCTATTTTAAAGTATCTAACGAACTGTTAAATGAAGATAAGAAGAATGAAGATTTCGCGAATGGAAAAATAAGCTTCGCTTTTACCATTCCTCCCGATTTTACTCGGAAGTACATTCGTAAAGAAAATCCCCAGTTACTGGTTGAAATCGATGGGTCAGATCCTGGAAGCAGTGCCAGTGCTCTCAGCAATGCGCTGCCCATATTGAATCAAACCTTGAATACATTCAATCAACAAGGTTTAGGTTCCCCCTCGCCAACGCATTTGGATAGAAGCATTAATTTCACCATCCACCGACTTTATAACGAATCAAACACAAGTTCTTATAATATCGTTCCTGGCTTAATTGGTGTACTGCTTACGATAACCATGGGGATGCTGACTTCAACTGCCATCACCTCTGAAAAAGAATCCGGTACCATGGAAATGCTCTTAAGTACTCCATTAAAACCATTGGAGATCATCGTGGGCAAAGTAATCCCCTACATTGTATTAGGTTATTTACAACTCACCAGCGTCCTCATTTTTGGCAAGTTATTAATTCATATTCCTATCGAAGGAAGCATTTTGTTGCTTTATATAGCCGCGGCTCCGTTTATTATCGCTAATTTAATGGTTGGTATGATTTTTTCCACCATTGCCCAAACGCCAATGCAAGCAATGCAATTGAGTGTCTTTTTTCAATTACCTTCAATGTTTTTATCGGGTTACATTTTTTCTTTCTATGGCATGCCGACGTGGGCGCAGTTCATAGGATACTGCCTACCTATGACTTACTTTGTCCGAATTGCACGCGGAATTTTACTAAAGGGCAATACACTCGTTCAAATTGTCCCTAATATTTTACCTATTTTATTGATCTCTCTTATTTTGATTCTTTTGACAGGGAAAATATTTAGAACAAAGCTCGATTAATTAAATTTATTTAAAATTGGCCAAAATATGAAACTAAAAATCATCTTGCTCAATCTATTTGCCATATTACTTGGAGGATGTTGCAAAAACTGCATTACTCATGAAAAAGTGAATTATCCGAATAGTACGCGTAGTGGAGTAAAATACATCAAAAACCAAGCCGATTTAAGTCGTGTCGCCTGGTGGAAAAAGCTGCATGATCCAGAGCTTAATCAGCTTATCGCTCAAGCCCTAGCCTGTAATAATACGATTAGAAGTTCCTATGCGACAATTGAGCAAGCACAAGCGCAACTTAAAGCAGCTCAATATGCCTGGATCCCAACTCTGGATGCAAGCGCTACCGGTTTTTCAGGTGGGACCTGGAATACCCATATTACTCCTAAAGGACAATTGGCAAATACTCCTTTTTTTGGAAATCTTTCCAACCTGAGATTTAGAGGATATGACGCCGGATTTGTCCCAGGGTACACATTCAATATATTAAATAATATTAGCAACATTAAAGCAGCCAAGGCCTCTTTAGCGATGGAAGAAGCTCAAGCTCAGTCAATAAAATTAGGAATTATTAGCCAAATGAGCGGTGCTTATTTTATGCTCTTGAGTCAACGAGAGCAATTGGCAGTAGAGCACAAGCTGAGTAGTGATTTACGAAAACTACGTCAGCTCGAACAGATTCGATTCAAAAAAGGCGCCAGTAACATCGAGACTATCACTAATATAGATCAACAGATTGCCCAAGAGGAGGCAAAGATTCCCCAAATTGAGAATATAGTGTCACAAAGTGAGAATACGATTCACCTCTTATTGAATCAAAACCCCGGGCCAATTGCTACTCATCGTAGCTTATTTTCATTAAATTTAACCCATCTGATTCCTAAATCCTTACCTTCATCAGTTTTAAAAAATCGTCCTGACATTATGATTGCTTTAAATAACTTGAAAATGGCGCAAGCACAAATTGGGGTCGCTTATTCCGCTTTTTTCCCAACTATTTCCCTGACTAGTTTATTTGGTGGGGCATCAGTTGATTTAACACAACTATTAAAATTGAGTGCTAACCTTTGGATTGCTGAAGCCGCTGCTTCAACAAAAGTGCTTAATGCCAGTTCCTATCAAAATATCAAATCAGCTCATGCTGGATTCAAAGCAATTTATTATGATTACCTGGGAACCCTCCATTCTGCATTCGCAGATGTTGATGATGCTCTTACAAGTGAGCAGAAAAACAATTTATCTTATTTACAAACCCACAAAGGACATTTGGCAGCCCAAAAAGCATATGCGATTGCACTGGCCCAATATAAAGCTGGAGCAAAAGATTATCGCAATGTAATCAATGCAAAAATAAATCTTGATCGAAGTAAGTTAAGTTTAATTCAAGAAAAAGCCCAATTACTCGATAGTATTGTGCAAGTATATAATGCTGTTGCCGGAGGATATGATGCGGCTTAACTTACTGATATGTTGCCTGATTGAAGTGGCAGCATAAACCTGACGATACCTCAAACAGCGGAGTTCGGAATATAATCTATTTTTATCCCAGGTTCCGCTGCATCGCTCTTAAATCACGCTTTTTCATCAAGCGCTTGTTCGACAGCCTTGATGAATCTTCCTGCTTCTGGAGAAGTAGTTGAATAGAAATAGTCAATAAGCTCACCGTGACGATTGATAAGATATTTATGAAAATTCCATTTTGGTGCCGTGCCAAACCCTAATTTCTGTCTAGCCCACAGATAAAAAGGATGTGCATTTTTTCCTGAAACCACTTCTTTAGCAGCCATCGGAAAAGTGACACCATAATTAACCTGGCAAAAACGTGCAATTTCTTGCTCAGCGCCTGGTTCTTGACCACCAAAATCGTTTGAAGGGACTCCGAGTATAACTAAGCCCTTATCTTTATAGGTTTCATAAAGTTTCTCTAAGTGTGCGTATTGCGGAGTAAAACCACATTTTGACGCCGTATTCACTACAATTAACACCTTTCCTTTAAAGGAAGATAAGGGTAGGGATTCATGTCCTCGTAATGTATGAAATGAATAATCATACGCACTGTCATGATGCGGTGTATCAGCTGCTGATAAATTAGAAGTCATTGTAACCCATCCTAGTATTATAAATGAGAGAAAATACATGATTATCCCTAATATTATTGAAACTCAGAACTGCATCAGTTTTGGGATTAAAATCAATAATATACTATTGACCTTTTAAAGAGAATGGAAAATCATCAACTCATGTTGACTCCAGACAATATTCAAGTTTTGCAGTCTAGCCCCAAAAAATAAAAGGCTATTTAGATTGTCTGTTTGTCTAACTGCTGTCTAATTTTTTCTTGCACTTCATACATCTGCACTTCATCCTTATAATGAGTTCGCGGCCAGAAAAAACCTTTAAGCCCATCATGTTTATTTCTAGGAACAATGTGTATATGCAGATGGGGGATACTTTGACTAATTGTATTATTTATTGCAATGAAGCTTCCCACAGCGCCCATCGCTTTTTCAACAGCGGCCCCCAATCTTTGCGTGAGTAAAAAAAGAGGAGAGACCATAGAATCAGGTACTTCATACAATGTTTTAATATGCATTTTAGGAGCTAACAATGTATGGCCGGGAAAAAGAGGCCGAGAGTCCAGAAAGGCGATAAAATGCTCGTCTTCAAAAACAATAAACGATTTTTCCTTTTTTGCCACGATTAAGTCAATAACACATTCATTGGCCATTTTATATCCCTATTTTTATCTTGGGAGTTATCCCAATTGCAGATAAAAAAATACTGAAATATCATTTGTTCTTTCTTATCTATATGATTTCAGTGCCATACTTTATTATCTGTTTTATTAAATAAGATAAGTCGGAGTAAAAATATAATGAAAAAATATTCTCTACTTTTGTTCTTAATGCTGTCTCTATTTCAATACAATGGCGTTGTCTATTCACTCACCATAACAAGCCCTCTCTTTAAAATGAATTCGCTAATTCCAAACCAATATACGTGTACAGGAGCCGATCAATCTCCTCCTTTAGCTTGGAGCGATATCCCCCCCCAAACTCAATCGTTGGCACTGATTGTAGATGATCCTGATTCTCCTGAAGGCGTCTGGACACATTGGATTATGTTTAATATACCTCCCACCGTAATAGAATTAGAAGCTGGAAGCCCAGTTCCTTCAGGAGCTGCCAATGCAAAAAACAGTTGGGGTGGCTTAGGATATCGAGGCCCTTGCCCTCCTTTTGGAGTTGCTCATAGCTATCATTTTAAATTATATGCTTTAGATACAGTATTAAGTTTGGGAGATGGCACAACGCGAGATTTGCTTTTGAATGCCATGACGGGACATGTTATCGGTGAAGCGGAGTTAGTTGGACTATACCAAAGATTTAAACAATAAAACCTTGCTTTTGAATAGTACAAAGCCTGGGTGCCAAGAGTGGAACCCGGGTGTCGCTGCGCTGCCTCCAGATTAAAATGACTCATTCTAATCCGAGTCTGACTTTAGTGATATCACTTTTTTGCATGAACTGAATAGGAGTGATTCATCTCTTTTTGACAAATTTCAAATCAGAATTGATAATTAATTATCAACCTTAAGATCAGTTCACTATTTACCAGAGAACATGATATGCACGCTGAACATTTTTTTACAATAAATCGTGTCAACTCTATTCCGCTTTATTTATTATCGCCAAGACAATTACAGAATCAAAATGCGACGTTAACCACTGTAGAGCGTAATTATTTTGTCCAAACTCAATTTAATGGAACAATCGGCGAATATTGCTTGTTTCATAATTCCGATGGCTTATTAGAGAAAGTCTATATTGGGACGGGAAATGAAAATCAGATATCAGCGATGGCTCATGCCGCTTTATTATTACCAGCAAACCATTACCAACTACAAGAGGCTTGCTCTCAGGAAGCAGCCTTATATTGGGCATTAGCACAATATCGTTTTGAACAATACAAAAAAAACTCTGCATCTCCTCGAGTCTTAGTTGTTGAGCCACAAATGCTCTCTGATCTAATCGATTTAACCCAAACTCACTTTTTAGTACGTGATCTAATCAATCAACCTGCGAGTGACATGGGACCTAAAGAAATGGCAAATACGGTTGAGGTATTAGCTGCAGAACATAGCGCACAATTCGAACAATGGATTGGCGATGAACTGTTAGAGGCCAATTTTCCTGCCATTCATGCAGTTGGCCGTGCCGCCCAATCACAACCACGTCTGCTTTCCTTAATCTGGGGGGATGAAAAAAATCCTCGTATCACCCTAATAGGCAAAGGCGTTTGTTTCGATACAGGAGGATTGAATCTTAAATCCCCATACGGGATGCGAATAATGAAAAAAGACATGGGCGGTGCAGCACATGTGATAGGCCTTGCTCACTGGATTATGAAAAGAAACTTACCTATTCGCTTACATTTACTTATTCCCGTGGTGGAAAATGCTATTGGTCCTAATGCTATTAGACCTGGCGATGTTTTAATTATGCGTAATGATTTAACGGTAGAAATCGATAATACAGATGCCGAAGGACGTTTGATTTTAGCCGATGTTTTGGTAAAGGCTTGTGAAGAGGAGCCCGAACTATTGATTGACTTCGCTACCCTATCCTCCTCAGCTCGCGTTTCTGTAGGAACTGAAATGTCAGCATTTTTTACCAATAATGAATCTTTAGCCGCAGGAATAATTGATGCATCCTATAAAGCAGCCGATCCCATATGGCGTTTGCCTTTATTTGTGGCTTATGAAAAATTTCTGTGCTCATCTCTTGCGGATATGACAAATTGCAGTGACTATCCTTATGCTGGAGCTATTATCGCGGCATTATTTCTCCAGCGGTACATTACCAAGACAACTCCTTGGGTGCATTTTGACATCATGGCATGGAGCGAGCAAAGTACCCCCGGAAAACCCGAAGGTGGCGAAGTGATGGGATTACGTGCGGTCATGGAGTATTTGTTGCGTGTCTATGGGTAATTGTAACATTGTATTCATGGATGGGATGGGTACTGCATAAGAACTCCGCCCATGTTATGCATGGCTACGGTGAGGCTAATTTGAACTCTGCTAATGGATAGTAATTTTGCACCCCCTTTTCTGATCTACTTTCTATAAGATGGATCTTATTAACTGTGATTGCAGGGATAGTTGTTTTTTTTATTACCTCCAACAACTCATAGCGCATTCCTCGCCGAATCAATCTGCCCATAGTCAAATGTCCGCGAAATGGGCGTGTTTCAATCGGAATATTTAGAGCAATTAGCGCTCTACCGATTGTATCGGCCAGCGTTGCCAAAGTAGCTTGGGGTTGAACAGATAATGAAAGAATCTTAGGATGACGCAAGGTGGGAAACCATTCCATAGGACCGAATTCAAGTTGAAATGCAGGTGCATTTTTTATTGCAGTGCCTACACTTTCAGTCACAGTCATCAACTGATCTTGCGGTAAGTTTCCGAAAAATTGTAGTGTGATATGCATTTTTTCTATATGGACCCAACGAATATATTCCGAAGGCATGATGTGTTGTAACGTCTTTAAACTCTTGGATAGACGAACCTGAGTTTCCTTCGGAAGGAGAATTGCAAAAAATACTCGTAACGTGTGCATCATTTCCTCAGGAGAAATTGATTCATTATTCATTAAATGAAGCATCCTTAAGTATCCTTCATCAAAAGAACTGGTACTATATACTATAATAGTATTGCCAAAACAAAATTGAGCACTATAGACTTAAAAACTCGTTACACAGAGTCATTATAAACACTTCTAAGATATTCAATTATTGAATCACCAACATAAAAGCGTTTATTTACTGCTAGAATAATTATTAAATCAATCGCGCTGGCTGAACCGATTATGAAACTCATCAGGATCAGTACTGAGAAACAGCAATTAGAAATTAAGCAGCGTTTAATCCGTTTTTTTGGATTCTTATTAGTCTTAGGATGTATTTTTGGATTTTTACTCCTTATGATGCAATATCAAATTGTATGTAAGCAAAAACAATACAATCAGGCAAATGAGTGCATCCTAAAGAGCTCTATTTATAATTTTTACCACAGCACGATGATTTTAGGTCAATTACGAGAGGCCCGTGTAGAATCTAGCCATGTTAGTAAAGGTGGAACTCTTTTTTCATTGTATTTATATACCGATCATGGTTCTATTAACCTTTCTGCGGGCAGCTCCAGTGGCCAACACGGTAAGAAAATTGCTGCCAATGCAATCAATACCTACATAAAAACAAGCTTAGAGAAAAGTTTTAACATCCCCTATCCAGCCAATAGGCTTTTTATTTTCCTTGATGCTATTTTCTTTATAGTCGGTTTGTTGTTGCTGTCAATTAAGGATGCGATCATTATATTTGATAAAACACTACAAACAGTCACAATTAGACACAAGGGGCTCTGGGGTCAAATTGAAGAAATTAAATTTCCCTTAACTGACGTTGATAAAGTGATTCTTGAAGAAATGCAAAGTTCTAAAGGCTCAATTGTTTATCGTCTGGCTTTACGGTTTAAAGACAAGCCCCCCTACCCACTGATCGCAACTTATGACGCTGCATACATCAATAAGGAAAAAATAGCGAATCAACTAAATGAATTTATTCACAGTGAGTCTAATCCCCCACCAACAATGGGTTATAGATAAAGTGTAACCAAGGTGATAGCATTAATATTTTATCTTTGAACGTGCATGAAATACCGTCCCGATATTGATGGGCTTAGAGCCATTGCAATTATACTGGTCTTAATTTATCACGCAAGACTCTCTTTTTTTCCTTCAGGATTTATAGGTGTCGATGTATTTTTTGTTATCTCTGGCTATCTCATTACTCGGAGCATCCATAAATCACTCCAAAATCATTCCTTCTCTTTTTTAGATTTTTACAATCGAAGGCTCTGGCGCTTACAACCTGTATTTATTTGTTTGCTCCTTTTGACAACCGCTTTAACTTTATTGTTTTTTTTACCTGATGATTTAATGCAATACAGCAAGAGCGCTCGCAAAACTTCTTTGTTTTTGTCCAATTTATTCTTTAACAGGACGACAACCGGTTATTTTTCCCCGGATACACATCAACTTCCTTTACTTCATACATGGTCTCTTTCAATAGAATGGCAATGCTATTTACTTTTACCAGTCTTTATCTATTTTTTACATCGTTTCTCGCCTAAGAGGTATTTGATTCCCATTCTAATTGGATTGACCTTTATTGCTATACTCGGTTCCCTATACAATGCCAGAACGCTACCTGCACATACGTATTACTTACTCTCCAGCAGAATCTTTGAGTTTTTAATGGGATCTTGTGTTGCATTCATCCCAATGAAGAAGCGTTCAGTCAATGAATATCTTTTAAGTATTATGGGGGGTATGGCATTAATATTCTTGCTCTATATCGCTAGACTTAATCCCGTGTTAACAGGTTACCCTGATGTGGATGCATTAGCAGTTTGCAGTGTAACAGGATTCCTTATTGCCATAGGAACCTGCTCCCCTAAAAACATCTTAAGCCAATTACTTTCCAGCAAACCATTAGTGTTCATAGGTCTGTTGTCTTACTCGCTTTATATTTGGCATTGGGTTATTTTCTCAGTGTTACGATATCAAAACATTGAAGAAACCCCCATCATTTTATTTGCTGCTTTTGGGCTTACTTTTGTTTTAGCCTATCTCTCTTGGCGTTTTATTGAAAAACCATCAAAACGCTGGAAGAAAATGCCATTTCGTTATACCTTGGCACTTCTGTTATTAGCTCCCATGCTTGTTTTTCACCTGACTGACTATATGATAAAAAAAAATCATGGGTATCCTCAACGATTTGATGGCGAGCTATTAACCGTATATCAACAATTAGACCAATACAACAACCCTCTAAGGGATTTGTGTGTTACCGATCATCTGCATGAAATCAATATGCAATGTCTCGCCGGTGCAAAGAAATCAGATAGTAAACGCGCATTAATGATCGGAGATTCATTTTCAAATCATTATTGGGGTTTTGCGGATGTATTAGGGCAAGCAGCAAATGTCTCCATTTTAATGCAAACCGTATCATCCTGCTTAACCTTACCTGATATTTATCTTTATGACTGGTGGCACTTTAAAAATCAAGTTTATACACTCTGCCATGAACTAACCCAAAAATATTATCAAATGATTCAAAGTAATCATTATGATTATGTCATCATTGGGCAATTATGGGCCGATTATTTGTCAGAAAACATCATAAATAATTTGGATGATCAACGCTCTTTAATCTTGACCAAAAAGCGATTGGAAGAAGCTTTGGATAAAGCACTATCAATCATTACCAGTTCGGGAGCAAAACCTGTATTAATACACGCAACCGCTTTAATGCAAAATAATTTTCATGATTGCGTTTTTAAACATATAAAATTAAGGAGATCCTACGCGCCACATGAATGTGATTTTACCTTTTATGAGGCTCCATGGTTTCATCAGTTATTTGATAAAATGAAAAATAAATACCCGCAATTAATTATAATTGATCCTAAAGAAGTACAATGCGAAAACAATATTTGCAAAGCAGACATCAATGGCGTTCCAATATATCGTGATGTAGGCCATATTACAGATTATGCTTCATACCAATTAGGAATGCTCTATCTACAAAAATTTCCTAATCCTTTGGGCTAATCTATCCTCTTAATGCGGGTTTGCCTATCCCGTTAAGTAATTTATCGTTGCGACACTACTTATTATTTTTAGTCTGGGATTAGCAGAGCGAGATGGCTTGTTCTTGTTGTAGGATATACTGGGATTATTTTTTTATCTTGGCTTCATCTATTTTTTTATTAAAGAAACAGTCACGAGGCATTTATTTCATTAAATCCGTACTAAAAATGCTTCTGTTGATGACAATTATTTAATTGTTCAGGATGGATCAAGATTTGAATAGTGATAACGCATTCAAATCTTGATCGAAGATTAATTATGATCTATCCAGCACTTTTGGTCTGATTCGTTATAATGTTAGGCAAACCATAAACCATGATGGATTTACCAACATCAGCAGAATTAAAATTACCATAACCGCAACCAAGCATAACTAGACCTTTGGCAACAGATGGTCCTACATACAAAGCACCCTCATCACAGTTCATTTCCTTTAAATAGGCACCTGTTTTGGCATCTAGCGCATACACTGTTCCATAATAGACAGGCCAATAAACAATGTCATTCGCATTAGCAGGTATACCATTACTTCTTGCTTTTTGTTGATGTGCTAAAGGAATTTTGCTGCTGTTAGGCATTACGTTGACTGGTACATTAAACTGATTATTTTTTATTACGATGTCAAAATTTAAGCCATATTTAAAACGTTCATCGACCGGATAAAGCTGATCGGGACATCCAGAGGAATTGACATCAACGATCTCTGATCGTGCAGGTAGAGTCTGCCATTTTAGTTGCCCGGTATTCGCGTCAATCGCATTAAGATAACCGGACATACACGTTTTCCGACCATTCGCCAATATGGATAAATAATTTACAATCCCTCCAAAGTTAGGCACAATTCCACCTGCTGAACAAGCGACGTAGATCGTTTCATTTTTTGGATCGTAACTTAATCCCCAGTGAGTTCCCCCTATAGCGCTTCCTACACATACATCAGCTTTTCTAATAACCTTTCCAGTCTCTGCCTTAATCCAAAAAAGCGCCCCTCCCTTATTATGGGAAATAACCACTTTACCTAATGATTTGAGATCAGCCACAATTGGAGAGCTACCGCTAATATCCCAGTCAGGACCAGGAACTGGAACATTGCAAGGTTGATCGATATTAAGTCCACAAGCACCTTGCCAATTATCAAGCCCCTGTGTTGGCACATGCCAAGCATAACTACCATCCTTCATGTTCAAAGCAATTATAGAGTTCGTTGCAAGTGGTTGTGTAATTCCTAATTGCTTTAATCGAGCTTCTGCTTCTTTCAAACATTCAGCAGCCCCTTTTCCTGTTTGCCCCTTTTGCGTAGTACTAAATGTAGCCGTGGTAATCGACTGCGGTCTTTGCATACATGCACTAGCAAAATCTGGATAATTATAAAGTTGTCCCGAACCATAAATAACCAGACCAAGCTCTGGAATAATAGAAGGGGCACTAGCCCAAACACCACCTCCCGCAAACCAAGTACCAGGTTGATAGTTAGCCGGACGTGGTGGAATAGTGTATTGAGTCCACTTGATTGAAGGCATATCTGGAGATAAACCTTGCCCCCCTAAATCCAGGGCGATCATATGGCCTCTAAAAGTCATCGGAAGGTTACCAAAAGCATTATTTAAACTTGAAAAACCAAGATAAGCTGTATTTTTATAGATGCGAGGACTTGCTGTTGTACTTGGTGTAACCGCATCCATTCCCACAGCCACCTCGCTTGGGTCAACCAAGTCTATTTGCCACAATTTTTCGCCAGTTTTTGCATCAAGAGCGATTGCAAAGGGAGGGGTTATAAACCATAAACTGGGTGGTAATGAAAAAATGCTATCAATAGCAGTATATAGCAGTGTACCCTGACCATTACCACGCTCATAATAAGCTGGTGAAGAACGAACTGAAGGTAGATACCCAAAAGGAAGAACGAGACCGACTAAAGTACTTACGTTTTGTACCCAAAGTTGATTACATCCTATAAAGTTACCATACTCATCTCGCTGAATTTGATGAGCTCCTATTACTCCAGCAAAACCAGTCCAATATATAGTGTCATTTACAATGACTGGTTTGGCACTGTTCGAAAAGTTTGATGTATTTGATGGAGTAGGTACAAGACCCTGTGTATAATCAATCTTGCATAATTCCACGATTTTTTTCACATTATCTACAGTAATACCTGAGTTGATATTGTGCTGACTATTTTGAATATTTTGTCCCCAGTTATTCCAATCCGCTATTCTTTCGTTTTGGTAATCGACAAAATATTGTTCTTATCAGGTTGATAACACTGATTTGGATTAGCACCTCCATCTGGATTTGCCTGGCATAGCACTGGACCATGATGTAAACCAGCAATCGGGAGCATGCGTCCAATAATTTTAAATGTGGCCGAACAGCTATCTCCCTTAGCCCCTTTAGGTGCCAGACGACACGAGTTAGTCTGGACAAGACCTGGTGTGGGTTGTAGCGCTAAAATTTTCGATTTTCTTGATTGGTTTTGTACCGTATAAGTAATCGTCGCTGTAACATTTTCAGGAAGAGCCTGTTTGTTATTGCCAGCCTCTAAAGTCATCGTCCACAGAGGCTGCCCCGCCTGTACAGAGGACATGCAGCTTAATCCTAGAAAAAAACAAAAACCGGGTAAATTCTTTATCATACAGTAATCCTTACGCTGTATAGGTTAAATTAAACATTAGGCCATTTGTGTATAAATGGTTAAGTGTTATACCTGAGTTCTGGGTTTGACCTTCTGCCCTTCCAAGGCGACTCTTACCCCAGTCAGAAAACTCATAGCCTGCACCTACTTGCCAGTTTTGATTCAATGCTTTTTGTATTCCTGCGCCCACAGTATAGGTAAAAGCAGTTTGAGTATGTGAGGCAAAATTAGGATTAGGTAAGGCTTCAAAAATCTTCGGAGTATTTTGAAAAGAACGCGCCTCATTAAAACCTACACCAATACTCCCGCTCACCCAAGGCATCACTACGAATCCCATATCAGCCAATAACTTCCCTTTTAAGGCAACATGGGTATGCTGAATTTTGTAACTGTAGGTAAAATTATCGAATTCTGGATCCGCATCATCCCAAATATCTCCGGAAAGACTAGCATTGGTAGTTGCAGCAACCGCCACCCCTAATTGCCCCTGAATCGTAGGATTAAATAAACGGTGCAAACCTAAAAATACCTCAAAATTTGCAAGTGCATCCGTTGATTTATCCGCAGCATAGGTCTTTTCAATATCGGGAGTTAGGAAAATGCTTTGACTTTTACCACCATCTTCCCAAACAGGGCCGATACTGAGAGCCCCAACCCAAGGGAATGAAGAGGGCTCAATAGCTCCCATAGTTCCAGCCAAAGAACTTTTTGCCAGAATTCCCGTCAATAAAATTACAATCGATTTTATTTTCAAAACTTAACTCCTTGTTTTTATGAAATAATTATCTATCCATGAAACATCAAAATTGGATGTCGAAAAAATAAGATTCTTTTAATTTAAAGTATTTTTTTAATATGAGCAAAAAAACAAGCCCATGTATATAAGATGCGATGGCAATACCTTATAATTTACATTCCAATTTCATAAATAGTTTAATTTTTCAGCAAATTAGGTCGCTTATTTTCCTTCTATCCATTTCCACATTAATTTCTTTTTAATAATTTCTACCAAGAAAAGATAAGCAATTGTCGCAGCAATCAGAAAAAGGAAATAAGTGGCCGGTAAAGGGACAAATCCCCAAAATTTTGCAAGCGGTGTAAAAGGCAATACTGCAGCAAGCGAAACTATAGATAAGACCATAATGATTAAGGGATTACTGGGTCTGCTTTGCCATGGACTTTTTACCGAGCGAATTACAAATACGACTAATGTTTGTGTAGCTAAAGATTCTACAAACCAACCGGTTTGAAATAATGCTTCTGTTGCTGCAAAAACCTTCAGCATTACAAAAAAAGTAATAAAATCAAAAATAGAACTTATAGGACCAATATAAAACATAAACTTACGAATAATCGCGATATCCCAATGCTTTGGTTTGCGTGCAAAACTGGGATCTACATTATCGGTTGGAATTACAATTTGTGATGTGTCGTAAAGAAGATTATTTAAAAGAATTTGTGTTGGTAACATCGGTAAAAACGGTAAAAGGAGAATAGCACCCGCCATGCTTAGCATATTCCCAAAATTGGAACTGGTTCCCATCATTAAATATTTCATGACGTTTCCGAACGACTTTCGCCCTTCAAGAATTCCAGCCAACAACACGCTTAAATGACGTTTTAATAAGATAATATCCGCTGCTTCGCGAGCTACATCCACGGCTCCCGCAACTGAAATTCCTACATCTGCGGTATGCAAAGAAGGAACATCATTAATTCCATCACCAATATAGCCCACTACATGCCCACGCGCGCGAAGAACGCTAATAATACGCTGCTTTTGCATTGGTGAAATGCGGGCAAACACATCGACCTTTTCCGCGATGTCACCCAATGCCGCATCCGTAATATGATTTAATTCTTCCCCCAGAAGCATGCGGCTTGCATCAAGGCCTACTTGCTGGCAAATATGCCGTGTGACACGATCATTATCACCGGTCAAAATTTTTATCTTGACCCCTTCCCGGGACAACTTCTTAATGATTGCCGGAGTTTCCTTGAGTGCAGGATCAAAAAAGGCAAGAAATCCAGCCACGACCATATTTTGCTCATCTGGAGCATGGTATGAAGATTTGATCTCAATTGTTCGGTACGCCACGGCCAATGTACGATATCCTTGCTCACTTAATGATAAAAAAACAGATTCAATTTTTTTGCGTGCCACCTCATCTAATGGATGGATTTCTCCAGCCAAATCATAATAAGTGCAATCACGGATCACAAACTCAGGAGCGCCTTTGGTAATGAGAATATGCGAATTGCTTTTGTCAACAACAACGCTGGAACGACGACGTTCAAAATCAAAAGGAATCTCGTCGATTTTGTGATAGGTTTGCACATCGGGATGATCATGTTTTAGGATTGCTGCATCTAGAGGATTAATATTTACTTTATTTAATACCGCAGCATTAAATGGATTAGGAATTTCCGTGCCAAACAGGCTATTTAAATAAGCCAATAACATTACATTTTCTGATTTATTTCCTAATGGATCTATATGTTGTTCCAAGATCATTTCACCACTGGTTAAAGTACCAGTCTTATCACTACACAGAATATCGATGCTGCCAAAATTCTGAATTGCAGATAGGTTTTTGACTATCACTTTTTTCTTTGCCATATGGACTGCGCCGGCAGCAAGCGTTACCGTCGTTATCATCGGTAATAATTCCGGGGTCAGTCCCACAGCTAAAGCGACCGCAAATAGCAACGATTCGAGCAAAGATCGTTTTAAATAAATATTGACTGCAAATACAAACAGAACGAGAAAAAAGACCACTTTCATAATGAACAATCCAAAGCGGACAATGCCTTTTTCAAATTCAGTATGCGGAGCGGCTTTGGAAAGGGTTTTGACGATGTAACCAAACTGAGTGTTCTGACCGGTTGCAACAACAATTGCGGTGGCAGTACCACTCACTACTGAGGAGCCTGAAAAAACTACATTTTTTGCTTCTTCAATGTTTTGAGCTACCATAGGTTCCTGGGTGGCTTCTTTTTCAACCGGCAAAGATTCACCCGTAAGCGCGGCTTGCTGTACATGTAAGTCTTTTGCTTTTAGCAACAGCGCATCTGCAGGGATTAAATCACCGGCTATGAGCTTGACAATATCACCAGGAACTAACTCGCGGCATGGAATTTCATTCCATTGGCCATCTCGTAAAACATTTGCAGTGGAAGCAATATTCTTCTGTAATTTTTTAACCGCGACTAAAGAGCGATGACTTTGAAAATAATCCAGGCCAATACTCATAATCACCATAATGATAATAATAACAGAACTCACAACATTTCCAGTAAACGCGGAAACTACTGCGGCAATCAATAATATGGCGACAAGTGGATTAGTCGAATGTGAAATTGCTTCCATAATAAGAAGTCGATAAGGACTTTGTGTAATTTCATTAAATCCATATAAAGTTTGCCTTTTTTGAACTTCCGAGTGGGTTAATCCAGCAAAAGAACTATTTAATTTGGCAAATATTGCTTGGTTATCCAAAGTAACTAACGATTGCAAATCCATTTATTCCCATCCTATGCGTTGTCTATTAGATAATGCATTTCATTGTAAACGCGGAAAAAAATTTATAGTGTATTTAGCCATGCATAGATTTTTGCACTAAATAATCTTGGCGCAAGCGGTTCACAATGACCACCAGTACCGTCTTCATCATGAAAAAGAATATATTGTTTTTTGCATTGCAACTGGTCATATAATTTTTTTGCTTGGCCTAATGTAATGTATTCTAAGGTATTATCACAAACCAGCATGGGGCACTTAATGCGCTCGACCAATCCATTCAAAGTGTAAGCACGAGTTCTATTGAGCATTTCTTCAACGGTTTTCGCACCAAATCGCCACGTTCGACTTTCCAGCATAAAGCGTAAATGATCATCTGTTTTCAGGAGGTGTGTTAAAGCATGCTCTAAAGGAACATCCTGCAGATCTGGGAACTGAGTCCTAAGGGAATTAAATTTGGCTTCGAGATTACCACTTGCATCAAATATACCGGGATCAACAATACAGCCTGCAATTCGTTGTTCTTTTGTTACGGCTCGAGCAGCAAGATAACCACCAAAACTTCGACCAATTAAGAAAATCTTATTCGGATCGATTTCAGGGCGATTAATAATAAAATCGACGACTTTTTCAATTACCCGCTCCCAATCTGGGATAAAGGGTATTTTATTTAATCGCAGCATACTACCTTGGCCCGGACCTTCAAAATTTAAGCAATGAAAACCTCTCTTTAACGCCTCAGCTGCCGTACTAAAATATAATTCTTCCTTAGTGCCATCGCCCCCACCCGTGTCTATTAAAATGGGTTTCGGATGATTGGGCCGAGTATGATTTAGGTAAAGATATCCAGGCAATGTCGTATTTTCAAAGGGAATTTCTACCTTTTCCACCGGAGTTTCAAAATACTCAAGAGCTTTATGAAAAGCACGAATGCTATATTGTAATGCGTGTGTAATCCTTGGATCAGTAGGTACATCTTCCAGGAAAAAAAACGCCGTTCGATAATAAGTGCATGCGCGTAGAAAAGCCATTTTCGCATCATAGTATAACCCTTGACTATGATAGGTTTCAGCCATACTGAAATTGCTATCACCAAAGGCAGTCCATCGGTCATACCAGCTTTCTTTATTACCTGGCTCAATTTGATTTGCTATGGCAAAACATTCTCCAATTTCAGCACCTTGATAAGTAGCACATCCTAAACTTCTTACTAACTGTGCATTAAAAAGTGCCGGTTTGATGAAGTCCCGCATAAATATCCCTATTTTTCATCGAAACTAATAGTCTATTAGAATTTAACGTCAAAAAATATCTTATTTAACTATTTAAAAATTCCTCCAGGATGTGGGGAGGAAAATGAGGATTAACTTACAGGACTTACGCCCCCCCTAGGTCGAGGCAAAAAATGTTTTAAATGGGGGAGTTTAGATATACTAAATGACCGAATTAAAAACATTTAATCACGAAGAGATTGTTTTTTTTCGTAAGTCCTAACTTAATCTGTCATAACATAGACGATCCAGGGTTCGCCTCGTCCAATTTTATCGTACAATGTTCGAGCCACCTGGTTATCTGGTTTGGTGATCCAATAGACTTTATGCCAATGCTGCAATTTGCTAACTTGTTTTAACTCTTCGATGAGCATTCTAGCCAATCCAGCTTTTCGATGTTCTGGTTTTACATATAAATCATGCAAATAACATTCTGGGGCGATACTCCAAGTGCTTAAATGAATAATAAAAGTAAGAAACCCAACTGCCATATTTTGGGAGTCACAGGCAATAATACATCCTGTTTTTTTATCTGCAGAAAGTAATGTTTCGAATGTATTATTGACTACTTCTGGAGGTAGAGATACTTGATAAAACTCCATATATTCACGCCACATTGCGAACCAGTTTTCTTCATCAATGGACTGCAACCATCGCACCTTGTATTTCTTCATTAAAATTCCCAATTAGTTATAACGCATCCATTGGATTTTTTTTACCACTTACCCAAATGCCGTCCCCCAATAATCCCTTACCAATAAATAGAGCAAATAAGAAGCGGGATTTGCATAGGGTTGTGGATTTGATGCTTTTTTAACGACGCAAAGTAAAAAAAATCATGTGCTTTAAGGCAGTGAACAGTTCCTTCATAAGTCAAAATGCCACTTCCATTTAATACAATCCAAACCTCTTGCTCTTGATGGTAATCCAGTGGCGTTTCACATTGAGGCATCACTTCAAAATAAGTTGTTTGAAAAGGAGCGGATGCTTTTTTTTGTGCAAAATCAATAGGGTTTACTACAACGCCGGGAGCAATATGTTCGGGATTAGAAAAAACCAACCTGGGGTTTACAAACAGATTAGATTCAGGCAATTGAGGCATATTTTTGTTCCTCATGAAATAATTCCTGCTCCCAATCCAAGACCGTACTCTCATGATTCAGATCATAGATTTGCGCTTGCGCAATGCTATTAATTATTTTTGCACTTCGCCATGCCATAACACTTAAATTAGGCTCAGCGATCCCATAAGACTGATGCGCTGCATTTTGGACATAAATGCGATGTTGTTTGGGGCCCTCCCATACAATGGAAAAATCCGGATTTATGCAAAATGCGCCATTCTTTAATGGTATTTTATCTGCAATCGAGGAAAGATAAGAGGGAAATTCCCACTGATAGCCTGTGCATAGAATAACAATGTCCGCAGAAATTATTTTTTTTCCCATGGTACCAAGCTCGGTCAAAATTAACTGATAAGCGCCTGACTCGATCTCCATATCTGTTAATGCATGACGAGTGAACAATTTAAAAAACTTAGCTTTACTTTCCAAAAATTCGAGGCTGTAAAGTTTTTGATAAATTGCTTGTAACAAATCCAAAGAAATACCATCACTGGCCAAGAGTTGCTCCTGCAATAAAAAGTCTTTTTCTTTTTCAGGTAGATGAAAAAAATATTCGGCGTATTTAGGAGTGAAAAACTCATTTACAAATGGAGAAGTATCCATCGGCAATAGTTGATATCGCTTCGAAATCCAATTTAATTCAGCAGGTAATTGCTCACCATGAGATAAAATATGTTGCACAATTTCAGCACCGCTTTGCCCGCCACCAATAATAGCAACTCTTTTTCCCTGCCAATTTATAGGATTAAGTAAAAAATTCTTATTATGTAATACATTATTACCTAAATAACGTTTGGCACAAGCAGGAACTTTTGCCGTTAAGCCATTACCCAAAATAAGATGCCTTCCCTTAACTGTTCTCTTCGTTGTTTGCATAACAAAATGAGATTTATCAAAATAAACGCCTTCAACCTTTTCGTTAAACACTAAATTAGGTAATGACCGACTCACCCAATTTAAATAATGGCTAAATTCAGTTCGTAACACCTGTTTAAATTGCGCATTAATAAAACGATACAATCGTTTGTGTTTTGCAAGATACGCAATGAATGAATAAGGATTAGTAGGATCAACAAGCGTAACCAAATCATTTAAATAACTAACCTGAATTTCAGCTTTGGGAAATAACATTCCAGGATGCCAAATCATTTCCTTATTTTGTTCAAAAAAAACACTGGAAATCCCATCAACTGACGACAAAAGCGCCGCTAAACTTAAATTAAATGGTCCAACACCGACTCCAAGTAAATCGGAAATTTCATGATTTATTTTGTTCATAACAGATTCCCTCTGCTTGTGCCTCAAATTCCTGAGTAATTGGTTTTAGGGTGAGTTGTAATTGTTTCTGTAATGACTGAGTTGGCTTAACAAAAAAGTCAGCGTACGTAGGCAATTGTTCATATCCCAGCGCATGCCAGATTGTTTCACCGAGTTCTGGCATGTAGGGATAAATCACCATAGAAAACCCTTTTAACCACCAGAAGTAATCATCGGTGCAAGGATCGATACTTTGGTTTAAAACCATCCAGTCATTTAGAGATTGAACTCCTATATGGGGTAAAAATTGAGTGGGTTGTAACACATGTTCCTGAGTTGTAAACAGTTCGAATAATTGATGTTGCAACGATTGAGTGCAAGAATTAATGACCCGCTCAGGTAGATTTTGTATACCTTGAATAACACGCTGTTCAAGCCAATCCACAATTTTGTTGTAATATTGGATGAAATCATCCATAACAAAATTTCCTGTTTGATTTCGTACATCAATCGAAGCAAGGTACAGCCGAATAATATCACTGGAAAGTCCTTTTTGATTGATGGCCTCATCCACTCCAATCATATGCTGTCGGCTTGTTGAAAATTTACTGCCATCAAGATAATAAAAATAATTCATGAGGTAATAATCAAATGATTTATATTGAGGGCATCCAGAACTAATGCCCAAGGCACTGCTTAAAAAGGGTAATGCATTATCGATACCAAAACTGGAAATAGTAATCACATCAGAATCAACAGCAAATGCATTTTTGTTAATACCCATGATTTTTGCCGCTATTTCCCCAAACATCAAAAAATAGGCAAATACAAAACCATAACTAAACAACGTTCTTGAATGATTAGGATCAGTCTTATCCGCTAAACCCCAATCACACTGAGTCGTAAGTCGGAATCGATGATTCTGTAACACTTGATAAGTTTGAAATAGTGCTTGGATGTTTTGATTAATTCCTTTGGAAATGAGATCAACATCTCTTGGAAGCTGTAAAAAAATATTTTCAACCTCCTTTTGCTCTAAACCGCCCTCATGAATTATTTCCTCTGGTCGAAAATGGGCACCACAATTCTCACAAAAATAACTCGCTGTTCTTTCATAGCATATAGGACAATTCCCTTGAAGCCAGTATCCTGTGAGATAACGTTGATTTGTTTCATCCCAAAGCATATTTTCTTTTAAGCGCGTCGTAGCGTTGTTATCTAATAACTGTTGAACAATCTGTTCATGCCATTCTTGATAGGATGCATTCCATTTCTTATCGAGTGGATTAATAAATTCATCACATTGAATATTCATTTGTTCTAAATCCTGTGCGATTAAGGCATGATAATGATGACATGTAACCTCAGGGCTTAAATGTTCCTCCTCCGCTTTTCCTGCTGCGTAGGATTCATAACTGTCGGTTCCTGAGATTATCCACGCGCAATGCCCACAAAGTCGGAAGTATCTTGCCAGTATGTCTGCACTCAAAAATGGACCGCCAATATGGCCTAAATGCAGACGACCATTAGGTGTAGGTACCGAGGGAATGAGCAAATAATTTTTTTTATGTCCAGTCATTGAGTTACTCCAAAATATCCTTATCCTTCAAACTGTCTGCCATAATTTGAATTGAGTTATCCCAGCCAATTTGCGAAATCTGAATTGCTTTTTCAGTATTCCTCGCTAATACGGCGGCGACTAACTCCTCATTTTCTTGTTTGAATTCCGTTAATACCTGTTCATCGTTATGATGGTGCCCCAAGCATAAAAAGCGATAACGTGATGAATGGTCATACAACATATCCTGGATTTTGAGTAACCAAGGAGATTGACAGGCTTTGATAAGGGTAAAGGTAAATTCTTTTTGTAGCGCATCCCATTCAATAGGATTTAATCGTTTATTTGATGATGAGGTAAGGTATTTTGCATATCGATGCCAACAGGCAATAATATCTGCCTCCCAAGATTCATCACCATATTTTATGGATAACTCCAGAGCACGTGTTTCAATCTGAAACCTGACGGCATAAAGATCGTATAATTCTGCTAAAGATAAATAAGGAACAGAAAATCCACATAAATCCTCAAAGCTGACTAAGCCATGACTTACCAAGCGAGATAACGCTTCACGTAAAGGACTGTATCCTACTTCATAACGCTCTTTTAATTGTTCCATTTGCAATTTTTGGCCTGGCTCAAAATAGCCACTCACGAGATCTAGACGCAATTTCTCTAATACCGTACTCGTCTTTGATTGTTTTATTTTTATTTGCGACATTTTAAATTGTTCTTTAGTTTAAAATTTCGGATAGTATTAATTATTTTCGAAAATTTGTAAATTATCGAAAATAAAAATAATCAAATATTTATCGATTGACATGGCTGAATTATTTTTAATTACAGATACGAAATACTAACTCTATGAGACAAAGCAAGAAGCAAATTATCCTATTTGAAAATATTGCATCCCACTTCTATATTTATTTTTTTAACCTTTCTTTTTTTTAAAACTGATATTTGAATAGCATTGGGGCCTCTTTACATCGCGCAATAACTGCTCATTTTAACCAGGATAGTCGAAATGTAACTGGCCTAATAAGTTCATTGTTTTGAGCGTAATAAAAATAAAAAATGGAGCTTGCTTATGAATACAAATGAACACACGGAACTGGGTGATGCATTACGATTTCAAGAATGGGATAGCTTACAAGGCAATCCATATATCACGCTCGATGTACAAGGAAGCATGCATTTGCAGATCCAAGGGTTTAATGAAATTGGGCTTCCTGAACCCATTGGATTAAACGTATCTCCAGGCGTCATTATCGCCATGTCTGGCGACTATTTTGGTGGAAAAGAAGTATCCCTTGATTTACCAAGCATTGGTGAGTTTAAAGCTAATCGAAGAGCTTTTGATCGCAAAGGGACCAGTGAAACGCTAGGGAAGTATTTAATTAAAAAACCAGTTACCGAGAGCGAGGAACAAAAATTAATTAGTTCTTATAAAAGGCTGGCAAATAAAAACGTACAACAAAGTGATATTGATACTATTTATACTATAAATAATGGTAATTACATCCCATTTTCAAGTACTTTAAATTTCTACGCGCAACAACTTATGTTTGCTCTACGGGTAAAAAATTACAGTGACATTTTGAATAGAAATTTATCACATTTTACCCCATGGTCTGTCCGTGTTTACACTATAGGTCATCTTATAGCCCTCAAATATGCACGCATTTATTATGAGTTAAAACAGTATATTACTCATACAAATTATCAATCAAAGAACAGTGAATTCAATGCACTTCTTAGGGTTCTCAAACACACTCCTCATGGTTTGGATCGAGACAAATTGCAGGATCTGGCCCATCGATATCAGGCTTTGGCATTGGGTATGGAGTTTTTCTGTTTTCACTATTATACCGACCACTTTGCTGCTGGTCATATTTCATTTGTGGGTGATTTACGTGCCCTGCTTCCACAGCGCTTTGGGGTTTGGGGAAGTATTTTAGTCAACAGTTTGCATGATGAATTAAACAAAATAACCGTTTACACCAAACGCATTTATGATCCATCACCCGATAAAAGCGAGCCGCCGGTTACCGCAGGTGGTGATGATGATTTTGATGTTGCAAAAAATTATTTTAATAAACAAGCCTGTTTGGCAGGTATGGCATGTTCACTACAAGATTTAAACTTTGTGTTTAACGGAAGTAAATTGCCCCAACAGACACAATATGGCGGCCTGGAACAAATGCCTGATATTGATGAAGAATACCGACAACCACAGCCCTTACTTTTGTTAGGCGACGACAATAAAATTTATTACCGTACCGATCTTAATCACATAGAGATCTTATCACCATCTCAACTACAGGCAACATCTGCTGCTCCATCCCGACATGGATATAGTGAGTTAAGTAATAAATTCGAGGCATTTATGTTGGTTTTAAAACTTCGTATGTTACCTTTTATCTATACAAGCCAAATCGAAACGCCTACCGCCGAGCAACTTAAATTACTGGAAGCAGAGGAACATGAACTTAATCCAGAAAGAAGGCCGATACCCCAGCCACCAATTGCTCTTGGACAAATACCGGTTACAGCACCGGTCTGGCAACAACCTGCGACCAAGCACATGGTAACACAGGGGCTTATGAGGAATGGTTTATTAGCTACTTCAGAGAAAAAAGGAAGTTCATTAGAACAAGATATCTCTTTGGACATCGAAGCTACATTAACTCCTTCTTCACTATAAACAGGGCAAGCCTGTATTAAGAAGCATTAATACAGGCCGCTATTTCCTCTTAAAATATCTTTTTGCATCAAGCCAATAAGATTTCCGGTGGATGCTGATTTTTTCATACCAAACAAAGAGAGTTGACTATGAGCAGACATCGCCCCTTCATTTCCATGAATATGTAATGGATTACTAACTTGTAGTTCATCAATTGGCTCAACATTCTTTCCAACTCCAGCTGGGAGAGTTTGTTGTATTGGTTGTGTTTCTTTGAGCTTTAATTGTTCACTTACTTGAGTTACTTTTTCTTCTGCTGCTGCTAGTTTCGAACTTAACTCTTTCTTCTCTTGTTCCAAACGATCTATTTTTTCTTGCATTGTATTAATTTGCGCTTTATCTGCTGCCTTCTCCTCAAGCGCATTTATCTGAGTATTAATGTCATGAATTAATTCGCCCAGTTTTTCTGTCTCTTTATTCACAACAGTTGATTTGCATAATTCATCAATTTTTTCTTTATCCAGTCCCTTCCAACGGCTAATCAGATTTTCAATCCCCGGGCGCTCAACATACCAGTACACAGCCAGTGCTGCTAAACCTACACCAACAGCTGCAACAACAATAGGCCATGCTGTTGCAGACATTGTAGCGACGAATAAACTGGCAATTGCCAAGGATACAGTTTGACCGGCAAAAAAACCCCCACTGAAAAAGATAAAACCTGCAAAAATTGCCGTTAACTTTTTCGCAGTGGCCAAGTATGGATTATCGGAGGCTAAAGTTAGATCCCCACGGACTTTATTTAACTCCACATGTCTTTGGAGTAACATAAGTGCGAGCTTGCGATATTCTTCAAGCTCTTCTTGTGTTTTATTATCTTGTTTAGCAAGGCGGGTAAGGCGTGCCCGAATCGCTTTTATTTCTTTGAACTCTTCGAGTGCCGCATCAATTAACTGGGGCGTTTCTGAAGATTTAACCCCCAGATTCTTGGAAATTTCAACTAAATCAAAACTGCAAAATACAATCATGGAAACAATTGAAAATGCCAGGCCTCCCACCAAAATTGCGATCGTAGGAATAGAGGAAAAAATTCCCATGAATGCGGTGATACCATCAAACCCCTCACAGCCGAAATAAATAGTTCCCGCAAGAGCAAGTAAGGCATATTTAGCTTTTGCAGAGATTGGGGTATTTGTAGTTTCTTCTTCCTTTGTCCCTGGATTTAATGACTTATTCAGTTCTTTTAATAAGGAGGCCCGTAAGGAAGTGACTAAAAAAAAGGTATTCTCATCACTCTTAATAAATCGAGTTTGTGCAAACCAATCAATTATAGTCTGTACATCAATATCTGTTTTGTTTGCAAATACTGTAACGAGAGTTGGATTGATTGCTCCTAATTGTACTATTAAATTTAGTATCGTTTGATTCAGTTTAACTGGACCGGTCATATCGCCTCCCCCTAAATTTCTGGGCTTATTTGTTTTTCCCAAGCGATAAGGGAATAGCATATATAATACTGGCTATTTATTAACCAAATATTAAATGGTATAAGTAAATGCAGTAATAAGTATTTATTTTGTTAAAAAAGCGCAATTTAAACACATTTATGCGTTCACCAAAGGAAATAAGGAGTCATTATTTTTATTCGCTGATTTGAGCTGTTTGTGAGAACATATAAAAACTTGGACCTTTTCCTACCGATGGATTCGGATAGTTAAGAGGAATGTGACACCGCTACGATAAAGGAATAATCATGCCCAAAAAATTAATCAAAGTTCCTGAATTACTTTCTTAAGTTAAGGAGATTTTCAATGATAATTTTATATTCGTACCCAGAGCTCTTTGGTCTACCTGATAACAATCCTTTTGGCCTAAAAGTGGAAACTTTTCTTAGATTAACGCAAATCAATTACCAGCATGAACATATTATTAACACTCAAAATGCCCCACGAGGACAACTACCCTATCTAATTGACGACGAGCAAACCATTACAGATAGTAATAATATTCTGCAATACCTTTCACAAAAATATGTGAATTTAGATCAAGATTTAACAGAGGAACAAAAAAACATCCATTTTTTAATTACTCGTATGTTGGATAATCATTTATATTGGGTTATGTCCTATTCGCGTTGGCAAGATGAACAATGTTGGCCTTTATTCAAAGCTGAATTCTTAAAACAACTTTCCGAATTATCAGATGCCTCTCTTGAACAAGTAAGAAAATATAATATTGAAAAATATCATTACCAGGGGATTGGTAGATATTCCACTAAGGATATTTATCAATCGGGAATTGATGATCTGCGAGCGATACTTAATATTTTAGGAGATAAAGATTATATATTTGGAAATAAAGTACATACACTGGATGCTTGTTGCTATGGATTTTTAGCCAATATTCTCTATTTTGAAATTGAAACGCCACTTAAGGATTTTATAATGCAAACTCCGTTAAAAAATTACATCAATAAAATCAGAGAGTTGCTTGGATACTAGGGGCTATTGATATCCCCACAAAGAAGCATAGGATTAATTTTTATTCCAAATATGATCAAGAGCCCGCAACTCGCTCTCTGTTAAAAGTTCATATTGATCCATTGCACGGGTGACATGATTTGGATAGTGCTCAAGGCATCTTTTAATTAATTTCAACAAATCTTGCTCATTTATAGGCTTGGTTATGAAATCAATTGCTCCTGCTTTTATTGCTCTTACAGCCATGGGGATATCACCATAAGCAGTAATAATAATGACTTTGAGTAAGCTATTTTGTCTTTTTAATTTTTCGAGGAGCTCTAGACCATCCATATCAGGCATGCGCACATCGGTAATCAAACATCCCATATGTTTGGGATCATATTGTTCTAAAAAACTTGTTGCATCTAAGTAAACATTTACTTCAAAACTCATTGAGTCAAAAAGCCATTTCAAAGCACGCAATACATGTTCATCATCGTCAACAATATAAATTGTCTTATTCATGGTGTGACTCCCAAATATGATTAGGCAATCTAAAAGAACTTACGGTTCCCTTGCCAGCAATATTTTGTTCTATCTTAATGCTCCCGCCATGAGCTTCTATAATTTTTTTACAAATGCTTAACCCAAGACCCAAGCCATACTCCTTGGTGCTATAACATGAAGTAAATAGATTATCGAGTACACCTTGTGACACACCAGGTCCATTATCAATAATAGAAACCAGTACGTCCGTATCAAGATTTGCTATCTTAATCAGTAATGAAGGATTCTTGGTTTGGGCATCGAACATTGCTTCAAAGGCATTATTAATAAGGTTTAAGAATACCTGTCGCATTTGATTGCGATCCAAATAAACTTCGGTCAAATGCTCATCAAACTCATATTGAACTACTCCGGAAAAACTCGAATAAAATTTTGACAAGATAACAGACTGTTTTGCCAATGAAGCCAAATTAACTCGCTCAAAGTGTAATTCTCCATGGGTAACAAACCGTTTCATTCGCTTAACAAGAGTACTTATTAGTTCAACTTGTTCTAATGCTTTTTGGAGTACGTCAATGAACTCATTTGAGCCTTTATCCTCTTGCTGTAAACGCAAAATACTACCAAGAAGATAGGAGTTCAGGGCTAATAAGGGTTGAGAAATTTCATGAGATAATGAAGAGGCAGCTTCTCCTGAAAAATAACATCTTGATATACGATCAAGCGTTGTTTGTTGCAGCTTAATCAACTCCTGATTTTGTTTTTGTTCGGTAATAAAATGCCAGGTACCAATCATTTTAACTGGATTATTCTCTGCATCACGAATATAACGACCACGAGCCGATACCCATTCATAATGTCCTTTAGAAGATAGAATGCGAAAATCTGAGTAATGATCCTCAAAATGGGTTAAAGAATTAATTAATGCATTGGCTATTTTTTCGCGATCCTCCGGATGAAGCCGTTTTATGAAATGATCAATATGGCCTACTTTGTTGTCTAATTTTAAAACGGATAACGACTCAGAATAACCAAAATCAATTATTTCATTTGTACTCAAATCCCATTGCCATACATTTAATTTGCCTACATCCAATAATTCCATTAAGTACGTATGGGAGATTTCATAGGTGAGATTGTTTGAAAATAGATCCTCAAAATATTTCCTTTTTAAATCCAAAGACAACTTGGAATTCATCATGATGTATCCCCTATGAACTTGAGTGGAGCCTGCTCTATTTTGTATCAAACAAGGAAACTATTTCTTCAATTTTGAAAATAATACCACAGTATTTTTATCATATAAGTGCAAAAATATGAATTAATATTTAACACAATGATTTTTATAGAAATTTTTAATTTAGCGCATGCGAAAGTGATTCAATGATGATTTAGGTTAACCCAAACCATCATGGAGGGACTATTTAATCGGCAAGCTGGTAGGGTTTATAAACTGGCTCCCATACATTGTCAGCAAGCTCCTCCTCAAATCCTGCTTCATTAACTCCAGCAAGACCTTCCAATATCGCCTGCCTCCCTACCGCCTTTGCTACAGCAAGACTAATTGAGCGGAGATTTGCCAACGGAGGTAATAAATTAGTTGATTTATGTTCCCGCGCTGGAGAGCATTCGGCAAGAGCTAGTGCGGCAGCCTTAATCATGCCATCGGAAACTCGTTTTGCCTTAGAGGAGATAATACCTAAAGCTAAACCGGGAAAAATGTATGAATTATTTGTTTGGTCAATATGAAATTCTTTCCCATTGTACTTCACTGGCTCAAAAGGACTTCCTGTCCCAATTAAAGCACGACCTTCCGTCCAATTAAGCAGATCTTGTGGCACTGCCTCGCTATGAGAGGTTGGATTGGAAAGTGGGAAAATAACAGGGCGATCTGTATACTTCGCCATAGTACGCACTACTTCTTCAGTAAATGCACCGTGTTGTGCTGAAACGCCAATAAGGGCCGTGGGTTTAACATTGCGAACCACATCGAGTAATCCGATTTCCTCAGAATTGGTCACCTGCCATCCAGTCACTTCAGAGCGTTTGCGCGCAAAAGCGGCCTGATCTGCAGTCAATCCCATCCCCCCCTCAACAAGAAGTCCATATCTATCCACTGCATAGATGCGATCACCGGCTTCCTGATCACTTAATCCAGCATCTCTAAGGGCGCCACGTATTAATTGAGCAATTCCATGCCCCGTGCCACCAAAACCAACAAAAACGATTTTTTGCTCTATCAGCGGAATTCCAGTGACATTAATAGCAGAAAGTAAGGTCCCTGTTGCCATCGCTGCAGTTCCCTGAATGTCATCATTAAACGTACATAATTGATCTCGATAACGCGCCAATAATCGTGCCGCATTCACGCCAGCAAAATCTTCCCATTGTAGAAGAACATGCGGCCAACGACGTTTCACTGCAGATACAAATGTATCCACAAATTCATCATACTCTGCGCCACGAACACGATTGTGTCGCCATCCAACATAAAGAGGATCCGCCAATCGTTCTTCATTGTCCGTTCCTACGTCCAGTAAAATAGGCAAACAATATTGTGGTGGAATGCCAGCCAACGCCGTATAAAGTGCCATTTTACCAATGGGTATTCCCATACCTCCGGCGCCTTGATCACCAAGACCCAGAATACGCTCACCATCACTCACAACAATGCACTTAATTAAATCATAACGTGGATGAGATAAAATTTTTTCAATCAAATTCTTGTTTGGATAGCTAAGAAAAAGACCTCGAGGTTTGCGAAATATTTCGCTGAACTTTTGACATCCCTCTCCTACCACAGGAGTATAAACAATAGGCAGCATTTCCTCGATATTATTAATAATCAACGAGTAAAAAAGTGTTTCATTATTATCTTGGAGACCGCGTAGGAAACTGTATTTTTCTAATGAAGTGGACAACTCAGTCAATCCATCGTAGCGACGTTTTTGCTGCTCTTGCAAAGTACTCACTTGGGGTGGTAATAAACCGTGAAGAGAAAAGTCATCCCGTTCCTTTTCTGTAAATGCAGTCCCCTTATTTAATCTGGAATTATTCAGCAAATTATAACCTGTCAATTTGGTTTTAATGATTCCTTCTTTGAGATATTGAGTTTCCTGATCTGATTTTTTCATTTTTCAAGGTCCTTTTTAATGAAGTATCTATAACTGGAACTGCAAAAAACTGTTTATTCTGGCAAAGGTATCGATTCTCTATCATCGCCAGGTATTTTCCCAAATCTTCCTTCTTTCCAATCCAATTTTGCTTGCTCAATTCGTTCTTTAGAACTGGCTACAAAATTCCACCAAAGATATCGCCGTTGTTCAAGTGTCGCGCCACCCAGGATAATCATATGTACATCAGAGGTAGCGGTTATTTTGACTTCAACTCCTGTTTTAAGGATAAGCATTCTTGTAGCGTTATAATTGAGTATTTTCTACAGTTATCGTGCCACTTAAAAGATGAATTGCTCGCTCTTCTACTGTGGATGGAATGCTAAATTGAGTAGCAGGTTTTAGTTTGCATTCCACAAAAAGTGCGTCATTGGGAGTGATAACTGATGATTTCAATCCCATCCATTCCCCAGTAACAACCCGCAAACTCATATTTTTATCATCATTATATGTAGGAATGGCACTTTTATCATAATGCGTAAATGAAGGATTGGTTTCTTCTTTGTGAAGAGCCAATGCTAGCCAGCATTGAATTCCAAAAAAATGATGTGGATAAAAACGAGCTTCTTGTGGTGTACGCTCTGAATGAGCAATCCCTCGTCCAGCAGTCATTATGTTCACTTCACCAGGAATAATAATTCGATGACTGCCAAGTGTATCCCGATGTTCCAGTTTCCCAGAAAATAGATAAGTCATGGTTGATAAACCAATATGTGGATGTGGAAGTATATCAATTCCCTTGCCCGGAAGCAGTTCTTCGGGGCCTGCTTGATCCCAAAAGACAAAGGGACCTACTGTCTTTTTCTCCTTAGAGGGAATTATGCGATCCACTTTAAATCCACCCAGATCAACCGCTCGCGGGAGCAACGCTACACTAATTTGCTGCGGACATCCTTGAGTTTCACATACCGGGTCCTTTGCATTAAAATAACTCATTCTTGGTATTCCCCCTGGATGACTCTAGACCTCAATATTGCGCACTGACCTATTTGAACTAAGCATAGCTCAAATTAAGAATTAAAGAGAGTGCTGAAAAGTCATACGCTTTTAATGTACCACCCCGTTTAGATTAAATTGAAACCATCATGTCCCCAAAATACTCCAACAGAGTTTTATGGCTATACTTAATAGTACTTTAAGTCAAGAAATGGATAGCATATGAACACTCATCGTTTGGACTTTCCAGAATTAATCAGGTTTCTTTTCAAAGTGATGGTAATTTTTTTGTTTTTAGGTCTCTTGAGTGCAACATCGTTCGCAGATCAAGCTAAGGTAATAAAAAATCCTGACGGTTCTTCAGTAGAAATTAAGGCTGACGGCACCAAAATTATTACCAATGCAGACCATTCTTCCGTGGTAGAGAAAAAAGATGGTACCAAAATTATTACTAATACTGATGGGTCTATGGTACAAAAAAATCCTGATGGCACCAAAATTATCACTAATGTGGATCATTCCTCCGTAGTCTATAAACCAGATGGAACCAAGATTATTACCAATGCAGACGGTTCATCAGTACAAATTAATCCTAATGGCAAGGAAATTGTTAAGGATCCCAAGGGCAAAGTGCTCAACTAATTCATTAGAGATCCTATCTTCCTAAAAAACTTTTTCTCTTGCTTTTAATCAGATTTTTTACAAGTTTGATTAAATTTTGCTGCAAATTCATCCAACATATTTTGTTTCAACTTGGTGTTACCTGCAGCGACATAAGAAATGAATAATTGGTTAAAGCATGACTGGAGCGCCCCCTGATCAGGCATTTCTTTGGTATCAGCAATAGTCCCTAAATCAATATAATCCAATTTCAGCTGTGCATTTGAGTCCACGTTATAATATGCTTTAGCAACACAGCAAATGGCACATGCGGCCAAATCATCATATGCTTTAACACTAGGATCAGCCCCTTTAGATAATGCAACCAGATCATAGGCGGTAAGATTTTGACTAAAGATTAAGTGATTATTGACTTCTGACACGTCTTGCAAGCCTCCATTACAACGATCGCCGCCAGCCAAAGTTTCAAGATCCAAAATATCTGCATTTTTTCTCTTTACTCGATGGATGGCAGTAAAGTGTCCTGTGCCGCCACCACTATTAACAGTGTAAAGCCAATATGTTCTCTCTCCAGCATTAAAGAATTTATAATAGCTGTAGCCTTGTGATGAGTCTGAAAATTCGGGATCTTGCCAATCATAACCTATATAACCGTTTGCAATGAGCTTGGAATTTTGTCCTTTCATCACATATTTTTCTTTTGCTAGCCCGCATTGATTCAGATCAATTACAGTTCCTTCCATATTAAAGAAACACAAAGCGTCGATAGGCTTGTCATGAAACATAAAATCAGCAGGAACAGCTGCCCAAATTTTTACAGTAAATAGATATGAAAATAAAAAGAAACCAAATGTTCTAAGCAGCATTTTAAAATTATTCCTCAATCAATTAAGCCTCTCGGCCCACAAAAGCAATCATGTGGTACGTTCTTGAATTTTATTTTACAGAATAAACCCTCCCTGTTTGCGCACCTTCGACACTTTTGCAAAAAGCCAGCGCAACGCGACTTGCTGGCACTGATTCAAAACCAGGAAAAAAAGGTGCATATCGACTCATTGATTCCGTGATGACCGTGGGACTTACTGCGTTAATACGAAGATGATGTGGCATTTCAATCGCGGCACTTTTAACAAAAGAATTGATTGCACCATTGACCATAGAGCCAGATGTGCCCATCAAAATTGGATCATGACTTAAAATACCGCTTGTTAAAGTAAATGAACCGCTCTTATTGATGTATTTAAGACCAACTAATACCAGTCTGATTTGTCCCATCAATTTACTATTCAGGCCGACAGCATATTGTTCTTCAGTAAAATTCGTTAATGTTTCAAAGTACACTTCCCCGGTTACCGAAACAACTGCATCGAACGAGCCTACTGATTGGTAGAGCGTCTCGATTGAATGGGTATCTCTAATGTCCACTTGAAAATCGCCATGTGTATGTCCTACGATGACTACTGTGTGACGCTGTGCCAGCTCTTTACAAACTGCTTCTCCTATTATGCCAGTTCCACCGACTACAATAATTTTCATTTGCTTTTCCTTTGCTAAAAATCGAGCCATCAAAAACATTAAATAATATACAGATACCCTTTTCAATAAGATCTCATTCTAGCCCATATAATTGTTCTAAGATGTCATCGATATCTCTTTGTGCATTAGAAAGTTCTGTAGCTGATTTACAATTCATTTTAGTTGTATCCGTTAACAATCTATAGGAGCGATGCAAATCCGTTCTTGCGTTAAACCAATATTCTTTTAATATGAACTGCCCACTGCGATCAACTAGCTTCGCAGATTCGTGGATTATGGATGAACAAGAGTTTGTTTGATCAACGCTTAACGCTTCGATTGTTTGAGACACGTCATGACATTGATTGGCAAGATAGGCTTTTTCTTCTTCAGGCATACTATAGGCTGAGCAGGATAATAAGAAAAAAGAAGTAATGATAAGAAGTTTTTTTAGCATTTGATCATCCTTTATCAATTTAAGTCCAAAATTTTCACACCGAATTCTTACATGAGATATTCAACTTTTCAATCTTCTTGATTTATTAATTCACGCTCCTCGATAAAAATTCAAATCGACTAGTAAGCTCGACCGATGTACAATAAACCCAATCATTGTTCAGTTTTAAGAAACGGTAATTTAGGTAAAGAATTAAGGGCATTTATTAAAGCGGGTAAAGCCGATGAACTCGTTAGTAAGGAAGTTCATACTGTTAGAGATTTTTTGGATGCGCTGCAACGGAAACAAAATCTGCAATTGCAGGTTTAAAATTGATTCATACAAGACCGAGCCAGAATCGATAGCAGAATGCATCAAAAATATCGAGTCTGAACCACCAACTTTTCAAAAAACACTCGAGGAAAGAGCATTTAAGTTTTTAATTTCCCCATATTCAAAATTACGATATATTCTGGATACTAATTAAAGCTCTAGCACAATTTGTAGATACCGCAGCAATGAATGGAACAATTCCATTTAGGCAAGAGCTTTATTTTCGATTAAGTCAGGACTTACGAAAAATCTCAAGGTCGGGGCAAAAAATGTTTTTAATGAGGGAGTTTAGATAGACTAAATGACCGAAGTAAAAACATTTTTTAACAAAGAGATTGGGGTTTTTCGTAAGTCCTGTAAGTAATAAGGACGATTATGCACCGATTTATGAATAAAGTTTTATGTAACATCCTGTTTTTAGTGAGCGCCTCTGTTTTTGCTTCCCCAATTGAAATCAATCTTGCCCCTCATCAATCAACTATTTTAACGAATACCAATAATCAAAAAATCTTTATGCTCTGTGAGGTACATGCCGTTTCAAGCGCAAAAAGCCAAATTTCCATTCAGATAATTCATGGAAAAGGCACATTCAATGGAACTACATTTAAACAAGGAGATTTTTTAGTCTCAACGCTAAGCAACCTGCAACAAATTCCGGTCTTGGCAGAAGCTGGCACTCAAGCACAGGTTAACAATTTAGGCGCTTATCCAATAAGAGCAATCTGTAATTCGAATAATTAGCTTAAATACGGGCTGGAATACTCCAGCCCAAGTTTAATGTGCCTATTTTCTCCAAGCGAATTATCACTTACCTCTGGGCTAACGCATCGTACCCGCGACTTTGGTCTTCCAGAGTGGCTATATCATTGCTACAAATATACTGTTTTAAGTGATTAAATTTTTCTTCAGGCCACGAGTAGATATCTAGATTGAGAAGACGTTGAATCACATCGTCTGAAAATCGTTTTTTTACCAGTTTAGCCGGACTACCCGCAACAACGCTGTACGGTTCAACATCTTTTGTCACCACGCTATTGGCAGCAATAATTGCGCCTTCCCCAATAGTAATACCCGGCATAATCATCGAGCGCATACCAAGCCAAACTCCATCTTTAATAATTGTATTACCCCTGCCTTGGTATGCCTGGACATAATTGTCTGCAAATGGATACAGACAAAACCAATCGGCTCGGTGATTATGATTTCCTCCCAACATAATAATCACCTCAGCGGCTATGCAAACATAATCACCTATGTAGAGCTGATCAATATTCCATTGGGGCTGCCAACTTCTTAAACTGAATTCATCCCCATAGAGGTACCTCACCACCGTTTCTTCAAAACTACCTGTCCAGGCATCACTGTAGTAACTGTGCGAACCTTTTATGTGAATATTGGGATTTTTTACGTTTTCGTGTAGGTACTCTACTCGAGACCAGTGTTTATCTTCCGTTTGCATCATGCTTATTGTCTTTTTATTTAAAAAAATAATTCTATCTAAAAAAGATAAAAAACTAAATTTATAAAAATTATATAGATTACCTACAAGACATTGGCTATTCTCAATAGGGAAATAATACCATTTACAATCACAAGGAGTGTCTCACTATGAATCGTTTCTTTTTAAAAGGAATCGGTATTTCCGTTTTTGCAATGCTGTGTTCCTTATCAACTTATGCTGACACTGCAGAAGACTTTCAATCTCGTTGTACAAATGCCTGGATGAAAAAAGCAGATGAAGTAAAAGACAAAGTAGATTTTAAGAATTTTGGTGAAAAATATTGTGGTTGTGCAGCAAAACAAGCATTAGATAATGAAGCCGCCATTCAAAAAGCAGCTCAGCTTTGTATATCAAGAACATTGCTTCATGATGCGATGGACTCTATAGAAGAGGATGTTGGCTTAGATAAAGCAAAAGATAGTGATATAGCGGATTATTGTCAGAACCGATGGGCACTGGTCATCCCCAAACAAACTGATGACGATAAAAAATTAATAAATACTTTTTGTGATTGTGCTAAACCCAAATTAGTAGATTTGCTCAAAAAATCCAATGATATGACGGACAAACAATATTATGCAGAAATTGATGGTGTTGCTGATACTTGTGCCGAAAGTACAGCCTCTTCTTCCAAACCTGCACCTGCAAATTAAGTAGCGGGTAAATTGCCTGGGTGAAGCGTAGCCAAACCCGGGCCACAATTTTTCTCATTGCTTTTCCTTTTGCTCATCAATCAAGTAGGGTCAGATACATTAATCGAAACGTTCTCTAAGAATAAATAAGGTTTTTTTAGTGAGTTAACCCACTTTCTCCCCCAACACATTTGGCAGGGGATAAATCTCTTAATGCAGGCAATTTTTTCTTTGGTGATGTAAATCATGCAGGTTCGAAACGCAATATGATATTCCAAACCGGCACCAATTTTCTTTGCTATAGCATCACAATCGGGTTCTACAACCTGTGTTGCCAGTGCTTCTGATGCGGCGAGGGATTCATGGGGAGTTAAATGACTATAGAGCTGGCTAAATTTATTGTCATAAAAAACCATTTCTTTCTCCAAGCAATAGGCATACCTGTCGCGAGTAAGAGTAAACTGACATTTACCACTGTATCTAAGATAAGTTGCATGTACATGAGCCGAAATTAAAAAAAGAAATAAAAAAACGATATGAGATGTTTTTTTCACAATACACTCCCTGTTTTAATGGATGGCTCCGTACTTCTGTCGAGTTGATGGAACTCCTTAAACTCACTATAAATGCTAATGCAACATTAATTCAACTAATCTATATGTTATGATAACACCTTGATAAATAGAGGTAATGCAATACATGAACTACACTAAATTCGGGTATAGGATAAAGCAATTGACGAACGGTTTGGGCTATTCCTGGCTCTTCTTACCTGGAGGTCCAGGCTTGGGATCGGAATACCTCACTGATTTATGTAACAAATTGCATTTGCCTGGGTCTATTTTTCTTTTAGACTTCCCCAAAGATGGCACCAATACTCAAGGTGAACTGGATATTCAATATTGGCAAGGCGGTTTAATTGATTTATTAAAATCCTTTCCCAAACCGGTATTGGTCACCCATAGTTTTTCAGGAATGTTGGCGTTAAACGTACCCGAGCTAAAACACCATCTGACAGGATTGGTATTAATGAATACCACGACCAAAAACAGTTTTTTCCAGCATGTAAGTACCATGCAACAGCTGCATCAGTTACCCGATTTGGTTCCAGCTGCCAGTCAATATCATTTGACTCCCTCAAATGATACCTATAAAGAATTTTGGAAGACTTATAAATATTATTGCTTTACAGCCGATGAATTGAAGGAAGGAGAGAAACTCATTGCTCTTTTTGCCTTTAATAATGCGGCTTATTATCATGCTATTGAACATTTTTATCCGGATTATTCCTGCAAATGGGTTCCAGAATCAATACCAACAATGACGATTGCCAGCGAAAATGACTTTATTTGTCCGCCCAAAATATTCGTTGAAAACCAAAGCTTCCAAGGAAAAAACAATATCAATAAAATAATTACTAAAGTCGGCCATTTGCCATGGTTACTTGCTTTTGAACAAGTTCAGCAGTGTTTTGATGATTTTATAATAAACCTAAATTCTGCAACAACGGATTTATAGAACGTGTTATTTTCATTTTTATTGGAGGAATAAAATGTATCCGGTAACAACCATAAGTGCTTCATTGTTGGCTCTAGCCTATGTTTATCTCTCAATCTATGTTGTGACCCTGCGTCGAAAACATAAAATTTCTATTGGCAGTAAAGAATGTAATGATTTGGAAAAAGCAATAAGAGCGCATGGCAATTTTGGCGAGTATGTGCCGCTTACGTTAATATTGCTTCTTTGTGCAGAAATAAATAAAGCAAATTGGATACTCCTATCCATCCTGGTTTTTTTCTTTGTCTTGGGGCGATTTTTCCATGCATATGCGTTTCTTCAGGAAAAGCATCATTTTAAATTTCGTGTCCGTGGAATGACTTTAACCTTTGGCGTGATAGGCTGCCTTTCATTTTTAAATTTAGGTATGCTCGTTCTAAAATGACATGTACAGTACTTACGAAAAAAACCAAGGTCGAGGCAAAAAATGTTTTTAATGAGGGGGTTAAGATATACTAAATGACCGAATTAGAAACATTTTTTAACGAAGAGATTGGGGGGGGGCGTAAGTCCTGATGTATAGGGATTTATATCCCTTGTGTGGGCTTGACGAAACAAGCCTATTACACTCATGACAAGCCCAATTTTCAAGATAATTACCTTGTTCCCGATTACTCGCTGAGAATCGTCTTGATTTGATTTCGTTGATTGAAATCATTATTTTTCTTTTAATGAGGAAGGAGGACAAGAAGGTAAGGTTATTTTCTTTTTGAATTAAGAGTCAACTATCAAATCTGTTTGCCTTTATTGCTTATATGCTCATCGCCTTCTTCTTTTGTCACATCCATTATATCTTCAATAATCTGCTGAAAACGATCTTTAAAATTAAAGAATCCGCTTGCACTTTTATTTGTTTCATACAATGCGTCCTGCTGCCTCTGTAGCGCTTTTGCATCAATTTTAGGGGCAGATAACATTTGAGTTAAGAGGGCAATTGTTTTCAGTGTCTCCTCATATTTTTTATGTTTATCTGCAATTAAACCTGTTGCAGACAGTTTGGAGCTGAACGAGCTTTCCTTATTGATTTCTGTTTGTAAGTCATTTGCATAAACTTCCAGATTAATTATTTTTTTACTTAACTCCAAACGAGTTTTATTTTCTGGTTGCTCAATATCCAACTTCATTTTTTGTTCAATTTGCAAAAAAAAATCTTTGCATTCCTGGGCTGTTGGCCGCTGCGCTTCGTCTTTGGAAGTCATTCTTTCTAGAAATGGTTTGATCATTAACTGATAATGATTTTTGTTAAATCAAAATAAGGTGTGAAGGATGAAAAACCGTATTTATTTAAAGGGGATAAGTCTTGATCTGTGGTCGATACAGATCAAGACCTATACCAAATTATCGTTGGTGTTGAAAAAATAATGTCTTATCACCATAATTTGATGCCAATAAAGGGCTTTCTAACATTAATGTTCCTATATGGTACTCTGTACCTTGATATTCGCCATATACTTCATAGATTGGTCCCATAGGTACTTGTAATAAAGAGACTCTGAAATCTTCCCTGGAGGTTTCAGGAATCAAATCTTTGACTAAGCCAGTTGGTCTGAAATAAAGTCGCTCAGGAAAAACTGGAATGCCATTATATTTACCTTCACTTGTCCAAGCCGCTAAATGCCATAGAGGCAGATTATTCGCCGGGTCACGAGTAAATTCAAAAATTTTCTCAATGGCAGTCAAAGTCCAACTGGTAGGATGCGGGATTTGATTGGAAAAATCTTTTGCAAAATAATTCCAATTCTCTTTTTGTCCTTCAAGCAAATTCATTACATGCAAATTAAGAGAAGAATGCTTGGAGATTAAAATTTTAATTGCCATTCCAGGAATGTAATTATCATCAGCGGGCGGAGTTGCCAGAGAAAGGCGCGCAACCCCAATTCCACCGGATTGATAAATGCCGGTGAATGGATGGCCCTCTGCAGGAATCAAAGCGATTTTCCCTACCGAACCATTCGCATGAATAATTTTTACTCGCCCTTCAGGCAGCTCATCACTGGCATAATCAAATGTAGGCTTTAAGTTAAACAGACCTTTTAATTTTTCGAGTACTTCATTAAAGCTACTGCCCGTTAATGGAGGTAATGAGTCTTCTGCATTACTTAAGATGATTTCATTCCATAGTAAATTTTGCTTTTCTGCAGCAGATAAATCCTGATAATTACAGGGTAACTGCGCATATAAACCAAAACTCATGAGCAAAAAAATGAGTCCATTTAATACCAAAGTCAAACAACGGCGCATCCTAACCTCCTTGCCATCAAAGTTTATTTTTGTGACAGAGTATACGAAATAAGGAAGCTTTTCTAATATTTTTTTGAGCAGTTTGTGGCTTGGGTGCAACGCATCAGGCGTCCGTCATCCCGAGCGGAACAAGGGATGACGGCATTGAAGTGATTAAGATTATGACTTCATAAAATGATCATAAATAGCACGACTTGCAAGGGCAATCGCCCGGCTGCGTGGGTAATCACTGGCTGATTTTGATTTGACATACACGGCAATTGCAATATGTCCTTTATTTTTGGGCAAAGTAATAATCCCAACATCACTGACAAAACGATACAGTTTTTTAGATCCGGGATATCTTAAATAATCCCGTTCATAAATTGACCAAGTTCCTGTTTTATGAGCTACCTTCACATTGGGTGGCAGTAACCCTTTTATTCTACTGCGGCCCGTGCGGCATTGCTCCATAATTTTCATTAGAAGATCGGTACTCGATTCTGAGAGTGCTTGCTTTTTATATAATTTTACGAGTAATTTTGCCATGTCATCCGGTGTTGTGGTGTCACGTATATCTTTTTGAAAACGTTGCCATGCTTGTTGCTTTTCTTTAAGAGGCACACGATTCGATATTTTTTGCCAGGAATAGACCGGTTGACGATTTTTTAAAAATGAATGATCGACGTGATTTGTATCCAAAAACATTTCCATAATCGATCGATTGATATAAGTATTCTTGAATCCTAATGCGCTCATTCGTTTTGCTACATATTTAGGTCCACTAGCTGCCTGCAATAATGCATCACTTGCACTGTTATCACTATTTTTGAGGGTATACATCAATATTTGTTTCAAGGAAATGTTCAGTTTTTTCTTTTCAAATAAATAATGCAATGCTCCAGAACCCGGAACCGAATTACGTGAATCCATTTTAATCACACGATCTAATGAATCTTTCTTCTCATCAACCCGATGTAAAAAAGCCATCGCAATGGGTAATTTGATGGTGCTCGCCATGAAAAAACGCTCTGAGCTATTATGTTCAATGATCTTATTTTTCTCTATATAAATGGCAGTAAGCCCCATTACGGTATTCGAGTTTTTTTCGATAGCTCGTAATTTTTTAATCAGCTCTGCATCACTTGGAGTAGCAAAGCCATTCACTGAAAACACAAAACCCAAAAGCCAACATAGTAAGGTACTTTTTTTCCTTAAAATATTGACGCATTGCGCCAGTAATTTTATTTTCATAAAGTATTTAATCCATTTCTGATTATTTTTATTCAATATTTTTAGCGTACATATCAGTAAATATGTTTCATACGGCATATTTCAACTCATATGTTCAATGTATGTTTAGACATTTCCCTATCAGCATGTAACAGTCCATAGTTCTATGAGGGTCTGTGACCTTGATAAGGGAGTTAAATTCTTTTGTACTGCACTTTTGACTGATTGTCACAGCCTATGCAATAAATTATACAAAGCATCATGTCAATTTTTATTCTATTTTTAGGTTGATTACAACCCATTATGCTCATTAAGCACAATCTGTTCATTATTTTTTCTTTAAAAGTAATCACATTCACGACCGAGATAATAACCTTAATAAAATATCTTCGATAGGACTAGGGCGTGTTTACAATTCATCCCCACCGCCTACGTGCAAATAAGAATGATCCATATACCCCAATAACGCCTCCTTATTTACTGGCAGCTGGGTTAAGCCAATATATTTATCAGGACGAATCAGTACCGCAGTGGCTTGTTTGATTTTAAAGTACTGATGCATTTTTTGATTTTCATCAATTAATAGCGACATATCTTCAGCAGGTAATGTCATTTCAGGATTGGAGCATACAATGTGCGTTTTGATTAAACCTTTAAATCGCTGCTCCATTGCGACTGCTATTTCAAATAAGAGAGATGATTTATTAGGGGCAAGTCCAGTAAACAAAAATAAATGATGTCGTGTTCCCTGGGTTATTTGGTGTAACTCCTTTTTCTCCTTACTTTGGGCATCAATCAGAGGAAAATCAATAAGAAACTCACCTACTTTGAACTGTGTCTTTTGACCCAGAACATTTACTATAGGACTCTTAGCATAATTCACTGTCAACTCAGCCAGATCGTTAAGGATCAAATTTTTCATGACATCAAACGACATGGCTGTACGAAAGATAAAATTGCGTAAAGCAATCAGCAATGGATTGGTCATCATGATTAAATGAGTCATTACTCCCGTTTTTTTTAATACTCCTGCTGCAATGGGATGACGTTCACTGTGGTAACTATCGAGTAACGTGTCATGCGCCAATCCTTTGTGTACGAGTGCCAGTTTCCAAGCCAAATTATAGATATCTTGTAGCCCAGTGTTTAAACCTTGTCCCCCCATAGGACTATGAACATGAGCTGCATCACCTGCAAAAAATACCCGCCCATAACGATACTTTTGGATTTGTTTATGATCGATACCGAATTGGCTGATCCACACAGGATCATGAAGTATGGCTTGATCCGTGCATCGCAATTTAAAAGTATGCACTATATCTTCCATTGTAGGTTCCTGGCTCATAATTTTTTCTGGTGCAGTCATGACGATACGGTATCGTTTTTCACCCATTGGAAAACACGCAGCGGGACCTTTGTCACTTACATAAAGAATAAATTTATCTTCAGGTAATTCCCAATCAATCAGCACATCAGCAAGCCACCATGTTTGTTTGTAAGAAGAGCCTATAAATTCAGCATTCACTTGCTTTCTCAAAGTACTGTGTGAACCATCGCACGCAATAACCCAGCTCGCCTGAACTTTTTCGATACGGCCATCAACATGCTTTAGAGTAGACATAATCTGATTGGACTTTTGTTCTATTTCCGTAAGCTCTGTTTGCCATTCAACGTGCAATCCTCTATCAATTAACCCTTGATTGAAAATCTGTTCTGTTTTACTTTGTGGAAGATCGATAACAAAATGATAATCTGCTTCAACATTTGCATAGGTTGCATGGATTAACTCATTCCCTTTGGATTTAAACAAGACTCCATGTACCTTTTGTCCTTGAATAAGAATTCCTTCGATAAAACCGCAATCTCTAAGAAGATCGAGTGTGCGAATATGAATAGCTAATGCCTTGGATTTATCACTAGTTGTTGATTTTTTATCAATAATCCGACAATTCAAACCCTGACGAGTTAGTTCATTTGCACAAAATAAACCTACTGGTCCAGCCCCAATTATCAGTACATCCAATAATTCATCAGACATAATCGCTCCATGCATTGAATCAGACTCAAATAAGCATTACTTATTTATTGTAGCAATTTTATTCATCCCAAGTTCGCAGGTCTGAATTTTTTCCCTTATAACTATCTTTAAAAAGTTGAGTTAATCCTTCACGATAAGAAGGATAAAGCAAGTTTATCTTTAATTCTTCTTTAATTTTAGCATTAGAAACTCGACGATTACTTGCATAAAATTGTTGCTCCATTGGGGACATGGTTGCTGTTTCATAGGATAGGAGCGGCAAAGGCGCTCGATTAAGTAATGATGCAGCGAAAGCATCCACAATATGTGCCGGCGTGGGTTCATCATCAGCAACATTGTAAATCGAATAAGGACGCGGATTCTTTATCGATGCTCGAATTACTGCAGCAATATCCGCAACATGTATCCTTGAGAAAACCTGTCCCTCTTTATAAATACTGACTTTTTTTCCGCCGATGATCCGTTCTATTGCATTTCGATGAGGTCCATAAATTCCTGCCAATCTCAAAATATGCAGTGGAATTCCCTGCGTTCTAGCAAAATCCATCCAATTATTCTCAGCAACCAACCTTAATTTAGCTTGGGGTCCAGCCGCTATAGAATCAGATTCTTCCGTTACCCACGCACCATGATGATCTCCATAGACACCCGTAGAGGAAAGATACCCCAACCATTGAATCTGCGCTTTGCTTTGTATGATTAAATCGCTAAAGCGGGAAAGGACGGGCTCTCCTCGTTCTGATGGGGGTATGCTGACTAAAATGTGGGTTGTCTTACTTAAGTAGAATGCTACTTCATCCCCATCAAAATCAATAAGTTTGTACTCCTTTTGGGTGCTGTTTAGAATTTTATGCTTATCTCGCGTCGTACCAACCACTTTAAAATTCAATTGAGCGAGTTCTCTTGCTAGAAATTCGGCGGTATAACCAAAGCCAAAGATAAAAAAACAAGGGGGGTTAGGATGATTTACCATAACGGTGACCTATAAATTTTTTCTCATTAATTGATTTTATGTCATTAAACCCGGATTTTATGGTGCTGATCCCAGGTTACGTTTTTGATTCTTTTGCTAAGTCGATAGTCCATGTCAGCGTGGCATATTTTTACTACCATAAACTAATTTCATGACTCGATTAAGAAAATCGGGGCCAGGATCCTCTTTATCGGTTTGATAATTCGGATCTCGTTCAAGCCAAAGAGGAGTGTTTTTAAAATTCAAATATTGATTGTGGCCAATAACATATTTTATTTCAGGATATTTCTTTTTGAGATAACACACTAAAAATGCATTTGCTTTTGTTTGCGCTTCGGTTAGATCATCCTTACCATCTATTCCCCCTATATTTTCAATACCAATTGCATAATGGTTCAACCCGATAACATGCCTTGCCATCCAGTGTTCAGGCATGAGCTGGTAAATACTACCATCGCGATCTACTAAAAAATGGCTTGAGACATTCAAAGTACCTGGCAATTCTTTAATCCGCGGTGAATTTTGCGGAAATGTAGGTGGGTCAAATACACGAAAAGTTGCCTTGAGCGTAGGAATACAAGTCCAATGCAAGACGATCATTTTGGGTTCAATGTCAATTGACTTTGAGTCAATGCCATAATGAGCTAATTGATACTGCCGTGTTAAAGTAATCCGTTGTTTATCAAACTGGATCGGTTTCTGATGAATTTTCTGTGAATCATAACAAGAAAATGCATGCGCCAGAGAACTCATAAAAAATATGCAGAATAGGACCATTTTCATTTTTTTAATACCATAAAATAGGCAGCCACATAATCGGGCAAATAACGAGTCGCTTGGATAAATGCTTCTCTGCCTGAATAACTCCCCGCTAGAAAATCAACTTGATACAAATTATTCTGGAACGCACCACCTGTATCAGCAAAAATACCGGCGCGCGACACCATTTTTCCTGTTCGATCTGGGTATTGTACCAACAAAAGTTTTCCTAAACCAAAATGCTCGAGATCTGCGGCAAAAGTGACTTCTGTATTTACCGTAATTTTATGATCTGCATCTTTTCCATATCCTTTGATCCCTGCTACCGGTTTAAAATACCAGTAACGTTCTTGTTGATAGGGGTTTTTCGCTTTGTCGTATGCAATATTGTTACAACGATGAACATTAAAGATTTTTGTCTGATGATTCGGGCCAAAATCTGCGATAAGCGTACCCTGCATTAATGCCGCCTCCAGGTCATCTCGATTGAGATAAGCTAAGACTGGAACATTTTTATTCGCCAATGCACCTTTTAATATGGCTTGCTTACCATAGTGGAAACGTAGCAGTTCGGGTTTTGCATCTGCTTCTTCGAGTGTGAGTGATTCTTCATCTCGAGGAAGCCCATAAAGAGCAAACGGATAAGCCGCACTGCGTTTCATTGACGCCTTTGCACGATGTACATAATATTTGGTCATTAAAATTTTATCTTGAGGTAAATGAGCAAGAAGCGGTTTTTTCATCTTTAGGGGCTTAACTTGTTCCAGATCGGGATACCAGCGAACAAAATCAAAGTGTTTTTTTATAAATGCAGGATTGTTCAATTCGTTTTGGTGTTGGCAAATGAATATCAAAGTTGCTTTGACTCGCGCTAAAGGTACTGGAAAAACGCTCCCCTCATGAATAACATGGGGATCATAACGGTTACCCTTATTTAAATAAGCCAGAGTTTCTTTAGCGGTTGCGCATAATGCAGGACCATTGATCTGATATTGAGAAGCTGGAGATGGTTCAGCAGGTACAAAGCGAGGAGCTGCAAAAGCCTGAAGACTTATTAATAATCCATAAAAGAAAATTTTTATTTTCATTGCTTACACTAATTACATGTGAAAACAAAATGATATCACATGCGTCTGCTGAAATTCTAAAAATTACATATAGAAGGGAATCATTCATCCCTGATGACAAGAATTTTGGAAGCTATTTACCTAGTTTAGGAATACAAAAAACAGCGTTACTTTTGGTAAATAGCTTGAGCTAGGCACTAGGCGGCTTCCACCTCACCCAATTCTGAGTCATTAGACTCTGCTGTTATACGGTTAAAGTGCCAGGAACTATAAAGCGCACCAAGACCACAAGCAATTAGCCCCAAAGGCAACGCGTTAAGCGTTTGCATCAGTAAATAGGCACTTAAGATTGTTAAAACAGATGAACCAAACATCCGAACGGTATGAATTACAGCCAATGCAAGACCGGTATTCTCTTTATAATCTGCAAGCATGATCGACATAGTCGCTGGTGCAGTTAAACTAATGCCTAAATTACAAATTAAAGCAAAAGATAGGGCATACAAATTGAATTCGTAAAAAACTGCGCATACTAACATCGCAAAACCACCACTTATAATAAACCAACTCCCAAGATAAATGGTCGATGCCATGCTGAAATATTTACGCAGCCAAATACCTAAATAATTGCCAACAATAATATTTAATCCATTAATAATAAAAATAATACCGTACACCAACGGTGAAAAACCAAATTGGTCAATAATAATATAGGACGAATTAATCACTGAAAGCATTACGGCTGCAAAACTAAACATCATAATGAAAGAACCACTCCGTAGGGTAGGAGATGGAATGATCTCTTGATAGGCTTTAATTACTTTTTTAACAATCAAGGGTTCCCGGGGTTGCGTCCAAAATGGTGATTCAAATAATCCTTTACGCGACTGTAGCAAGAGTATTATCCCAATCACCGCCATTAATATGAAATTAGCTTGCCAACCGTAATAAGTAAAGATAAGAGAACCCACTACAGGAGCAAGAATAGGCGATATTGAAACAATCATCGAAACATACGACAGAACCTTGGCACGCTCTACTGTATCATCAAAGTCTCGCGAGATTGAAAAAGCAATCAGGTTTGCACAGCATAAAGCAAATCCCTGTAATGCCCGACCGAGTATGAGTACAAAGATATTCGGCGCAAAAGCACAAATTAAACTGGCAAGAACAGCAAGAACTAAACTGCCAGGTAACAAACGACGTCGTCCAAAATGATCAATTAACGGCCCCCAAACTAATTGAGTCACACCAAAAACAAACAGATAAATACTTAAGGTTAATTGACTTAAACTATGCGTTGTACCAAACAAATTGGTGATGTAAGGCAACGAAGGTTGATAAAGATCAAATGTGAGTAATGAAAAGGCAGATAATAAGCCAATAAGCAAAATCGAAGTTCTTGGTTGGGACATAATATTCATTCTATAAAAAGCAGTGGAGCATTATAGTGAAATCTGTTTATTTTTGCTCTAGATTTAGGAAAAAATTTGGAGCCTTCATCGATTTTTTTGTAGACAGGGTGAAGAGCCACAACGTAGAGCCCCTCTTTACACTCGGGACTGGCGGTAAAAAAACCGGGTTATGGCTGCGCTTCATGACCATTAAGTTAAGGGAAAACTGTCGTTCCCGCGAAGGCGGAACCCATTTCTAGCAAGGCGTAGCGCCAATTTAAGAATAGATTCTCGCCTTCTCGGGAATGGCAAAAATTCTCAACATAGTCGCAGTGCGGCCGTGTATAACCCAGATTACATCCAATTAACCTTTACGAATCAGATAATTGCTCCCCGCATGAATTATTTTTTTCATCCGATTATCTTCTTCTGGATTAGGTTGACATGCTTTAAACGCATCTTTTACTGATGCAACACTTATAGGTAAAACTGGACGACTATCGGTTTCTAAATATCCATCTTTATTCTTAAAAATAGTGAACTGATCCGATGCAAATTCTTGACACTCAGTTAAGGTTTCATCCTGACAAATCGAAAATTTAATAGCTCGTTCCACACGATAAGATTCACCCACCTCATCAGCAAACACCATATCACCATATACAACAGTATGGCGGGTTCCGCAAAAATAATAGCCATATTTATATTGGCCATTCTCAGTAACATCAGTTCGAATATATCGTCCATCACCTTGAGTTAGGCCATTGAGTGTCACAATATGGCGTACCTCCTCTTTGGGCCCACTTTTCGCAACTGCTAAACCAGTTAGAGTCAATCCAATGATTAATAAAGTAATTCTTTTCATTTTTTATTCCTTATCTGAAAAAAACATCCTCAAGGAACGTGTCTTTAAGGATCGATAACCTACTCTAATGTCAATCCGGAGGAAAAATTTTTACCAAACTGACATCGCGGTCCCATTATCCTAAGAAAAAATCCATTTGAACAGATTAAAAAACATTACCATTTGATCAGAATAAAAACAAATTGACCCAATGATAAGAAGTTAGTTCCTATTGAAAATCGCCAGGGTATAAATCCGGGAAAAAGGTAGATTACAACGTGATATAGGGAGTACTTAAAACTGGCTTTTAAGTACTCCCATTCTTATCGAAAAGATCGATGTTAAAAACTTACAATGACCCTACATTAGTAGTCTGTTGATAGAGATGAGCATGGCAATCCTTGAAAAATAATAAGGTGCCACTATCAGGAGCACAGTCTTGAGGACTGCTTTTATGTTTATCAGCAATATCTACAGACGCACCAGCTTCCATAAGCATTTTAATCATCTTTCTATCGCCATTTTTTACCGCTTTGTGTAATGGAGTTTGTCCCTCTTTGTCTTGACGATCTAAAGATACCCCTGCTTTGACCAATGCCTTGGCACAATCATAATTCTTGCTTGTAACGGCCCAATGAAGTGCCGTACGCTCATGAGCTGGATCTACTTTGTCCATTTCCGAGAGCGACATCGATTTAATCAATACCTTGAGTTCAAATAATCGCCCCCATGTAGCTGCTCTTCTTAAAGCTTGATCATACACTGGGTTGCTCATTTCACCTGATTTACGTAATGAGGCACAAACCGTAGCCAGTTGAATGGGATCTTGGGTTTTCCGTGAATTACCTAAAAAACCAAGAAGTTTTGGCGCGATTTTTCCACTCGCCTGCTCGATAATGGCCTGATTCATATCGGCCAATCTTGAACTTACAGGAGATATTTCCAACAGCTCATGGGTTCGTTCCATCTCCTGACGGTTAAGGGGTTTGTTAGCAAAAAGCAAGCCAGATAACTCAATAATCATATCGGGCATTGCTCCAAACAGGGAAGTATCACTTGCAACCATTGACTTCAACACAAGTAAATAATCTGCAACAAACTCCGTGTTGTTCGAAATATCTTGATAATAAGTCAGCTTTTTGTCGCGCATGGCTTCCAGAGTGCTTGTAGCTCCAGTTGATAAAACCAATGGGCTTTCTGCGTGAGCCACTGCTTGACGCATCACTTTATAGGGTAATGATTGATGGTATTCAATTTGTGGTAAAGGCTTAGGAGTGGCTAAAGTTGTATCATGTTCATATGCGTATTTAATATCATATTTTTTGCTCGTGAAATCCCCAACCAGAACATATGTGTCTTGACCACTTAATTTAATGTATTGCGCGATTAATTTGTAATCTTTAGAAGGAGCTACCGCTGCAAGATACATAAATCCATAGTTTTTTTTGGGAAGAGATGCCTGGACAACCTGCTCATTATTAGTTAACGCTGGTAAATCTTCCGCTTTAGCAATAGTGGGTACTCCTAATCGATCTTGACCAAGACCAGCACTACCAACCATCATATCTCGGTCATTAAACGATTCGTAAAGGCCTGGTTGTTCCAGCCTGGCTTGCATACGATATCCAGTTTGTGAATTTGAATCTGCAAGGCGAGGCTGGTTGACATTCCCTACAAATAATATTTTACTCTCAGGAGAAAGAACTCGTTTGACTAGGTCTGCTGCCGGAATTTTACATCGATTCGCATCAATAAAGGCTACAACTGTATTTTCAACTGCATCAAACTCTTCCAAAGAAGAAAATCCAACGCTGCAATCTTCTACGGATATACGTCTGTTAACAGCAGCACCATACATGCTTGTAAATTTACCTATTCCATCAAGAGTACTCACTAAAACGACATCAATATCTTTTACACTTCTATTTTGAAGTTCGTGAATAAGGTCCTTTGCGATATTCGCTGCAAAAGCAAAATCACCTTTAGCAGTAGGATTGCAGCAATTAGCATGAATAAGAATAACTTTGCCCATAAGCACTACCTAATTGAACACTCTATGAGCAAATTTTAAATCCTTAACCTTAACAAAATATTAACAATATGTTGTTTTTATATATAATTAATTGTGAAAAATAGCCCGCCATTCCTAAATATACCTTTGTCGTTAGGCTCTTTCATGCTAGAATAATATTTGTACATTGGGGGTGCCTGTTATATGGCTGAGAGGATTAAACCAACCCTTTGAACCTGATCTCATTCGTCTGAGCGGAGGAAAATGTGTCTATTGTTTTGTTTTCAGGCTGTGTTGCTTTTGTTACTTCGTTTATTGGTTTATTACCACAAATTATCAAATCATTAAAAACGCGATCAACCCAAGATCTTTCCATGATCATGCTAGTCAATTACCTCATTTGTTCTTTAGCTTGGATTATTTATGGGAGTAGCACGGACTCCTTCTTTGTAATCAGTTCTAATGTGGTGGGTTTGATTGTCAGTTTGCTGCTTATTTTGTTAAAAAGATATTATGATGCACGATGTAATTAATTTAAGCGGCTATCAATCTATTTTATGCCTCAATGGAGAATTACCCGATTCATCTTTTTTTGTGACGATGAATTTGCCCATTATCGCAGCTGATGGCGCCGCAAACAGTTTATATGAGCTTGGAATTCGTCCTCAATTAATTACCGGAGATTTAGATTCTGTACACCCAACTCTTCTGGAAAATCACCCTTTTCTTCATACACCGGATCAAAACAGCAGTGATTACCAAAAAGCTCTGTGTTATTTAAAAGATAATGATTTATTGCCAGCTATTATCGTTGGCATAAATGGTGGGCATTTGGATCATATACTGAATAACATGAATATCTTTATGGAAACAAACTGTCTTTTGTATGCTCCACCTATAAGAGGTTTTGTGCTTAATGAACACTCCAGAATGAATCTTTCATTGCCAGTACAGACAAAAATTTCATTAATGGGAATACCTGAGGCAACCCTATCTTCAATTGGTCTGCAATGGGAGCTCAATGACGCACATCTTTCCTTTCCAGGAAAAACCTCGTGTTTTAATCGAACTCACTTGCCGGAAATCTTTTTGGAGGTTCAGCACGGTTCCGTTTTAGTTTTGATTTATGAACAAATGATGGAGGATGCAGCACTATCTGTCCGATAGGCTCCATTTCGACAAAGTTCAAACGCACCCATCATGCACAATAAAAGTGCTTCTTTAGGTTCCTATTTTATTTACTACAATAGAGCAATGTTCACCTTTAGTGATTAACGTTACAATACTGTCTTTGGTTAGAACGTGTGAACCGCATAAAACATCGGGACCAAATGCCGAGTTTTTTCTATATCCAAATACATATTCTTTATTTATAGGCCCTTTTCCTTCATAGGATTTTCCGCGAGACCCTGATTTTTTACCATCCACAGTATATCCTAATGCGGCCGCTGTTTTTTCATTTGTTTTGACATGCACTCGAATCGTATCATTAGCTACGGCTTGAATTGAAAAAGAAAGGATGACGAAACCACTCAAATTCTTTATGGAATTTCTTCTCATAATAAACACTCCTTGTTTTATGAACTTTTAATATACCTCATTTAATGAATTAAATTATAGATAATATATTATGGATTCTCTTTCATGCCTTTTTCCAATTAAATAACCGTCCCAAAAACTAAACAAATTTTCATATCGTTTAATGAAATACGCTGAATAGCTATGGGCATTCTTGAATTCCAACCTAGATACACTATGATAAATATATGCTCTAATTGATTATTTTAATTGCCATTATTGTGCTTTTGACTAAAGGACATTTAAAGTAATAGGCCGATGTAAATCGAATTCAAGCGGCTGCTAGTTACATTGAGGATTTAAATTATGCTCGGTAGGATAAGATTTTTCAGAGGTCGCATGCCTTCAAATGAAGTATATTCTTCCATTTATACAGTTCACGAATCACATAGACCCAGCTTTCTCAAAGGAAGCTTATCTGGGGATCTTTGGCGTCATGATAGTATCTATAAAACAATAGTTAAGGTAACCAATGCCGATGAATATCAATACTTACAGAAAACTGCCATAAGTAATATGAAGCGTTGGAAAGAATTAAACTCTGCAACAACCTCTGCATTTGTCCCGAGAGTTGAAGTCAAATATCAAGATTGGGGTGATGCAACTTTAAAAGCAACTAAGGACAATGCCGTAACTTATACCTTATTAAATCCATCAAATAAACGCTATCCCGGGGGGGCAGCATTAGAAGGTGGCAGCGCTCTAGAAGAAAATATATGGCATCGAAGTACATGCATACTTTCGTTAGTGGATAAAATAGTCACATTGGATAAGGAGACTAACCTGTTTGTATATACTGAGGAGGGAACCGCGTTAGTAGAAGCCAGAAAAAAAATGACCGCCAAAGAGCGTGACATTCTAAAGGAACGTTGCCCCATAATTTATCCTGAGGAAATCTATAAAACCCTCCATGACACAGAACCTAGAATATGTTTTAGAGGCCCGGAAATAATGCTGCCTTCGACGATGGAGGACTTTGGGGCATCTGGACACGTTGTAAGTCCAGATTTGAGTTATGCACTTCTTCCGGCGGACAGTATTTTTCCTTTTTATGAATTAAGGTCAGCGGCTCCCGAGCACTTTGCTGAGTCCCAATCAACAGACCCTCAGGTATTAAAAGAACACAGGGAAGATCTACGCCGACGAATTGCGGCCCAACTCGATACATTAATTCTTGCAGGACAATCACATGCAGTCCTTGGCGCCTGGGGTTGTGGCGCTTTTAAAAATGAGCCCGAACTTGTAGCAGAAATCTATGCCGAAGAAATTGAAAAAAGAGCCGTTTTTTTTCAACACCTTCTTTTTCCCATACTTAATACCGAGTCAAACTCCAATAATTACGACGTATTCGAAAAAACACTTAATGACATGCCGCTTGGCGACGCTAAATCACATACTCCCTCGCCTTAAAATAGGCCCAGTATTTTCTTGGGACTATTCAGATAGGAAACAGTTTGCGTTTGCCTCCAAGCATACATTTTTTCCTGTTATCGCGAAGAAGTATTTTTTCTGTTACTTAACTGCATCTCCTCATCGTTTTCTGCATCATCTTCATGCTCACTTTGTTTGCCCATTTCTTCATCATCTTCAATGGGATTCTTAATTATGCTTTTAAGCATACGAGGAGCAACTGCGTTAGCTGTAGACGTTGGGGTGGGCTCTTTTGAAACTTCACTCCCCCCCCATGAAACCAGAAGTAGAGAACTATAGAGAAGTTGAAATAAGTACATGACTTGTCCAACTATCTGCTCATCATCAAACACCAAAGTTATCGCTAAACCCAAGATAACGGCAGAAAAAATCGCTTGAAGCCCTTGAATTACTTTTTCATTAAGATGGGTATCCTCGCGACATAGAGCATAACCGGAATTGAGTACCTGGGCAAAAGATATAGGGATTAAAGGAATAGGGCTGGTTGCGTTAACAATTTGCATGCCGGCTTGTACTGAGAGTTGAGTCACAGCCAGTCCAGCGTTACCACGTTGTGCGTTTCTATGGGCAGATGAGGACTGTGGCGCCCGCGCCTGAAGACGCTCTAATACAGTAGAATAAGTTGTTCCTTGTGGCATTTTTAAAATCCTTTTAAAAGATAAAATAGATTGGATCAAATTAGAATTTAATCGTGAGTTGATTGTAACTAATGAAAACTCTTCAAATATTTGAATTAAGGTTTTCCATAAGTAACTTATTATTTTAACTTGTTTTTTTTCTACTTCAATGTCATGAGTAAAAAAGAATCAAAGAGAGATCAATCAAAAAATTTAGTTCATTTTAAAATTTATAATTTACCTTATAATACGGTGAGCGAAAGTATGATTTTTGGTTTTTACAAAAACAAGGAGTACTAAAAATGGCTTATGAAAAACAACTTCAAACAACCTCAAAACCAGTAACTATGCACAATCTTTTAAATTGGAGCACAATATATCGTGGTTACAATGCACTGGTGGCCACACTTGTTATGTTTCAATACGTCAATAACCCAGAAGCCGCAGCAATAGAATATCTTCCCGATGTCGCAATTCATGCATTCGAGGCAATTGCTCCTAATGCATTAAATAATTTAGCCGCAGGTGCCAATTTTGCTCGCGGTATACAAGCAGGACTCGCCTTTTTTTCAGGTAACTCAACTATTCCCAGCGTCGCTAATGTTACTGACGTATTCAACCATGGGGTTAATATTTATCATCGATTATCCTAGGGTGTGTCATTACCCCCTCGCCCATGCGTGTTTTGTCTCTTAGTCGCAAGTGAAGAATCTTGGGGAAAAGCCAGATTTGAGTGTAGATTGGGTGGTAGCGATTGAAATCTACATGCTGTCTGGCTTATTGTTATATTCATGACTCACCTAGTTCATTTTCAATGAAATCTGTAGAGAACAGCACAAAAAAAAACCGACACTCGCGAAACAATATGATCGCAGTAAACTTATGGAAAAAAGATCATTATCGCCTGATCACGGTAATTAATAACACTCCATGGTACCAATCCACTGGCAGAAACTCAGGGTATTCAGGAACCTGGTTTTTTTTTGGCGGGATATTAGAAAAGAAAAACAATCGACATTCATGGAGTTGGCTAATAAAACCTAATGCGCTTGTTAAGGAGCGCTATAGCAAAACTCAATTTTTTGGCAAAAATACTGCTCATTACATACGAAAGCACTCTATGCATAAGCTTATTAGTTTTTCACGTTTTGGAGACATTCAAAAAATTTGTATTTCAGCATCCCTTGATGGTGGATTTTGGTTATCCGACAAAGGAAAAAAACTGAAAAATCATCTCCAAAAATATTATCCTGAGTATTTTCTATCTAATGAAGTAATAAAAGAAATACATGAAGCTGCAATGCGTACCGATTTACCTGTTTACACCGACTATAAAAAAGTAAACCGTTGGTTATCTGAGCAAGGTGTTGCCAATGTAGGGGTATTGCATAATGAGTCGCTCTTGTTCAAACCTTAATCAATAGAGCTCTAGTGAGCAACCTGGGTTTTGCATGTCTCCAGGCTACTCTAAAATATGACTAGTGCGTTGTTTCTCCTTTAGCCTCACCAAACAACCAATCCATACTTACCTCAAGCTCATTGGCAATTTTTTGCATGGAGTTAGAATCCACAGCAACGACACCATGTAATAGTGCCTCAATTTTAAATTTAGGTAATTGGAACAGTTTAGAGCATACGTGGACTCGCTCGGTCATTAGGGCAGGAACACCAAGCTCATCAAGCTCTTGATTTAAACGTTCAGATAGTTTCTTGTTTGACATGCTAGTCTCCTCTTGACTTTTCTCCAGTGTAAAACAAAGAAGCTTAAGGATTGATTAACAAAGAGAAATTTCACCTAAAAAATCCTTTGTGCCGGACAATTTTTGAAAGAAAGAAGGAAAAAATAAGAAATAACCAACTGATTTTAAATACATTTAATATAATTCTTTTCGCCTTTTAAATAATAATTTATCAAATTCATCCCCCCCCCAACGCAGGATTTCAAAAAGTAAGTTGAAAAAAAATTTGAATCCATTTTTCCGGGCAAAAATCTTTGATTTTTACTACACCAATCCAACCTATTACGATTTTATAATATAATTGCGGCCTAATTGTTTAGGCCTGCTTTCTATTCATCTTCAACTAATTTATACATCAGATTAGTCAGTAGGTTTTACTATCAGGATGATCTTAGCTATCACCGTACTATATGCGGCATCCTAATTCTGTACCCAAAGGTTTGACTTCAAAATCAACGCGCTCTAAATTATCCGAATGTTGTTCACAAAAATTAAGTAACAACGCTAGATTAGTCGCATCAAGCTTAGGCAAAAAAGCTCTTGGTGTACCAAAGCCCATATTTAAAGTCTGAGTAAAGAGATTCCAAAGAAACGCCCCAGACAAATTTGAGAGGACTTTATTACCAACTTCTTGTAAAAAAGAAGGGTCTTCGCCAAAGAACAATTTGTCGCCAAGAATACAATGTAAATTAGATACTGGTTCTTCTCGCACAGATGAAACAAGGTGTACAATATATTTTTTAAATTCATCGTTACAACGATAACCGTATTTTAAGTTGTCACAGGCCATGGCAAAAATAACGCCTCCTAAAAACAAGCAAACCATTTGCTTTTGTTTATCAGGATGAATTATTCCCTTAATGTTTGAGAATGCTGCGTTCATATTTCTCAATATTATATTTGATATCATGGATAATTTGTTATCGTGCCCAGGAATAGCAGAAAAAAGCTTCTTAAGTAGTTCCTGAATATTAACCGTCAAATTAGCACTAGATGCTATCAAATCACGGTAAGGCTCTTCATCAATAATTTCTTGAATCGCAGCGAATGAAATTTGAGATAACTGAGATTGTTCTAGTGTCTCAGGTATTTTAAGAAAAACCTTGGTTGGCATCCCACCTTGATTATTCGAAGCAATGGATAAACAAGGTTTAAATAGTTTTATGCTAGTCGCAACTTGAGCTCTTGTAGTGGCATCTACGCAAGCTTCAATATTTGAAGGATAGGTATAGGTTTTTTCAATTCCATGTAATTTTAAGATATTATTTAGGGCTATAAATAAACTTGATTCTGCCCATGATTGACCAATTATTACCATGTTTTTGATTACAGACAAGACATAATCCAAACCATACTGAGCTATCAAGCTATTCATATAACTTACTGGATCTTGATTTTCATACTTAATATTGGGGTCAATTATTTCAGAAATGGTTCTAAATAAAGAGGAATGTTCTTGCAAAAAAGACTCAAAAGACACTTGAAAATTTGGGGGGGCGACGCGTTCTGCCAAGTCCCTCAGTAGCCTCCAAAAACGAATAACTTTGAGACTATTATCAACAATAATAAGCTTAGGTATATTCTCTTGATTAGCAAGCTCGCAGATTAAACCAAGCGAACGTAAGCCAGAAGTTCCTACTAAAGCAATTTTTCCTGTTGGAGTTACATAGGGCTCTAAGCCTTCGATTTTAGGATCATTGCCTACCAACCATGTGGATTCATAAGTCATACCCACATCTCGCGCATGATAAATACCTAATTTTTTTCGATGTAGTCTTCCCCGGATTGTACTTTGAATACGAGTAATAGATTGTTCTTCTTCGAGCGTATAAAATAATTTGTCGCGCACTTTTATCAAATTGTTGGTGAACTGATGCCGGATTATACACCTTTCTCATTAAGAAAATATTAGTTCTACCCTTTTTACCGTACAACCTGGGTAATTAATTTTCCATGGAGCAATTTGAATTGAGCGAAATGGAAAAAAGCTTAAGACTTACATTTTGACGATCAGCACATTCTGTTCTTTTGCGGGTTTATCTCAGTTTGAGAAATTTCTTACACGAATATGAGATAAAAAGGCGATGATAATTTAAAACATTTTGTTATGCTTAATTAAACGAGGAATGACAGTGGATGTCTTAAAAGGAATTTATAGCATCATGGAAGACGCTATTACCACAAGGATTGTGGTTACCCTCCTCGTATTAGTCTGCATATAAGTCTGATTATGAGCCCATTAATCAGACTTATTCCATTTTTCTTATTTTTAATTCAATTATTTGGCATGATACTTAAGTAAAAATTTCTTTCTATCAAAAATCCAGCCAAGAAAAATATACTCAATCCAATCGCTTTGTTTAACAGCGCAATATTGCCCCATTTGCCTTATTTTTAAGCCATTAATGTTTTTTTCTCAACACTGATATTCAAATGCCATTGAGATCAAATTGAGAGCCAAAAGTATAAATAATATCTTGACTCAAGATCGTTTGTAGTAGATCTTATATTTACGTTATCCTTTCGAGCCAAAAGATGATCACTAAGCTATTTAACTGGCTTCAAAGCGATGAAAAAATTTTTCATCTATCCAATCAAATCCTGTCTCGAGATCTTCTCGAATTGGAACAACTTCAAGCAAATCAGACAAACCGTATGCTTCTGAGTAATGTCCGTCTTGCCAAGTTACAAGGCCATGATCCACGCGATGAGACCAGTAAGTTAGAACAACACATCTTATTCATGGATTATCTTCAATTTTGCAGAGAAAGATTTGATGAGGCTTCGCAAGACTCGTTATACTTAATTACGCTAAAATATCTGCTGTCCAAATCTAATGAAGAAAACCCATTTCCAAGTGCTAAATTGAATGAGTTATTTGAGGCTTTATTGCAGGATAACAAGGACAATACGCTTGCTTTTTATCAACAAAATGAAGCATTATTCAAAGATCTCCCAGAAATTCAAAAACGCGTTGAATCTGAGTTGCGTCAACAGAAATATAATGACGCAACCAAACGAGTTGAACACTATTTAGACCACTTAAGCAACAAGTTATCCAATCAAAAGAATCCTTTGGGAATCATTGGATTATGCAGAGATTGGATTGGTGATACAGAGCAATTTGCCGCATTAATACTCTGGTTATTACAGCTCAATGTAAGCCCTGAACAAATTCTAAAAACCTATTTACTTCATGATTTCTTGAAATACAATTTATTTACGCTACATTCCGAAGACAATGAAGTTTTTTACTTATATGCTTTGCTCAATCATTTTCCTCAAGCCAAGTTACTTTTGGAAGAGGCTCAAAAAACGGGTAGTGATGAACGAGGATTCCAGAACTATGCACTCGATGGAGTCTTGAGTGAGCAACAACTTCAGAATATTCCTAGAAAGGAATGGCCTTTACAATTTTCCTCAACTGCAACGAATTTTTCAGCCTTATACGAACTGTTTGGACAAAAATTCCTAATCGCAGCAGTAATTACTTGTGAAGAGCATAGCAATTCAAAATGGCTAGATGCCTTACGCCACAGTCTGAATGAATCCGAAACGCTCTCAAAGAAACTACCCAGTCTTATTAATGTTATTGCCCGCGAGTCCTCCCCCACAATCTTGGAAAATTTAGCTCATTTAATTGACGATCGAAATGCACAAGAGCTTTTATCCAATAATGAAGGAGCTGTATTTTATCTATTACCCTATAAACCAAAACTCTCTGAATACATCAACGAAAAAAATGTTACTGAGTTTATTCATCAAATCACCCAAAAGCATACTTCTGACCCTGAACTTATTTTCCAATTAACGGCATTATTCTCGCTACTTTCAAAGAAAAAAGGTCCTGTAACCCAACTCGTATTCCAAGCAATTATCGATAATCTTGTGCAACATCCCCTTCTATTTGAAGATGAAAAATTATTGCGTCAGCTAAGAAGATACCCGGATTGCGAGGCCATACTTTCCCAACAAAGTGTACAAATAAAACAGCGTGTCGCTGATTGCATAGTAGAACAAACTGCCGACCTTACATTTAGCGCTCGCAATTATCAGATTATTGAAGATGTTTGGCTTGAAGCAACTCGCAAACTTAACGTATTTACGCTCATCAAACCACAAGCAAAATACAATCTCAATCATAAGTATGCATTGCAAGCAAAAATCGCTGAAACTGCTTTTCTTTATCATAGGACCCAGTTTGATTTGGATGCCTTTATTGATGCGCTCTCTTTACCTCCAATAATACCAGAAAATGGGGTAAGTGAATTCGAGCGTGTTCTTATTGAAATTCTCGCGGCCATTGATAATGAATTAATCAGAAAACAAATCATTGAAAAGCTGGAAAGCCCCCCAGTACAACGACTTAACTGGGCAGAAAAAGAATACGAAGGGAAAACAATTGTTCTTAAGGCAGCAAAATATGGCAATCTTGGTTTAATCGCTCTTTTGGAAAAGCAAATTGCCCCGGAGGATTTTAACAAAGCGATAATTACAGCAGCAAAAGCAAACCAATGGAACGTTGTATCTCATCTGTGTCAAATCGATGTAGTGCAATTGAATGAGGACGAACTCGAACAAATCATACTTTTAGCAGCAGAGCAAGGTCAGTTAAACCTTATAAAGTGCCTCTTAAGCATTTACGATTATGAGCCCTCTACTACAGAAATTAGTAAAATTCTTAATCAGGCCATTAATAATGACAAGCTAAATGTTGTTAAATATTTTTATAATTCTGCCGACAATATGCCAAACCAATCAACAATCAATAAGTTGTTTCATTCGGCAATCGAATTGGGATTTTGGGATATTGCTCTGTTTATGGCGGATTCAGAGCAATATGCCCCCTCTCTCGCTGCTATTGAAAAAGCAATGAATCAAGCAGCAAGTAGTATACATGTAGAGGCAATACAACGGCTTTGTAATTTATCAATAAATGCACCTCGGCCCCATGTCATCCAGAAAGCTTTTTTAAAAGCGTGTCAGGCAGGTCATTTACCCGTAGTTCAATGCCTTAATGAGCTACCTGGAAAATTAGTGCGAGCAGGGTTTGAAGATGCAGTTGACCAGGCCATCATAAACGATCATATGGAAATTGTTACCTTCTTATATAATTCTCCTACATATTCCTCAAATCAAAATTTGGTAAACCATGGACTGATAACCTCAGCAAAAAATGGAAAGTCAGCGCTTGTCGAGTTTTTTTGTTCCATGACAACCAAGATCAAACCGACCCATAATGCGGTGAATCAAGCATTAAATTGGACGGTTAAATGCAATCAACTGGAAACATTGATTACTCTATGTCGTTCATCATTGAATCCGCCGACTAAAGCAGCTATAAGAGATGCGTTGCTACTCGCGGTTAAAGGGGGCAAACAGAGCATCGTTGCCTATTTGTGTAGTCATGAAATGAATTCACTCAATCAGCGTGCTATCGAAGAAGCGTTAAAATCAGCAGTTAAATCTAAACAACCAGAAATTGTTCGATATTTATGTGAACTTTCTGTCAACTCACCGCAAAAAGAATCACTAAAATTAGCGTATAGGAAGGCCCTTGCCAGTGGTCAAACTGAAATTGCTAACTACTTAAATGAGCAATTACACAATAAAATAAGCCATAAAAAAATAGATCCGGAAATGGATGTAAGTTCAGGAACTGACAACGATTCAGAAATTGATACTATTTCAGAAATAGACAGCTTCTCCGGAATTGACGAAGAAACAGATTGCAACCTAACTTTTGAGCACGATGCAGTAATCGATAACAGCTCTGAATCTGAACCGAACGTTGATATTGAAGTCGGAATATCATTAAAAAAACATGGTTTTTTTAAAACAAATACCATACAAGATCCCTCTTCTGTATCCGTTGATTTAACTAAACCATCCATTTTACGTTAACTAGCAACTGACGATACTAAAATGTAGCGTAGCGCCTATACTAAAATGGGAGTATAGGCCAGTTTACTTGGGAGCGCTTTATGCAAGGATATTGTATTCAAGCAGCCATGTTTCGGCTGCCAATCCCTTTTATTAATCGTTTTGTTCATGATTTTTGGATTTTAAAAGCGATTGAAAGTAATTAATTATGAATCCAACTCAATCTAAACAGCATATAAAGTATCCTGCTTTTTATAAAATTAGGACTTCTAAATAACTCCCAATGTCTACTTGAAATTTAGAAGTCCTGAAAATAATTCTTTACCACTATTGGTATTTTATATAGTCTTCGTTTTTTCAATTTGATGAATAAGGATTATTCATGACAAAATTCTCTACGTTCAGCATTTATGAAAATGAAATGCGAGCATTCATAAAAAAGGTTGTCGATACCACGTCTTTAGACCAAGAGCAATTGACTACATGGCTTTATAGTGACGGAGTAATGCAATTTCGTGGCGGTCAAAGTGCCGATTATTATCCTTACGTTGCTCAAAATCTAAAACAATTTGGTCATCGGCCATTAATCTCCAAACAACATTCTATGGGACAAATATTAACGGGCTTTATGACACTAAAAAATGCATTTCTCAACCAGTTTGCCCAAGATCAACCTGAACTCAAAGAACAATTAGAACAATTATTTACCCTCTACCTTTATACCGCCATAGAGAATCACTTACCTTTTATTGCCCTGCAAAGTGAAATTTCTTCTGAATTGAGTGCCTATCAAGATAAAAATGGTCCGCTTGAGCCAGCAGAGGCGCTAAAACTCTCAATTAAGATATTTGAAGAAAAGCGTGTAGCAAATCCTCAGTTGGAAGAAGATTTTAAAAATCAATTAACGCTAATGAATGAGTTTTTAGAGGTTTTAAATAAGCAAGCGACATCTTCTGGACAACAATTCTTTAAACCCAGCGACAACAATCTTAATAGCATAGCCCCACAGCTATTCACAATTAAAAACAGTTAAATCTGCGTTTTTAATTGCCTTGTTCCCTATCCTACATCCCGAGGGTAGCCGCGTGATGTAGGGACGATGCACAGTGCTCCCGGGTCTCACTACATTTCATTTAAGCGACATGAGCTATGCATCACCTAATCATTCTACATCAAAGCGCAATCACATCTGTTTGTGAAGGTATGGAATAGAGCCCCGTTGTGTTTGTATCATTTGAAAAAGTAAGAGTCATACCCAAGTTATTTGCAGGTAAACCATCTATAAGTACATTAAAAGCACCGGTTAAGGGCGTGACTATAAGCATAAACGTCCCTGAAATCACTCCGCCCATAGTTCCAGCCTGATCCCCATTTGATTCGGGAATAATGGTTCCTGTATTACAGCTTGGCGATGAATTGATTAATACGACTGGGACGAAATCCACACTCATAAGCCAAGTACCAATATTCATAAAAGGATTAGGAACACCTCGAGGAGGCATTTTGCATATATCAATTGGACCGGGAGTGAGCACTTCGCCCCCCATCATACACGCCATTGTCATTTGTTCACCCTAATTGAATTTGTTTTGCAGCAATTTTAGTATCACCTTCAGCATGAATTTCCATTTCATCACAATCAATTCGGTAATTGTGTTTTACTATGGTTCGTAATCGACCGAGGAATTGATGTTCCAGTTCATTTACCCAGTGATAAACACGTAATGCCTGGGTATTAATTGTGTCACTAATTGTTTGTATATACTGACAAATCATCTTGAGTGATTGATAGGAAAATTTTAACTCTTCCCCTCGAAAGTGAGCATGTATTATCGAAAACTTTCCCGTATCACAATCAATATTTTGTGATGATGCACTTAAATTAATAGTGTCATCTGCCGTCAGGCTAATCGTAGGTGCATTAAGTTTTAAATTGTTATTCTCGCCAACCAGACTTAAATTATCTCCCAATTTAATCGATAAAGCAGTTGATTGATAACGTTGAATAATCGCTAAAATATAATAATTACTTGCGTCTTTAAATAGTAATACTTCGTCATCAACTAAAGGGGTTATTAAACAGGAAAAAGCTGGCTGAGCACTAACCAATTGTCCTTGGAGAAGGATATGGTAGGTATCATCTGAAAAGAATTTAATCTTTCCCTTCAGCAACTCGCCGTTGGTACTTATACTGGCGACATCAGATTCAAGCATGGTGAATTCCTTAATTTTATGACCATTGTTCTGCTTCCAATAATTCAGGATTTGTTTTCAGTACGGTATCAAGAGCTGCATGCTCCCAATTGACTCGAACTTCGGTAATATGATGCAACGAGGTTAAATTTAAATTTGCCTTAGCGAAATTGCAAGTCGTTAATAAACTGTTATTAAATCGAGCGTAACTGAGTTCAGCTTGTATAAATGAGCTATCACTGATTTCCGACTCTTCAAATAATGATTGCGTTAAGTTAGCAGAATCAAAGAGACAATTTATTATCCTGGACTGATTAAAATTACTTGGGTTTAATTGACATTGAGAAAAATCAACACCCTCTAATTGAGCCTCCTGAAGACATACTGCGGACAAGTTCATTCCTTTAAACGTAGTTTGTTTTATAGTCGTTTTAAATAAATTGATGTGTTTTGTTTCAGATGCGATTGAAAAATCTGTTTCTTGAATTTTCGCCTCAATAAATAAACTTCTATGGAGATTGCAACGGTCAAATTGAATTTGATTAAATTCGCTTGCTTCAAAATTTGCCGCAGTCAAGTTAACCTGTTCAAAGAGGACTGAAAAAAATTTTGCATTTTTTGCAGTTATTTTTTCCATAGTACTATCAATAAATTTACCCTTGGATAAATCGCATTTTGAAAGATTGATTTTTGTCAGATTACAGTTTATGAACTCACAATTTTTAAGATCCTGGCCACGAAATTTGCTGTTAGAAAAATCTGATTCGGTGGCACGAATTTCAATAGAGCCCTCATTGGAGTGGAGATCCGTAGCAATCCAGCTGGACTTGTGGCTTTTTAGTTGACTTATTGTAGAGGAAATTATCGTACATAACTGCATTGTGCATGATTCAAAGGTAACCCGTTCAAACCGGCATTTTTCAAAGACGGATGCAACGAACCGGACATTTTTAAACACCACATTTTTAAATACAACATCCAAAAATATAGCACGGTGTGATTCAATATGTTCAATGGTTATGGAGTCCAGCGACACGTTTTTAATTAGCTCTCTTTTGGATAGTTTAGTTGCTAACTCTTCGGCGTTCATAAGGACTCTTCTTGTTTTAACGAAATATTTCTCACCAAGCAATCCAGTATTTTCACATCATTTTTCTGACAATCGGTAAATGGTATGCTGTATAAATTACAATGATTGAATTCAGTATTTGCAAAAGTTGAACTGTGAAAAATGCCTTGAAAAAAATTGATGTCCTGAAAGAGGCAGGAGTCCACTTTACAATTAACAAACCTGAACTTTTTAGCATTACATTTGCTGAAATTTGATTTTTTTACAGTGCCATTAATAAACTGTGATGAGTTGATATCACAATCGCGAATAGAAATTTGTTCATAACCGCCGCCCAATATTGCCCCTTTGCTCAGATTACACTGCTCGAAATTGGTAGTTGATATGTGAGTATGATCATTACCCCGCAAATTCGTTATCACACATTTTATAAAATCGCCGCGAGTTAATTGAGCATTCATCAGGTTTAAACCAGGCAATGAGCAGTTGGAAAAGCGACACTTAGAAATAATTGTTCCTTTACAGTTCAAATGCTCCAAATTGCTATCTTCCATCATTAGATTATCGATAGTACATTTAGTTAGTGAGAGTTTAGGGGCAAGGACATTGTTCCCGCTCACATTGGATAATTTTGTGTCATCAAAGTGTGCATGAGATAAATCGGCTTGAACAAAATTGGGATTTATCCAAACGCATCTATTAATATTGGCAAATTGCAGCCTTGCTTCAGAAAAATTACACGAATCAAAGCTACTGTCTGAAATATCAAGAAAATTGGCTTTTAGACTGATAAATACGCTTCCATCAAGCTGGCAATTTTTAAGTTTGGCGTAATTTAAAAAAGCTGCAGAAAAATTGCATTCCGTCCCTGAACACCCTTCAAGCTGTGTTTTATGCATATCGCATTCTTTAAAATCAGTCCGATTTAAAGCAGCATTTTTTATTAAAGCCTGCGATAAATCGGCATCAGCCAATATTGCTTCGGATAAATTGGTATTAATCAGGGTTGTTGTTGATAAATTCGCTTTGACCAATCGGGTGCGGGTGAAATTGCATTCGCTTAAATTACAGCCTGATAAATTGATACCTGATAAATCCAAGTCGGATAAATCGATACCCGCCAAATTTTCACTGGAAAATTCTTTTCCCTCTTGAAACGCTCGAATAATATCTTCTCGGGAATAAGCTGATTTTCCAGCTCTCCCAGTGCGAAATTGAGTAAAAGCACTGACTTTATCTAGCCGTGTAAATTGTTGTTTAAATGGTTCAAGCTTCTTTAATATTTCTGATTGTTTCGCTTCCGGCAGCTCATTGTTGATGATTTGTTTTTTAAGATAGTCTAAATGATTTATATGCTGTGGGTTTATGTTCTTTTGAGCGTTTGCAAAAGTAAATTTATCAAATACGGGTACTGGTTGATTTTGATTTTTATAAAACTGTGCTACTTCCTGTAGTATTTCCTGTGGGGTTTTTCCTTTAAAAATCTTTGCTGCTTCAATTTCTTCCAGGCTCTTGTCCGGATGAAAAATTTTAGCAATGTCTTGGAACTCCTTATCTAAATCCAAACCGAGTCCAATCGGAGGAGCTGATCGAGCCTTGGTTCTTGATTCTCTGGGCTTGGCTTGCATAGCCATTTCTTTGGGTTTATTGCGGAGTTTAACGTAATAATCGATATCCTTTTTCGGTTCATTTAAAGATTCACTAACGCTGTAGATAAAATCGATATCATTGGCGGCTATATCCTGAGTATCAAGCATACCATGCCAAATGAGGACTCCTTTTTCTTCATCAGGCAATAACCAGATTGTATCCAAATTTAGATTTAATTCGCTCAAACTCTCCGGACTGTCAATGCGTTTATAAAAACAACGTACACGCAAACCAGGCAGCTGACCGTTAATTATTGATTGTTCAGCATGCATATTGGTACAAGTAAATGCTTCATCACCATTAAAGTAATGCTCATTTTGCTGATCTGCTTCTGCAAGATTAAAATAAAGCCAATCAATGTCAGTAGGATAATAAGGACGTTCGTTTAACAACCAATCCTCGTTAAACGTTCCAAATTTATCCAGTTGGTACTTGCACGTAGGTGAGTGCGGTAGCAATAAGGCCGGCTGAGGGGTATCAGATGGTTGTTTTATCAGTTGTGTCGGTACTTCAACATTTGGCACTTTTATTTCTTTGAAGGAACTGGTTGTTATAAATCCTTTACCATCAGGATTGATATCATGTCCCTTACCACCGTAAGCGTTCGTTAAGCTAATCGGTATACTGCGAAAGCAAGCTGGTTTGGATAAATGGTAGTTTGAATCTACTTCTACCCATTGCCTATCGCCAAAAACAGTTAATTGCTTTTGCATGCCATCGAGCGTTACCTTCACAAAACTTGTGCTGGTATCGTCGTCATAGGCATAACAAGACCCTTTAACAAAAAACTCCGCTTTTTTTTTGGGCATGTATAAATCGATAAATTCGCCCTGGCTGGAGTTAAATGATTTTTTGGCAACCTTCCAAAAATCTGCATAACTCAGAAATTCACCACTTCTTGAAAAGGAAAACATGGCCATAATCGTAACTGCTAACTGCGGTTTACCCTTGTGGCGGTGGTTGAACGTAATGAGAGTGTGTGGTTTATCTTTAAGTATCTTCATCTTTGAAGAGTAATCCTGATGCGGCACATCAACTTTAACAAGTTGATGACAATATGATGGATGAAAAATTTATTGTCAATGTTGTAAAATTAAAAAAAGTGATATTAATGAATCAGCTGGATTAACAAAAGTATGCCGCTTGACAGGCGCAAGAGTACTTCGATATTGTCATCATCATTAGAAGTCCTAACCATTTCAAGGCACAGGAGTGTTAATGAAAACCCAAATAGTGATGCCTCAACTAGAAATTCCAGGAGCTAACACGTCCGAAATCATTGTTTTAGAATTCGAAGGCAAACAGGCTATTTCTGAGTTATATCAGTTTAATATAGAATTTGTGAGCAAAAGCTTAATTCTGGCAAAACAAGTAATCAATCAAAAAGCACAATTAATCTTCCCTAAAAAAATAAGTGGAACGACTCCTCTGCATGGAGAGGTTGTATCCTTTACACAGCTTGATGGGATCGATGAGTACTATAGGTACAAAATTAGCCTAATGCCCAAAGTTAATCGCTTGCAACATACAAAACAAAATGAAATTTTTCTTAAGAAATCGATTCCCCAGATTATTAAAAAGATATTAGATAAAAATGGAATTACACAAGTTGAATTAGATTTGATGATGGAGCACCAGCCCAAAGCGTTTATTTTTCAGTATAATGAAGCGGACTGGAATTTTATTTCACGCTGGATGGAGCGTGAGGGTCTATTTTATTATTTTAGTCAAGATAAAAGTGGCGAAATACTGGTGATTACAGACAGCAACTCAACGCTAAAAAACAACCAGGATATTAACGAAATTTATTATCAGTCCTACACCTTGGCCAGTGAAAAGAACCCCACTGCAAATCTAGTTTATAATTTTCAACTTACCACCAAGGCTCTTCCACAGAAAGTCACTGTAAAATCATACAATCATGCACAATCATCCAAACCCTATACCTCGAAAGCGATAATCGATCCACAAGGTTCTGGTGAAGTATCGTTTTGGACAGAAAACATTAAAAGTAATAAAGAAAACCAGCAAATCGCGAATTTTATTAGTGAAAGTTATAAATGTACAAAAGAAATTCTAACAGGCATTTCTTCAGGTTCGCTCATCATTCCAGGTACTATAATTCATCACCAAAATTTCAAAATTGCCTCATTAAATATTCCAATGTTGATTATTGAAAGTACCTACAGAGGCTCACAAAAAGGTTCATTTTTATCCCTTCATTCAGGAGAAGAGCATTCTCCCGAGGATTATTTCAAATGCGAATATCGAGCCATTGATAAATCGATTGCTTACAGGACTGCCCTACAGGAGAGTATCCCCCGTATTCATGGCTTATTTCCTGCGTTTATTGATCATGAAGGAAATGATGATACGGTACAAATTAATAGCAAAGGAATGTATAAATTTCGCTTTGCAATGAGTGATGACAGTCCAGGAAAAGGCTCTGCCTGGGTGCGGAAAATGGAGTCATACATTGGCGATCAATACGCATTTGATATGCCGCTTCGTAAAGGCGATGAGGTGGTAATCGGTTTTCAATTTGGTAATCCAGACTTGCCGATTATACTTGGGGCAGTGAGCAACTCCACTCATCGAAACATCATTACCTCTAATAGCCAAAATTATATGGGGCTGTACACAAAAGAAAACAATGTATTCATCATAAACGAACAGGATGGTAAGACAAAAGGAATACAATTTTCCACAACGAACAATAATACGACGATGGTACTCGGTACTGATAATGTATTTAACTCACAATTAGATGCCGGCTATTGTCTCAGAACAGACAATAACATATATCAGAGTATTGGAAAAAACTCGGTTACTGATATAGCTAATCATCACGCGGTGAGTGTTGGGGGAGATCATATGATGAGTGTTTCGGGCACCTCGTCGAACACCATTTATGGCGCTGACTATTACTCTTGCTATGGCGCTCGTTCCGTTTCCGTGCTTGGACTCGATTTTGTTTCAAGAACTGGTGCAATAATCGACTCTACATCGGGTTTTCAAGTAAAATTAGGCGGTGGTTGGCGATATGAACAAGATACCTCGACAAGTTTGAAAACAGCACCCGATATTATGCAGGAAGCAGAGGTATCTATTTCACTTACCGTGGGAGCCTCTTCAATTACCATCACTGAAGAGGGAATTACCATCACCGCCCCTACTATTGATCTTGTATCAGAAGCGGCGATCACGTTGGCTACTAACGCGACAATAAATTTAGCAAGTGCTGACGTCAATATATTGGGCAATATATCGGGTGGCCCTATGATGGAATTAGGTGCTACAGGTGGAGAACCTGCAGGCCCCTTAAAAGCTGTCGCAATGGCTCAAGTTATGGCAGATGCAGCTATGAAGGCAGCAAAAAGTTCGCCTCTATACGCGGCGGGGATAGCCACATGGAGTTCTGCCAAACAAGGATTTACAGCGGCAGCGGACGCGTTTGTTGACATGGGTAGCGCATTTAAATCAGAAATAGAGCCACTCATTGGCAAAGCATCTTCCTTAGTTGAGAAAACGGAGCCCATAACTGAGAAAATAAAGACCGGGGTGGGGAAAGTCAAGGGAGGCATAGCGATAGCAAAACAATCGGCTATTTACCCAACAATATCTTATGGGGGTTATTTTACATCATTGGCGGCGAAGTACCAACTATTAGGCCAAGGAATGTCAATCCCTAAATATGAAGCTAAATATGACGAGGACTAATAGATATGTAAGGACCTATTTGACATGCTCGAGATTTATTATCAATTTCAGCCACTTAATTAATAATTACATCGAATAATTTTGCAAATTTGGGGATTTATGCTAGCTTAAATTATATATGAGAAGTTTTTTTTATTTTATCATCCCTTTGATAAGGAAATAAAAAATGACTAATAAGGAACAGTCTGTCGCTCCTAAAGAACGCATTAATATTGTTTATAAAGCCCTCATTGAAGGTGTTGAAGAGGAAATTGAACTTCCTTTACGCCAACTCGTTCTGGGAGAGTTCTATCCTGGTGGAATAAATACCCCTTTAGAAAAACGACGAACAGTAAATATCAATAAAGATAATTTTAATGATGTGCTAAAAGAACACAACATCAAATTATCCGTTCGCGTACCGAATCGTTTTAGTAAAAACAAAGACGACACCGTAAGTGTTGATCTTAAGTTTGAAACGATGAGAGATTTCGATCCGGATGGGATTCTACATCAAGTCCCTCAGTTACAAAAACTGTTTGAGATACGCGAAGCGCTAAAAGCACTGAAGGGACCTCTTGGTAATATTCCAGAATTTCGACGCAGATTGGATGCGATCGTTAAAGATTCCGCAGCACGCGAAGAACTGGTCAAAGAAATTAAAGACAAAAAATAAGCAGTATCGAGTCGCTGAATCAAGGAGACAGCCATGGCTGATGCACAAGATAACGCTAAGAAGAAAGAAGAAAAATCTCTGCAAAAATTATTTGCTGGAACGAATATTACTGATGATGAGGAACAGTATGCCCTCACTCAGAAAGGATTGCTCGCTTTTATAGACAATATTGTCGAAAGCAAACTTACTGATGAAACAGTAACTCCTGCTTTGGTTGATGACATTATCGCAAGTCTGGATAAACAGTTATCTGCTCAAATGGATGAGATTCTCCATAATCCCGAATTTCAAAAACTTGAATCAACATGGCGTAGCTTGAAGTACTTGGTTGATCGCACAGATTTCCGCGAAAACAGCCTGGTGGAGTTCATTCATGTATCAAAAGATGAGCTTTTTGATGATTTTATTGATGCACCTGAAATACCTAAGTCCGGCTTATATAAACAAGTTTATACGAAAGAGTATGGACAGTTTGGTGGTAGGCCTTATGGTGCCATCATCGGAAATTATTCATTTGGCCCAAGTTACAAAGATGTAACCTTACTCAGAAATATCGCTGCAGTTTGCGCCATGGCACATGCTCCTTTTATTGCCGCAGCAAGCCCGGAGTTTTTCAACATCAAATCTATGTCTGAGTTGCCACATTTGAATGACATTGAAGCAATATTTGAAAGCCCTGTTTACATTCCCTGGCACAGCCTGCGTGAATCTGAAGATGCTCGTTATATAGGTCTGGTTCTACCTCGGTTTATGTTGCGGATGCCTTATGGTAAAGACACTTATGGTGTTCGTACGTTTAATTACGAGGAAAATGTAAGTTCCGGTGAAAATGCTTTTTGTTGGGGAAACAGTGCTTTTGCTTTTGCTGGATGCTTATCTCAGAGTTTCGCTAAATATCGTTGGTGCGTCAATATTATTGGTCCCCAAGGCGGAGGGGCTGTTGAGAATTTACCTTCATACTTTTTTGAAGCAATGGGTGAAATTCAATTAAAAATCCCAACAGAATTACTCATTTCAGAACGACGTGAATATGAATTGTCTGAACAAGGATTTATTCCACTCACCATGCGTAAGGGTGCAGATAATGCTGCATTTTTCTCTGCTAACTCAATCCAAAAAGCAAAGCATTTTCCAGATACCCCTGAAGGTAAAACAGCACAAACGAATTATAGTTTAGGAACCCAATTTCCTTATATGTTTATAATTTGCCGACTTGCTCATTACTTAAAAGTAATACAACGTGAAAAAATTGGTCTAGCCAAAGAACGTGATGATATAGAACGTGAATTGAATACCTGGATTAATGGTTATGTTGTTGATATGGATAATCCAGTCCCCGAAGTCAGAGCAAAAAAACCATTGAGGCTTGCCAAAGTCAATGTAGAGGATGTTCCTGGCGAACCTGGATGGTATAAATGTGTATTAATTGTTCGTCCTCATTTCAAATTCATGGGGGCGTATATCACACTCCAATTAACTGGTAGTCTAGATCTTATACAAGGAGAATAAAAGTGGCTTCAAGAGAAAGTGATGGACATGACATAGCCATGTTACCTATACTCCCAGACAGTGAAGTTGCCAGAACTCAGTATAAGTTAATGGCAAAAATAACCACTCAAGCCTCAGGCGTTGTCAAAGGAGGCAGTACTGTAAAAGGATATGAGGGTTGGGTCGCTCTCCTGGACTTCAAACAACGCATCACTCGAGCATTCGATGCGCAAAACCAACTGATCGGCGTTCCCGATTGCAAATATTTTCGCCTTACTGGATTATGGGATCAAGCAGGCGTTGTTCCTCATACTCAAAGTATATTCACAGGTGAAAATATAAATACAGCCCTCATCCATTGCCTGCGTTCCAGTGCTTCAGGCGAGGTTGAAGTAGCTGTCGAGATCACCTTGGAAAATGCCAAAGTACTCGAGGTAGATTATGCCTACTCGCATCCAGCAGGCCCATTATTTATTGTGGACATGCGTCCAACAATTTATAAAGTAATGGATAAAAAGAATAATCAAGAATTCGGTTGGGATTTAACTAAATTAATGCGGGTTGGTTAATGAGAGCAGAGCGTTTAACTGAACGAGTACGTCGTTATGCTCGTCAAGGATCTCCTTTGTCAGCCAAAATGGATTCATCGATATTACTTGAATCCATACGCGACCATATTGAAAAAATACTATCTACGAGACAAGGTAGTGCCCCGATTGACAGGGAATATGGATTATCCGAATTACCAACTCTAGTTGAGGATTATTCGTTTGCTTATCAAGAAGAGCTGAGGACTCATTTGGAGGAAACCATTCTTCGTTATGAACCGCGCCTGGAGTCTGTACAAGTGTCTAAAATCTTAATTGATCCAGGCAAGCAAATCATTACCTGTGATATTTTAGCGCATTTGAACAAGTCATATGATGGCCTCAAGGTTTTCTTTACTACTATTTTAACAAGTAAAGGTCGCGTACTTGTTACGTTGTAAATCAAGGTAGAGACATGATAATCGATTACTACCAGAATGAATTAAATAAAATAAGAAAGCTCGCCAGAGAATATGCCGAGCATTATCCTGCAATTGCCCCTCTGCTCAGAGAGCAAAGTACTGATCCCGATGTTGAACGCATCCTGGAAGGAGTTGCTTTTCTTACGAGCCAGGTACGGATGGTAATTGATGAAAAACTACCAGGCATGGTAGATGATTTAACACAGTTATTTTTTTCTCAGTACTCAAAACCAGTACCAAGCACGTCAGTGATCCAGTTTATTCCTAAGGCCAACTTGGGAGAGGCCCTCATGGTGCCTAAAGGGACTGAGTTAGCATCAATCCCGATTAATGATGTAAAGTGCCTCTTTCGCACTGCAGTACCCATCACCGTTGAACCTGTAATAATTACAGACATTAATTTTCAAGACACAATAAGTGGCGTAAGTCAGATCGAAATTAATTGTCATCTTTGCGGCATCACCTTGAAAAATTGGCAAGCATCTTCCCTACGCTTTTTTATTAATCAGAATTGGCATGATGCCAGCAATACCTTTTATTTACTTCAGCGATATGTACGCAGAATTACCATTGAAGCACCTGGAGAAGATAAACTGGTTTTATCACCTGAGCATCTACAACCGTGTGCATTCGAAAATGAAGAAACTTTATACCCAGCACCTCCTAACATTCATCATCCTCATCGGGTTTTATATGAGTATCTCCATCAACCCTATAAATTTCTATTTCTTCGTTTAATCGGCTTGGAACAATGGCAAAAAGAAACGGATGGGTTTGATTTTAAAATCAACTTTGAGTTAGGCGAAGCGCCTCCATGGGCGGCTAATTTAGATAATTTTCAATTGGTCTTGCATGCCGTACCCATAATTAATTTGTTTTCTCATCATGCAGAACCCATTTACCTTGATCATAAGCAGCCCGACTATCAAATTATTCCCAGTAATGATTTCAATGAAAACTATTCAGTCTATGATGTAAAGCAGGTTACCGGTTATCGCCAACAGGAAAGGAAACGGATCGAATACGATCACTTATTAAATTTTAATCAAGAACTCAATCTAAATTATAAATATATTTATCACCACAGACCTTCTGTTACTGGGCCGGGTCGAAATACCTATATTAGTTTTTTTTATGATTTTGAGAAGGAGTTTCCTGTTGATGAAACTCTATCAATTGAACTCGTATGTAGTAATGGCGCTTTAACCAGGCTCCTGGATAAAGGTGATATTATATTACCTACGGACAGCTCACCTGAGAATCTGACTTACACCAATCTTATTCCGCCATCATCGTTTTTGGTCCCAACTTATGATCGCGGTTTAATCTGGAACTTTCAGTCCCTATTGGCGCTTAATTTACTTCAACTCTTAGATAAAAATCACCTGAAGCATATTTTTAATTTATACATCTATGAAAAAGGAGAAAATTATCAACTGAATATGAGCCGGATAAAAGGGATCGAAAATATAATTGTTGATAAAGCACGTCGCCTCTATTATGGAGAAATGATCCCAGGATCACATATTACCCTAATCTGTGACCCTGATTGCTTTAGATGCATTGGAGATATGTATTTATTTGGCTGCATTATGGATGCTTTTTTTGGATCAAATGCGCCTTTCAACACATTTACTCTACTACATTTGCAAAATGCAAGAACTAAAGAGGTATGGAAATGGCAACCGAGGTTGAACAACCCGAGCTTAATATCTTAGATAAACTACTCACTGAGCCTAAAAGTTTTAATTTTTACCAGGCAATTCGCTTAATTAGCCATCTCTTGGCTTATGAAGCGAAAAAAGGGCTTAAAGGATCATTAGATATCATTCCTTTATTAAGTTTAGCCTTCCCTAAAACAGATATTCATGAGATCCAAAAAAATCAAAAAGATAATCAATTTACACTGACAGCCACTTTTTTTAGTCTTTATGGAACAACCTCTCCCTTACCTACATTTTATACGGAACAATTAATCCAAGATAATGATCTGGATTCTGATGAAATGAAATGCTTACTAGATATTCTTCATAAAAGACTTTACAAGCTGCTGTACGATGCATGGTCAAAAAACAGATTATTCGAACAGTTTTCTGAACAAAATAATGAATTCTATAAAGACGCACTTTATGGATTTATTGGATTAGCAGTCAAAGAGGTACGCGAAAAAATACCTGATTACAATTACCTATTACGGTATGCCAGTCATTGGGTTTCTGATACCAAGTCAATTTGGAGTTTACAGAATCTATTAACTGATTACTTCAAAGTACCATTCAATGTCTATTCATTTTTCCGGTCAATGCAAGATATACCTGAAGAGCAATATTGTCTTATAGGTAAAGAAAATCATTGCTTAAGCAAAACAGCATATCTAGGTAGTCAGTATAAATCGAACAGTAATAGTCTACTCATTTCTATAGGTCCGTTAAGCGCGGATATTTTTCCTACATTTTTAGCAAATACCGAAAATATAACTCGATTAAAATTACTCCTGCAGCTCTATGTGAAAGAACCATTCTCTTATTTTATTGAAGTCATTTTAGATAAAGGTTGCTTCAAACCAATACGGTTGACCTGTGAAACCACAAGTATTTTAGGGGTTGTCAGTTGGTTGTCACCACAGAAAGAAATAGACATGTTTAAAATACGTTACTGGCTAAAATAATCAAACTTAGAATTGTAATATATGATTTCATTGCATTGATTGAATTATAATTTTTTCACTTTGGGAAAGCGTATAGAGGATCTATTGTTTCCTATAGAGTTCTGATACTATGGAATAAATATTCATTTTGTTACTAATTAACGCTCATCTTATGTTAAGGATAATAAAATTAACGTCATGCTAAGAATAATATTTTGTATTTTATTTCTGATGATCGGTGGATGCACTACAGGTGGAAAGGAAAAAGAGCCGCAGTTAGCAAGCAGCTACCAAGATAATGCCATCCTTATTCGGGCTGTAGCCAGTAAGGACTTGAACCAGTATGACCATAGAAAGCACACGTTGAAGTTTGCTGTAGTCCAGGTCGAGAAAATAGAAGATGTACAAAATCAAATAGTGAATGCCGAAGGTATCAGCCAATTGCTTGATGGTGATACGGAAGCAGATAACAGCACGCAAACGAACAAGAAAGTCCATATTCAAACCTTTTTTATTGCGCCAGGTATGACACAAACCTTTACACTTGCTCGCATGGCAGCGGTCAAGAAAATTGTTGTTGTTGCAGGATACTTCAACCTAACTCCTGCAAATGCAGTACGCGTCTATGAAATTCCTGTATTTAAAAAATGGAATCCACTTACTTTTTGGAAAAAAACAAAACAAATGGGACGAATTGCCATTTATCTTGAATTTGGGTCACAAGGAATTAACTATACTGAAAGTTCTTCGAAAAAGACAATAATCACGAAACAGAAGAATCGTGAATCCTTAAAAAAATATTGGGATAAATAAATATGATTTGGAATACACCAATTGATTGGGAACATGGACTTTTTTTACAGCCCCAACATTTTCAATATACTGAACTCAATCAACATTATATACACTCTCAATTTTTACGCTATATAACCCCCTTTTTTTGGGGATTTACTGATTTAGTAGTTAATGAAAAATCACTAAAGAGCGGCATTTTCGACGTGGAAAAAATGGCCTTTTTTTTACCCTCTGGCGAGTTTGTCGAAATTGATGTTAATGCTAAATTTTTACCTCGTTCTTTTATGTCGGAATGGCCAGCGAATGCAAACTCACTGAAAGTGTATATCGGTGTGAAAGAGCTTTCGAAAAATATAGGCAACGTAACTGTTGTAGAGAATCTGGACAATTTAAGCAATGTGAATACTCGTTTTATTAGTTGGAATGCGGGTGATGAACTTCCAGACTACTATCATCAAGGAGCACAAGCTCATCTGAGATGCTTATACTATGTTGTCAAATTATTTTGGGAATTCGAAATTGAAAATACCCATAATTACTCGATCATCCAAGTAGCAGAATTGAGACGCACAACAAAAGATGAAGTTGTTTATGATCCTAATTTTTATCCTTCCTGTGTCAGTCTCACCGCACACAAAAATCTCAATTCATTAATGAATCATCTTCTAAGTGATTTAGTTAAGACAACGAGTAAATTAGAAAAATTTAAACAGCCACTTGATTCATACAGTACCCAAGTAGATAAAAGTAACTTCGGACGTTTATTTTCTTTACGTTCTTTATTACGAAATGTCCCGGTTATGGAACATTATCTCAATGCCAAAACGGTTCACCCATGGCAAGTGTTCGGTCTGCTTCAGCATATGATTGGTGAATTAAGTTTTTATTCTACGGAGATTAACTTTTTCGAAGGTGGGAGTGGTAATGTATCGGCTATACCTATCTACGATCACAGTAATTTGAGTAAAAGTTTTAACCTGATTATCGAGTTAATGAATAAGCTATTAATCGCCATTACGGCTGATCCCGATCGCATCCGACGCATGGTTAAAGAGAAAAATCATTATTGGGCCGATCTGGGTAATAATTTTATCCAAAAAAACAGAAATTATTTCTTAGTTATGTATGCACAAAATGATCAAGAGGAAATTGCTGAAATGATAAAAGATTTTGGTAAGTTATGTGCTCATTCAGAAATTGAAAATTATATAGACTTTGCTTTACCTGGAGCACCGATTTCCAGACTTATCTCAGCTCCAGAGGGAGTACCTAAAGGTGCGAACTGCCTTTATTATCATATTGATCATAATTCGGTAATGTGGTCCAAAATCGAGTTGGAACGCAAAGTTGCCTTTTACCTTGGAAAAACACCTGTAGACATCGTGATCGATATTGTCGCGGTAGGAGGGTAAGGTGAATCTTCAAACTATTTTTTATGAATTATTTAAATACGTCTGGGGTTTAAATACAAATCAGTTCGCGACAGTGAGCTATGATGAATTCAGGGGCAAAGTTACTTCTTTAATTGCTCAGATTAAATTAAAAGAAAATGAAGTTGATAAGCATAATCTGAATTCCGCTTTATTTGCGGTTTGTGCCTGGATTGATGAATTGGTACAAAAAACAAGTTGGTCCGGTGTTAGACAGTGGCAAGACAAATTATTACAAGCTGAGTATTTTAATACAACAAGCGCCGGGGAGGAGTTTTTTGTCCGCTTAAGCAAGATCCCAAGCAAACAAGAAGACCTGGTTAGAATTTATTACCGATGTTTGGTCCTAGGATTTGAAGGTGTTTATCATAAACCCCTGGATAAACCTGATTTATTAAAATATAAAAATTTTGCATTAGAACAACTAAGTCATGGGTTAAACATGACAAACTACCCTTCTGAATTTGTTGCATTTCCTTTGGCTTATAAGAATGATAATTTACAAATTATCCCTCCAAAATTAGATCAGTATCGAAGTGTACTTTGGTGGTTGTTACCTATTCCAGTGATTTTAATCATTTATTTCTTTTTTTATTTTGTAATTAATAATACAGTAACTAATTATTTACATTTAATTAAGTAAGCAAGAGAGTCAAATGGGACGATTAGGACATATCATTTTTTGGATCTTGCTTGTGGTTATTTTGGGGGCCTATGCCACTTTTATAACATTTCATCTTGATTATCCAATTTGGGTAGGAGTACTCATTTTCTTGGCAATGCTTTTGGGATTTATAATACTCGATAGCATTACCTGGGCTATTAGAAAATGGTATAAAAATAGAAAAGCTACGAAAGCAAAAGAAAGCGGCGAAAAAATTGAGACGGAAGGATTACGCTTAACCCTGGAAAATGCGCTGAATCATATAGAAACAAATCATATCGCCGGTGGAGCAAAGCGTTTTTGGCAAATGCCCTGGATTATTTTTTTTGGTAAAACAACAATTCTTCTTTCTAATGGATTGAAATTACATACCCACTTTATGGTAGGTGATGCTGAAGACGAAGCCCTGCAACGCAATCAAGTTTATGTTCTCGATAATTTTGCCATATGGTGTGTTGATGCAGAACTCCTAGAATCCAACACATCAAAGAAAGTAGAAAAACAATGGCTTGATTTCCTTAAGTACATTAAGAGTCAAAAGAAAACAATTACACCTATTGATCAAATTGTTATCGAACTACCCGCCACCAAGCTCTTAAATGACGATAAATCAGATATTGCCCATCATGCTCGAACATTGAAAGATAGAGTGGATCAAGTCAGTCTTATGACTGGTTATCGCCAGCAAGTACTTTTTTGCATTACCCAATGCAATGACTTGAACGGCTTTGATGAATACGTAGAACTCATGCCTGACAACTTGTGGAGTCAAGCCATGGGTTATATTGTTACCAATCCATTAAAAGATTCAACTTCAGTAGAGCCACTTAATTACATCAGCAATCGTGCGGATGAGGTGATTGATATTGTTTTATTTGATACTCAAAAGCCAATCGATGTAACGGTATTTAACTTTCCCTCAACTTTAAGAAAACTTGAAGAAAACTATTCAAGATTTACCAGTTTATTTTTTGCTTCCTCACCCTATACAGAGCCCGCAGTACTGCATGGGGTTTATTTGCTGGGTGAATATCAGCACAATGGCAAAGAAGAAAGTGTTTTTTATTATGATTTTATAGATCAAATACAACTCTCTCTCATCCGACCCATGTCTTTATTAAACTCCGAAATTAAACAACGTAATAAGCGGAGATGGGAGTATCTAGGTGTTTGGTATTTTGCGGGTGCTATTGCTGCAGGTTATCTAATTTATGTCTATAACGCTACATCAAATCGTTTAGTTGAATTAATAAAGCCCTTACCCAAAAAAGAATCCTTCTCGGATCAATTGGAACAAAATTTACTGCAGTTTGGCGATTATCATGTTTTGATGGGTCAGCTTGATCTTTTTAGAAATCAGTTGCAAATTAAAATATTACCTTACCGAGGCGGTTTAAATCGATTATATGCTTATTACAGTGAGCAATATGTAAATCATTTTAAACAATACATCTTAGCGCTTCTTGATAAGCGAATGGAGCAAATGCTTACTCATGGAGGTCTTACTGACACACAGAAAGCCTATTTGGTCCAGAATATGGTGAGTCGGATTAATTTAATCCAGGCCAAAATAATTAGCGGTGTAAGCCCCACTACCCTAATGCAGATGCCAGATCCACAAATAAAATACTTGGGATACAATCGATTACCGGAGCGTTTTCTCAATACCTTTGGCCCCTTATACAAGGATTATGTCATTTGGAATTCAAATTCCGAGCAACTACGCGGTGAGGCCGGTAAATTAACACTCTGGCTTGATCAATCACATCTCTTGGCATCGGATTTGCGTTGGCTGCTTGCATGGGCGAATACTCAAGACAATGCATCTGAGCTTGGATTAAACAGCTTCTGGATAGGCTCCAATATTGTCAAGGATTACCTCATTGCCCCTGCATACACAAAAGCAGGATTTGCAGCCATTCAGTCGTTATTAGTTCAAATTAACCATGCTCTACCTCTATACATCGATATGAGCCGATCCAAAGGCAGCTTTGATGTATGGTATGCCGAAACCCGTCTAAATGTATGGAAAAACTTTGCACTTAATTTCTATAAAGGCACTAAAACTCTGGCCTTTCAATATGAATGGGATCAAACCTTCAATGATATGTTGCAAACCACCAGCCCTTATAATGCCTTCTTGCAAGATTTAGCATCGGAATTTCAGGGCAACCTTCCCTTCGCCAAGCCTCGTTGGATTCAACTTGTTTTACAGTTTTCCGACCTCATGGTGTACAGCCATAATAGCGAACAGGGAATAGAATTTAAGCAGCTATCCGATCTGATTTCAGATTGGATGAAAAAACTCCAGGAAAAGCCCTCTCAGTGGAAAACCGATAGTCCGAGTAATATTTATAACAGACCGCCGAGCGTTGCTAACAAGTTAAATTTCAACACTCAAGTGAATGCGGCCAAGTCTTATATGAGATATCGTGATTTATTAAAGCAACTTTATAAGGAGCCTTACGTACAATCAGTTAAGGCTTATACGAATGCTCGAGAGTTGTATTTAAGTCAAATTGAAGTCGACAGGCAATCTTCATTAGTTATGCAGGCATATCAGGCTTTAGTTGATATGAGAAGAGCTCTTGAACATTTTGACCAACTCGACGCTTCTAATCCTTTTTGGACACTGATGCGTGGTCCATTGGACTATTACATTGACTATACAAATCGTTTTGCATCATGCTATATCCAACAAAAGTGGCTCGATGAAGTATATCTCCGAACGATTGCTTTAAGTGGTGAAGAGTTAAATCAAACTTTATTTGCCAAAGGTGGCCTTGTCTGGATCTTTAATGACAAATATGCCCTTCCTTTCATGAAACAAATTGGAACCCATTTCTTACCCAGATACATTTTAGGTCATGAATTTCCGTTTAAAGAGCAGTATTACCAGTTGTTAACCTTTGGAATGAGAATTAATGAAGATCTGGAAGCATTAGGCCATTTGAAACAAAAACCTGAAGAGCGCTCCCCGGTTAATTTAATGATTTATGCTCAACCTACAAACCTAGATGTGAAAGCAACAGTACTGCCTTATAAAACGGTATTACATGTTGAGTGTAAGGAAAAAGAATACAGCCTGGAAAACTATAATTACCCGTCACAACAAAAAATTCCTAACTGGCAATTAGAAAGTTGTGGCCCAACTGAGATTACTCTGTTCTTCCCAGGTGCTAAATTAGTAATTCCATATCAAGGAGATGAAGGGTTTTTACACTTTTTACAGGACTTTGATACTGGAATTAAAGATTTTTATCCGCATAATTTTCCAGAGCATGCGAAATTTTTACAAGCGAATAAAATTGATAAAATTCGTGTCAGTTACTACATAAAAGGTGGCCATGACATCATGTGGCAAATTGCAAAATACTTTGCAGCACAAAGAGATTATAAAGTAGCACAAAAGAATCTCTCCCATGTATCGAAGCTTCCAAGAACCATCACTGATTGCTGGGCCCAGGGCGAATACGATGTTTAAAATTGACTCGATTACCAACCTGGGAACCCAACCCATCCCAGGACTCAATAGAGCAGGCCAAGAATGTTATGAGTTTTCTCAATACACCCTGATTCGCAATGAAGTGCAAAAATTATCTCGAGTCGGGCAATCATCAGATGTTCATTGGTTGAGCATTATTGATAATTCGATTGAGTTATTGACCTATTATACTAAAGACATTCAAATCGCTTCTTATTTGGCTTATGGCCTCTTTCACCAATACCAATTTAGAGGACTAGCAGCTGGGTTAAATTTTCTTCTAGATTTTATTGTACATTTTTGGGAAGAAGCATACCCCCAAGGCCGACTGAAAGCCAAAATTGAAGCGTTAAACTGGTATGCGACCCAATCACTGAATCATTTAAAGCAGATTAAACTTGTTTCGGAAGATGAAGATTTTCTGCAACCAAGTATTAGCACCTTAAAAAATCTCGAGCGGGAATTACTTACACGCAATGTAAATATCGATCTTTTTTCAAATTTGCAAAAAAAAATCGAATCCACTGAAGTAATTGCCCTACCCACAGCAGCACAAGAACAAACGATTATTGAGATGCAGAGCTCAAATCGACAGAACGAATCAAGTGTTAGTTTAGAACCAGCCTTCCTTCTCTGCACTCAATTCGCACGCGAATTGATGGAAAAGGATCGATCCAATCCTTATGCTTATTATTTAAATCGTGTTGCATCCTGGAGCGGAATAACAGGAATCCCTTTTAACGACGATGGATTGACGCTGGTAAAACCTCCTGAGTATTTCAATCAAGAACGCATCAAAAAAGTGCAAGACACGGGAAATTGGGCTGAAATAGTTGCTACAGCAGAAGAAATGCTCCCTCAAGAACCTTTTTGGCTCGATTTAAATTTAATTAGCCTTAATGCATTGCAAAAGCTCGATGGGAAATTTAATCCTGCCTATGAGACAACCAAACGAGAATTGGTTCATTTTATAAATAGAATACCTGGTATTGAAAAATTAAGATTTAGCGACAAAACTCCTTTTCTAAGTGAACACTACGTAGCACAACTTAACCTATTTACCGTAAAAAAGAGCTCACAAAGTACAGACAGTGAGAAAACATTATCTGCAATCGAGCAAAATCAACTGCAAGCAATAAAAGAAGTCATTGCTCACTTGAATACCCAAAAAGCCGATATGTCTCGCCAGCAAATTGAATTGCTGCACAAAGACTCAATAAGTAACAAAGTAAAATTATTATCCTACATGGCCATGTGCGAATCATTGCTTGATGCAAATGAGCAATCGATTTTAAAACCCTATTTAACGTTTATTCTGGAATTAATCAATAAACATCATTTAATTGCCTGGGAACCTGGTTTAGCATTAGACGCACTTATTTTGACTTATCGCTGCATGAAGTTTTTAAAGAATTCCTTTTCAACCCAGGAAATGGACCATGTATTTTCCTTGATCACAAAACTGGACCTTAATGCTGCAAGGGAACTCGCTGAACTCTGAGGAAAGACTCTCTTAAAATTCGTTATATTGAAACCTGTACTCCGAGTAATAAAAATGAATGTTCTTTACTGAGAGAGCCGCTATGGCTTATATCACCCAAAGCCGTGTTTGATGGTAGCTGAAAAAATGCTTTGCCTACTGGCGTAAGTAATTGGGGGGCACAGTTTGTGGTCCAAATTAAACGATTGGTGTCTTACGTCTAACGACTTGTCATGGTTAGTATTTAGAGTAATATCGTTGGTTTTTATTTAAAATTTTATCTAGGCTAAGGTCTTCAATGAAATCGTATCGAAAAGAGTTATGGTTCCACGTTCCCGAACGGATGGGATTTATCAATATTACGGAGCAAGTACGTGAATGCCTGAAAGATAGCAGCATTCAGGAGGGATTTGTTTTAGTTAATGCAATGCACATTACCGCATCTGTTTTTATTAACGACGATGAGGAAGGCCTGCACCAAGATTATAAAAAATGGTTAGAACACATGGCTCCGCATCAACCTATATCACAGTATCAACATAATAATACTGGAGAAGATAATGCGGATGCACATATAAAAAGACAAATAATGGGACGAGAAGTGGTCGTCGCGGTTACTGAAGGAGCACTTGATTTTGGACCCTGGGAACAAATTTTTTACGGTGAATTCGATGGATGCCGCGATAAAAGAGTCTTAATAAAAATTATTGGTGAATAAGGCAAACAACGCTCATCACACTAAATCTATAGTGATTCTTTGAGGTTCTGAATAATGGGCTGGTTCTTTTTTAGTTTCCGAAGAAAATAGCCCGAAGCATGAAGTTTATGCCTTCCTGGATAATAAATATAATTATTATGTAATCCCCAATATTTTCTATTTCTTGACATGTTGTTCGCATAAACAATTGAGTGCTCAAAATCACCCCACCAGACCCAATATAACTCAACCAAAGTACAATTAACTCACTTATTCAATAGTGATTTGGATACTTTAAAAAATGGAACTGAACTTTTCAATTGCGATTGAAATAAAGCATTGGCACTTGTCTATTATTCCCTTTTATTTCTGTGTATTATCCTCGGCAATTTGCGTTTATTTTAATAAATGGGGGGTTTTATGAAGCATCTTGCTAATAATATGCTGCGCACAAAAAATATGGTGGGATTGTTGAACGCTATGGGTGTTCCTATAGATAATACCAAAGTGGTATGTCATGATGAGCGGGTTGTTTTTCACTCCACAACAACAAAGGAAAATGAGCGTCTTGCGGCTGAATTGCAAGAACTCTTACAACAAAACACCGTAAAACCAGACCTAAAAAGAGTAACTCTGGCTGATTTATTGGCTGAAGAGATCACTCAGGCCACCTGTATTGATAATCTAACAGCTGATACACACAAAAAATCGTGTCTGGCCGTATTGAATGTTTTGCAACTTACCGGGCTCGATTTCACCATCGATGAGCAACAGGAATACTTGAACATCCAATTACCGTCTGCCGCCTTCGCACCATTATTTAATTCGTTGAATTATAAGTGCATGAGCATTGAGGGCGAAAAAATAAAATTTAACGTCAAGGAGTTCCTAAAAAATCACAAGCAAGAACTTATTTTAATTGATGGGAAATCACCTTTACTTTTGGCTCATTCAAATTCCTTTGAAGATAAAAAGGTTTTTTATGCAGAAAAACGAGTTAGCGAGGATACGCTTGAAGTGACGCCTTACTTTTTCGTTCCCGAGGCTCTGACACCCCCTACTTATCATTTTGTTTTAGACACCAGTGACAGTATGCAAGGACAGCGCTTAACCAAGTTGAAAAAGAGTGTCATTGAGTTCGCCGATGCCTTATTTAAATTTCAGCCTGATGCAGTCATTAATATCACTGAGTTTAACAGCGAAACTAAAAATGTTGGCATGGGTAGTTACCGAAAAGAGGATTTTTTCCAATTGTCTCAAAATGTCAATGGATTAAAAGCTAAAGGATATACGCGCCTTTTTGGTACGGTATCCGATCAATTATCGATGCTTATGAAATCAAATCAACACAATAATATTTTATTATTTACCGATGGCGAGAATACAATAGGCGATAACAACGCACTCAGCATTGCCCTTGAAAAATCAGTTACATCCTTAAAAAACGAATCATCTATAATTCCTGCACGTAATAAATTCTTTATCTTAAGTTACGGTGTAATCCAAGCTTCAATCTTGGATGAAGTGGCCAAATTATTCGGTTCTCTTGTTCTTAATACAGATACGATTGATTTTGCTGAGGCTTTAGAGAAAAAAGAGAAACTTCAGGAATGGGCCGCTGTTCGCGAATTATTTACCTGTCGTATGGAAGTGACTGACAACACGACCCTTGATGCCAAATCAGAGGAATATGTTTGTTCTTATGATATGTCTGGTCAATTTGTTGCATTAAAATCAAAACAATATAAGGACAACGAAACCCTATATTTAACTATTACCGATAGTAATGGTAAAACACTGCTTGATGATAAAAAAGTGTTTGCTAAAAAACCTGTAGAGGCCTCCCTGTCCCCTGGCAGCGCAAAAAATGCAACCCAGCTTGGTGTGTTTTCCATGAAGCCGGGAACCAAGAGCAAAGAAGAAAGTTATACTCCACCAGAATTTTCTTCTAATCTGTAAATTTCCATGTATCGTTAGAAACCATAGACCAACGACGGCCTATGGTTTCTAACAGACTCAAATAGGTAAACCGGTTTTTTTCTTGATGAATAGCCGTTTCTTTTTAATTGTTCTACTTCATGAATTTAAAAAATTGTGTTGGAACATGAGATAGAATCCGTCAAAATGAATGCTTTGCCTGTTCAAAGACAAGATATAAAGGATAAACGATTGAGCGCTAAGAAGACTACAGATACTGATTTCTTTGGAAAAACGATAATTTATCGCACACATGATTCCTGGGGTGATATCTTCGTCATTGATAGAGGAAATATTAGAGCGTTAAATTTTGATCCCATCTATGATCAGACCGGTATTTATATTCAATATCCTCATATACCCGTACATGAATATACTCGTGTGATGTTGTTAGTTCTTGCATTCGTAAATCCAAGCCATATCACTTTATTAGGCCTGGGTGGAGGAAGTTTGATTCATTGCCTTCACTTTCTTTTACCCGAGTGCTCGCTATTTTGTATTGAACTACGCCAAAAGGTATATGATGTAGCAACGAATTTTTTTCAATTACCAGAAAAGCAAAACATCGAGATATTAATTGCAGATGCCCAGGTTGCAATCAAATTTCAAAAAAGCAACAACACGCAAGTCATTTTCGCTGATATGTACCTTGATTATGGAATGGACTCATTTCAAATCCAGCAACAGTTTATCGAACAAGCTGATCGTGTTTTGGATGATAGGGGCTGGCTGGTTATCAATTTTCATGAACTTCCTGAGTTGAATTCCGCTTTTATTCAATCCATGCGCGATTATTTTGCTGAATTATTTATTTGTCCTACAGTGAGCGATAACTATATTTTATTTGCCAGCAAGTCTTCTGTTACCGATTTGCACTCAGAACACTATCAAACAATCCTTACTGAATTTGAAAATAAACTCAACATCAAACTAATTCGCTTATTTAAAAAAGTCAAACGCTATAAAAGCGAATAGAATAGAAAAAAGGCCATTCATTGAATCCAATATTACATCAATAGTAAAACTGCTTTACAATAATAGACAAACCAACTAAAAGAGTGTTTGTCACTCGAACAATAGAATACAACGATGCAAAAAATATTCATATCAGCCATTTTACTCATCACTTCCTGTTTATTAACAGGGTGCTGGTCTGTACAGAAAGGGCAAAAATCAGGAGTTATAGTTAAGGTTGCCAAAGAAGGTAGATTTTGGGGGACTTATGAAGGAGAAATGATCCTGGGTGGTTTAGAAAATGCCAGTGGAGCAAGTGGACGTGCTTTTCACTTCACGCTGGGACAATTCAAATCCGAACTGGTAGAGCAAGCTGATTTTGCCATGCAAAATAACAAACATGTAATCATTAGCTATCATTGTGATGCCTATACTCTCCCCTGGAGTGGTGAGACTAAATGTTTTGTAAACAAAATTGATGTATTGCCGGATAAATAGATTGACAGTATCAAACCTGCGAACTTCTGAAGTCAGTCCATCCCCTTGAGAAAGGCCAACTCAGGGCTTTCAAGGAACACATGTCCATTTTAAGAAATATCTTACAAAAATTTAAGCACATAGGCTAATGACCTTTTAGGGGATTTTGCTATGCTTAACACAACGAGGAAATAAACAATGGATGTTTTAAAAAAGAATTTTAGGGCGTCATGGATGACGCGAGCCACATGGAAGTGGTAGCTCCTCCTCGTTTATTTCGTAATCCTAAGTAGGGCATGTTGACAATCCCATCCTAAATTGACTAGCAAGTTTCCAAGGCATCAAGCATTAAAAGGTAATACGAATAATCGCAACCATCAACAGCAAATTGTACCTTGCCAATATATTGTTAGCCCCTATGTTGAACGAATTTTTGTACAAATAGCGCGCATTCTGATATAGAAGATTTTCACCCTACTCATACTGACTTAACGTAATTCCATTGGATGCTTTATAAAATTTTTTACGTAATTGTTTTATTGTGTAATCTTTTGGCAAGAGAACAGATTTTATTTTATCGTATACTTGTTGGAATATATTTTTTGGTTTAGGAAGAATAAAATTTATAACAGCCTCACCTATTTCTTGGTTAATTTTAATATATTTTTGCATTTTATTTTGATATGAAGTAAATGCTTTTTCGTAATCACCCGCAGCAGCATATAACTCTCCCGCTAATACATAAGCGCCGACAATAGCAACACTGCTGCCTTGGCCAGATGTTAACGCGGGACTGTAAGCGGCATCACCTATTAATGCAACTCTATCTTTGAACCACTGCTGCATGTGAATTTGTTTGGCAACATCAAAATAAAAGTCATTTGCTTTATCCATTTCTTTTAATAGATGAGGCACTTCCCATTTTGCATTGGCATAATTTTTAATAACAACAGCTTTTTGTTTATCAACTTCTTTATAATTGTAAGCATAATTTTTATCTTGAAAGAGATAAATTACAGTAATGTTGTTTTCTGCTTGGGTAGAAGAAAGATTAACCTGCTTGTTTTCGATAGAATAAAATAATTCTTTATTGGCTAGTTTAAGATAATTTTCTATGGAATAAATAGCATAAAAATAATTGCCAAAATCATGAGAATATTGAGACTCTTCACCGAAAACAAGAGAACGCACATTAGAATGAATGCCATCAGCACCTATTACCAAATCAAAGCTGCGAATCATATTATTATTGAACTCAACTTCAACATCGTCTTTGTTAAGCTTAATCGATTTAATTGACGTATTAAAAATGTATTCGCATTCATCACGGGTGGCATCATATAAAATTTTAGACAAATCTCCTCTAAGCAGTTCCACATCTTGGGGTTGCCGCATACCTAATTCATCAGCGGAGATTTCTGAGGTAATCGCGCCTTCATCATCCATAAAGATAGCTGTTTTTGTGTGTACATTTTTTTCTTGGATTTTTTCGTAAAGTCCCATCTTTTTCAAAACGTCGATACATATTCCCCGTGCATCAACCTTATATCCACCTTCTCTAAACTTAGGGGCTTGCTCAACAAGAGTAACCGTAAAGCCGTAATGATGCAGCCAATATGCTAAGGCCGGGCCTGCTATACTGGCGCCTGAAATGAGAATAGTTTTATTTTTTATAAGATTAGGCATATTTGAGCTCGTATTGATAAGTAATTATACTGGTATAGCTACCCCTGATTCATCATAACGTTCTTTTTTATATTTATCAGCAAATATAGTTTGCAAAACATGCCAAATTCAACTGTCGTATACATTTACCAAATTCGGTACAGCGCGTTGATAAACCAAAAAGGGACTAATCTAAATACCCTGTATTACATAGATCCTCAAGGCTAGAATCAACCTGTCCATTTTCGTTTTTATGATAAATCGTATTTATCGATTCACTTCTTCTGATAACAACTGATTCTTCCTCACAAGACAACATAATAAAAAAATATGAACGAGTTTGGTTTATAATTGGAAGAAGAACATTTTGAAATCCATGAGGGACATTATGATCAAAGGTTCCGAGCTGTTAGTTGCAGCCCTTGAAAACGAGGGAGTCAAACACGTTTTTGGTATTCCCGGAGAGGAAAATCTCGATGTTGTAGAAGCACTTCGTAACTCTTCAATTGAACTAGTACTCACCCGGCATGAGCAAGCAGCCGCATTTATGGCCGCGACCTATGGCCGATTAACCGGGAACCCGGGAGTTTGTATGACTACCCTTGGCCCCGGAGCACTCAATCTCACGACCGGGGCTGCTTATGCTCTCCTTGGTGCAATGCCGATGATCATGATTACCGGACAAAAAGGGGTTTTATCCTCGCATCAAGCGCGATTTCAGATGGTGAATACGGTAGCTACCATGCAGCCCTTAACTAAAATGTCGCGTCAAATTATATCCCCTTCGATGATCCCCACTATTGTGCGTGAAGCATTTCATCTTGCCCAAGCAGAAACACCGGGACCGGTACATTTAGAACTCCCTGAAGACATTGCCGCCGAGCGCAGCAAAAAGGTTGCACTCATCCCGCCACACCCTATTGAATATCCCGTCGCAAGCGAAGCGGCCCTAGATCGCGCCGCAGAAATGATTATGCAAGCCAAGCGACCGCTCGTGATGCTCGGTGCGGCCGCTTCACGTCCTAGAGCGACCAATGCGCTTGCGCAATTTATTTTGCGGACAAAACTTCCTTATTTCACTACACAGATGGGTAAAGGGACTGTTTCAGGAGCCACAGAGCTTTATATGGGGACAGCCGCTCTTTCAGAACGAGATTATGTTCATGAAGCAATAGAACAAGCGGATCTGATTATTACCATAGGCCATAGTACCGTTGAAAAACCACCTTTTATCATGGGAACCAGCCATCTTAAGGTCATTCATGTTGGATACCAATCTGCTACTGTGGAACAAATTTATTTTCCTCAAGCAGAAGTTATTGGAGATATGGGACCCTCCTTAAATTTGCTCGCCGACAAACTCGAAGGGAATCTTCCACATGCGAATGCACTTTTGCATTTACGCGAAGGTATTTTGAGCAAAATTACTGCGCGAGCTACTGAAGATCGCTTTACTCCACAACGCATGGTCTATGACGTGCGGCAAGTCATGCCACATGATGGAATTCTCGCCTTGGATAATGGGATGTATAAAATCTGGTTTGCCCGCAATTATCGGACGCAAATGGCAAATACCATTCTTCTTGATAATGCACTCGCGACTATGGGGGCTGGACTTCCATCCGCAATTATGGCATCACTTTTATATCCTAAGCGCCGGGTGATGGCTGTGTGTGGTGATGGGGGGTTTATGATGAACAGCCAAGAGCTAGAAACCGCAGTCAGGCTGAAATTAAACCTGGTTGTCCTGGTGATCGAAGATCATGCTTTTGGCATGATACGTTGGAAACAGGCGGTAGATCACTTCCCTGATTTCGGGATGACCTTCAAGAATCCTGACTTCATAAAATATGCTGAGTCCTATGGAGCACATGGCACCCGAGTTGAAAAAATTGAAGACTTTCAATCCATTCTCGAGAATGCATTCACTGCTGGAGGAGTACAGCTTGTTATTTTCCCAATCGATTATTCAGAAAATAAACGTGTCCTTGTCGATGAGTTACAACAACGTCTACCTCCAGCACCAGCAAATAAGGGAACATCATGAAAAAAGCACTGCAAGTGGTACAAGCATTTGACCGGGCCTTGATCAAAGAAATTACCGTTGATGATGAACAAGCACTGAGAACAAAACTTAAGACCGCTGCATCAACACTAAACAATCGCAAGGATTGGCTCAAACCCTATGAGCGCATGGCCATCTTGAAACGCGCGGCTCAATTATTAACATCCGAGCAGGGGCGTTTTGCCAAACTCATTGCCCAAGAAGGTGGTAAACCGTTTACTGACGCAACAATTGAAGTGACGCGCGCCATAGATGGGTTAAACGATGCAGCAGAAGAATTGCGGCATTTCGCAGGTAAAGAAATTCCTATGGGCCTAACCCCTGCAAGTGATCATCGCTGGGCATTTACGGTTAAAGAACCGATTGGCGTCGTAGCGGCTATTTCTGCATTTAACCATCCTTTAAATCTGATTGTGCATCAAGTCGCTCCAGCAATCGCGGTGGGATGCCCGGTAATTATTAAACCCGCTACTACAACACCCTTATGTTGTTTAGAACTCATCCAATTAGTACGACAAGCTGGTCTTCCAGAAGCTTGGTGTCAAACTTTTATCACAGAGGATAACTCCCTGGCTGAGCAACTTGCTACTGATGAACGGATTGCCTTCTTGAGCTTTATTGGCTCAGCCAAAGTCGGTTGGAGTTTACGAAGCAAACTTTCTCCAGGAACTCGTTGTGCCTTAGAGCATGGCGGTGCAGCACCGGTAATTGTAGATCGCAGTGCAGACATCCAGAAAACCACCCAATCGCTTGTCAAAGGTGGGTATTACCATGCCGGGCAAGTATGTGTTTCTGTACAGCGCATTTTGGTACATAAAGACATTATCAGCCCATTTATGGATGAATTCGTTAAACGAGTCACATCATTGCGCGTTGGGGATCCACTCTTCAAAGAAACAGAGGTGGGACCATTGATTCTCCCACGTGAAACAGAACGCGTCATGTCCTGGATCGATGAAGCAGTGGCCAAAGGAGCCAAACTGTTTGGTGGAGGCAGGTTCTCTGAAACAACCTTACTTCCTGCCGTATTACTCAATCCACCTGCTGATGCTAAAGTGTCCCAATTGGAAATTTTTGGCCCAGTAACCTGTGTTTATGAATATGAGCAACTTGACGAGGCAATTCGTATTGCGAACTCATTACCCGTCGCCTTTCAAGCCAGCGTATTTTCTGAGGACATAGAACCTGCGCTAAAAGCAGCAGAATGCCTTGAAGCCTCCACAGTACTGATTAATGATCATACCGCCTTTCGCACCGATTGGATGCCATTTGCAGGATTAAAGCAATCGGGTTACGGCATTGGAGGGATTCCGTGGACGATGAACGACATGTCCAAGGAAAAAATGATTGTTTTGAAAAAGAACTGAATATGTTCCGTCATCGACAACCAGAGGATATTAATGCCATTCGCGCAGAGAGCTGGGCGAGATTGATTTTAGTTTGGCATGCCCAAAGGTTGAGCAAACCAACTCTTAAAACGTAAAGCAGTACAGCCAATTTATGCAAAACCGATTACCAAGGCACCGATAAAAATTAAAAGTCCGCCAATGATGACTGAAAAATTTACATGAATTTGATTAAATAAAAACCAGGTAAAAATAATGGTAAATAGAGGATAGGTTAATTCGACGATACCTGCAATTGTAGCATTTTTAAGGTTAATGGACGTGGCGATAAAATAACTGGCGATGAGCACAATTGCAATCTCAGTTATGGTTAATAAAAGTAAACCAGAATCAGTCGTTAATAGTTGAAGGTCTTTTTTCATCGTGGTAAAAAAAGAAATACCGGAAAACAATATAGCACCAATTATCATTTCCAATGCCAATAGGGTAATGGGTGAAATACTATTTAGTATTTTTTCAGCTAAAGCATAATTAAATCCCCATAAGATGGCGGCAAGGATAGCAAAAGTGAACCACATGATTTACTCCATGAAAAAGCGATTTTCTTTTTTGATTGTTTTTATTTGAACGAGAACGAATCTTTAATGCAGACCTGAAACTCAAAATCGAATGAACATTATAACATCAAATAGATAAATTTTCAATCACTTGCTGTATAAGGGCATAACAAAATACCATCTTAAGTCCTTAGCGTCTTTGAAGGATTTATGGGTAATTCTTTTTTGTTGCACTATTTTGAATAAAAATACCTGACTACTCCTGTATTTTCTAAATATTCGAGCATACTCTATATTAGGAGCTGAATTTATCATCAAGTGTGAAATCACAAAGAGAAGAAAAATGATCAATAGGAAATTTAATTTAATCTTTGATTTTGATGGTACATTAGCCGATAGTTTCCCCATTGCTATTGAACAATTGACGCTTTTAGCTAATGAACTAAATTTACGCAAAATAGAGCCCTCCGAATTAGAAATATTAAGGAATCTAACATCAAAAGAACTCATCCATTATCTAAAAATTCCATTTTATAAGCTTCCTTACCTAATGCATCGAGCAAGAGAGCAGATGAAAAAGGAAATTCCTATCTTATCTACATTTATCGATCTACCTGAAGTACTTAATGAATTGAAGCGTTTAGATTGCGCTATGGGAATAGTAACCTCGAATTCATTAGCCAATGTTTCAGCCTGGCTTGAACAACATCAAATGCAGAATATATTTAATTTTATTCATGCAGAATCGAGCTATTTTGGTAAAGGGTATTTATTAAAAAAAGCAATCAAATCATACTCAATGAAGTTGGATGATACTTTTTACATAGGAGATGAAACACGAGATATTGAAGCGGCTAAAAAATGTCACATCCATTCTATAGCGGTCACGTGGGGATTTAATTCAGAATCATTACTGACTCGTTATAATCCAACCCATATCGCGAGAAATCCCCAAAATATATTAACTATTGTGAACGAGCTATTTTAATTTTTTCTATTGAAAATTATCTTCTAATCATAATATGAGTTGTAATCACCATATCACTAAATCCCAAATGTAGCTGAAAGTAATGGTATTTTTAAGTCAACTTGCAGATTCTTTATTTCTAACCAAGCATCAGAAAATTGCTGGGCAATAACATGCTCAGGGCACAGGCTCACACAATACTGAACTTTTCTAAACCAGGTTGAATCCGTATTTCTTTTGCATTCTTTGAGAAATGATTCAATAATTTGATACAATTGACTATTTCCCGGACCAGAAAAAATAGATACTAAGGTACTGTTTCCATATCCACGCTCTATAGCTCTTTGAATTTCATCCATCCTTTTCTGGCAATGAAAAAATTTTGCCAACGGCTGGGTGAAAGACTTAACTTCGCTCTCTAGCTGCTTTATCTCCTGCACCTGCCGAGGGCGTCTTCGAGTTTTTTGGTGGTAACTCTTAACTTTTTCCAGCAGGCTGTTAAGACTTTCCTCAAATTTATCAACTAAAATTACCGTTGGTTTGTCACGTGCAACTTCATTAAGAAACAATTCTGCAGCAGTTATTACTAATTGTCGCCACTCATTGCTCACCTTAAATAATGAACACCAATCCCGAATAGGAAGAAACTTAAGAAGCTCACATTTTAGTTCTGCAGGTACTAAATTGATAAAAGGAGTACTTTTTTTCAGAATTTCTGGAATAAGAGTATCCTCAAAGCTCTTATTTTGAATAAGCTTAATAACCAAGAGAGGATCTTGAGCAATTACAGCGAGAATTATCTCTTGCAAGCTTTGGATAGAAGGCTTTTGCGAATTGCCTTCTGTTGCTGATGTCGATGCATCTATCGTCTCTGCTGTATTGAATTCTTTGTTATTTTTTGTATCCCGAGAAACATTAAGCATTTTGTTTGGCCATACCGTAAAAATGAAAACCAGTGTACCGCATTTTATAAAAACACAAAACCGTGTTTCTAAATCCTTGTGTCTGGGCGCCTGCCCGAAGGAGCCATAACCCGGGTTTCACTACATTACACAGGCAAGCCCCCCCTTATTAGTACCTTCGCTGCAAAGATGGGTACTAGTTATATTTCAAAGACGGAAATATAGCACATGATTGTTTTATTTTGACCCAAATGTTAGATTAACGTCCCGACAAGATGCATTGCATTTTAACTAACAATTAATTTATTGGATATTTAGAAGAAAATATGAACTCACGCATTACATACTTTCAAGAACAAATTAATCTTCTTCATGCAGTCTATGTTCTGCTAGAACAATCCTATAACTATTTAAGCGGCTTTAATCCACGAAGCTCTGATGAGCACAATGGAGTGAGTCAATTATTAAAAATTAAACAGGCACTGGAAGAACGTACGGAACTTGTGAGCAATTTACAAGGGATGCTAAAAGAACTCAAACGACAAAAAGATAACAAATCAGCTTTTAACTCCCTGAGTTCTGAGATAGGAAGGCGAGTAGAAAAATTACTCATTGATCTCATTGATCTGAGCTGCCCTGTTTCATCCCAAACGGCCCTTAAGAAGCAATATAGTCTGCTTCTGGCGAAAACCTTTAGCTCGCTGCAGATGCAAGAAAAATCCTTGTTAACCCAATTTACTTCAACTCTTACTGGCTCTCCCGCTATCAAACAATTTAAAGCAGAATTAAAAAAATACCTTGACGAATTGACTATGGCAATTCATCAAAAACAAAAAGTCATTGAACGAGAATTACCGCAAGAAACACAAAATGAATTAATTACGATTAGAGCTGGGAGTTTTAGTACATTACCCAGGGAAATAACAGCCTGCATTACTTCTTTTCTCAAACCAAAGGACCTATGCCGACTCTCAGAAACAGGCCATTTTTTTAGAAAAATAACAGAGATTCCCAGATCCAATTGGAAAACTTCTTTTAAAAAGAGTGTACCAACAATTACCGTTAATCTGATTGGCGATACAGATATTGGCATTAGAAGCCTAATCTGTCGACTTGCCGAAAACAAGTTTATTAATTCGAATAAGACACAGATTGAGAAAAGTCATGAGCAGAATGATAAGAACTATGGAACATTGTTGTTTCGTTATGAAAGCCCTTTAATTCAAGGACGCGATTATCCAATGACTCATAATGCAACTCCTTATTATGGAAAACAATATATGGGAGATAAAATTCATCTTTTGTGCTTTGATATACGTACTCGTGAGAGTTTTAATAATTTAATGTTTTGGTATCAAGATGTTTTTCGATATAACGAACATAATCCCCGCTTCAGGTTTTTATTGGTAGGCTTAAAATGCGATACTGATTCGGAGCGACAAGTAAGCAACCAAGAGGCAAAAGAACTGGCCGAACGTTTCAATACAGTTTATATCGAAACATCTGCAAAAGAAGGGATAGGGCTTGATAAATTAAAATCCCAAATCATCGAGACTTACGTAGAAATCCATAGGTCAATGTTTGTAAAACAAAAAGAGGAATCCCTCTATTCTATAAAGCCTTGAATTTATTAGACAGTTTTGTAGAAAGTCGAAATCAGGTTGGGGCTTACGAAAAACCCCAATCTCTTCGTTAAAAAATGTTTTTAATTCGGTCATTTAGTCTATCTAAACTCCCTCATTAAAAAAATTTTTTGCCTCAACCTAGAGGGGTTTCGTAAGTCCTGTAACTGTCTCTCTTAGTCATCAGAATAAGCAGCAAAACTACACGATGTAACTTTAAATACAACATAGAGTGCTGCCAGTTGGGTGTTCATCAAGCAAAAACGACACATTAGGATAGTTATTTAAGAAATTTATACCTGTTTCAAGGTTTTCTAGCTGTTTATCTCCTAGAAATCGCGCATCTACATAAACGCTATAAGCAGCCGCAGCAAAAACGAGTGCCGACAAGATGGCCATCCCTAATCCTAAAAGAGCGATACCCAAGGGGCCAGTGGCTGCGGCAGCTCCAAATAAAACAACGCCTAGAGCACCTACAGAAGCCACAATAGAATTCGCGAACAAGTTACACCCGGAAAAACACTTTTGTAATTTCTTATATTCTTCAATCTCATCTTTTAATTGTGAAAATTTATTATTCAATGCATTAGAAAACTGAACTGAATTGAAGCTGGGATCAGATATTGCTTTTTGCATCGATAGCTCGATAAGTGAACACATTGATTCAATCTGGGCAGCCCCTGTAATTTGTTTTAATTGCGCAAGACTTGTCATCATGCGTGAGAGATGCTTCTTTAAGTTCAATAAAGCTTGATATCGAGTTTGATCCCAATTCAAAGTTTCGCGATCTGACAGTTTTCTCTGAATATCTATTTCAAGGGATGTTGAAAAAAAACGGGGCAAATATATGTTGGAATACATAAAAATAGCATCTTGGAATGATTAACATTTAGGCATTATAAAAATTTAATTCCTTTTTTCAAGCATCTACTACTAATTTTTTACACAATGGCATCAATAATTCTCTTAAGAAAACCTTAAGATTTTGTCGATAGAATGCACAACACGATTATTAATCAATTTGCAAAAATTATGCCTACATTTATTCAAGTTTCAGAAGATGATGCCGTTCAATATTCTCCAAGCCAATTAGCCTATTATGCATTGCATCCAAAATTCGATAAGAAATTTCACGCATATGCAACTTATGAGCCGACAAAAATAGCTCCCAAAGAAGAAATAGTTTTAAAATCAACAGGCGTTCATCATTGTCATACGGTGATTGTCAGAGATCGCACATACAACAATTATTTTATGCTCCATGTCTCCCCGCAAGCTCTACGCAGACCCTATAACCCTGTCAATAAAGAGGTTGGAACAGCAGTAAGTACGAGTGGGTTTGGTCTATTTTTCATGGATAGTGATATAGCATTGACTAACGTTAAAAAACCAGCCTATATTGATTTAGATCCATACTATTATAATAGTGAATTGATAGGAACCCATTCGAACTCAGAATTGGAAGTAATTGTTGTTGCAAACAATGAACATTGGAACATTGAGAATGTCCAAGAAAAAATATTAACTACATTACAAGAACGAATTCCGGGAAAATTAGTCAAATCGAATGTAATTATCAATGAAGCATTAAATCACGCCTATTATTATAGCGTTGCATTTAATCCAGAGTCTGAAACGTTGACTGTTATTTCAAATAATGGCTTATACACCGAATCTTATGAGAATGCATTTAATAATAATATAAATAAATATGCCCATGAGAAACTCCCAGAAGAAAAGCAAATGAAGCTGAAAGAAAAGCTTCGGGATTTAAAAACACAATCTGATAAATTTTTAGGCAAACTACTTAGAGCCATAGACTCCCGTGAACCATTAGAGTATCTCGTGTTGAACCCATCTCATGATTTCATTAAATTTACTCAGGATAATCGAATAGAAATAGAGGAGCTTATCAATGGAATGGAATCTGTTATTAGCGAGAGTAAAAACCCTGTATTGAATCTTGGCAGCCCTGCTTTGTATGATGCCTACAAGAATTTAGGTTTGCTGCATTTAGGTGCCAGAAATTATGATAAAAGTGCATTCTATTTTAGCAGAGCAGCCGATTATGCCACCAGTATGAGCAAAGCAGAATTTGATGAGGACAAGGTATTCTTTTCAACTCTTGCAGGTGCTGCATTTGAACGCAATGGAGATCTAGAAAAAGCTTATCCTTATTATAAGGAAGCAACAAACTCATTTTTGGGCTACGTTAATCAAGCCGATGCCCAAATAAGCTTTGCCCGTATTGCGTCACAAATCAAAGGAAATGAAGTTGAAGCGCTAAACGTTGTTATTAAAGCCAAAAGAAATCTGAATACAGTAATCAAGCAAGTTGAACAGGGTCAGCCCCCTGAACAACAAAAAATTCTTAAAATATTAAACTTAAGAATAACTGCATGTGACAATCTGCTGCACTCATTACAAAACGTTTTAATTGAACATCGCCATGAGGATGATGTATTACAACATGAATACGATAAACTTTTTGCTCTCTCAACAGTCACATTGTAATTGCACCTTGCAGCAAAGGATAATGTAACCCGGGTAAAGGCGCCCCCCTTAACCCGGGAAATCCGTTTAGATACCCGAGATAAGCTTGGTATTGATCCGATTAGGGTAATGCAAAATGCCAATTCATGGCTTTAGATAACCCCTGGAGCATGATTTCGCCGCGAATACTATTTCCTTTCGCATTAACTCGTGGGCTTAATACGACAATCCCTGCTTTACCAGGAACAACGGCGATGGTATAGCCAGATACTCCACTTTTAGCCGGCATCCCGGTTTTAACCATATGAGTCCCTGTTTCATCATAGAGTCCACAAGTTGCCATGATTGCTAAAGTAATTTTACACGTTTCAGTGGAAATGATTTGCTCCCCACTTTCTGGATCTCGTCCGGCATTCGCTAATAAAGTAGGTAAAAAGAGCATCTGTTCTAACTTGGCTTCATAGGAACATAGAGCAAAATATAAGTCCAGAGTTTCATGAACATCCACCCCAAGATTGTTTCTGCTTTTCAATAAATAAGCGAGTGCACGGTTGCGGTTCCCCGTTCGTTTTTCAGAGGCAAAAACCAAAGGATTAATACTGAGACGTTGATTAAATAATTTTTGCGTCCAGTGTTCTAACCATCCAAATTGTTGCTCGCCTTTGCCCGGAATGCGTGAGCATAAAGTAATTGCCCCAGCATTCAGCATGGGATTTGAAGGTTTAGGACCAAATTGCTCCAGGCGAGTAATTGACGCAAAATCATCTCCAGAAGGCTCAACCTTAACCCATTCGAACACTTGTTCGCTACCAGCTTCCTCAAGTAACCCAATCAAAGGGATCATCTTGGATGTACTTTGCAGTGTTACTGGGCTCAGGAGGTCGTTGCTGTGTGAAAGAGGTTGCCCACCTAATGGTTGCACTGCGATCGCGGTTAAATCCGGATTCACATTAGCGAGTTCCGGAATATAATCTGCAGTCTTACCCTCTTGATTCAACTCAGCAGTACGAACTAAATCTTCTAACAAATTGATTGTAAGCAATGATGACATAAGATCCTTAGACGAAAAAAGCTGTCATTATGATAAATTTAGCACATTAAAACAAATAAATTTGCACAACGGATAAATTAAGAGAAGTAAAGTATGTAAGTGTAGTTTGCTTTAAAACCGAAAGGGAGAGAGCTTAAAAACGAGCCCCTGCTCGCGTAACCCCATCACAGTTTCGTTAATTTAATAATATGATTGTAATAGCTTGTATAACTATCGGAATTTAATGGTGAATAGTTTAAATTCTTTAATAAACCCGTTAGTTTCACAAAGAAATCACGCGCCTCTTCTTTCTCTGTAAATTCATATTCTTTCATAATGATATCAAACAGAAGATTAAAAAATTCCTTTTGGCGGTTCATAGGTACGGAAACATCGATAGGATCATAAGCATCTTGTTGCAAGTAGGTCATATCAAACATAAGCGATTTCTGATAGAGAATGTAATCTCGCATGGTAATACCTTCTTCACCTGTAACTTGCATCATATTAAAAATCTCTTGTCCCTGATGCAGCAGCTTGATTACCTCCATCACTTTAGTTGTCCATGTTGGCTCGATATTGGTTTCAAACCAAGGTTTAAGTTGTTCAAAATAACGCGACCAGGAAATTAATGGATCAACCGCAGGATAAAAGCGCTTATAAGCGCGATCATAACTTAACCCAAGAAACGTTTTAACTGAGCTTAATGTGGATTGTGTTACCGGCTCTTCGAAATTTCCGCCCGCAGGGGAAACTGTTCCAACTATGGTAAGACTACCCGTCGATTGATCGTGACATTGAATAATGCCTGCTCGTTCATATAATCCTCTAATGCTGCTATCCAAATACGCTGGAAAACCTTCTTCCCCGGGAATCTCCTCCATTCGTCCTGAGGTTTCCCGCATCGCCTGTGCCCATCGAGAAGTTGAATCTGCAATCAGTAACACATTAAATCCCATCTGCCGATAATACTCACCCAGAGTAATTCCCGTATAAATAGATGCTTCGCGTGCAGCGACCGGCATTGAAGAGGTATTACAAATGATAATGGTTCTATCCATAAGCGTCCCCCCCATTTTGGGGTCAACAAGTTTTGGAAATTCAGTAATGGTTTCTACTACCTCTCCTGCTCGCTCACCACATGCCACAATAATGACGATATCAACATCAGAATAACGTGCAATTAAATTCTGTAAAACAGTCTTTCCTGCACCAAATGGCCCTGGAATACAGGCGGTTCCACCGCGTGCGATGGGGAAAAAAGTATCGACCAATCGCAATGTAGTCATCATCGGTTCGCTAGGATAAAGGCGCTCTGCAAGATTATTTTTCATCAGGGTTTGCGCAATCGAAAAACGTACCGGCCACTTCTGTAACATGCTGACTTCGCGCACGTTATTTTCAGAGTCGATGAGCTTTGCTATGGGTGTATCAGCAGTAACAGTACCTTGCTGCAACCATTCCACTTTAAGGTGTTTCCCCATATCAAAAGGAACCATGATCTTATGGGTAAATCGCCCCTCTTGAACTACCCCCAATATGCTGCCAGCATTCACCGTATCACCTGCATGCACACATGTTGTAAACACCCATTTTCTATGTGGATCAATTGATTCTTCACGGACACCACGCGGTAAAAAAAAGCCATACTTGTTGGCAAAATTAGTTAAAGGATTTTGTAGGCCATCATAGATCATTCCTAATAAACCTGGGCCCAAAGTTACAGAGAGCAACTCCCCTGATTGCTCAACACGATCACCTATTGCTATACCGCTCGTTTCTTCGAATACCTGAGCAATCGCGGTATCGTCCTTTACCTGTAAGATTTCAGCCATTATGCGTTCGTCAGTGGGACTTTGAGCAGGGCAAATATAGATAATTTCATTCTTGATGATGGGCATAGATCCTTTTTGCTGGATATGCACAACACCCTCTTGTATTGCAATCACTGTGGCATTATGGACTAATTGCTGAGACTGTTTATCCTTCATGACACGCTCCCTTTGTCGTTCAAGATAACATCATTTGGCAGCTGCTTGCTTAATAATAAATTAGAGAGTTCATTCAAATAAGTTAACGCATTAGCTTTATTAAATTGCGACCAATAATGAATGATATTCCACCGGAGTAAGTAAATAATAATTGCCTCAAAATCAAAGTAATGCCCAGTTTCAATAATCGATAAATACTTCCAAATATAGGACAATAAAAACTCTTCGACTGCGACCGTATCTTTTTTGGCAATGTCTGCAGCAACCTTGGGCAGCCAAGGATAAATGAATTTCAATCCAAAATCTGGCTCACTCCAGTTTCTGAGCAATTTATGATTCCATCGCGTAATCCAATACTCTTGAGGGTTTTCGGGTGGTTCTTTTTTTTCATTTCTCATACGCAAGGCCGCAAAGATACTGCGTAAATCGAAAAACCAGATAAGGATATCGCGAATAAAAGCAGGCTCCTTGTCAATCAGTTGTTGAAATGCATCTCTTAGCTCAGACATGGATTGATGAGGTGCAAACCAACTTGTCCAAGCTAATGATTCTAGAGTAAAAGCAAGAGTAAATTTCTCTGTTGGGAGTAGTTTTAGCCGTTTTTCCAGTTGTAGCCTTGAAATAGGTGTTTCCTGAATTTGGAAATACCTGTTCATGCGCGGCAAGCTGCATACAACAGTATAATATTGACCGCTCATTGTAATAATCCTTCCAGGAGCGCTCTAAATCGAGGCTGCATATGCTTGATGAGTAAACTGCTGACGGCATCTTCCGTCAAATCCAGGACAATTTCTTCATTAACAAGGTGCACTCTAATCCCGGCGATTTTATTTTCTTGCTGATTGACGCGCATACTCATGCCTTCTCTGAGCATGCGCCCAGTTAAACATTTCACCATCGTTTTTAAGAAATCTTTTTCCAGTAATTCAGGATTTTTTCTAATCTCATCGAAATCGAGTACTTTTTGGGGCAATTGAATTTCTATATTTTTTGCTTTAAACGCGTGGATTTGCTCCACAGAATCTGTTGCAATTAAAAGAATTAATTGTCGTAATACATCCTTATCATCCAGTTCTTTATGTACAAGACATCTGACCTCTTGAGTAAAACGGTCAATCAGGTTTTGTCTGAGCTCAAGGCGCATATTTCGCGCTGCAAGCTGTAGTGCATCCTCTGCCGCCTTTTTTTCTTGTTGAATCAATTGGTGTGCTTCATCCATCATGGCTTTTGATTTAGTCTGCGCGCTATTGAGGATCGTGTTCGCCTTCTCTTGTGCTTCACTGATTAATCGTGCAGCTTCCTCTTTCCCGGCATTCACTCCATCCTGTTTTAACCGTTCGATTAGTGCTTCAACGCCTTGAGAAATCATGTTCGCCGTTTGATTTTGCTTGGGTTCCATAAAAAACTCCTATATTCCATTGCTTATTACCAGAGCAAATACAAATATGAATACTGCAAAACCTTCCACAATCGCGGCTGGAGCAATAGATAAACCAAATATTTCCGGCTTGTTTTTTGTTGCATTGATCGCACTGGCGCAACAATATCCTTGTTGAATGCCACATATCATCAAAGCGATTCCGGCCAAAAATCCAATACCAAAAAGTCCTCCAGCAATCTGCGGCGTAACTGTTCTATTGAGAGTAAACATAATGACTATTCCCAAAATGGCCTGGGTAGAGGGAAGCACTGAAACACCGATGTATTTTCCATATCCACTTCCAGTATCTAACATCACGCCAATTGCCGCTTGTCCTGCAATGGCGCAACCACAGATACTTCCTATTGTTGCTAATGCCATCGGAGCAAATATACCTGCCCATCCAAAAAGTACCATTAACTCATTCATGGGATATCTCCTGTTTCTTAAAAGGCTGATAACAATACCCATCCTCCTTGATGCTCCATTTGAAAAACTCGATATAATTTAGACGAAGTCCATGAACTATCGCGCTTATAAAACATAAAACAAAATTAAGTGTTTGTCCGATAATTAAAATAAGAACCGCTAAAACCCAGCTACTTGGTTTACCAAATTGGGTAATATGCTGCGCCATGGAATTAAATGTGACTGCTAATGAAGCCCCTGCCATTCCTAATGCAAACAAGCGAAGATAGCTGAGGATGTCGCCAAATAGCGAGGGCAATTCCGTTAAAGCCCCCAAACTGTGAACAATTCTTTTTGCAAGATTATTAAAGCTGGTAATCGGTTCGTTTGAGGCAAAAATCATGATCAGCAATAAGCTCAGGATAAAAGGAAAAATGGCTAGTTGGGTTATCGTACTGTTATGTTTCATCAAACCAATGGAATAAAGTAATGTGGCAACAATTAATAAAATAAACCCTGAAGATTGAATGCGTTCATGGCGATGTTGGGCAAACCAGGCACGCATGCCACTAGCAATACAAATATGCAGACATCCTATGATAAGAACGAGGAGCATCATCAATTTGAAATCATTGATATCAATTATTTTCAATGTCGCTAACCATGTTCCTGCTTTAGGTTCAATACCAAAATAACTCCCAAGCATGGCGCCATATAGAATGGAAAAAAGACTAATAACCACTAATAAAGGTCTTAACCATACTGCGGCATTGTATTTTCCTAATCTTTTCCACCCAAAAACTGCGAAAAAGGCCAATAGAATTCCATAGCCAGCGTCAGCAAGAATCATCGCAAAGAAGATTGAAAATGAAAAAAAGACCATAATGGAGGGATCTAATGCATGATATCCTGGTGTCTGATAAAAATTAACGAGCTCAGCCCCACCTTGCAACCAGGGATGTGATTCCATAAGCGTCGGTGGTAGTTCTTCGGGTAACGGTTTTTCGATGACCAAGCTTAATTGGTTCTCTTGGCAAAATTGAGTGAGACGTGATAATTCATTATGCGGTACCCAAGCTTGTAACAAGAAAAATTCATCATGCTCTTGTGTTTGTCCTGAAGCCTTCTGCAACTCGGTTCTATCAGAAAATTGAGCTACCTCGCGGGCTAACAAATAACGATAACGCGTTAAATTACGTCGTTCATCCATAAGATCATCAATTTTTTCATTCAATTCATTTAATTCAACACGCAGTGCTTCTAAAGCGATCGAACCTGTATGAATCCGATGAAAAGGAAATTGCTCTTCTTGAGGCTCTTGCTCGAACAGCACGATAATAAAAGCATAACGATGATTCCGATACACTTCGTGCAAAGGAACATTTTTGGGAATCCGGGCAATTTCTTTCAGTTTAATTTTATAAAACCATAATTTGATTCCGCCTAAATCACCATCGGGAGGTAATATAAACTCACCCCATTCAGATACCTCACGAATTCGTGTTGTTAAAAAATCACGTCGATCAATTGCAATTCTCAAATCATGTTGGTTCGCTAAAATCTTTTTTACCACAATATCCGGATTAAAATCTTTCCAAATAAGGCGAGGGTTTCCATGCTCCGGTGAATTATTAAGATAAAGCAATGCACATCTTATTTGATCAAGTAATGTTGTAGAAATAGTAGTTAATGCCGTTTTTCTGGGTGGGTTAATAGCAATCAAATGCATGCAACCTAATTCTTGTAAAGCACTTAAAATATCTGCCTTGCATCGACTTGGCCCAAAGACACTCACTTTCTCAAAGGTTGCGATACTCATCGTAGTATCCTTTTCTTTTTAGCGATTTTCGAACGAACCACTGCGGCACGCTCATTATCGGCCAAAAAAATCTGAATCAGCCGGATATTATTCAATGACTTGGGAATTAATACTTTTTCAAAAAGATTTTTTCGCTGAGTTACCGTTTGAATGGATTTAGCCAATCGCCGTTGCCGTTCCAGTGCTATTTGCAAACGCAGCTGCAATTCGATTTTTTCAGTGAGCACAACAATTAACCGCTCAAACCACTGCGGTGTATTAAAATACACATAATCTATAGGATGGAAAGTAATCGTTTGTAACAGCGGTAACTTGATGCCAGCAATATTTTCTTCAGCGAGGGCAATTTCTTTAATGTCAATGAGTTTACTTAAGATGTTCATAGTGCTTGCAACCATAGGTACATCATTTTGAATGCAGTGTTCCAAGGCTTCTTTTTTTTGTCTTAATTCATTAACTTGAGTATCAACACGGCTTCGCTCCGACAATAATTTTTTCCTTTTCAATTCTAAGGAAGGCAAAAATCGCTGATAGTTCTTCAGATTTCTTTGCTCTAGACTTAGTGATGCTTTATTGAGTTTGATTTGCGCCATGATCGGTATCCGGTTGAGTCTTGGCATTAAAATATTTAGCAATCAGTTCTTGTTTCATAAGTAATTCATTTTCATGAAAACACTCCGCAAGTGTTTGCCAGCATAAATCCAATGCCTTTTCTAAAGAGATGGAAACTTTAATATCCATAAATCGTTCACGGAACAAACGACCAAATTTAAGTAACCGTTCATCAAATTCAGAAATTTCAAAAGCCATTGCTTGTTTTTGCTCCGCTTCACAGGCAGCTGAATAAAAGCGGATCATCGTATTCATAATTTGACCGTGATCATCACGTGTTTGTTTGCCAATCACATGTTGTTTGAGTCGGGATAGTGAACCAAATGGATCAATAGAGCCTGAGTGCAGATAAAGCTGACCTTCGGTAATGTACCCAGTATTGTCAGGTACAGGATGCGTTACATCATTACCTGGCATCGTAGTTACTGAGAGAATGGTGACCGAGCCAGCACCTTGGAAGTCACAAGCCTTTTCATATCGTCTTGCCAATTGAGAATAGAGATCGCCCATATACCCTCTGTTTGATGGCACACGTTCCATGGCAATACCCACCTCTTTTAATGCATCAGCAAACGCCGTCATATCGGTTAATAACACCAGCACACGTTTGCCTTCTTCAATTGCCATTTTTTCAGCAACAGCTAACGCCATATCGGGAATAAGTAATCGTTCTAAAATAGAATCGGAAGCCTGATTTACAAACATAATCGTCCGGGCAATTGAACCATGGTCTTCAAAAGTTTTACGAAAAGCATAATAGTCATCAAACAATAGCCCCATTCCACCAAACACAATAATGTCTGCCTCTGCTTGGGTTGCAATTTTTGCCAATAATTCATTGTAAGGTTCACCTGCGATTGAAAATATGGGAATTTTTTGACTTTCAACCAAGCAATTAAACACATCAATCATAGGAATATTGGTGCGGATCATTTTGGAAGCAAGCGTTCGTCGCGTAGGATTTACTGTGGATGTACGAATAGGTGTTGTATCGTCTTGTTCTAAATTAGGACCACCATCAATAGGTTGCCCAACTCCATTAAACACACGTCCGAGAATGTTTGGAGAATAACTCACCCGCATCGGATGGCCAAGAAAGGTAACTGAAGCGTTTGTTGATAACCCTTTGGTGCTCCCATACACTTGCAAAGTAACGATCTCGTCTTCTAAATGGGTAATTTGAGCAAGTAATACCCCTTTTGAGGTATGGATCAACGCTAAATCATCGAGTCTTGGAACTGAAATTGCACGCATATCATGAGCGTATGGGACAACTATTTTCAGTATATCCCCAGTAATTTCATGAACATTTTTATAGTGAATATTGCTCATTATACTCTCTTGTTTTTTTCGCATTGGCCATCATAACGGCCACTGCACATGATGCAATCCGAGAACGAATATTGTCAGAACGACTGGTTAAGATAATGGGTACCGCAGCGCCTAAAATGATGCCCGCAGACAGTGCATCAGCAATCAATACCATTTGTTTGGCTAAAATGTTACCGGCTTCTAAATTGGGCACGACAAAAATATCAACATCACCAATCACTGTGGATTTAATATTTTTAGTTTGGGCTGCATGGAGGCTGAATACATTATCATAAGCAAATGGACCATCGACAATTGCTCCGGTAATTTGTTCACGCTCAGCCATTTTTGCCAAGCATGCTGCATCTGTTGTCGATGTCATCTCGGGATGCACGGTTTCTACTGCGGATAAAAGCGCTACTTTTGGTACTATTTCTTTACTAAATGCATGAAACAGATCGACTGCATTCTGAATGATGTCTTTCTTAACCATCAAGTCAGGAGCGATATTAATTGCTGCATCAGTAACGATAAATGGCTTATGATATTTTTCAATCGCCATAATAAACGCATGACTGATGCGACGACGAGTTCGTAATCCATTTTCTTTCTTAATAACCGCATGCATCAATTCATCCGTATGCAAACTCCCTTTCATTAAAGCGGCAACCTTTCTCTCTCTCGCCAATTGCACTGCTTTTTCAGCAGCCACCTGTGACTCTGCAATATCAATTAATTCATAATCGCCAATATCAGCTTTTATGCTTTTTGCAATGTCTTGAATTTTGGATTTAGGCCCAATAAAAACAGGGTCAATTAACCCCAAATGATTGGCTTCGATTGCGCCCTCAAGGGAATCCTCGCTGCAAGGAAATACTACAGCTACCTTGATCTTTGGTAAGGCCTGACACTTTTGTAGAAAATTCTTTGCTAATTTATCCAAATCAAGTCTTTTGTGATCCATGTTTTAATCTATCCCTTTTCACCAAACCACTCTGTTTTTGAATAAAACTATTTATTTCTGGAATAATCTTCTTTCGAAACTTGCTGCCATTAAATAATCCATAGTGTCCAACTTCTTTCGCGAGATAATACTTTTTCTTACTTTCAGAAAGGTTTTTGCATAAATTAATAACCGATTTAGTTTGTCCAAGCCCCGTAATGTCATCATGCTCACCTTCAATAATCAAAATCGATGTATTTTTTATATCCTGTAAACGAATGTTCTTTCCTCGAGATTTGTAATGACCTTTAGCAAGTAATTGCTCTTGAAAAACCGTATTGATTGTCTGCATATAAAATTCAGCCGTCAAATCCATCGTTGAAAAATACTCAAGGTAAAAACGTATCGTTTTAAACGCAGATTCTCGGTTATTTTCCGCATAATCCGTTATAGCTGATTGGAGCGATTCCATGTGCCGTTGCCAGTTCATGCTCATGAAACCAGAAAGCTGCATAAACCCAGGATAGACTAACCGCATTGCCCCAGGAAATCGACTTGGAACCATAGAAATTACATTCTGTTGAAACCAATCATCGCCTCTCGAAACAGCAAGTTCATTTACCGCAGTAGGAGAGTGACTCGTATCGATAGGCCCACCCAATAAAATGGTGCAACGAGGTAATTTAGGGTCTTTAGCGGTTGACATCAACGCAAGAGCAGCCAAGACAGGAACTGTAGGTTGGCATACCGCCATCACATTCAATCCAGGCCCCAAAAGTTTGAAATAAGAAATCACATATTCAATGAAATCATCTAAGTCAAATGCTCCCTCTGACAAGGGAACATCGCGTGCATTGTTCCAATCGGTAATATATACATCATAGAATGGTAATAGTGCTTGCACCGTATCTCTTAATAAAGTTGCATGGTGGCCTGACATCGGGGCAACAAGAAGCATTTTAGGGAAAACATGATCATCAATCCCTTTTTTCTTGAAGCGTAATAAATGACAAAAACTTTTACGATCAACGACCTCCTCAACAATATCATAATAGTCATCACCTAATTTTATATCTTTGATATCAAAGCTCGGTTTCTCATAAATGTTTGTCATCATATGAGAAAAATAAAAATAGCCGGTTAACTCTCTAAAATATTTAATTGACGAATGCATAGCCGATTCACCTAACTCTTTTTGCATGTCAGAAAGAAATGGCAGATTAATCGGTAAATCCATGGTATCAGCTATTCGTCGAAACCGTTTGGAAAGCATGAGACAATAATCTGAGTAGGGCTGGAGCGACCTCATTGTCAAATCATACCAGTTGTACAAAGAGCGGTTATCAATTGGGTTATGCAACATAGAACTATCCTTAATCTAATGCAGCATTGAAATTGGAATTGGCTATTGAAATAGTATAGAACATTTTGTTTTTAATTGTACTCATTAGGCCGATTTTTAATTATTACGCAATATTTTTCAGCTCAATAAGTATCCCTTTTTTAAAACACAACAGCATCAACCTGTGTGTCTAGCGAAATTCATGACACCCAACCTACTGATCGCAAATTAATCTAATTGTTTAACTATGGTCTAAAATTAACTATAAGACGTGTTCTTTAGATTGAAATGCTATGAGTGATGGTAGAAAAATATTTAAAGGCAAATATGGAGAATATGAAAAAGGAACCATGCATGGACAGCACATTACTTGCAGGAAAAAAAGCATTAGTCATTGGCATTGCCAATGACAGCTCCATTGCTTTTGGTTGTGCACGAGCATTAAAAAAGGCAGGCGCTGATCTGGCAATTACTTATTTAAATGAAAAAGCCAAACCATTTGTAGATAAAGTCGCCAAGGATCTCAGACCATCTATTTATTGTCCTTGTGACGTGACTCAAAATCAGGATTTGGATAATTTATTTTTACAAATAGAGAAAAAATGGGGACAAATAGACATCCTCATCCACTCGATTGCTTTCGCGCCAAAACAAGATTTACAAAATCCTGTGCATGAATGCTCTAAAGAAGGCTTTCTCATGGCCATGGATATTTCCTGTCATTCATTTATCCGTATGGCCAATCTGGCTAAACCGCTGATGAAAAATGGGGGCTCATTGTTTGCCATGTCATTCTATGGAGCGGAAAAGGTCGTCGAAAACTATAATCTCATGGGACCTGTTAAAGCTGCTTTGGAGGCTTCTGTGCGCTATATGGCGGTGGAATTGGGTCCAAAACAAATTCGCGTCATTGCACTTTCTCCGGGTCCGCTAAAAACACGCGCAGCCTCAGGCCTTGAAAAGTTTGATGATTTAATCCAACATGCTAAAGAAAAATCGCCACTAAAATCATTAGTTGATATAGATGATGTAGGGGCAATGGTTGTTTTTCTTGCAAGCCCATATGCAAAAAATATTACTGGCGACGTCATTTATATTGATAGCGGTTACCATATTATAGGTTAATACCTTCTCTTAAATTTCGTCCCTAAATGTTCCGATAATACCTGAATATGCTAAAATTGATATGATCTGGAATATTGAACATCAATGGTGCCAGATCACATACCCCATACTCAATGTAAATTAATGAAGACCGTCATGAACAATCATCAAAAAATCGCTTGCCCTATTTGTGGGAAACAGAATACCTGGCACCCTGAGAACCGGTTCAAACCTTTTTGCTCTGATCGATGTAAACTCATTGATTTAGGCGAATGGGCCAGCGAAACGCGAACAATTCCTGGAAATCCTCTTGATCCCGATCTCAAAGTTGCGGTCCATAACAGAGAAGATGAATAGTTTTATGCAGAAAAAAATAATAGTTGATGAGAACCCAGGACATCACCATTATATTATTTTATAGATTTTTGTTTTATTTGCTCCTCTGTAGGTAACTTGATTTCATGGACTAACCCCACGCGTGATAGTAATAATATTAATATATAAGAAAGATCAATTTGCCATTTTTTTAACCCATGCTTGGCTGAACTTGGAAAAGCATGATGTCCATTATGCCAACCCTCACCATAAGCGAGAAGCGCAAAGAGCCAATTATTTTTACTGTTGTCCTGAGTTTTAAAATCTGTTCTGCCCCAAATGTGACAAATAGAATTAATGGACCAGGTAACATGTTGTTGGAAACAGATTCTGACAAATCCACAAACAATAACTCCTTCCCAGAACGAATACCAGCTCATGTACATTAATCCATTGATGATTCCAGGAATAATTATTCCGCCCAGAGCAATAAGGCTATAATGTTTGTTTATAAGCAATAAATCGCGATCCCGGAGCAAATCGCCCAGGTAATATCGCCAGTTCTCTAAAGTATGATTAGCCATCCATCCCATATGAGCGTGATAAAAACCATAGAGCCCCCCTTTTTTTGTTGAAAGGGGTGAATGCGGATCGAATTCAGTCTCTGTATATTTGTGATGTCTTCGATGAGCAGCTATCCAAAAGAATGGTGGTCCCTCATAAGCCATGCAACCAAAACAAGCAAACACAATCTTAACCCATCGCTTTGCCTTGAATGAATGATGCGTTAACAAGCGATGAAAACCAATCGTAATCCCTAAAACGGTACAGCTGTAACAAATTAAAAACAATATTAATGTACCAACACCAATATTAAATAACATCCCTGAAATTATGCTGTATAGTGTAACTAATAAGGGTATCCATATTATGGCTCTACTGTATCGCTTTTCCGAATTGGTTAAACCACGATACAAATGCAATTCGGTCTGTTTCATAACTACCTTAATCAAAGAGCTTTGAGTCTCTCTATTTGAATTAATGAATGTTATAAATATAGGCAAGTAATTTTCATAATTCAACCAATATGATCCAAATTTAACCATAAAATCACATTTGTCAGCGATGATAATGTCGCTCCATATACTTATCCACAATCATTTTGATCGTCATATACAGAAAAAAATTAGCAAAAATAATGATTATTTTTTGAATACCAAAAAAGTGACTACACTCATAAAATAGAGAAAAACTGGAGCAGATAAATTTTTATTTGCAAATTATTGGACTATCGAAATGAACTCAAGAAAAAAAATCGAAAGTGTAGTCGAATTGTTCACAGAACGTTGTATCTCCAACCCATCAGCTCCGTTATATTACTTTTCCACAACAGGGCTGTTTGAACACAGTATCAAGGCCAAATCAGATTTTTACATCATTTTGCCCTTCAGAAGGCTCCGCATTTTTAGGATAAATTCTTACTTTAATAATTTTTGAGGGGGTTGCTTTTTCAATTTTGGCATTAAACTCTGGAAACTCAATACGCTCCCCTTCCTTAGGCAAATAACCTAATCGATGAAGGAATAACCCATTTAAAGTATCAATTTCGTCTTCTATATCGATATCCTCATCAATTGCTTGTTCTAAAAAATAAATGGAACAATTCCCCGAGGCAGATATGGTTCCATCTGCATTCAATACCCAATCCACTTTGGTACGATGAAATTCATCTTTAATGCGGCCAATCAGTACTTGCAGTAAATTATCGATCGTGACAAAACCTAAAATAGTTCCTTTACCGCTGTACACAAGAGCAAAATGAGACATCCCTTCACGGAATTTATTTAATAAATCCAATGCAGGTAGACGGCGAGACACTTTAAGGACCGGTCTAATCAGTGAGTGTAACTCTTTGATTTCACCATGCTGATAAAAAATAGGAAGCAGATCTTTTACATGAATAATACCAATCACATCTTTTTTATCTGGGTCATAAACAGGATATCGACTGTAGCGATGCTCCATAATTACATCGATAATTTGTTGTATCGGCTTACTTATGTTGATCACGATCATTTCTTCACTAAAGCGCATGACTTCAGTGACTTTAAGATCGGCTAAATCAAGAGTGTGTTCAATGATTTCAACCTCTTCTTCAGTAAGCTCACCATGCAGATGGCTTGTCCCCAAGAGCAGCTTTATTTCATCTGTTGAATAAAAATACTCAGTCTGGTGGACTTCATCTAATTTAAACACTTTTAAAAGAAAATTTGAACAAGTATTAAGTACCCATATTGCCGGGTACATTAACCAATAAAAACCATATAAAGGAAGTGCAGTCCATACGGATACCCGTTCTGATTGACGAACAGCAAGGGATTTAGGCATTAATTCTCCAACAACAATATGGAGAAAAGAAATAAATGAAAACGCAACGAAAAAAGCAATTACTGTAATTACTCTCGGTGAATCAACGCCAATAAAAATCAGAACAGGCTTAAGCAACTCAGCAAATGCCGGCTCTCCTACCCAACCCAAACCAAGTGATGCAATCGTGATACCGAGCTGACATGCAGATAAATAAGCATCAAGATTTTTATGCACATGAACTAAAATTGTTCCCCGTAGACCATAATTATCTTTGATTGCTTCAACACGGGTCGCACGAAGTTTTACCATGCCAAATTCAGCGGCAACAAAAAATGCATTGAGTAAAACCAACAGAAGTGCTAAAAAAACCTGAAAAAAATGAATCACCTATAATTCCTTATCGAAAAAACCTAGTGAGTTTTATCCTTTTTAAGGACATCTCTCCAAGCTTGCTCTTCAGATTCGGTTTTGAAAATTTCTGTATCTGACATTTCCGATAAATCTTCTTCTACTTTGTTATGTCTTGGAGTTGGCATGCTACAGGGTTTATTTCGAACTTTATTTACACGCTCCACTGCATGTGGTTGAGGATTCAAATAGATTTTCATATAAGTCCTTTTTAACCATCACTATAAGTATAAGTATAGTTCGTTGTAGACACGATGGAACATAGCGGGCACGGCTAATTCGTTCTTGGTGACCGACTATTGTAGGATGCGACCCTGGCGCCCCATTCCAATAGGTTTTTATTGCAATCATCTTTGTCTAAAATGACCTCAATAAAGCATAAGGCATCCGCTTTTTTAGCCTCTGCGATTGCATCAAGAAGTGTTTGATGCGTAGGGGCCCTAAATGCGCGGGCATTTACTTGTTCCCCATTAAAAGCATCCACTAAATCAGCATAACGCCAATTATTAATCACATTATACGGGCCATCATGAATTTGAACTTCAATCGTATACGAAGCATTATTCATTAAAAAGATAATCGGTTTAAATCCATAACGAATGAGCGTTGAAAGCTCTTGGGCACTCATTTGAAAAGAACCATCACCAATCAAAGCAATAACACGTTTTTTATTATGAAGTGCGGCTTGCATTCCCAGAAGCGCCCCTACAGACCAACCAATAGATCCATACTGCATTTGAATTTCAAACGGGCAATTTTCTGGTAAATTGAGACGCATGCCATTAAACCATGAGTCACCAGTCTCCGCCAACACCCCATAATCACTACTTAGAAGTTTCTGAATTTGCCCAAATAAAAATCGGGTAGTGAGTGGTGAATTCAAATCATCTGGCTCGTTATATAAAGGAGCGGAACCAGCGATTCGTTTGTACGCTTTGAGTGATGCATCATTGAATTTCAATCGCTCCTTTAAGCCATGTAAAAACTCATTCATGTATACTTCGGTATACACTGTTCCTGCGATAGAAACACTCCCATCCGCAATAACAATAAGCTTCTTGGGTTGGATATTACACACATGACCAACCGTCGTATAATCGTTGAAATTTGGTCCTATAAAGAAATACAGGTCACTTGATTCTACAATTTCGCCACATCCAGGAGAGCTGACAGGCCCCCAATAAATGCCAATATAATTGGGATGCTGCTCTGAAACAAATCCCTTGGCATCAGGCATTGCAGCTAAAGCATAGCCGCAGGCTTGGCTTAAGGTTTCGATCATAGAAGTTGCTTCGCAAGGACGAGATTTACTGCCTGCAATCAATACTGGCTTAGTTGCTGCATTAAGTTTAGCAGCGGCATCCTCAATTGCGGCTGCAAGAGATGACGTATCACTCAATTTTTTGACATTAAGCGCCCGTTGCGTTGGCGGAGAAACACTAAGTCCTGCAATATTGCATGCAATTTCAATATAAACGGGTTTTTTCTTTGCAAGCGCAATCGCAATAGCGGTATCAATTTGCATGGGCGCATCACTTGGTCTATGAATAAACACACTATGTGCAGTAATTTTTGCAAAAATTTCGCGAACATAGCTGTAATTTTCGGTCGCCAAAGTATGGTGTAGAATTTCCGCATCTTGTACTGAATTTGTATTTGGTCCCCCTGAAATGACAATGACAGGCAGATTCTCAGCAAAAGCACCAGCAACAGCATTGACCGCACTTAAGCCGCCAACGCTAAAGGTAACAATCAGTGCAGAAACTCCTTTTATACGTGCATAACCATCAGCTGCATAACCTGCATTCAACTCATTACAGCAATTGATCATGTTTAGTGATTTATTTTTTAACAGTTCATCCAATAAGCCCAAATTATAGTCACCAGGAATAGCGAAATAATCGTTCATGCCTAATTCTTGGAGGCGTTGTGCGAGATAAGTACCTACAGTAGCCATAAGGAATCCTTTTCTTTAAATTACTGGTAACGCGTTAAATTTATTATGGCAGCGGGTTGCTCTTTCTTCAAGGAATTCATTGAACACCCACCCCGTAGCAGTAAAACGTAAGGACGTAATTACTATTTTAAATATTCAACAAAATAATCCCAAATTCTACGCCAAACATAAGGATTCATGAAATACAAACCATGGTTTGCATTAGGCACTAATAACATATCAAAATTTTTATCTGCCTTAATTAACGCATCAACAAATTGCAACATGTTGGATGGATGAACATTATCATCCAAATCACCATGAATCAGAAATAATTTACCTTGAAGTTTATCAGCCCGTGGATAATTTGATTGCAGTGTGTAGTCTACATCGTTTGGCATACCCTGATACCGCTCGCCCCAAAAAGCTAAATAACTTCGTAAATCCTGTAATCCGGAAACACAGACCCCTACTCGATAAAAATCAGGATAGTCCAATAAAGCTCGAGTTGCAGCATATCCCCCTGCAGATTGCCCCAAAATTCCGACCCGATTGATATCAATATAAGAATGCTGCTTGGCCAGACTTTTAATGACCGCAACATGATCCTCTAATCCACCTGCACTTTCTAAATGTTGATAGGAGTACTCATGAAATATTTTAGAACGCAAAGGCGTACCTCGCCCATCGATGTTGACAACGATAAAACCTAATTCCGCTACACTTTGAGGCCACCAGCAGCCATAAAGATATTCAGGAGGATCATAACAATACGTTTTAGGAACTCGAGTTAATTGCGGCCCAGGATAAATATCATCAATTATTGGATATTTTTTCTTTGGATCAAAATCAGTAGGGAAATAAATAACACCATAAATATCAGTTTCTCCATCCGCACCTTTTAGGCAAAAAGGCTTAGGCTGTTTATATCCTAAAGAAAAGAGCTGGGAAAAATCAGCCTTTTCTATGGTATCGAGCTCTAGGCCATTCTTATCACGTAGTTTTGTGATTGGAATGGAATCCATAGAAGAATAATAGTCAATAAAATATTCTTGGGATGGTGAGAAGACAATTGAATGATCCGCTGTTTCTGGTGTCAACAATTGCACGTCATTTCCATCCAAGCGGGCACGATATAAATAACGGAAATAGGGATCAACACCCGACTCGTTCCCATTAGCCAAAAAATAAATCCATCGATGTTTCATATCAACATGGAATACTTTGCGAACCATCCATAGACCTTGCGTAATGGGATTTTTTATTTGCCCCGTTTGTAAATCATGTAAATAAAGATGCGCCCAACCGTTATGATCGGATAACCAAATAAATTCATTTGAGGCTTCGAGTATTCGCGTGTAATTTTGCCACAAAATTAATTGACTGGGTTCGAGATACCCTTTGGACTTTTCGGTAAGGATGACGCGCAGCTTTTGGGTCGCAACATTTAATTCGCATAAAGAAAGTTGATGATTACCTCGTTCTTCTTTCAAAAGAAATATTTTTGTACTGTCTTCATTCCACCAGACATAACCTGCTTCAATTGGAGAACCCACCAATGCGGGCATCAAAGGAGGCATGTCGATTTCGTACAGCTTCTTTTCCCTGACATCAACCCAACATAATTTAATTTCTGGAATGATTTCATCACCTAAAAAAGGAATATGCGCCTCAAAAACCTGGGGACGAAAAGAACCATCTTCAGGAGCATGTTGTAATAATGCCAATTTTTTTACATGTTCTTGATTGCATCGAAAAGTTACAATTTTTTGTGAATCAGGAGACCAAATAGCCATAGGCGGTAGTACTGTTTGAGTACGACGCAGCGTTAATGAAGTTAAATTAGTATCAGGGGAAGCTGCATATGCATTCGTTACTGTGCCATCTGTAGTAAGCTGATATTCTTTATTTTCGTCAAATGAAAAAAGAAATAAATTATGCTCCTTACTGTATAAATCCCAACGCTCATCTGGTGAGCGAACTCTTGGAACAATAGGAATGGGTAAAAGTCCCCATAATTCCATGATCGTGGGGCATCGAGTCATAGCAGCCGTTTTTTTTGCCTCAGGAATACGCGAGAGCACCTGCGTTGTTCGATCATATTGAAAAATAAATTGCTCAATATGCAATTGCAAAATGTGTTCGTCAAAAAAATCAATTTGATTGATTGGCAAGGCAAAAGCCTTGATTTCCCGATTTAACTGTTTAGCAACTGTTGCTGCCACTACTTTGTGGTCAAAAGCGAGCTCCTTGGTTTTGCTTTGTAGATTAAAAATTAAATATTCATAACCTTCACTCGTATCATGCCGATAGCAAATACGCTTATCATCGGGGGACCACGCAATTGAAGGTTGAAGGTTTTTTAGCAAACCAACAACATTTTGCGGAAGAAATTTTTTTGCCCGCTCATAACGCTTTTCCCGATCTTTTTCCATAATCATGCCTATTGCTTTTGACTTTGCTGCATTTTGATGATCATGTCGTCTAAATCACTATAGACCCAAGCTTCAGCGATTTGATGATTACTATCCAAGCGAAAAATAGTAATGCCACTATAAAATACAGGGATACCTGTTGCGGGAATTCCCAAAAACTCATGCTGATGGGTACCCAGGCCATGCCAGCGCGTTACGACTTTATCACCACTCACGATCAGATCATCAATAGAGTGCATCAGATCCGGAAAAGCGTGATACCATTGCGGTAGCGCTTCTTTAAAATTCTGTAAATTGGCTGCTTGTTCATAGCTAAAGTGAATTACGGTTTTTGCAGAAAAGAGCTCATCTGCCAGGGCAGCCCTTTGCTGATTCCACAACTCATCAAAAACTCTTCTCACTGTTTTTTCTATTGCTGTGTCTGTCATGTTCTTTCATTCCTTGCTCAATAGCCCGTCAGAATACCAATATCTTAAGCGGCTGGATTCTGCGGGGTATTCGTTAATTCCTTAGTTTGATTTTTATATGCTTTAACTTTTTCGATTTGATTAAATATATATTCATGTTTATTTACTAAAGTAGAGTACAATTTGGAATTAAGCAATGCAGCAATATCAAAATCTATTAATCGTTCTATTGCGTGTTCATTTTTTAAAACAACAAGCGGAATTATTGCTGCGAAGAACCACACTCAACAAAGTTCCTCCTCGCGAATCCTCCTATTTGGTTTTTGTTTGCATATCCTGCTCAGATAATTTCTGTACTTCCTGCATCCATTCAGAAAGTGCATGTTGTAAGGATTCATTTCCTGACATCAAATAAACGTGCGTATTAATTCCCGCAGTTCCATTTGTAGAACAAGCACCCTCTACTAATAAAGCTTTGGCTATGGCATCGTCTTCTGAATATTTCTGAGCTGGCGGCGCATTTGCATCAATAAGAATCCACTTATCTCGTTTCGGCTCAAAGGAAACAGTAATCCCATGACGCGGCCCATGTCCAATTATAGCTAAGCCTATAGGATTTATGGAGCAGGTTTACTCAGCATACTAGTTGCAGCAAGAGCACCCACCGTAGTAAATCCTAGTGCTAATGCCGGTTTAAAAAAACTAAACTGATTTGTTTTTTTCTCTGAATCTACTTTGGGGTCTTCGAGCATTGTTGGACCTTGTGGCGGGCTTGCATTCACAATCATTCCTTTACGTGCCTTAATCGCTACTTTGGAAAAAAGGATGTTATCCTTTTTGGCTTCCATGATGTAATCACCTGGTGGAACATTGATGAAGGCAACCCCACCATCCAGTGACGTCGATGTTAATTTTTTGACAAAAGGATTTGTTTTGTGAACTATCGGAAAAATCCCAAAATAAAATGTTCTTACATCCACTTTAGGTGATAAAGTCACGGTAACACCTTCAACTCCTTGCGGGATGTCATCCATGGTGGTATTGGGTGGTGTAACTGTTGCAGCAATTTGACATGCTTGCGGGTCTTCAATTTCCCCCATTGCGAAAGAAAGAAATCTATAGGCCATATTTGAAGGAACTTGAAATGAAATATTTTTTAGGAAATTCGCATCGTTGATTCCCTCGGGCGGAACAATTAAAGTCGCTGTTTGTATTGTCTTATATCCGGTCCAAAACGATCCAGATTTCTCAAAAACCAAGGTAATCGGTTCTCCAACGGGCCACGCGAAGGGTCCAAACTTTCCCGAAGAATCCGTCTTAAATTTTAACTGCTCGTGTTCAAGAACCGTAATTGTTGCTTCTGCAATCGGCCAACCGGATATAAATGAACGGGCAAATCCAGATACCAATGCTGTTTTCATAATAAATTCCTTTTAAAAGCGCGTCCCCACCAATAATCACTCAGTACTCTTAATGGGTTCTGGAAAAAATAGAAAGCCATAATGCATGAATTAAGGGATAATCTATAACAAACTAATCGACTTACGGAAGTAACGTAATGTGATATAGAAAAAAGTAGACCCGATACACGCAAGTGCTGCCAGCTGCGGCCATATGATATCTAAACCAGCCCCCCGGAACAACACCGATTGCGCCAGCATAACAAAATGAGTGATGGGTGCTGCGAGCATGATGGTACGTACCAACTCAGGCATATTTTCTCTTGGTGTCATACCTCCAGAGAGCATCTCCAGAGGTATAATAACCAGGATCAGTAATAAACCGAATTGTGGCATGGAGCGGGCTATAGTTCCCATAAAAATACCCATGGATGTTGTCGCAAATAAATTCATCGCACTTCCTAATAAAAATAAAGGGATGGAACCTTCAATAGGAATGGCAAGTAACTGATGCACCACGATGACCAGAGAGAATGAACTGACTACTAATACCACCAAGCCCATAGCACAAAGTTTACTGGTCATGATTTCAAATGGAGTAATAGGCATCACCAACAAATGCTCAATCGTCCCATGCTCACGCTCACGCAGTAGTGCGGCTCCTGTAAGGACAATTGAAAGCATGGTCACATTATTAATGATTTCCATAACGGCCCCAAACCAAGTTTTACTTAACGTAGGATTGAAGCGAACCCTCAACACTAAATCTACTGGAGGAATGACAATTTCGCGATAATGTCTTAAAAACTCACTGACTTCCCCATTAATCATGGTTTGAATATAACCCGAGCCGACAAATGCTTGACTCATGCGTGTTGCATCGACATTTAATTGAATAGAGGGTTTACGGCCAGCCAATAAGTCACGTTGAAAATTGGGGGGGATATCCAGGGTAAAAGTATAAGTCCCAGAATTCATTCCAGAATCCATCTCGGTCAAATTAATGAGCACGGGTCGAGTAAATTGTGGCGGATAAAATGAATCGGTAATCCTTTGTGATAGAGGAGATTGATCTTCATCGACTATGGCTATAGGTGTTTTATTCAGTGTTTCAGGTAACGCCGTTGCAGCCGCATAAACAGAAACAGTAAATGCAAAAATAATTAATATCAGCATAATCGGATCACGTAACATGCCCCGTAATTCCTTAACTGCCAGATAGACTATATTACTTATAGCCATTTTACTGCTCCTGTTTCTTGATAAAGCACAAACAAAGGGCCATTAATATGGGTACTGCAAGTAATAACGAAAAAAGAGCACCATGTAATTCATTAAAACCCAATCCCTTGGAAAAAATGCCTCGTGATATATTCAGAAAATAAGTCACGGGATAAATTTGGCCAATCAAAGCTCCTAATCCTTCAAGAGAGGATACAGGTTCCAATATACCTGAAAACTGCGTTGCGGGAAGAATAGTAAGGATTGCCGTACCAAAAATTGCGGCAATCTGGCTGTGCATAAAAGTAGAAATTAAAAATCCCATCGATGTCGCGATGACGACATAAATAAAAGCTGCCATCAGAAAGGTTAAAAAACTACCGCTAATAGGCACTTTGAAAAAGAATACAGAAAGTGCAACCAACGAGAGGAAATTAAATAAGGCAAGGCCGATATAAGGCAGTAATTTACCAAGCAGGAACTCCATTTTAGTAACTGGAGTGACATATAAGTTGATAATGGAACCCAATTCTTTTTCGCGCACTACAGCAAGTGCCGTTAATATGGAGGGAATCAGCATTAAAAGTAAGGGGATCATCGCAGGAACCATAGCCGGTAAACTCTTCACATCAGGATTGTAACGGAACCGTGTTTCTATATTGAAGTAATTCTGCAGATCATTTTTTTTGAATTCAGGCAGGTTATTCGCCAGCCAATGCTGATGTAATCCCAGAATATAGTTTCTTGCCGTTTCCGCACGCTGGGGCATGACGCCTTCGACCCAAGCGCCTATTTGGACTTCCCTGCCTCGTTTGATATCACGGGCAAAACCATTGGGTATTTCGAGTGCCAGATTCAGTTCCCCCGAACGCATTCTTTTGTCTAATTGGTTATAATTTATAACCGGCGGATACTCACTAAAATAGCGTGAGCCCGCAATATCAAGCACATAATTTTGGCTGGTAGTACTTTGATCGCGATCCCACACAGCAAAAGATAGATTTTCAACATCCAGATTTATACCGTAACTCATGATGATCATGAGAATGACACTACCTAAAAAAGCCATAATCGCACGAATAGGCTCACGAATCAGTTCTAGTGTTTCCCGCCGGCAATAACTGTACATACGTCGGATATCAAACGCTATATTTCTTTGATTTTGTTTTGCGAGCAGAAAGGAGCGTTGATTTGTCCTGTTTGTTGATGAAGTAATTTGGCTCGTGGACTCTTCTTTTCGAGCCTCCTCAAGGTAACAGATAAAGGCATCTTCGAGGGTTTTGGTTTTTTTTATTTTAATCAGATTGGCTGGTTTATCACTGACTAATACTTTTCCCGCATGCATCAAAGAGATGCGATCACAGCGTTCTGCTTCATTCATAAAATGAGTGGAAATGAAGATGGTGACCCGATCCTGGCGGGACAAATCAATCATTAATTGCCAAAACAAATCACGTGCCAAAGGATCAACACCAGAGGTGGGCTCATCCAAAATTAAAATTTCCGGCTGATGGAGTACCGCAACTGCTAATGACAGTCTTTGCTTGTACCCTAGCGGCAAAGAATTAGGGTATTCATTAAGAACATCGGTTAAATAAAAACGGTTTACCAAGCGATTAATGTGCGCATGGACCTGTTCCTTGGGTAAATGGAACAAGCGAGCATGCAGTAATAAATTTTGAAAAACCGTCAGTTCTGCATATAACGAAAAGGATTGCGACATATATCCAATTTGTCGACGTATATTAAGATCATGAGCATCAACTGTTTTACCCAAAAGCCATACTTGCCCCGCACTTATTGGTAATAATCCAGTCAGCATCTTCATGACCGTTGTTTTACCACAACCATTGGACCCTAAAAAACCAAAAATCTCTCCTCGCTCAATACGAAAATTTACTGAGTCTACCGCGGTAAAATTACCAAATTTTTTGGTCAGGCCATTAGCTTCAATAGCAATTTCAGCAAACTCTTGCTGTAACCGTGGTTCAATTACTACCTTTTGATGATGCATTTGTTGTTCTTTGGGCAACAGGGCAATAAAGGCTTCTTCCAAGGTAGAAGTCTGAGTATGTGCCAACAACCGATTATGGGTTCCTGTTGCTAAAATGCCTCCATCATTCATCGCGACCAACCAATCAAATTGTGCCGCTTCCTCCATATAGGCAGTAGCTACCAGAACACTCATTTGCGGTTTATCTTGACGAATGACATTGATTAATTCCCAGAACTGACGTCGAGATAAAGGGTCAACACCGGTAGTAGGCTCATCTAAAATTAACAAATCAGGTGAATGAATCAGGGCGCAACATAAACCCAGTTTTTGTTTCATTCCACCAGATAATTTGCTTACTGGCCGATCTTTAAATGGCAATAGCCCGGTATTGGTTAACAATCGCGTAATATAGTATTCACGTTCTCTGCGCTCATGACCAAATAAGCGCCCAAAGAAATCAATGTTTTCAAAAACTGAAAGTGAAGAATAAAGGTTTTTTCCTAATCCTTGGGGCATGTAAGCAATGCGTGTGCATACGGCGTTACGATGAGAAGCACTCTTCATATCGCCGCCTAAAACTATGACCGTTCCTTGCTGAATCGCACGTGCCCCTGCAATTAAGGAAAGCAAGCTCGATTTACCTACCCCATCCGGACCAATAAATCCAACCATACAACTGGCAGGAATATTCAGGTTGATTTGCTTAAGTGCTTGCGTCTTACCAAACCATAGGCTCACATTATCAATTATTCCAATTCGTTTGGCATTATCTTCGCTCATTTGGCACATTCACTTGTAAATTGGCAGGCCATTTACTTTTAGGATTCAACTGGACATAAGCCATACCAGGTAACCCTGTTTTTACAGCATGGATGTATTTTTTTAGTAGTTCTGGAGCGATTCGTGCTTTAACACGAAACATCAGTTTTTGCCGCTCACTTGCTGTTTCAACAGTTTTGGGGGTAAATTGGGCAACATCCGCGACAAAAGTCACTTTTGCCGGGATTACATATTGAGGAATCGCATCAAGCACCAGATGTACGGCTGCACCTATCTGCACTCTTCCAGCTTGTTCTGTGGGCAGAAAAAAAACCATATACACATTGGTTAAATCGACCATATTTAATACTTTGCCCCCAGCAGCCAGTACTTCTCCTGGCTGAGCAACACGAAATTGGATCCGTCCATCAATTGGTGCAACCAAGGTGCTGTCTTTAATATCCACTTTCAGTCGCTCGATTGTCGCAGCAGCTGCATCAACGGATAATTCTGCACCATTAACTTGCGCTTCTGCGGTTGCAATCATTGCATCTTTTTCAGCAACCTGAGCATTGGCTGCTTTAAATACGGCCTCAGCACTATAAAAAAGCGCATTTGCTTCATCGAGACTATCTACTGAAGCAGCTCCTTTGGCGACCAGCTTTTGCACGCGAGACAACCGATTTCTTGCCAAACTTAACTCAGCTTGACGTTGAGCTACCGTAGCCTGAGCCACTTCCTTTTCATTTTTTCGTTGGATAACCTGGTGCTTGGCACTAATCACATTGCTTTGAGCTTCTTTATATTTGGCTTGCGCTTCACGAAGTTGCGCCTCAAGGGAATCGGTATCCATTTTGGCAAGCACCTGGCCTGTTTTGACGAAATCCCCTTCGTCAACGTAGATGGTTTTTATCCGCCCAGCAATTTTAGTATCAATATCAACTTCTATCGCTTCAATTCGTCCATTCCCACTGGCAAAATCACTTCCTAACGCCTTAGGTTGGAAATAATGCCAAAGTAGAAATAAAAGGATAGCTAAAATGATTACAGCCATTCCCAACAACTGTTTTGACTTCTTGTCCTGTATCATTTTATCAGCCCCTCATAGGCTATTTATTTTCATCAGGACTTACGCCCCCCATCTCTTCGTTAAAAAATGTTTTTAATTCGGTCATTTAGTATATCTAAACTTCCTCATTAAAAACATTTTTTGCCTCGACCTTGGCGTTTTTCGTAAGTCCTGTTCATATCAACATCAAGCGTCTGTTTTAATTTTACGCCCAACCCGCCTTAGTAGGTAAAGAGCGTTCAATTCAAGTTAATTTTAATATATTTCAATAAGTTTAGTTATTGAATAAAACAAATACCAGAGGCAATAAAAATTAATTGTCAATGCAACCTACCTTGGCAATAATGACATGCAGGCTCAAATTGCAGCTTTATATCTGGGCTCATCATCAACACTATCTCTTAACTGAGGAATGTTTTCTGCGGGTTGGAATAAAGCAAATTGTCTTCTTGAAAAATCGGGTTGCGCAGGCATCATATTAGGGAATTGCAAAAGTTTGCAATAATGGGCGGTAAGCAACATGCTTTCTTCAAGATTTAAATTGTTATCTTCATACCATCGAACTAAGGCATCATTATACTCAGCGCAATTTAATTGATAATCATCAGGTAAAAATTTTCCTAAATGCGGAACCGCCTTAAGATTTTCCCTAAAGAATTTGGTAATTTCTTTCTGGAAAGCATCATGTCCAGGGTTATGAATATCTGAAACCATATCAAACGAACAAACATGTTTTCCGTCGGCGTGTTGGGTAATAGAGACACCACCATTCATTCCCTGTAAATAGCGTAAATACATCCCCGAAGTGATGGGAAAATAATCGCGCTCACTGTACTCATGTAATGTTGTAAATACCTTTTCCAGAGCGATGACTACTTCATGACAATCTTCGCTCACTTCAAATAATAAGCCTGTGTCTTCAACATTTCCGGGATAACCTGTCTGATGATGAACTGAATCATACCAGCGTGATACAGAAGTCTCATTTTTGCTCCCAATCACAAGAGGAAGAACTATATATTGTGCAAATTGGGGAATCACATGCGGAAATTGGCACAAGAAATTGCTGACTTTCAGATAATCATAAATTCTCGTTTCCATTTCCTGTCTTACATGCGTTAAGGGCGTACGAGCATTTTGATCCTCACAGTTTTTTTCAACAGGACGCCAACGATAAACGCAGACATTTTTATAAGCTCGATTGGTCAACTCATCAGCTTGATAAGTGGGCATAATATAGATACTGGTATAAGGATCGCGCTCGAATAAACCCTGCTTTATTTCGTCAATTAATTGCGCAACACTCATGACTTCTTTATTGCATTCTAATTTTTGCGCTTCAATACATTGAACTTCAGCACTTAAAACAAAACCGAATAAACCTTGATGGCCTGAACATATGGTCTCAAAATCAGGATGGGAACTATCAATGGTTACAATCTCTCCATTTGGCAGACAGAGTGTCATCGATTTGATAAGGCCGGCTACACCGGGCTGATCTTTTCCAGTACCAATACCGCTGTTAGCGGCTAAACCAATAAATGAAATGTATGGATTTAAACTGGACGTCGGTAACGTAAGATTATATTGGTCATAGAGTTGTTGATTTATTTCGCCAACTTGCATACTGGCACCAATGGTAACAACCTGCCCCTCCTTATCAACCCCTTTAATTTCCGTAAATTCTTTCCCTACTAAACGAATTACAATATCAGCGTCTTCCACTCCATGTACCGAATAGGATTCACTGTATTTCTTTCCTCGACCTCCTGCAGCAGGCCTTACTAAAGTACGATCTGCAGGATCTTTCTTTTTATTTAAAGCAGTAATGAACTGCAAAACCTTGCTTAATGATTCAGTATCATCAATATCCAATACCAGAGCATCTTTATTTTGTCTAAATTTCGAATAATTAGTCCATCCGGTCGATGATTTAATATTTAACTGATTTGATCGAATAAAACGTATCAGTTCCTCACGCTCTTGTTGCGACAATGCCATCTTGTAACTCCTGTGTGTTTGGTTGGTCAAATATTATAACAAGTGCGCATTAAGAAAAGCTTAGCTGTTTTAATGAACTGCTTTCATGTTGACTCAAATCCCCATCCGGTTGAATTTCTTCGACTTCCATATCAGCGCGGATTCGCTCAGCGAAATTTCTCGAAAGAGGTTCTCCTGTAGCTGTTTGTGGTTTGATTGCGTCTACAGAAGAGAAAAAAAGCTTTTTATGCACAAGCGTGCTAACTTGTCGCCAGGAAGTTCTTCGTGTTTTCTTTAAGTCTGTAGATTTATCCACCAGTGACTGTTGCTGATTCAACTGCATTATCTTACTCTGATAATATACGGGACATAGTGCCCCCATAAGATTTTGTTTGACGTAGAAGGTTTTATTCACTTCAATAATTCGATCAATTGTTTTTTCAAGCTGCTCAATCAACTGTCGTATTTTGTCATGATCCTCTTTTAATTTGAGCTGCTCTGCGGAAAGCTCTTCGGCCTCATTCAACTCCTTGACTGCTTTATTTAAATTTTCTATGTATCTACTAAAATAAGAAATTAATCGATTCGCCAATTGAATGGGGGGATGGATTTGCCCTTTATAAATAACTGCAGGGATCAAATTATTGTTTAAAAAATTTTGGTTCAGATGATCCAAGATAAACTGCCAATCTTTACTTGGTTCATCCAGATTCAACACATCCCCTTTTCTTGGCTGAATTCTAAGAGAAGCTAAATATAAGTCGTCCTCACTGATTTCAAGACAATTATTTAAAAAATCCTGCAGGTCAGTGGTATTACGGCTGTATTTATTATTTAACAAGGTTTTGATTTCGAGAACCCTCATCAAAATCCCACCAACTGCTTCAAAACGGCTTAAAGGATAATGATTTCCATCAGTAGCAAAAGTAACATCAGTTAAAATAATACCTAAAAATGGCAAGGTCGTTCGATAAAGTCGATAAACTTCGCGCATCCATTTTGAATTTGATTCCTTGCTAACCATATGCTCCAATTCAGCAAGTGCTTTTCTTTCTTTGGACGATAAAAGTTCAAATGAATTGGATAATCGTAAAATATTATTATTATTCAATACGCTACAAATTAGCATCAGGTGGTTTAAATCAGGGTATTTTTCACCATCTAAAAGACAAAGCTCATGAGCCAACTCCAGCATGAATTGTAATGCATTTTTAATATTGTTACTTGGCTGACTCAATATTTTCTTCACAAAATAAGCGCTTAACTTGTTAAAAAATTGAGTTGACTTATCTATGTGTGGTGCATTTTTTTTAGATTCCGCTTTTGCCCACTCGCCGCCACCAAATTCTTTTATAAGTACGTTTTGATAAAAGTTGATCGTAAGAATACGCATTTCTTGAGCAAGCCGTTTTACCTCATACTCTCGCTCGCCTTTTTTCAAATCCATTGCGCGATCAATTAACCGATCAAAAGACTCTTGTGAGACTTCATATTCGGCAAGTCGTTGCGTTATTTGTTGATAGTTGCTTAATGCCGGTACATTAAAAACATCCAAATTATTTTCAATTAATGCCTCAAAAAGAGCATTAATTTGCATCCCCAATAAACCTAAACCAAACTCCTTATCAACATTATATTTGAAGAAGAGTTTCATTTGTAAAAAGACCAAGGAATCAGGAGTTATCCCTTCAATACACTGATAGGTAAATAATTGCCAAACAACATAATTAGCGACAATCTTCTGATGATAATCGAGATTTTTATATAATCGTCTCAGATTAATGAGGATGGTTATCAAATCATAAAAGCTCAGCAAACCTAAAGCTCTATGAGCGATTCGTTCAAAATCAAATTCACGTATTGATTCTGGTGTTTCCTTGCAGGCTGTCAATAATTTGAGAGCATTAGCAAGAGATTCTTTGTCAGAAATGGCAATCTCTTTTGATTCAGGGAGCGTTAAATTATTGCTGAGCAGCAAAGAAGAAAACTCCTTGAATAATTGAAAATTTCTATTTTGAATTTGTTTAGATTGAGCAGTCACAATCGAACATGAAGAAGACAGAATACTCAGCAGCACCTCTTGAACTGTGGCGGCTGAAAACTCACTGAAATCCAGAGCTTCACTTAAATGATATTTACCAAATCGCCTACAAACTCGTTCGAATAACGCCTGATAAGACGAATCCTTTTCTTGATGGGCAGCTAATAGCTTCTTGAGATAAGGAGTTAATGAATAAGGTTTTGTGGGTTTCCTATTAAGAACTTCCGTTTCCTCTTGCTCTTCCCCTGGGTCAAAATTAAGTACACGCCAGTTGATTTCTTGTAATTTGAATGATGGACTGGAAGAATCGACGCTATCTGGAGAAGCTAAACTATCTGATGAATTACTTCGGGAAGACATCAAAGGAAATGACTCATGAAAACTATCAAAAGCGCTCGAATTAGAACTACTTGGACGATTACGTAAATCAAGTAATTGAATTTTTGACAAATCAATACTAAGTATTGCCTGCCTTATCGCAGGATTGCCAAGAGCTAATTCTGGGGCTGTTTTATCATTAGCATTCTTTATTGAACGCTTTGTTTGCTTATGGTTAAGAAGAATGTTGACCGCCCAGAGTTGATCGAAAATAACCGCATCATGAAAAGGGGTATTTTCACTTCTATTCTGGGTATTGACCATTTCAGGGAAATGCTTAAGCAAAACATTCAAAGTATCTTGATTTTCTCCTCCATTGCGTACTGCGAAATGCAATAGAGTATTACCTAGTCGATCAGCTCTTTGCGCAACTGATTTTCGTTGCTCATCGGATAACAATTTATCAAGAACCTTCGTTTTGTTTTTTAATACTAGAAGATGAAAAATATTGCGTTCAAAAATATAAGTTCTTTCGATTAATTGAGGGTCTTTACTGAACCATAAATCCAGCTTTTTTAGGATCACGTCTTGATCGCTTTCTGTCGAAATCAATCTTAGTATTTTTTTTGTTCTCATTTGTCCACATCCTGTTTTATCTAAATACTACCTAATTACATTAACATGGCCCAATTTTAACCTTTATCAGATGTAAATATATATACAGAGTGTTGGATTGTTCACATAAATCTTAAAATATGATTATTAAACAATAAGATGCAGCGAAAATTTATAATTGACAACCCTGAAGAAAAAGTTGAATCTGAGTTGTAGAGCTTTCTTAATGTACTTGTCTTTTAAAGATTATTTGGAACTAAATCGCGATGGCAAATTTAAAAAAAATTATTTTCTTCTCCTTATATTTCTTCTTAAGTATCACCTATGGCCAATCGCAAGAACGTAATGAAATCCTAGTTAATTATAATTATTTAGGAACCTTTTCTAAAGAGATGGCGCAAGTAGCATTAAAAAAAATGCATCCACTTGATGCACTTGAAGCCAATTACGATGTAACTCTTTATAAAATCAACTATAAAACCCCAGCTCCTGATGGCCATATCACCACGGCCTCAGGCTTGGTGGCTGTACCTCATATAAACGATACACTAGGAATTGTCAGCTATCAGCATGGAACACGTTTCAACCATGAGGATGCACCTTCGAAGATGAAGGAAGGGGATGCGATTTATCCGGCTTTATTTTCCAGCCATGGTGGCTATCTAACCGTTATGCCGGATTATCTTGGCTTTGGAGACAACGAACTTCCACTTCATCCTTACGTACAATATGAAACCCTGGCCAGTAGCAGTATGAATATGCTGTTAGCCGCCAAGCAGCTAGCCAAAATAATAAAAATTGATCTTAATGACCAGCTCTATATTGGTGGTTATTCAGAAGGAGGATTTTCCTCTTTAGTACTGTTTGAGTTACTGACCACCCAGTATCCCGATATACCAGTTACTGCTGTTGCTTTAGGCTCCGCGCCTTACGACTGGAATGAAACCATGCAATTTATTATGCGCAATCCGGGGCCTCGAGCCACCGCATATTTAGCGTACTTTTTCTATTCGCTACAAACCTATAAAAACTATTGGCTCGATTTAAATCAGCTATTTGTCAGTCCTTATCATGCTACTATTCCTGAATTATTTGATGGGCACCATTCCACTAAGGAAATACTGAATGCTCTGCCGCAAAACCCAGCATTAATTTTTCAACCCGAATTTTTTGATGCCATATTGAATCATACAGAAGACAATTCAGAGAAACTGAAAAACTATTTCAATCATTATAGTTTTTCGCCAACAGCACCTTTATTGCTTGTTGGCACCAAGGGGGATACAGACGTTCCTTATCATGGGGCAGAAATAGCCTATGAACAGTTTAAGAAATCGGGCAGTGCTGTCTTTATTAAATCAGTAAGTGATACCCTCGATCATCGCGATGCTAGCCCCTATGTCTTTTATGAAATGCTCCAGTTCTTTAAGCGATTTCACCCTGAATAAGAATTAAAGATCCCTTCTCCCCTTGGGGAGAAAGTGCCCACTAACAAACTGTCGTTCCTGCGAAGGTGGGAACCCATATCTGACAAGGCGTAGTGCCAAATTTAAGAATAGATTCCCGCCTTCGCGGGAATGACAAGAATCCTTACCTTAATGGTCGCGCCCTTTCCCCTCGCCCGTAAACGGGGGAGGGATTTGTTCTTTAACTTAATAGAGTATCGCTCACGGACTTTGTTAAGTTCTTCCCGCCATAACACCCCCGTCAACATTGATGATTTCCCCAGTGATCCAGCTTGATTTGTCGGACAACAGGAATTCAATGGCATTCGCCACATCAGTGGCTTTGCCTACCCTGCCAATCGGGTGGAAGCTATTGAAATCCTGCAGCGATACTTCAATTTGATCTTCCTTGATGAATGACTTATAGATGGGTGTTACGACCACTGCAGGGGCTACCGCATTCACTCTGATGTTATGATCCGCAAGCTCCATGGCTAAATGTTGGGTGAATGAATGAAGACCCGCCTTTTGCATCGAATAGGCCGAGGAAGGCGTTGCCTTGACTGCTTGATGCGCCCACATGGAGCCAATATTAACTATTGCGCCACCTCCCTCGTGCTTCATCTTCTCTGCAACTGCTTGCGTAATAAAGAAAAATGCTTTGTTGAGGTTTACTTGTAGATCATAATCCTCTTCTGTATGGTCTAAAAAACTTATGGGTTTAAAATAGCCAGCTGCATTAATAAGATATTTTATTTTGCGCGTCTCATTTTTTATGTTCATAACCAATTGTGCGACCTGAGCATTATCATAAAGATCAGTAACTAACTCTTCGACTTTGCCTCCTACCCGTCTTATTTCATTGGCAGCATGCTTCAACTTGTGCTCACTTCTTCCCGTGATGAGTAAATCAAGTTCACTTGCGGCTAGTTTTTTTGCTGCTTCCAATCCCATACCACTAGAGCCACCTATAATAATGGCTAAATTATGATGTAACATGTCCCTCACCTTTTAGTTAGTAAACTATCTGTTCTGCTGAGTATGGGAGATATATAATCTTAAAAAAAGTAAGTACTTAGTGGTACAGTAGGTACTTATTGGTACTGATTATTGAATTATTTGAAGAACGCGTTGAACGAAAAAAAAACCTTAAAAGCAGCAACTATGGTTGAGACAATATACGGTTGTAAGTGGTCTCTTACCATCTATTCTCTTTTGCGAGATGGAATCAATCGTCCCGGGGAAATGGTTCGCCGTGTCGAAGGGCTCACCACTAAGGTTTTAAATCAATGTCTTAGAAAAAATCTTGAATTTGGCATCCTTGGTAAAACAACGTTTCACGAACTTCCACCTAGGGTTGAGTATTTCGTTACCCCATTTGGAGAAAAATTTCTAAAGATTCTCGATGAAATCGAAGAACTCAATCGTTCGCTTGAACCTTAGCGAGCCCTCCTAAGAACCTTAATTTATTTTAATGTACAAGAAAGGGGACCGTTATCCAGTTGCAATTCATTGCCGCCAGAATCCGTCATAAATTGGCCAATATAAGCTTGTTTTTGTTTATTGAATTGTGCTGAAAAGAAAATCCGTGGGCGATCTTTCTCATCTTGATCCATCGCGAGGAGCAGTAAATTATCAGCTCGCAGGCTGAACCGAGTAACATTCACTGGATAATCAAAATCAATTTTGGGTAAATCCCCAATTTTATTGGGTTGCGCAAAGGAAATAGCATCTTCTATTCCTTGCATATGGCAGACAACTGTCTTTTGCGCAGCCGATGCAGCACCACAGCCAACCAGAATCAGTAGCAATGATAAACCAAGACGTTTCATTAACAATGAACTCCCATCCTTAGGGCTTAGCCTTCTCCTTAATAAGGAATAATACCTTAGTCGGTATCACTTCACCAGTGACGTGCGAGGGATATCAATCGTTCGCCCTATTTTCTTCGCTCATATTCTGTTATGGATTCCCGCTTAAAAAATTTGACTTCGTTTGTCGCTTCAAGCGGGCGGGAACGACACGCTCATTTTAGGTAGAAACCGAAAAACTTTATTCGCAAGGGGTATAATTTGCCAACCGTATCTGTAAGCTGGAGGAACCAAATACGGTTGGATCTGAGTATTAATTTATGAAATTAAGCAACTACCAATACTAGGCTTAGGAAGACAGGTTTCAGAGTCTCCTTGAGTCCCATCTTGGACTGGTCGCCCTCTTCCTTGCTCTGGAATCACAGGCGCTACAACCGGCGCTGTGCGTTCCTGGGTGATTCCATTTTGAGTCTCTGCAAATAATCCGTGAGCTCTTGGTGCAGCAAGCTTCTCAGCAGATTTAGGCTCCTGGTTTTCCACAGTAGTTATCTCCTTTTCTTTTGCCATGGAGCTTGAGCCAACATGTCGATTTGTAGTGTTCTCTGGCAATGATTTGGCTCGTTCCCTGAAAAACTGTCCGTGTAACTCACCTACTTGAACTAAGGGAGAAGTATTTTTGTGCGACCTAAATCGGTTCATATGAACATAGGCACAAACCATATCAAGCAATTCCGTGGGCAACACAGCCAATTGATTTTCATCTTTATCTTCATGTTGTTCGAAAATCGGAAAAAATAGTTCTTGCTTACGATTACGATTGACGCGTTCAGATGCAAACACCCTTTCTATAATTTGTTGTTTTAATGCATAAGCCGCTGGGAAATATTGAATGTCATCAACAGTCAACCAGAAAGCTTTAAATTTTTGCGAAGGATCAATATCAAAGGGATCGAATGGTACGCATGCCTCCAAAGATATGTTCCCATAATGCGCTAAATTAATTGAAAAAGCAGGTTTTAGTTTGTGGCGTTCAAAATCAATCACTTCAAATTTTGGAAAATCACTTCCCTTAGGGCAAAAAGTAATCAACAAATCACCCAGTTTTACTTTCTTTTCATCAAATTCATTGCCTTCCAGGATAACAAAATCTTCTTCTCCATATAAATATCGATCTAACTCGTTCCATTTTATTTTTTGCAGTAATCTGATATTAAACTTATAGCCATTAAATACCTCACTTGCATAATATCTCGCTTCATCATCCGTTTGTTGTTTATCTCGAGGATAATCGACTAAAATTGGCGAATAAGAAGGATAAAAATTAAAAAAAGCCGGATATGTAGTATAAAGCATATGCCACATTTCAGGGCTAATACCGAGCGCGTTGGCAACCTTGAGACCATTATTTAGCTCAGGGTATTTTTTAATACAATCCACCAATAAGCGGCATTGCCGCATATAGGCCTGAACGTTAATCTGTTTCCGTTTTGGAAGCCAGCTTGGCCTTTTTTCTTCAGCTTCGTCCGTTCCGTGTAGCATCCCCAAAATTCGCTCAAGAATCTCCTTTGCCTCGTTTTTCAACGGATGATCTGCAATGTCCTGTATAGGTTGTGCGGAGGTCATTTTTTCTTTTAATTTCTGGCAGGCATTTTGGAATGGGAATACCCCTACAATCAGCTCGCCTGGATCAATCTCTGCTAAAGCAACATCCAGCAAGTCGATTTTTTCTCTTAAACTGTGTTCGGTGGAGAGCTCAAGATGCTGCGCAATTTCTGCTAACATGTGTTCTTGTAGTTTACGCTTGCTACCAGAAGAATGATTTGCAATGCTTTGTACAAATTGAGCTAACACAGCGCTTAATTCTTCCGGGCTATTTAGGGCACCCGCAGGCAATAATTTCGCACCGCGAATATAGGCCCATTCAAAATCTATTCCTTCTAAATTCATTGCCGACAGATCCATACCATCACAATTCACGCAATGTAACTGCACGCCGCCCAGTTTCGCATCGGTAAAATCAGCACCGAACAATAGAGCACTGTTCAGGTTCACTCCAGCAAGAAAAGCCCCACTAAAATTGGTCCCTCGAAGGTCAGCTTCTCTAAAGTTTATGCCTCTTAGATTAAGATAAGAAAAGTCCACACCGGAGAAGTGCCCAACACTAAAATTGGCCCCAGCCAAAACATTAACAAATTGATTTGGATGTAGTTTCAGGTGCTCCAATAAATTAGCGCGATGAGCCATCGCTTTATTCGCAATGCCCTCCGTTGGCCAACTAAAGTATCTTATATATATATCATCAATTGCACGAATTTCTTCTGAAGCAGCACGAATCAGTTCCAAGTGGTTCTTGGTGGCTTCATCTAAGGGCAGTTCCTGCATGGCCTCTGTTAAGTTAGCGGGTAAGACGTTGCAATCGCGGGTGAGCGTATAGCAAATAGTTTCTTCGGCAGTGAGAGGCTCATTTGCCAGGACTTTGCGCTTTAGCTCTTGATAACGTGGGGTTCGCTGATAAAACGCTGTAAACTGATGGCCAGCAATTCCATCCGCATGGCTTAAGTAATCGATGATAAAATACGGTCGGGTTATCATTTCTAGTGTGGCATCAACTACTGCGGTTTTTGATTTAGCCATCCATCGGGCATTAAGCAAATCCTGTGGCGGTAAGTGGCGTAGAATCGACATCATCATTTCGTCAGGAAGTGAAAAAAAAGGATTGTCTTGATTGATATCTTTAACATCTTCTGTTACATCAAGTGCCTTACTCGGTGCGGCCGCAACAGCTGAAACTGCCTTTTCATCAACATCATGCAATTGCACTCCAGATAGCTGATGAAGAATCTGTTGCAAGTGCTCCTGAAGCACCCGCACTTCGACGAGAATACTCTGATCATGATAGCGCCGCTCTTCATCTCGGTCATTAATATGCGACGTCACCTCGTTTATATGCTCCAGCAACACAGGAAGACACTTAAAAAATTGCGTTAACTCATGTTCAAATGAATCGCCTAAAGCACTGGATTTGCCCGTAGCAAGCAATTGCATCGCATGACTGAGTAGCCTTAGCTCGGATTCAATACCATCCCATTTTTGGATTAATTCATTAAGTACGGGTTGTAACTCGAACACCGCGGTTACGTATTGGTTGGTACGTTCTGTTGTCGCATAAATATCTTCATGTGTGTCTTTGGGAAATGTATAGTGATGGAAGAATTCATTAAGAACATTTAAATGTTCTAGCAATCCTTTTGCCTCTTCTTTTGCTTTTTGTTCTGCAAATTGTCGTGCACGTTCTGCTCTTATCAGCGCTATTTGTTCTTGTTGATTCTGATCGTGTTTGTCGTTCATGGGATACCTACTTAAAAATTAATAATGAGCTCAGCCAAAATGCTGCACCTGTTAAGTAATTCGAGATAAAAAATTGCTGCTCCCAGGAAATCTTGCTCAATTCGCTGTAGGTATTATTTGATTATGTTTAAGAAAGGTGATGAAAAAGGTTTGATCAAAACGTAAAGCAACACACATAGTGCTTTTGTCGTAGGTTTTTATTATTGGATTGTTTTGAGCACACTGATAACTTAAAAAATCTATCTCAACATAATTTCAGCTTATTGATTTAAGATTGCCTAAGTTGTATCAGTCCTCCGCTCATACAGATATTAAACCATTTGATACTTATCTGTATGAATAGCTCATTAATTGACGCCATTGTATCGTTCAATTCTTAAGGAAATATTAAATAAATCAGGCGATGGATCATTTTTCAGGGCGATTTCATCAAAGTTTAAAAACCAATCACTTTTCTTAAGTATTGAGTAGAAAGAG
>NZ_QHJG01000059.1:2677-12312 GCF_003184185.1 Legionella qingyii | reverse complement strand
TCCCTCAAATCTATCTGATTTACTGGCTTAATTTTTGTAAAAAATTGTTTCTCTAACCCCAACAAGCATTCAGGACATTCTCATAAATAGTGTTTAATTCCATGACGTCATTCTCTACGTCAAGGTTTATACCGGTTTTAATTTTTCCAGTCCTTCTATTACTATTTATTTTTCTTTTCGTGAAATCGCTATGAACGTCGGCATCTGCGTTATGGTGCTTTTGGTTTATTAGGGCGTTGCTACCGCTATTGGTTTTTATGGTCGCGGGTGAAATTGTATCACTAGAGGAATAGTCCTATTCTATCAAGAATGGAAGACTAATATCGACTTTTTATTCCCGTATGCCTACAATATAAGACCCGCTGGACCGTGAGTTACGCCTACGAAGCAACTCATATGTAGTGGTCACAAAACGCGTCTAGAAGACCTAGGGCGCCTGTTTCGATGCTCTGCAGCTTATCTCTACCTGAAAAAAAAGTAGCTACATATCTTCTAAGCCCCTTTAGCGGGGCTTCCTTCTCTCTCGAGGGTTCAATGTTTGTCCTCAATGCTTTTTGGGGTTCCAGCTCCGTTTTTTTACAAAAATTACTCCCTCACATCTATCTGATTTACTGGCTCAATTTTTGTAAAAATTGCTTCTCTATCCCCAAAAAGCATTCAGGACTACTTTAATATTCGGCCACCGCTATCCTAACTGGGGTTACAACCCCAAATATGGTGTTAGTAGCTCCTAAAATTCATTTAATAACGGAGAAGATCACTCAGCGAACTACGTTATAAGAAGGTCTATTGAAAAGTTTTATATAAGTATTAGGCCGTCCCAATTTTAAAATTCATAAAAAAGGCGGTAAAGATTTACAGCGAACAAAAGTATTAATTTACGAACTTTATTTTGTGGAGGGTCGTAACGGCGTTATGAGCGGAATGCGTGGCCTAACCGGTTTATTTTTGCGACCTACGTAAGTAGATAGCGGGCAAGGAATAGGGTCCTCTGGGTAAGTAGTATTTTTCGGTATCGTCCTAGACTTAAGTTTTTCGATAAAAAAAGGTTAGGAACTTATCGCATTCGTTGACGGTGTTACCGAACATATAACCGGGTCCTTGTTAACGGCGATTAAACGCTTGATTAACCCTAGAAACGATGGCCATGGTTCGGATTTACTACCAACTAGTAGACTACCTTTTTTAAAGAACCAACGAAAAATATTTCTTTTAAAACATCTTTTACCCGTAATTTCCGAAGTCCCGCTCACTAAAATATCTATAATTGTGAAGGAAGGAATTCCGACAAAAGCGGCGCTAGTTAAAATCGGGTGGTAACTGGTTTCGCTTATTTCGGGTAACGTACCGGAGCTGAACGACGTCCGTCTTAATTGTACCCATGAAAATTATTTCGCAAATCGGAAACGTACACGACAAGTGACTCGTTTCCGTTCACGACTATAACGTTGTCGAGAAGTCGTTCGCTTTTGCGTAGCTATTAGTGTACTCGGTTACCTTTTATAAGTGCATTTACCGCACAACTTATTGATAACTATTTTGCAAAATTCCGTAGGGAATAATGACGTTGACATTTAAGTTCTTACTTAGGAAGTATTAGGTCAAGTTATTTAAGAGGAAACCGTAACTGATATAGGTGTAGTGGAACATTAAGTTTTGCTACGGGCTAATCAAACGGTAATTATTTTAGTTCGCGTTTTAGCTCGAATCGGGGTACAACTATCTCATTTACAAAGTCGCATAGAACTAACGCATTATGTCCTATTTGATTATGGCTTTCAGGTAATGCGCATATGCGTAATCCTAGACGTGGTACGAGATTATCGTTGACGCGGTTCCGTTGTAGTAATAATAGATGTCGGGTTACGTTACCTCAAGCGGGCCAGTGTAGACTAAATAATTGTAGCTGGAAGGCTCGTTAGTTGACAAGCCGTTAAACTTAAACCGCACATTATCGTGTGAGTTAATTCCCACATTTTGGTATAAGCAGTTACAGTAGGTTGCAAAGAGGACGAGCTTCTATTCGAAGTTTTAGTCCGTAAGCTACTGACTAATACAGTGAACGTTATCAGTAATTATTCCAGGAGATCCAAATCCTCATAATCATTTAAACCCGTATAATGGATTTGCGTCAACAAAAAGAACAAGGACTAACGCAGCAAGTAATAGTATAAGTGCAGCACGTAGTCATAAATTGCCTCCAAGTCCCAAATTTCCTCTCAGTTAAGGTAGTATTGCGACTGATAGATTGAGGCCTACAACATTTTATAATAAAACGTTAAGCGGGAGTCCTGGTCCAACTCGGAGTATTAGCCTCACAACTGCACGAAAATGATCACGATAGGCAGCGAGCGGAACGACAAGTCGGTCTGCAGAGACAGCGAGGTATCGGAACCAAAGTCGTTGGTTTATCCTTCATGAAAAAAGATATGCTCATCCATGTCCGTTTAGGTAACGGCTAGAGTCGTTTTGTATATGACGCGGTTATGGTGGTAGAAACCCATCACGCGACACTTTTCGTCAATGAAGTGACTAAACACCATTGGTCACTAATTAATTTAAGAAATTATGACCTCCTCATAAAAATCTCGGACGACATGGTACCCAATGCTCATATGTTACAAATACGAAGAAATAAACAAATAACTATTTAAGGTTGTTACGACATGCTCGGGGGAGGCTACCATTTAACCTCTCCAGGTCAAAACGAAGGGTACGTTAAACAGGACAAAAATTAAGTAATTTTGCGAATGGTCTTTGTCACCCTCATCGTATTCTATTTTATGATGAGCGGTCTTGTCCAAGAAGTTATAGTAGCCAATTTATTATAAGTAAATCGTATCAAATTTTTAGGTTAGCATAATTAGTTTCATATTGAATCGAATATTTTTCATCCTCCTAAAAAAATCGCTAGACCAACTAGTTTTATGATATAACCATACTACTTCAGGGAAGAGGGGTTTTCTCTCTTCCGTGGCTTTTTGGTAACCTTGATATTTATAAGAGCAACGTTTTAAAGTCGTTAAACGTGACGTAAGCTGCGTCGTGGAAACGCTTATAATAGACGTTGTTGGGTGTTTAGATTAGGTAAACCTACACTTTATAGAACTGCTTAAGCGGGTTGTTTATGAAGTAGTACCGGCTAGCGTAAAAAATAACGTCAGCCTATTTAACGAAATGAATGTAATAGTTGGTGGAAATGCGGCCCTCGGAATCGTTCTTAGAATGCCCGAAGAAGTCGTCAATTTCTAAAAAAATCAAGATTTACTTACCGAAGCCTTACAGGTATTTACTGTCCGTGAGACTGACGTCATCCTAACTGGTATTACGACAGTAGAAGGTAATAAAACGCCCAAAGGGTGTGGTAAAAGTAAAGAAGCGCCCATATTGGTAAAAGAAGTTTGACTAGTTATACGCCTTAACGTAATTTTCGTTAGACGACACCTATTTGTAACTGTAATCGTCCAGATGGTAAGTTCTCCAGGGGATGAACGCTTTGGTTAAGTGATTACCGAAAGAAAGGTCAAGGTCTTTGTCTAACTATGCAGCGTTGTAATTATGCTGATTAAGGATGTCGTAGTATGTTTCCGAAGTCTCGATGCTGGTAAACCTACCATCTCGTTAATCCTAACCGTTATTATGGAGATAAAAATATAAGTCGCTATGCTACTCGTAAATGAAGGCCTTGTTGATTTCCTTATAGCAGAAGTATTGCTTTTGTTCTCGACAATAGCTGTTGGTGTGTCGGTGAACGACGTCGGAATCCGCGTATAAGAAAACTCTGGCGGGGTGGGCGACTTTTATTTCGCTATAGTCGGAACGATTTTAGTTTGAGTCGCTCTAGGTTTTGTAGGTTAACGAACAAAAATTTGAGATGGCAAAATGGTTGTCTTGCTCTTGACCGGTTACCTATTTCACAGAAATAACCTTTTAATGCGAGAAGGTTATGTCAATCTTTACAAAGCGGTTGACGTGGTCACCGAGGGTGATACCGATGTAAATTAAGAGACGAGTAAGAACTGGAGAAGACATAAGATCCGTTAGTTACGGAATATAGAATTTATCACTAGGTAGTTGTGATTTCGGTAGTAACGAAGCCGTTACCCGTGTCGGGATTATGGGTGCGTTCCTAGTACAGCCGGAAATCAATGCTGCCAATGAAGTAGCGGTTTTTGTAACTGGCAGAAAGGTCCCCATCATTATGAGCTTCATCCGAAATTACGTTATGATTGGAGATATAAGACAGGTCATCTTTAGGGTGGATTTTAAGGAGGGCGTACTAACGATTCTTTTGGGACCACACTGTAAACTAGTGCTACGTGCCTTGGATTGACTAAGTGGCGCCGTTTAGGACGTGGATGAAGTTGGGGAAATTGACGTAATTAGCTGTAGTATCGTATTCGATTACAACGTAGGTCAAACAGCTTATGTCCCAGAGGGTTAGGATGTCCATGTAAAAATCGTTAATGCAAATGTGCTCGTGGATGTCTTAGGGGAACAGCAGAATTCACAAGTTATCGTAGTCGTTCTAGGACTTAAACGCATAATAATCCTGTCTTTTTTCTTAACAATAATTAGAGACTAAGTAGACGTTTCACGTTTTGGTTTAGCGGGTAAACAACGTTTATTGGATGCTAAAGTTACAAATTTACCGCGACGTTTATGTTGGCACGCTAACGAGGCCGACGATGTGCACGACGTCAGAGAGCACGACTTCTTGCTGGTGGAGGTGCTATTAGGGCTACTGGCATAAATACTACTATCCATTTTAGCCGTACCGGTCCTGCTTTATTTAAAAACTAAAGGAGTATTAGGGCTCTAGCAACTAGCCATAATACTTAGTTGTCTCGATATCCGCGTGGTCACCAAAATGGAAGTTTTTGTGGTCTTTCTTAAACATGGAATAGGAGAAGCGCCGCAACACAACATATAAACCTAACAGGCCCAAACGCAAATAGGTCTTTACCAACCTACAGGAGAAGAACGTTGTCATTAGGACCGCCCGTGGGTAGTTGGTGTGTCGGTTATCGGCCCGGTACTGAAAGTGGTTTTCAACAATGACATTTATTTCAAGGTTTCCATAATGGCCTGTAATTTCATGAGAAGATCAACGACGAAGCAATTATTTTTATACGGTACCGGTGGTACTGAGTAAAGTTCGGTCCATTTTCCTTGTACTCCTATTCGGAGTGTATTTCGGCGAAGTGATAAGGGATGAAGGTGTTAGTTTTGTGGGAGAAGCAAATTTATTAGTACTCGCAATACTTCTTAACAAAGTTGTTACCGGTTAGGTAATAATGAGCAAAGGTTTCGGTTGTGTCCGAGTACTGCCTTAAGCAGTCCATTACAAACGTAGAGAAGGAACGGATGTATACCTCCTAACGATTGATAATTTAGTATCGGATGGAACCCGTGAAATCTCTTTGTTAGACTAAGTTAATTTAATTCAACGAGAAGGTGTGGATTGACAAGTGCTAACTAACGTCGTTGTCGTTCACGAAGCGACCTTTATAGTTGACGTAGTTGGACCCGCAGCCCTTTTCGTATCGTTGTACGCTACCGCTACGTAGGCGACGGGCATGTATTTAGATTTTATGCTACGTGAAATAGGCGTAGCTGGGTCCCTCTTTTAAGTAAAAACTACTCAAGACGTTATCCGCTCGCGCCTTATTCTTGAGCAAGTAGGTGTATTTTACCTTATAGTGTTTTTATCCGAAGAAACTAATTTATGCCATGCCCATGGGCAACTAATTACGCGAAAAGGTTAACGACTACATTTACAAAAAAAAGTGACCATCAATTTGCACGTAATTCGGTTAAACTAAGATTTAGCATTCCGTTTCTGTTCGAAGAGTCTTAATTACTTACGTATAGTAGGGTTCGTAATAGTCACGGCACCGGTATTATGTTTAAGCGTAATTAACGCGTCCTGTGTGATTTTGCATTTTTTAGGTTTTAACACAGATCAAGAAGGCAAAGAAATTCATATATCAACGAGTACCCTAAAGCTAAGAGTAGGTCTTTTTCATGTTTAACATGGGATACAATTAGTTGTTTTCATCGGATTCACTTCGTTTGGTTTTGAGCCAAAGTAAATTTATAATCTTAAATCCGCATAAATTTGAGTAACGCACGTTTAGTTTCTATGTTCGTCGTGACGTGGACTCAATATGAAGTCAATAGTGAATTAGTAAGGATCAATTTTTACCGACTACTAAAAAATAGGCTACTTCTGTTTCGGGACAAAGCGCTTATGTACGCAAACCATTTTGGTAATTTACTTTTTTGGTTCGCCCATTTTTCAGGCCTTGGATTCGGAAGTTAAGGTTGGGGTTTTTAGTTTAGTGGTTATTTTGTTCGTTTTTTCCTTATAATGAACAGACTATACTAACACCTATGTCACGAAAGGCTCTGGTATGAAAGCATAAGTGTAGGTTCATAAAGGTCGGTCGCTAAATTCCGTAATTCTTTACCCGTGTAAGGTACCCTTCGGGCCAACCTAAATGTACCAAATTTTTCGCTTTTACGGGCTCTATGCAATACAGTTAAATAAGTTTGAGTCCGTCTTTTGTCGTTTTCTACAGATAATTAATAAGTGCCGTTTCCTCCGTTGGAGCCACGCGGTGGCCATTAATTTTTAAACGACTTAGCAACCAATGGGGTCAATCTACTTCAAAATCGCAAAGTATCGCGTAATGGGTTTCTACCTCCCTCACCTCGTCAGATACATGATGAATTTTTTGTCTTTATTGGTGTGGGTTCGATCTAACCTAAGTTCGCGTAGTAACGGACCCACTTCTGTTTCGGTATTGGGCCCAAGGTGGTGCGGACGGGGATGATGTAAAACGATAAAAATATATCAAGGAACTGAACGCAAGTACGGAATAAGACCCCTATTAAGCGATGTAATTATTTTATAGTTCTCTCTTGTACCTTGTAAATCCAGTTAAATAGTATTTAGTAACCGTCAATACCGAACGGGAATAGCACCAAAATAACGAATGTAAATAGTTACTCAATTAGTGAGTCTTTTTCTTTCGTTTTCTTGACTGGGGAGTTCGACGACAACTAAACTAATTAGTACTCTTACGACAACAGTAGCTAAACGCACTGTTTCTTCGGAAATTTGTTCCTGTGTAATAACTACGTTAGTTACGGGCTTCGCTTCTAAAACTTGTCGTTTTTTACCTATTCATATTTTTATGGGGGTAATAAGATTAACGAAGTGCGCGATAACTTCGTGTTAGAGAACGGTTGTTTTAAGCGCGGGTTCCAATAGTTGGCGTACATGAATCGCCACCTTAACGACGGACCTGTTTACGACTTAACGGTAATCAATTTCCCTTTATTCTCATACCGACTTTATTAATACATGTCATGACCAATAACGGGGATGACACAGTTTCGGTCCCTTAATAACGTTGTTTTCGTACGAAGTAAATGTCTGTAAGCATAGCTAAATGTTGGTCTTAATGCACTACTTTACTATTGTTTTTCGCCTTCTGCATGGCATGGCGTTTAAAAGTAATTACCGGTTGTACAGCCACCGACGCTACTAAATATACGGGACCTTCGGGTCCCTTTTGAGCTAGTTAATGATTCTCCTATCGTTCTAGTACTCGCTTGTTCGTTTGGTTCGCGTTTTGGTTTTACTTTGGGTTAAATACTAAGTTTCTTAAATACAATTTCTAAATAGCAAACTTTGTGGATTATGAGGCCGACACAAAGTTGTTGTTACCCTTGGTCTTGACTTAGAGCTTTAGTTATGATGGTTGTGTTACGACCTTCTTCCGCAAATACTTCACCATAATTGACATTGCTGTTGGCATTGGTTGGTTTTTCGATGACGTAAAGAACAGCTTCATTTTGTTCGGCCATAGAAGTGGTAAGTTCCACGTGGTCGCTTAGTTAACCTGGTAAACAATTTGTCGAAGACGGGGTTGTAAAATAAGGGAATGCGAGCACTTCGTTAATGGAGAGTTCATTAAGCACCGTCAAAGGGTGTTGACCATAACCGTGGTTAATTAAAACTACGAAATATGTACGTTGTTGAACGTCTTTTTGTTTTTCTTCAAGTTCGAATTTTTTATGTTGATGCATGATTTCATAACATCGGGCCCCTGTTCGATTCGGCATTGGGCCCCCAACCATTGTCCGTAGACAAAAATTGGGCCCAATGCAGTCAGGGCGATGTTTATGTGAGGATAAATTCTCGTATTTTACTTGGTTTTTTTGTAACGGTATAATCCACGACCGAGAACCCCTTGACGACAACGTTAAGTGGACCGGTTTCACCCTGTAGCACACAACAACACCCCTGTACTGGGCGTCGTACAACGAGAATACTGCCTCTTTTTTCGTTTGGGTGCAATAAATGGACTATAGCTAAAAGGACTTTGGGAACTCGGAAGTCGGCTAAAACTAGCTACGTATCTGCTTCGGGTAATGCAATAATAACGCCAAGGAAGCGTACGAAAACGTCTTTAATAGTTGTTTTATTTCTTTTGCGGTGTTCCCAATCGAACCGACTGCTTTCCTTAACTAGGTGTTTCGGTAGTCAATAATTCACTAAATCACTCGGTTTGAAAACCAAGATGGAAAGGGTTTCGTTAATAAAGTCCGGGTAGTAAACGGTTTCTTCATCGAGTGAAGGATGGGTGGCGGCATTGAAATCGAAGATTACTAAGTCTTATAGTTTTTTCGTAGGCACTTAATGAAGTAGTGCTATTGGAAGCACAAATGGACTGACTACTAGACTAGCCCCACGTTTAAACACCACGCTAATTTTTGCAGAACCGATAACCGACACCGTAGTCACTACCAAATCCAATACCTCGCTTACGGTTTCGGCGTAATTAATGGGCGCCTAATCGTCTTTACCTCGCAGAACCTGAACGAAACCCTCGTGCACGTCTTTGAAAAGAACCGAACCGACCGCATCCACTAAATCAGAATTGGACGTGACTACTAGTTAGTGCTTTGGCGGCAAAGCCGGATGAGGATCCTGTTTTATAGTCGTAGTTGCTGCGACTTGTCGTTTAACCGGTTCAACATCTCCCATTTATATTGCGGAGGGTTCAGACGAAGGAACGGTTTGTCGTAGTACATCTTTACGGCTAAACACTCGTTTAATTACGCGATGACGATCCTTTTTAATCAGGTTTTGTTCATCACGTCTTAGATTACTCAGCCGGCGGATTCCTTCTTATTGAGCGAGAGGTACTCAAGATATGGAGCCTAAAAGACGGTAAAAACAGTAAGGGCGCTGCTGTAATCTCTAATTACAGTAAGGGCGCTTCTGAAATCTCTAACAACAGTAAGGACGCTTCCGTAATCTCTAATTACAGTAAGGGCGCGTCCGCCCTTAGATAAGAATTTGATGGTGACGTGGGACGATCTTTATCTAAGGGCGGACGCGCCCTTGCTGTCAAAAAGAATTTACTTACCGTCATAGTGATCTCAATGTACCTTTAATCCAAATTCGAAATTGTAGGTGTTCGAGCTACAGGAGTCTCCGGTTGCGAGCGGGTTCTAAGTTCGTAGGGGCTTGCCAATACTTAAGAACAGTAAGGGCGCGTCCGCCCTTAGATAAGAATTTGATGGTGACGTGGAGTGATCTTTATCCAAGGGCGGAT
>NZ_QHJG01000059.1:0-2585 GCF_003184185.1 Legionella qingyii | reverse complement strand
CCAACGCTCGCCCAAGATTCAAGCATCCCCTAACGGTTATGAATTCTTGTCATTCCCGCGCAAGCGGGAATCTATTCTTAAACTACCATTGTACCTCGCTAGAAATAGGTTCCCGCCTGCGCGGGAACGACAGTTTTTCTTAAATGAATGGCAGTATCACTAGAGTTACATGGAAATTATGTTTAAGCTTTAACATCCACAAGCTCGATGTCCTCAGAGGCCAACCGCTCGCCCAAGAATATCTCGCCAACAATCTGGAAGCGCTTGATTGAGTCGGTTACCATGTAACTTACTGAACGCCCGACAGAAGGAATATCATTCAACAAATCCTGCTTTTCGAGCAACTGATGCAGGGCGAGTGCCGTGGCATGTGCTGAATCAACTATAGCAACCCCTTTAGGTAACAAATCGCGCAACAAAGGCTTAAATACAGGGAAATGCGTACATCCCAGGAGCACCGTATCTTCGTTAGTAAAACCATCCAGGTAATGTTTTAACGCTTCGCGAGCAACTTGATTGTTCACCATCCCTTCTTCTGCTAAAGCAACCAAAACGCTGCACGCGCGAGTATTAATTATTGCCTGGGGTACGTGTTGGGTAATTAGATTTTGGTATGCATTGGATGCAATCGTTGTTTCGGTAGCCAAAACAATAATGCGTTTGTTTTCAGTTGCCGCAACAGCTGCCGCAGCACCTGGTGCAACCACACCAAGCACAGGCATACCAGGTAACATTTCCTGTAAATACGGTAATGCGGCGGTAGTGGCTGTATTACAGGCAATTACCAAAGCCTTAATTCGCCGCTCCACCAGCAATTTTGCCATTTGCATGGCATATTGTTTTACCGTATCTGGGCTTTTAGTACCATAAGGAAGTCGAGCTGTATCCCCCAGATAGATAAACGATTCTTGCGGTAGACCCTCCCGCAATGCACGCAAAACAGTTAAGCCGCCCATCCCTGAGTCAAATACACCAATCGCCAGTTGGTTTGAATTCAATTGTGTAACCCCCTGTATGAATTTTAATAGCACTCCACACGTTCCAGTGCGTTTACTTAATTCACGTGTAGAGTTTTTCTCATAGTCTCAAAATATACCTATCATGCCTCAAGAAACGAGATCTAATTATATTTTTTTTCCTGAAGCAGTTAGGTGTTCGTCGACCTTCAATGCATCTGTCGAACTCCCAGCTTGCCCACCTCTCATAAGAGACATTTGTTCTCGTGATTTTTTGGTATTAGCAATGAAATCCTTAGCCTCTGTTTTAAAACCTTCCAGCGCCTTATCATTGTAGCCCCTCAACTTATCTTTGATAAATTTATCATCAACAGTTGATTGCAATTCAAATCCCGCTCTCTTACGTGGCCCTTCACAGCCAGGAACATGGGATTCTATTTTAAATTTTAAATCGTTTTTCATTAAGAGAAGCGCGGCATAGACTCTATCTGCATGATGCTGATCGTCACCGGTAATAAAGACAGTTTGCTCACCAGTTCCCTTCAAATTGGTTATGAGCATTTTAGCTTGTTTAATTGCCATCTGAGATTTTTCTTGTTCCGTCATTTTATCTCGTTCAGCAGCATCTGTTACATCTGTTACTTTACCAGTATGATCCTGAACTAACTTTCCTGTAGCTGTATCTTGTGCAGCATTTTGACCTCTAGCTTTTTGGGGAAAGTTGGCAACTGACTCAATTTTATCTCCTTGCTGTAATTTCACCCCTTGATAACGAGTTTCAATAGGATTTGCAGTACGAATACCCACAGCACCTGTACTTGGAGCCACATTTGAAGGAGTAGGATCCGATACGGTCCCATCATTTCTTACTAATTTATCAGTAAAATGTTCGAGACGAGGATCTTTTCCTGTTTGCCAAAAGGAATCTGCCATATTTGGCTTTGTATTAATGGCGGCAAGTTTTAATCCAGCTTGTCTCTTTATTTCCAGCCAATCTCCATCTGATAGATGATTTCTTACAAAATCTCGAGTAAAACGCCAACTGGTTCGTTGCCTATTTATTTCAGCAACTATCTGATCTTCATCTCTCGCTGCAGCAATACGCTCTAAGAGTTGAGGCTGATCAATTTTTTTAATGGCATCTGAAATCAGAAAAAAATAATACTTTTCTTTAGCTCGTTTTTTTATATCTCGTGCATCGGTATTTGACAACAAGTCTTCAGTAGTCAATGCAGTACTTAAATCAACATTTCCAAGTATAACCCTCGCATCGTTTAACCTCATTCTAACAGTATTCATGTTAGGCGCTGTCGCAATACCTCTCAGAACGGTCCGGATATTTGCGTTTACAGCTTCGTCGTTGCCCATTGTTAAATTAGTGTTAATGGCATCGGTAATAGTTTTGGCATTGGTCAAAGAAGTATGCTTGGCTACAACTGCCGCATCGATTAAATTAGCTTCTGCATTATGAAGATTCGCTTGTTGACCGAAATCAACTCCAACAACTAAATTTAAAGTGGTATTAAGAACTTGTAATGCCGCCCGTTTTTGATCCTCGTTACCACGTGGGGTATTATGGTAAGTGGTCAAAGCCGCCAAGGCAGCATCATCCATGGCATCAATAGTACC
>NZ_QHJG01000058.1:15659-28267 GCF_003184185.1 Legionella qingyii | reverse complement strand
AAATCAATGGGTTAGTCTAGACTAACTTGATTAAAATGCCCCCTTTTTTGGGGTAGAGCCAACACTTTTTTATAAAAACCCCTCTACATTATGAACTTCTCTGGTTACACCTAACGAGTTAATTCGGTTAGCCGCATTTCTCAATAGATCGCCAGAAAGATGTGCATAACGCAAAACCATCTCAAAACTTGACCAACCACCAAGTTGTTGCAACTCCTGCAAACTCGTCCCATTTTGCACATGCCAACTTGCCCATGTATGCCTTAGGTCATGCCACCGGAAATTTTCAATACCAGCTCGTTTAAGAGCTTTTAACCAGGCATGATTGGTGCACTTCCCTATTTTTTTGCCTTGGTAGGAAAAAACAAACTTGGGATGAGTACCATACCTGGACTGTAGAACTTCAATAGCATTGTCATTGAGCGGAACAGAAATAGCTTTTTTTGTCTTTGCCTGATCAGGGTGCACCCAAGCATGTCGTCTAATCATGTCAACATCTTTCCATTCCAGCCCAGTAACATTTGATGCTCTCAAACCAGTTGCTAAAGTAAAAGCTGCCATATCCTTAAGATGTGGTGGCAATTCTTTTAGCAATCGATTTGCTTCATCAATTGTAAGCCATCGAATTCTACTATTTTCTATTTGACGCATGCGAATAACGGGAATTTTTTCAATCCATCCCCATTCTTTATACGCCTTTGTTAATAATGCCCTTACAATTTCCATTACACGATTAACGGTAGTGAGAGTAACACCCTCTAATTCCTTTTTAAGTGCAATTTCCTCTAACAGTTCATGACTAATCTCATGAAGCTGATAATTACTTAAATAAGGGTCAAGCCATCGTAAATGAAATTTATCTGTTTCAAGGCTGCGCTTATTTCCATTTTCGCGTAGCCAACGACAAACGGCATCACGCCAACCATAAATTGGCTTATTTTCCAATTTAGTGACAGACCATAACTCCGCTTTGATCCTATCGTGATACTCTTGTGCACTTACTTTATCGGCAGTCCCAGTGCTTCTTTGTATTCTTTTTCCTTGATGGGTGAAACTAACCCACCAAGTTGAGTTTCTTTTGTAAAGCGCCATTTATTATTACTCCTATGGACAGCGCCTTGCGATGTAACACTGGTAGCATACTTAGATCGTATGTACACCACAAGATCTTCCTCTAAAAACACCCAACCCCTACCAATCTTTACACCAGGAATATCACCTGATACGGCCATACGACGAACTGTTTCCTTATGCGCACCTAAAAATAGAGCCGCTTCAATAATATTTAGGGTGTTGTTACTATTTATATTTTTATATAGAAGGTTATTTTGATTCATATTAATATCCATATCACACAAATGCTCGTTTCGTGCAGTTATTACATCATATCGAGCACCTCCAATCAATATAAATAAATGTAATGATTTTTAGTAAATTGGATTAATTTTTTAATTAGCTATACCTTTGACCCTTTTGTTTATACAATAACCGAAAGTTGATTCATGGAGAAAAAAATGGATTTATTGAACCAAATTGAAAATGCTGTTGGCAGCGAATTTATAAATACAAATGAACATATGGAATTGTTGTATACAGTTCAGGAAATGACTAGTTCAGAGCAACAACCCCATTCAAATAAAATAGTGGAAATTTTATAGTTAATGTCAAAGCTAATAGTTTGCGGATCTGGAATAAAATCAGTCTCTCACTTTACTGAAGAAACTAAATATATAATTAAAAATTCTGATAAAGTTTTATATTTAGTCAATGAGCAGAATCTCAAGTCTTGGATTCAGCGCGAATCTAAAGAATCTGAGAATTTAGAGGAGCTCTATTTTAGTAGTGATAAACGAATCGATGCTTATAGTAAAATTACAAACTACATTATTAGCGAATATAATAAAGGCAAAATACTTTGTGTTCTATTTTATGGTCACCCAACCATATTCGCTGAATCAGCTTTAAATGCAGTAAAAAAAATAAAAGCAGCTAATGGAAATGCTACCATACTCCCAGGAATTTCAACTTTAGATTGTCTATTTAGTGATTTAGAAATAGATCCTGGTAATAAAGGATGTTTTACTATTGATGCTACCGAACTATTACTATATGAAAGAGATGTCGACATAAATGCTCATGTCATTTTATGGCAGATAGCAAACCTTGGAATGCATAATATTAATCAAACTAGTAAGATGCAGGTTTTATCTGAATACATAACTAAGTTCTACCCCCATGATCATATCGCTTATCTATATGAAGCAGCACAAGTTCCTATGCAACAACCTAGAATTGAGAAAATTAAATTAAAGGATTTAGTTGATTCAAAAATTAATTCGACTACAACTTTGTATATAACGCCAGCAAATCAAAAACAATTAAGTGAAAAGTATCTTAAACTTCTAAAAATCAATCTCCAAGATTATAAATTATCTTGAAAGTCGGACACACCCACGAAATAGTTTCGCATCACTTGAGAAGATCGTCGCATTATCACAATAAGAAAATAAAAAACGTGAATCCTCATCTAATAATTCATTTGGATTTTTAATCAAATTTTGACTATCAGATTTATAATGATAAAAAGTAAATTGAGTTTCTTTACTTACTTTATACAAAGTGCTACCAAATGCATCACCCTTCTCTTCTGTAAACTCCTCTTGATATGCTAGTAATACATTCTTTAAAGTTTCAAGCTCTGTTAACGTGCTATTACTTTGATTAGTTTTAAAGGTATTAATTTTTGCAAATGGGCATTGCAATGGATAATAAACACTGTCATTTTTCTCATCCAAAGAAGCAGGAACCATAACCGTAGGTGTATATTCAAGACCATAACACGTATTGTAAATTCTTTGAACATCACTAACAGGAAAATACTGCTCATCAATAGCAGGTTTTACTCCAATACCTGATCCCATGCAGATATTAAAAATGTATTTTGCTGTATCCATGATAAAAGGAGTGGGCCTAAAACGATTTACTTTCCTTGCACTTAAAAATAGATCATTACACGAGGAGTCATAAGTATTTTTAGTTAGCTTTTTCCGTAATGCTTCAGAAAAATGAAGCTTTAACTTTAACCACTTATCATTCCTCTTTACTTCCTCAATAAACTGTTCAGAAAAATAAAGAATCTGGCTATGCCAGTTTGTAGATGTATATCCATCCTGTAGGACTTCTTTAAAGATACGATAGTGTTCATAAGGTGTTTTTGGTGGAGGATGAGAAACATTAAAATATTTTTGTACTCGAGCATGTTTTCTTTGGCATCCTATATTAGGTAACAGAAAAGAAGACAGAGCCCCCGATGAAACCGATAAAACATTGTTATCAACTGTCTGATCTTCATCAAATACAATTTGCATATTAAAAATAGCACCTGGGCCTTGTACACAATCAGGAAAAATCCTATCTTCCTCCCCAAAATAGTGCCATTCACAATATTTATCCAGAATAATACCTAAAGGTAAGCTGTTCTTTCCATAACCTAAATGTTGAAACAACTCATTATCTGTGTTGGGACTATCTATTCTTTCCAGTTTTCCCGACTTACCAGGAAGATATGCAAGATTTTTAATACCAAAATGCTCACCAAAACGATAATGAGCCAGAAAAAAAGGGATTTGAGTATTTGATAAAAGCTCGTCTAAAACTTGGTATATAGAAGGATTTACTGCATTAATTCTATTTTTGATTTCATTCCATGAAACTTTTTCAATTCGGTTCATACCTTAAACACCTGTAAAATACAGTATTACAAAATATCCTTATTTTAAAATTTAGATAATTGTAAAAAAGACTTAATACTAGCCAATTTTAATGGTAGAGTCACCTTTTTCAATGGATGTGAAAGTAAAAAATGCATAATTCAATACAAAGAATGCCAAATGGAGTTACATCGCTTTACTTTATTCAGGCTTGTTCAACATTTTCGTTTGCAATACTTTATTCTTCCCTCTCACTTTACATAAGCAAACAACTTGGGTTATCTCCAACAGTCTCTAACAGCGTTGTGGGCTTATTTTTAGCCTTTAACTATGTTTTACATTTGTTTGGTGGATTGATGGGAGGTCGCTATATCAGCAATCGCAATTTATTTTTTATTACAACCCTAATTCAAACGGCAGGGCTTGTAGTGTTGGCAATATCTCAAGTCTCATTACTCTATGTAGGATTAGGCTTGTTTCTGATAGGTTGCGGTCTCAATACAACATGCTATAACACCATTTTATCTCAACGCTTTCAGCCAGATGATAGTCGTAGGGATAAAGCGTTCTTTTTAAGTTATGCTGCAATGAATGTAGGATTTTTTGCCGGATATATCAGTAGTGGATTTTATGATTACTCAAATGATTACCAACAGCTTTTCTATATTGGTGTATTTGCTAATATTTTAACGTTACTATTCATGATTTTTAGCTGGCACAATCTTGCTGACAATGAATTATCTTCGACTTCTAAAAACAGTAGAAATAAGTTCGCGAGTAATATGATTAGCTTTATAGGGATTATTACATTAATCCCAGTGTTAGTTTTGTGTTTTCATTCTTCTTTCCTGAGTAATAGCCTTGTTATTACTACCAGTATTGTTATGTTATTGGTCATTCTAGTTTTAGGTTATCAACAAAAAAATCAAGCAGACAAACAAAAAATTCTGGTCTATTTAATCTTAACTGTGACATCAATTATATTTTGGATGATCTATTATACTGGCCCGATGGGCATCACTCTTTTTATTAAGAATAATGTCGATAAACATATTTTTAATTTTGAAGTTGCTACCCAATGGATTTTAAATCTTAACGCTATTGTGATTATTTTAGGCGCACCAGTTGTAGCGATTGTTATCAATAAACTCAAAGATAAGGGTTACAATTTTTCTACCTCAATGCAATTTGCAAGCGCTTTTGTAATTCTAAGTTTTTCATTTTTTTCTTTGGCTTGTGCGGTAGTATTTTCTAACAACCAAGGTTTCAGCAGCATATCCTGGATCATACTTCATCTAGTCGCTCAAGCCATTGCAGAATTATTAATAGGACCTGTAGGATATGCAATGATTGGCCGAATAGCACCTCTTAAGTTACAAGGTATTTTAATGGGTACCTGGATGATGGTTTCAGGAGTTTCTGCATCATTATCACAATACTTTTCTAATGCAATGGTACAAACACAAGCAACAGATCCTCTAATCACCAACCCAGATTACCTTCATGTATTTTGTCAATTGGGACTATGGGCATTAGTAGGTGGTATTTTCTTATACCTTATTGCAGGAAAGATAAAAAATCTTATTGATGAAAAATCTACAGAAGCTATAAATGATTCAACTGTTCAAGTTTAAGTTTTGCTATTATTTAGTATTTGCTTATCATTGACTATTTTTGGCTCATTTATGCATTTTTCCTTTGACAATCTCGGGGTAAATATTCTAATTTTTTTAATATTCATAACCGCTTACTCTTATCCATAGAAGCAATAATCAATTTTGTTTATATATGGAGCGGACATGGAGTGTTTATCAATTAACTTGCCACAAAAAGAAGCAAGATATATCTTAAAAAATGAATCGCAAAAAAATTTAATTAAAATGCTCTTGCATCATGCCTCTATGGATTTAAAATATTTTGCAGAACTTCTGGGGGTTGAATCCTCAGTTCTTGTCCAAGTTGTTAAAGGGAACGATTTTCTAGATGGAGAGAATTTCAAACGGTTGGTTGATTGGTTTTTCTTTTTTATAAATGGATAGTTAGGAAAAAATATCCCCATTAATTGGTACTTTTAAGAGATAGCATTTTAATTTATGTTGAGGCATAGTAAGAGCTTATCTACCCGAAAATAAGTACTCAATGCATTACATCTTAGTTATAAAAACCCGGTTAAATTTATTACTAATAGCATTAAATTTCGATTTTTATTGGAAGATTTTTGCTCATTAATATACAATCGAAAAATTTTTAATCAACACTGATAAATAAAAACATCTTATCTAAAGAAACGATTAATTAAGAGATCGGAATTGGACAGTGCCCTTCTAATCGTTGCTTGAACGTTATCAGATTCTTATTGATAAAAGGAATAATTGTGTAGAAATGGATTTTCCATAACCATTGGAAAATGAAGCTGTGTCAATTTTAGATTTTATTAAAAAACAAATTTTACGTTATAGAGACCTCTTAGCCAACTTATCACGCAGAAATAAAGAAATTTATTACCGTGAAAGTCGTGGGCATTGTATTAACTTATCAAAAGCTCCTAAGGTAGAAGATGCTTATAACGCTATTATTTCAGAAAAATTTATACCCCTGCGCTCAACATCAACAATATTCCAAGAGTTGATGAATAATTCTTATTTTAATCTCACTCAACATCTTCTATTAGAAGAAACTAAAAATACAGATTTAATTAAGAGACTTGATAAAATAAGGCTTGCTGATGATAAGTTTCAACGTGAATATGGTATTTCTGGAGCTTGGCTTTTAGGGCCATTTCTTTGTTGGAGGGATAATGTAAATTTCAAACAAGATGAATTACTAATCTCACCAATTTTTAAAATAGCAGTAGATGTGGTTAAGGATAAAGGAAAAAAATGGAGCTTGAAACTAGAAGATACTACTGTTCATTTGAATCCATCATTACGTCTTGCACTTCGGCAAAAATTAGGCATAAAACTTCCAGAACATTTCGAATCTGACCAAGTATCCGACGCTTTACAAGAGTTTAAGAACTATTTAGAAAAATCTGGTAAATCAGTTATTCATGATGAATCCTTTACTGATTCCCTCCCCAAAATTCCTCCTCGTTTTAAAATTGTAAAAAATGAGGAAGGAGAAATTGTTGATAGAATTCCAGTTAACCTAGCGGAGGCTCTCACGAAAAAAGAGTATGAGCTATATAGTAAAGTCAATGAAAATCAGTTTTATCTAATTGATATTGTCCTAATAGACCATCTTAATGCAAGTCGCACAGTACTTCTTCGAGATTATGATTCTATTTTTGAAAACTCTGAAATGCACCCCATTTTATCAGAGTTATTTCTCGGAAAACCTATTCCTACTAATAAAGGTGAAATATACGAGCGAATAAAAGGTCTTGATGATTATAAAGAACGAGATAATTTTTTTGTTGTAAATATTGACTCATCTCAACATAGAGCTATTGATCAAACGACAAAGAGCAAGGTAGTCGTGATACAGGGACCACCGGGTACTGGGAAAAGTCAAACAATTACAAATCTTATTGCAGAAACTTTATCAAAAGGTAAAAAAGTACTATTTGTATCAGAAAAAAGAGCAGCACTTGATGTTGTATATGCTCGATTAAAACAAGCTAACCTTGTATCACAATCAGTTCTTATTCACAGTAGTGATTTGAATAAACAAAGCTTATATAACTCATTTTTAGAATTAGCAGAAGCAAGCCATGATCCCCAAGCTGAAAAACAGTGGGAATTGTTAACAAATGAACTAGATAACCTAAAGTTAGAAATCAATACTTATTACCGAATACTAGAAACAGTCCACAATCCAAGTGGCTTATATATTTCTGATTTACTTACCCTACATTCCGAGCAAAAGAATATTAAGATGAATATTCAATTCGCTAATTTATTTGCAAAATATTCATTTGATGACTTAAAGCACATATGTGGAAAATTAAGGGAACTGCAAGTGCATGTAGCAAAAGTGAAAGATCTTCCTACTCATCCTTGGCTTCATAGGAAGGATAATACTATTTTAACTAATAGCTTTATGCAAGTAATGTTAGATATGGTCGAAAAAATTAAACTTACTGAACAATCAATATCCTCAATTAAAATACAAATCAAAGATATCGGAGTGAATAATATTGAAGCTATCCCCGCTTCCAATATATTAAAGGAGCTAACTCAATTATCTCTACCTTCTGAATGGTTAGAGTTTGCTGCTTTGTTTTACTCTGATTTATCTGGCTTAATGATATATCAAAAGGAAATCCAGGAAATAATACAAGTAATTGAAAGTGAGAAGTCTCATTTTGACTTAATAAACAAAAATGCTAATGACGAAATAATTAGGCAACTTGAAATGTACTACTCTATTTCGCGTAGTATATTTCATTGGTTAACCCCAAATTTTTGGAAAATGAGGAATTATAGGCGTCAATTTCTAGCAAATTGGGATGGAACAAATAAGTCTTTTAAATCATATCGGCTGGTAAAAGAAGCCATAAAATCATTCAAATCCATCACTCAAAATAAGTTACTTCCATTAGAGATTAATGAGTCAGATCCAGAAAAAATTGTTCAAGCCTTCAATACAATTAATCCAATACTTAAGGCCATATCTAGTATTGGAGATATTATGAGGAAATTAGGACTATTCTCTAATCCTGAATTAACTAGTTATAACAGTCAGTCGGCGACAAAAATTAAACAAATATTTCCTGATTTATATAAAGCAAAAATCAATTTAGAAGAACAAATTGAGAAACTAGATAAGCTAAAAAATGAACTAAATCAGTATTTCGAAAAACCTATAGTCTCAGATACTGATAATGAAAAATATAACTATGATTTTCTTGTTGAAAAAATGAGCGATTTGGAAATCTTAGATAAGATTGATTTATGTTTAAACAACATTAAATCATCTTTTAATTGTGATTTATCAAAAGAACTAATGATTAAGAATCTCATTCCTATTGATGACTCCTGGGACCAATACCTTATTTCTTTAGTGATTAAATGGTGGATAGACGAAGTTATTACACAATATCCTGAACTACGAAATTTCGATCGAAATAATTTTCTTACTAAAATTGAATCTTTTAAAAAAATCGAATCAGAGCACCGAATTTCTGCACGTGAATTTGTAAATAATGCTTTTTCAAAAAGATGGGGTAATGGTGTTGGAGAGTTCGAAGGATTAAGTTTACTTAAGAAAGAAGCTAACAAACAACGTAAGGTACTTTCGCCTCGTGAAATTATGGAGCGAGGGGCACTTTCTACTATGTTAAAACTTAAACCTTGTTGGTTGATGAGTCCATTAAGCATTAGTCAAATACTTCCAATGGAAATGGGACTATTTGATATTATTATATTTGACGAAGCATCTCAGGTAAGGGTTGAAGATGCTATTCCATCGATCTATAGAGCAAATTCTATGGTTGTTGTAGGTGATCCAAAACAAATGCCCCCTACAAATTTCTTTTCAGCAGTTGAATTTATTGACGATGATGACGATGAAAATGAATCAGATTTATCACAAAGTATATTAGATCTAGCCTCTCAAATTTATCCTTCTGAAGTATTAGAATGGCACTATAGAAGCCGCTCTGAATCTCTAATTGCATTTTCAAATAGAGCATTTTATGGAGGCAGATTAATTGCTGCCCCTAATCCATATTATTTAACTGAAGGAGAAGTTATTAAATTTCATCAAATAAATAATGCTTATTTTAACCAAAAAGAAGGAAATAATGTTGAGGCTGAAGCTTTAGTCGACAGATTAGCTCAGTTATTCCAAATTAATCCTGAAAAATCTCTGGGTGTTATTGCGATGGGACAATCGCAAATGATAGCTATTGAAGATGCCATCGAACGTAGAATACATTCTGATGTAAGTTTTAAAAATAATATAAAAAAAGCAAGAATACTCAGTAATGGCGAATCTGATATACCTCTTTTTGTGAAAAACTTGGAAAATGTTCAAGGAGATGAAAGAGACCTTGTATTAATTTCTGTCGGATATGCTCCCTCCTCACAGGGTAGGAAACTACATATGAACTTTGGTCCACTTTCGAAGCAAGGTGGTGGACGACGTCTTAATGTTGCAATCACTCGTGCGAAACAGAGCCTAGAAGTATTCTGCTCATTTGATCCAAATTTAATTCCAACAGAAGAAAAAGATTTTACTAAAAATCCTGATTTAGTTTTATTTGGAAGATATCTTAAATATGCAAAAGCAATCAATGATAAAAGTTATCCTGAAGCAAAGGCTATATTAGATTCCTTTGGTATTGGTGGTGCTATTACTACTCGAAAATCAAGCTCATTCAGCAAAAATGTTAAACGTCGATTAGAAGAGCTAGGCTATAAGGTATCTGCTGAGATTGGATCAAGTGGCTTTTATATCGATTTAGGAATTCATCATCCTGTCATTCAAACTAATTTTATTTTAGGTATAGAGTGTGATGGGGCATTATTTCATTCTACACCCTATGCTCGCGACCGTGATAAGATTAGACAAGAGTTGTTGGAATCGCGTGGATGGAAAATAGAGCGTATTTGGTCACAAGATTGGTCTAGGGACTGGAAGGCTGAAATTGTAAGAATAGACAATATATTGAAAGGAATTCTAAATACACATAATGATCAAATGCTTTCTTATGAAACAACTGAAGAAATATAATTTAAGTAACAAATATCTAAGACAGGAATATGCTATTGAACTTACAAAGGTTTAATTTTTGGAATTTTGAATAATTCAAAGTGCCAAAGTACATATTAATACATAATTGCAAAGCCATCTTATTAGTGGGAAGATAAATTTAACATAAACAAATTTAATGATGAATTATTTCTATCTGTATCAAGGTGATATTTTAAACCTGCTTTTCAAAAAGTCTATTAATATAAGTTAATTCTCTTTGAATGTATCACTTAGTAATCTTATTCCGGGCTTTTTAAAGGCCACTTGGAGTACTAATTCAAGTATGTGAATATTTGGATCATTTATATAAGATAATCCAATATAAGTTTTTTTATCCTCCTTCATACCAATATAGAATTTTCCATCATAGCTCCAAGTATGGACTTGGTGCCACAAACAGCTGATGGATTCATTCTTACCCCAAAGTTTATACCTGATAAATGAGATACCTTCATCCCTGATTACAGCAGCGCCTAGCTTTATCTCTTTACCTAATTCTAATGTTGCAAGAATATCCGAACATAAACGAATTCCGACTGCATTCCATAGTTTGTCAATAAAAGTAGAATAGATTTCTTTACGTCTTAGATCTACAACTGTTTCTGAATCATTATCACCAAAAGCTATTGTGTACCTGGTGCCCGTAGGTATGCCATTTATAGAGTGCCTGACTCCTCCCCAACGAACTCGCGTGATTGCCTCCAGTGGATAACTATTATCTTTCCACTTAACTCCATTAGGAGAAATACTTAATAACTCCTTAAATATCACACCGATTTCAGCTTGATAGGTTATTTCATTAGCAAATTCGGTTTGACGAATATCAGAATTTTTTTGTTCTTCTATAATCTCTTGGAGTTTATCAACATCCTGTTCTACACGTGCCAGGATTTCTGGGTCATAAAATAGCTCATTAATAAGACTTGTAATTCTTTTTGTTTGATTACTCATCTCGTGCTCATTAAACAAATCGATTGCAAGATTTCTGATTGAGTAAGCTAACGTATTACTTAATTCATGCTCAAGCCCACGAGATATTGCACTTAGTTGAATAGGTTTCGCAACTTGAGCCCAATTTCTTACCACAGTCTCTAGTTTATCGATAATTGGCTCAACAACTTTTTCGCCAGCAGATGCAGATTCGTCTGCTATTTTAATAAGTTCTTGGATATTGTCTGCTTCTTTTTGGAGAAACTCTAGACATTCTATTTCATAACTATCTACCAACTCATCAATCAAGACTGGAGCATGTTTCTCACCATTTTGTGTTATGTTAGTTACTACTAATGCAACTACTTTGATTAGAGTTGAAGATGGGAGTCGGTTTAAGGCATCTTTAATGACACTTCTAAAATATTGATTTCGTTCTGCTAGATCTGCTTCAATATGCTGCTGTGCATGAACCTCGGGAAAGCCAGCTACCAAACGATCCTCATTTATGTCACGAATGATGTCATCAATTTTTATACTATCAATAAGATATACTATTTCCTGTATGAACTCTGAAATATCTTCTGCTTTATCTTTAGCGTCAATGGCATTAAAAGCAGCAGCCATAAGATTGGCATGAGCCAAAACTGGTAAACCTGTCTCCTTTCGAATTGACATTGGGTCAAAAATTAATTGATTGGTTAGTTGTTCTGCCTTTCTTGGAGAAACACCAGGCAACCAGGCCAATTCAATGCTTAATCGAGTTCTTGGGTTTGTTAAGTCGGAACGTGCCTTTTGACATACTTCATGATTAAGTTCTAACGATTTTTCTTCAGCTAATTCCACAATTCGTTTTCTACTATCGCGAGTGTTCACACCAAGCAAGAAAAAAGGATTTTCTTGGATTTCTGAATTCTCTAAATTTCTTAGTCTATTAGAGCTCATAATTTTAGGTTGGATGTTACTCGAGCAATTCATTTAATATTACTCCTACAATTTATTTCAAATAGGTTCACAGTATTCGCCAATCTTTCTAAATCCCCTGCTACAACTCCAGCTATGACCGAGATAATCTAGTTCAGCATTTTGGGGTATAACGACCTTAATACACCCATTTCCGTTTTGCTTATATCCCTTGCTGCAACTCCAACTATGACCGAGATAATCTAGTTCAGCATTTTGGGGTATAACGACCTTGATACACCCATTTCCGCTTTGCTTATATCCCTTGCTGCAATCCCAACTATGGCCGAGATAATCTAGTTCAGC
>NZ_QHJG01000058.1:3580-15563 GCF_003184185.1 Legionella qingyii | reverse complement strand
CCAACTATGGCCGAGATAATCTAGTTCAGCATTTTGGGGTATAACGACCTTGATACACTCATTTCCGTTTTGCTTATATCCTCTACTGCAAACCCAACCATGACCAAGATAATCTAGCTCCGCATGTTGAGGTATTTCAGATTTAAGTGAATGATGAGCATCCACATTCTTTCTTTTTTCAGTACTAGTTATAAAATTTTTTTGTATTTTAAGTTGTTTTTCTTTTTTCAGTTTTGCTAAGCTCAAGTGCTTAAGTAAGGTTTTATTAGTTAACTTATCAGTATTAATTCTCATATCGCCCTGAAATTTTAAAATTGCTCGTTTAGTTTTAACTCCCAGAAAACCATCTGGATAGCCTGAATCATAACCAAGTTGATTTAGTTTTTTCTGAATTTCTTGTAAAGTTTTATCTGGAAGAGCATGATTATCAGAGGAATTAACACTAATAGTGCTTCTTGAAAAAAGAGCAGCCCCTTCGGACTCAAGTACAGCACGATAATTTTTAATATAAGATTTTGCACTTTCAAAGTTACTTGGCCTATATCGAAAATTTCCACAGCGACGATTATAGTTCCCAACCATCTTATTAAAGCGATTTACATCAGATGCAATATAACCATTAACTATTTTTCTAGCTGTTTCAATGCGAATCTTTTCAGCCAAGCACCAACGAATCTGAGCAATTTCAAGTATATTTTTTATTCCTATTTTTGGTTTTTCTTCAGAGGGTCGATTAGAAATTGGTGGCCTCTCAGAAATCTGTTGTGACGAAGTTTGTGGTGATATTAAAGGTCTAGTTAAAGCAGGGTTAGTATTTTGTGATTTGGCATTTGTTATCGCCTCTCCTGCCGATGACAGCCAACACCAATAAAAAAACGTTACAGCAAGACATCCAATTATTATTCTCTTAACCCCAAGCATCCAAGAAGTGGTCGAGGCTTTCTGAATTGGCTCCGAACTTGGTTCAGTATCCTTTATTAAATTAGTTTCTGGATGGTTTTCTGCTGAAATAGTATCATGTGATAATTTCTTGGCTTGTGCTTCTTTGACGATCGTGCCAATATCAGATACCATCGAGGATAATCCAGCAAAACCGAAATCTAGTTGCTCTTTTTTAGATTCTTCTGTAGTCAATATATTTCCTCTACTCGTGCAGGCGATGAATGCAGTGCGGATAGCAAATTTTCTTGACTAAGTCTGTCTTTTCCTGACCGTGCTGTTAAACGGGCCCCTTCTCGAACTACAAAAACAACATCCGACAAAGGCCTGTCCGCAAGCTCTTTTGAAATAGGTATTAGATCTATATCTTCTTCTTTTGGAAGTGGTGCTAAAAGTTTTTCTAATAGGGCTAAAACCTCTATCTCATTAGCGTAGTCTACCTTGATGATATGATCGAACCGACCTCGTCGGAGTATTGCTGGATCAATCATATCCACACGGTTAGTCATTGCGACAATCAAAACATCATTCGTTGTAGCCTCTGGTATACGTCTCAGAAATTCTGCAACCTCTTCTACATGATGGTGACCCGATCCTAGTTCTCGGTTTGATAAGAAAGCTTCCATCTCATCAATAACCAATACTGAAGGTGCATATTTGAGAGCCATATCAAAAATCTCTGCTACCTTTTTGCTAGTCTCATGAATATATGGGCTGGCTATACTGGATGCGTTAATATGAAAACTTGGCCATCCAAGATAATCAATTAACTGCTCTACCGCAAACGTCTTCCCACATCCAGGTGGTCCATGCAATATGACTGCCGATGGAAATCCAATTCCAAGCTGCTTATAACGTTCTCGGTTTTGAATGATATGAATGATATGTTCGTTAATAAATCTCTCTAAATCTGGACGACCTGGCAATTCGAATTGTTGTGCTTTCTCATTTTGTATGGATGCTTCAATCCCTTTTAAAAGAACAAGATCATTATTGTCCAAGTGGAGTCCAGCAGTTTCAACAATATCTTTAAGATCAGCGGCACTGAAGGCACTTAGGGTACATAATTGCCTAAAAGATCTCACGGAAATGTTAACGCCACCAGTTAGCCAATAACCAAGAATAAAATCATCGTCAGTATTTGGGCCAGTACTATAGGTAGGTAATAGTCGGTTTAAAGTTTCAATATATAGAGCATCTTGAAGTGATAACCCACTAGTGATTTCTCTAGTCGCTTTAAATGCTTGTGCAAATATAAGTGCCACATTCTTCGTATTTGGAGGCCTAATCTTTGATACAGGACACAAATTCTGACTTGCACTACAGGAAATCGACCAGAAGCGTTGATTCCCAAAATAAAAAGCAGTTAATGAATCATGATCAATAAGTCCAGAACTAATCCACTGTTGTGTAAGTTTGTCATGAGCAATCAATGCTCTACCACCACTCAGGACTTCAATAATCTGCCAATCTATACCTTCAAAAATAGCAATTCTGGCTATTGCTCCATCAGGAAGCTTGTAGCCAATGGGTAGCCAAGCATTTATTGCCATAGTTACCCCCGGACAATATTTGAGCCAGCTATCATCTCGTCTTCATTAACAGAACCTATACGAGCAGAATCAAGATTGGCAACAATTTTTCGCAGTTTTTCCATATCATTACCCGTAAGAGCCTCAATCCCTGCTTCAATTAATTGAGTATGCTCATGAACATCAGGGAATAGATAAGAGTCTTCTTTTAACCAGTTAAAACGGTCAATGATAAACCAATCTTGTCGCCATAGAATCATAAAGTTTCTATTACGAAGTTCAGAAAGATGTGCTTCAAAATCACTGCTATTATTATCAATTGCGCGTTGAGCTGTTTTACTAAGATTTTCAAAAGAAGAATCCTCTGATGATCGAGCATGCTGTCTAACTAACTGCTCAAAAAAATGAACAACTTTGTCTAACTCTATCTGACGAATTTCTTTTAAATGCTCTTTGCGAATTATGGCTAGACGTCGCCTAATTTCTTGAATATTATCCATAGCCTGTTTAACTGTTTCAGGGTCACTCTCATTAGGATTTAATCCGCATGTTTGATCCAGTGTGTCTCGTGCTTGATTTAGTCGATCATCATTGATCTTTGATGTCATTTCATTAAGACGCTGTATCATTTTCTCTGATTGGTCTTGGACTAACTTTGATGCTTTGGTATAGTCAATTTGCCCATCTTGACGAGAGTAAAAATTACGCCCGCTATGGAATGAACTTCCAATGGATGGCACCGTGACCTCAATAATAATATTCCCTGAATCTAGTACTTCATATTCGCAAACTAACTCAGCACCTACTGAAATAATTCCATCATCGAAATCAACACCTTTAATCTCAAACATACCGATAAAGCGGTTATCGCCAATTGGGTCAGATATCTCACCTTCCCAAAGTTTGAATTTTAAAGTGGAAGGGCTACCAGCCTTTAATGATTCTGCAGCTTTGAAAATTTTCTTTCCTTTTTTGGGTAATTGCTCCCCTTCACGAACTAAATAATCCAGTATTAGACGACCTCCAATTTTCTCACATACCTCTACACCAATAGAATGCGAGGCAGGAATAGCATCAATGCTTGCAGCTGTACGTAAAATGACAATTTTGTCTTCAACCAGACTAATAGGTCCACCGTTTGAGTCAAACACAAATATTTTAAATGTATTTTCAGCTGGTTTCGATAGATGAAGTTCAACACTCGCTCCATCTTTCAACCCTACTCGGCCAGATGACCATCCCGTATCGAGACTGTCAATTTGAAACTCGGCTCCAGAGATAACAGGACCGGTTACCTTCGCGATGATCTTGGCTTTGGTATCTGGTGTTCTTGCTATAAAGTTAAATGAAAGATCCAGATTCCCTGTGCCTATTGTACCTCGAGCACTTTTCCGACCACGCTTTTCAGAAGCCCAATCAATCGATTCGGCGAATATTGCTGCACCTTCTGCTACCGCCGTCATGGGATTAACATCTATAGATGGTGCAATACCTAATTCAAACGATACTTTATCGCGGAGGGGCTTATATTGAGTTGGTCCACCTACAAATACAATACGTTCAACATCATGTGAATTTAGTCCACTCTTAGCAAGTGTTTCTCTAGCAGCCTGGATAGCTTCTTCTACTTTACCTAAGATTAATTCATCAAGGAGTCTTCTTGTGAAAGGTATATCAATGTATATTTCCTCACCAGATTCATCACTAATACTAATATCTGATTCAGCAAGACTGATGACAGATTCCTCTTTAGTTGATAGTTCTATTTTTGCTCTTTCTGCAGCCCACAGGCACATTCTTAGTAATGATTTGTACTTGATATTTGAACTTAAATCTTCTGGTAGATTAAATTGGGAAAAAAGCCAGGGCTTAACAACATTGTCCAAAATTGAGCGATCAAAGTCTGTTCCACCACACATCGCAATACCGCCATGGGCTAATAGGCTTACTCGTCCACTGATGCTTTCTGCAATAGCAATATCGAGAGTCCCTCCTCCTAAGTCAAAAACAAGAAAAACTCCATCACTTCTTCTTTGCTTCATAACACTCATCACTGCTGCCACAGGCTCCTGCATTAAAGTAATTTTGCCTAAACCGGCCATTTCAGCTGCAGCCAATGTCGCATCTTTTTGCATTTGATTAAACGCTGCTGGTACAGTAATTACAGTACCAGTTCTTTCATTATTTCGTATTTCTTCAGGAAGATATCCAAAACATAGTTTAAGGATTTCGGCGGAACACTCTTCTGGAGTCATGACTAGACCCACAGCATCCAGTTTGACAGGAGTGCTTGTACCAATCATTCGCTTGAATTTTGTAGCAGCATTATCTGGATTTTTAGCAGCACTATCGTATGCTCTTTTCCCTAAGTATTTGTTGCCTCTCTTATCGATAAAGATAGCTGACGGGGTAACATCATTTTGATCTGGACTCTTATAGAGGTGAACTGACGCCCCATCATAAGAACAAATTGCACTGTTTGTTGTGCCAAGATCGATTCCAACGTATTTCATATATTCACCTTTCGCAGTATGACTGTCCCCTGTTTTTTAAGTCCTTGAGCACTCATAATAATCGGCTCTACCATTTGATCTATTAGCAACGTATCTTCTGGCTCAAAATCACCCAAATTTAGAGCAGAAGCGGCGATACCAGGATCGAAAGGTTGTCCCTCAACATTGACTAGCCTAAGGCCAACAACTTCTAGACTTTCTTCGATTTTTTTTTGAAAGTAACGCAATTGGTTAACGTAACGATTAACCTCTCCGGCATCCATCTTATTCACAATCCTCGTAAACACTCGAGAAAAACGCCAGCTTTCAACTGCAATGTTGATCATAGAGTGTTCTAATTGTTCATATCGGTTATTGTTATCAATTTCCATCTTTTTTCTCTGAGGTTGTTGAGTAGTTTTGCATTTAGCGGATTTAAAGCAATGGGATTATCCTATTGCTCCAATTGGTATAATTTTTCAGTTTAATCTTATATATGATTTACAATTAGTCGAAATTGATATTATTCAAATTCATTATAAAACCATGTTGATCATAATATGCCCATTTTTCGGCGATGCTACGTAATCATAAGACCCTTGTCAAGGCAAGAAGTGGTTGACTATTGCCCTAAAGACAATGATTTGATCTGATTGATTTATAATTAACCTAATCCAGGGAATACGATAGAGTTTTATATAAAGTAAAGACAAATGAAGGTCCAATATCGATTACTTTTTCATAAAATCATCTCTATCATAAAATCAATTAATTGCATTTTAAGAGCACTATGGATAATATCCGCCCATTTCATTTGGGGTTGTACTATGAGAAAACTATTTGATTCACTGGCGGTTGCTAGTTGTGGTTTGATTACTTCAGTACTGACAGCAATATTGGTTATTGTATGTTCCAATCATATGGAATTTGATTTTTTTACTCTAAGTGTTTGGGTGGTGATACCTATTGGCGCTATTTTGACTGGTATGGCTGCAGCATCAGGATACTATTTTGGTTGCTTATATTTTCATAAACGACCAACCAAGGTACTATTTTTGCAAATGCTAATAATTGCAGTCTTTACTCAATTGTTGATCTATTATTTTCAGTACATGACTCTTATTCTTGATGATGGAACACAAGTAAGCCAATTTATTTCATTTATTGATTATGTAAAATTCACACTTTCAAAGTCACATTACACTTTTTCTTTTAGTAGGGCTCCAACTCATATTGAAACAGGTGAAGTGGGTTATTTTGGCTATTTTTTGGCTATTATTCAATTCGTTGGCTTTATGGCAGGTGGCGTATTTATTGCCATGATACTTTTACAATACCCTGAATGCGAAAAATGCGGAAAATATTTTAGATTGTTGGGTACTAAATCCAAAAGCTTTTCAGATTCTGATGCTTTTGCTGCATATTATGATGAGCTATATACTCACCCAATCGAATCAAAGGAATTTGTTGATATGTTAAATCAAAAGCATGATCACAAGGCCCAAAATGGAGTAGTACTTCTAAAAGAAAAGCTTAATGGCTGCCCATATTGCAAAATTCAAATGATTACTAATAATGTGTCTGTTTATAATGGTAAAGAGTGGAAAGAGATCAATGACTTAAAACGCCATATTCTCTTACCTGACTCTATAAGTTTGCTTACTCAATTTGCCAAATGAGAACTTACCATCACATACGCGCAATGGAATGCGCTGTATTAAACAATACAAAAAAATTTTAAAAGGCTTATTTTGAGTATCAAACCTATAAAGATTCTATATAGTTCAACACACACCTATCGCATTATTAAAGTATGCTTACTAACTTCTTTATTTATAAGGATTTTCAATAGACATTAAGGAAAAATAAGTTTAAAAAGCTGATGAATGTGTGGTGAAGAGTAAGTATGAAGAATAAAGTCAAAAAATCCATATTTTATAAGGGTTGCTGGAATAATTTTTTAACTATTCACCACAACATTCATCACAGGTTCATCATTCTTCACCACTTTGCACCGCTTTTTTTTACCCTATAAAACTAAACAACATATTAAACATTTTCCTCATACATATTTTGTAACTCATTATATTTCACCAATGCCGCTTGCTGTAACTTATCAAAGTCCTCCCTATTAAGCTGTAATAGCTCAACCGAAATATTTTTAATCAACGCATTCATCTGAATGATTAGTTGATGGCAATGTTTTTCGACGGCTGTCTTTTCACTTAAATGGTCATTTCTCTCAAACCAATGATTTAATCCGACCTGAATTAATAGACTAATCATATGAGACATGGAATCATTATTTTTTATCGCAAGGGATGCGATACGATTATGTAAGTTATTTGGTAGTGAAATGGTAGTACGTGGCATAATTTCTCCTGATTTTATAGCTCTAATTCTTTAATTAACTGACGATTTATTTCTGTTTTTTTACTGTAAAACAATAGGTCATCCATATTGATTTTTTGATTCAGTGAGTTTGTTAAATTTTGTGATTCAAACCCCTGCTTCTTAGCAATGACTGTCTGTATTGAGTGGCTATTATGGTGACTGAATCGTTCCTCATGGCGTACTAGTTGCTCACTTGATATCCTATCGAGTGCGGATGGTTTTTCATCGGTATTTCTTCTAATAGCACGAACCAGTTCTTCCTTATTATCCGTCACCAAAATCATACCTTGTACGGCTCTAGAAATTTGCACGTAAAAATTATTTAGGGTAGAGCCAAACCGATGATAGGATTCCATTAACCCAACACCAAAAGGCGCATCTTTTCCTTGAACCTTATAGTTGGTCAGGACATAGCTGTAGTCAAGGTGCTTTAAGGCTGGATGGGTATGTTCTATGGTTAATTGATGGCCTTCTTTGGTAATAAAAATGAGTGCATTTTCTTTAATTTCATGAAGGGTTGCACATTGGCCGTTTCTCAGGTTATTGGATTTGAAATTGCGTGTCCACATGACCTTATCTCCCGGCAATAGCTCCAAAGATTTTGCATGATAAAGTTCGATAATGCGTTCAAAAGGCGCAGTATGGGATTTGTATTTTGGCAGGTTATTTAATTTAAACTGAATTAACTTTCCATATTCATTAATTAGTGGCAACACATTATCTTGGCTATTCTTTTTGCTTATTTCTCCAACTGTATAATATTCACCTGATTTAATGTCATTTTTTCTAAACTCCTGATTAAAACGTACAATGTCACCCTTCTCATAATAAGCAACAAATCGACTCTGTATAGGCTCCATCTTTTTTGCTTTAAGAACCATTTGGTGCACACCTTCTTTTGCTAAAATCCCTTCTTGTTTCAAACCATCACGAATCAGCTTAGTAATTTCTTCTCGATGAACATGTGTGGGTGCAAATAATAAAGTTTCATCACGACCTTTTTGTGGCATGGAAAGCCAATGGTTAGCAATCCAAGTAATGCGCTCTTCATGAGTGGTGCGTTCTTTAACATCCACTTTGTCTAAAGCTTCTCTTACCTTTCCTTGAGTAGCAGCAATTACTGCCTCTTTTAGGACGGTATTTTTTTGCCTCACAATTTCATCCATTACAGTGTTCTCAATACCATATTCCTGGGTTAAGCCAAATATACGCCCTGCATTCACACTTGGTAACTGTGCCTTATCACCAACAAGTATTAGCCTTGCATTGGTGCGTTCAATATGTTTCATCAGTTCGTGACCCTGATGAGAAGAAAGCATGGATGCTTCATCGACTATAAATATGGTCTTGCTTAAAGAAGCAATTGGTGCGTCTTTTAGTTCTTGATGTACCAGTGGGAACACGTCTGTTTTAATCCCTGCTTTTTCCTGTAATTCATAGGCAGCAGAGCTTGCTACGGTAACACCACGAAGTTTATAGCCTTGTGCCTCAACCAGTAATTTTGCTTCAGAAAGCATCGATGTTTTAGCAACACCTGCATAACCTTGAATGGCTAAATAGCGGTCTTTACTGGTTAATAACACAAGCATGGCCTCTTTTTGCGAATTGGTCATGGGATAAGGCAATAATGGGCTTCGCTGCTTTTGAAATACTTTGACTGTTTCTTTGGTGGCAATAGCAGGAACAACCCCTTTATTGTGTTCAATTCGCGCAAGAGTTTCTGCCTCTATGGTCAAAAGCCATGGAGTGGTTAAAAATCGCTGTCCCGTTTCCTGGCATCGAGCTTGATATAAAGATTGATTCTTAATTTCGTGTTGAATTGCATCATTAATGGATTCTTTGGACACTGCTTTAGGGTAAACAAGGCTATGTTTCATCGCCTCAAACGCTAAACCCCTTTCTGAAAATATTGAGGTGCGCTGACTTAATGTTTCTGTAGCAACCTGTATGCAGGCTATAGCCGCTTCCTTTTCTGAGGGACTTTTCCCTTGGGTTTGTTTGCCAACTAAAGCCATTAATTTATCTTTAATGGCTGAGAACCAAGAAATAGGTTGTACTTGATTTCGATTTTGCATAAAAGCTTGTGCATCAAACCCTAAATCTTTTGCGCGCTCTTTCCAGTCTTTTTCTAAAACAGTGATGTCACACTCTTCCTTGTTCTTGCGGGTGAGCAATGTAGCCGCTGAGGCGCTTTTTGCACCACTCCAGCCTTTTTCCTCCATGTGACGTTCAATGTCTTCACGCCTTCTGGAAAATTCCTGTAAGACTTTCTCAGGGATGCCATCAATTTCAAATAACCCATCTCCGCTTAACCTCAATGGGAATTTTGCCTCTTTCAGTCGATTGGCTAAATATTGACGATAAATCAATCCACAATAATGAGCATTATTTTGAATTTGCTCGATAACCCCATATTTTCTTGATGTGTCGCTCGCAAGAGACCGTGCTTTTCCTTCATGAAAAGTCATGTTCATGGTGACACAGTGCGTATGCAACGCCGGATCATTGGCACGGGAACTTGGTTGCCTAAACGCTGCAACTGCTAAGTTGCCCGTCTTTTCAAAAAAAATCTCCCCATGCCGAGAAACTCGAGTTTCTGCAAATTCCTTTTCAATCTGCCCTATGGCATAGGCTACTGCTTCATCATGATATTGAACTAATTCAGGTGCGACGCCTAATCCCACTAATAGGGAGACACTTTTAGGTGCAGAAAAAGTCATATCAAAACCAGGGCGATGTTCGCCTTGAAGATTTTGTAGCGACTGACCATCAGGCATTTTACCCTCTAATAAAGCGAGCATTTGTTTCTTTTCCACTATTCCAGATAGTTGCATCTTCTGGCTAGCTTGTCCTAACCACCTCATAGATTGTGCATCACCTGAATAGTAATTGAATGTTGCTGCATAATAGTCTGCTGCACCTTGTGCTGATTTTAGTGGTTGTATACTGAGCATAGTTATCCCTAATCCATATATTCTATGAGTTGGCTTTCTTTCACTTTTCGTGAAGCCTGTTCCAGATCTTGTCCTGATGATTCATTTGCTTCATCTACCCTTGAGACATCTTCTGTTATGAGTTCAGGTAAATTTCTACCGATAAAACCTAAGTTTGGTGTATCACGTTGTATTAATTGAATTGCCAACTTCGTCACTGGATAAGGACCTGGAAGACGCAAAAAACAGGTTAAATCTTTGAGTTCCAAAATTTCTGGATAAGCAACGATAGGACGAGTCACTCGTTGACTTCCTAAGGAGATACCATCTCGGATGCTGTTGGCACCATAAGAATAATTTTCCCTAGACTCTTCAATTTCTTCCTCCCCTAGTTCACTGGCTACTAGGCGTGCCATATCGCTGCTTGGGCTGCGAAAGAAAAAACGAGTATTGAGTAAATCAAAAATTTCTCTAGCTCCACTTTGACCATAGACCTTAGTGAGCTGTGAAAAGCTTTGCATTCCCAAAAGAAAACAGCCGCCAAATTTACGTACTTCGGCAATCGTCTCACCAAGTAAAGGGAGTTTATGTAAGCTAGGTAACTCATCACAGACAAACCAAATACGTCGTTCTCGATTAGGCGACAAGCTCAAAAGCGTTAAGGAAGCCATAGCTAACCACATCGAAATGAGTGGTTTTAAGGTTTTATGTTGCTCTCCATTGGATGAAATAAACAACCACCCTTTTCTATCTTCATCAAGGATGTAGTCACGAATGGAAAATGCAAGCTTATTATCCTTCTCAAGACCTGATAAAGACTGCAGTGATTTAAGATAAGTCGTGATTACCGAACGGATGGAAATTGCTGTTTTTTCAATTTTACCACTGACTAAAGTAGCAGCTGCCGTTCCTTGCAAATACTCTTCTAAGGTAGAAAATTCACCAGTAAGCAAAAGCCGTAATAATTTCTCTAATGAGCGATCAGAATCATGGCGCATAGTGGAGGCAACCGATACAAAAACAGTTCGGGCGGCATTGACCCAAAAAGGATCAGATTCCCCATGCATAGGGATGAGACTTTCTGCCATGTTTTCGAAATCAGAATCTCGAGGCGCCTCACTCCACATATCCCAATTTGGGCAACGTGCATCAAAAGGATTTAAAACAACATCATAGTCTTCACGAAAATAATGAGTTATAAAAGAGCATCCTTTATCATAAATAATGACTCTATCTCCACGTGCTCGCAAAGCATCTAAGATCTTCATGATGAGCTGGCTTTTTCCAGTCCCTACTGTTCCATGTACTAATATATGCTGCACCTCACTACCTTGAATTAAAGGAAAATCATCAATATGAATGTCGGAATGAGCCGCATCATTTATGATCATTTCTTTTACCTGAGCTGGGGTATCGATTCGACTTCCTCGAATAAACTGATGTTTACTCTGTTCTTTACCTCGGCGAATAAANCTTCCCTTGATTAAGATTTTGAAAAGATTCATCCAATTGCTGGTGAACATTGTGTTTTAATGTTTTAGTCTTATTTTGATCAATGCCTACTTTGAGTAATTGAGCATCGTGCTCCAATTCTTGAGTATTTTTTTGATAATGAGTCCCTAACTGTTTTTCCATTGAGCTCACTTGATGCTTTTCTTGGTTATAAAAAGAATCTATTCTTTTATGGTTATCT
>NZ_QHJG01000058.1:2318-3570 GCF_003184185.1 Legionella qingyii | reverse complement strand
GAAATGCCATGCAAAATGCAACTAAAGCTGATTGTCCCATGGTTCTGATGATTTCATTGGCATTATCACGGTAATAGGAATAATGAAGAATTTGCTGTACATTTTGTGTGTAGGTCTTACCATGGAATGAAAAATGAAAATCATGCTTTTGACCAATAGCATTTAAAAATTGAGCCCCATAATAAGCAAATGCATGTTGTAGCTTTTCAACTGAAGTGACACTCCAAATAATAAGTCCGGTAAACACTACCCAAAGCATCAGGCAAATTAAGGTCAACGATTTGGTAATTTGATCCCACATGCGAAGATTATGGAAACTAATTTGTCCACCACGAGTATAGTGTTTGAAATTAGGCTCATCACGCATCTGTTCTTCTCCTTGTGTATTTTGGGCAAAGCAGTAGCTAGCACTGCTCTTAAAGTGCTTAAAATTAATTAAAAATGTTTATTTATTTTCTTATCTAAGCGGTAAGTCAATCCTCTTTTCTTTATGGAAAAACTCATTGATTACTGTAAAAATAGTGCTTATTCCAATACGGCTTAATTCCATACTTACCAGAAAGTAGGTCGCGGCAAGGCTTCCAAAAAATGCAAATCCAAGCATTAACAAGATTTGCGTATCTTCACCATAACTGCCAAATACAGTGCAAAAAAAGACAAAAAAGCCCAAAAATACTTTGGCTATGAGTTTAAATTTTTTGACCAGTAAAACACCCGTTTTTAGTTTCGTCTCCAGATGTAAACGAAAAAGAACAAAGAAATTAACCGAGTTCCATAATACGATCAGGGCACCTAAACTTAAGAAAAAAGCCACAATAACCGATGAACTAATAATTTCTGAATAAGTTGCAGGCGTTTTAAATTGTGTATTGAAGGTAAATGAGTAAGCTAATGTTGATGAGATAACAACAAAAATGCTCCAAAAAATAGCCAACATTATCTTAAAAAAATCACCATAGTACACTCGCGCAGGAATAATATCTGGATCAAGATGTTTTATAGTTCTAATGTCATCTGCAACAGCTAATTTTAATTGTGTATTATCCATTTTACTCTCCTTTATGGTGGAGTTCTAAAGCCTCCTTGGGTAGATGAACATTTTCAGGTAAAAGCACATTTTTTTGTGCCCTAACCATACCCTCATGCAATACAGCTTTCTGTTTATCCATTAGATCATGCTGATCTTTCTGAATCAACTCCTTCCCTTGATTAAGATTTTGAAAAGATTCATCCAATTGCTGGTGAACATTGT
>NZ_QHJG01000058.1:2130-2288 GCF_003184185.1 Legionella qingyii | reverse complement strand
AAAATCAGAATAAAACTAGTTACGGATGAAACTCATTAACTCGTAGCACGAGGTTAAGAACTCATAAAAAAACTATTACTCAGGGATTGACAAAAAGGTAACTCGAGTGAACTACGAAAAGAACCAATATTTTTCTTAGATAAGAAAATACCAATAGA
>NZ_QHJG01000058.1:0-2120 GCF_003184185.1 Legionella qingyii | reverse complement strand
GGAGTTCCAAAGTCTCTAATTAATTCATCGCGTTTGTGAGCAATAAAATCTTGTCCTAAAGCCTGGAGTTTATTTAATGAGTGCATATCGCCTGGATGGCTAAATAGTTCGTCGCGAGCTGACTCTCCTATTTTGCTTGCTACAAATGCAGGAAACGCTTGATTCAGATCGGTATTGATTTGCGATGAATGAGATTCAACAAAGCTTTTTGCTTTGGAAATTCGTTCTGCTCGATTTAGGTTTGTATCGTAACTACGACTTGCAGTCTCTGCAGCGCGTAAATCTGCTCCCAATTGATTTGAAAGAGAAGAAGATTGAGAATGATTGTCATCAAAATGATGCGTTTGTGAAAAATGTTTCACATAGTTAAGTGCATCATTAAAGTCACTTGCTTCACGTGCAGAAATACTGCCATCCATTCCCGTGTGGTAGCGATCGCTACTTGAAGAGGTTCGATCAAATTTAAGATGTGTATTACCTCCTGCATTAAAACCTGTCCCCCATTGAGCTACCTTACCTATTAGACTTCTATTTGATTTCACACCAGCATGAGCACCCCAACCACCACTGGTTAAATGAGAAAGAGCATCCTCTTTACTTACTCCATTTCGTTTCGCCACATCCTCTGCAATATGGCTAATCGTCGATAACGCTTTAGAATATTGACTTGACTCACTATTAGATACTCCATCACCTAGTCGCATTTCATGACCTTGTAATTGGGAGAGTTGTAATGCCCGATGGGCAAAATGGGATAAAGCAGATTGATAATGATTGGATTCATTAAGAGCAGCTTGACGTGACTGCTCATAAGCTTGGTTAAGTGATGTGCTTAAACCTTCTGATGTATTAATAGATACGGCACTTCGTGTCATTCCAGGACTGACGTCGAAAACTTTTTCGCCGTTGCCTGTAACGGTTTTTAATACCCCAGTTCCCATTTGCTCAGTATTCATACCATGCATGTGTGTCCAATTAGAGTCATGTTTATTGGCTGAAAAATTATTGGCAGTCGTATTATAGAAACTGGTTTGTCCTAGACCAAAAGAGCTACTGGCCGCCTCTCCTGCTACGGACATGCTAGAACCTTGCATATGGCTCATCATGCTGGTGGCTAAATTGCTGAATGCTCCACCAAGATTAGAAACCAAGCCATGGGATAAAAAAGGAATTAACATCATTAAATAGCCACAAGCTCCTGAAATATCCGCATGCAGTTCATCAATTTTATCAAGATTCACCATCGTAAAATGGCCGTATTCAGCAGATGTTGAAGCGCCATAAAGAGTCATACCAGCATTTAAAATGGCAAATAGTACAGGCCAAAATTGCAGTGACATGAAAAATTGCAGATATCCATAAAGAATTCGAATTCCGCCGGGTAAAGTAGCTAATGCAATAATTAAGGGAAAAACACCAAATAATAAAAGGGTCAAACAGGTATGGGTAATAGGTAAAATCCACAAGGCTTTCTTGCCTAAAACCTCCCAACTCCAACGATGCTGTACCTGAGATTTGGTAAATTGCTGATTAACCACTCCGGCCGTAGCATCAGTAAACGCTTGATAATGAGCAACACCTTCTCCCATAGCATTAATCATCATGCTTTGTAAAAAGATATTGCTTGCCGTATCTGTTAAGCCCTGATAATAATCAAAAGCTGATTTTAGATGGGTATTAAAAAGTGCTTCATAAGTTGTATTTTTAGGTTTGCCAAACAAATTGACCCCAAAAAACGTATATGCTTTTTTAATTTCAGCATCTAGTTTTTTACGTAAACTGTACTGTCCATCAGGTTTGGAGGCATCCGAGCAAGTAACAAGTTTGCCATTCACACTGATCATACGAAGGGGTGATGCTTTGGAGGTCAATAAATTCCAAATATCTGTGGAATGCGCTAAATCACCAACACTGTACTTGCGGTTCATACGAATGTCTCCAACCACGCAGACCCGAAAATACTCATTCATTTCTTCTTTTAACACAGGATCTTTAATTCGAAAGGAAGTTGATGCCTGAATTAGGCGAGAACCAAACAACGCGCCTGTTTTGGTGTACTGCAAATCATCAGGCATAGTGAGCAGTGCATCATACGTTTGAGCAAGGCCATAACCAATCGT
>NZ_QHJG01000057.1 GCF_003184185.1 Legionella qingyii | reverse complement strand
GCCTATGGATTCCCGCCTGTGCGGGAATGACAATACTTATTGTAACTAAGCTTATGGATTCCCGCCTGTGCGGGAATGACAATACTTATTGTAACTAATCCTATGGATTCCCGCCTTCGCGTGAATGACAATATTTATTGTAACTAAGCCGATAGATCCCGCCTCTTCGAATGACAGTTCGAGTTTCTGTCATTCCCGCGCAGGCGGGAATCCATTCATCAGTATAATTCCTTGGCCAAATTTATCCATTGAGGGTTATTTTGCTCAATTAGATTTATTTTCCATTGCCTATTCCACTTCTTAATTTGTTTCTCTCGTGTTATCGCTTCATACACATCTGAATGGATTTCATAATAAACCAATTGGTGGACATTATATTTCTTTGTGAATCCTTCGACTAATCCTTCTTGATGCTGATATATTCGTTGTGCCAAATTGCTAGTAACCCCTACGTATAATGTGCCATACTTTTTGCTAGCCAACAAATAGACATAATATTGTTTTTCTTCCATGAGTGTTCCTAATTAAACTTGTTTTACTTCAACAAATCCTTGGCAATTGCTCTCCTGCCAACCAATCAACAATTCTCATACCCCCGAATTTTGTTTTTAGTTGTACAAAATGTCGTGGGTCTTCAATCACTTCACCAATAATTTTCGTATGAACTCCCAAAGGGTGGGCGCGCATTGCGGCTAATAAGTTATTTGCATCGTCGGGAGCACAAATGGCTACTAATTTTCCCTCATTGGCAACATAGAGGGCATCAAGTCCTAACAACTCGCATGCGCTGGCAACCTCGGTACGAATTGGGATCTTGCTTTCTTCAATGATAAATCCAACATTGGATTGCAAAGCAAATTCATTTAATGTGGTTGCGAGACCTCCACGAGTAGGGTCGCGCAAACAATGAATGTCGGGTACTACAGCAATCATATGGGCCACCAAATCATGTAGTGAAGCGGTATCGGATTGTATGGTTGTTTGAAATTGTAAATTATTCCGATGAGCCATAATGGCAACACCATGATCGCCAATATGTCCGCTGACTAGGACACGATCACCGGGTTTCGCTCTGTTACCAGAGATATGGATGCCTTCAGGGACTACTCCAATTCCCGTAGTGGTAATGAACACTCCATCTCCTTTGCCGCGTTCGACTACTTTGGTATCACCGGTAATAATGGGAATATGAGCTTGTTGTGCGGCAGCAGCCATCGAGTTGACAATTTTTTGTAAATCAGCAAGAGGAAATCCTTCTTCTAAAATAAAACTGGCAGACAGGTATAATGGTTTTGCACCCGACATCACAATGTCATTCACGGTTCCATGAACCGATAAGGAGCCAATATTACCCCCTGGAAAGAACAACGGTGAAATCACATGCGCATCTGTGGTCATGACCATTCGACCTGCGGATACTGAAAAACAAGCCTGATCATTTCTTTCAGCTAGCCAGTGGTTATCAAAGGCAGCTAAAAACATTTGCTCGATTAATTGAGCCATGGCGCGTCCACCGCTGCCATGAGTTAAATTAATAACGCCTTCTTTAAAATTAAGTTTTGGTGCTTTTACTTTTTTGGATAATACTGCTTGCGTCATCATGCATTCACCCGCCCATAAGCATATACCGCAGCACATGCGCCTTCAGAGGACACCATACAGGAACCTAAGGGATTTTCCGGGACACATGCTTTGGCAAATAATTTACATTCTATTGGTTTTTTTACACCACGCAGTACCTCACCGCAAATACATTGTTTGTGCTCTTGAGAGGTAAAATCAGGGATATCAAAACGTTTCTCTGCATCGAACTCAGCATATTCGGCTCTGATTTTTAAAGCACTTTGAGGAATAAATCCCAAGCCACGCCATTCAAATTGATCGCGTAATTCAAATACGTCATCCATAATTTGTTGGGATAGAAGATTTCCCAAGCGATTAACTGCCCGTGTATATTGAATTTCTACCTCACATCGTTGCTCATTGATTTGCTGGATTAGCATTAAAATAGAATGCAGTACATCCAAAGGTTCGAAGCCTGAAATCACAATGGGTTTTTTGTATTTTTTGCATACTGCTTCATAGGGCTGGCTGCCAATGACAATACTGACATGAGCAGGACCCACAAACCCATCGAGTTTGACTTCGTTGGATTGCAGCAGGTGATCCATAGGCACTGGTGTTAATACATGGTTACAAAAAACACTAAAATTACTGAGTTTTAGTTGTTCCGCTTGGCGGATAACCAATGCTGTTGGTGGCGTTGTGGTTTCAAAGCCAATAGCAAAAAATACAATTTCTTTCTGTGGGTTTTCTTGAGCAATTCTTAATGCGTCGCTTGCTGAATAAATCATTCGTACATCAGCGCCTGTTGCTTTGGCATGTAATAGATTTTTTTGTCCCGTACCTGGAACGCGCAACATATCTGCATAGCTGCAGAGAATCACATTAGGTAATGCGGCCAAAGCCATTGCTTTATCCGTTGTAGCCATAGGCAATACGCAGACAGGGCATCCAGGGCCATGGATCATTTCTACATTATTTGGCAATAAGCTCGGAATTCCATAACGATGAATTGCATGGGTATGACCGCCACAAAACTCCATGAACTGGTAGTGTCGATTCGGATCAACTTGTGTCGCAATTACTTTGGCGAGTACTTTTGCAAAATTGCCATTTCTGAAATCTTCAATGTATTTCATGCCGATGCACCTTGGGCCATTTGAGCAAATAAATCCAGGGTTTTTTGTGCTTCGAGTTCATCAAGTCGTGTTAACGCATAGCCAACATGAATAACCACATAATCTCCCAATGCGATTTCATCTAATAACTCAGTGGAGATTTCTTTGGTGATACCACCTATATTGACTATCGCTTTGGCATCATCAAGAATTTGTATAATTTGTGCGGGTAACGCCAAACACATAAATTATCCTTTGTTCTTATTAAATTTGGCTATCCCTTTCAGCCTGAGTTCTTGGTATATTAATTATAAATTCCCCGCAATCCAGGCTTGTCCGAGGGAAATTCCTCCATCATTGGGTGGAAGAGCACGCGGTAAAAAAGAGGTGATACCGGATTCATTTAGTACAGCAGTTAATCCTTCGGTTAATATTTGATTCAAAAAACAGCCTCCGCTTAATACTATCATATCAATTTTCCTTTCTCGACAGGTTTTCTTGATCCATTCTGCAAGACCCGCAATCAGTGTCCCGTGAAAAAGATTGGCTCCGGTTATAGGAGCAGGACAATTAGCCAGCAGTTCGAGGGTGGGCATCATATCAAAGCAATTCTCTTTTATTTGCCACCCATTGGAGATGATTTGTACCTGGGTCACGAGACTTTCTAAGTGCATTGCGGCGTGTCCTTCGTAATGCGAGATTAATTGGATTCCTAATAATGCACTTGCTGCATCAAACAAGCGGCCGCAACTGCTTGTGGGAGGGCTGTTTATTTTTTTATCCAGCATTTGCTGAATCAAGTGTGCTTGTGGAAACTCAGAAAATCGTTGTGCAATTTCATTGCCGCGTCCTAAACGATGCAAAACACTTGCTGCCATTCTCCAGGGTTCGCGAGCTGCACTTTCTCCGCCTGGTTGCAGGAGAGGTACAAAAGCTCCAATCCGAGTACAACTTGTATTTTCTAATAAAAAGAGTTCACCACCCCAGGCTTCTCCATTGTTGCCGTATCCATACCCATCAAGAGCTAAACCTAGGACTGATTTTTTGATGCCATGCTCTGCTATAACTGAAGCCAAATGAGCATGGTGATGTTGTATTGCAAAAGCAGGAACTCCATAGTGCTCGGCAAAGTGGGTCGTGTAAAAATCGGGATGTAAGTCATGAGCGATTCGTTCTGGTGTTACATCGAGAAAACGTAACAAATGATTTAATGACTCATGGAAAAATTCAATGGTTGCTTTGTTATTTAAACTCCCAATATGTTGGGAAACAAAGGCTTCATTACCGCGAGTAATGCAAAACGTATTTTTTAGATGTCCGCCTACGGCCAAGGTTGATGGAATTGCGTAGGGGAGCTGGATTGGGTTAGGTACAAAACCTCGAGAGCGACGAATAAATACTGGAGTATGATGCATTAGGCGTACTACTGAATCATCTGCACGAGTCACAATTTGACGATTGTAGGAGACAATTTTATCTGCAACATGATTGAGTTCTTGCTCGGCACGATGGTCTTCAATTATAAGCGGTTCACCGCCTAAGTTTGCGCTGGTAACTACTAATGTGATGTCTTGAAACGTGTTTAACCACTCATAACCGCTCTCATTTCCAATAAGCGCATTAAAAAGTAAATAATGCAATGGAGTGTATGGAAGCATGATTCCTAAAATGTTTAAACCCGGAGCAATTTGGGGATTGAACTCCCTCAATGCATCATTTTTTTTGAGTAAAACAATAGGGCGGGTAACGCTTTCTAATAAATCTTGTTCGTGTTGATTGATTGTGACAAGATGTTTTGCGCTTAGACTGTTCACCACCATGAGCGCAAAAGGTTTCGCATCGCGGTTTTTTCTTGCCCGCAACCTGGCTATTGCAGCTTCATTGCGTGCATCACAAATGAGTTGATAACCCCCTAAACTTTTTAAGGCAATGATCTCGCCTTGCACAATACTTTGTGCTATTTCTTCCACAGAACATGAAAGTTGAGGGCCGCAATGGATACAAGCAGTAGGTTGAGCATGATAGCGTCGGTTTTCAGGATTATTATAATCTGCCTGGCAATCGTCGCATAAAGGGAACAAATCCATTGAGGTTTGATTGCGATCATAAGGAAGATTACGAGTGATGGTAAATCGGGGACCGCAGTGCGTACAATTCAAAAAGGGATAATGGAAATAGCGGCTTTGAGGATCAAAGAGTTCCTGTAAACATTCAGAGCAAATACAGATATCAGGGGTAATGATGGTATTTACTCTGCCATTTTGGCTTTCAATAATTTTAAAAAGTTTTTCATTGGCTTGTAAAGGGATGGTTTCCTGTTGAATATTATTTACTTTAGCAAGTGGAGGTAAGTTTTCTTGTAAATAAGCAATAAAATTACAGGCTAAAATCCCTTGTACTTCAATCAGTACACCGGATGCACTATTTTGGATCCATCCAGTGAGATCAAGTTGTTTGGCGATCCGGTAAACACAAGGTCTAAAGCCAACACCCTGAACCTGTCCTTGAATGATTATTCTTAATCGTTCGATTCGTTTAAACACGGTTATTTATTTGTTTTTGTCTTAGCCATTCATACCAATCATTTAAACCATTACCATGGCTCGTTGAAAGGGTTAGAGTTTCAATACCGGGTTTAATTTGACGCGCGTATTTTATGCACTGCTCCAGATCAAAATTGACATAAGGGAGCAAATCCATTTTGGTGATGATCATGAGATCAGCACAATGAAACATATCAGGATATTTCAATGGCTTATTATCTCCTTCTGTTACGGAGAGAATAACTACTTTGAATTGCTCACCTAAATCAAATAATGCAGGACAAACAAGGTTACCTATATTCTCGATAAATAAAAGTGAGTTTGCTTTCAGAGGAAGATCTTCTAATGCATGACCCACCATATGTGCATCCAAATGACATACTTTTCCCGTATTTATTTGTAGGGCATTGCCGCCACTGGCTTTAATGAGTTCTGCATCGTGCTGCGTTTGTTGATCCCCTACTACAACTGCAATATCCAATTCCTCTTTTAAATCCAGAATGGTTTTTGCCAACAGGGTCGTTTTGCCTGAGCCCGGACTTGACATGATATTCAATGCTAAAATATTTTTTTTAGCTAAAAAACTTTTATTGTTGCGGGCAAATTGTTGGTTTTTAGCTAAAATATTTTGCTCCACATGAACCAGATGTTCGTCATGAACATGATGTTCTTGTTGATGTCCATGCTCATGTCCATGCTGATGTTCATGATGCTCCATTTCATTCTGTTCTTCAGAACAACCACAAATTCCACACATTATTCGACCACCATAGATTTGATTCGTAATTCTTCACCGTGAATAACCTTTAATGCATGACTGCCACAAGCCTGACATGCATCGTAATACTGTTGCAAGGGAATTCGCTTTTGACACGATTCGCAGAGTGCTTCTCCAGGAATATCGACGATGTAAAGTTCGGCGTTTTCAGCTACTGTTCCTTTGGCAATTACGGTAAAACCAAAAATCAGGGCATTCTTCTCAACTGCAGCAAGTTGGCCAATTTCTAAAACTATTTTTTTTATACGAGCACACTGTGTTGTATCCGCTTTCTGCTTAATTATTTCAAGAATACTTTTACACAGCCACAATTCATGCATTATATGACCTGATATTAAATTTCTAATTATACATTTGGATTAAATTAATCATACCAATAATCAAACTAAATGATGCAATTATAAGACCCGCCATGCGAGAGAATAAAAGAGATACTGAATCAGCACGTTGGATCAAAGTTGAAACAAATAAACCATTTAGTCCATCAGAAACCATCATCCCAAACATAAAAACGATCCCAAGTACTCCTGAAAATAACCATCCAGCCATGGCTCGTGCGGAAAGAGAAAATAAAACAACTTGGCTTACTGTATCAAAGGACAGAGCAAAGAGTGCTCCGATTAAGATGATAAAAAAAGGATTAAAGTTATTCCGAATTAATTTCTTTGCTAAGTAGTTTTTTAAACTGGTTGGAAGAGGAGGGGTGGATGGGCTGCGGAACACATTCCAAAGATTTAATAATCCAAAAATCAATAAAAAAGTAATCGATATACTGTTTCCCACTCCGTCTAGCCATTGGGGAACTATTATAGGTTTTATTCCATTACCAATAATTAAGCTGATTAAAATGACTACACTACCATGTCCAAGAGAAAATAAAAAACCTACAATTTTTGCCAGAGTTCGATGTGAGCTGACCATCCGTGTAACTGAATCAATAGTTGCTAGATGATCCAAATCAAAACCATGACGAAGGCCTAATAGAAATGCCATCGCGATTAAAAGCAGTCCGGATTTTTCCATAGTTTACTCTAATAGCTTGGGTGCGCCCGCGAGGACGGGAACTCATTTCTAACGAGGAACAGTATTACTTTAAGAATAGATTCCCGCTTTCGCGGGAATGACAAAAATTCTTAACTTAATGGCGATGCCGCTGTGCTGCACCAGGCTAGAATTAATTACAATTATTATTAATGACGCAGTTTACCAGACTGGTTGCAAAGTGATAATTGTTATTTTGATCATGAATTACTTCCCAGTCAAAAACACCACCAAATCCTGGATAAGCTCGTGGTGGAACATAGGTATCACAGCTTGATGAACTGGCGACCCCTGTGCGTAAACATTGTATGGCTCGTTTGATTGTACTAATGACTGCTGCCGGTGAGCCATCACTTTGTCCTGATGCATTGGGTGCAGGATAACCAAGAACTACTTGAGATGGGGTTAAATTACTGATGTAAGGTTGGAATCCAGTTTGTTGTCCTGAACTGGTGACTGCAGGCCAATTTTCTAATAAATCAGTTGCCATGGCTACCGAAGCATTGGGAGTACTTGTATTGTTTGGATCATAACAAATTAAGTCAATGCCGAAGGTACACCCTGCATTATAAATTTGAATACCAACCCATTCTAAAGATTGATGGGTTTGCATCACCAATGATGCATAGTTCCCCCATGTTGCATCAAACCCTGAGGTGGCAGCAACATTAGCAGTTTGCGGCGCTAAGGTAAGAAGCAAATCAGGATGATTGGTATGCATTGTATTGATAATATTCGCTAAAACGGCAATATCACCTGTAGGATTGGTAAACGTTCCGCCTGCGTTTAACCCACTTTCAATATCGAAATCAAATCCATCAAAATGATATTGAGTGACAAGATTTTCTAATGAAGTAATGAAGGTTTGTTGGAAGGCTGCAGGTGAAGAGGCAGCAGCCAATACCTGATGAAAATTTACTGTGGTATTGGGGATGCCTGAGGATGCACCACCTAAAGAGAGCAATACCTTAATGCCTGCATTATGCAATGATTGAATGTAACTTGTTGATACAGTATCGAACGCCGAAGTAATTTGTCCTGGGGATGTAGTGCTAAATACCCCAAAAGCAACAAGAATATGGGTATAACCAGCATTAGCTAATGCAGTAGCGGATGGTGGTGTTACCCAGCCTGGTAAGTAGCCTATAATTCTGCCGCCAGTGGTTGTGCTTTGAGTATAAGTAATCGTTTCTGTAGCAGAAGACGATGCGGTTAAAGGCTGGGGAGAATAACTAATTGTATAACCATTAACTGCTGTTGCACTTACTGTGTAAACGACCCCATCAGTTAAGTTTACATTACTCGTTCCTGTGCCATTACTTAATAAAATTGTTTCATTTACAGCTGAACCATTACCACTAGGAGTAAAGGTTACATTAATGGAGGAAAGAGAGGAGGGGGCTCCTGTTATTGTAATTGGAACACTGTCTTGAGCTACTTGAATGCAGTTATAGGTAAGTTGTATTGTTGGGGCAGAAACTGCTGCAGTAGCCGATGTTGGTGTGAATACTGGGGTACAACTATACCCATTGTATGCGATCGCAGGAGTAGAAAAAGTATAACTGACTCCATTAGCCAACTGACTAATTACATTCGTTGTGCTCCAAAGTACTTGTGCATTGATGGCGCTTTGATTATCCATCCGAGTTAAAGTTACAGTAGGTATGCCTGTATAACCTGATAAATGAGATGGCAATGCAGGTAATTTGATATTGATGTTTCCTGTTGTTGGCAATGCTGTATAGGTAAGAGTAGAGGAAACTGTGGTATCAGCTGAAACGGTTAAGTTTGTTGGATTTGCTACGCCTTGATACACGACTCCATTGCTATCCATAACAGCGGTTGGTGAAACGGTATAAGTTCCGGCAGAGAGACCTGATATGAGTTGTTGACCAGACCAGGGAACCTGGACTGTACTTATAGTTTGTCCATTTAAAGTTAAATTAACTAAAGCATAGTTTTGGCGATACGTTCGCAGGTTTTGTTGTTGCATTAATTAAATTAATATTACCTGTAGATACTGGGGAATTTAAGTAAACAAGAACACTATTGGCTATGTAATCTGCAGTAGGCGCCCCATAAATAATTGTAAAAAAACTTCCTTTAGGCAGCTTGCTATTGGCACCTGGGTATGTGGGGAATTGTAACGAGAGCGAAGATAAATAGGTGCCGTTACTTTGGGGCTGTGACGTAATTTGTAATGTATTGACTGGATAGGATAAAGGCGAAAAATTTCCCCAAAATGAGGTATTCAAATTGCTGCTATTAGAAAACGTTATTGTAGAGTTTTGAAAATCTACAGTTTGATTGCAATTGTTAGTTAATTTCAGTGAAATTGTTTGCCAGCTTTTTGTACCCGTTGAGCTCAAGCTTCCTGTAATACAAGAAGTGGGTTGAGGAGCAACAATTGGCGTTTTGGCAAATCCATCATTTAAGAAACACAAAAAACCAACTAAGATCCCTATTTTTCTCATAAATTCCCTTAATTTTCATAAAATTAGTTATTAGTGGGAGATCAACAATAAAGACCTTTAGGGGTAAATGCAAGTGTTCTTTGTAACAAAAAAGCACGGTTTTAACGTGCTTTGAATCCAATGAGTTGTCGAAAAATAAGCTTAAATAGAAGGGTTTTTATCTTTTATTTTTGACCATAATTCGTCTGCTTTTTTTATATTAGCAGGAATATCTTTTATCCTAATAGCGTGTATTTGTTATCTAGTGAAAGCCGTTATAGTCCATCGCCAGTATTTGTGATTCCTTTCTATAATTTTCCGAAAAATGTACCAATTCAGGTAGACTTTTTTCGCACCAACGAGTTGCAGTCATTACGGGTAGGGCATCCTTATTGTTATTCAGGGCCCATTGGGCATGTTCTAATAATAAGCTCGCTGCGTAGGTTTGTGCCAATGCAAATGCAAGTTGTCGTGCTCCAGTTTGTTGTTCTTCATCACTCATCTGGGACATGGATTGAATATAGTTCTGCAGTTTGTGAACGGCGTGTTGTGCTTTTATTTGAGAGTGAGTGAGTTCTTTATTGTTAATATGACTTAATCGCTTTTGCATGTCCTCAAGAAAAAACACGGCTGCATTCTCTTTATGAATAGCGCGCAATGCATCAAGACTGAGAATATTAGTTGTTCCTTCCCATATGGATAGTACTTGTGCATTTCTTAATAATTGGGGAAGTCCTGTATCTTCAATATAACCAGCCCCACCAAAAGCTTCCAGGGCTTCGCTGATTAGGGTGATTGCTTGTTTTGCCGTATAAAGTTTTATCAGAGGAGTTAAAAGTCTCAGTACAGCACGCTCCATTTCTGTTGCTTCATTTAATTCATCTTTTCCTAAAAGCTCGATGGCATGAAAAACCAGATGGAATGCGGCGGTAAATTCGACTTGCATGTTTGCTAATGTTTCCAGATGGAGTACATGCTTAGACAGAGTGCGGCCAAAAGCAACACGTTTTGAAGCATAATCACGAGCAAGTGCAAGGGCTCGCCGCATGTAACCCACCGCGCAACAGGCATTGTAAATGCGTGTAATATTAAACAGGGATGATATTTTTTTTACTCCATCTCCAGCTTTTCCAACTAATAACGCAGGAGCATCCTCCAGAGTTAATTCAGCGGTCGGAAGGGCGCGAGTGCCTAATTTGTCTTTTAATCGATTAATGTGTATGCCATTAAGTTTGCCCATCTGATCTCGAAGTTCAAGATAAAACAGACTCAACCCTTTACTACCTTCGGGGGCTCCTTCAATACGGGCAAGAGTCATAGCAATTTGTGATGTTGTGGCAGAAGTAAACCATTTAACGCCATTGAGACGATAATGAGAACCATCCTGTCTTGCAATGGTTGATGTGCCACTCACATCAGAACCTCCTGTGCGTTCGGTCATCCATTGCCCAGAGGTCCAAAAATGATCTGGGTCAGAAGAGGTTAAATGGGGAAGGGCGTGATTTTTCAAGGAATCATCTGCGTACAGTTCTAAAGCTCGAGCAGCCCCATCAGTCATTGCGAGAGGGCAAGTATAGATTGCTGATGAGGGATGAAATAAATACAATTTGGCAAACTGATGGATGCGGGATAATGCGCCATGTCGTCGTTCATATCCTATGGCAATTAATTGTTCTTCCGCAGAGATTTTGTCAAGCTCTTTCCATGCTTGGGAAACTTCAATATGGTCAATGCGTTTACCCCAGGGATCATAGGGTATATGCTTGGGTGGGAAGGACTCAGCTTCCTCTCCTAATTTATAGATGTCTTCAATGACTCGCTGGCCAAGACGATACAATTCAGGTTTAATTTCCATCAACATGGAAGAGGGAAGTTTCCATTCCAGATAAGTTTTTAAAACGCGATCTTCATCATATTGATTGCCCAAATGGGGCGGAGTTTGAAAAAAATCACTCATGGATCCATTCCCTTAGATTTTTAAGTTCTATCTATCTTAACCGGCTTAAATATAAGGAGCAATCCCAAACCTTATGGCTTTTTTTCCCGAGAATATCCCTAGGTATAAGCTCAAAAATTAGGTTTAATTTTGATAAGAAAATAAAAATAGATTTGAACTTTCTTTGCAAATCTGACAAGGTATTGCTGGATTTTAACATGAAGTGTAGTGAAATGAAGAAAGGAGTCTAAGGTGAGTTATTCACGTTTATTCAATAAGGAGTTTGCAGCGGCTGTTTTAATTTCTCAATTTTTTGGGGGATTATCAGCATTTGCTGCTGGTTTGCAGCTAAATGAGACTAGCCCAAGCTTGCAAGGTTCTGCAATGGCTGGTTCTGCAGCGGCTAATAATGATGTTTCAGCTTTGTATAACAATCCAGCAACATTATCTACTTTACAGCAAAATCAGATTTACGTTGGTGCAAGTGAGTTTATCCCCCAAATCAGTATGATTAATGGAGAAGCTTTTCATACATTTTATGTTCCGGGTATGCCACCATCAAATATTGCCGGTCCTGTTCAAGGGAGTGCTTCCCAACATAACATCAGCAACGCAGTTTTTATTCCCCAAGGTTACATTGGTTGGCGCACACCTCTCGATAAGTTAACCCTTGGGTTAGCCGTTGTAGAACCGTTTTATTTATATAATAAATATTCTGAAGATTCTGTATTACGTTATGCAACAGTCAAAAGTGAGATTAATTCTGTTGATATTAATCCCACCCTCGCATATCAAGTTAATGAGAAATTGTCGTTAGGTGTTGGCTTTCAAGCGCAATATTTAAAAACGATTTTTTCGCATTTTGATGGGGTTAATACGGGTGTTCCTCCCATTGATCTATTCATTGCAGCCACAGAACCTACGCATTTAAAGAGTGATGGGTGGGGTTATGGTTATACCCTTGGCGCCTTATTTCAGTGGGACCAATTTACTCGTTTTGGGGTGAGTTACCGCTCGGAAATCTCCACAAATCTGAGTGGTCATGGGGAACAATATACGATTATTGGTGATATATTGCCTTCGCCTGCAACTACCTTCTTATTCAACAGTGAAACTGCTGTGAGTAATAATTTTAAGACCCCTGGGGTATTAACTATTGGTGTTGCTCGGGATATTAATGAGTGGACGCTAAAGGCAACAGCTCAGGTTAATTTCTGGGATTATTTAGGTGATCTTGTTGTTTCAACTCCAGATGGTTATGAGACCTTTTATATTGTACCAATGAAATGGCATAACACCTTTTTCGGCTCTCTTGGCGCTGATTACCGTTACAATTCTTCCCTGACTTTACGTGGAGGATTTGCGTATAACCAAACCCCAATCGATTTACAAAATCGTACTCCACTTATTCCTGAGTCCGATCAATATTGGTTAAATTTTGGATTGAGCTATTTTATAAACAACCATTTCTCAGTTGATGGTGCTTACTCGCATATTTTTATTCGTAAGCAATCAGTGAACATTGCCCAAGCCAATGAAGGTATTCCTGGTCTGGCAGCGCCATTAGAAGTCAATCAAGTAAGTGCCGACTATAAAGGTACAGAGAATATTGTATCGCTGGGATTACGATACAGCTGCTAAGTCATTATAAGGAGATAATTTAATGTTAACAAAAATAAGAAAAATGATATTACATGCCAAAACACAATTAGTTGTGTTGATGAGTATGTTTTCTTTCTGCTGTATGCTGCCCCATGTCGCTCAAGCTATTCCACTTAATAAAATTACCAAAGTTTACTTTTTTGGCGATAGCTTAACAGATAGTGGTTTTAATAATGTGTTTACACTCATCAATGGTATGCCTGATAAAGCACCTACGTTTACAACCTTTAATGGATACACTTGGGCTCAATATATAGCGCATGACATCATGGGGACGCCACTTCTGCCTGCAGGTACTCTATTTCCCACCATAGATGACAAGATGACCAATAATTCAACTCCTATTTTTATTGACCCCTCTAAACCGCCTGCGCCTCCGATAGTACCACTACCCAATGGGTTTAATTTTGCTTGTGGAGGAAGTAGGACTGTAGCTGAACCAGGCATAGACTTTTATTGGGCTCCATCTCTTCAGCGCCAGGTCCAAAATTACTTGTCTACCGCACCCAAAAAATTGGATTCTAATGCGGTGTACTTTATTTGGTCAGGTGCGAACGATATGCTTTATGGAATTTCTGAACAGCTTAATCCAATCGCGTTCATGCAATTGATTGACGTGACCACAACTCAGATTGTTCAACAGATTGATGTTCTTAGTGCTCGAGGCGCTAAACAATTCGTGATCTTATCTCAGCCTAATATTGGTGCTACTCCATTCATAAACCAACTGGCAGTAGCAATCGGGGATCCATTGCTACCAGGAAAAATAAAAAATCTTAGTTTTATGTTTAATTCGCTGTTAAATCAAAAATTGGCTGCCAAACGGTCTAAAGTCAAAATTTTATATTTTGATACTTATACCGCTTTGGATAACATAATCAGTAATGCAAAAGCAGGGGAGCCGACTGTCATAAGCGGGGTATCATTTTTATTTCAGAATGTAACCGATCCTGTATGTACTTCTCCAATAGCTATATTATGTCAACAAACTTCAAATAATTACCTTTTTGCAGATTCAGTTCATCCCACAGATATGGCTCATCATGCTTTAGCGTTGGAAGTGGAAAATCAAATCAGACAATGGATGTAGCGCGGTAGAGCGCTCATCCTTAACCCCACTGCTATTAAGTTAAGGAAAAACTGTTTCCGCGAAGGCGGGAACGTATTTCTGGTCGGGTGTCGTGCTCATTTAGGAATAGATTT
>NZ_QHJG01000056.1:4213-15985 GCF_003184185.1 Legionella qingyii | reverse complement strand
TTAAGGTTGATACCGGCTCTATTAGATCAAGTCGTAAAGACCCATATAGTTGGAACTATGTGGGTAAAGGCAAAACGAATATAGGGAACGACGTTAAGGTTGATACCGGCTCTATTAGATCAAGTCGTAAAACCCCATATTGCTGGAACTATGTGAGTAAAGGCAAAACGAATATAGGAGATGACGTTTGGGTTGGTACTGGTTCTATTAGATCGAGGCGTACAACTCCATAAAGTCTAAATTCACTTACTACTCGTAGGTGTAAGAAAGAAAAAAGTCATGATCAATATTTTAAAAAAACATAAAATTCAACAAAAAGAAAAAAGTCAAAACGATTCGAGTTCACGAATTCATTCCAAAATAATCAATTGAATAGTCATAATTAAGAGTATAGCGGGACTTTAAAATTTTAACGAGCAAATCAAAATTGAGGGTCTTTTGGTAGACCTATCGGACTTAGTATTGGTTCAACTAAATCAAAAAAGACTTAAAGAACATTTCAAAATAGACCTTCTCGTACTAATAGTCTCCTTAATTGTGATTATCACGAAGAACTTTTTTCTCGTCGGGGAAGCCTGAGTTCATGTCGTGCTATTAAAAATTATATTCTAAAACGTGAAAGTTTCAATGAACCGGATATAGCTTTTAAAGGTGTCGCTGCTAATATCAAGGGTTGGTAGAATAATTTCGCTAAATGTAGTCTACGTTATATTGGTAATTGATAAAAAGATCGACAAAGTTACGCTTAGAAAAGTCGGTTCGTGGTTGCTTAGACTCGTTAAAGTTCATATAAAAAATAAGGATAAAAACCAAAAAGAAGTCTCCCAGCTAATCTTTAACCACCGGAGAGTCTTTAGACAACACTGCTTCAAACACCACTATAATTTCCAGATCAATTTCGTCCCAATCATAAAACACTAAACCGTAAACAATAGCGGAGAGGACGGCTACTGTCGGTTGTGGTTATTTTTTTGCAATGTCGTTCTGTAGGTTAATAATAAGAGAATTGGGGTTCGTAGGTTCTTCACCAGCTCCGAAAGACTTAACCGAGGCTTGAACCAAGTCATAGGAAATAATTTAATCAAAGACCTACCAAAAGACGACTTTATCATAGTACACTATTAAAGAACCGAACACGAAGAAACTGCTAGCACGGTTATAGTCTATGGTAGCTCCTATTAGGTCGTTTTGGCTTTAGATCAACGAGAAAAAATCTAAGAAGACATCAGTTATATAAAGGAGATGAGCACGTCCGCTACTTACGTCACGCCTATCGTTTAAAAGAACTGATTCAGACAGAAAAGGACTGGCACGACAATTTGCCCGGGGAAGAGCTTGATGTTTTTGTTGTAGGCTGTTTCCGGACAGGCGTTCGAGAAAACTTTATCCATAATCTAGATATAGAAGAAGAAAACCTTCACCACGATTTTCAAAAAGATTATCCCGATTTTGGAGATAGAGTAATCGCATCAGATGGAACTACTATACTAGCTTGGCTGGAGCAGCCTCATAACGACCTAGTTAGTATAGGTGTGCCAATCAGTAACGCTGTTAGTTTTGTAGTAAGCAACATCGGAGACCATATGCAGAGTCTTTAAGACGTTGGAGAAGATGTACTACCACTGGGCTAGGATCAAGAGCCAAACTATTCTTTCGAAGGTAGAGTAGTTATTGGTTATGACTTCCACGTATAAACTCTCGGTATAGTTTTTAGAGACGATGGAAAAACGATCAGAGTACTTATATACCCGACCGATATGACCTACGCAATTATACTTTTGAACCGGTAGGTTCTATTAGTTAATTGACGAGATGGCGTTTGCAGAAGGGTGTAGGTCCACCAGGTACGTTATACTGACGGCTACCTTTAGGTTAAGGTTCGACGAATATTGCAAGAGCCAAAACTTACTATACTTACTATACAAGCAATTATTTAGAGAGATTTAGACCTGCTGGACCGTTAAGCTTAACAACACGAAAGAGTAAAACATACCTACGAAGTTAGGGAAAATTTTCTTGTTCTAGTAATAACAGGTTCACCTCAGGTCGTCAAAGTTGTTATAGAAATTCTAGTCGCCGTGACTTCCGTGAATCCCATGTATTAACGGATTTTCTAGAGTGCCTTTACAATTGCGGTGGTCAATCGGTTATTGGTTCTTATTTTAGTAGCAGTCATAAACCCGGTCATGATATCCATCCATTATCAGCCAAATTTCAAAGTTATATATCTCGTAGAACTTCACTATTGGGTGATCACTAAAGAGATCAGCGAAATTTACGAACACGTTTATATTCACGGTGTAAGAAGCATAAACCTCCGGATTAGAAACTATGTCCTGTGTTTAAGACTGAACGTGATGTCCTTTAGCTGGTCTTCGCAACTAAGGGTTTTATTTTTCGTCAATTACTTAGTACTAGTTATTCAGGTCTTGATTAGGTGACAACACATTCAAACAGTACTCGTTAGTTACGAGATGGTGGTGAGTCCTGAAGTTATTAGACGGTTAGATATGGAAGTTTTTATCGTTAAGACCGATAACGAGGTAGTCCTTCGAACATCGGTTACCCATCGGTTCGTAAATAACGGTATCAATGGGGGCCTGTTATAAACTCGGTCGATAGTAGAGCAGAAGTAATTGTCTTGGATATGCTCGTCTTAGTTCTAACCGTTGTTAAAAAGCGTCAAAAAGGTATAGTAATGGGCATTCTCGGAGTTAGGGACGAAGTTAATTAACTCATACGAGTACTTGTAGTCCCTTATCTATTCTCAGAAGAAAATTGGTCAATTTTGCCAGTTACTATTTGGTTAGAACAGCGGTATCTTAGTATTTCAAAGATAATGCTTCAAGTCTTTCTACACGAAGTTTTAGTGACGATAATAATAGTTAACGCGCAACTCGACAAAATGATTCTAAAAGTTTTCTTCTTAGGAGACTACTAGCTCGTACGACAGATTGATTGACGAGTTTTTTTACTTGTTGAAACAGATTGAGATAGACTGCTTAAAGAAAATTTACGAGAAACGCTTAATACCGATCTGCAGCGGATTAAAGAACTTATAATAGGTATCGGACAAATTGACAAAGTCCCAGTGAGAGTAATCCTAAATTAGGCGTACAAACTAGGTCACACAGAGCACGAACTAAATCAGCTAGTAGTAACTAGAAACTACAGTAAAGTAATTCTGCGACATAGTAAAAGAGACTAACCAGAACCTGATTGAAACTACGAAACCATATCAGTTAAACGGGTAGAACTGCTCTCATTTTTAATGCGGGCGATACCTTACTTGAAGGTTACCTACCGTGGCACTGGAGTTATTATTATAAGGGACTTAGATCATGAAGTATAAGCGTTTGATTGAGTCGTGGATGACTTTATTAAGGTAGTAGCTTTAGTTGTGGAAATTAGAGTTTGTATGGCTATTTCGCCAATAGCGGTTAACCCAGTCTATAGAGTGGAAGGGTTTCAAACTTAAAATTTCACCTTCCCGATGGTCGGAAATTACTAAGACGTCGAAACTTTTAAAAGAAAGGAAAAAACCCATTAACGAGGGGAAGTGCTTGATTTATTAGGTCATAATCTGCTGGAGGTTAAAAGAGTGTATGGAGATGTGGTTATCTTACGCTCCGTCCTTATCGTAGTTACGAACGTCGACATGCATTTTACTGTTAAAACAGAAGTTGGTCTGATTATCCAGGTGGCAAACTCAGTTTGTGTTTATAAAATTTACATAAAAGTCGACCAAAGCTATCTACTTCAAGTTGTGAGCGAGGTAGAAAGTTGGGATGAGCCGGTCTACTGGTAGGGCATAGCTCTGACAGTTAAACTTTGAGCCGAGGTCTCTATTGTCCTGGCCAATGGAAGCGCTACTAGAACCGAAACCATAGACCACAAGAACGATATTTCAATTTACTTTCTAGGTCTAAGGGACACGGATAACATGGAGCTCGTGAAAAGGCTGGTGCGAAAAGTCTTCGGGTTAGTTAGCTAAGCCGCTTATAACGACGTGGAAGACGATGGCGGCAGTACCCTAATTGTAGATATCTACCACGTTATGGATTAAGTTTGCTATGAAATAGCGCCTCCCCGAATATAACTCAACCAGGTGGATGTTTATGTTATGCAAGTTGTAGTACACTTAAATCAGGTGAGAATCGTTCACAAAGAGATCGTCGGACCTATCGAAGAAGATGAAATGGATTCTAATTAAGTAGTTCCTCAGAAGAACACTTTCCATATAGTTACATATAAAGGAGTGGTCTAAGTAGTGATTATGATTATAGACTAAGTCGTTCTGACTACTGTCTAAGGAGAAATCAACTATCAAGATAAAAACGAGAAAGACGTCGGGTGTCCGTGTAAGAATCATTACTAAACATGAACTATAAACTTGAATTTAGAAGACCATCTAATTTAACCCTTTTTTCGGTCCCGAATTGTTGTAACAGGTTTTAACTCGCTAGTTTCAGACAAGGTGGTGTGTAGCGTTATGGCGGTACCCGATTATCCGAATGAGCAGGTGACTACGAAAGACGTTATCGTTATAGCTCTCAGGGAGGAGGATTCAGTTTTTGTTCTTTTTGAGGTAGTGAAGAAGAAACGAAGTATTGTGAGTAGTGACGACGGTGTCCGAGGACGTAATTTCATTAAAACGGATTTGGCCGGTAAAGTCGACGTCGGTTACAGCGTAGAAAAACGTAAACTAATTTGCGACGACCATGTCATTAATGTCATGGTCAAGAAAGTAATAAAGCATAAAGAAGTCCTTCTATAGGTTTTGTATCAAATTCCTAAAGCCGCCTTGTGAGAAGACCTCAGTACTGATCTGGGTGTCGTAGGTCAAACTGTCCTCACGAACATGGTTAGTAAGCGAACTTAAAACATCGTCGTAATAGACCTAAAAATCGTCGTGATAGCATACGAGAAAAGGGATTCATAAACAACGGAGAGAATAGCTATTTCTATCGACTGCCCCATTGTAGTAAAACTAGACCTGAGAATATCTCCACTTGACTGCGGGGTAGTATTCTTGTTTAACGTGACAAACAACACGGTTCTAGCTAAGGTTGCATAAAGTATATAAGTGGAAAGCGTCATACTGACAGGGGACAAAAAATTCAGGAACTCGTGAGTATTATTAGCCGAGATGGTAAACTAGATAATCGTTGCATAGAAGACCGAGTTTTAGTGGGTTTAAATCTCGTCTTCGCCGCTATGGTCCTAGCTTTCCAACAGGGAGTTGTAACTGATCGGATTCCGGTTGTTGAAGATCTGAAAGAAGCTAAAAAAAAACTTTCATTGCGTTAACCAATTGCATTGCTAATTGGAGAGGCCGTAGGTAGAATAAGTGTTAGGAGCATTTGTGAGCTCTTTTTGCGGTCGAAAGTTGACGTTACAACTAGTATCTCACAAGATTAACAAGTATAGCCAATAACAATAGTTAAAGGTAGAAAAAAGAGACTCCAACAACTCATCAAAACGTAAATCGCCTAAATTTCGTTACCCTAATAGGATAACGAGGTTAACCATATTAAAAAGTCAAATTAGAATATATACTAAATGTTAATCAGCTTTAACTATAATAAGTTTAAGTAATATTTTGGTACAACTAGTATTATACGGGTAAAAAGCCGCTACGATGCATTAGTATTCTGGGAACAGTTCCGTTCTTCACCAACTGATAACGGGATTTCTGTTACTAAACTAGACTAACTAAATATTAATTGGATTAGGTCCCTTATGCTATCTCAAAATATATTTCATTTCTGTTTACTTCCAGGTTATAGCTAATGAAAAAGTATTTTAGTAGAGATAGTATTTTAGTTAATTAACGTAAAATTCTCGTGATACCTATTATAGGCGGGTAAAGTAAACCCCAACATGATACTCTTTTGATAAACTAAGTGACCGCCAACGATCAACACCAAACTAATGAAGTCATGACTGTCGTTATAACCAATAACATACAAGGTTAGTATACCTTAAACTAAAAAAATGAGATTCACAAACCCACCACTATGGATAACCGCGATAAAACTGACCATACCGACGTCGTAGTCCTATGATAAAACCAACGAATATAAAAGTATTTGCTGGTTGGTTCCATGATAAAAACGTTTACGATTATTAACGTCAGAAATGAGTTAACAACTAGATAATAAAAGTCATGTACTGAGAATAAGAACTACTACCTTGTGTTCATTCGGTTAAATAAAGTAAATAACTAATACATTTTAAGTGTGAAAGTTTCAGTGTAATGTGAAAAAGAAAATCATCCCGAGGTTGAGTATAACTTTGTCCACTTCACCCAATAAAACCGATAAAAAACCGATAATAAGTTAAGCAACCGAAATACCGTCCACCGCATAAATAACGGTACTATGAAAATGTTATGGGACTTACGCTTTTTACGCCTTTTATAAAATCTAACAACCCATGATTTAGGTTTTCGAAAAGTCTAAGACTACGAAAACGACGTATAATACTACTCGATATATGAGTGGGTTAGCTTAGTTTCCTTAAACAACTATACAATTTAGTTTTCGTACTAGTGTTCCGGGTTTTACCTCATCATGAAGATTTTCTTTTCGAATTACCGACGGGTATAACGTTTTAAGTTTACTAATGATTATTACACAGACAAATATTACCATTTCTCACCTTTCTCTAGTTACTGAATTTTGCGGTATAAGAGAATGGACTGAGATATTCAAACGAATGAGTTAAACGGTTTACTCTTGAATGGTAGTGTATGCGCGTTACCTTACGCGACATAATTTGTTATGTTTTTTTAAAATTTTCCGAATAAAACTCATAGTTTGGATATTTCTAAGATATATCAAGTTGTGTGTGGATAGCGTAATAATTTCATACGAATGATTGAAGAAATAAATATTCCTAAAAGTTATCTGTAATTCCTTTTTATTCAAATTTTTCGACTACTTACACACCACTTCTCATTCATACTTCTTATTTCAGTTTTTTAGGTATAAAATATTCCCAACGACCTTATTAAAAAATTGATAAGTGGTGTTGTAAGTAGTGTCCAAGTAGTAAGAAGTGGTGAAACGTGGCGAAAAAAAATGGGATATTTTGATTTGTTGTATAATTTGTAAAAGGAGTATGTATAAAACATTGAGTAATATAAAGTGGTTACGGCGAACGACATTGAATAGTTTCAGGAGGGATAATTCGACATTATCGAGTTGGCTTTATAAAAATTAGTTGCGTAAGTAGACTTACTAATCAACTACCGTTACAAAAAGCTGCCGACAGAAAAGTGAATTTACCAGTAAAGAGAGTTTGGTTACTAAATTAGGCTGGACTTAATTATCTGATTAGTATACTCTGTACCTTAGTAATAAAAAATAGCGTTCCCTACGCTATGCTAATACATTCAATAAACCATCACTTTACCATCATGCACCGTATTAAAGAGGACTAAAATATCGAGATTAAGAAATTAATTGACTGCTAAATAAAGACAAAAAAATGACATTTTGTTATCCAGTAGGTATAACTAAAAAACTAAGTCACTCAAACAATTTAAAACACTAAGTTTGGGGACGAAGAATCGTTACTGACAGACATAACTCACCGATAATACCACTGACTTAGCAAGGAGTACCGCATGATCAACGAGTGAACTATAGGATAGCTCACGCCTACCAAAAAGTAGCCATAAAGAAGATTATCGTGCTTGGTCAAGAAGGAATAATAGGCAGTGGTTTTAGTATGGAACATGCCGAGATCTTTAAACGTGCATTTTTAATAAATCCCATCTCGGTTTGGCTACTATCCTAAGGTAATTGGGTTGTGGTTTTCCGCGTAGAAAAGGAACTTGGAATATCAACCAGTCCTGTATCGACATCAGTTCCACGAAATTCCGACCTACCCATACAAGATACCAATTAACTACCGGAAGAAACCATTATTTTTACTCACGTAAAAGAAATTAAAGTACTTCCCAACGTGTAACCGGCAAAGAGTCCAATAACCTAAACTTTAACGCACAGGTGTACTGGAATAGAGGGCCGTTATCGAGGTTTCTAAAACGTACTATTTCAAGCTATTACGCAAGTTTTCCGCGTCATACCCTAAACATAAAACCGTCCAATAAATTAAATTTGACTTAATTGAAAGGTATAAGTAATTAATCACCGTTGTGTAATAGAACCGATAAGAAAAACGAATAAAGAGGTTGACATATTATAAGTGGACTAAATTACAGTAAAAAAGATTTGAGGACTAATTTTGCATGTTACAGTGGGAAGAGTATTATTCGTTGTTTAGCTGAGACATATCCGAGGTAGAAAAAACGAAATTCTTGGTAAACCACGTGTGGAAGAAAACGATTTTAGGGAAGAACAAAGTTTGGTAGTGCTTAGTCGAATCATTAAAGAAGAGCTACTTGTACACACCCACGTTTATTATTTCAAAGTAGTGCTGGAAAAACACCGTACCTTTCGGTTACCAATCGTTAGGTTCATTACGCGAGAAGTACTCACCACGCAAGAAATTGTAGGTGAAACAGATTTCGAAGAGAATGGAAAGGAACTCATCGTCGTTAATGACGGAGAAAATCCTGCCATAAAAAAACGGAGTGTTAAAGTAGGTAATGTCACAAGAGTTATGGTATAAGGACCCAATTCGGTTTATATGCGGGACGTAAGTGTGAACCATTGACACGGAATAGTGGTTGTTCATAATCGGAACGTAACCACGCAAGTTATACAAAGTAGTCAAGCACTGGGACTACTCTTCTTTCGTACCTACGAAGTAGCTGATATTTATACCAGAACGAATTTCTTCGTTAACCACGCAGAAAATCAAGAACTACATGGTCACCCTTGTGCAGACAAAATTAGGGACGAAAAAGGACATTAAGTATCCGTCGTCTCGAACGATGCCATTGTGGTGCTTCAAATATCGGAACACGGAGTTGGTCATTAAAACGAAGTCTTTCGTAGCTACAAAATCGTTGTGGACGTATTGGAACTTACCGATTTATCGCCAGAAATGACCAATTATTGTGTTCGTACCGGAGAAAAACGCTTAACCAGTACCCTATTCCGTTATTACCCGAAGCGACGAAAACTTTATGAAACTGACAAAGAAACCACCGTTATCGTCCTTGTTGGGGAAATAACACAAGTTAAGCGCGTTCTCAAAGACGGAGATACCAGTTTTCGGTACCTCACCAATTTTTAGCGACAGGGCAAAGGACCGTAGCTCGAACTATATTTCTAACTAAGAATTAAAGCACAACTTAACGTAGTAATTACCTAAGAAACCTGTGACGAAATCCCATTTGTTCCGATACAAAGTAGCGGAGTTTGCGATTTGGGGAAAGACTTTTATAACTCCACGCGACTGAATTACAAAGACATCGTTGGACATACGTCCGATATCGGCGAAGGAAAAGACTCCCTGAAAAGGGAACCCAAACAAACGGTTGATTTCGGTAATTAAATAGAAATTACCGACTCTTGGTTCTTTATCCAACATGAACTAAAGCTAAAACGTATTTTCGAACACGTAGTTTGGGATTTAGAAAACGCGCGAGAAAGGTCAGAAAAAGATTTTGTCACTACAGTGTGAGAAGGAACAAGAACGCCCACTCGTTACATCGGCGACTCCGCGAAAAACGTGGTGAGGTCGGAAAAAGGAGGTACACTGCAAGTTACAGAAGTGCGGAAGACCTTTTAAGGACATTCTGAAAGAGTCCCTACGGTAGTTAAAGTTTATTGGGTAGAGGCGAATTGGAGTTACCCTTAAAACGGAGAAAGTCAGCTAACCGATTTATAACTGCTATTTAGTTAGGTGTTATTACTCGTAATAAAACTTAAACGAGCTATTGGGGTATAAAAGAACTACACAGCGAGCGTTCTCTGGCACGAAAAGGAAGTACTTTTCAGTACAAGTACCACTGTGTCACGCATACGTTGCGGCCTAGTAACCGTGCCCTTGAACCAACGGATTTGCGACGTTGACGATTCAACGGGCAGAAAAGTTTTTTTTAGAGGGGTACGGCTCTTTGAGCTCAAAGACGTTTAAGGAAAAGTTAGACGGGATACCGTATCCGATGACGAAGTAGTACTATAACTTGATTAAGTCCACGCTGCGGATTAGGGTGATTATCCCTCTGTGAAAATCCACGTCTTTTTCAGTATAGTTTTGGTCCCGCTACAAGCGGAACTTCTAAAACATCGCTGACTGGTAGTCCGTAAAATGGGAGATTATTTCGCTCGTAAACAAAGAAAAGGTGATAAGGTCTATCAACGTAGAAGACCGATCGAACAGGATTGGTGGAGTATCTAACACGTAGTGGACTTATCATTAACTTACAACGACGTATTATCAGACGACGTGGAACACGACTAAAATCACCAACATATGACTCGTATCAATAGGGATTAGGTATATAAGATACTCAACCGAAAGAAAGTGAAAAGCACTTCGGACAAGGTCTAGAACAGGACTACTAAGTAAACGAAGTAGATGGGAACTCTGTAGAAGACAATACTCAAGTCCATTTAAAGATGGCTATTTTGGATTCAAACCACATAGTGCAACATAATTAACTTAACGGTTGAAGCAGTGACCTATTCCTGGACCTTCTGCGTTTTTTGTCCAATTTAGAAACTCAAGGTTTTAAAGACCTATTCGTTGCTATCCTGCTCAGTGAGCAACTGAAGGATTCCTCTATGGTAGAGCCTACGACAACCGTGGTATTCTTATTAAAAGGGATCTGAGAAGTTAAAGAAGGAGGGGATCAAGTGACCGATGATCCGCACGGTATAGCGACGAACCCGACGCTTTCTTTTTTGCTCATAACTCATTTAGTTTTTAAAGAGATCGAGGTGAAACTGGTATCTGGAATCACTCGACACTTTTCGAAACGTAAGGGTTTTCTTTTGTCGGCGGTTTAAATGCATGAAGCCGTTAGCAGAGTGGTTCATTTCCCTCAAATACATTCGATCCATTGAGTAGTGTCTGTTTGGTTTATGCAGCAAGAGCTAATCCGCTGTTCGAGTTTTCGCAATTCCTTCGGTATCGATTGGTGTAGCTTTACTCACCAAAATTCCAAAATACAACGAGAGGTAACCTACTTTATTTGTTGGTGGGAAAAGATAGAAGTAGTTCCTACATCAGTGCTTACCTTTTACGTTCGAATAATAGGAAGAGTTCTGGACTATTTCTGACGTCACTAAATTCTATTCAGCACTAATGGCTTGCCTACCTTTAACGACAAAAAAGTTAAAATGGTGACTGATTTCATCGTCGACGGCAAGGAACGTTTATGAGAAGATTCCATCTTTTAAGTGGTCATTCGTTTTCGGCATTATTAAAGAGATTACTCGCTAGTCTTAGTACCGCGTATCACCTCCGTTGGCTATGTTTTTGTCAAGCCCGCCGTAACTGGGTTTTTCCTAGTCTAAGGGGTACGTATCCCTACTCTGAAAGACGGTACAAAAGCTTTAGTCTTAGAGCTCCGCGGAGTGAGGTGTATAGGGTTAAACCCGTTGCACGTAGTTTTCCTAAATTTTGTTGTAGTATCAGAAGTGCTTTTATTACTCAATATTTTCTCGTAGGAAATAGTATTTATTACTGAGATAGAGGTGCACGAGCGTTTCGTAGATTCTAGAAGTACTACTCGACCGAAAAAGGTCAGGGATGACAAGGTACATGATTATATACGACGTGGAGTGATGGAACTTAATTTCCTTTTAGTAGTTATACTTACAGCCTTACTCGGCGTAGTAAATA
>NZ_QHJG01000056.1:0-4159 GCF_003184185.1 Legionella qingyii | reverse complement strand
CTGATGTTTACTCTGTTCTTTACCTCGGCGAATAAAGTAAATGGCAAACCCTATTCCAATAAGAAATGCCATGCAAAATGCAACTAAAGCTGATTGTCCCATGGTTCTGATGATTTCATTGGCATTATCACGGTAATAGGAATAATGAAGAATTTGCTGTACATTTTGTGTGTAGGTCTTACCATGGAATGAAAAATGAAAATCATGCTTTTGACCAATAGCATTTAAAAATTGAGCCCCATAATAAGCAAATGCATGTTGTAGCTTTTCAACTGAAGTGACACTCCAAATAATAAGTCCGGTAAACACTACCCAAAGCATCAGGCAAATTAAGGTCAACGATTTGGTAATTTGATCCCACATGCGAAGATTATGGAAACTAATTTGTCCACCACGAGTATAGTGTTTGAAATTAGGCTCATCACGCATCTGTTCTTCTCCTTGTGTATTTTGGGCAAAGCAGTAGCTAGCACTGCTCTTAAAGTGCTTAAAATTAATTAAAAATGTTTATTTATTTTCTTATCTAAGCGGTAAGTCAATCCTCTTTTCTTTATGGAAAAACTCATTGATTACTGTAAAAATAGTGCTTATTCCAATACGGCTTAATTCCATACTTACCAGAAAGTAGGTCGCGGCAAGGCTTCCAAAAAATGCAAATCCAAGCATTAACAAGATTTGCGTATCTTCACCATAACTGCCAAATACAGTGCAAAAAAAGACAAAAAAGCCCAAAAATACTTTGGCTATGAGTTTAAATTTTTTGACCAGTAAAACACCCGTTTTTAGTTTCGTCTCCAGATGTAAACGAAAAAGAACAAAGAAATTAACCGAGTTCCATAATACGATCAGGGCACCTAAACTTAAGAAAAAAGCCACAATAACCGATGAACTAATAATTTCTGAATAAGTTGCAGGCGTTTTAAATTGTGTATTGAAGGTAAATGAGTAAGCTAATGTTGATGAGATAACAACAAAAATGCTCCAAAAAATAGCCAACATTATCTTAAAAAAATCACCATAGTACACTCGCGCAGGAATAATATCTGGATCAAGATGTTTTATAGTTCTAATGTCATCTGCAACAGCTAATTTTAATTGTGTATTATCCATTTTACTCTCCTTTATGGTGGAGTTCTAAAGCCTCCTTGGGTAGATGAACATTTTCAGGTAAAAGCACATTTTTTTGTGCCCTAACCATACCCTCATGCAATACAGCTTTCTGTTTATCCATTAGATCATGCTGATCTTTCTGAATCAACTCCTTCCCTTGATTAAGATTTTGAAAAGATTCATCCAATTGCTGGTGAACATTGTGTTTTAATGGTTTAGCCTTATTTTGATCAATTCCTACTTTGAGTAATTGAGCATCGTACTCCAATTCTTGATTATTTTTTTGATAATGAGTCCCTAACTGTTTTCCCATTGAGCTCACTTGATGCTTTTCTTGGTTATAAAAAGAATCTATTCTTTTATGGTTATCTGGAGTTCCAAAGTCTCTAATTAATTCATCGCGTTTGTGAGCAATAAAATCTTGTCCTAAAGCCTGGAGTTTATTTAATGAGTGCATATCGCCTGGATGGCTAAATAGTTCGTCGCGAGCTGACTCTCCTATTTTGCTTGCTACAAATGCAGGAAACGCTTGATTCAGATCGGTATTGATTTGCGATGAATGAGATTCAACAAAGCTTTTTGCTTTGGAAATTCGTTCTGCTCGATTTAGGTTTGTATCGTAACTACGACTTGCAGTCTCTGCAGCGCGTAAATCTGCTCCCAATTGATTTGAAAGAGAAGAAGATTGAGAATGATTGTCATCAAAATGATGCGTTTGTGAAAAATGTTTCACATAGTTAAGTGCATCATTAAAGTCACTTGCTTCACGTGCAGAAATACTGCCATCCATTCCCGTGTGGTAGCGATCGCTACTTGAAGAGGTTCGATCAAATTTAAGATGTGTATTACCTCCTGCATTAAAACCTGTCCCCCATTGAGCTACCTTACCTATTAGACTTCTATTTGATTTCACACCAGCATGAGCACCCCAACCACCACTGGTTAAATGAGAAAGAGCATCCTCTTTACTTACTCCATTTCGTTTCGCCACATCCTCTGCAATATGGCTAATCGTCGATAACGCTTTAGAATATTGACTTGACTCACTATTAGATACTCCATCACCTAGTCGCATTTCATGACCTTGTAATTGGGAGAGTTGTAATGCCCGATGGGCAAAATGGGATAAAGCAGATTGATAATGATTGGATTCATTAAGAGCAGCTTGACGTGACTGCTCATAAGCTTGGTTAAGTGATGTGCTTAAACCTTCTGATGTATTAATAGATACGGCACTTCGTGTCATTCCAGGACTGACGTCGAAAACTTTTTCGCCGTTGCCTGTAACGGTTTTTAATACCCCAGTTCCCATTTGCTCAGTATTCATACCATGCATGTGTGTCCAATTAGAGTCATGTTTATTGGCTGAAAAATTATTGGCAGTCGTATTATAGAAACTGGTTTGTCCTAGACCAAAAGAGCTACTGGCCGCCTCTCCTGCTACGGACATGCTAGAACCTTGCATATGGCTCATCATGCTGGTGGCTAAATTGCTGAATGCTCCACCAAGATTAGAAACCAAGCCATGGGATAAAAAAGGAATTAACATCATTAAATAGCCACAAGCTCCTGAAATATCCGCATGCAGTTCATCAATTTTATCAAGATTCACCATCGTAAAATGGCCGTATTCAGCAGATGTTGAAGCGCCATAAAGAGTCATACCAGCATTTAAAATGGCAAATAGTACAGGCCAAAATTGCAGTGACATGAAAAATTGCAGATATCCATAAAGAATTCGAATTCCGCCGGGTAAAGTAGCTAATGCAATAATTAAGGGAAAAACACCAAATAATAAAAGGGTCAAACAGGTATGGGTAATAGGTAAAATCCACAAGGCTTTCTTGCCTAAAACCTCCCAACTCCAACGATGCTGTACCTGAGATTTGGTAAATTGCTGATTAACCACTCCGGCCGTAGCATCAGTAAACGCTTGATAATGAGCAACACCTTCTCCCATAGCATTAATCATCATGCTTTGTAAAAAGATATTGCTTGCCGTATCTGTTAAGCCCTGATAATAATCAAAAGCTGATTTTAGATGGGTATTAAAAAGTGCTTCATAAGTTGTATTTTTAGGTTTGCCAAACAAATTGACCCCAAAAAACGTATATGCTTTTTTAATTTCAGCATCTAGTTTTTTACGTAAACTGTACTGTCCATCAGGTTTGGAGGCATCCGAGCAAGTAACAAGTTTGCCATTCACACTGATCATACGAAGGGGTGATGCTTTGGAGGTCAATAAATTCCAAATATCTGTGGAATGCGCTAAATCACCAACACTGTACTTGCGGTTCATACGAATGTCTCCAACCACGCAGACCCGAAAATACTCATTCATTTCTTCTTTTAACACAGGATCTTTAATTCGAAAGGAAGTTGATGCCTGAATTAGGCGAGAACCAAACAACGCGCCTGTTTTGGTGTACTGCAAATCATCAGGCATAGTGAGCAGTGCATCATACGTTTGAGCAAGGCCATAACCAATCGTAGTTACAAGACTAGCACTTAACGCAAACACCACAGGCACATTATCAACGATTTTAGGGTTTTGCGCTGAAATGTCGTCAATAAGCACTGATGTTTTAGGTAATAACACCAAATTCACAAACAACACGTATCCTAAAAACCAACGCGCAAAGGCCATAGGATCTCGAGTCTTTAGAAAACCTACCGTCGCCATAACAATACCAATCAGCGCTGTGATACGCAGTAATCCCAAAAAGCTGTCTTGTTTCATAAAAGAGGCCAAAGCATTGAGCACATGCTGAAATAATTCTCCAGCTGCCAAGACATGAATGGTTATCATTACCTATTCTCCTTACCCTGCCGTACTGTTCATACTAGAAGCCACTTGCTTTTCAATACGAGCCATGCGCTCAATCAGAGCCAGCTTTTCTTGTAGTTTGCGACCTACTTTAGGATCAATAGCAGCTACTTTAGTCATAGCCTCATTGATTCGTTTTTGAATTTCTTTAACTAAATCGGAATTCAATTCTGCGCCTGCCGTCGCTTGACTCACCTCTGTGAGCAATTCCGTAAGATAATT
>NZ_QHJG01000055.1 GCF_003184185.1 Legionella qingyii | reverse complement strand
ATGGACGAAGGTTTACGATTCGCAATTCGGGAAGGTGGCCGTACTGTTGGCGCCGGTGTTGTTGCGAAAATTATCGAGTAACAAAGTTAAATTGTGTTGGCATGAATTATAATGATTCGTGCCAATTAATTTAGGCCAGTAGCTCAATTGGCAGAGTGGCGGTCTCCAAAACCGCAGGTTGGGGGTTCGATTCCCTCCTGGCCTGCCAACTTACAAGTGAATATGAAAAGTTCTAACGAAAATCAAAGTACTACTAAAAATATACTTTCATGGATGTCTGTGGTTCTTGTAACTGCAGCAGCTTTTTTTTGTACATATCACTATACATTTTCAGGTCCCATCCAGTCGATAATATGGCTAGTATGGTTATTGTTGACTTTATTTTTTGCCTACATGACATCTGTGGGTAAACAAGTATTTAAATTTGCTCAAGAATCAAAAGTTGAATTGTTAAAAGTCGTTTGGCCAACCCGCCAGGAGACGATACAGACAACAACCATTGTTATTGTTATGGTAGCCGTAACCGGATTTATACTCTGGGGAGTCGATTCTGTGATGATGTGGGCAATTGCTAAAATAACGCATTTAGGGTGAATTCGGTGGAAGAACACAAATCGAAACAATGGTATGTTGTACATGCCTATTCAGGTTACGAGAATTTCGTTATGCGCGAAATTAAATCTCGTGCGCAACACCACAACTTAGAAGATAAAATTGGTGAAGTTGTTGTGCCTTCAGAAGAAGTTGTTGAAATGCGTTCAGGCCAAAAGCGCAAAAGTACACGCAAGTTTTTTCCAGGCTATGTATTAGTAAACATGGTTATGGATGATCAGACATGGCATATGATAAGAGCAATACCAAGAGTTTTAGGCTTTATTGGTGGAACCAGTCAGACACCTACACCTATTACTGATAAAGAAGCACGAGCAATCATGCAACGTGTTGAAGATGGCGTTACCAAACCAAGACCCAAGATCCTCTTTGAACCAGGTGAAGTGGTTCGAGTTAAAGAAGGTCCATTTGTTGACTTTAATGGTGTAGTAGAAGAAGTCAATTATGAGAAAAACAAATTAAGAGTAGCTGTCCTGATTTTTGGACGATCTACTCCAGTTGAACTTGAATTTAGTCAAGTAGAGAAAACTTAGTTCGCTAAGGTGCCCTGATAAGTCTTAATAAACATCTTGTTTAGAAAAGAGTTATACAGGGCTATTTTGTGTAAAAAGGGGAGCTAGGAGACATAGAGAAAGTAAACTCATATTAACTTGGCGTATGACCCGTAAGGAGTAAAGATGGCAAAAAAAGTAGAAGCATATATAAAGTTGCAAATCCCAGCAGGTAAAGCAAATCCAAGTCCACCAGTCGGTCCAGCTTTGGGTCAACGCGGTGTAAACATTATGGAGTTTTGTAAGGCCTTCAATGCTGCGACACAACAAATGGAACAAGGGTTACCCACTCCTGTTGTTATCACTGTATATAGTGACCGTAGCTTTACCTTTATTACTAAGACACCACCAGCTTCAGTTCTTCTGAAAAAGGCTGCCGGTATTCAAAGTGGAAGTGGTACACCTAACACTAAAAAAGTGGCCAAACTTAACGTCAAGCAACTTGAAGAAATTGCGAAAATTAAAGAGCCTGATTTAACTGCAGCAAGCTTAGCAGCAGCAGTTAGAAGTATTGCAGGTACTGCTCGCAGTATGGGTATTGACGTTGAAGGTTTAGAGTAAGGGGGATGCCATGCCAAGAGTATCGAAAAAACAAAAAAAGATTTTAGAGACAATCAAAACAAATCATTTATATAGTGCTAGTGAAGCAATCAATCTTTTAAAACAATTTGCTTCAACTAAATTTCGCGAAAGTTTAGATATAAGTGTTAATTTGGGTGTTGATCCTCGTAAATCAGATCAAGTAGTCCGTTCATCAACCAATTTACCTAAAGGTACCGGTAAAGTTGTTCGTGTAGCTGTGTTTGCACAAGGCGACAACGCAACTAAAGCTAAAGACGCTGGTGCTGATATCGTTGGATTTGAAGATTTGGCTGAAAAGATAAAAGGCGGCGCAATGGACTTCGATGTTGTTATTGCTACGCCCGATGCAATGCGTATTGTTGGTCAGTTAGGTCAGGTTCTAGGTCCAAGAGGCTTAATGCCAAATCCAAAAGTTGGAACTGTAACTACCAACGTTGAAGCTGCAGTTAAAGATGCTAAATCAGGTCAAGTACGATACAGAACTGATAAAAATGGTATTATACATTGTACCGTTGGGAAAGTAGATTTTACTGTTGAAGACATTATTGAAAATATTGTTGCTTTAATTAACGATCTTAAAAAGGCGAAGCCTTCTTCATCAAAAGGTCAATATTTAAAGAAAATATCTTTATCTACAACTATGGGTCCTGGCATAGCTATTGATATTTCATCAATACCTGTGTAATATATCCACCCATTTTTAGGAATTCACGGCATAGATTTGGTTCCATGCCGTCGAAGACCGCAGGTGCTAACGCTTAATTTCCTGCGCAGACGGTGAACCGGCTCCAACTTAATGAAAGAGGCGGCCACCATAACTGGCAAATCCTTGTGATTTGTATAATTAGGAGGTCAGTAACGTGACATTAAATTTAGCTGCAAAAAAAGCTGTTGTTGAAGAAGTGACTGCGGTCGCCTCAAAGGCTATTTCGGCAGTAGTTGCTGATTATCGTGGTTTAACTGTTAATCAAATGACGCACTTACGTAGTGAAGCACGTAAATCTGGTGTTTATCTTCGGGTTGTAAGAAATACATTGACAAGAAGAGCATTTAAAAACACTGAATTTGAGTGCTTGAATGACTTGCTTGTTGGCCCGTTATTCATCGCGTTATCACTAGAAGCACCTAGTGATGCTGCAAGACTACTTAAAGAATTCACTAAGACATGCGACAAACTTGAGGTCAGAGCATTATCAGTAGGCGGAAAAGTATACAAAGCAGATCAAATTGATGCTGTAGCAAGCTTACCGACTCGTGATGAAGCTATTGCCAAGTTAATGTACGTGATGAAAGCGCCCGTTGAGAAATTTGTCAGAACTCTTGCTGAGCCTCATGCTAAATTAGTAAGAACCTTAGCAGCGGTAAAAGATAAAAAAGCAGGTTAAATCACATTTAATCAATAAATTAATTTTAAATCAGGAGCTAGTAATGGCTGTGTCAAAAAATGATATTTTAGAAACCATAGCAAATATGTCTGTTATGGAAGTTGTTGAGTTAATCGAAGCAATGGAAGAGAAATTTAACGTTTCTGCTGCCGCTGCTGCTGTTGCAGTTGCTGCTCCAGCTGCTGCTGCTGCCGCTGCTGAAGAACAAACAGAATTTACTGTTGTTATGACCAGTTTCGGTGCAAACAAAGTTAACGTTATTAAAGCAGTTCGTGGTATTACTGGTCTTGGCTTGAAAGAAGCTAAAGATTTAGTAGAAGGTGCTCCTTCAACAATTAAAGAAGGTGTATCTAAAGATGAAGCTGCTAACATCAAGAAAGAACTTGAAGAAGCTGGTGCTTCAGTAGAAGTTAAATAATAAAGTTATATCAGTGAGATAGGACCCAGCCATGGCTTCATGGCTGGGTTTACGTGTTTGAAGTCATCAATAATTTACAGAGGAAACACCATGGCCGTTGCAGAAGCTAAACCTCAATATTCGCATGCTGAGAAAAAACGATTTCGCAAAAGCTTTGGTACGCAGGCCGATAAAATGGCAATACCAAATCTGCTTGAAATTCAACTCAAATCCTACAGGGATTTTCTTCAGGCTGATAGCAAGTCAAATGAACACTTTAATACAGGATTGCATGCTGCATTTTCTTCTGTATTTCCGATTGAAAGCTTTTCTGGCAATGCACGACTAGAATATGTTGGTTATAAGTTAGGCGAACCAGCGTTTGATGTTCGTGAATGCAAATTAAGAGGCCTAACATATTCTGCACCATTGAGGGTTAAAATAAGACTTGTTGTTCTGGATAAGGACGCAAGCGAAGAACCTAAGCCAATCAAAGATATTAGAGAGCAAGACGTTTTTATGGGTGAAATACCTTTAATGACAGACGTAGGTACGTTTGTTGTAAATGGTACTGAAAGAGTAGTTGTTTCTCAATTACATCGATCACCTGGTGTTATATTTGAACATGATAAAGGCAAGACCCATTCATCTGGTAAGCTGTTATATTCTGCACGCATTATACCCTACCGTGGTTCTTGGTTAGATTTTGAATTTGATCCAAAAGATTGTGTTTATGTTCGTATTGATAGACGACGTAAATTACCGGTAAGTATTCTCTTAAGAGCTTTAGGATACGAAACAGAAGATATCCTAAGTGAATTTTTTGAAATGACTAGCTGCCATCTTAAAAATGGCGAATATCATATTGACCTCATACCTCAACGCTTACGCGGTGAAATTGCTTCATTTGATATTCATGTTCCTGAAACAGGAGAGCTAATAGTTGAACAAGGTAGAAGAATCACTGCACGCCATATAAAATTAATGGAAAAAAGTCAGATGAAAGATCTGATAGTGCCTCGTGATTATTTAATAGGTAAAACATTATCAAAAAATATAATAGACACTTCTACTGGAGAGTTTATTGCTCAAGCAAATGATGAAGTTACTGATGATTTGCTTGATGTAATGGCATCTAACGGAATCCATAAATTTGATATGATTTATACCAACGATTTAGATCATGGTTCCTATATATCGGATACAGTCAAAATAGATCCAACCTCTAGTCAATTGGAAGCACTTGTAGAAATTTATCGTATGATGCGTCCAGGCGAGCCACCAACAAAAGAGGCGGCTGAAGCTTTATTTAAAAATCTATTTTTTGTCGATGAACGTTATGACTTATCTGCTGTTGGAAGAATGAAATTCAACCGACGTGTCGGCCGAAAAAATGATGATGGTCCAGGTACTTTGACTAAAGAAGATATCATGGCTGTTATCAAGACATTAATCGACATAAGAAATGGTATTGGAATGGTTGATGATATTGACCACCTTGGTAACCGAAGAGTACGAAGTGTTGGTGAAATGACTGAAAACCAATTTAGAGTAGGACTTGTACGTGTTGAAAGAGCAGTTAAAGAACGTTTAAGTTTGGTTGAGTCTGAAAATCTGATGCCTCAAGATTTAATTAACGCAAAACCTGTTTCTGCGGCAATTAAAGAGTTTTTCGGTTCAAGCCAGCTGTCACAATTTATGGATCAAGTAAACCCCTTATCGGGCGTTACCCATAAGCGAAGAGTTTCCGCATTAGGCCCAGGTGGTTTAACACGTGAGCGTGCAGGTTTTGAGGTCCGCGACGTACATACAACACACTATGGTCGTGTATGTCCTATTGAAACTCCTGAAGGTCCAAACATTGGTCTGATTAACTCATTATCTGTTTATGCAAGAACAAATGATTATGGATTTATTGAAACTCCATGTCGCAAAGTAATCAATGGTCGCGTGACTGATGAGATTGAATATCTGTCAGCTATTGAAGAAGTTGACCAGTATATTGCACAATCAAGTGTTGCTCTTGATAAAGAGGGTAACATTCTTGCAGATCTGGTTCCTTGCAGACATCAAAATGAATTTTCATTAACTACTCCCGATAATATTAACTACATGGATATTTCACCGAAGCAGATTGTTTCTGTAGCTGCTTCTCTAATTCCATTCTTGGAGCATGATGATGCGAACCGAGCTTTGATGGGTTCAAACATGCAGCGACAAGCAGTACCAACTCTACGATCTGAAAAACCTCTAGTAGGAACAGGAATGGAGCGTATTGTAGCTTCTGACTCAGGGGTTTCTGTAGTAGCAAAACGAGGTGGAGTAATTGACCTCGTTGATGCATCACGGATTGTTGTTCGCGTGAATGATGCTGAAACTACTGCAGGCGAGACAGGTGTGGATATATACAACCTGACTAAATACTTCCGATCAAACCAAGATACATGTATTAATCAACGACCAATAGTTAATACTGGTGATATCATTCAAAGAGGCGATATCTTGGCAGACGGTCCCTGTACTGATATGGGTGAACTGGCTTTAGGTCAGAACTTATTAGTCGCTTTTATGCCCTGGAATGGGTATAACTTTGAGGACTCTATTCTTATTTCCGAACGTATCGTACAAGATGATCGATTCACAACAATTCACATAGAAGAATTAACATGTATCGCTCGAGACACCAAATTAGGTACTGAAGAAATTACTGCAGATATCCCTAATGTTGGTGAGTCAGCACTATCTAACCTGGATGAATCAGGCGTAGTGTACATTGGTGCTGAAGTTAAGGCAGGTGATATTCTTGTTGGTAAAGTTACTCCTAAGGGTGAAACACAACTGACCCCTGAAGAAAAACTCTTACGAGCAATCTTCGGTGAAAAGGCTTCTGATGTTAAAGATTCATCACTTCGCGTTCCATCAGGAATGAACGGTACAGTTATCGATGTACAAGTATTTACTCGTGATGGTTTAGAAAAGGACGCACGTGCGAAAAGCATCGAAGAAGAACATCTTGCTCGAGTTCGTAAGGACTTAGTTGATGAGCGACGTATTCGTGAAGAAGATATCTACCACCGTGTAGCAAATATTGTTCTCGATAAAGTTGCAACAGGCGGACCAGGGAACCTGAAACCAGGATCCAAAATAACTCAGGAGTACCTGGATAAACTAAGTAGAGAAAAGTGGTTTGATATCCGTCTCGAAAATGACGCAACAAGCCAACAACTAGAACAACTTTCAAAACAACTTGAAATGTTGTCTAAAGAAATGGAAAAGCGTTTTAATGACAGTCGTAAGAAAATAATTCAAGGTGATGATTTAGCTCCTGGTGTTTTAAAAATTGTCAAAGTCTATCTGGCTGTGAAAAGACGTATTCAACCAGGTGATAAAATGGCAGGTCGTCATGGAAACAAGGGGGTTATCTCTATTGTTGTTCCCGTTGAGGACATGCCACATATGGAAGATGGAACAGCTGTAGACATCGTTCTTAATCCGCTGGGCGTACCATCACGGATGAATATCGGGCAAGTACTTGAAACCCACCTTGGCTTAGCGGCAAAAGGGTTAGGTAATAAAATTGCTCAGATGCTTGATGCAAGAAAAAATGCGACTGAAATCAGGTCATTCCTGAATAAAATATATAACCATGATGACGTACAACGAGTACATTTAGATTGCCTGAATGATGAAGAAGTACTTAGATTGGCAGACAATTTACGTGCTGGTGTACCCATGGCAACACCTGTTTTTGATGGTGCTTCTGAAGAAGAAATAAAAAGCATGTTGCAGTTAGCAGATTTATCTTCCGATGGTAAAACGTTCTTAATTGATGGTAGAACTGGAAATAAATTTGATAACCCAGTAACTGTAGGTTACATGTACATGTTGAAACTAAACCATTTAGTTGATGATAAGATACATGCTCGCTCCACTGGCTCATACAGTCTAGTAACACAACAACCATTAGGTGGTAAAGCACAGTTTGGTGGACAGCGATTTGGGGAGATGGAGGTTTGGGCTCTCGAAGCTTATGGTGCAGCTTATACATTACAGGAAATGTTGACTGTGAAATCAGATGACGTTGGAGGTAGAACAAAGATCTACAAAAATATTGTCGATGGCGATCATCGTATGGACCCAGGAATGCCTGAGTCTTTCAATGTACTGTTGAAAGAAATCCGTGCATTGGGAATAGATATCGAACTCGAACACGATTAACTTTTTCAGCGATACATACTGATTAACAAATTTTTGGAGGCATAGACTTGAGTACTCTAAACGACGATCCAATGAATGAACCAATGAGAAAAGCTCCTGTAATGAGCGATTTGCTTGGCATACTTAAACAACAGGGACAAAGTGAAGAGTTCGACGCAATTAAGATTGCGTTGGCTTCTCCCGAGCTAATTCGTTCATGGTCATATGGTGAAGTAAAAAAACCAGAAACTATAAATTATCGTACATTTAAACCTGAGCGTGATGGCTTGTTCTGTGCCAAGACGTTTGGACCAGTTAAAGATTATGAATGCCTATGCGGTAAATACAAGCGTCTTAAACATCGTGGCGTTATTTGCGAAAAGTGCGGTGTTGAGCTTGCTCTGGCTAAAGTTCGGCGTGAACGTATGGGGCATATCGAACTAGCAAGCCCAGTTGCACATATCTGGTTCTTGAAGTCATTACCTTCCAGAATAGGTTTATTACTGGATATGACTTTACGAGATATCGAACGTGTACTTTATTTTGAAGCATTTGTAGTTGTTGACCCTGGAATGACTGAATTGGAACGCGGCCAATTGCTGAATGATGAAGTATATCTAGATGCAATGGAACAATATGGTGATGAATTTGACGCCCGCATGGGTGCCGAAGCAATTCGTGATTTACTACGTCAAGTTGATTTGGAAGATGAAATCAGGAATTTACGTGAAGAATTACCAACAACCAATTCTGAAACAAAAATCAAGAAAATTACAAAGCGATTAAAGTTACTTGAGGCTTTTTATGAGTCTGGGAATAAACCAGAGTGGATGATCATGGATGTATTGCCTGTTCTGCCACCTGATTTAAGACCTCTAGTCCCATTAGATGGTGGCCGCTTTGCTACATCTGACTTGAATGATTTGTATCGACGCGTTATTAACCGAAATAATCGTTTGAAACGTCTTCTGGATTTGAATGCGCCAGACATTATAGTACGCAATGAAAAGAGAATGTTACAGGAATCAGTTGATGCGTTGCTTGATAATGGACGTCGTGGCCGTGCAATTACTGGTACTAACAAGCGACCGCTTAAATCATTAGCAGATATGATTAAAGGAAAGCAAGGTCGTTTCCGTCAAAACCTGTTAGGCAAACGTGTAGACTATTCAGGTCGTTCAGTAATTGTGGTTGGTCCAACTTTGAAACTGCATCAGTGCGGTCTCCCAAAGAAAATGGCGCTGGAGTTATTTAAACCATTTATATTTAGCAAACTTGAATTCAGAGGTTTAGCTACCACAATTAAAGCGGCCAAGAAAATGGTAGAGCGCGAAGAGTCAGTTGTTTGGGATATCTTGGATGATGTGATTCGCGAACATCCTATCCTGCTAAACCGTGCTCCTACGTTACATAGATTAGGTATCCAGGCATTTGAGCCCGTACTAATTGAAGGTAAAGCTATTCAACTTCATCCTTTAGTGTGTACTGCATACAACGCGGACTTTGACGGTGACCAAATGGCTGTTCACGTTCCGTTGACTTTGGAGGCACAATTAGAAGCTCGCTCACTAATGATGTCAACAAATAACATCTTGTCACCTGCGAGTGGTGAGCCTATTATTGTACCCAGCCAGGACGTTGTACTTGGCTTATATTACTTAACCCGAGAAAAAGTTAATGCATTGGGCGAAGGGAAAATTTTCGTAAGTCCCCAAGAAGCACAAAACTTTTATGAGTCGGGTCATCTTGATATTCATGCCAAAATTAAAATCCGTATGCCAAAAGAAGACGGAGAAGGCTATCATTTAGTTGAAACAACAGTTGGTAGAGCAATTCTTGCTGAGGTATTACCCAAAGGTATGACTTTTGCAACGATAAACCGTACCATGACCAAGAAAGTTATTTCAAAGGTTATTGACACCTGCTATAGAACTTTTGGTTTGAAAGAAACAGTTATTTTTGCTGATAAGCTTATGTACACTGGCTTTAAGTATGCAACACGCTCTGGAGTGTCAATTGGTATTGAAGATATGGAAATACCAGATGATAAAGCCAGTATTATCGAGCATGCTGATAACGAAGTTCGAGAAATTGAATCACAATTCCGCTCTGGTCTAGTTACTAATGGCGAACGTTACAATAAAGTAATCGATATTTGGTCCAGAACTAACGAACTGGTTGCTAAATCGATGATGACTAAAATTGCAACAGAAGAAGCTTTTGACGCAAAAGGCAATAAGGTTCGACAAGAGTCATTTAACCCAATCTTTATGATGGCTGACTCTGGTGCGCGGGGTTCCGCAGCGCAAATTAGACAGCTGGCAGGTATGCGGGGACTGATGGCTGCGCCAGATGGCTCAATTATTGAAACCCCAATTACAGCTAACTTCCGCGAAGGTTTGAATGTATTCCAGTACTTTATTTCGACACACGGAGCGAGAAAGGGTTTGGCAGATACAGCGTTAAAAACAGCTAACTCGGGTTATCTGACAAGACGTTTAGTGGATGTAGCTCAAGACGTAGTGATTACTGAAGATGATTGCGGTGTGGATACCGGTATTTTAATGCAACCTCTGATTGAGGGTGGTGATATCGTTGAGCCACTACATGAGCGAGTTTTAGGAAGGGTCGTTGCTTCTGATGTTTATATTCCTAACCAGAGTGAACCTGTAGTAACTGCTGGAACATTATTGGATGAAGAGTGGGTTGAAAAACTGGAAAAACAAGGTGTAGACCAAATTTTGGTTCGTTCACCGATTACCTGTCAAACCCGTTTTGGATTATGTGCTAAGTGCTATGGTCGAGATCTGGCAAGAGGTCATCTCGTTAATACCGGTGAAGCCGTAGGTATTATTGCTGCCCAATCAATTGGTGAGCCTGGTACTCAGCTAACAATGCGTACTTTCCATATTGGAGGTGCTGCTTCCCGAGCAACTGCCGCGAATAATATTCAGATTAAAACTAAAGGGGTTATACGTTTACATAACATTAAAACAGTAACTCACGAAAACAAAAACTTGGTTGCGGTATCACGTTCTGGTGAAGTAACTATTGTTGATGAATTTGGGCGCGAGCGTGAGCGTTATAAGTTACCTTACGGTGCAGTAATTTCAGTTCAAGACAATTCGCCTGTGGAGGCTGGACAAGTTATTGCTACATGGGATCCGCATACTCACCCGGTTATTTCTGAGGTAACAGGATATCTGAAATTCGTTGATTTGATTGATGGTATTACCATGAATCGACAAACAGACGAGCTAACCGGCTTGAGCAACATTGTAGTTATCGATGCGAAACAACGTAGTGCAGCAGGTCGTGATATGCGTCCGATGGTAAAATTAGTCGCGGAAAATGGCGAAGATATTTATCTTGCTGGTACGAACGTTCCTGCTCAATACTATCTGCCTGTCGATGCAATTGTTAATTTCGAAGATGGCAATCACGTAGGTATAGGGGATGTTATTGCCCGTATTCCCCAAGAGCGCTCTAAAACACGCGATATTACAGGGGGGCTGCCAAGGGTAGCTGATTTATTCGAAGCACGTAAACCTAAAGATTCAGCTGTTATGGCTGAAGTTTCAGGAATGGTTAGCTTTGGTAAGGAAACAAAAGGTAAGAGAAGATTACTTATTAATGTTTCTGAAGATCAATGTCATGAAGAATTGATACCCAAATGGAGACATATTTCTGTCTTCGAAGGGGAGCATGTTGAACGCGGTGAAATAATTGCTGAAGGCGCGCTCAATCCTCATGATATATTACGCTTGCTAGGTGTTGGTGCATTAGCTAATTACATCGTAAATGAAGTTCAAGACGTATATCGTTTACAAGGTGTAAAAATTAATGACAAACATATCGAAGTAATCGTACGACAAATGCTACGTAAACGAGTTATTACTTTTGCTGGGGATTCTAAGTTCTTAGTAGGAGAGCAAGTAGAAGAAAGCGTCCTGTTGCAAGAAAATGACAAGCTCATTGCTGAGGATAAACAAGCAGCCCGTGGTATTCCTATTTTGTTAGGTATTACAAAGGCTTCTTTGGCGACTGAGTCATTTATTTCTGCTGCTTCGTTCCAGGAAACAACAAGAGTTCTAACTGAAGCTGCTGTAAGTGGTAAAGTTGATGATTTACGTGGTTTAAAAGAAAATGTTATGGTAGGGCGCTTGATTCCAGCAGGAACAGGTTATGCATACCATCAAAGCCGAAAGGCAAAAAGAGCAAAGGCTGCAGCCGGTGAGCACCCAGTGCATACCGTCACTGCAAGTGATGTTGAGCATGCGTTAAGTGAAGCACTAAACGCAGATAATCAAGAACACTAGTTCGGATTCGAAAACGGCAGATTAAACTTGACAAATCTGCCGTAGCTATATAGAATCCGGCCTCCTTATGCATTCGAAATAATCAAAAGAGACAGATCGGAGTTAAGTATAAATGGCTACTATTAATCAGTTAGTAAGAAAGCCTCGTGTGGACGTAAAGAAGAAAAGTAACGTGCCTGCACTGGAATCATGTCCACAAAGACGCGGTGTGTGTACACGCGTTTACACTACTACACCTAAAAAACCTAACTCAGCTATGCGTAAGGTTGCTCGTGTACGTTTAACTAATGGATTTGAAGTTTCATCATACATTGGTGGAGAAGGCCATAACCTTCAGGAACACTCAGTTGTTCTAATTAGAGGTGGTCGTGTTAAAGATTTGCCTGGGGTGCGTTACCACACTGTACGCGGTAGCTTAGATACATCAGGTGTTAATGATCGTAAACAAGGCCGTTCAAAATACGGTACTAAAAAACCAAAAGATAAAAAATAACTGATTGTAGGAAATCGAAATGCCTAGAAGAAGAGAAGTCCCTAAAAGAGAAATTTTGCCAGATCCTAAGCATCATAGTGAATTATTAGCAAAATTTATCAACGTTTTAATGGTTAGCGGTAAGAAATCTACTGCTGAAAAAATTATATATGGTGCTTTATCCGTTATGGAAGAGCGCGTAAAGAAACTTAAAAAAGCAGATGAAGATGAAGGTGAATCAGGTTCAAACGGTTCAGCAACAGTTCTTCGTTATTTTGAAAATGCTTTAGATAATGTGCGCCCAAGCGTTGAAGTTCGTTCACGCCGAGTTGGTGGTGCTACATATCAAGTACCTGTTGAAGTTAGAACTGACCGAAGCATTGCTTTGGGAATGCGCTGGATTGTACAGGCAGCACGTACTCGCGGAGAAAAGGGTATGATGCTACGTTTAGCTGGAGAACTGATGGATGCTTACGAAAGTAAAGGTTCTGCAGTGAAGAAACGCGAAGATACACATAAGATGGCAAAAGCCAACCAGGCGTTTGCACACTTTAGATGGAACTAATAGAGAGGTAATTCCGTGTCTACTCCATTAAAGCTATATAGAAACATAGGTATTGCAGCGCACGTTGATGCTGGGAAAACCACAACAACTGAGCGTGTACTGTACTATACTGGAATGTCTCATAAAATTGGTGAAGTTCATGACGGTGCTGCAACTATGGACTGGATGGTTCAGGAGCAAGAGCGCGGCATTACCATTACGTCAGCAGCAACAACTTGCTACTGGTCAGGTATGGACAAACAGTTCGAACGCCATCGAATCAACATTATCGATACTCCAGGACACGTCGACTTTATGATTGAAGTAGAGCGTTCATTGCGTGTACTCGATGGTGCTGTAGTTGTGTTCGATTCAGTATCCGGAGTGGAACCACAGTCTGAAACTGTTTGGCGTCAAGCAAACAAATATGGTGTGCCACGTATCGTATTCGTCAATAAGATGGATAGAATGGGTGCAAACTTCCTTCGTGTTGTGAGCCAAATTAAACAAAGACTCGGTTCAAATCCTGTCGTTGTTCAATTGCCTATTGGTGCTGAAGAAGAGTTTAAAGGCGTTATTGACCTCATTAAAATGAAGGCAATTCACTGGGATGAAGAAAACAAGGGGATGACTTTCCAATATAAAGATGTTCCTGCGGATCTCAAAGAACAATGCGAAGAATATCGTGCTTTACTCGTAGAAGCTGCCGCAGAAGCAAATGAAGATCTCATGGAAAAATATCTTGATGGTCAAGAATTTACTGAAGTAGAGATTAAAAAAGCGCTACGTCAACTGACTATTAGCAACCAAATTGTCCCTGTTTTCTGTGGTTCAGCCTTTAAAAATAAAGGGGTGCAAGCAGTACTAGACGGAGTGATTGAATATTTACCTTCTCCAACTGACATTCCCGACGTTCAAGGTATTGATGAAGATGGTGAGCCTGCTTCTCGTAAAACTAGCTATGATGCTCCTTTTTCTGCTTTGGCTTTTAAAATCGCAACTGACCCATTCGTTGGTACTTTAACCTATTTCAGAACCTACTCAGGTGTTTTAAAGAGTGGTGATACTGTTTATAACTCGGTGAAAGCTAAAAGAGAGCGTATAGGTCGTTTGCTACAGATGCATGCTAATTCACGCGAAGAAATTAAAGAAGTTAGAGCCGGTGATATTGCGGCAGCTGTGGGACTGAAAACAGTAATGACTGGTGATACCCTATGTGATACCGAGAACGTAGTCATATTAGAAAGAATGGATTTTCCAGATCCTGTAATTGCAGTAGCTGTTGAACCAAAAACAAAAGCAGACCAAGAAAAAATGGGTATTGCTCTTGGTAAGTTGGCTCAAGAAGATCCTTCATTCAGAGTTCATACTGATGAAGAATCTGGTCAAACTATCATTGAAGGTATGGGCGAGCTTCATCTGGAAATTATTGTTGACCGCATGAAACGTGAGTTTAATGTGGAAGCTAATGTTGGTAAGCCTCAAGTTGCCTATCGCGAAACATTGAAACAACCTGTGGAGCAAGAAGGCAAATTTGTAAGACAATCAGGTGGGCGTGGACAATATGGTCACGTTTGGTTGAAAATTGAACCCCAGGAACCTGGAGCAGGTTATGAGTTTATCAACGCAATTGTTGGTGGTGTTATTCCTAAAGAATACATTCCAGCTGTTGATAAGGGTGTTCAAGAGCAGATGCAAAATGGCGTTATTGCTGGTTATCCAGTAGTGGATGTTAAAGTCACGTTGTTTGACGGTTCATTCCATGAAGTGGATTCTAGTGAGATGGCATTTAAAATCGCTGGTTCACAATGCTTTAAGCAAGGTGCATTAAAAGCTAAACCTGTATTGCTTGAACCTATAATGAGTGTTGAAGTCGTAACCCCTGAGGATTATATGGGGGATGTTATGGGTGACCTTAACAGACGTCGCGGTCTGGTTCAAGGAATGGAAGATTCACCAGCAGGTAAAATTGTTAGGGCTGAAGTTCCATTAGCAGAGATGTTTGGTTATTCGACCGATTTACGTTCTGCGACGCAAGGAAGAGCAACATATACAATGGAATTTAGTAAGTACGCGGAAGCACCAAATAACATTGCTGAAGCAATTATTAAGAAACAATAAAGTTAACGAGGTTATTGAAATGGCGAAGGAAAAATTTGAGCGTAAGAAGCCACACGTAAACGTGGGCACGATTGGTCACGTAGACCACGGTAAGACGACATTAACAGCGGCTATTACCACAATTATGGCGAAGAAGTTTGGTGGTACAGCGAAAGCCTATGATCAGATTGATGCGGCCCCAGAAGAGCGTGAGCGTGGTATTACGATTTCTACAGCACACGTAGAATACGAATCAGCAAACAGACACTATGCACACGTAGATTGCCCAGGACATGCTGACTATGTTAAGAACATGATTACTGGAGCGGCGCAAATGGACGGCGCGATACTCGTAGTATCAGCAGCAGATGGTCCTATGCCACAAACTAGAGAGCACATTCTGTTATCACGCCAAGTAGGTGTTCCATACATTGTTGTGTTCATGAACAAAGCAGACATGGTCGATGATCCAGAGTTATTAGAATTGGTTGAGATGGAAGTACGTGACTTGTTAAGCAGTTACGATTTCCCTGGCGATGATATCCCAATTGTAGTTGGTTCTGCGCTGAAAGCGTTAGAAGGAGATGAGAGTGAGATTGGTGTAAAAGCAATTGAGAAATTGGTTGAAACCATGGACTCATACATTCCTGAGCCAGTAAGAAACATTGATAAAGCATTCTTGTTACCGATTGAAGACGTATTTTCAATTTCTGGACGTGGAACAGTAGTAACTGGTCGTGTAGAGAGTGGAATTGTGAAAGTGGGCGAAGAGATTGAGATTGTGGGAATCCGTGATACTCAAAAAACCACTTGCACAGGTGTTGAGATGTTCCGTAAGTTGTTGGATGAAGGTCGAGCTGGAGATAACGTAGGTGTGTTATTACGTGGAACCAAGCGAGACGAAGTTGAACGTGGCCAAGTATTAGCGAAGCCAGGTACAATTAAGCCTCATACAAAATTTGAAGCTGAAGTATACGTGTTGTCAAAGGAAGAAGGTGGACGTCATACTCCATTTTTCAATGGCTATAGACCACAGTTTTATTTCAGAACAACCGACGTAACAGGTACATGTGACTTACCATCTGGAGTAGAAATGGTAATGCCTGGTGATAACGTACAATTGACTATTCACCTACATGCACCTATTGCGATGGACGAAGGTTTACGATTCGCAATTCGGGAAGGTGGCCGTACTGTTGGCGCCGGTGTTGT
>NZ_QHJG01000054.1 GCF_003184185.1 Legionella qingyii | reverse complement strand
TTCAAAAAAAATTATTCTTTTTTTAAAAATAATGGTCACTTTTTGTGACCATCTCTCAGGCACCGCGCGCTCCATTTTATATACGCAGCGGAACTTGGAATTTTATTCATTAAGCCGGATTCCACTGCGCTGCTCCGAGGTTATACAGTCTCACTAACGCTTATTAATTTAATGCAAACAGCGTTCCCAATAATTCTTAACCTCTAAATTCTTTAGTTAAAGCGGACAATAAAGTCGGGTATTTGAAATTAAATTGATACTCTGACAATCGTTGTGGCGCGACAGTTTGTCCTGACAATAATAACTCCTCACCCATTTGACCAAATAAAAGTTGTACAGCCCATGCAGGCATCCACATTAACGCCGGTTTTTTGAGTACCTGGGCTAACGTTTTGGTAAATGTTTTTTGTGACACCTGCTCTGGTGCAACCAGATTTACCGGCCCTGTAATTTCGGGATGTGATATCAAAAACAGGATTCCCTCAACGAGATCGGTGCTATCAATCCATGCAAGGGGTTGCTCTCCTGAACCAATCACCGCTCCCATCCCATATTGAGCCGGTAATTCCAATTTTTTTAACATACCTTCACCACGTTTTAAAACCACACCAAAGCGCATTAAAGTAACAGGCATACCCACTTCAAAGCCTTTTTTTGCAGCCTCTTCCCACTGAGTAACCAGTTGATTTGCAAAATTGGTTTTAGGGGAGTTGATAGGGGGAGTTGTTTCAGTAAATATAATATTGTCTTGTGCGAGTTTTTTCTGTAAACCATAAATGCCAATCGCGCTTGCATTATACAAGTGAGGTTTTTTGGCGGTCGCCTTAATCCCCCAAAGTACCAATTGGTTGGTTGTTTCAAGGCGGCTCGAAAGTAGCTTTTCTTTTGTTCTCGCATTCCAGCGATGATCCGCAATGTTTTCGCCAGTCAAATTAATAATTACATCAAACTCATTTGGATTTAATGTATTAAGCTTATCCCAAGTGACAGCATGAACAGTACTTGAGAAGAAACGTTTTATTTTCTTTTCATCTCGCCCAATTACATAAATATTATGTGCAGACTTAAGTAATTCGGGCACCAATATTTGACCAACTAATCCTGTTCCGCCGCCAATAATGATGTTCATAGGATCCTCCTTTTGAGTCGCTCTAATAATACCCTAAGCCAATTAACTTTTCCTGCACACGATTTAGTCATTAATTTAATGAGTGCTCGTCGTACAGCATTGGCTCTTTAAGAGGAAAGCTCCCAATTGGTATATTCTAATTCATCAGGTACTATTCATGAGCTATAATTATCTATATTTTCAAAGCCGAATTTGTATTTGATGAGTATTCATCAGTAGATGAATTGTGATTAGATAAAGGGATGGTTATAAGGTAGGTTGACAATGAAGTCGATGGATGATGAGTTAAAAAATAAAATTGTTAGAACAATCAAATTTTACGAAGAAAACTGCGGCAATATGCAAAATGAAATTAAGCATCTTCGCAAAGGTATATCTGAATTAGCTCGATTGCAAATCGGATTTAGTAGTGATTGGGATGATAAGGTATGTTTTTTTAACGAAGTAATCAATGATGATGTTGATGCAATAATAATAAAGCAAAAATTAAGTTCCGTTGTTTCTGCGCTAAATACTTTATTAGAAAAGAACTCCGCAAATATACTTGATGACTCTGATTTGACTATTTTGTCTAAAAAAATTAATGAGCATTTACTTGAGCTTCTCCACTGCTTTAAAACTCCTCCCGAGTTTGCTAACCAATTAGTATCTATAGAGAACGCATTAGAGCATAATTTGAATGCTGGCCTGTTAATTCAGGTAATCGAGGAAATAAAAATTCTCGCTATAGAATTATTTGGCAAAGAGCAAGGTCAGCTTAAATTTCTTCTTGAGAAGATTACTAATCAACTTTTTCAGGTAAACAATTATTTAAAAACAACATTTGAACATAATAAAAATTCAAAAGAGGAACGAAATAAGCTGGAATTAGGTATTCAGACTACACTGGATAATATTCAGTCAAACATGTCGAGTGCAACATCAATTGCTCAATTAATTGATTACTTAAATAAAAATTTGAATTGCATCAGCAGCCAAATTCAATCTTATAAGGAAGCAGAAGATTTACGTTTGCAATTCTATGAAAGTCAAATCAATGAGTTACAAAAAAGGATGATGCGATTCGAAGAAGAAAATGTCCAAATGAAAAAAACTATTTTAGACCAAAGCATTCAAATCAATTCAGATTCACTTACTAAAATTGCAAATCGAAATTTTTATAATATCTCTATCAAAAAAGCGTATTCTCGTTGGCAAACTACTGGAGTAAATATTGTTTTGGCACTAGCGGATATTGATCATTTTAAAAATATTAATGATAAATATGGCCATCTTACGGGAGATAAAGTTTTGATGAAAATCGCGTCTATATTTCAGGACTCAATGCGTCCTATCGATTTTCTTGCACGTTATGGTGGTGAGGAATTTGTTATTATTTTTGAAGGGTTATCGTTAGAGCAAACTAAAGAAAAGCTTGAAAGCCTGCGCTACGAAATTGAAAATTTCCATTTTCTTTTTCGTGGCAAAAGAGTTCCTGTTACGGTTTCTTTTGGTTTAACTAATATTATTCAGGGTGACGATACAGATTCTTTATTTATGCGTGCTGATGACGCCTTATATCAGGCTAAAAATAATGGCCGGAATCAAATTGTTACTTGGGATGGCTTTGTTGCTTAATCTCTTGCGCCCCTCGGTTTTTCGTAAGTCCTGACTGTATTGTCGTTCTAAACTTCTTTTAAATAGTACGGAGTGATGTTTGCCATCTGCTATTTTTGATGACTTCATCATTGCATCTGAAAGCATTGTAGTTGCCTCGACTATCGGTAACTTTGAAAATAAAGGGAATAGAAATTTTACCCAAAGTGCTCACGATTATATATGAAAAATAACGAATAGTTTATAAAGGTTTGAGAGAGAGAAGTCAGTATTATTTCTATAATAATCAATGCATTACATGTTTTTACGAAACATAAAGAAGCGCTTTAAACTTAGTCAATGGTACCGAGAAGAGGACTCGAACCTCCACGGAGTTGCCCCCACTAGCACCTGAAGCTAGCGTGTCTACCAATTCCACCACCTCGGCATTGTGCGGCTAAGGTACTCATATTTTGCTGCTCTGTCAATGGCTTTTTCAGATTAAGTGAAGTAATCATGCCCGGATTAACTGCCATAAGGAGTTCCTGCTTTTAAAATTCGCTCTCTTACTCCTTGCCATTCTCCTGTAGTTGGGGGAAGTTCGATTGCAATAATCTCGGCATCGGATGCATCGGCTTTTCTTAATTGATAATACAAGTCAAATGCCACTTTTTCAGGATGATCTTCTAAGCGATGAAAATGATCTTCGCGGATGCCCGCTGGTCGATTGCTTGCAATGGCATAGACTTTATCTGGATTATTTTGACAAAAATCTGCAAGTATTTTGTAGGAGGCAAAATAATATAGGATCTTTTGGGGCTGATAATGACTTTCCAATTTCCCTGGGACTCTAAGGGTGTTTTCGTGGTGAAATGACGGAGTCGCGATCACATTTGCCAGGGTTTTTTCATCGATAAGTCCATGGCGTAAAATCTGATAGTTTTCTGCATGAGTCGCATCAATGATGGTGGACTCAATTCCTACTGCACAGCGGCCTCCATCTAATATGGTTAATTCCTGGTTAGGGAATGATTCACTAACATGCTGTGCTGTAGTGGGGCTGACCTTCCCAAATGGGTTGGCGGAGGGTGCGACTAAAGGGATGCCTAATTTGGTTAATAATTCCTGGGCTATGGGGTGGGCTGGACATCTAATCGCTACTGTAGTTTGGCCACCGGTAATTAATGGATTAATTTGATCGCGTTTACAATGCAACACAAGAGTTAAAGGGCCTGGCCAAAATTTTTTAATGAGTTGTTGGGCATAGACAGGAATATCTTCGACTAGCGTGTTGAGATCCCAGTTGGGGGCAACATGAACAATCAAAGGATGATTCAAGGGTCTATCTTTCATTGCAAAAACTGCTCTAATTGCCTTTTCATTGTTAATAGGTGCGGCTAATCCATAGACAGTTTCTGTAGGAATGGCTACAGGTTTCCCTTCTTTTAAATCGTGGATAGCCCGATCAATTTCGGTGGTAATTAAAGGCATAAACAGTTCATCAATTAAAAAGTCTAATATTTTTACACAAGTTGCAAGAGAAATCAGCTACTTTTGCGTTTTCAATGTTACCTGCTTAGAATAAAAGGATATAAAACATCAGGATATTAGTGTGTCACTTAACTTGCTAGAAAAAATAGTGGATAGCTATTTTGCTGTTGTCCCAAGAGATAAACCCTCTTTAGAGATGGTCAAAGCCGCACGTTTGATTGCACATCGGGGGGCGCATAACAATGCTCAGGGTATTATTGAAAATACGCTTGCAGCATTTAACCTGGCAAAAGAATTAGGTTGTTGGGGAATTGAGTTTGATGTACATGCAACAGCAGATAAAGTGCTTGTGGTAAACCATGATGCGACATTAAAACGTCTTTGGGGGCATGACCGGGCAATTGCCAATTTGAGCTTTAAAGAACTACGTGACCTCGCTCCTGATGTGCCCACCCTTGATGAAGTTATTGCGGCTTATGGGGGGCGTATGCATTTGCTTATCGAATTAAAAGTACCCTTTCAGGACGAGGAAGCCTTAGTCAAATCGTTGCAAGGATTATCTGCTGGTGAACATTATCATCTGCTTACTTTAAATTCGAGCATCTTTTCTTTTTTGTCGAAATTTCCGAAAAATGCGCTGTTGCTTGTAGCGGTTCATAACAATGTGGATCAATTTTGTGATGTTAGTTTAAATGAAGATTATGGGGGCGTATTGGGTCATTATCTTATGATCGGCAACAAAGCTCTTAACCGGCTAAAGTCGGCCGGAAAAATTATTGGTGTGGGTATGGTCGACTCCAAATTCAGTTTATACAGGGAACTCAATCGTGGAATAAATTGGCTGTTTACTAACCGTGCCAGTGAAGTAAATTCTTATTTGCATCACTTTTAGGATGTGATAGCGTGCAATCTTTTTATTTCTTTCAAGCAATGTCTAAGCCCCGCTTGACCCGTTGAAATAGATATGTTCTGATAATTCGGACAGATATTTGTCAATCTTTTGGCTTGCCATGATTCAAAACAGAGTGAGTCTTTTTTTATGGTTAAAGAAAGGTATATTTATGCGGTGGATGGATAAATTTTGGACGGCAACTAATTGGGTATTTGATACAACAGTTCATACAGTAGCAGATACCATGAACGTCTGCGCTACATTGGCATGCTCTTTAGGCGGCGTCGCATTTGCTGTTTCTAATGCGCTTTCTTTGCATGATGTGACTGCATCGTATTATGGCTCGGTTCATGCAGCGGGTAATTTTACCCTAGGTGTTGACCTGACGAATTTGGAGAACTATCGCTTTAACGAATCGTACCCTTTGTCTTACAATAATCATGTAAATAATGGCACCACGTACAACCTCACCGATTATGTTAATGCAGGAACGTTGCAAACTGCTAGCGCGATTTGTGTCGCGTCAGGTGTCGCTTTAAAAACATTAGGGGCCAGTATTAACCATTGGCAACAAAACAGAGAAGAGCGGCGTTATTATGCACGCACGAATGCGATTCAAATTGCTAACCCTAGTTACAAAGAGTATGCATATGTAGGCGCGGAAGCGTTTACTGGAGCGGTTTCTAATGCCATGCTCAGCAACGCAATTACAGCCGCAGTACTCCATATTTCAGAAAAGAGCTTTCCCAGTATTACTTACCCGCCACATAGCAAACAACTTGTGAGAGGTGCACATTACAATGGCCCGGTGATATCAGAACCTTTTAATATAGGGATTGATCTCGGTGATAGTAATTTCACAATTCCATTATATTTTGATAATTTGAATGTGTTGCTCAAAAAAACAATTAATGTGGCCGCAAATGCAACTTATGGCGGCGGATTTTTCTTTAAGCGGAATGAAGTAGAACAAACTCCGCCTTTGGCTGCAACGGAGGCCGTTTCTTCAACTGTTGCTGTTAGTGCCTATCTGGCAAGTAATTTTTTTGCCCATAAAGCCCAAGAGCTCCATAGAGCAAGGATCCAACCAGAAATAAGACCCTATTCAATCATTTAAATCATCCAATCGCCAGGGGCTCGCGAAGCGAAAAACCCAGGTTTATGGTGTTCTTAATTGTAATGACTTGCCTAGGCTTTACACACCATGCTAGCGTTCAATAATTGCAGCAACGCCCATCCCCCCGGCAGTACAAACGCTTAACAGAATACGACCTTGCCCCTTATCGGCGAGTATTTTGGCGGCAGCACCGACTAATCGTCCACCTGTAGCAGCGAATGGATGGCCAAGGGCAAGGCTTCCACCTTTAATATTCATTCTTTGCGTATCAATACTTCCTAAAGGTTTTTTGCGGTTCAAAATTTTTTGACAATATTCAGCGGATTCCCAGGCTTTTAAAGTACAGAGTACTTGACCGGCAAAGGCTTCATGAATTTCATAATAATCAAAGTCGTGTAGGGTGAGACGATTTCTGGCCAATAAACGGGAGACTGCAATCGTGGGTGCCATTAATAGGCCTGCACCATGCACAAAATCTACGGCGGCTAATTCACAATCAACAAAGTAAGCGAGTGGCTCCAGCTGATGGCTATTAGCCCATTGAGGAGATCCTAATAGTACCACAGATGCCCCATCGGTGAGTGGGGTTGAGTTTCCTGCCGTTAAACTGCCTTTATCTGATTTATCAAAAGAAGGTTTTAAGGCTGCTAATTTTTCCAAAGACGTATCTTTGCGAGTAATCGTATCACGTTTTAAGGAATCAAGAGGTGCAATCAAATCTTCATAAAATCCTTCATCATAGGCTAGTGCTGCATGCTGATGTGAGCGAAATGCTAATTCATCCTGTGCCTTGCGAGTAATTTGCCATTCTTTAACCATCAGTTCACAATGATCCCCCATGGATAGGCCCGTTCGTGGTTCGCGAACTTCCGGTAATTGCGGTTTTAACATGCCCAAGCGGAATTCTTTGAGAATACCAAGCTTTTCCTTAATGCCTTTTGCATGTTGAAATTTAATTAAAAAATGGGTTAGTTTTCTTTGACCAATTAATGGCGTATCTGAGTTCGTATCCGTCCCGCCCCCTATTCCTGCTGTAATTTGTCCACTGGCAATCTTTAGCGCAATCAAGTTTATTGCTTCTAAACCTGTACCACAGGCACGTTGTATGGTTAGTCCCGGAGTTTCAGGTGATAGGGCACTGCCCAAAACAGTTTCACGCGCTAGATTCCAGTCAAAAGGATGATTCATAATGGCTCCTGCAATAAAATCACCCAATAGTTCACCTTGAATCTTGGTTTTATTGATCAGATCAGCTAATACGGATCCCAACAAATCATGATTGGACTTCCCTAAATAGTAGGTTTGTGATTTGACAAATGGAGTGCGGGAACTGCCAAGAATGGCCACTTTTTCTTTGAAGCTCATATCAAATCCTTTTCGCTGCATATGATTTCTAAGGATAGCCTAAAAAAAATAACTAAGCATCTTGCATCAACTAGTAACTGGGGTAGGAAAACCTCGATTCTACTTTGCTAATTCAGGCTACAATGCCTGTCTTAATCCCTCTCCAGTCAGAAAAAATATGTGGAGAGGGAGTATGAATTAAATGACTTCTAGTTAAATTGAAGCGATTCAATTTGGGTTTCTTGACTGACGCGAGCCCCTTGCTTTGTTGCATAAATTCCCACATTGCTCAGCGACTCTCCAACCGGTATTGTTTTCGGTGTTTGTTCTGAAGGAGGTTGGGTACTGAGTATTTCGAGCTTATCTATGTGTCTTTCTTGTATCTTTAGGAGCTCATGATAACGTCTGTTTGTGCTTTCTAATTCTTGTTGTACGAGCTTAAGTTTCTCTTCCGATGCGCAAATGCGATCCGATATCTGCAGAAAACTTGCCTCTTTATTATTTATGAATTCATCTAGTTTTATTTTAAATGCTTGGCGTTGTTCTTCATCGCCAAGGGCGACAAGTGATAATTGACTTACCGAGCTATGAAGAGCTTCTATCAGTGATCTCGCTTTAGTCAGTTCTTCTCCAAGCTCGAATCTTACTTTTTGAACTTCAAGAACTTTTTGTGCTAATTCTTTTTGACTGGCACTGTATGCTTCAGTAATCCGATCTAACTTTTCTTGGTTTTCCTTCATCAATTGATCCTGCTGTGTCACTCCTTCTTTAAGGGACTCAGAAACTGCCACCAAACCGTCTTTGGTTTCGCCTAATTTTCTATTTACTTTAGAAGTAGCGATTACTTGCTTGTCAATTGCATCAATTTGTTTGCTTAACTCCTCAATATTTTCTACAAGTTTTGCATTTTCGTTGACGAATTTTTGAATTTCTGTTGCCAATTGTTTACGGATAATATCCAGTGCATTAATGGTTAATTCAAGAAGATCAGCCAGCCCCAAAATTCCTTTTTGTAAGCTTTCTACAGCACTGGTACTGCATTTATGATGATCATCAAGAATGACTCCCCCTGCTGCATAAGTAACGGCAGTGACGCCACACAGCGCCAAAAGAAAACCAATATGTGCTGCGATGCCAATGATTAATGTAGGAACAGTTAAGGCAACACCACCAATAATTTTTTGCCAAAGTGGTAGTTCTCCCCAGTATTCTGCGGCGCGCGAAAAAATACTTGGGTTTTTTTCCATGCTTTTGACGGTATCTTGAAGACTTTTTCTAATTTCCTCAAATATTTCTTTGGTAATGGTAATTTTTTCGAGCTTATCTTGTTCTATATGCTCACTGAGAATCTTTAATTGAGACTCTATTTTTTCTTCTATTGGTTTTTTTGGGGGGGGTACTGGTTTTTTTTCGGCAGTATCAATTTCGATAAGATGTTGAAGCTCTTCTGCTTTGGTAGCCATACGATTTCCTTTCTGTTGAATAATCTTCCTGTGCCTACTATTTTTAACCAGGATAACTTAAAAAAACAAGGAAAATTTGTTTTTTAGAACGAATAAGGGGTTGACTCAGCAAACAGGTATTATTTAGCGAGTTTAAAAAATTTATTGCCAATCATAAGTTGGGCTTTATAGCCCAACTTTAAATCAGTAGACTTATTGCATGCTAACTACAGGGGTAGTAGAGTCAAGTTCTCTCTTTTCTGCATTTTCTTTAGAGGAACAAGAAGAAATACACTTAGAAGCTGCATTAGCAAGGGTTGCACCAGAGCGAGTAACAAAATATGCCAAAGCTACAGGAGCTAAAACAACGGCTAATAAAGCAGCAGCAATTGTAGCCGCAGCACAAGCAGCCGCAACAATACCGGCTTTCTTAGCAACCATAAGCGCTTCGCGGGTTGTTTCTTTTGCTTCGGGTTTGCGTAAGCTATGTAAGCCTGCGCCTGCAGCAAAAACCAAACTTCCCAAAGCAGTTAATGCGGCTCCTGCAGCAACGATTGCTGATGCAGCACTAACAATAGCTAAGATAACAGGACAAACAATTGGAGCTGCTGCTAGTACAGCGAATTCTTTTTTTCTTTTCATGGGAGTGAAGAACCCGGGGATTGTATCTCGGGCTGCTGTAATATATTCCCTTCCTCTCTCATTAAGTGCAGCTCGGGTTCTCTGCTTTTCTGTTGGAGCGCCTAAGCAAGCATCAAAGATTGAAAGTTCTTTTCCTGATTTTTCTTTTTGTAATGGAGTTCTTCTGCTTTCTTGCTGATATGGATTGCTTGGGTATGCAAAATCACCTCTTCTGGATGTTGTCCTTTGTTCTCTTGAATATCTATTATATTGGTCGTTTGAGTATTCTGAGTCTTGCGCAATGTTTTTATCGCGTTTAAATTCCATAGTGTAACCCTCGGTTTGTTTAAAACCGAGCCATCCTATTCAAAAAAAGAATACAAGTCAAGTTGAGTTTATTTAAATTTTTGATTATTTTATCCACACTTAACAATTAAAGATGATTTTTTTATGACTTTTAATATTGGCCAACGCTGGATAAGTAACACAGAAACACAACTAGGTTTAGGTATCATTATTGATTTAAATGGTAGACAAGTGAGTTTGAGTTTTCCGGCTGCTGGCGAGGAACGAATTTACTCTACAGACAGTGCCCCACTGAGCCGTATCATTTATAAAGTAGGCGAAGAGGTAAATACTTCTGACCAAAAAAAAATGCATATTACGCAAGTTGAAGAGCGCCAAGGATTGCTTTTTTATACAGGAGTAGATGAAGAAGGTAATGAGTTGCGTATCAGTGAGCTTTCCCTGGATTGTTTTATCAAACTCAATACTCCTGAGCAAAGACTGTTTAGTGGATTGCTTGATAAGTTGAATACGTTTAAGTTGAGAATCGATACCCTAAATCATGTCAGTAGACTACAGCAATCCATCGTTAGGGGTTTATTGGGTTCACGAACCAGTCATCTCAAACATCAGGTTTATATCGCGCGCGAAGTGGCTCAGCGTTATGCTCCAAGGGTTCTGCTTGCCGATGAAGTAGGTCTTGGTAAGACCATAGAAGCAGGCATGGTTCTCCACTATCAGTTATGTACCGGCCGCGCTAATCGAGTATTGATAGTCGTACCACAAACTTTGATTCATCAATGGCTTGTCGAGATGATTCGACGTTTTAATTTGTATTTCTCGATCATTGATGCGGAACGCTATGAACTTGTGTATGAGTTAGATGAAGAAGAAGGGATACAGATCGGTACAACACAAGAGAATCTTTTTGACAATGAGCAATTGGTTTTATGCAGCCTGGATTTCCTTATGGAACATGAAAAAGCACGCCAACACGCGCTTAGTAGTCAGTGGGATTTGCTGATTGTAGATGAAGCGCATCATTTGCATTGGTCCGAGGAAGAAAAGAGTCCTGAATATGAATGTATTGAAGAATTAGCCGGACAAAGCAAGGGCTTGTTGCTTCTCACTGCAACACCAGAGCAGGCGGGAATTGCCAGTCATTTTGCTCGGTTAAGGCTGCTAGATCCTTCACGATTTTATGATTTTTCTGTGTTTAAAAAAGAAGAAGAAGGGTACCAACAAATCAATAAACTGGTACAAGAGTTGATGATTTATGGGGAGCAAGCATCAACGGATGCCTTGAATGCAGAACACAAGGCTCAATTAGAAGCTTATTTGGGAGAAATAACCGGTTTGAGTGTTAATCGGATCATTAAAGATCTGCTCGACCGACATGGAACAGGCCGTGTTCTATTTCGCAATACGCGTGCAGCAATTCAGGGTTTTCCCGAGCGACGAGTACATGCAAATCCCTTGGAATGCCCGGCGATTTATTCTGATCTGGATGAACAAAAAGGTCAAAGAAAGCTTTATCCCGAACAACTTGTGGAGAAAGAGTTGTGGCTTGAACAGGATCCTCGAGTTAGGTGGTTAGCAAACAAAATCAATGAAGTCTACCCCGAAAAAGTGCTGGTTATTTGTGCCAAGGCAAACACCGCCATTGCATTGGATCAGTATTTAAAAGTCAAAATAGGGATTCGCAGTACTTCTTTTCATGAGGGACTATCGATTATTGAGCGCGATCGAGCCGCCGCTTATTTTGCTGAACAAGAAAATGGTGCTCAGGCGCTTATTTGTTCTGAAATAGGAAGTGAAGGTCGAAACTTTCAATTTGCTCATCATCTAGTCCTGTTTGATTTGCCATTAAACCCCGATTTACTGGAGCAACGCATTGGCCGACTGGATCGTATAGGCCAGCGACATGCTATTGAAATTTATGTTCCTTATTTGATGAATACCGTACAAGAGAAATTGTTTCGCTGGTATCACGAAGGGATTAACCTATTTACAAAAAGTTGCTCTGTTGGTTTTAGCCTCTATGAAGAATTTGAAGAGCAGTTACTGCCGATTCTTGATACGGTAGATACAAATAAGGAAAAACTTGATCAGCTGATTGCCGAAACAAAAACACGTGCCGAACAAATTAATCAGGCACTTCATGAAGGACGAGATCGATTGTTGGAGTTAAATTCCTGCAATGCACCGGAAGCAGAGGCATTGATTGCGGCTATTGAAGCAGAGGAAAATTGTTTGGGCTTAGAAAATTATATGGCGCAAGTGTTTCAGGAATATGGTATCGATCATGAATACCATTCTGAATCTTCGGAAATATTGCGCCCTACGGATCATATGAAGACAAGCCATTTTCCAGGGCTAAAAGAAGACGGGGTTACGGTAACTTATTCGCGTGCAAAAGCGCTGGTGCGTGAGGATGTCGAATTCTTAAGTTGGGAACATCCTATGGTCAGTGAGTCTATGGAAATGATCCTGGATTCTGAGCTTGGTAATGCAACTTTAGCGACTATCTCTATTAAAAGTATTAAACCAGGAACATTGTTTTTGGAATCCTTTTTCACCGCAAATTGTGCTGCGCCAAAATATTTGCAATTGGATCGTTTTTTACCGCTTACACCAATTCGTGTGCTCATGGATGCATCAGGGAAAAATCTTTCTAAAATCTTGGATTACACGCAATTGAATCAAATGTGCCAGCCTGTGAAACGTCATTTAGGATACCCAATTATTCAGCAGATTCATGGGGAACTTGAACATATATTGGCACAAAGTAAAAAAGCAGCTGAAGCACAACTTCAAGAGATCCTCGGAGAGGCTACGGTACAGATGAAACAAAATATCTCTCATGAGGTAAATCGGCTTGAGGCTTTAAAAAGTATTAATCCCTCGATACGTGAGGATGAAATTGCTTTTTACAAAAAGCAGCTTGTTGATAGTGAGGAATTTATTCACAGTACCACTTTAAAATTGCAAGCACTGCGGGTAGTTATTAATAAAGTCTGATGATGTTTTTGTGATGGGGCCGGGTTATCGCTTTGTCTTTACCCGGAATCCATTGCTTGTTTAGCAATCTTGAATCAGGACTTACGAAAAACTCCAATCTCTTCGTTAAAAACATTTTTTTGCCTCGACCTTGGAGTTTTCATAAATCCTGTGAATCACTCCCTTGATGATAAGGTAATTCCTAATGCCTTGATTTTTATAATTCGTTTATTATTTCTTATTGAGAGGGCATGAGTAAATCAAAATGTATCATCGAAAAAATTATAGGTTTATCGGTACTATTTTTGATTATAATTGTTTGCAATCGATGTATCGTGAATGCATAGTGTATGAGTATTTTGGCTATTTGGGGGCAAGATAAGTAGGGTAATATCGTTTGCTAATAATTACCACTAAATATTTTCTTGACGCGTGTAGTACAAAGGGATGAGTCTACTAATGAATCAACAGATTAAAAAAATTGTAACGGACCTTTTGCATTCAGCAGGAATTACTCCTAATGGGAGTGAAGCTTGGGATATTCAAATTAACAATGAAGCGTTTTACTCACGTATTTTTAACGGCGGCTCATTGGCACTTGGTGAGTCATATATGGATGGATGGTGGGATTGTAAAAGTCTCGACCAATTTTTCAGCCGTGTTCTCCAGGCTCAACTGGATCAAAAAATTAAATCCGACAAATGGCTATGGCCAAAATTAATTTGGCTCAAGCTGATTAACCATCAATCAAAAAAGCGTGCCCTGGAAGTGGGTAGAAGACATTATGATTTGGGAAATGATTTATTTAAATCCATGTTGGACAGTCGCATGAATTATACGTGTGGTTATTGGCGGAATGCATATGATCTGGAAACTGCACAATTAAATAAATTGGAATTGAGCTGCCAGAAATTGAAACTTGAACCAGGGATGCGTGTATTAGATATAGGTTGTGGCTTTGGTGCGCTTGCAAAATATGCTGCGGAACACTATGGAGTCAATGTCGTCGGCATCACTATATCCAAAGAACAATTTGAGTATGCAAAACAGAACTGTTCCGGCCTACCCGTTGAAATTCGCTTTCAGGATTATCGCGATCTTCATGAACAATTTGATCGTGTGGTTTCTCTAGGGATGTTTGAGCATGTCGGTTATCGAAACTACCGCACTTATATGCAAAAAGCTCGCGATTGTCTCAAAGATAATGGTTTGTTCTTGTTACATACTATTGGCGGTGATTTGACTCAAACAACAACGGATCCCTGGATTAACAAATATATTTTCCCTAATGGCATGATTCCCTCAATGGCGCAAATCAGTCATGCTTCAGAAGGGGTATTTATCATGGAAAACTGGGCTAACTTTGGTGCTTATTATGATCACACCTTAATGGCATGGCATGAACGTTTTGAACAAAATTGGGATCGATTAAAAGATCAATATGACGAGCGTTTTTATCGGATGTGGCGTTATTATTTATTGGCATGCGCGGGTAGTTTTCGTGCTCGTACAAACCAGTTATGGCAAATTGTTTTTTCCAAAAATGGAGTTCCAGGAGGATATCAGGAACCTTTATTCACAGGAATTAAAAAAAGAGGTTCTGAAAATAAAAGATCACTATCCGATCTTGAATTATCTTAAGCAACAATAAAAGGGATACTGTTCTGGTGCAGTATCCCTCACGCGTATGAGTTAGTGTTTTTTCGCAAAGAGCATACGTAAATGACTATTAATTGTTTCAATGGCATTGCGGCATGCTGGAGTATCAGCAAGCTCATTTAACATCAAAAAGTCATGAATTGTGCCATGATGACGAATTCCGGTAACGGGTACACCCGCCGCATTAAGCTTGTGCTCATAAGCTTCACCCTCATCACGCAATACATCGCATTCACCGTTGATTACGAGTGCAGGGGGTAATCCTTTAAGTTGCTCAGTAGTTGCTCGCAAGGGGCAGGCTGTGATTTCTTTTCTTTTGGATTTATCAGGTAAATAATTGTCCCAAAACCATTCCATTGCTTTTTTGGTTAGCCAGGGGCCATCGGCAAATTCTTTGTAGGAATCATTTTCAAAATTTGCATCGGTCACAGGATAAATTAGCACTTGATAATCAATTTTTGGACCGCCGCGCTGTTTAGCAAGAAGTGTCATTACTGCGGCCATATTTCCACCCACACTATCTCCTGCAACAGCTAAACGAGAAGTATCTAAATTCAATTCTTTACCATGCTCAGCAACATATTTCAGCGCTGTATAATCTTCTTCAATTTGCGTTGGATATTGTGCTTCAGGCGCTAAAGAATAATTGACAAATACAATTGCCGCATGGGCGCCTACTGATAGTTCACGGACAAGACGACCATGAGTTTGCCAATCACCAAAAACCCAACCTGCTCCATGGTAGAACATGACTACTGGGAGTTTTTCTTTTGAGCCTTTAGGACGAACAATGCGGATGTTTAATTTGCCATTCGCATGTTGAATAAAACGATCTTCAATATCCACTTCAGGTTTTTCTTTCTCTAAAGGCAATTCTTGTAATTTGTCAAAAATAGCCCTTCCTTCTTGTACCGGAAGATCATAAAGCGGTTTACCTCCAGCTTTCTGGATTTTTTCTACGAAAGCCCAGGTTTTTGGTTCTATACGTTTTCTTAGATCCATTTTACTTGTCCTCATGGTTGAAGTTCAAAAATACAATTTCATTCTTTCTTTAAACAAGATGAAGCCAAAGCTGTCACTTTTATTATCGGGACAGAATAATTATAGACAATTTGCAAGGTTTTTGTTTTGTAGTGTAAAAAAACGAAAAAAATGAACCAATTAATTGATTTATGATCATTTGACAAACAGATTTAATAGCAGATTTTCAAGTAGTCTCGCTTGAAGATCACGGGTTTATATGCAAAATTAGCGCATCAATGATCTTTAGGAGTTAATAATGAAATCATTAATTGGCGGCTTGCTTTCAATGGTTGCTTTTTCTTGTTGAGCAATAGATCGTGGTATTAATTATTATCCTGATAGAGAATTCGTAATAAATCCTCCTTTACATTATTCAATAGCGCTTTCAATTTAGGATCAGAAGTTTGCTTCGTGTCAGCAAGGAGCATGTGTATTTTTTTTATTGCTTGATAGTTTTTTTGCAGTGGGGTTAACTCACCATTACTCAATAAGTTAATTAAAGATAGGATGGGTTTTTCTCTTGGAAACCCAAAAAAACCAAAAAACTCAAACTGTTTTCCTGTGCGTTGTTTAATACGCAGTAAAAATGAAGAAAATACCACTGGGGCATTATCAATTTGCTGGAAGTATTCAATGAGTCCTGTATTGTTCGTCAGGCAATTAATGGAGCCGTCTGCAAAACAACGTAAATATTGAAAATAATTAAATCCAAATGCATCTAATAAATTTTTACTTGCCTCAACGACTTTGTTTTTTAATAAAAATATAGGGTGGTTTAAGTCAACTATTAATGACATTTAAATATAATAATCTAGATTAGAGGAGCAAAGTGAGTTCTATTTTGTCAGTAATTTTATTATTGATCAAATTGAATTGTATTGTTTCATTACTATGGATTTGCTATAAAGTTCGAGAGGAAATATGGATTTCTATTTCAGACGAGATATCAATGCTACGAAATAATATAGGAAGACCGCACAAGGAACTGACATTACCACGGTTAAAGCGTCAGCTATCAATATTTTACACAGGCCCAGACGGGCGAGTCACTTCGGATGATCCTAATTCTTACAAAGGAGAGGAGCGAGCAGCTTATCAAGATGCGCTAGTTAGCCAATACCCGTGGACAGGTTATGCCGATGGAATTTTAAAAGATAGAAACAAGCCCCAAAAACATAATTTCTTTTCTGCTGCAAAGACAGAAGAATCGGAGAATGAAGCTCCATCCCTTACACCGCCCTAATTTAGGGGCTGTTGACATTTCACCGTGCCGCGGCTTGTTCCTGAGAGATCCTCACAAAATTTAGCCATAGTGAGGACTCTCTTGTTGAGTCTGAATAGCAC
>NZ_QHJG01000053.1 GCF_003184185.1 Legionella qingyii | reverse complement strand
TTCCGGAATCTGCGATCAAATGCGGCCGGAATTGGTGATCATTTCGCTCCGGAATACACATTTCACTCGTAACATTAGTAAGTCTGTCTATGGGATGGAATATATCAAGGATACTATCTATTTCTGAGACACCGCATACATCTTCAAAACAACTATTCATAAAATATATGTATTTTGGATCTTCAAAACAAATACTATACAATTCTTTTCTTATTATATACCGCTGCAGCGTAATTATTTTTCCGTCGATCTCAATAGTAAATCTATGGAATGGAAAAGAATTAAAAGTTAACGAATTTTCGTTTATTGTTAACTTAGACGATCTAATTCCTTGTATCACTAGGTCTTCTATATCGTAAACTTTAGATAACCAGTTTATTAGTTTTGATTTTAACCTTTCAGTGATCCTACTTCTTTTATTAGTGTGTTTGCTTGTATAAAAAATTTCAATGCAATCTTCCTCGAGCATTTCAAATAATCGAGAGGATTCAATAAGAATTCCAGATGGTTTTGTTTTTAATAGTACTTTTTTTAGGTCGACTGGTTTTGCAAATACTTTTAGAAATTCATGAGTGTTACTCCTTTTCATGGATTTGATTTGCTCATTTATCCAAAATACAATTTGATCAAGTCCTTTTCTTGGTGAGTATTCTGTAACTCTATTAGAGTTAGTTGTTATTGATTTAAGAGAACCCTTGTCTTTTACTTTGAAATAGTAAGGTACGGAGCGACCTGCTGCATGAGATGAGAATAATCCTACAAGATCATAAGCCTCATAACTTCTAGCTCGTAATGCTTTATTTGAAACTGTTATATTCCTAACTGAAAGTTTTTGAAAGTGAGCTGATTTAGTTATCATTCCAGCTAAATTTAGGTAATCAATGTTAATAAAATATCTTTTTAATGTATCTTTTATTGAGGAGACGCTTTTTTTGAGAATAACTAGGAAATTATTAATTTCAATTAAGATAATGAAAGCATAAATTTGATCTTTGTATTCACTTTCCTCCAGAAAATAAACAGGTTTTTCAGTTAAAAATATTTTTGCAGAGTAGGTATAAGTTATCCCAGCTGTTTGCTTATTTATTCTAAACTCATCGACTATGTAATTTGTATTTTCCTTTTTATTTTCAGTTGCAACATCCAAAATTTCTTTAATAGTTGTGTTATTGAAGATATTTACATCTTTGGGTTTATAAAATTGAGCACTTTGCGTAAGTTTAACGAAATCGTCATCCATAATCTGAACTCATATTTTTATATAATTAGTTTATTGGGTGTAATAAAAATGGATTATGCAGCTTTCTCCAAATTTATCCTTATTCAATGATGTGTAAGTTAAATATAGAAGGATAACGTTGAAATACACAAGTAGAAATTAACAAAAGTTAATCCCAAGTCCATGGTTTCTTTTCCGATACAATGGAATTTACTAGTAGGGGTGGATAGCATGTACTAGACGAAATTGTAATACAGGCTTGCTCTTGTTATTTATTCTCTGAATTGCGGTGTTAGTAGTACATGTGTGTTGGTTAATTTATTGACAAATGGTTGCCATTTGAATAGTATGTTTAATTATTTGAGATTCCGCATCACCTTGAGTCATTAACAGCGTACTTTTGTATTTGATGCAATTATAATATGAGATTTTTATGTTCCAATTCAGAAACCTTTTGTTTTTTCTATTATATGCGGTTATTCAATCTACTTGTTCCGCTTCTAGTTCATATTCTGCTACTAGTTCTGGTCCGTTTTATGTGGCCGGTGGGGTGGTTGGACCTGGTCAGAAATTCGAATTATTTATTGATGCTAAAAATGTTAGAATTAATAATAACTTAGCCGTTTTCAATCTTACCTGTCATATAGAAAATCAATCTTATTGGAAAACTTATCCTGTTGTACTTAAAATGACATACAATCTTTATGGTTCTACTCCTGTACTAATAGCATTAAATGGACATGGTATTTTTGAAAATCAAGGTAAATTTGATCAATTAGATAATTTATATGAAGTAAAACATTTTAATATCTATAAAGATAATACCTATTCATCAAAAATTTGGTTTGAGAATATGGATGATACTGATTCAGTGACCATTCAATACTGTACAGTAGAGTACGCTACTTAACCTATAATTATTTGAATAACTCTATCCCGCTTAATAGATCTGAAGGATATTTTATATTTAATGTTGGTGAGGCAGGCAAACACGTTATAGTGGAGTTTTAGTTAAACTACTAGTTGTATTTTCTGAATTGTTTACAGCAAATTCAAGAGTGGGAGATTCGCGACCAAGTAGGTGGAGCCTTGACCCAATTATTGACTTAAATTAATATGCGTAGGGTGAATTGTATTCACCCTGGGCATGTTGTGGCATTTTAAATTGATTATTTGTGCAATGTTTCAATCTTTTTATTAATCCAATGCCAAGTTTTTATATCTGCTTCTTCGTTAATAATTTTGACTCTGAGTCCTTCTCCTGCGTGGAAAGATAGGTGTTGGGCCTCAGTGTACAATTGTTTAGCTTCAAATAATTGGCTGGTTTTTTCCTTTTCTTTTGCCAATGCAATTATTGTATTCAGTCGGTTTTGAATATTTTCTATTTCTTTTTTTGTCTTTATATCGGATGGGTCAAATGCTCTCATGTAAACTCCTTTTACAGAATAGAATTTATAAATCTCAATAATGGCATTATTTTCACATTATGCGCATTACAAGTGAAATTAGAATTTTAATTATCATAGTAGCATAATATTTATCTTATTCTCTATAGTTATTGACAATTAGGTATTGTGGAGCAGATTTGAGTAGCTAGTTTATCGGCTTTAAGTAAGCCTTTACGTGAAGCAAGATACTCTTTTAAAACCTCATTAACTTTTATTTCAGCATCATATCCCAAAGCTTTTGATACCTTAAACCAAGCATAAGCTTTAGTTATGTTCGCAATGTTATTATTTTTCTTTCCTAGTTCTTTTTGAGTATAAATTACTCCTATATTGTAGGCAGCATATTTGCGGACTCCTGTTAGATCTACTTCTGCTTTTGCCGCTTTTTTAAAATAGAGAAGAGCCTCTTCCTCATTTTGAAGAACACCAATACCTTCAAGATACATTTTGCCAAGAGAAAAACTAAATGAGTCGTGTAAGTTATCATTTGCCTGAGTAAGTAAGTAAAATGCATCAGAATATTCTTTTTTTTCTAAAAGCCAATCACCAAGTCTTCCTGAGCACCAAAAATTGTTTTTCAAAGAACATTTGAGCAACTCACTAACAAATTCTTTGTCATTTATTTTTTTATTGTAATGCCGAAGTAATAGATTATTTGCTATGGACAGCATTGAGGATTGTTTGGATGTGAACCAAGCAGTATCAGGTTTATAAACTTTTATATCTGCAGAGATTACAACATTGGAAACACAAAGAATGCTCAATAATAGTAATTTTTTCATTTAAAACCCCGTTTATTGCTGGCTAAATAGCTTTCTGTTACACAAAGAAAATAGCCTCATTTAAAAATGAGTTACAGCACCGAGTTTTTATTGTTGGTTTTAAGTAAAAGGAAATACTTATCGGGTGATAACTATAGGTTAGTGGTTATATATTAGTCACTTGGGTCGAATACTAAGAAATATCACATATTCTGTCAAGTAAATGAAGCTTATTTTGGTTTATGGCAGTATTAATCATAATGATAATTAAAACCTTGTTAATGTTAGTTAACAATTTGGAGGTAATCGTCTCATTACCAGATGTATTCTTCATAAATTTCAATGTAAACCATTACAAAAAAATTGGGGCAATTGGGACAGTGGGGACACCCTTATAAACATTTGATTTTAAGTGTCCCAATATAAAATATTCACTTGGGACAAATGGGACAAAACTTACCAGCAAAATTTTTTTAATAACAAACAATATCATTTAATAACAATCAGATCACCAGGCTTTAAAAGGCTTGACGGCCTTTTAAATTCCAAGCAATACTTATCGCGAGCAGTAAACTTTTGCGGATCCATGGTTCTGTAAAAGTAACGGAAAATGAAATATCACGACTATTATCCGGCCGGACAGTCAACTGATATTCATCGAGCAGGACGCATACCGTCGGCATTAAGCTGAATGAATAATCATTTGATGAGGTTCCATATGAATAAAAAACTATCTCGTTTACAACTATTAAACGAATTTGAATCTGCACCAACTTCTGCGTTGTTTAATCAACACACTTTGGCGGCTGTTTTAGATTGCTCCACCCAACTTTTGGAACGGAATCGTTGGGAAGGGAAGGGCGTTCCCTATCTTAAAATTGGCCGTAAAGTTTTGTATCGAAAAAGTGATGTGTTGTCTTTTCTCCAACAACAGAAAATCTATCGCTCTACTGGTGACAGAGGTGAACTGCTTTCACTGGTCAACGAATAAATCCCATAGAAGAAATAGATTGTTCACGGATGGATAGGGTTTCTATCTTCCTTGGACGTTATCGGAGAAACAGTGATGTTGCAAAATCAAATTATTACGTTAAAAAACAAAAACGGTCATAGTCCAATAATTTGTGAATACGCAGGCGGTCATTTTAAATTGAATGAGCAGGGCGTATCTTTCCTTGGAAAAGATAAAGACGGCAATCCAATGGCGCCAAAGTGGATTTGTTCTCCTTTGTATGTGGTGGCTAAAACACGTGATGCTAAAAGTGGCGAGTGGGGTCGATTACTCGAATGGCAGGATGATGATGGAATTATTCATCAATGGGCCATGCCTTTAGCTTTATTACAAGGAGATGCCTCCGAAGTTAGACGGGAATTGGCTAGCCTTGGTTTAACCATTTCACCTCATAGAATTTCTCGAGATTTACTGGCTACTTATTTACAAGTCTTTCCAGTTGAAGATCGGGCACGATGTGTCGAAAAACTGGGTTGGCATGAAAGCCTCTTTGTCACTCCTTCACAAACCTTTGGACACTCCTCCGAGAAAATTGTTTTTCAAAATAGCCAAGCAATTGAATCTGCTATGTCTGTATCTGGAACTGTGGATGATTGGAGAGACTCAATCGGTCGTCTTGCTTCTGGCAATTCGCGGTTAGTTTTTGCTATCTCAGCTGCTTTTGCTCCTGCTTTAGCAAAGATTGCTGGAGAGGATTCAGGCGGATTTCATTTCAGAGGAGCTTCTTCAAGTGGTAAAAGTACCGCTTTAAAAGTAGCGGCTTCGGTTTGGGGTAATCCCCAAGCTTATTGCCGATTATGGCGCAGTACTACTAATGGACTCGAAGGACTGGCTGCTCTGCATAACGATGGCTTATTAATTCTGGATGAGTTAAGTCAGATGGATCCAAAAGAAGCAGGGGAGGCGGCTTACTTGCTAGCCAATGGTCAAGGTAAAACCCGAGCCTCACGTCATGGAACGGTCAAACCATCTTCTCGATGGTCATTGTACTTTCTCTCTGCTGGAGAAGAATCTTTAATGTCTTTGATGGCCAGAGTAGGGCAAAAAACCAATGCGGGTCAAGAGATACAGTTGGCAGATATTGAAGCTGATGCTGGATTGCATAAGGGGATTTTTGAAAAAATCCATAATCAGCTCAGTCCTGCTAGCATGGCTTTATCCTTAAAGGAATATTCCAGCAAGTATTATGGTGTTGTCGGCATGGCATGGCTGCAAAAGGTGGTGGCAAATCAATCAAGTATTGCAACTGGTATTGCTGATGCGATGCAAGAGTTTGTTAATAGTGCTGTATTACCGGATTCAACTGGACAAATTATCCGCGTAGCCCGGCGATTTGCCTTGGTTGCAGTAGCTGGCGAATTAGCTAGTCAGTACGGATTGACCGGCTGGCAAGAAGGCGAGTCTACCTATGCAGCTTATAAATGTTACAGAGCATGGCTGGAGCATTTTGGCATAGAGGGTAACAAGGAGGATAGAGCGATATTAGCTCAAGTCAGAGCCTTTTTTGAATCTCATGGTGCCAGTCGGTTTGATAATATCAGAACGCCAAACAATGAGAGGATTCAAAATCGTGCTGGATTTTACCTTACCGATGATGCAGGTTTTCGCGTGTATATGGTATTAACGGAAGTCTTTAAAAAAGAGCTATGCATGGGGTTTGAGCCTAGAATGGTAGTGCGTGTATTAATGAATGAAGGCTGGTTAAAGCCAGCAGCAGATGGATTGCCCTCTCATAAACCAAGAATTAAGGGAGTTGGAACACCCCGATTATACGTATTTACGGATAAAATCTGGGGTGGAGAATAACTTATCTCGATAAACCAGAATTATTTGTCCCATTATTTTGAAATGTTGGGACATCTTGGGACGGCTATAAGTCAGTATCTACAAGCCGTCCCTCATGTCCCAATTGTCCCAGATAAATTTTTATTCTTTAAGATATAACCAAAGTGTATTCCGAGATTTTATTCCCATCTCATCACGTATCAGCAAACAAGTCTTGTAATTTTCATATTCAGGTAGCAGGCAAGAATACATTTGTTTGGCATACAAATATCGCCAGCTTTTGGTACTGGATAAACGGTGCTTTGCCAATGCACTACGCCAGATAATGCGGATTTCCTCATAAGATTTTAATTGGAGCAAATTACCATCTTGTTGAGTGAGCCAGTTAAAAAGATTGAGTACCGCTTTCTGGTTTTCAGTTCGTACAGGTATGGTACGGTCAGTGGAATTAAAAGCAATATCTCTGGTTATCCAAAGAGACCCTTCGCTGACTTGAATATGTGGCTTAATCAGAATCGCTTCTTTGAAAGTGAGTCCAAACTCAGTTTGTAATCCCATGATTACTCTGGCTATAGGATCGTGAAGTGACTTCCAAATATCGGGAGGGATTATTTTCTTCCTCTTTTTTCTTGCTTTAGGTCTTGAGAGTTCAAGAGATTGGTTATCAATATTAGCAATAGGACAATTGTTCATCTGCAAAAAACGACGAATGATGGTCATGTATCGCATGATAGTGACTGGATTAATGTCCTGTTTTTTCCAGTAACGCACCAGCTTGTGAATCTGCTCAGATTGCAAAGCCTGCCATGAAGGAGGCATTTGCCGAATAACAAACAAGTCATCAATCATCTTATGGATGACATAGGCACGGTGTTTCCGATACAGGTATTTACCTTGCCTATCCTGTTTGATTTGTCGATTAGCGAATTGTCTTAAGGATTGTGTATGCATCTTCCTATCCGCAAAAATTGTTAAAAAAAATAAATTGCCCTGTGTATTGTTTAGTGTTGGTCGAGCGGTTTCACTCTCTGTTGAAACCCGGAAAAAGCCGTAAAGCTCGAAGAAGGGGGCAAATCAATCGTTATAAGGCAAACGATCTCGCCGATACTGCTGTAGTTTTTCTGGTGGGTTTTCTCCTCAATAAATAAAGTAAACGAAAGTGATAAAGCAGAGCTTTATCTCTAATCCATGGTCAAATGAAATGACTTAGAGTTCCGAAGAACTCCCTTTACCGAACGGTAAAGGTTCCTGAAGGGTTTCCCGACTATACGTCCAGCCACAAAGTTAGGGAATGAGAGTGGCTTAGCATAAGACGCCTAAGCGTTTCATCAGATTTTCACCGATTCATCAGTCATGCTTCATCTAAAAAATAGCAAAGTGTAGATCTGGGGGCAATACAGTTTTAAGGAATATTTTGTCCTATCTTATCTGATGCGTCAGGACAAATGGTCTTTTAAGGCTTAATGTTGGAGGGGTAGTTAAGTCGAATATGTCTGCGTCACTGCTGGAAAATTGCAGTGACGCAGGTACAAGAGTTGGCTGCTATACTTAATCATATTTTTATGAATGAAATGAAATATAAGGATTTACATGTATGCATTTAGAAAAAATTTGTGTATCAAATTTTAGATGTTTTCCTGAAAGCGAAACATCAATTTTCATGGAACAAGATCTTACCTGCTTTGTGGGCAATAATGGCTCTGGTAAAACTACTATGATTTTAGCTCTCAAAAGACTATTTGGAGCAAATAGGCAAGATCGAGTTATTACGAGAGAAGATTTTTATCTTGCTATGAATGAAACTTATAAAGATATTGTTGGACGTGAATTATATATAGAGGTTGTCTTTATATTCCCAGAACTTAATGACGATATACAAAACGCTAGAGAAACATGCCCAGCATTTAGTTCGGTGATTTTTGCGGATGAAAATGATAAAAAATTAAAGGCAAGGATGCGATTAGAAGCTGTATGGTCTGAACAAGAATACGAAGATGAAGTACAATCACGACTATACTGGATCACCACTTCAGAAAAGATAGAGTTTGGGGACGAAACTGATTTAAAATATCCTGTTTCTCCCCTGGATAGAAAACATATTAAATTAAGATACATTCCTGCATTTAGAGATTCAACGGCCATACTTAGGGACGAAGTTAAGTTACTTGCAAAGCTTCTTGCAGACTACAGTGATATAAATCATACAATTCAAGAAACAATTAGAAAAACCAGTGAAAAATTAAGCTCGGAAGTTCAAGGACTGGATGCTATAAAAACAACAACAGGAATCCTTAAATCGATTTGGCAAGAAGTTCATGATAACACCCTTAAGCATTACCAAGAGCCAAAAATCGAAGCGACACCAACTGAAGTAGATGAGCTTTTACGATCAATATCAATAAAACTTGCTCCAACTGAAAATGGCGAAAGTTGTGATCTGAAAGGGTTAAGTGACGGTCAAGTATCCCTTCTTTATGTTACTCTTTCTATTGCATTATATGAACTTGAACAAAAGCATTATGCTAGGGAAATAAAAGGCTTTAAAGAACTTGATAAAGATATTGCAGTATTTACTATATTCGCCTTTGAGGAGCCGGAAAACCATTTATCTCCATATTACTTGGGCAAAGTCATAAAGCTTTTACATCTAAAAACTCAAACAGCAAAGGCTATTGGCATCATCACCTCTCATTCATCAAGTGTTGTACGGAGAATGAATAGAGTTGAGCAAATTAGGTATTTTCGGCAAGAAATAAATACTGATATACGCTATTCAGTAGTTAAAAAAATTCTCCTTCCTCCTACAAGATCAGACGATGATTATAAGTATATTAATCAGGCCGTTACTGCTCACCCAGAATTATATTTTTCTAAACTTGTAATACTTGGAGAAGGTGATTCTGAGGAAATTGTCATTCCACAACTAGCCAATAAGCTAGGTTTAGATTTAGATCCCTCTTTTGTTGCTTTTGTAAAACTTGGTGGGCGTCATGTGATTCACATGTGGCGGCTTCTAAATGATTTAGCAATACCATATGTTACTTTGCTTGATCTTGACTTGGGCAGACAAACTGGTGGGCCCATAAGAATTAAAAATATAATTGATGAGTTAGAAAAGCAAGATAAATATATAGAGCTACCTAAAGGCATGGATAAAAAGGATTTAAGTGCAACTTCGATAAAGCGAGATCAATTGAATGAATTACTTAGTCAACTAGAGAAATGTAATATCTTTTTTTCTGCCCCATTAGATCTCGATATGGTAATGATTCAATCATTTCCAAGCTATTATTGTGCAAATGCAAGGGTCTCCACGCGAAAGATTCTCGAAAAAGCTGTTTTAGGCGATGCTTGTATACCTGATGCATATAGTGAATCTGGTTTTTCTCTTTCAGACGATGATTTAAAAAAATATAGATATTTATTCTGTACAAAAAGTAAGGTGGCATCACACTATCAAGCAATGGCAGAAATTAGGGAACTCCCAGTGAGTGAGCTTGATGAGCATTGTCCAGATTCAATAAGACAATTAATTAAGTTATGTTCAAAATTAGTAACAAGAGTGCTAGATAATGAGTAAATATCTATCTCTCGAACAATGGAAACCGAGCAAAGAATTTTTAACATCGAATGTCTTAGAAAGAATTATCAGAGAAAATCAAAATAATTTAGCAATTCTTGCGGGTCCGGGTGCAGGGAAAACGGAAATTTTGGCTCAACGAGCTAGTTTTTTACTTCAAACGGCGACCTGCAGATGGCCTCAAAAAATCTTGGCATTAAGCTTCAAAAATGACGCAGCGGCTAATATTCAAAAACGAGTAGTTCTGCGATGTGGACAAGAGCTGTCTCGCAGGTTTGATTCCTCCACATTTGATTCTTTTTTTATTTCTCTTGTTCGAAGATTTATAACCCTGTTACCTGATTGGATTAACATACATGCAGATTTTGATGTTTATAGTTTCGATAGTAATTGGTGGAATGAGTATGAGCAGTTTGTTCTTAACGGGAGCCCTTGTTTGTATAGGAGTACGTATAGTCAATCGGATCGCCATTCACCTTCAGATCTAAGTCAAAAACCAGAAGATGAAATAGTAAAAATTTGGGATTATTGTTCGACTAAAAGTGTTGTTGATTACGCTATGTGTCGATCTATGGCTTACACCATTATCAAAAATCATAGCCAAGTAAGAAACTTAATTTTATCAACATATCAATATCTTTTTCTTGATGAGTTTCAGGATATAACAGACTTCCAATACAATTTTATAAAGACTGTTTTTGATAATAGTAACGTTGTTATTACAGCTGTTGGTGATACTAATCAAATGATAATGGGCTGGGCTGGCGCCAATCCTCTCAATTTTAAAAAACTACAAAGTGATTTTGATTCCGAAATTATTCCTTTAGCGATTAATCATCGTTCTAATTCAAAGATTATCAATCTAATAAATTTTATTATTCATGATTTAACTCCTCAAGGGGAGGTGGCTGTAGTGTATGAGGGTACTCGAAAAGATCCTCCACCCTCAAGGTGTTTAGGAGCAAGATCGTTTAATTGTATTAATGATGAAGGCGAGTATATTGCTCATTATATAAAACAACTTATGCAACAAAATCCGGGATTAAAACCTTGTGATTTTATCCTTGTTTTAAGACAAAAAGCACAGGAATATTTTGTCCAAGTAAATGACATTTTTACGATGAATGGACTTCATCTCCGAAATGAAGATATGGAGGTGATAAAAAATGGAATAAAAATCCAGGAGTTGATGGAAGAACCCTTATCTAGTTTTTTAATTTTATTAATAAGAAAAAGAATAGGCGCTATAAACTATGAGCAAGAAAAAGAGCTGGAAAGACTGATTGCCTCCGTCGTTGGCTATCATATGGATCAAGACAGAGAGTATAAAAGACTCAATAAACATTTGTCCGATCTAATATCTATTATAAATTTTTCTACCCCTCTAAAAACTATTGTTTCCAGAGTGATAGAAAACATCGGGCTAACAAAACTTAAAAATGTGTTTCCGCAATATAGATCCAAATATTTAAAAAAAACAGAGAATTCATTTTGTGCATTCTTTCAAGAAGCACTAGATCGAAATTTACAAGACATAAGATTAGCGATTGAAAGTTATGAGGGACATAACCAAATTAAACTGATGACTATTCATAAAAGTAAGAGCTTGGAATTTGATACTGTTTTTTTTGTAGATTTTCATACTAGCTCTTGGTGGGGATTAGAAAATGCTGTTAAGGATAATAATGCAAAAAAGCAGCGAGAAGAGAAAAATGCTTTTTTTGTTGGTCTGTCTCGCGCTAAAGAGCGGCTTTTTTTTACTAGAGGCCAAGGAGACTGGCCACAAACCATCCTAAACCTATTAATAGAATCAAAATTACTAATAAAACTTCCAGACATTAATAAGTAAGAGATAGAATGAAAAATTGCAATTGTAGTCGTATTTTACTATAATTATATTAAATAAAATTACAAATATATTTATTTTGACTACAAAAACTGTCCAGGCTCGGGTTGATAGCAACCTGAAAGATGCTGGGGAAGGGATCTTAAAAATGTTAGGTATAACTCCTTCTCAAGCTATTAATGCCCTCTATGCACAAATCGTTTTGTGCAGAGGTTTGCCTTTTGAATTGAAACTGCCAAACAAACTATCTCGTGATGCCATTGAAGAGTTAGAGAAAGGTCGTGGTAAATCTTTTTCATCTTTTAAATCAATGATTGATGATGCGGATGCTTGAGATAGTTCGATCAACCCAATTTAAAAAAGATCCCAAGTGATGACCAACTCAAAATATTAAAAGTGGCTCGCACAGGTTCACATTCAGATTTATTCAATATTTAAATTGTATATTGGAGTTATTGAAAAGACATTCAGCTGTCAAGGTTTACTTGACTAGTGGATGTCGGTTTTATTACTAGTGAGTTTTTGGCAATTTGCAATTTTCCCGAAAAATGAATTTTAAGCGCAATATCCATCTATTTGAATGTTTCCTTAATTAGAACAAATAATTTTTTTATTATGCTGAGTATTCATTATACTATGAATATCATCTGGTGATATCTTATGTTTTTAATAAAGGGTAAAAACCAGATGGCTTATTTGTATTAAATAATACGGGAAAAAAATGAAAACATTGCAAATTGGTATTATGCCACGGGATAAATTTCAGAGTCGTACTAATGAAATTGCTTCTGGGCGTTATAAACCTAAGAAAAATGAGCCTAAGATTTGGTTTGGCTCAATCAAATCACTATGTGAAGTATTAAATGAAAATAACATGAGGTTATTGAAAATAATTGCTGAGCAAAAGCCTGAATCAATTAAAGCGCTTGCTGTCCTAAGTAAGCGTGAGCCGAGTAATTTGAGTCGGACACTAAATACAATGGCTCGTTATGGAATTATTGAAATACAGAAAACTGGGAAAAATTCTAAACCAATTGCTAAGGCTTTAGATTTTAATATTCAATATAGTGCTGCTTATTATATTCTTTAATTTTGAACTATCCGGAAATCCCGGATAGTTCATTTTGAGAATCTAAGCAGTGGGTTCCAAAATGGAACATACTGATGCATAGATTTTTGAATTTGGCAGACACTGTCTATCATTTCTTGTTTTCTCTAATTTGGTACACGGTGTGTTCCAAATTAGATATGATGATATATGGAACGCAGTGCGTTCCGAATCTATGTTATAAATTTACTTATAATTTGGATCTCATTGCGATCCAAATTGGATACGTTTGGCTTCACCATTAGCCTATGATTAATTGATGAACGGCCTCAAATTTGGGAGAAATTTCATTAAACGGAAGGTGCGTATTTATCAGATCGTATATATTAACTTTTCAAAGCATCCAAACTGGTAGTCAATTTTTTCATTAACGAAGTGTTATTTGCTTCTTTAAGTAATTCATCCCAATTATCTGGAGGATGTCCATTTTCCAGCATCTTTCGAAAAATATGATAAGCATCTGCTTTACTCTCATATGCTCTTTTAGAACTGTCATCATTAACCCAAGCATAAATAATTATTTTACTTTCTTGATGGTATCTAAAAAATAATCGATATTGCTGAAAAAATTTAGCTCGAAACCAATGTTTGTGGTTATTTCCTAATGTTGATCCTTGTCGAAATTCTGTAGCTGCAGGATCGTTTGGAATTTTTTCAAAAGCTAATTTAGCGATGGCTGCTAATTTTTTTGTCGAGTTTCGTGTATGAAAATTTGAAGGGTCCTTTTCTTTTGCATTTTCTACCTCATTAGCCAATGCCTCTACTTGTTGCAAAAAAAGAGGATGGCATAAAATAACCCAGCCATTTATTGTTATTATTGAATTATCAACCATTAGCGAGTTACTCGGTTTTCAGTTAATTGTTCATCCTCGGTTAAAGGTTCATCTAAGTTGACTTCAACATTTGCAACTAAAGAGTTGATGCGAGTTACTAAATCCTGATTTATAGTTGTCAGATTTTTTGGGTTATTTTGAATGTCTTTAGCAATGAAATTCAAAAATTCAGCAATTACTGGATCTTCCTCTTCCTCTGCTCGAGTCATAAGAACATGACCGTCAGATTGAACGGTGTATCGAATTTTATCTCTTTTTCCTAGATGCAGGGCTTTTCTAACAGCATCTGGTACAGTTGTTTGATAACGATCTGTGAGGGTGGATTCGGTTTGTAGTAATCTAGCCATGATTATCTCGATAAAAATGTATATATTATATGGTAATGCATATGCATTGCCTTGTCAAGATTCGTACATTTATTAAAATCCATGAGGCTCCTTTTTTATTTGTTCTAATGATAGTATTTCCGCAGATTTTACTATGCCCGTACATTTTAAAATGTAGTCTGTAATAAGCTGCATAGGCTTTCGTAACCGTTCAACATCAACAATAATATACCCAGCAGTCACATCATTACTCATCTTATGATTCATTAAACGCTTCAACGCATAAGCAGGGATATCCAGACTTTCAGCAATAGTGATAAAAGTTCTTCTCAAATCATGAACTGTGAAATGAACGCCGGAATTTTTAATCACATGTGCCATTGTCTTACGTGGTTCAATAATATGACCTGCTGCCCCCGGTCCCGGAAAAACATAGTCGTTTATTGCTTTTTCTTTTCTGGCAATCAGTAGATCATATAGAAAGTCAGAAAGGGGGAGGGTGTGGGATTCATTGTTTTTGGTTTTATTGATAGTGAATGATTTTGCTTTTAAGTCGAGATCAGACCATTTCAAAGTCGCTGCTTCTTGTCGGCGTAGACCTGTTAATAAGATTAACAACAAATAATCTCGTAATGTATCGTTTTGGATTTGTTGTAAACCAGCATACCATGCGGCTAGTTCATGAGACTTTATATAGGTTTTTCGTCTTTCGATGCGATACCAGGCACGTGTTTGCGACAGGCGTTTTACTGGGTTATCGATGAAAAGAGAGTGACCACTGTTGTCTTCATACTGGCCAGCTGCAAAATTGAATAAGGCTCTTAGAATTCTCATGGCTAAATTAGCATAGGCTTGTCCATGTTCGTTGCCCAGCTTTTCGTGGTATTTAGCTATGCGATCTCTGGTGATCGATAACAAAGGTTTACTCTTCCAGCTCGTGAAGGCTTTATCTAATATGTGTTTGTAATTATCTATGGTTCTGGGTTTTAAGTTCTTTCTGGTTTTTAGGTAGTCTTTAAAGACTTGGTTCAAAGTAATATCTCGAACTTCTGTAGCCTTTTTCTCAGCAACCGGATCAATGCCCATGGCGATTTGCCCTAAAAGATGCAGGGCTTTGTTTTTTGCCATTTCAGCGGTCAATTCCGGGTAATGCCCTAAAGTAATGCGACAGCGTTTTTTATTTATGAATTTTTCAACAAAAAATGCTTTTGCTCCTCCAGAAGTCACACGTATGCCGAAACCTTTCAGGTTGTCATCGTAATATCTTTTTTGCGTCGTTTTTCCTACTTCCGTTGCTTGAGGAAGAGGGAGGTTTTCTACGTTTGTTTTGGTTATTTTCATAATTAACTTTTACACTCGTTTTTGAATGTGTCGCAACTGTGTCGCACTTGTGTCGCACAATTATTTAAAATCCATTAATAGAACTTATAACGTAATAATGCTGTAACATCAAGTAAATAAAGGGGTATTAAAAGAGTTTCAAAAAGTGTCTAATTGGCTAAAACCCATAATTCACTAATTCGTAATCAAAAGGTCGAAGTTCGATTCTTCTCAGCGGCATTGCAAAATAAATAAGTTACGTCAATAAAATGCAATTCAACATAAATTATCAATTTAAACGTTCCTTTTGAGTCTTTGCTAGGTTCTTGTTACTCTGGATTTGTGTAATTAATGTACATTTTATTGGCAATGCCTTCTTTTTAATTTTCAACCCAAAGAACATTATTAAAACAATATCCAAGCTCAAACGTTTAGGGGGTAAAGTGCATAGTATAAATAATGTACTTGTTGGTTTGTTATTTTCTTTTTGGGTGTGGATAAAAATAAAAGTTTTTACATGCGTCACATCTATCACTTTTGTTGATTCGGGTCTTGCTTTACACGTTTAGTAGCATACTTATTTAGTACTATACTTAAAACAGATGTATTGCCTGGATGAAAACATGAAAACTGTAGTAGTCTCTATTAAGCGATCTGTTAACTCTAAAGATCAGGTGACGAATGTGGTTGTTACTTTTGATGATAATCCATTTCAATTTCTTGATGAACTTGATAAACCCCAAAATGCAGATGCAGAACAACAACAACTTATATCGCTTGCTCAATCCATTGTTGCAGAAAAAATAAGTGGCAATGAAATAGATTTAACCATCGGTAATCCAACACTGCGAACACATGTTTTAATTTCAGGAAAAAAAAATGGTGCGTTACTTGTAGACTATACTTTTCCTCACGGAGTACACTGTCTTGACACATCATCTACGAAACCAAATCTCGAAACCCTACTTCAAGATAAATTTCCAAAGGCAACGTTGTCAGATAATTATAGCGAGATGGGTGCTGAGCAAACATTGATGCTGCCGCAAATTCCTGAATACATCCTTGATATACTTCGAGACAGGAAAAATAGTGCAGCTGCAGCTAAAGAAAAAAGAAACCTTGCCAAACAAAAAGAAGAGTTTCTTACTAAAGGGCCGCTCAAGTTTCCCGACCCTGTTGCGTTTCCAGCATCTATAAAAACGACAGCAAAAGGAGATATTAACCTGAAAAATGTAGTCGGAAAATTGAGTACACTTTATGGTGAACAAAGTAAATTAAACTCAGTTCATCAGCAAATAGAAGCTATTGAAAAAGAAATTGAGGCATTAGAGAAACAATTAACTGAATTAAAAGAGAGAGAGGCTTCATTGGGTGAAGCCATGGGCAAAGATACGCGAGTAGCATCCTTTGCAAAAAGCAATCTACAAGCATCAAGAACTGAAGTACAACAAACAAAAGTGTTGGTGGAAAAAACAATATCCATTTTCCGTGCAAATTTATCTGAAACAAAAAAATCATTTTCGGAGCATGTAACCAATAACTATTCTCAATATGAATTATATGAAAATACGTTGGAATTCACCAAAAAAGTGATGCTTGCTGCACTTTATAATGCAGCATTAGATAATTACAAACAAATTATCGATGGGACAAAAGGAAATGCAGCAAATCGTGAAAAAAAGATACAAGAATTCAATAGAAACTTTGCGGAAATTGCAAATATTGACGAATATGGCAATGTTAATCCTATCGAAAGCACTTATAAGTATTTCGCAGATAAATCGCTTTTGGACGTAGTAACCTTTACTAATGAAGTAATAAAAAAATGTAATAGGTCTGAGTTATCAGTGATTCAAGCACGGTTGGAGGGGGCTAACAAACATTGTGTAAACCAATATAAGACACGTTTTAATGATCTAATTTATACCGATGCAGCAAAAAAGATGCCGTTTATTATGGAGAAAAGTCTATTGGGTTTTGGATGGCTGCAAAAGATTAACTTAAATATAGAATTAGAGTATAGTCTAAACTCCACTATCCAGTCTGCATTCGCTCCTGAGAAAATAGATAATGCATCGTCTAAAATTCCAAACCAAAAGGACATAGGAGAGCAACAATCTGTTCTCAAAACAGCACAAACTAAATTGGCTGATATAGAGCAAAAAGTCAGAAATTTTAAGCGATATATAGAACTCAAAGATAAGATAGAAGAAAGAAAAATATTAGCCTCAAATCAAAAACAGCAGATTGATGAAGTGAGGCAGTCTTTTAACAAGGTGCGTGATTCTATTGTGGACCAAATTAAAGACCAGCCTCTAGAAGTTCAACAATATGTACTTGAGAATATTAAACCGCAATTCGCAAAATCTGTTCTTAGCCAACTTTCTGAAAATAGTAGAAAGACATTAGCAAAAAACTTACCTTTGTTAGCTACAACTTCCGAAGCATTGCGTATTCCGGAGGACTTGATCACTAATTCCGTTAGTCATTTGATCACCGATTCCGGAG
>NZ_QHJG01000052.1 GCF_003184185.1 Legionella qingyii | reverse complement strand
TCCGGAATCTGCGATCAAATGCGGCCGGAATTGGTGATCATTTCGCTCCGGAATACACATTCAAAATCCGCTTTATCAATTGCGAACATTAACGGTGTATATCCAAATCTATCTTGAGCGTTTAGGATTTGATCCAGATAATTTGGCGTATTAAAAAACAATGGAGTACTTGTTGATAGCTTTTTTACATACTCCAGATAGTTTGCAATAGTGCTTAATTCCGCTTCTGAAACCAGGATATGAAGTAATCTTATATTGTTATAACTAAGATAATTAGCGCACTCGTTCCTTGTTGGATCATGAATGGCTTGCCAAGTGGCGTCTTTTATAAGAGTGTTCTTTATTACTTCGACTATTGCCGTATCAGCAAATATGGTTGAAGAAAAAGCAATATACTGATCTATATCCTTTCTTACGAGGGCGTTATACACCCATTCTGCAAGCATTCTCGTATCAGTGGTTCCATCGATTAAGTATTCCTTTCTTATGTCTTCGCTGTTGGAAAGAAACCATTGTTTAGTTGTTACTTCATAACTAATGCTAATGGAATGCGTTGTCGTTCCCATTAAAAACGAAATTGCAGGATTAGGTAATTGGTTTTCTGTTTTGGGTTTTGTTTCTAAAGCATTGTGAAGCCGTTCAAAGTAATCTAAAAATTCTGTTTTATTATATATACCAACCGATAATTTTTCGAGGCTACACTTTTTATACTCCTTGGGAGTGAACATTAAAGGATATACCAGCTCAGCTACTTGGCCAACAGGCTCTTTAGGAGCCCCTTCAAACAAAGTAGGGAACGACGCTGGATCATGATAAACCACAAGTTCTTGTGCAAATGAAATTAAATCCTCAAGGACCGGTAGATCATCTGTCACAAAAAAAGAAAGATGTTGGCTGTTGGTTTGCTTTTCAAGAATCCTTACAATTTCTCGAATAAGATCCTGCATGTGATCAGGAACGGTATCTAAAATACTTATAGATGATGTTTTGTCCTTTATCTTAAGTAATTCTCTGATGAGTTCAACCCGCCGGTAAAAATCTGTTCTACCCTTCTCTCCTTTGCGCATCGCATTCATGAATAAGCTGGAAAATCCATTACAGTGTCCAAAATCCGCCATTTCATCTGCTAAGTGAGTACCTGCAAACATATACTCTAAGAACTTTGTAAGTTCCCCATAAGTCAATGAGATATCTGTTGCTTCAGTTTGTACCATAGCAATTCTCTCAATTTGCACGCCCTAAATTAAACATCAATATTGTGATTCAAATTTAGCGAACTGCTCTTCCAATTTCCATTGAAGTTTCGCTTTTGGGTTAACATTTAGAAAGTTCTGGCACGCGGGCGTTGGCTGATCTGTTTCTGATTTAATTGGGGTACACTCCGCATTCATTGACTTGTATTGAGCATTTTGCCAAAGATTATCGCCGGGTAAAAAAGCAAAATACAGACTATTTCGTGCTAACTGTTTTAGAGTGAGATAAGAAAGCTTTTGCTCTTCAACAGCACGCTCGAATTGGCGAGTTAAAGGTTCACGGCTTATTCCCTCATCATCAGTTGATAAAGCCACAGGCACACCATGTTTTAAATATAAAGCCAAGGGATGCTCGTTCCCTTTAATGCCTAAAATATAATCGTTGCTGCTTAAATTGACTTCAACCATCACTTCTTTTTGTGCCATTTTATTTATTAATTCGGATGCATGGTGTTCATATTCAATATCAACACCATGTCCAATTCGTTCTGCAGAAGCAGTTTCTACCGCTTCATAAATATGAAATGTAAGTCCTTCTGGCGCTACTAATTCAGGATTAAGTTCACCAGCATGTAGCGAAATATGGACATTAGGATAGAGTTGATGCAAAAAAGCCACCATTTGCATATGTAATCGATAATCGCGCATTGATATTGTGCCATCTTCTGTTTGAACCAAATTAATGCCTACAATACGTGAATCTTGTGAAGCAGATTCAAATCCCGCGAGTAATTGTGCAAAAACCATCTCTGGAGGTTGTTCCCTACGAACTTGATACAAATAACGAACAGTGATTTGACAACCTGCTTGTTCGTTATTTGTGCCGCATTGTTGTAATGCATTCTTTTTAGCTTCGTCCTTGTCCAAATTATGGGAAATATGAGTCACTATTTGGTCAAAATTAGCACTTAATAATTGATTGCGCAGATTTTCTAAATTAGGATCCCACCCCTGTCGTTTTCCGAGCTCACTGGCTTCATTCCCATCTGGTGTAGTCATGATTTCTAAATAGAGTTCGTTTTGGACAGCCGCACGCTCAGTCATTTCAGCTAAAATTTCCCCTCCATGCATTTTGGTAATGAGGCTAAATTTTCCAAAAGCATTAAAAAAATGATCATGTCCTGATTCATTTTTCATTTTATCGAAATGGCACATCGACCATGCGTCAATCAAGGAATGGTATAACTTTTTATTAACTATGGCGGTCACTAAATAATCTTCTGTATTGCATGAAGGATTGATAGACACAGACAAATTGTTAGTATCAATACATAAATTATCCATCTCTGCATAATGAATTAGATTTTCAGCGAATGATGAGCCACTCGCGTGCATATGCAGATCCCCCCCTTTAGGCATATTAGTTAAAAATTTTTTTAATATACTGGGAGTTGTTTTAATGGAGTCAAAATAAGCTTGAGTATTTTCTTCAGGGCTTGCATACGCAATTTGAATTATTAATAAACAGCATAAACAAAAAATCTTATTCATATTAAGAGCAATCTGATTAAAATGCCACCTATTTTTACATGATAAAATCATTTGGTCAAATAAATTTGTTCGTAAAAAGAAACAGAAATAATACACTGGAGTAGCTCTACGGTCGCACTAGTTCACTTCACTAGAAGCAATATTCTGCAAAAAATCCTGGTTAAGTTTAATTTTTGTTAACTAATAATGAGAATCAGTTCCTTTCTGACCATTTAACACTTAGAACAATTTATAGCTTCAATCCTGAAATTTTTCTCCCGCAATTATTTTCTGTTGTTTTTGTTAAAACTGTATTTCGGAAAAATTCCCATCTCTTTCTCGCAGCCATTTTTTGTTGTTCAATCGCATTTAATTCTGCTGTGAATTGTTCCATATTAATAGTTGGCTGCGTTGCATCAACTTTTATAAATCTAAGATTCGCATTTTTTGCCAATCCACCATCTAAGTCATCTTTGTCGCCAACATAAGCAATGGGTTTATCTTTTACATCGTATTTTTTGCAAAATTCATGAAACATGGTTGCATTGGGTTTGGCTGGTAACTTATCAGCTTTATGGATATATCCATCGATATCAACCCCATAAAACTCCTTAATCTTGGGAACTTTACTCTCAAATGCTGAACCATCCGTGATAATACCTATTCTATATTTAGTTCTTAGGGCTAAGAAGTCTTCTTTAGACATTTTGGGTGAAAATGGTTCTGCATTTTTACGCTCTTGGTATAATTGGGTAATATCTTCACAAGAAATTTGAATTTCCCGATTATGTTGTTTTATGAAAGTTAAGAGCATTTCTTGATATTGATATTTCCCATTATCTTTCAGAGTATTACGTGTTGCTTTAATTGTTTCAATTGGTATTTCTTTGCCAGAATATGTTTTAATAATATCTTGAAATATAGTAAACGTATTATCGCTTAAATGATGTAACGTATCATCAAAGTCAAATAATAACCAAGGAAGATTCATCCTTTTGTTGGCGTGTTTTTGAATATCCTGTCCCTCTTCATCTGATAATACAATTTGTTTCTGATAGGGAATTGTGTACCTGCTTTTTTCTATTGCGTCCAATAATTCTCTCTCAAAATTTGCAAATTCTACTTTTGGCTTTTCAAATTCTTCCATTAAACTATTTTTTTGATTTTCAAAAAGCGAATGCTCGATCACTTCGGATGCATCATATTTTTTAATTAATTGTTCAAATCTTGATTTATATTCTTTATTGGTTGAATCGCACAGAATTGAGATTAATATCATGCCCTCAACATTAGTCAATGTATCAATACTTAATCCAACAATTTTTAGTATTTTATTTAATACAGGAAGATCTTCTGCCCCATTAGGTAACAAACTAATGAGAAACTCTTTAACATCTGGCTGGATATTGAAAAAAAGGGCATTTTTGTGTGCTGTTATAGATACTATGCCAAGCACATTGGCATCGTTATTCATCGCTTCAGAAGCGGCACAATATATCGCTGCGCCAGCTTGAATATGATCATCTACAATAATTACTTTTTCTTTTGGAATTATTTTCTCGTCAAAATTTCTCGCTTGGTAAAGCATTAATGGCTGTTGCGCAATTCGATGGATACCATAGGATTCAGCACGGGATGTGCGCTGTTTTAACGCGAACACTCTATCTAATTCTACGTTCCAATGCTCCTTATTTTGTGCAATTGTATTTTTCAATTCTGCAAGTAATAAAGCACTAAATTCCGTTGTTAATCGATTTTTACTCGCATTAGGCTCCGAAAGATCTCTTTCCATTGTAGCTAAATGAATAATTTCGCCCTCGCTAGGACTTGAATTTTTTATTATCTGATATAACTGCATTACCATTTTATGCAAATATGTATCTGTTTTATTCTCCTTCAATTTAACTTTTAATACACGTTCCAAATATTGATTTGCTTTTTCTTTCAGAATGAGAAAAAGCGCTTCATTTTGCATAATGGATACAGGCGACATTTGCTGTGGTTTTCCAAATATGGTAATGCTGTCGCTGGCAAGCTTAGTGACTCTGGTGGTAGCTTGTTTGTCATTATATACAAACATTTTGCCTTTTTTTATAAATAATTGCAGCCTGGAAAGAGTCTTTTCTTCTTCAGTCATACTAAAATGATTTTCTGGTTGAGAAAGCTCTTCGGCAGTAGCAGCAACGATAATTGGTATCTTAGCCTCTATGTCATTTAACTTGGCGCAGAGAATGCGTCTTTGATGAAAAACGTTTTCCTTTGGCATTTAAAATTCTTGATTTATCATATCCTTATAATAAGATTAATCTTATAACAATGCCATTACGCACTCAATAGTTCTCTATATATCTCTTAATAGATCAACTAATAAATTGATTGAATTAGCAAGCGCTATTTGCTCGTCTACAGTTAAAACCTGAAGGTTATCGTTTAGTCTATTATGCAGAAGATAAGGAGCAGCCGAAACAAACTCGTTCCCTTTTTCTGTAATATCAATATAAATAATACGACGATCCTGAATATCACGTGTTCGACTAACAAATTGTTTTTCTTCTAGACGGTCAATTACCCCTACAATAGTACTCATTGATAAATAAATTCTCTTTGAAAGAGCAGATATGGTCATTTTTCCATTTTCATAAATTTCATACAGACAGACTATTTGCGGCACAGTCAAGCCATAGCATTTGTTTAATCTTCTGGAATGATAATCCATCTGTTGCATAATTTTTCGCAAGGCAAGAATAATGCTTTTAGAACGCTGTTCTGACTGTTGCGCAGCTGTTATTTTGTCTTCAAGGGATTTTTTCTCGATATCACTCATGAATGATTCTTTACCTATTAACGGTTGCAACGAACTAACTTACCCATTACTATGGCAAGTACTTTGAGTACAAATAATATCAACAGATATAAATATTTAAGGGCATTAACTATTGTATCCAAGTATTCAATTTAACTATAGAAGTATCCTCAAAAATAATATTGAAATTTATTTTCAATACGCAAATCACTTTAGTAATTCTCAAGTTTCGTCAACAAAGGGAGGATTATCGAATGGATAATCAAATTAACAAACTCTTAAAATCAACCAGTAATGCATCGCAATTGCCCTGTGCTCCTACAGAGGAAGAAATTTATTTTAATAGTAATGGAGTATTAACATTAGGAGTCGAAATTGAGCTCCAGCTCATTGACTCTAAAAATTATAATTTATGCTCAAGAGCAACTGATGTACTTAGTGCTACAGCCCATCTCGAAAAAATTAAGCAAGAGTTTTATTTAAGTACTATAGAAGTGACTACAGATAAATGCATCACTACCCAGGAAGTTGAAGATGATCTTTATAAAACACTCTCTTCTTTACAATTAGCAACAAAGGATTTAGGGATTTTATTTTCCACAACCGGTTCTCACCCTTTCTCTAAATACTCCGATTGGGTCGTCTCGCCTACGACTCGTTATCAAGAACTAATTGATCGTAATCAATGGCTTACCCGACGTATGAGCGTATATGGCTTACATGTTCACATTGGCATGTCCAGTGGTGAAGACTGCATTCGCTTTAATAATTTTTTTATGTATTTTTTGCCTCATTTATTAGCCCTGTCTTCAAGCTCTCCGTTCTGGCAAGGAATAGATACAGGCCTTGCCTCTTATAGGCCAACTACCTATGAAGCGTTACCAACTGCAGGACAACCCTATCATGTCCGAACTTGGCAAGATTTTGAAAATCTATATAAGTCATTAAAATTATGCGGTTCAATCAAATCACTTAAAGACTTATGGTGGGATTTAAGGCCAAGTCCTGGTTTTGGAACATTAGAAATTCGTGTTTGTGATGGAGCCGCCACTCTAGCAGAGACACTTGCATTAGTTGCCTTGATTCATACACTTGCCCATTGGTTTGCTGATAATGGAAGTTGGCTTGAATCAGTCGCCTACCCTCCTTATTGGCTTTCTCGTGAAAATAAATGGAGAGCCATTCGTTACGGTTTGGATGCTGAACTAGTAATAAATACTGAAGGTAAAACCAAATTGATGCGCGAAGACATCCATGAATGGTTTGAAAAATTAAATCCATATATCAAAAAATTGGACTATCAAACTTATTTTTCTACTCTTAACATGATTATGGATTCAGGGACAAGTTCTGAGCGACAACGTAAAGTATTTGCTCACAATCATTGTCTTAAAGATATTGTGAAACATAACGTCAGTGAATTTTTACTCCAAACCCCTCTATACAGACGCGAATCTGCCATTACAGCCCTTTGATGGGAACCACTATTTAATAATACTGGAGGAAGACCATAATGAAACAAGTAATTTATACATCAAAAAAATTGGGTAATGTAACGATTAAAAGCGAATTGAATCATTACTCAGTTTATTCGAACAGGTTGGAGGCCAGATCCCTTAATCAAGATGAAGAGAGTTTTTTAATTGATAAATATACTCTTCTTTTAGAGAAACCTGAAAATATAAAGATGTTTGGTGAAGGTAAAACCTGGAAACCTTCTGCTGTAAAAGAGTTCATCAAAGACGAAATTAAACGCTGGAATTTCGGTAACAAGTTCTCAGTGCTTTCAATCTACCATTCAACTACTCAAGAGTTTATTGGTTATCTCTGCGTAAACCATTCTTTAGATGATTTCGCCAATGTAGGAGTCGGCCATAAAAATGTCGGTGAAATTGCTTATATTATTGATCAAGCTTTTTGGGGAAAAGGTTATGGAACTGAAATCGCAATCCTGGGGAAAAAGTTTATTAAACACATTATTTCTGAAAGCGAGAATGAAACCCTAGAGCACAACATTAAAGAAATCGTTGCTACAGTTCATCCTTCAAATGAAGGTTCAAAAAGAATCTTACAGAAAACACTGAAACATCAGGAGCAGGAAGAATTTACCAAGTTCGGCGGTCAACCCCGTCTATTATTTTTTAAACCCTTAAAACCCTATATTCCCCAAGTAGATGAATCTAATGTTTTAGCTGCAAAATTGGTAAATTCTAATATCTAAAGAGCTCTTTATTTCCAATAGTAAACAAGTTCGGGCTACAAATAGCCCGACAAATCTTTTTCGCCCTAATATCCATCTGCGGAATTATTTGCGCAAGCCCAGACTAAGTGTATTTTTCCCAAACGAATACTTCTATGAATCTGATAACCATCATTACAGTGATTGATTTAAGCGAGGAAAAATGCCATGAAAATCAAAAATTATAGCATTTGCTATAATGAAAATAATATTGTTAATAGGCAACACCATAACTAAGCATGAAATTAAATAGCGAAGAAGAAAAACTTGCTGCTGTCATGTTTCAACTTCTTGATAAATTATTGAGCCCCAACCTGGTCTGCAATGAAAGCGGAGTAATATTATTTGCAAACAAATCATATAAAGAATTAGTAGCTGATAAGCCAGAGGATAAGCCTTTTTGGAAAGTATATCCATTACAAAGTACCGTACCAGACTATTTTAAAAAAGCTGTTGACCAAAGAGTTGAAACTCGCTCAGAAATAACAGTTAAAGAGAGAACTTTCATTGTTCGCGTTATTCCAGTAAGCAATATCCTGGCTAATGAATTAATTTACATGGTATATTTTGAAGATATCTCATCACAAATTGATCTTAATAAACAATTAAAAATCGATAAGACATCATTACAACAATCCTTTTTAGATACAATTTTAGCTTTTTCTGACTTTGTAGAGTCTAGAGACTCTTATACTGCTGGACATCAAAAACGTGTGGCATTGCTTTCACTGAACATTGCTACCAAAGCAAATATTACTAATCCACATTGTTTAAGCGCAATATATTATGGGGCTCTCATACATGATATTGGGAAGATCGCGATTCCAATGGAATATTTAGTTACACCAAGACGATTGACTATGAATGAATACGAAATAATGAAAACACATGTGGCAGTTGGTAATAAAATAATTGAGCGTATGGATTTTCCTTGGGATATTAAATCTGTAGTGTTCCAACATCATGAACGCATGGATGGGTCTGGCTATCCTAATGGGTTAAAAGGTGATGAAATCACTATACCAGCACGTATCGTGGCTATTGCTGATGTATATGAAGCAATGTCAACGAATAGGCCTTATCGAAATATGATGTCACAAGAAACCATATTAAAGTATCTAGAAGAAAGCAAAGAAACACTGTTTGATGCCAATTACGTTGAGTGTTTGTTCCAATGTCTTACTGAACTAAAAGATGTTTATGAAATGAATCCCAATTTTAGACCTTTTGATCTTTTTATTAGCTAATTTTGTTTTTCGTATGAGATTATTTGTCTACTGCTAAACAGGATGAAAGAGCAAGTATAAAAATAAAAGAAACCTTGCAAATTAGACTGCGACACAACCGGTATTATTCCTATTAGAAAATACTCCCTAGTTTCTCTTTGGAGCTATGCAAAATTATAGCAGCATAGCTCCTTGAGAATAGAGTTCAAGATTATTTGAATTGAAATCCAGATTGTTCTAACTGATCTAATTTCTCTTCCATATCTTCACCCAACAATGCTTTAGTTGCAGGTGTATTCAGTTGGGGAGTCTTAAGAACATTGAACATTGAATACTGCAATAAAGAAGGTACATTGTCGGTTAGACCATAATCTCTTAAACAATCCGTTCGTTCTTGCAATTTTTTTGATTTAAAAGCGGCAACAACATCAGATTGCGGCGTATCCCTCTTATTCCATAATCCGGTATCAAAATCTAAATAGGTTTCTTCTCCTTCTGAAAGATGAATTATAATGTTACGATTTAGATAAGGTAATACAGCTTTATTGGTTACAAATGTACCTTGCAAATTCAGTTCGGTTAAATTTGATTCCGAGCCTAACAGAATAGGTAAACATTCATCTCCTAAATCAGATCCACTGACATCAAGGCTGGTTAGAGAGGTAGCCCCCGCAAGCTCCTCTAATCTACTAGAATTGATGCCCTCAGTTTTCAAACACTTAACTTCAGGATGTGTTTTTAAATAGGAAATGACATCCCCTAAAAAGTCTCCTTGATAGTCTTCTGTAAAGCGTATATATCTCAGATCCAGTGTCTTTGTTTCTGCATCATATAGTTCAGGAGCATCAAAACTTATTGTATTAGGATTAATTTCTAAGTAGGAACTATCATCAAGTACATAGTAATCTTCCTGTTCATTATATCGATGCCAAATTCGATTATTAATACCTTCAAATTTATCTCTCATGGGATACCTCTTATTTAAGTTATTGTAAGAAACAATTCCAATGGAATAGTTCTCCTTAAAATGAGATAAAGTAAGGTTTCGAAAAGATAGAAAAGTGTTTCATTTATTATCGTGTTATCTCTTTGAATAAAAGATTACAAGCAAAATTTTTGCTTGTTTCCCTACTTTTATCTCAAAGACTAACCCGTTTAATACTTAAAACTAGAATTACTTCAGTTCTCAATCTATCCTAGTAGAGAAGATAAGTCTTTCTTTTAGCCAATCCTCAGAGTTTGAATAAAACGAAGATTTAGCCAAATAGATTTCATTGGACGCATTGTATTTAAAAACCGCATCATTGTCAACAAAAACCCTATTTAATTTATTTTAAATCATTTAGCGCTTTTATTATACATTTATTAAGGGGTTCCTAGGTCTACAATGAGACCGGGATCCTATTATTTGCAAACAAATTACCTAAAGAATTAGAACTTGGATTTATAATCATAATAAACCAAAATTTTTAATTCAAAATTTAAGCCCCGCCCTTTTTGTCAAGAATTAATTCAATCGACACCCAATCGATGAATAATCCTCTATATCTTATGATTAGTGGTTACTGACTGGAGTTTGGGCTCATTATTGAGTTCGTTAAGATAATGCTTTAGTTTAAAAATCCAATCAATCACCGAGACCGGTGTTTCAATAAATCGGGTTTCAAAAAAATGTTTCGAAAAATCGGGTAAATTTTTAATGGCATCGCGAGTTTTTGTAGAAAGTCCTGCCATGACACAATCTTTCACGCCGCGCGCGCAATTTTTATCGAATAAATCATATTTAAATTTTGGATCATGCATTATTTGTTGCATCTTTTTTAAGATAGCTATTTCATCAAGAAAATAGGGTTGACCACTTTCGAATGTTGGGAGCGATACCGTATAATCCGGATTTAACCCTTCAGTAACTTCCCTATTTTCGATTTCAAGTTCAATATCATTTCTTTCTTTATTTAAGTCATCCAATTCCTTTTTTACACTTTCATACTGACTTATAAGTTCATTTACTCTCAGCTCCTCTTTCTCAATATTATGAAGCTTGTTCATTTTGTCAGAGATTTGTTCTTGCAAGAGCAACAACTGTTTTGCATCTTCATTCTGAGGAAATTGTTGGAGATAAAGCAAAAGATAACTTCTAATCTTATTACTATCTGGGGCGTTTTCATAAAAAGTATTGATTTTATTAAACTCAGAAGTTAATTGGCGATACCCTTCAATATACGCATAAATTTTTGGAATGTCGGCATTTAATAATGCGTTGTGAAACTCTAATTTTAATATTTTAAGTTCTTTCTCCAATTTTTCTTTGTGCTGCATCGCAACAAGAGCTCCATCAATATTTTTAAGTCCTTTCTGTGCCAGGAGATTAAACACATCAGCTGTAGTTCGCTGTTCTAATCTTTTTTTCTCAATCCGGGCTTCCAATTTTTTTTCCAAGGCTGTTTTTGGAAAACGTCCCTTTTTTTCAAGCTCCAACCGAATTTCTTTTCTTTGTTTATCAAGCTCACCTATCTTTTTTTCCAAAACTTCTTTTTTTTGTGATAGTTCAGAGAGTTGAAATTCGCTGCCTCGGTGATGTTCGATAACGCGTGCGTGTGTTGAAGACTTCTCAGGCGTAGGATCTGACCATTCCTCACGCATATCCATTTGTAGCTTCTCACTAAAAATTGGTTTAATTTTACCACCTATTCGGAAGAGGCTCTGAATAGCGCGAAATCTGTTAACACCTTCGTCTCCAGGCCAGAGGCTGAGGAATGCACTGAGACCATTTAGTTTTCTTCCCCGCTTATAAAAACCAATACCATTTTGCTCACCAGTTTTAACTGTTTCATAAATTGGCATAGCTTTTTGAAATTTAAGTTTTTCAAATTGCTTATCGACCGCATTCAAATCATGCGTATTTTCATAGAGAGTTACCGCCAAACTCATATGTCCGACATTGCCACCTTGAGCTACTGCTTTCGCAATGCCTTTTAAAGACCCGTGAATTTCTTTTTTGTCATTATTTCGTGGATTCCACGCATAAAATTCAAGCATTTTGTCTCAGCACTAATAAATTAATCCATTGATAATTATATCTGCATATTATTAACGCATTATTAAATTTAGCCATATAGAGAAAACAACGCTCATGCTGGACAAAAAAAGAATACAAATATGAAAGAGCAGAAATTTATATGAAATATATCAATGAGTTGAGCAGGATTTTAAACCAGCGATTAAATTGGCAGAAGTCACGAATAGGCTGTTTTGCGCAAATGTTGTTAGCATTATTTGTGGTGCGAGGTGTTAATTTAAGTGAAATTGCAATGGCTATAAATGGTGATAAGGCGAGACTTGAATCACGCTATAAATTGTCAACAGAACCTAATTATAAAATTAAAATTAAATTGTTTGCAAAGCTAACAAATGGGATTTTATTTGCCCAAAGAGACTGTCTTCTAAAAAATCCAACACAAAGAAACAAATGAAATCATTTTTTTGATTTCCCAATGGCGAAATTACGTATATTTTGGCGCTTTATGTCATTGACAAAATCCGCAAAATTAGTGTAGTTTTCAATACTTTTTCAAGAGAAAAGAAATGCCTTACGCAATCGGACGGCCTGTTCGTGATCTAAAAGGGAGCTGGTTATTTGGAGTAAAAGCCAGAAAGTTAACCAAAGAAGAGCTCCAAAAAAACCTATTTTTACAAGACAGCATAAAAATTTTCGATGACCTGGAAGCTGCTCAATTTTACGCCAGTAGATTTCGCAAAAAGTATCGCTTTCCAAAAAATACTTTAGATAAGAGCACCGTTACTCCAGTTTTTACGGTTGAGGTTAATAATAATATTTCTCTGTACATTAAAAATAAAGAGCTTATTGAAACAGAGGATAATATCATTCCTCTTGAATATTTTGATTGCCCAAAAGAGGTCATATCAAAAATAATAAGAGTAGACTTTTTTGACTCAAAGATTACTTCTATGGAATGGGAAAGCGAATACGCCTCCAACTGTATTCTTATTTAAGAAGAAAAATGTAAGTGTTTTCATTTGCCCAAAGCAAGCATACTCTGCTTGCTTTCAACGCGGGCTCATTTATCATACCGAATTATTAGTATTAAATGTGTATTATCCCGTTTTTGATTAAAACTAGAATTACATCAGTTCTCAATCTATATTTTTCCTAAACAAGATTAATGGGGTCAAGGCCTACCCCTCTAGGTTGTGCAATTAACATTGCCTTAATATCGATTAAATGGAGGCAGCATAAGCAGCTATAAGATGGTATTATCTTATTATTTAAATCCATCTCCCTGCCAAAATTATCAGAATTATAAGTGGGTATAGAGACATTCTTGATTTAGGATATGAGGTTATACAGCAAAATTTGTTGGTATATACTCATATAAAAAATATATAATCAATAAAGGCCATGATAAAAAAATGATTGCCCATTGACGATTTTTGTGAGAAAAATTTTTGTTTGTCGTGATCTATTAATTATGTATATTTAAAATTAAGTTTGTTATAAAGGTCATCTCGATAACACTTTATATGTAAAATATTTGTTGCGGAAGTAGAAGATAGCTTTATGAATTATTATTCGATTTTTTTGACCATTAACCGACTCATTATAGGCGTACTCCCAATGCTACTGGTTGCTTGTACGCATCAGCAATCTAATGGTCCGGATCACTATGTGATCAAAGGGAAAACATATCATGTAATGAAATCTGCCAAAAATTACAAAGCCAAAGGATTCGCTTCCTGGTATGGCTCACACGCTCGGAATCAAAAAACGTCGACCGGCGCGCGCTACAACATGTATGCAATGACAGCAGCTCATCCAACACTCCCACTTGCTACACGAGTACGGGTCAAAAACCTGAATAATGGCCGGTCGGTTGTGGTTCGGATTAATGATCGAGGTCCTTTTTTATCGAACAGGCTAATTGATTTATCCTTTGCTGCCGCTAAAAAACTCGGTATAAAAGGCATTGCTCCTGTTGAAATTGAAGTAGTTTGAAATTGCTCAGAAATATGACTTGCTCAAGCTTAATAACCTGATTTATTTGAGCACAAATGAATCAGTCAAAGAAATCCAACCGTAACGAAGTTAGCAGCCATTCTATAGCCGCTCAATCTTTTACTTCATCACAAATCAATCCAGATAAATAGGCTCTACCCAAAAAGGATGAATTGGGTCAGGCCTTTAAATTATCAATTAAAAGTTGCTGAACCTATTGACGATCAGGATAAATGCTCTAAAACAGTGCAAAAATAATAATCATAATTCAAGGACCACAAAGGGCTGTTCAAGTATTAAAAATGACATAATGTTTATGGGCCACTTTAGAGGAACCTAGTTTTAGAGGAGAAAGAGAAACAAAAAAGAAAAAATAATAGATTATAATTTAAGAAAGGATGGAGGTGTTTGCTAGTTACTTTTAGCCGATTTAGGTGGTCCCATTAACTGTTGATCGACAGCCCCTTAAGCAGGCAGAATGACAAGAGCCCAATTTTAAAGGACAGCGCAATGTCAGAAGAATTAAAAACCTATAGCCAAGCTGCACAACAATTAGGTGCAGCTGTAAATGCTAATTGTACTGACTCGTATGAGGCACAAGTAATCAAAAAAAAAGTATTAGAAAGTTACAATAGCTGGGCACATTCTATTTACGATAGATCTTTTTTAAATTGGGGCTTGTGGAATAAAAAAATAGCTCGAGAATATGAAAAACTACAATTCAATTTTTCTGCTTTATGCCCTTACCAAGATATATATTCACAGTTACTTCTCTATTATCTCATCCGACCGTTAATTAAACTAAAATATTTTAATAAACGATTATTAGAAATTGGGTGTGGTAATGGTATTGGTTTAAAAATGAACTCTGCTTTGTTAAGAACAGAATATGCGTTAGGTATTGATTTAGTTCATAAACTAGTTAGGAATGCAGAAAATAATTTTTACAGTAAAGGCCTAGTCAGTTATTTACAAGCAGATGCAGAAGCCTTGCCCCTAGGTGATGCTAGTTTTGATATTATCACTAATGTTGAAAGCTCACATCTTTATCCCCGATTAGAGTACTTTTTTTCAGAGGTAGGCCGGGTCTTAGCTCCAGGGGGTTATTTTTGTTATGCCGATATTCATACGGATGCAAAACAACAAGCGCAAAGATTAGAGAGGTTTGTTGCATCTAGAAAGGACTTACAGATTATTCAGAAAAAAAATATTACTAGACTAGTCCAAGCTTCAATATACCGACGTATTATCGTTGCTGAAAAAAAATTTTACCAAATGGCAATTTCTCTGTTTGGTTCCGATCCTGAGGTACTTAATAAAGAATTAGCATCTTTAGCTCAAGCAATGGGAATTAGTTTTTTGCCGTGGTGGAAAATTTGGGTAAAAACAGAAGAATTACGCCCGATTGCAAAAGCTGCCCGCAATAATCAGTATTGGGGCGGCAAAAAATTATTTTTTTATTACTTAATTCAAAAGGTGTAAGATGTATCTAAAGAAAATTAAAACTCTTACATACAATTATGGTGAGGAAAAAGAGTTACAAGATATCCTTTTTAAAGCAACGGAACCACTTTTAATTCATATTAAGGGATTCCCAAATACATTTACTTTAGATTATTTTATAGAAAAATATCATGGCGTTGCCAATTATTCTGTTTTCGATAATTATCGTTATGTAGGAGAGAAAAGCGGTGATTTAAAAGAAACTTTTGAAGAGATAAAAAACAATAAACCATTCCGAATTTTTGGTTTATTCTTTACAAGAGAAAATTCTTCTATAATCGAAAAATACGTACCACTATGGCAAACCATACCTTTTAATCCACGATTTTACAATCCAATGTTAAAAGTGGCTTATTTTTTTGGTGGGCGTGGCTCAGCTACTGAAATTCACTTCGATAGAGAGCACTGTTGTAATTTACATTTGTGCATGAGTGGAAAAAAACAAGTTTTATTATTTACTGAAGACGAAAATGACTCTATCTATAAAGTTCCTTATATAGGCAACAGTTTAATAGATTTTGGCCAACCCCTAGATCAATTACATAAAAAATTTCCTCGTCTAAAAAAAGCCACAGGCTATAACGTAATTCTTAATCCAGGTGATATGATATTTATGCCTAGAAACTGTTGGCACTATACTCGATATTTAGAAGGCTCCACTTCAGCAACCTACGTCTTTTACACTAGTAAATTTTGGCAATTTTATGGATATTTTACAGGATATTTCTTTCTAGGTTATGAACGGCATACGGCAACACTTAAAATAAGTGAATGGAGCTTATTTAAAAAATTTAGTTTGATTTATGCAATGTCGGATGGATGGAAAAAATTCGGACTAAAGGCTGTTGAGAATATATCCTATATCTTTTTGTTACCTTTAATAAGTATAGGAGCTATTGCTACCCATAAAATTAGATTGTTTCGAAAATTTATCAAACATTGAAGAGCGCTTCGTCGCTGCATCATCAACACTTAATGAAAGAAGCCGCGGTTTTTGTTCGTTCAGAGTTATAAATCAATTAAAAAAGTATAATTACTCTGTTTTGTTAAGTGCTCACTTCTTTCTATTATCATTTCGGCATACTTATTGAGCGGCACCAATCTGCCCCCCTATATTATTCCCATTCCATTTTAGATTACATTACGTACCTGTTTATTTTCAATTCTAATTTTGGCGGCTTCAATCAGCTCCTCCAAGGCAGCTAAGGAGCTTGTTTTAATCTCGAACAGATCATCAAACCCAGCCCATTGACGCATAAATTCTCTTTGAGCCGTTCTTAATACTTGATATTCGTCGCTAGAAGCAATTTTTTCTTTAAAACTACCCAGTTCATCTAAGGTTTCAATCTTATCTAAGGCAATTTTATAGTTTAAAAGTATGGCTGTTTTTAAGGCATCTCCTTTCATCCCTTGATATTCTTTCCCTAAATTAGAAAAAGATTCAGCCTTAACCTTGTATTCATGCTCTCTACCCTTTGCAAAGGTGGAGTATGAATAGTTCAGCGATTGTATTTGTTTTGCTACTGGTTCCTGGTGAAAGATAGCATTCCATTTAAGGCCAAATTCTTTTATTCCAATCCTTTTTTGGGGATTGGGCTCGGTTGCTTGCTCTATCAAATCTTTTAACATTGTTCCCTGTGTATAGGAGAAAATGGGGTTATTGAAATCTAATTCTTGCTTTGTCCAGAATATTTCTCCCTCCGATTTAGCATTTACTGGTAACACGAGATACTCATATAATGCTAATCCCAGTTGGTAACTCATTAATTTATCAGCGTCAATCAAGTCACCAGCCTTGGCAGCAACTAAATCTGGAGGGTCGTAACAGGGAGATGTGAGCAACTTATCCGTTGCAATTTGCTTTGATTTTCCTAAAGCGATAAAACTTTTATGATCAGAAATAACTAACTTTCTATCCTTACTCATTAAAAAATTTGTAAGCTTAATGTCAGAATAAATAACACCATAGTCAAGGCAAGTGCTAGAAAATTTCACAAGCTGTCCTATATCATGAAAGCAAGAGTCAATTATGCTTTTAGGATCATTCAGGCCTTCCTTTTCTCTTAAAGTACGAAAATTGCCTAAGTCGGCATAGGCAGAGATTGCTATATCATAAGGATATATTTGAAAATTAGTATAATCTTCAATTAAAAACTCATTTAGAGGTGTTTTCCTTATTTTTTGTACTAAAGGTTTATTGCCCCATGGCCGCTCAATCCTGATACAGATTGTTTCATCTTTATCGTGGCGTTCTAATTTCCAAGTAGTGTTATTTGCACTACCAAGCAAAGCTAACTCATAGAATGACAAAGCCGGCAAAAGGGCTGCCAATTCTTTTTGAATTGCAGAGTAATAAGCACCTTTAAATAACGTTAGGAGTTCTTTTGCGTTTTCATTTGGAATTGTCAATACCTCAGTGGATATTTCTTGTGCAGTATTGGCATGCTCAGCGTAACGGCCTCCAATATGAGGATTTTTTTTGATAAATTTACTCATTTTGCGGTTTATCTGGACTAACAATATTCGGGAGTTGTCTAACTCTTTTTTATTCAACTCAGAGGAGTTGATGGCATCTAATAGAGCAGAGCCAACGTCCATTAATAAATAAAAACAATCAGTAGAGTAAATATTGGATGATTCTTCTAATCGTTTCAGGCTGTTATCGACCGCATTTAAACTTGGATGGCGTCTTTTTGCTTGAAAATACTCTCCAAAGAAGCTTGGAGAAGTATTATTTCGCCATTCACGTGCTGTTAATTTTTTGCTTGAAATATTACTAGTTAAATCGAGAAGTTGTTTTTCAAGCGCAAGACCTCGTTGCGCTGTTAAGCCAAATCGCCCAAGCTCAGAAGAAATCTCATTCCAAGATTTAATGGGCATTAAATCTTCATTTTCATCTGGTTCATAATCCACTTTTTGCTTTAGTTTAACTACTAAATCTTGAATTTCTAAAAGCAATAGTTTTTGTAATGACTCACCTATTCCAGGGCCTTGCAAACGATTATAGTATGCAATTTTCTCATTTAGAAAATGTAATGTAGGGTGATTATTAGGATTATTTATGGGTGTTAACATGTTTACACTATTAAAAATAACTCATGTGCAATTTTAAACCCATAAGATTAAAATAATATCAAGAATGTTTTTTTTACACACTCTGAATTACCTCAAATTACCTATTGCCGAATTTAAGGGGTGAAAATGGGGGCATTAAGCATGGATTTGTATTTAAAACATCACCGTAGGTGTTTTCAATGAGGCAATAGGACGCTAAAGAGGCGGATACTGGATGAATTTTGCGAGACGTATGGTTATCATCGCAAATCAGCTACGCGGCTATTAAAAATCAGTTAATCATAGCGGATTGCGTATTCCGGAGGACTTGATCACTAATTCCGTTAGTCATTTGATCACCGATTCCGGA
>NZ_QHJG01000051.1 GCF_003184185.1 Legionella qingyii | reverse complement strand
TTCCGGAATCTGCGATCAAATGCGGCCGGAATTGGTGATCATTTCGCTCCGGAATACACACATCATGTGCATCACCATTTCTTTTAACAATTAAAAAAGTATTAAATTTTATCGAAAAAATTAAACACCTTGACACCGAACCTAGCGCACTGTAGAAATTAAACCATTAAAGGATATAGAAGGAGATACTATGGAAGAAAAACTCGAGCTCCACCGACAAGAAATAAACAAGGCAACTCAGCCAATTTTTACCCGTCTTGAACACTATCGCAAAGTGATGTTTGAAATAAGGAACTTATTAAAGAACTATTTTTTTAATGAGGGGCGCACCCAAAAACTCACCGAAGTTGCTCAGGGAGAAGAACAAGTTTTTAGCTTCAATATGGTTCGTGATGCTATGGAACAATGCTTGGCTGATGAACGTATATTAGTAGCGACTGCAGAATCAATTATGGATTCAGCAGAAAACCCGCGTCTTGTAGCCGCTTTTGATACTCACGTTTTAGCAAGTGGCTTACCCTTAGAGTTTCATAAACAAGACGGTGTATACCTCTTTAAACCCGAAAAAAACTATACTCCCGAAGCACAAGCCTTTATGCAACAATTTGCTTGTGCCTTGGGGGCTTACCGAGTGTGTTTGGGCGTTTGCGAGCTCTATTTTTCTATCTATCGTCACCCAAGTATACAAACAGAACCGCTTCAAAACTACATTGAGTCAGCGCATTATTTGAAGCGACAATTTAATGAAGAAGCCGATTTAATTTCTTTACATAAACAAATAAAGACAATAAAAAAAGAAATCACCGGCTTGCTTCGAGCAGAGAAAGTACATAACGGCTTAAATCAATTTGAAAAAGATATTAATTTGCTCGCAAATAAATTGGTTGAGTTATTGGAGTCTGGGGCAGTTCATTTACAAAATGGCTATAAAGAATTTCCTAACAATCCCATATTATGGATGCTGCATGATCGTAGTTGGCATGCCTTGATCAAGACTATCTCCGGACTACTCTATGCAGATCAATATACCTATTCGACTATGTATAGCACATTAGAAATTAAGAAAGAATTTACTGGTCTTATCAAGACCGAAATAGATAAGTTTAAAACCATAAACTTAGCCCAAATACCCTTGCTTAAAATTGAACTACTAAGAAAAGCAGGAACGCTTATTAATGAAATAAAAATCGATACGCTTGCGAAGCTTGCTGAACAAGGAATTGAGTTAATTGAAGCACCTAAAACAGGCATGTTTTCTCCCCCGCTCTCGAATAGTATTTATGGACTAATGCTGGCCTATCAACAAAGGCAATTAACAGGCCTCAATGCAACTGAAGAGGAATTCGAAAAGGATGACGAATTTGATCAAGATTTTAAATCATTAAATAACTATCTATAAACATCATAATTATCATGATAAAAGGAGGCTCTCACTGAGTCTCCAGTGATTTTCTTCGCTTAGGAACAAACCGTTTTTTAAAACACCATTGAATAGGCAGCAGCAAGGGCAATAGTATAGGTCAATAAGAGCAAAACTCGCTGCAATGTCTTAACAGATACCGCAAGGAAAACAACAAGCAAATGAACCAAGAATAATGCACCAAGAACATAGAGGTTTATTCGTTGCGCCACTGGATAAGAATGACTTCTAAGAAATCCATCAGGAAATGCATTCAAACGGATTATAACTGTCCCCATAAGAATGATTAAATAAAATAGATACAAAACCAGAATATAAGTGACAAAAAATATAGAAACCTCAAATTTTGAGGCCCTTTCTTTTTTATCCAGGTTTTTAATAAAAATTAATGCACTTAGAGAAACAATAAACCCAACAAAATTAAAGCGTACAAATGGGGAACTGATTAAAGGAAAGAAATTCGCATGGGTTAACAACGACCATTCATACTCAGCGATCAATCCAATAAGTACAATGGGAACAAAGAGTACTGACTTCAATAATATGGCAGATACATTGTGTGTTTTATTAAACGACTGAAATAAAAAATTGGTGTATTGCATATTAAGAAAAATATTCCAAACAAATGCAGTAACAAAAATTAAGAAAAAAGCCTCAACAAGAAACAGCAACGTGATAGGACTCAACAAGGTAGACATAAAATTTTCGTGCATCGCGGTTCCAAAAAAAGTAATGGTTTTTCATAAGTATAGAACGTGTATTTAATCCAAACGTCTCCTCATTACATTTTCCCTGCGCTAATTAATATTTCTTCTGCAAGAAGCATCATCGATTATTCCTTTCCCCCAGGATAGTCAAATTTTAATCACCTATAATATAAATAACCCCAATTGATTTTGTTTTGATCATGGCAAATAAAATTAAGGCTATTTCCCAACAATTATCTGAGTTGGGCATTAAGCATCAAAGTGAGCTTCCGCGGGACTATGAGCATGATTTAATGCAACAAGCCGCGTATATTGATCAGTTAAATCATGCGGCATACGAAGCAATCGAAGCGCAATATGCAAAATTTAACCCCGAAGCATCGAAAGAAGAGCAAATTATATTTTTCAAAAAAATTCTCGCGATAAAAAATATCTTGAGGGACTTACAAGTTGTCCATAATGATTTAACAAATAATTTATATGCAATTTCGGCGCTCTATATTCATGATGAACAAGAAATTTCATTAAACAACCAATACATTCTTCCCGAATTAAAAGAAAAAGAACCCAAGGAAATTGTGCGAACCAATTTTTACCAACTACTCACTAATATAAATAAAAATAATTCACTAACTAGCGAAGAATTTAATTTCATTAACTCACTCTTAATGCAAATTGCTTCCAGACCGGAAGGAATAAAGTTGATTGTAAAACTAAATTATTTGCTAACAACGAAGGAAGCTCAATTAATCTTAAAGCCCAGCAATAATTTTGAATGTTCAATGGCTGCAGGAGGACTCGCAAAAACAAGCCCGGAATTTTCCAGAAAATCGATAACACCTGAGCAAGATTTTAAAACGATTTTTAAAAGGGAGACCCTTCGCGGAGTCGGTTCTGGAACAGTGCGTATTGGTGTAGATTATCGCTATAATGATAAAGTTTCTTCATTGAATTTGGAGGTCTATGCCTCAGCTGGCAAGGGGCTAACTGATATTGGCCCGCCATTTATTTTATTAGGTCATGAACTTATTCACGCTCTGCACAATCTTACAGGCAAAGCCAGAGATAATTTTGGACCTTTTTTCCAGGGACCGAAATATAGAGATGATCCCTTGATGGAAACTTTATATCCTACAAAGTCCATGTATAGTTATGGTCCTTCGGCTGAGGAGTATTGGACCATTGAAGGTGGAACTCTTTGTGAAAATTCACTTCGTAAAGAACACAAATTATTTAATAGAACTGGCCACCTCAGCGCAGAGCCAGGGAGTCGAGCGATTCGCGATCTTTATTATCTAGGCTTAGCCCGAAGTTATTCTGAATCTGATTTGGAAACTTTTGTAAGTTACATTCTTAAGGCCGAGACAGCAGAGGAGTTCAGCGAAGAGGATAAAATTGTTGAACGAGTGCTAAAAATTGAACAATTTAATTATTTGAATTATTCCTTAACAAATCTAATTAACTTAAGCAAAATTCCATCTTATCAATTCAAAAAAATAGAAAACATCGTCGAACAATTGAAAAATCCTAGAGAGGGGTCGAATGATGAAGATACATTACAAACTTTATTAATGCTCGTACCATCTAAAATAGCTCAGTTATTTATTGCAATTAGAAATAGTAACGATCTGGATAGTGGAGAAGAAATCGATGCAACAGTCCTTAATGAGATTTTACCTAATCTCCAAAGAATTGATAAAATGCTAATATCCCTAGATTTACCCGAGCACTTCCAAAATTCCTTCAGCAAATTCACTGAACACATAGAAGCAAGAGCTACCAAACCTTATTATTCCTTATAACTCTTGCATTCCAGGTGCACTTTAGGTTTGATATAAAAGGAATTAAGACGGCATTGAGTTTGGCATTACACTTGAGCCCAATTGTTCTTGCTTATCATTTTCTCTATTATTGTTGATCTCTTCTTTAAAACTCTTAATCTTTGCAACACCTTTGGTTATGATATTTTTATCAAAAATAGAAGCTACTTTTAAAAAAAACTCAGATACTTTTCTTAAAACTCTGGGTAGTTTGTGCTTTAGGCTTGAAGCACAATGTAAATCAACCTGATCTTGTAATGAGTCTTTGTTTTCAATTCTACCCACAAGTACATTACAAAATTTCTTCAGTTGCTCTTTTTTCATAACATCATGGGACGGGTCCATACCAAGGATTTCTTTATCCAGTAACGACACTAAATTAAAGATATCCTTCTTATATAAAATAACCTCACTAAGACTACGAACCTTTTCTTTTCCTTCTTCCTCAAGCCTATGATTAACTACCTCTAACAATCTGCTTCGAATGCCGTAGGTAAAAGCTCCCCCTTTAGGTATCCCGGTAATTTCACTTAATACTCGGATTAAATCCTTGGCTTTAAAATTAAATTTTGTATTTTCTTCTACCAATTCCGCTATATCTTTGGGGACTTTTACGTCTCCAAGTACAAGACAACATCCTAGTTCCAGGCTTTCATAGATTATTTCCCTATCCGTGCGACTGTAACCCTCTACATTCGCTAAGAGACCTCTTATCTTCTCCCATTGGCCTGATTGTGCATACAATGGCATTAATTGTCGCTGAACTTCAATATTATCTTGGGTTCCAAGACGTTCTAAAGCCATAATTTTCTGGGTACGACTATGTAGATGATGAATCCGGTCAAACTCCGTTTTAATCTCCGATGTAACATTGGGAATAATCGATATTTTTGAGGGGATCATCAGCGCTTTTTCTTTAGGTAATTCCTGGATCATATCTTGTATTTCTTTGGCTGCTTGATACCAGGTTACTCCATTCTCATGCTTAAACGCCTGACTCAATAATTTATTAATTTTTTCATATCCAGGCGTAGCTCCGATGATATTCTTTACATTCAAACAATAGGCTTCAGGAGAGCAATAAGTGCTATGTTGCAAATCATCTATCTCTCGAGCGCGAGCACGGAACATAAAGTTCATGTAGGGGTCTTGACCAACAACCGCCGTGCCAACAAGCCCTATGTTCTTTTTCCATACATCAAACGGAATGGATGCTGATTCTTCCCGCCCCCAAGTCATAATGCGGACATTTACCTCATCGTTTTGTTCATCATACTCGATATTTCTAATAATAAAAAAATGACCATCCATAAAGCGTTGTATTAGATTTTTACTCTCAGGAACACCATCCTCTGGATCAAGAATATAAGAAGCAAGATCTCCTGTACCCGCAAAACCAACCTTGTAACCATCCTGGATGAGGAGTTGTAATTGCTTTATTGCTTCCCGATTATGGATGGGAATATTTTGCACATGGTGATAACCTGCCTGTTTCATCCACCGGTTGATTTCCTGGTGGGTCGTAACGCCAAAGAGCTGCTTGGCCAGTTCTGCACCTTCTTCACTATAGCGAGCAATAGAATTTTCCGAAGAACGGATCCCATTTAAAATGACATGATCGACATCTCGAATAGTATCTCCCTGGTCACTTTTTTTATTTGCAACCGCGTCAGTTACTTCAATGCGCAATATGCCTTCTTTGCCAGCAAATTCTTTAAGATCACACACGCCTTTTGAAACAAGCTGTGATACGATTTGTACGTATTTCAAGGGATTAAATAAGGCGAGATTGTGTACAAAAGCATTAACGCCGCAGACCTGCTCATCTCGTTGATTGATATAACGGGGATCCAATACGCGAATCATCATTTGTAATGCAAGTAAATTACGATCGAAATTCTTAAATTTAAGCGTATCCTCCTCATTTAAAAAATTATTTAAAAAGTTTTCATCCCTATAAGCTTCATAATCACACTTTATAGAATTCAATAAGGGGAATTCTATAAGTATTTTTTTAATTGCCTCTTGTTCTCCTGTTAGATAAGCAAACGCTTCCAGCTGTTTCGCTACTGTATATAGTTGAGGGTTGTTTTTATCGTGCCAATCGTTTTGCATCTTTCGAAGATGCGCTTGGAATTTTTGCAACAGCATTTTTGCCAAATTTCTCACATGCGCTGGTGATAAGGGAGCATCCTCTTCATTTTGACTGATACGCGTAACGCTATCTAAAACAAGTAAATAATCCTGATAGGAATTGGCCTTTTTTCCTTCAATGGTTGCATAAAATGTGGCTTGTCCATCACTACCATAATCTAAAAAATCCAATAGTGCATATCCCATAAGAGCCTCAAATAAAAACTGTATTTTTTAATGAGCAAACACCTGGAATGTATTCGTGTTTGAAGAAAATTTATTATTTTTTATCACATTAAAAAATACTAGGTTGCTCCACATCGCGCTTATAATCTTAATTATAGTTGAACATTTAGGTTTAAAATTACTTAAACAAGGGATAACCAGGGGAGTTACAGATTATTTTTAAAAAAGAATGCAACAATTGGCACTGATGGCCTTCCCTTTAGTTTGATAGGCTTAATAATGGTTTAGATTTTTTTTGTTCAACTTCTCACGATAAGCAAACTCTTTGTCACTTAACTAGGGAATGAATTGTTAACACGCCCTAATGAATTGAATCTTGAGCAAAGAACTAAAATCATATCGATTAAAATCTAGACTTCCCCGTCAATTCTTCGGCACCAAAACGAGAATTTTTTTACTCAAGAAAATAACTTTTACTATAGCTCACAATGAGTTAATATTAATCACTATGATTATCTTAACTATTTTCATGGCTTCATTTTGAATTCTAAATTCCTGCAGATCAAATTGAACAATTCGTTATGAAAACTTCGTAGAAATTATATTTTTTATAATGACGACATAAGATATCGCATTTAGAAAAAAAGGCTGTTGTTGAAAAATAAACCGTATTTTTCATTGGCCTATCATTTTGACATTAGTGATTTTGAAAGTAATGCTGTGAACGGAAGAATGGACGTCCTCGAAAACAGAATGTAATTTTGAGGATTTTTCTGGCTAACTAAAGAAGAGAGGGATAATGGGCATTTTTAAGGATATGACAGACCGTTATTGTCAAAAAATATTGGAAACCTATCAATCGCAAGCGGATGAAAAAACCTATAAAGGTAAAGAAGCGGAATTATTGGTTCAAAGGAATGATTTTGCTAAATGTTTAATCAAAAAAATTAAAGAAATAGAAGTTAATGATAATAATCATCTTGACTATTTTGAACGCGTTTTAAAAGAAATCAATCTGAATCTAAAAGAAGTTAAATCGGCAGTCAAAGAATACAATAAAGAATTCAAGACAGAATTTACCACGGATCTTTATGAAACCCTTTTTAATAGCAGTCTAATCAATTTTATTCAAGCCTTACGTAACCTGTTTGAAAGTAGCCCTACTCTCATTACTGACATTAAAGATAAATCGTCCTTTAGCAACGAGAGAAATGTTCCCTGGGTTTGTCAATTTTCATTTATCTTGTATGAATATATTCTTGAAAGAGAATTTGACATTGCGGTCAATAAAGTGGATAGAGATATTTTTGATGCAAAAAAACAATTGATCTTTAAGTATATCCAAAGCGTAGGGGACCTCTGTTCTCGATTTAACATGAAGGAAGATGATACCAGCTATCAGGAGTTGATGAAGGCGTTATTAAAGAGCATGCGTTCGGAAGAGCAAAAAATACAACGACGCCAATCAGAAGGAAATACAACAAGTTATAATTTCATGGCTTATCTTTATAAAGCCTCCGAACAAATAGTAGGGAAGAATCATTTAGGACAAAAAATTGATCTTTTAATGAGCGAATTTGATGGCAGGGCGGAGCAGGGATTAGTGTGTAAATAATCCCTGGTCATGCACCTTCAATAACATTCGTTCTGGAGTTTTATTCACTTTTTAGGTTTTGCTGCAAAAAATCAAAGGCTTTTCGCGCGTACGCAAGTGGAGGCGCTTTTTCGGGATCTTGTTCCGCCTCAACGATCATCCAACCGGAATATTGATTTTTTTGCAGCATCTTAATGATGGAGAGAAAGTCAATGGCACCATCTCCAGGAACAGTAAATACCCCAGCACGTACTGCATCCATAAAACTCATATGTTCGTTCTTCACTCGGCTAAGAACTTCAGCACGAATATCCTTTAAATGAACATACAAAATGCGATCATTATATTTATTGATTAAATCAAGCGAATCAATATTCGCCAACGCGGCATGCCCTGTGTCAAGCAATAAAGAAATCAATTGCGGGCTTGTATTTTCCATTAAATAATCGATTTCATGCTCATAAAAAACCCCCGTTCCTGCATGATAGTGATAAACAAGACGCATATTAAAATCATAAGCAATACGGCCAATGGCATGTAATCCCTGAATCAGTTTTCCCCACTGTGCCTCACTAAATTCAGGTTTTTGCGGACTTAAAACAGGCTGTTGTGTTCCTTGAATGGAATGGCCGCATTCACAAACATTGATAAACGATGCGCCCATCGCTCGCATGAAACTTAAATGCTCCATAAATCGCGATAAAGTATGCTCATATTGCGTAGACTCGGTAAAATAAGTACTGAACCAAGCACTAGATAACTGCAATCTACGCTCATTTAACGCCTTTTTTAAAACAGAAACCTCACGAGGATATTTATTACCAAGTTCTGTCCCCACATAACCTGCTTCTGACATTTCTTTAATGCATTGTTCAAAACTAATTTCCTTGCCCAACTCAGGATCATCATCATTGCACCAATTAATTGGTGCTATTCCCAGTTTAATATGCATACATCTTTTCCTTAATATTCTTTAACCTGTTTTAATTGTTCCTGCATCACGTGATGCGCCTTGGTTACTTCTTTAGAATTGGATATTTCTGCAACCGCGACGCGCCACCAGGTTTGATAGCCATTACTCATGGTTTTAGGCAGTATCGGTACGACAATCACGGAGGATTGTTGTTCATTGTGAGCCGCATCCATAGCAACAGCCAGTTGCTCATAAGAATCGACAAAAAAAGTTTTAGCGCCGAGTCCGGCGGCATATTTACAAAAATCAATCGGTAAATAATCCCCGGATAACTTATTGGTTTTAGCCTCCCGATAGCGAAACTCATTACCAAATCCTTGGCTACCCTGACTTTCTTGCAAGTTTCTAATGCATTGAAAACCATGATTATCAAAAATGATAATGGTCATTTTTTTACGCTCTTGAATACTCGTCAGCAGTTCAGAATGCATCATCACAAAGCTGCCATCACCCACCAAGACATATACGTTACCAGGAGTATTTTCTTTCGCCAGTCGTACCCCTAAACCCGCTGCGACTTCGTAGCCCATGCAAGAGTAAGCGTATTCCAGATGATAATCTTTAGGCTTTTTGGAATTCCAAAGACGGTGCAAATCACCGGGCAAACTGCCCGCGGCACAGATAATGACATCCTCTTCAGTCACCATCTCATTTAATAGACTTAAGACCTTAATTTGTGATAACCCACCTTCTGCTACCTGGGGCGAAGCACCAATGCGTTTTACCTCCTGCTGCCATTCATTTTGATAGTGCCGCACCTGTTGCTGATATTCTTGGGGTGTTTGATACGCGCCCAATTTCCTTCCTAATTGCTCCAAGCCTGTTTTTGCATCTCCTTTCAACATCAAACCATTCATTTTGATTGCATCAAAACGAGAAACATTGAGATGAATAATTTGGCATTCTTGATTTTTAAAACCCCATTTAGACGCGGTGGTAAAATCTTGCAGGCGTGAACCAATCACTAAAATCACATCAGCTTGTGCGCACAAAACATTCGCTACTTCAGAACCCGTAACACCTACTCCGCCCACATTCATGGAATGACTGGCTGGCAAAGCACTTTTACCAGCCTGGGTTTCCGCAACAGGGATTTTATGATGTTCAGCAAATTGCGATAACACATCAGCCGCCAATGAATAATGCACGCCCCCTCCGGCAATAATGAAAGGCTTTTTGGCTTTAAGAATAAGTTGCGTTGCTTCCTCAAGAGCACGTTCAACCACCGGCGCTCTATCAATGTGCCAAAACCGTTTTGCAAAAAAGGAATCTTCATAATCATAGGCTTCAGATTGCACATCCTGCGGCAAACATAAAGTGACAGCACCGGTTTCGACAGGATCGGTGAGCACTCTCATGGCATTGATGCACGCCGTCATCAACTGCTCTGGGCGATTAATTCGGTCCCAATACTTACTCACCGGTTTGAAGCAGTCATTAACAGATAGAGTATAGTCGTGTGATGCTTCAAGTTGTTGTAATACAGGATCTGGTTGTCTGCAACTGAATATATCGCCTGGTAGTAACAATAAAGGAATTCTATTGGTTGTGGCGGTAGCTGCTGCAGTAATCATATTGGTCGCACCTGGACCTATGGAAGAGGTACAAGCAAAAATACTTAATCTATTTTTTTGTTTCGCATATGCTGTCGCTGCATGAGCCATTCCTTGTTCGTTATGCCCTTGATAATAAGTCAAACCATAATTGTCGTATTCAAGAGCCTCGCCTATACCAGTCACATTGCCATGCCCAAAAATTCCAAATATGCCTGCAACAAACTGATGTGATTTATCATCCAACACTACATATTGATTTGCTAAAAATCTCAATAAGGCCTGAGCCATTGTCAATCTAATCTTCATGAAAGCTGTCCTATAAGATTATTATTTTTCCATACCCGGTTATTTGCCTTATGTGTTCTCGTCCATTCATGCTCTTTGATAAAGGTTGGCGTCATGTACGGGTTATCTTTTAAATGACGTATAAACCAAAGTGTATAAAGAGCATACCCAGGGGCAGCACAATGCGCATGGGTCTGAGCATTCGCGATTCGATAAGTATCATAATTCTCGATACGTAAAACCTCTTTCCCATGTTCACCAAACGCATAGCCTTGTGGTTCTGAAAAACGGTAATGATAGATTTCAGGTTGATCGTGATAATGGGAGGGATAACTTGACCATCTCCCTTGGAAGGTAATAATTTCGCCAACAACCAAATTTGACTCAGGTCTGTTGCGCTTATCAAATACAGTCCTTACGATGCGATACGAGCTATCGTCTAAAATGTCTTTTCCTCGATTATCCAACTCCAAAAGATTCGACTGATTAAATAATAAAGGAGCAAATGAAGCATCATTCTCAGTTTCAATCAATAGAATTTCACAATCAGTCAACGCTTCAACAGCCGCTATTTGGCCTGATGGGCAATGTAGGACTATAGGTTCTTGAGAAAAATAATCGTATCGCGCGACGCGTTGACGTTGATGCGCAAAATGAAATTCTACGCTTCCCGTCATTAATAGCGCCGCAAATTCATAATGCTCATTAAATAAATAGTTCTGTCCTGCAGTTAATTTAATTGAGCTAAAATTCATGCTGTCATTCGATAAAGGATTTATGGTGACAATCGAATTGAATCCGTTAGGGAACCCTTGTGGATTCTTAATAAGCACCTGGGGATGCGCTTTCTTTTGGTGCAATTGCGTTAAATGAGCACTGTTCCAAATCCGCGGATGTTCATCAAAATGGTGAATAAAATACTCGAGTTCTTCTTTATAAGGAATAGCCGGAGCACAACCATGACGCGTGACGACTAAAGCACCACTTGCATTTGCATAAGTAGTAGCAACCTCCCAAGTTTGTCCTCGTAAAAGAGCAGATAAAAGACCGGCCATAAATCCATCCCCAGCACCAAGTACATTAAGTACTTCAACAGGAAACGGTTTAGTTGGCAGGTTCTGGCTGCTGTGGGCAAAATTAACTTCACATCCTTTTTCACCTTGTTTTATCACTACAGGAGCTTGAGTTAACCCCCTTATTTTCTGTAATGCGCTATCCACTTCATCGCACCCACCGGCAATACAAATTTCCTCTTCCGTACCAACAATTAAATCACAAAAAGGCAAAATGTGTTGATAGGTTTTACTCACGTTTTGGCTCTGGAGATATCGAGTTTCTCCATCTCCCAATGCAGTTAATCCCCAAAGAACTGGACGATAATCCAGATCAAGAACGACTGCAGTTTCGGCTTTTCGTGCACGTTGTACAACTTCTTCAGTAGTTTGTAGCATCGCTTCTGTGGATAAACCCGTGCCTGTAATTAAAATAGCTTTTGCCTGCTGCAATATATTTTGGTTTATTTGATGCGACTTAATTTGCATATCCGCACAATCAGTGCGATAAAACATTAAAGGAAACTCATGCGGCGGCTTAATACCTAGCAAAACAAGGCCAGTTAAATGATGGGCAGTTTCTTGCAATAAATTCGTATTGACTCCTTCACTTTCGAGTTCGTTTTTTAAAAAACGCCCCATCTCATCCTGGCCAATACAAGAAAACATCATACAATTCAGGCCAAGGCGAGCCGCGCCTACAGCGATATTTCCCGCACAGCCGCCTAAGTATTTTTTAAAACTCTGGGCCTCGCTCAGTGCAAGGCCAATTTGCTCTGCATAAAGATCAACTGCCACACGCCCCATGCAAATCAAATCTACAGGTCTTGTTGCATCAAAATAAAATGATTGATGAATCATGCCGTCCTCAACTCAAAAAAACAGGTAATTTGGTTACTAGCGATTGTTTCGCTGCTTGAGCTATGCGTAAAGCGAGCAACCCATCTCTCCCAGACACAGGACTTGGTTGATTATGCCGCCAGGCATCATAAAATGAAGTTAACTCTGCCCTAAATGCCTGATGATAGCGCTCAAGGAAAAAATATTCCGGATTGGCTTGTTCTGTGAACGTATTGGCGTAATGCATCACTGAATGTTTCAATTGATTGTTTGCCAGTAACATTCCTTCTTTACCAAAGACTTCAATGCGTTGATCGTATCCATAAACGGCCTGACGACTATTATCGATTACTCCCAAAGCACCGTTGGCAAAACGCATTTGGATGATCGCCGTATCGACATCATCTAATGCCTCAAAATCAGGATTAATAAGAACTGCTCCGGTTGCATAGACCTCAACAACTTCTGATTGGGTTAGAAAACGCGCCATATCAAAATCATGAATGGTCATATCCATAAATATACCACCGGAGGTAGCGCAATATTCTTTAGGAGGACAAACAGGATCACGAGAGGTAATCTTAACCAGATGCACTGCTCCAATTTCACCTGCTTGCACCTGCTTTTGTAGATACGCAAAACTGGGATCAAAACGTCGATTAAAACCAAGCTGCAATAACGTATTATTCGCCTGCACTGTATGTAACGCATCCAAAATTTCTTCTTCATTCAAGCCAATTGGTTTTTCACAAAATATCGCTTTCCCAGCTTCACTTGCTGCTTTAATCTGCTGCACATGTAAATTCGAAGGTGAAGCAATCAAAATCGCATCCAAATTTGGATGAAACAGTACTTCTTCAAAATGGGTGTATTGGCCGGCAATAGAACATTTATCGGCCCACGCTTTATTCAAATAAGGATCGGCGATGGCTTGTAGCTCAAATTGTGGTAAATAATTTTTGATATTCTCTGCATGTAATTTACCGATTCGTCCGGCACCAATGATTCCTATACGACATCTTCTTTGTTCATTTTCATTTTCCATTTTTACTCTCTCACTAATTCAAATTCATTTGTTTTTATTGCTGATACTGGCTTGCCGATGTCCCTGATTTTTTTACCTGCTAGTAAATTTTTTTCTATTTTTTCTAAAGAAATTCCTGTTGTTTCAGGTACAAAATGATAAATAAAGAAAAAGGCCATCAAGCATAATGAACCAAATATGGCAAAAGAAAGCGCCTCGCCTAAATTTTGGTAAATCGTCAAAAAAGATATAGAGACTACAAAATTAGCGCCCCATTGCACCACAGTGGCAATGCTCATCGCCAGGCCACGCACGGATAAAGGATAGATTTCGGAGATTAAAACCCAAAATAAAGATCCGACACTAATGCAATAACCCATCACGTATACTGATAAAGCCCCCAATATCCAAAATTTTTGACCTGGTAATGGTGTATTAAATAACAAGCAAACCACAAAGAGACTCAATGCAGCGATCATCGTACCGCTTAATAATAAGAAACGTCGACCAAGGGTATCGATATAAAATAATGTCAGTAGCGTAAATAAAAAATTAACCGCGCCCATGCAAAAAGTGGCCAAAATGGCATTAGTAACAGGATAAAAGCCTACAGATTCAAAGATCACTGGCCCGTAATACATGACGGCATTAATTCCCGAGAATTGCTGAAATATCCCTAAAGCAATGCCAACAGCGAGAACAAAAATAATTGGCGCTTTGGATAATAAGTTATTATTCGGTTGAATTCGTTTTAAATTACTCTGAATTTCATCGATTTCTTTTTGAATGTCATAACCGGAGGGACGGATTCTCTGTAAAAGCCTGAGTGTTTTATTCACTCCATATTTCTTCATGACCCAACGTGGAGAATGGGGAACAAAATGCATCCCGGTAAATAGAATCAAAGCAGGAATACTTCCCATTCCAAATAACAATCGCCAACTGTTTGTCGAATAATCATGAAGGAAATAACCGATTAAATAAGCTATAGCTTGGCCAAAAGTAATCGTTAAACCATTAATCAGAACTAAAGTTCCTCTTCTATTGGGAGGAGCAATTTCCGCGATGAACAACGGAGCTATATAAGAAGCAATACCAATACAAACGCCGATGATGAATCGACCAGCTAATAACCATATGAAATCACCGGTGAGTGCACATAGAGCGGTCCCCAAAATAAAGCCCATTGCAACTGTTTTTAGTAAGAAGCGCCGACTTAGCCTGTCAGCAAAGAAACCACTTAAAGGAATACCAAGAACGCAACCAAGGATACTAATGCTTACAATCTGGGACCATTGCCACTCGGAAAGAGACAATTGGGCCATAACTTGATCTTTAACATCCGCAATGACGCTGGAATCAAAACCAAATAAAAACCCTCCAAATCCAGCAATGAGGGCTATAAAAAAAATAAATGAATTGACTCCTTCCTTCATGGTATCACTTTCCTTAGCTCATCCTTAATCGTTGCTGATGTTATCACCCTCCATAGTGAATAAACAGATGCTGATAACCTGGAAAACCGCTTCCTGGCAATAATTGCACTTGAGACAGGTAAAGCCACCTTATTGAAAAATGCCCCTTCCCCAAATAGCTTTAATCCAGTGTGGTCGCCCGACAGCCAAAAACTACTGTTCAATACCTTTATAGACAATGATTGGCACCTGGCATTAATCAATGCTGATGGCAGTGGTTATCACATTATAAAGAATACTCAAAACGAATACAGTCCAGCATGGGCTGCGAATGGAACATCTTTTTTGAGCCATGATCTGGAGACAATTTATTGGATGGATTTTGAAGGCAATTTAATAAAAAAATGGCGCCTTAATGTCATTATCCCGCACGCAAGCATGAGCAGTGCTTCGCATATCAACGTCTCTCCTAATGGAAAAACGCTAATTATGGATGTAGATATGGATGAAAACATCCACAGAACGAATTGGAATGAGCCCCCACTTGCATTATGGACATTTGATCTTGACTCAGAAAAAGCAATCCGGATTACTCCAAAGGGCGTATTGGCATGGAGTCCTTTTTGGATTAACTCAGAAGAGTTTATCTTTTTAGAACAACGAGGAAATGAGAAATCTCCCTCGCTGTTTCGTGGTTCACTAAAAAGCCCCTCTAAGACACTCTTATTAAAGGATGTTCAGACCCCAAGCGTTTCGCGATAGCGTACATCCATTAGGGCTATTCAATCGCTGGAAATAAAATAGAGACAAATTAAAGTAAAATAGTTTATAAAGAACTAAGGGACACTATAACAAAATACAATTATGGATCGTACGAAGAAAAAAAGTATTTTTGCCGGCTTATACGGAAATACTTTAGAATGGTTTGATTTTCTTCTTTATGCCAATTTTACTCCTTTATTTGCGCAAATATTCTTTCCATCTAATGTCTATTTTGTGTCTCTCCTTCTCACCTTTGGCGTATTTTCAGTAGGCTTTTTTATGCGCCCATTAGGAGGGGTATTATTAGGACATTATGCCGATCATATCGGCAGAAGAAAAACTTTGATTCTCTCGATGTCGATTATGACAGGTTCCACAGCATGTATCGCTTTGGTACCAGATTTTCATTCTTTGGGTATCCTTTCCCCGATATTGTTTGTTTTTTTTAGATTAATTCAAGGAATTGCCGTGGGAGGAGAACTTCCTGGTTCGACAACTTTTCTCATTGAGCATATGGCCGGCCATCGACGTGGTTTTGCGGGAAGTTTAGTATTAAGTACTGCCTTTTTTGGTATTTTTTTGGGTTCATTTACCGCATCGTTGCTCAGTGTTTTATTGACCGAAGATACTCTTCACTCTTGGGGATGGCGTTTGGCTTATTTAATTGGAGCGCTACTTGGATTAATAGGAATTTATTTACGTCTTAAAAGCGTTGAACCTGAAACCTTTTTGCATACCAAACATACCACCGAGCCTCCTGCAAAGATTGTGCTTTTTGTTCATCAGCGTAAATTATTATTAGCCATTATTTTTACGAGCATATTAGCAATGAGCAACTATTTACTCATTGCTTATATAACAAGTTTTCTCGTGAAATCAGAAGGATTTTTATTAAAAGATGCTCTAGTCGCTAACTTTATAGCACTATTGGTGTTAACGATATTAATTCCATTGATGGGCTTATTATCAGATTATTTTGGCAGGAAACCCGTTTTCTTATTGGGGGCTGTTGGTATTTCTATTTTTATTTATCCTCTCTTTATTCTTTTTCTGAGCGGAAATTGGTGGCATATCCTTATAGGTGAAATCGTATTAGCAATCATACTTGCACCACTGAATGCCACCGTACCTACTATGCTTGCAGAGATGTTCCCCACCGCGATTCGCGCCAGTGGCGTATCTATTGGGTATAATATTGGTCAGGCAGCTTTCGGCGGGACCATGCCTCTAGTTTCCTTAACCTTGGTTGAGTTAACCGGAAATAAATATGCTCCTGCATTATATATTATATTTTGGGTCGTTATAGCTATTATTGCGGCTCGATACACTAGAGAGACTTATCTTGATAAATTGGACTCATGATTGGCAAAGAGATGCGAAAACCTATTTTAGTTCACAAAAAAATTGCGGACCTCCCAATGAGAGCTTTATGATAGCTTAATAAAATAAAGACAGGATCACCGCGACTATGAACCACAAAATTATAAAACGTACCTTATTAAGCCTATTAGTTGTTTACTCGGCATCGGGTTTTACCGAACCCCATAGGGACAGTGTCTCTAAAGAAGAAGTAAATGGGACTTTCATAATGAAACTTCCTGCACCACATAATGATATTTCCAATGCTCTGACAGTTCGTGCCTTGGGAGGAGGGAAACTTAATATTTCCTTCGAATTAACATATCCTTATGTGGTTAATGGAGAACTTCAAGCCAATACAGGAGAACTATCGGGCGTGGCCAATATTAAAGGAGATACTGCTGTATATTCTTCTTCTGAATATGGCTCATGTACAATCACCATCACATTCATCAAGCCTGGAATGTTGTCTGTCAAGCAAGATGGCTCTGATGCGGATTGTGGTTTTGGTCATAATGTTTATGCCGATGGAACTTATTATAAAAAGAAAAAATAGATTGTTCTTGCTTAATGAGATTTAATATTTTGAATACTTGCACTTTGGTGAAACATTCAATATAGTGGAATATCAAGTTGGTATGTAGTTCCAGATTTAGACTAATGGATTTAGCTTTAAAAGGAATTTTACATGACAAGACTAGAAGAATTAATTTATTCCCTGACTGCAGTTATTGTTCGCTATCATGACAGTCAGCCGAAAGTAAAAAAATTGGTTAGTGAAACTAATGAGGAGCTACTCAGAGAAAAATCACTAATTCGCGCTAAAGAAATCATTCAAAATAAAGAGGTTCATTTTAAAATACGCTTGAATGAGCTCATTAAGCAATGCAGCGATAGCGGTCGAAGACCCTTCTTATATTATATTTTGCATGAAATATCATCACTAAAGGAACTTCTAGACAAAACTGGTTCGCTTGAGCCTGCCAAATTAGAAGAATACAAAAATCAAATTTTTCAATTGCTTGTTGATCTTAGGGAGCTTTTGGATACACCAAAGCACAAAACCTATAGAATGACTTACAGCAAGTCTGAAGATACTAAGGAAATGACCATTGGGTTGTCTGGTTTAAAAAATGATGGTTATATTGGCGGTGAACTATGTAACTCAGGGGATATTTTAAACGATAGTGTTTTGAGATCTTTTAATATAAGCACACAAACTTCCAATGCTCGAATTAGTGACATTGCAGAACAAATATGCAGGAACATCAGCACGCTCTTTTAGTACCAGAACTATTGGAAAAAAATGCTGCACAAAAAAAAATAAATTCAGAACAAGAAAAAGAACTGGGGGTATTAACAAACGAACAAAAAGAAACTCAAAAAAAACTAGCAAGCCTCACTGCAAAAGAACGCACGGCTATTTATGTGTTCTACATTTTATTCAAACGAATGCAGGCAAAAGAAGAAAAACAAAAATCGGTGATTGAACAGCAGCAAGATACCATTGACGAGTTACGCCAACAAATCAGCAACTTAACGCATCAAGTTGATTCAAAGCCATTAAATCATAGGTTTTATTCTCCCTCTTATTAAGGATTAAGGGTTACATTCTTGATTAATCGCGCTAAGAGTGTAGCCTTGTTAAAGCAAAGCGAAATCCCGGTTTTGTTAACACAGATTTCTCTGTTACAGCATGTGCTTTCATCCAGACTAGGCAGTGTTCACGATCACATCATTCAGAGGAGTTTACGGCAAGAAGCTCCTGATTTTAACTCATACCGCCTTCTGGGATTCATCACTACGCTCGAGATCTGAGTTATCGTTACCTTTTTTTATGCAAAAGAGTATTTAATTATTTATGTCCACATTAATAATTCATTTTGTTCAAAATTTATGTCGTTCCCGCGCAGGCGGAAACCTATTTCTAGCAAGCTACAGCGGCAGTTTAAGAATAGATTCCCGCCTGCGCGGGAATGACAACAATCTCTAATGTCTTCGCGGAAATGACAAAATCCCTAACGTCCGCTCGGGAACAACAAAATTCCTAATGTCCCTGGAATAACAAAAAACCTTAACCCACTGTCGTTCCCGCGCAGGCGGGAACCTATTTCTAGCAAGCTACAGTGGTAGTTTAAGAATAGATTCCCGCCTGCGCGG
>NZ_QHJG01000050.1 GCF_003184185.1 Legionella qingyii | reverse complement strand
CAAATCAATGGGTTAGTCTAGACTAACTTGATTAAAATGCCCCCTTTTTTGGGGTAGAGCCGGATTTTTCTAATTAAATCTTGAGGGTGCTCAAACTTACTTTCCATAATCGCTCTTTAACAATATTTGATACAAAAAGTATAGATTAAGAACTCAATAGATCCTAGTTCATGCGTTATCTCGGGCAGACTCATTCTCATTTTATGAGAGGGATTAATTTACTTGGTTTTCTTTAAGGGAATTTCGCGTAATAACAATCTGTTTGCCTTCATTTATAAAAAGTATTTTTGTGATTTCTACCCCAATGAAGAAAATTTGGGATGAATAAAACATCCATATCAAGATAATAATTATAGAGCCCGCAGCTCCAAATACAGAAAATTTATGAAATTGAATCAGATATAATTCAATGAAAATTTTACCGCAACTAAATAACACCGAAGTGATTAATGCCCCCAACCACACATCGCGCCATTTTAATATCACATCAGGTAGAACTTTAAATGTCATAGCAAATAATAATGTGATCAGGAAAAAAGAGAGTAAGTGACTGATTATCAAATCCATTAAAATACTTGTACCTACAAAATAATTTAAATAATTACCTATAAGTGCTAAAAAAGCACTTAAAATTAATGATATTAATAATAAAAAAGCAACTCCTAGAACAATTACATAAGAAAAGAAACGGCTTTTTAATGTCGTAAACCATCCCCTGTTCGGATTAATTTTGACTCCCCATATCTCATTCAATCCCACTTGAATTTCAGTAAACACTCCTGAGGCACTAAACAAAAGAATAATAAAGCTTGTTATTTTTGTTACAAGGGAATTGCTTGGCTTACTGGCATTTTGAATTATTTCTTGAATTTGTAACGTAGGTTCTCTGCCTATTAAGTCACTTGTTTGAGACAAAATTTGACCGCGAGAAGCTTCTTCACCAAATACTATTCCCAGAATAGAAATACAAATTAATAAAATTGGAGCAAGTGAAAATAGCATATAATATGCAAGTGCTGCGGCTTTACTTGAAATTCGGTCTTGATTCCAATTATTAAATAGTTCTTTTAAGAACCCCCAAGAACTCATTAAAATCATTTATGTCCTTATTTAACTGAATTATTCAATATTATTTTGTTACAATCTGTAGCTGTGTTTCCTATTTAGAAAGATACACTTTTATAATCTTGGAAAATGATTAATGAATCAATTTAAATTTTTAAAAATAATTAATTTTGAATATCAACTACAGACCTACGAATTGATAAAGTCATCAATTCAAAAAGACATATCGCATCTAGAATTGAAGAAAAATAATCAGCAACTAACACGAACCGAAACAGATACTCTAGAGTTTTACAAACAAAGTTTAAAAATCTTGATTGAATCGACCTTTCTGCAAATTTATTCTCAACTCGAAGAGGCCTTGTACCATGAGTGTAGCAATCAATTAATTAAGAAAAACGCAAGCATATCACGATTTGAAATGGCTCTTAAAGCGCTTGGATATACTATTGATAGTGACTACTGGAACGCGTTACTTAATATTTCTAAAATTCGTAATTGCCTACTACATGGAAATGGAAGATTAGATTCAGACCGATATGGAATAGACACTAAAGAAACCATAAGTGCCCTTAATTCAGATGCAAACACCGCTCTAATTGAACAAACTAATTTGAAAAATCATGAGGAAGGAGTTTTCCGAATTAAACTCAATGAACAATTTCTCCATTATTGTTTTGTTAAAATAAAAAACTTTATTAATTCTCAAAAATAGAATTTTTAGTCAGCATAAAGCCATCAATAACATGTATGTTATATAATCTTCATAGGGAAAGGATAATGAGGATTAGGTACTTGAACTCATGCTTAAATAGACTGTCATTTACTGCATAAAAAATAATTTTGACATTTCTTCACTTGCAGAAGCACACCACAAAATATTTAGCGCATCCGTATATTGCAGGGGTTTGATAATACAGCCAGATACATGTAAATCCCTGGTGATGAGCTTTTCTTCAGAAGTGTATGTGCTAGTAAGCACGAAAACCTTAATATCTCCAAAATCAAAACCTTTCCTTAACTTTTTCAAAAAATCAATGCCGTTCATTTGAGGCATGTTAAGATCAAGCAATATCACATTAGGCTTGATTCTATTTTTACCATGACGTCCATATAACATATCCAGTGCCTGTTTCCCATTCTTTGCTACAGCAATATCAACTGCCTTATTCATTTTGGTAAACTCACGTTGCATAGTCTCAATATCAACGTCATCATCTTCTACGTACAAAATATCAACTTGAGTCGTCATGTTGAATCTCCCTATCCTTTACATATGAAACGAGTACATAAATTCCATATGTACTACTTTAATTATAATATATATCAACGTCGTCAGCTTTTACTCGGGGTTTATCCTAGAATGAGACTGGGACTTACCCGCAAGTTCTTTTAGAATCTCTTATTTTTAGGAATAATTCATAGGGTAATCAGGTATAAGAAATGAATGTTTGAGTCATATAGATGTGATCCTCGCCAAAGATATCTATAATTAAAACAAATAGAACTTAAAAGAGTATGATGAATTTTAAAATTTAAATGCACGCAATGAAAGATATACTCTTTTATTCTGAAAAAGGAAAAATAAAATGTTAAGAACTGCTTTTATTTTTTTAGTTATAGCGATTGTTTCAGGATACATGGGATATAAAGGAACCGCTCCTGCATCAATATTTAATGCAAAAATTGTATTTTATATTTCTACAATTATTTTTCTCATATTACTGATTATATATTTCTTTCATTCACCAACACCGGTTCCCACTGTAGTTGAAAACCCCCTTTTAGATTAAGGAACTCAGAGTCTTACCAACAGTAATAATATCTTGCCGCTTTAAAAATTAAAATTTTAAGGCGGCAGAATGCCAAGTGCCAATGTTTATCAATATTTTATTGAGTAAGATTAATTGAATTTGAGTGCTCAGAAACAGGTAAGAATTGGGGCTCCACTGGAGTTGTAGGAGCATATATACGTTCAGAGAAGAATAATGATTTTATTGGGTTAACCGATGACGGCAACTTAGATGCCGCATCTGTATCGAGTATTATCGTAACGTATTTATGAGCATATAAAGCGGTTGCAGGTATATCTTCATTCGGTGAAGAAGCCGCATAAACAGCAGAGATAATATTTGCTTTTGCTGAACCTGTCGCTAATAAATAACATGCTTTACTGTTTTGTAGAATTGTTCCAATTCCCATTGTTATTGCATGAGTCGGGACTTCATCTTTTGACTTGAAAAATCGTTGATTGGAGTCACGAGTCTTTTCATCTAACTTGATTAGTCGTGTTTTAGAATCCAATGAGGAGCCGGGTTCATTAAAACCAATATGCCCGTTCACACCCAAACCTAATAGTTGAATGTCTATGCCACCAGCCTCTTTAATCTGTTCTTCATATTTTTTCGCATGCTCCTCAATTAACTCAAGTGACACAGTTCCATCAAGCATATGAATATTTTCTTTTTTAATATTTACATGATTAAAAAAATGACGATGCATATAGTAATTATAAGATTGCTCATGGTTTGGTTCCAAGCCCCAATACTCATCTAAATTAAATGTAATCACTAATGAAAAATCCAAATTTTCTTCTTTATGCAGACGAACTAATTCCTTATATAAAGGTTCCGGAGTGCTCCCTGTTGCGAGTCCTAAAACTGTAGGTATTTTTTTCTCATTATGTTCCATGATTTTCTTTTGAATTTCTCGAGCAGCCCTACTTGCCATACCTTCAGGTGTTTCCCTAACAAAAATGCGACTAAACATAAATATTTTCTCCGAGAGTTCGAGGCGTTATATCCGATATAAACAAAAAGTTAGGATAAAAAGGAATGGTTGATTAAGAATGATCATACAAAACCATTCATTCATCTCATTCTTATATTTTGTTACAATTACAATTGCGCAGGATGCCAATGAATAGTAAACACTTGATTTATCGACTTACGATTCTAGCCAATTTAGCAAAGGAACTCTAGGGCATTTCCTGAGGGGGTTAAGTTCTAAAAAATATTAGATCCTTAACCGGAGTTAATCCCTATGAGGGTATTTAAATGCTAATTAAAAATATTTATGTTTATAACGGTGCAGGGATAAAGGAGTTAAAACATGTGCAAATTACCGATGATGGTGTAAAAGTACTATTCAATGTTGATGATGATTTATCCCCTCTTCAAGAAGAAAAAATTATTGATTCTAAAGGATCCTATTTCTTAATGCCGGGAATGTTAGATGCCCATGTTCACGGTCAAGGTGGTATTGATTTCGCTGACTTAGGCGATGAAATGGGTGACGAACAATTGGAGTGCATTGTTAAAGCACTGGGAAAAACTGGACTTTCTTACGCATTAGCTACTTTAGTATCTATGCCAATACCCGCCTTAAAAAAATCATTGGCAAAAATTAATGATTTTATTCAAAAACAAGAGCAAAATCCTACCGCAGGCCACACCCAAATTCTTGGGGTGCATCTAGAGGGACCCTTCATCGCAAAAAATTGTAAGGGGGCCCATGCTGAAGAGACACTACAAGACCGTATTTCTATAGAACAATTTAGAGATATCATTAGCGTAGCACCCAATGTAAAACAATGGAAAATAACCATTGCCCCTGATTTACCAGGCGCAGAAGAATTTATTAAACAAACAAATAACCTTGAACAAGAAGGTATTTTTGTAAAAGTATTCATAGGACATTGCAATCCAGTTGATAAAGAGGTCATTGGGCGTGCTGTTACAGCTGGTGCTTGTGGGTTTACACATCTCGGGAATGGTTGCCAGGAATCATGTAGCCGAGAAACAAGGGAACTTACTTTAAATGACGCACAAAGCCACATTGTCCAATGGATACTTGAAAATCCTGATCGTTGCCCCGCTGGCGTCGAGCTCATTGCGGATGGAGTACATTTATCCGCTTCATTTATTTCTCTTATACAAAATACAATTAAAAACAAAATTATTCTTGTGACTGATGCCTTAGGCCCTACTGGCTGCAAAGATGGAGCATATAAACTAGGAACTCTGGATATTTACAAGGAACAAAATAGTTTCTATTTGGCAGATAATAATGGTGATTTTCTGATGAAAAAAGGAACTTTACCCTCTGGAGAGCAAGGATTAGTAAAAACACTTGCAGGTAGTGCCGCCCCATTATCACTTTGCGCGCAAAAATATTTTGAATCAATGCATAATGAATCACCAGAAAATCGTATGGATTCTATGTATTCAGCACTTATCACCAACCCCAGAATGGCTTCCTTATCTATGGATAGGATACACAATTTATCGGATGACAAAAATTTTTCTATTTTTAATCATAATGGGCAACTTATTTTAAGTTCATGTAATGGTAACGTACTGGAGCATCAGCAAATACAATGGCCTATATCCAGCTTGCTTCATTATGGTTTTTTATTAAAGCCCCCGGCTATCGAAGAAAGCCATCCCGAACGAGAAATTCATTGCACATGTAATTAGAGGCAAGCGAAGAGCTTCTCTTCGCTGCCGTCACCGAACTTTATCAGAAGCAACAGGTTCTAGCTGAGTTATAGCACATTAAACTTCATTGTAAAAAAACCTATGCTATAGTTATATTAATTGAGTTAACGCTAATATTTTAACAATTAAGAATAGCTTTAGAGTCCGTTTTACAAGCTTGCATCTCTAAAATATGGGGTATGTTAGATGAGCACTCAGCAATCCATTCGTATTGGACAGTCAACTTCGCAAGAGCCACATACTGCAGTCAGAGAGTTTCATGCGGCAGTATGTCAACCTAATATGGAGCTTGTTCTTTTTTTTTGTTCAAGTCATTATGACCTTGATGCTATAGCCAATGAAATAAATTCCCTTTTTCCGAATGTGAAAGTAATGGGATGCACCACAGCAGGTGAAATTGGGCCCAATGGTTATACCGATCATACCCTTTCAGGGGTTAGCTTCGCCTTGGATGGCTTTACAACCGCTGTTGGATACATAAATGATTTAAAAAATATTAATTATGATTCAGGACTGGTGTTTGTTAATAATCTACTTCAACAACTTGAAGCACGAGCCCCTTCTACTAATTCTAAAAACAGCTTCGCTTTTTTGTTAGTGGATGGATTATCTGAGCGCGAGGAACAAATAACTCATATTTTACAGGATGTCTTAGGAGGCATTACACTTTTTGGTGGTTCTGCGGGCGATGACCTCCGTTTTAAGAAAACGTGGATCTTTGCTGAAGGCGCTTTTCATACTGATTCCGTAGCCCTTATCTTGGTTAATACAATCTATCCTTTTAAACCATTTAAAGCACAGCATTTTGTATGTGGGAATGAAAGGTTGGTCGTGACCCAAGCACATCCTGAGCAGCGTATTGTCAATGAAATAAACGGATATCCGGCAGTAGAAGAATATGCCCGTATAGTAAAAGCGCAAGTTGATGAACTTGATCCCATGAAATTTTCCGCTACGCCACTGGTGATACGCATCAACGGAGTTGATTATGTGCGCTCTATTCAAAAAGCTAATCCAGATGGAAGCTTAAAGTTTTACTGTGCAATCGATAATGGTCTGGTTTTTATGGCGGCTCATGGAATTGATCTAATAAAAAATATTGAGCAAACTTTTCAGGAAATTCAATCATCTATTGGCAAACCGCAATTGGTCCTGGCTTGCGATTGCATCCTTCGCAATCTGGAGATACAGCGTCAGGGGTTGAAAAAAGATGTAGAAAAGATATTTCAGAATAATCACGTCGTTGGCTTTAGCACTTATGGAGAACAATTCAAAGGCATTCATATAAATCAAACGATTACAGGCCTAGCCATAGGTGAATTAAAGGAAAACCACGATGCCTGAAAAGAATACTCTTAACACTAAGAAAGAATTGCAAGCAGAAATCGAACGCCTCAATAAAATAGTTAAGGCATTGATTGATAGAGCAGAACAAGATATGAATGCTCCGCGAACAGATTTTGGAGTATTTCAAAACACAGTTATTCTTGAAGATAAAGTAAGAAAACGCACCCAAGAGCTAGAAGAAGCACTCCAAATAAATGCAAAGATAGCCCGTGATTTACAACAAGCAAAAATACAGGTGGAGCAAAGCGAACAGTATTTACGTGATATTACATCTGCACTTGGTGAAGGATTATTAGTCATCAATAAAGAGAATAGGCTTGAATATGTTAATGCCGCAGCGTGCAGCATGCTAGGTTATGATGAAGCCGAAATGCTTGGTCAAAACGCCCATGAACTATTTCATCATTGCTATTATACTCATGATCCCTATCCCATGGAGTATTGTAAAAATTTGGAAGTAATACAAACAGAAAAACCTTATGCAAGTGATGATGATTATTTTTGGCGTAAAGATGGTACTTGCTTCCCTGTCTCTCTAATTACAACCCCAATTATGTTAAAAAATAACAAAGGAATTGTGATCGCATTTCATGATATCACTCAATCCATTCACGAGCGAAATCGTTTACGTGAAATGCAAGCGGCTATCGAACAAAGCCCAGTATCTGTACTGATCGTTGATAAACAAAGAACTATTATTTATGCCAATCCGCAAATCATCAAATTGACAGGCTATTCTAAAGAAGAGTTATATGGTCAAAAAACAGATATTTTTCATAATAACATGACCCCAAGAAGCGTATTAACTGATTTATGGAAAAAAATACAATCTGGCATTTCTTGGACTGGCGAACTTCTCTACCACCGAAAAAATGGAAGTGCGTTCTGGCAATCATGGAGTATTGCACCTGTATTTAATACCCTTGGAGAAATCCAACATTTTGTAGGTGTAGGAGAGGATATTAGTGAAAAAAAGAAGCTGCAATTTTTGCTTCAGGAAATGTCTTATCTCGATGGATTAACAGGAGTAGCGAATCGTCGTCGATTCGATGACTTCCTTAAACAGGAATGGAAACGTGCATTGCGTTATTCCAAACCAATAGCAATTATTATGATGGATATCGATTTCTTTAAGCGTTATAACGACAGTCTTGGTCATCTGGCTGGTGATGATGCTCTAAAACTTGTTGCTCAAGCATTAAAAAACAGAGTAACCCGCAGCACCGACTTGCTTGCACGATATGGAGGTGAAGAGTTTACCTGTATTTTGCCAGATACTCAGATGGAAGGTGCAATTAAATTTGCAGAGTCACTGCGACAAGCTGTTAGTAATTTGGAACTACCACATCCCGATTCAGATGTTTCCCGTTTTGTTACGATTAGCGTGGGGGTAGCGGGTTGTATTCCCAAGGATGATAACCCAACCAAACTATTAAACCTCGCTGACGATGCAATGTATCGTGCAAAAACGCTAGGACGAAATCGTGTCGAATTCATCGATTTAATCAAATAGATGCAAGCATGAACCCTTAATCTCTAATTATGTATGAACTGTAGGTTTTAAATAGACCAAACACAAAATGCTCGCAATCAATGCGGTGATACAGCATAAAATAATGGGCAAAATAATTGATACAACAATCAGCAAACCGCCAATAAAGCAAATAATGGCATCACCCAATGTCCGTAAACTTAATTGTGCCCCCATGACTTCCCCTTGAATGGCAGTATGAGACCTATTGGAGATATGTATTGTCATGGTTGTTGTGACGCTTGTAATGCTAAACCCAATAAGTCCAAAGAGCAAAATCATGATTGAGGGATATTGAAAAGCAACCATGGCGGCAAAAATCAAAGTAGTAGCGACCATGGCCAGAATAATAATTTTATGGATCGGCATGCGTTTTGAAAGATGCTGCGGAAGCCAAGAGGCTCCTAAAGCAAGTGCGGCTGATAATACAGCATTATAACCTGCGATCATTCCTGGAGACATAGACCATTTCCCAGCGAGATAAACTGGGCCAAATTCGTAAAATATATCCACCGCAAAGGTAAATAGTGTGCTGATAATCAGCAAATGGATTAAGTGTGGGTGATTTTGAAATAATGATTTGAATTGCCGGATAATGTTGAGTTTACTCAATATGCTTTCTTTTTCAGGTTGGCGCAGAATTTTATGCTCCGGCAATTTCCACCAGGCAAGCCCCAGTGTTGTAATTGAGGCTACTGCTGCAACAGTAAAAGGGAATGACCACGAAAACCAGGGGACAGCCTGTGAATTTGATAATAACCCACCAATGATTGGCCCAATAATATAGCCAATACCCGCCATACTGTTAATCCTGCCAAAACTCACAAATTTGTTAATGGTAGTTAGTTCTGATGCGAATGCTCTTGCCACAGCAAAAGTCCCTTCCATAAATCCTGTTAAAAAGCGGCTGAATAATAAGAGCCAAAAGCAGTTTGTCCAAAATGATATGACCGTTAAGAGATAACCCAGCGTGCTTCCGAGCAAGCTAATTATCAGTATTTTTTTACGGCCGTACAAATCAGAACTTCGCCCCAATATGGGGGAACCAATGAATTGTCCTAGAGGGAAAATTGCAAGGGTTAGTCCGAGCAAAATACGCCTGCTGTTTTCACTCCATTCAGGAGAGATAATCAACTGGTCGGAAGAGTGTAAAAATAGAGGCGGCAGAATGGGATAAGCAATAGATGAACCAATAAAACTGATTAAGACGATCAGTAAAATAATCCAGAGCTGTTTTCTTTCTTGAGTTAATTGCATGACTATGTTCATTCTTGGCCCTAAAACTAACCGGGCAACCGACTTAAAAAATCACTATCATTCTATCTTTTTTTTCTCGACAGGTCGATATTTTTTCATAAAGCACAATTATTGGATCATCTTCGTGGAAAAACTGACTGACCTCACGACCAGTTTTAGATTGCAATTACCCAATGTCCTTATTACTTTGGATTTTTTATAGATCTCATGAATAACATCTGCAAACGCATTGGGATAACATGTATCTACCAAGAGCTCACATTGAACAATGAATTTGTTACTTGATAGTGGTAAGATTGATGTACTCATTCCTATTAAACCCTATGCCCCTTCCGAGATAAAAAAATATGCCGCCAGCATTCCCTATGCAGTCAGCAAAATACATTTTATTACCTCGAAGGATAGCCTGATCAATAATACAACGCTTGCCATGCTACTTGGCTTTCTAATTTTGGTGTTTTAGAAACACATCCTTGATTCCTGTCTCTCAGGCATTGTAAAGTCGCTAATACTTTGATTCGATGATTGAAATTCTCCACCCTCATAAACACTTCCATTGCCATTGTATAAGTTACCATCACCATTGGAGTAGGCAATCACTTTATTTGTTTTATCATCAACAATAATAAAAGAGCGATTTTCTCTAGCCTGAGCTTCAAAGAAAATACCTACTTCTTCCTGAGACGGAAAAGTTAAAGTGACTTTCCCATCTTTTTCTTCAGGTTCTTTATACCAGCTTTGCTCCCCATATTTTCTTTTATAGTCTTCAATAATTAGCTTTAAATCGTCCCCCTCAACACCAACTTTTTTCATGGAACCTTTTTTCGTTAACTCGTGTTCCATTTGCTGGCTGCTCATTTGCAAAAATTCTTTATGCTTGTTCTCAAGTTTCATTTTCTCTTGCATGTCTTTTTGATTTAGAACACCGAGCTCTTCCTGTTTTTTCTTTAAACTCAGTAATCGTTCAACTTCTTTTTTAACCTCTTCTTGATTTGCACTCATGAATAATACTCCAGCTATTTTGAGTGATTTTAGTCTGAAAATTAATCACAATTTATTTGAAGTTCAACTTTTTTACAGATTTATTACAAATGATTCATTGGGTTCATGCGCTAAAGCTAATCGAGTTATTCAAGATACGGTTAAAATTAACTATACTTTAGTTACAACCTGCATCGTATCGAATGGATTGATAATACATGGACATAAATAAAGTAAATTTAAATTTATTGGTATATTTTGATACGTTATTAACAGAGTGTTCTGTTTCAAAAGCTGCTGATAAATCACACCTTAGTCAGGCAGCCATGAGTAAAATTTTGAAGCAATTAAGGTATATTTTCGACGATCCATTATTTATTCGTGAAGCTCATGGCCTTAAACCTACACCTAGGGCCTTAGCCGTGAGCCCTAAAATTAAAACTTTTTTAGCTAACGCTAATGAAATTTTTGAAAAAGATGAATTTGACCCTTGCACCGAAACAGTCAGATTTAATCTAGTTGTAGGAAGTCATGGAGAGCTTCTAATTTTATCTAAATTATCTGCTTATCTAGCACAACATGCTCCTAATTTTATTTTAAAAACTATTTGGGTATCGGAGAACTTAAATCTTGATGAATTGTTAGCAACCACAGTTGATTTAGCAATTAGTGCCGATTTTCTTCCTTATGGAACTGTTATCAACAAAGAGTTTTTACTTGAAGAGGAAATGGCTTGTGCGATGCGTAAGGCACATCCACTTGCCAATAAACAGTTGACTCAAAACCTACTTATGAAAGCAGATCATGTGGAAATACAATTTATTGAAAAAGCATTACAGGAACAATGGGCGGATCCTGGTCTTAAAAGGAATATTAAAGTAACCGTATCCAATTTAATTAGCGCACTTGAGGTAATTCGCGACACAGATTATCTAGCAATCGTACCGCGGCATTTAGCGATTGTTCTAAATGAAAAGCAGGATTTTGAGATAAAACCGCTGCCATTTCAAAAAAAGAGCTTTACGGTTAACATGTTCTATCACAAACGTTTTAACAATTACAAACCCCTACTATGGCTCATGAAGATTATTAAAGAACACTGCCTCTAAACTACATAAGACTCATCCCATTAAAAACGATAATAAAACAAGAATTCAATAATTATAACCGCTTATCGGCTGAAGTGAAAAAGCTCATGGGGCGATATCCTGTCAACATGATAGCCCAAACACGGAAGATAACCAGCGCACAAATTGCCGCGAATGTTGAATGCGATAACCACTTTACCTTTGTGCCGCTTCTACCAGCGCCCGGGTGGGGCTTTGTTAAGGGTGGGCAATCTGCCAGTGGAGTGCCTGTCTGAAATTCTGACACAATTTGCAGGACAACCCCATGTTGCAAGTTACCTCTCACCACCGAATATTACTGGCCGTTGAGCCGGTTGATGTGCGCCAGAGCACAGGTGTACTTCATACTGGTCTGATGCCCCCTATCATGGCAGCGTATTCTGTTTTGTAAAATAACCAGGTGTGCCGGCCCCGGATCGGGATTCAGGGCACGCTCAAGGATATTGTTATCAAGGGGAGCACCTGCAACCCGTAAGAATTGGGTCAGTTCATGCCAGTGTTTCAGCATATAGCGCATGGCCTTGTGCATTGTGAATTCCTTAATGCCGACAGACAAATCACTGGCCTCAATCGCTGCTATAGCCGCTTCAATATCATCCCGGGTTTTGTCTACTATCTTTGGCAGTTCACGACTATTAGGCGAAACTTAGATATCAAAATATTTAATATGATATATTCATACAATCAATTGGACGAATTTTGTTCTTTTGGTTTAAAATTCAATCTTGCAGCTATTCCGAAATATTCAGTCATCCAGGAAAAATAGTTTAATAAAAGACTGCATAAATAGATTGCGTATATTTATAATTTTTTACTAAGGATAATTTTATTATGCTAGCAAAAGTTTTTGAAATCGCCGAATTGCAAGATGAAAAGCAGATTGCATCGGGCTCATCGAAAGATCCGGCGTTTATGCGTGAGGAATTAAAAAAGCGGCTGAATGCCACAGCAGTTAGCCTCTACCCCGCAGCAGCTGAACCTGTTCAGGTTGTCGATGGATATTCTGATCTTGGACAAATTGAGTGGCACAAGATTTGCCAGGACATCCAGAATGGCGATACTGATGCAATATTAGAATTGATTAATACAAACCCACTCAACGTTAATGGAAGAGATCGTGGTGGTTCTACTGTACTTCTTGAAGCAGTCTTTGAAGGAAAAGTTGAGATAGTTAAGCTTCTCATTCAGAACGGAGCAAGTCTCCACCAAACAGATAATTTTCCTTCAGCTGAATGTGGTAAAACTGCTTTGGAACATGCTGTACAATCAAAGAACAAAGACATCGTATTACTTTTACTGCAAGCAGGCGCCCTATTCAATCTTGATGACCTCATTGGATGTGCTCAAAAAAGCGCAGCTCCAAAAATCCTTAATCTATTGTGTCATATGAGAGATTATAATCTTAATGCTACTCAAGCTAATGCATTGATGAATGCTGGTGCTGGAGCCTGGACGTGGATATTACAAGGATTTGCCACAAATATTGAACTACCTTTTGACCTCTTGATTAATACTACATCTGAATTACTTGGTTTAGGTCTTTATGATACTTGCCAAGTGATGCTAGGGGTCTTGAATAAATTTAGCTTGCTCCAAAATGCTTGCTCTCCTGTACAACCAACACAAGTAAGTTCGACTTCTTTGAGTTTATTTTCGATAAAACTCCCACTTGATAAATTAGAGTTAATTAAAGACTTTATAAAAGAGGAGTTAGAAGAACATGGTATTACAAATAAAGGCCAGTACATGGAATGCAAACCTGGTTATATAAAAGATCGAGTATATGGCTGTCACCTTGGTATTGGTGCAAGTACAGGCTGTGCTTATGTCAGGGATAGATTTTTTAGTATAGAACTAAGAGAAGGCAAGGTTTGTTGCTCCAAGGCTATTACTCATAATGGAAATAGTATTACATGGCAGGCAATGACAAAGGAGGAAATTACAAAAGAAATTATGAATGGTAATTCATTAATTAGTCATATTATTAACCACCAGCAAGCAAAACAAGAAGCAAAAAACACTCCTGAGTACCATTAGAAATCTTAAGCCGGCACGGAAGTTATTTCGTGCCGAAATCCCTCAATTTATAGGGTAGGGTTTATTGAGCGCTTACGCACTCATCGCCCTTCTCCTCTGAATAAATCCTGGCAATACTATTACAGAAGATAAAATGAACCAGAAGATGAGGTTGCTGTAGCGCTTCCTTTACGGTGACATCGTCGAACCAAGGCTTTCTTGCCCTAAGCTCATTATTACATCATTATGGGTTTTTATAAATTTTGTAAAGCTGTCCATGATTTTTTTATATTTTTCAGGAAGATTCATTTCTGCTGGCAAGTCTGAATTGACAATTAACTCTTCAGACAAATCTTGCAACTCGCCTGATAAATATTTACTTAAAGTATTCAGAACATCCATTGCTTTACATACTGGCTCAAATTCATATACATCATAGTCACCCTCTAGTGCATTATTGAATTGATTTGTATATTCATTCACATCTTTAGTTAATAAAATAAGATTATTGAGATATTCTCGATCTCCCAGATGCTTATGCATTAATTGCCAAACTGTTTTCGGTAAATTTCTTGAGTCTTCAGGTATGCGAACAATCTCATCTGCAAATAAAGGATTTTTTTGGAGTGACGCTACATTATCCAGTGTTAAAGCTCTCGATTTTGCCAGGATTGTTAATGCTATGAAATAATTTTCTGTAGTATTTTCATGTGGGATTAGGCAATCAAAAAATTTTTGATTGATGCTATTACAATATATAAGGCTTTCCCCTAATAAAGGATAAGCAATTAAATTACTAATATTTCCTGGCGTTAATATTTTGTTAGTGGATAATCCATAAAGACCCTGAGCAAGGGTGAGTGCATTTTCTGGATGAGCTAAGATGACCCCTATATTTTCCTCTGTTGCAAAATTTTTCGAATAAAGAAAAATGTAAGCCTCTGCAACGTCAATCCCTTCATTCCTCACCAAACTGATACAAAATAAATGCTGTTCTATATTTAGTACAGAACGATATTTTTCTAGCAAATCCAGGAGCGTATTTCCTTTTCTACCCAAAGAGATGAGCTCTTGAATAACGGTCTTGGAGAGAGCATTTATTTGAAATCTTTGTAGTTTATTGAGTAAGTGACCATAATTTATATCGGCATTAAAAAATGTGTGGCTCGTTTCTGTAAACCATGGCTCAAATAAATCAAAAATTTCTGGGCAATTTAATTTGTTTGAAAACCTGAAAACCTGATTTACTTTGGAAGCATAATTCGGTGTATTTATCAGTTCATACTCCTTTTTGGAGTTATACTGATTCAGAGAAGTCAAATTAACTATTGCCTCGGACAAATCCGATAAATCTTTTTCTCCGAAGTGTAACAGTTGAGTGACTATCTCGGTATTTAGATTTTCTATGCGGTTTAAAATATACCAAAAATCTTCGGGTAAAGGTTGCTTTTCAGGCTTTTCCCAATTAATCCAAAGCGAGAAATTTTTCTTATCGATTAAATAGGTTGCGATTGAATCAAAAGTCTCTTTCGAATATATATTATCGAGGCCTAAATAATTCGCAAATTCTTGTGTAGTCAAAGGCAAGGGTTTTTCTACCAAACTATCCCAATCATCAAGCAAGGCTTTTTGCCAAGTTTTTAATTTGTTATTGTCTAAATAGACAAGATATTGATTCAAAGAATCCGAATATTGATAACCTTCCTTCATTTTTTCAGCTTTTTCCAGTACTTTATTACCAAATTTATCAGGAGTTTTACCCCCTGTACCAATGGTAACCCTTACAATATTTTCATCTCTTTGAGTTAACTCTTTACTAAAGGACTCTAATAGTTGCACTGCAATTTCATTGTCTGATGCTCTTAAATTTTCCCAAGAATCAAATACCAGATTATTATTACTGCTAATCCAGGCATAGCCTTGGCCAACAATTTGAAAATCTGAATAATTAATTTTGTTGTCTATAAGCGGATTTGATTGCTTACTTCCTTTTAACATTACATAAAACCCATTGTTTGGCAGTGTAATCCCATCAATAACACATCGTTCAGAATGCCCACCAATGGATTGGCAACAGGCTGTAAGTAGCCCTAAAAAATATGCCCTAAGGTCATCTATTGGTAATTTAACCAAATGGTATTCAGGAAAATTTATAGTATTACCATTTATGTGAATATCCGGGAGATTATCTGTACTCTTTCTTCTTTTTTCTAATTCCAAACATTGATTAAACAAATTATTATCCAGTTTATTAGCATAAAATAAAGCTGCCATTTCAGGATGTTTGGAGGCATTTGGGTATACTATTTTAGCAGCTAGTATTTGTGCTTCTGCAATCGTGGCAGGCGCGCGATTATCATTCATTTCCTCGATGTTTGCTGCCTGTTGAAAATAGTGTATACCTTGTACAGGATATTTTTTTATAAATGTTACCCATCCACTCAAATCAAGATTGGATTTATTATTGACAGGAATGGGTGATACTAAACTATCATGTACTGGCTTAACCAAATCTGGAAATAGTTTTAAATGTTTTTCAAACATTGAAAAAGGAGATCCTCGCCCTTTTTTCAATCCAAACCAGACCAGTATTTTATAAGCATTTTCTGCCGCCAACGAATTTTCTTCGTCGTTATTGTTTTCAAAGTAGTCACCAATTAATTTCGTACCTTTAAACAAAATAATGAAGTGTTTTTTTGCCAAATCTTCTTGATTTTTAGTGAAATATTTATATTTTTGATTTAAAGAATCAAATATCTCTCCAATTTTTTCGTCTTTAGGAAATAACAAAGAATCCAGAAAGTCAGTTGGTTTAATTAAAGGATCGGTTGAATTCCCATACAACACCTCTTCCAGATCTTTAGCCTGCAACATTCTTAATGAATATCTAAAATGCTCAGATTTTGAATTTAGAACTTTTTCAAATTGGGCTTGTGTTAACTTTTTCTTCTCCGATTTTGCACTATCATCCTGATCACTGTTATACCACTTTATTCCGTCAAAAATATAACTATATAAAGTTCCTATAGATAAAGTTCCTATAGATATTTCTTTTGGCATTATGTGCCTCCACAATAATATTTATTTAGATAGTATAGTTAATTTATAAAAAACTGATTTTTCTTCGGGAACTGCTGACGTGATAGCTGATCTTGCCCGGGAAAATTGGACACCTTGTTAAGCAACTTTAGTACATGCACCGGTACTGTGTTGGGCACGAACAATGCTCCCGTCAATGAACTCCCATTCAAGATCGGGATCGTGTGCAAGTGCCTTGAAAATTTCCATCAATTTGTGTAAATCAGCGTGCAAAAATGCCCCCCCCTAAATAATTGTTAAACTAACCGTTGATGTTCACTTTCAGTCAATTTACCCCGTATTTTTCTCATTGACTCTCCTTTCAAATTTAATCGATGGGCGTTATGCACCTGACGATCCAGAATAGCGTCAGCCAGTGTGTTATCGCCAATACAGGCATACCTACTTCACGTTAAAGAATGAATTGGATAGAATCTCAGAAATAAGAAAAAATTCTCGGGTTCTTGCTCAAGCATTTCGTACTAAATCGTCATTGTTCAGTACATTACCTGAAGGGCTTTTACATAGAGTAGCCTCTTTAACAGGAAAAAATGAGAATGCTATTGAAGAAAGTGAGTCAGATATTGAAATAGCAGCAAACGCATTTTCAAAACCCAATTAACATACTTCATAAAGCTGCTTATACTTTTAATAAGCAGCCTAATGTTACTCAATTCAATAAAAGGCGTATTCATCATAAATCCAAGCGCATTACAGGCTAAATTAAGTTCGACTTACCTACGATTTCCTCTTCAAAAAATTGGAGAGGAATAGCGCTCACATCAGATGAATTTAACGAATACTCTATGTGCTCAAAAAGGAGGTCGTTAATCACCAGCGCCAGTACAGATAAAACTAACGTGGTTAACAAATAAGCTCCATAGCTCATATCAAACGTGAACGCGAAAATAGATGCTAGAAGTAAACCTAAACCGGTAGCCATTCTATTTCTATTAGTCTTATTCAAATAAAACGCTCCGTTTTGTTCATGCCACACTCGTTGTGCATTCTTCAATTGAGTAAGCCTTCTTTCCTTATATTCGTGATAATCAGAGGATTTTTGTCGCAGATCGTTATATTTATGAGGAGAAAAAAAGCAATTGGCATCCAGGCTTATTCCATTAAAACGTTGGCAACTTAAAGCAAAAGACAAAATATCTTTTGGGTTAAGAATATAATGTTTCTCTTTATTCTGAGTATTAAGAATCGCTAACAGCATTTCATTAGCAAGTTTATCAAAAGGACTTTGATTTTGTTGATCGGTATTGCGCATCGACTATTCCTTGTTTTTAGCATACACCTTTCACTCTTGTGGTTCCTTGGGTTTAAGAACATTGCGAACCCGCTTTGCAAAGCAGAAATCATCTTGTCACAAATTTAAAATAGATGGTAGATAAAACACGCTGGCATCGCAACGATCACGGACAAAATGTCCTATAATTAAACATATCCATCCTTTGTGGGAGCTCCTCATGTTAAACCCATCCATTAGAAAATATATGAAAACTCATGATATTCCATATAAGACAATCAGTCATCCCAGAGCCTATACCGCATCGCAATGTGCACAAGCAGCACATATTAAGGGAAACCATTTTGCTAAATCTGTAGTTGTCAAACTGGATGGTAAATTTACACTTGTCGCAATCCCCGCCAATACGCGACTGAATTTAGATCTATTAAAAAAGGAGACTCGAGCAAAACGCGCAGAGCTTGCTAAAGAGTTCGAATTTCAAGACAAATTTAAAGACTGCGAAGTTGGCGCGATACCCCTTTTTGGTGAACTCTATAATATGGACGTCTATCTTGCAGATAGTCTTGCGCATAAGGAATGGCTCGTCTTTAACGCAGGAAACCATGATCAACTGCTAAAAATCAAAAGAGACGATTTTTTAAACCTGGTTCATCCGAAAGCGTTATTGCAATGCTAAAAATGCAGTTTTGTGTGGGAGAGTGGTTTCTTATCATACAAATCTTTGAATTGATGCTTTAAGCAAATAGAAATGAATTGCTCATCCTAAGCCATGGCTTGGAATAAATAGGTGTATATGCTTAATAAAACGAATAGCCCTTAATAAATACTTAAGGTTTACATAATATGATTATAAATAACTCGTTGATAGGGGAGTTAGAAAAGCATGTCAAAATCCAAAAATGAGCCACTCGATATAGTTGACGAAGTTAGACTTCTCATCAATAAAATACGAACCTTAAAAAATACCCAATTTCACAAACTCAAACAACCTGAGTTTGGAGAAATGCAATTAAGTGGGATAGTCCAAGAATCTTTCTTCAAAAAAGTTTACAATTCAATACCATCAAATATACAGCCTGATAAAAAATCAGATTCGAGGGGGAGGCAGTATGATCAAAAATCAGATTTAGAGGTGGATGAGGCGAATGATTTGTGGATGGAACTTAGCAGAATTTTTTTGCAATTAGAATTAGACATTAATTCCATTGCTTCACTTCCAGAAGAAGAACGCTTACCCACACAAAAAGCTATTTTAGAAAACGCCTTAGAAAAAATAGAACTTAAATTCGCAAGAGCAATTGCGATTGATGCAGATATAAAATCCTTCGAATACAGTAAGCGAGATACATATGCTGTGATGCAGTCTCTGGCAAGGGAAAAGATGGTTTTAATTGAAAAACGAATTAAGAGCAAACTAAGTTTAGGATCATTAAAACAAAAATGGCAAGAAGCCGCAGCAATTATCAACAAAGAGTTTCAACAAGAACCGACGAGCCAAGATTATGTGAATCTTTTAAATGCGATGTATCAATTAGAAGAACTGGAAAAAAAATATCATAGAAAGAAAAAAATTAAAGTTGTGGATATTGAAGAAGCCCAAAACAAAGATGAGAGCAATTGGCTCTCAGAATTAAAATCCCCATTAATTTCTATAATCAACAGCGAATTAAACGATGAGATCAGTTCGCTCTCAGAATTAAATGCCTCATTAATTTCTACAATTACCAGCCACTTAAATGTTCTTCGAATCTTAGAAGCTACAAAATGGGAGAAACTTAGTCTTCAACCCTTTTCGCAAAATAATGCCCTTGCAAAGCTAGAAAATTTTTATCGCACTGCATTAGGCAATTTTTCTGCAAATTTCGTGGTAGATTTTCTTTCTCCATTTACCAGAAGACTCAACGAAATCTTCGGTGAGGAGAATAAAGAAGCAGAACTGTTAAAACAAGAAGTAGATGTCCAATTACTCCAACTCCAAGAAGAGATGAACAACTTTGCTCAGGAAGTGGAAAAACTCCTGGCGGTGAAATTAGAAAAGGAACGCGCTCTACAAGAGGAACATCGAAATAGATTAAAAAAATTAATAGATCGACCATTGCAAGAAAAGAATCAGCAAGAACTTTTTGAAAGACAAAATAAAGCATTGGAAGAAAGTTATCTAAGAGAAGCGAATCAATTTTTTGAAAGACAAAATAAAGCATTGGAAGAAAGTTATCTAAGAGAAGCAAATAAATTATTAGAAAGACAAAATAAAGCATTGAAAGAAACGCTGGATAAAGTATATCCGATAATTGATAAAATAATAGCAATCGATAAGGTATTAGTAGCTTTTAATAAATCCGATAAACAAGATGAATTATTTAGAGCAAAAAAAGTAGAATTTTATGAACACTACGAGCCACTCCTAAAAGAAGCGGCCGACCTTGAAAAAAAACTGATTTTGGAATTAAAGAACAAAAATGGTCCTGAGATTGACGATCTGAAACAAGAGATGAATCAGTTAATCCAACCGCTATTCAATGCACATAAAAAAATCGAGGCGGTCACCGAACCCAAGCTTGGAGATTACAGCCATCTGTTAAATAGTATTTTTGAATTGAACACAGCAGAGGAAAAGATAAAGAAAATTTTCAAAGAAATTGAAGAAAGAATTCCCCAACAAAAAAGAGAAAATTCAATAAGAGAGGAATTTGCAACTAAAAGAGAAATGCTTCTTGAAATTGATGCACGGATGAAGTCAAGCAATACTCAATTTAAAAACCAAGAAGTACAAAACGACGTAATTAAGCTCCTGGACGCTTTAATCCCTCGATTCGAGGAAGATTTGACTCACGCTCCTATTAAACGAGTTGAAGAAGAACTCGATGCCATTAACTCAACGCTTGAACGCTTGAATGAATCTCTCCTCAAAGCAAAAGTAACTCAAAAAGTAGCTCAGCAACACTTTAGGTTTTTATGCAACACATATCGCAGCACAGATTCCCTATCAAACACCATGAAACAGTTAAGAGATGCTCCCAATTATCGCGATGTTCAGATAACAATTGATCATACTCAATACACACAACTTAAAAATATTCTTAATCAAGAGGACTTGGTTATAGTCGCGGAAGATTTTGACTTTGACACAGAGATTAATCATCTAACCCTATGGTCACGCGAAGAGCTAGTAACCTATTGCAAACAGATTGCCGAATTTGTCGATATTACACTAACTGGAGGTATCGATGCTTATTCACCAAAATACAATGCCAAAGACATTGCGAATTTTGAAGACGCAATGGCTTTTGGCACTCAAGCCGCTTCTTCGCAAGTGAATCCTCTTGCCTTCTTTAATCAAATGCATGCATTTATTTCTGTTGCCTCTGATGATACCGATGATCTCGATAGAGCGATTAAAGCCATCTATGCGAGTCGCACACGGATACAAGCTCATTTTAAACAACAATATCCAGACGTTGATATTGAAGCAATGCCAACATTTCTTACTGAACTGCAATTTTCGGCGGAGATTGCCAGTCAAGTCAGCAATGATGATCGACAGGTACAAATCTTGATTGATATACACAATGAGGGTGATCTTGAAGCATTTTTGCGTCAGGAGCTGCATACATATCATTACCTACAGCAAGACGTGGATATTCCAAGCAGCGAGCTGGCTCAACATTATAATCTCTCCGATTTATCTGCGTTAAGGTCCAGCCGTGATCTCATTACTACAGGCTTCAAAGTGCATTGGTTAACCGTAATTCACAAACAAATTGAAATAGAACAAGCCGTCAATCCAAATTCTAAAATAATGGCCGAATTACTCCGCTTAGAGCAATTTGTGGCGTCACGCCCCTTATACGACTTTGTATCTAATAAATTGTTGAGCAATATAGAAAATGAGGTAAACAAACTAAAACAAGAGCAGATTGACTATAGTTTTAATCACTTTTATGAAATACAGCAGATCGCATTGGGGCAATCTTCAGCAAAAAATCTTGGCGGGCAGGATGCACCCACAACTGATGTTGCAGAAAAGCTAAGTCGATTAAAAGGAAAAATTAGGGAAAATGCCCAAACTCACCCATTAAAGCAAGAGTCGGTTTCCTTGCAAAGACTTGGGTTTCCGCAGGATTTTTATTCCCTAATAGGAAAAAGTGAGGATTTTTTTAAATGGTTGGACGTTTTGCAAGGATCGTTAGGAGAAACTAATGTTCAACTCATATCCGAAGAAGATAAACAGTTTCTTCAAGAGGTAACCCAACCTGATTGGTTCAAGAAATTAGACGAAGAAATCAACAGTATTATATTGACCGCGCCCGAGGATGCAGAGCAGTGCTTTAAACTAGTAAGCAGATTAAAGCAACGTGAAGCACAATTTCAAAGATTATCTATAATTCATGATAAATGGAGGGGGATGATAGATAAGGTACTAGAAGCCTACCCCAGTGAATCCCCCCCCCNCTCTTTGAGAAACCTACTTCGGCAGCTGATGTAACTACTTCTATGTCGCACGCTGATATTTGGCAACAATCTTATAAACATTCAAGATGTGAAAGAAAGCTTAAAAAAATATCGAGATAATCGCGCTCAATTGGAAACAATAAAGGAACATGGTTTTGCCCTCAATACTGATTATGAAAAAATCTTAACCGCGTTGAAGGAAAATAAACTTGTTTTGGATGAGGGACGAAAGATTTACCAAGATTTAAAAAGCATGTTTAAAGAAGGCAGTAACCTGTCTAAACAATTGACTGAAGCAATAGAAGTGCTTAGCAATTTAAATAAAGACATTATCAAGACTTTTATGTACAGCAAAGATCTAACTGAAGAGCACAAAGCGCTGTTGCGGGCTGTAAATAATAATATGATTACGCTATTTTATGATGCGCAAAACATATTAAGCGATCTTGATCTTCAAAAAGTTTATCAATCCCCTGAAAAATTTGAAGAAAAAATACAGAAGGCATCAACTTTTCTTACGCATTTACCTACTAAAGTTTCTCAATGCTTCGATAAATCGCACTATGATGCGCTTGATGACGCAGGCCTTGATTTAATGGATAAAGCATATAACATGGTCAGGGAAGCAATTGAAGAGTTATTCAAAAAGTGGGATATTAAGTTTGAGTGGGGTCAACGTGCCGTAGGTAAAGTGACGCAAGATTATAAGGCCAGAATCAACGCTATCACAGATCAATTTAAAAAGCCTGATGAATCAATAACTCTAGAGCCACTTAAGAACAACTAAAATTATTGCAAGTACCAATAATCACAAATTTAAATGTACTAGTTCAAACTTGATCTGACAGGTAACGTTTTTTTAAGAAGTATCTGTCAGGTCAAATTTACCAAAACCCGATCTGTTATCTATAGACTGAACCCAAGCTACACTTCGTTTCACCCAGACTTGCTTTTTTGACGGACGCTCATCATTCCTCATGTTCTTAATTCAAATAATTTATATGAATAAGCATTAGTCTATTTGATTAATAATCACCCGACCATTACCACCCAATTGAGCCAACAACCAAGAATTGTATTTTTTGTATTCAAAATGAGAATATATCCACATTGTGATTTTGTTTTGATCTGATATTATCTGTTTTTTTATCCCGTCAATTATAATAATAAAATGAGAAATCGAAATGCGACTAACTACTAAAATCGAAACCTCTGACGGAAAACAAGTTAATTACAGAATTCTTAAACGCTCCGGAAACACATTGCTTGGCCCACGTACCGAGGTGTTGATTTATGTTAAAAATCAACAGGTTGGATATATGAACTATTCAATTCAGAATAACTGTCTCTATATTCATCGCATGTATAACTATTCGATTAATACTACGACTCCTTACAAATATGTGGGCTCTGTCTTATTTGAGTATGCATTTCACAAAAGTATTGACGCAGGTAAAGAAGGACGTATAGAACTGGATGCTATTGATAATTCTCCATCGGCCTATTTCAATATGGGGTTAAGAAAAAAAAGCTCTGGATACACATGGTTGGAGGAAAAAATTCTAGAGTATAAGCTTACCAAATCAATAGTGCGTATTCCGGAGGACTTGATCACTAATTCCGTTAGTCATTTGATCACCGATTCCGGAGT
>NZ_QHJG01000005.1 GCF_003184185.1 Legionella qingyii | reverse complement strand
TCTTTCTACTCAATACTTAAGAAAAGTGATTGGTTTTTAAACTTTGATGAAATCGCCCTGGTCTCTGGATGGCTTGCGCCTTCACCCAAGCTACGATGACTCATTTCCTTAAGTTGACACTATTGAGCATTTACAAGGATGAATCCTCTTGATGCGCAATAAGGGATCTACTTCGTCGTAAACTCCTGGGGATGATGACTATCAAAAGGAGACTACTGTGCTATATATTGGTAATATGAAGCGTAAAAACAATCTGATGCAAAGCTCGGATTGCTTTCACTGAGGCTATGTGAAGATTAAAATTCTTCCCAGATTTCACCCTTTTCATTTCCGTAATCTTTATTATCACGCATCATAGAAATACGCTTGTGCTTGTTAATTTCTTTTATTTGCGATGCAGATTTATTATGAGTTGCATCAAATTCAAATAAAAATTTATCATAAGGACTTACATAAGCTTTATCTATATCATCTGAGTTCATAACCAATCCAAATAACTATAATTTAAAGTGGGTATTTTATAGCTTTTTCATCTAAGTTACCATTACTCTAACTTTTAAAGAAATTAGGAGCACATGATGAGTTTAAAAAAAGCGGAGTTACATGTCCATTTGGAAGGTACCATCACTCCTGGATTAGCTGCAAAGTTGGCTACACGTAATAAACTAGTACTCCCTGAAGGCCTCGTTGCATCTGATGGAAAAAGTTATGTATCCAAAGACTTTCTCGATTTTTTAAAAGTTTATGATACGCTTGCATCGGTGATTCGGCATCCTCGGGATTATTATGATATCACCTTCGACTATTTACGTGCCCGCGCTCAAGAAGATGCTATTTATGTTGAAATGATGTATTCACCAGATCATGCAGAGCTCTCGAGTAAAATCCCTTCCGCAGAACATCTGGCAGCAATTCAACAAGCAATTGACGATGCTAAAGAGCAGTTCAATATAGTAGGACGCATTTTAATTACTGCCGTTCGCCATTTTGGTGTAGAAGCTGTTGAGCATGTTGCGCAACAAACTCATAAAGATAGGTTTCCTTGCGTCACAGGTTTTGGTTTAGGCGGTGATGAAGCAAAATTTCCTCCTAAATTATTCAGCAGAGCATACAGTATTGCTGCTGATGCAGGTTTACAATGCACAGTACATGCAGGGGAATTTGCTCCTGCAAGCGGTATGGTCGAGGCGATGGAACATCTGCCAATCCAACGTATAGGACATGGGGTTAATTCGATTTATTCACCAGATACCATTGCTATGGTAAAAGATAGAAATATTACTTTGGAAATTTGTCCTACAAGTAACATCTTTTTGGGTTTGTTTAAAGATATGAATGAACATCCTTTGCCTAGATTTTATGACGAAGGGATTAAAATTAGTATCAACTCTGATGATCCTCCTTTTATGAATACGACCTTGGGGCAGGAATATCAACGAGTACAAAAATCATACAGCTACAGTGATGAAATAATGAATGCAATCACACGTATGGCCATAGAATCTGCTTTTGTTGATGAAAAAACAAAAGCAGAACTTCTGGCAAGAATTTAATTTGCTCTATTACCCAGGAGTCTGTGTCAGAAAAAGCGGGCTCCTACGTGAATCAAGAAAAAAAGAACACAATGACCTAATCATTACCATGTAGTTCACCCATCAGTTGTTCAATGTAACGTCTGCACGTCAGAGGGTTATGCAAAAAATTAATAATACGACGAGTGCCACCAGTACCGGTGATGCTTATCATCCCATAACTCAACATGCTGCCCATAATGGATTGACGAATATCGATCGCTTCAATTTTGCTTAATGGAATATCAATCGTTTGTCTCACAACGACTCCAGTACGGATAATCACGTGATTTTTCTTGATTGTGAGAGAAGAAAAATAATAAGTCATCCAGGTTATTCCAACCCATAATAAGGCTAGCGCGGCGAAACCGTATCCAAGTTTATGTAAGAAATCAATTTCCACATAATTAACGATCATCAAAGCAGCGCATAAAGATATAACTGGCCAAAAAAATATAATCCAATGCATGCGGGTAAAATAAATAACATTGCTGTCGTAGGGCTTCTCAAACATTGATTCACCTATAATCCTGAAAGTCTACTAAAAAATTATGATATTGCATTTAGCTCAAATTTACTATTCTATACTTCATAGGAAGTATATACTAACTCTCTTTACATTTTTTTTATTCAGAATCGAAAAATGCGTTCTATCAGTCGTTGCCTCAATAAACAACTTGTTGATCTATGCCAACGCTCTGTTCAGTTAGAAGAGCTTGCAAATAAAGTTAAACTTTTGCTCCCTGATACTTTAGCAAATGAATGTCAGGTGGGCAGTTTTAATAAAGGTTGTTTGCTGTTAACAACTACTGACGCTGCCTGGGCAATGCAATTACGTTATGCAATTCCTGAACTGCGAGATAAATTACGTAAAGAAGCAGGCATGTATCAACTTTCTTCAATTAAAGTGGTTGTTATTGAACCAACAGCACAATATGACAAATCCGTACCAACCTCAAAGCATGAGCTATCCGAAAAAGCGAAAGCAATCATTATTAGTGAAAGCCAACATTGTACCTATGAACCATTACAAAAAGCATTATTGCATTTAGCTGATGGTGATGATTCAGTAAATGCAAGCAGTAATAATCAAGAACATTGACAACTGCACCTATTATCATTAATACAATGTCATTGTAACCTGGGTGAAGCATTACATCCTGAGTGCAACGAGGCCCCACGATTTAGCACCGTATTACGATTGGAGTCCTGGGTTCCGTTTTGCTGTACTCAACCTAGAAATACTGCAGATATAATTAGAGAAAAAAATTAAGAATTTGTTTCAGTTAGCGCTGTTGCAAAACGACGAGTTACCCATTCCGGGCCAAGATAAGCAAAACAATCTTGTAGATAATCAGTCAATTCTTCTTCTTCAATTATATGTTCTTTACCACTCGGCTCAACATCATGATGAAAATAGGAATCAAAATAGTTTATGGAAAAATCGACATAATCTCGTGTATGGAGAATAAAGGTATGCCACAGTTCATCAAGAATGAGCAATGGTCCAAAAAGGTAGGTTTTCTTACCTTGTTTTGCCCTTTGCGCATTTAGCCACATCCAAGCCAATAAATCTGCAAATAAAACCTGACCTTCTTGCTCAGAACAGTCAGGATGATGATAGCAAAAATGATTAACTACTGTTTTATTTTTATAAGCAAGTAGTTCAGATAAACTAATCATCCGCAGCACGCTTTTTTGCGACTTGGTTTTTGGGTTACATAACGTACGATACGACAAATCATTTCTTCTTTAGTCATCATTATCTCCACAATTAATTGTAAACAGTGCAGAAAGTCTAACCAATGTTCACAATGGAAGCAATTTAATTATTTATATTTTTTCATCTTCATAAGCGTATAAGCTCCTCTTGCATATTCAGGAGGAGCAACTAATTACCAAATCACACAACGGTTTTTATTCACCATGGGACTGTCATTAGGAATATCGAACGCTTCCTGAAATTGAGGAATATTAGCTAAACTGCCATTCACCCTATATTGTGCAGGAGGATGTGGATCAGTAGTTACCTGATTACGCAGTTGTTGTGGCCGAATGTTCATCGCCCAAACATGTGCTGTTGCGAGAAAAAACTGTTGATCTGGTGTCAGACCACCAATTGTAGGTGCATTTTTATATGCATCAGAATGCTTAAAAGCTCTATAGGCAAGTGTAATCCCTCCTAAATCAGCAGCAGCTTCTCCTACAACCAACTTTCCTTGTACATGCAAATTATCATCTACAACATATTGAGAAAACTGATTCACAATGCACTGCGTAGCTGCCTTGAATTTTTCTAAATCACTTGGAGTCCACCAATTTTTTAAATTACCATGCCCGTCAAATTGCGCGCCTTGATCATCAAATCCATGCGTCATTTCATGTCCCATTACAAAACCAATCGCGCCGTAATTTACAGCAGCAGGTGCATTTGGATCAAAAAATGGTGATTGAAGAATTCCTGCTGGAATATTTAAATTATTCATTGAAGGATCATAATAGGCGTTGATGGTTTGTGGTGTCATAACCCATTCAGTTCGGTCTATAGGTTTACCGATTTTATTAAGATCACGATTCGTTAAAAATTTATTAGCGCGAATTACATTTAAGACATATGGCCCTCTATTAATTACTAATTTGGAATAGTCTCGCCACTTGGAAGGGTAACCTACTCGTTCCTCCATCATTGAAAGCTTTTTCAATGCTGCCTCACGAGTAGCAGGGGTCATCCATGATAGAGTGCTAATATCTTCTTGTAAAACCGCGCGGATATTTTTGAGTATATCCAAAGCTTGCTTTTTATCTTCAGGAGAAAAATAACGCGCCACATACATTTTACCAATAGCAAAACCCAAAGCACCATTTTCCGTAGCAACTACCCGCTTCCATCGAGGCAATATTTTTTCAGCCCCCGTCAGGACTGAAACCATTTTAAAATTCTGGTCCACAAAGGGTTTGGATAAGTATGATGCAAAAGCATCAATTAAATGCCAACGCACGTATGTTTTCCAATCATCTAAAGAAACGGTTCTTAGTTGTTTGTTCATGTCTTTAAAAAATTCGGGCATTGCTAAATTAATACTTTTGATTTGAGCTTGTCCCATCGCTGAAAAATAAGCTGGCCATGAGAAATTGGGAGTGACTTTAGCAAGTTGTGCTCTATCCAAAATATGATATATCGCATGGGGATCACGTTGTTCTATCTGAGACATCGAAGCCTTTGCCATTTGCGTTTCTAAGTTCATCACCGTGCTGGCTTCAGCAGCTGCTTTATCTGGAGAATCACCCAATAGCTCAAACATTTTAGCTATATGATTTATATAAGCCGTGCGAATTTGTTTAAACTTGGCATCACCTTTTAAATAATAATCGCGATCGGGCAAGCCTAAACCGCCCTGCATGGCGGCAGCAATCATCTCTTCACTGTTTTTGAAATCTTGCATGCTGCCAAAATTAAAAAACACATCAACTCCTATTTGATGCAAATGTGCTATTTCATTTTGTAGATCAGTTAAATTTTTTAAATGATTAATGCGATCAAATTCTTGCTGCAGTGGTTTAATACCCAGTTGATTGATGCTGGCTTCATCCATACCGCTATAATAAAAGTCCCCAACCTTTTGCTCTATGCTGCCTGGCTTTGCTTTAGTATCTTTTGCAGCATCGATTAACATTTGGTGAATAATATTTTGAACTTTCTCATTAATCAGATTAAAGCTTCCCCAGCTTGAATAATCGGGAGGAATGGGATTATTTTTTTGCCAATTACCCACAGCATAAGCATAGAAATCTTTGCTTGGTGAGATATTGGTATCCAACCAATTCATTTGGAGTGCTTGCTCAGCATTCTTTTTGGGTGTTTCTGCAGTACTTGCAGAATATATTGAGGAACTACACAACAACGCAAAAGTAAAAAGGCTAATATTAAGTTTCATGCCACAACACTCCCTTGCCAATCATTTATTATTAAATTCACTAGGAATCCGAATAAACGTAGCCAGGTGGAGGCAAATCATAACCAGAGACATATGCGGTTTTGTTTTCCTGGGTTACGACGTTGTCTTCACCCAGGCTACATTCCTACGCTTCGACAGGATAAAATTCGGTTTGCATTGTAGGGAGATATTCTTCTTTATCAAAATAAGTATATTCCCAAGCGTCTTGTCTTACCATTAATTCACGTAACAATCTGTTATTCAGTTCATGACCTGATTTGTACCCTTCGAATGCACCAATCAAACTAGAACCTAATAGATATAGATCACCAATTGCATCCAATACCTTATGTGAGACAAACTCTGATTCAAAACGAAGTCCATCATCGTTGAGAACACGATAGTCATCGACAACTATAGCATTATCCAAACTTCCGCCTTTTGCCAAATCACATTCTCTTAATTTTTCATAATCGGAGAGGAACCCAAATGTACGGGCTCTGCATACCTCTTTCACATAAGAAGTTGTAGAAAAATCAAAACTTACGGTTTGTGGCTTATCATTAAAAGCAGGATGATCAAAGTCAATAGTGAAAGAAATTTTATACCCATTATAAGGATAAAATTGAACGTATTTTCCATTGTCTTCCACTCGAATGGGTTTAAGAATCCGAATGTACTTTTTAGGCGCGTTTTGCTCTCGTATTCCTGCTGATTGGATCAAGAAAACAAAAGGAGCGGCACTGCCATCCATAATTGGCAATTCTGGAGCATTCACATCAATATAAGCATTATCAATACCCAACCCAGCCAAGGCAGATAGCAAATGTTCCACGGTGGCAATTTTAATTGGTCCATGGTGTAACGTGGTACATAACATAGTGTCACCCACATTTTCATATGACGCGGGTATTTCTACTACAGGTGAAAGATCTACTCTTCTAAAAACTATGCCTGTATTAACAGGAGCAGGTCTCAAGGTTAACAGCACTTTTTCACCGGAATGCAATCCTACACCAGTTGCCTGGATCACCTTTTTAGGAGTTCTTTGTTTTGTCATTCAGTGCTCACCTTGTTCCTCTTAATATCAATTTTAAAAATTTTTTATTTTGCACGCAAAACCTAGTGATCGTATCAATATTTTAATATTTAGTCTAATTATTTTTTTATCAAATAATTAAATTTCCCTTCATCTGTACTAATACAGAGGAAGGGGGACAATTTATTTTAAGCTTCTTCTTGCCGACGTAAAAATGCTGGAATATCAAGATAATCCACATCTGGTATGCCATCACCATTTTGTTTTACGCCCGAAGACATTCCTGATTGAGCTTGTTTGCGAACAACGGCAGGTCTATCCAATTGCTGATAATCCAAAGAACCATCACTGCGCGTTGTTTCAAGCAAACGTGCCCGATGGGATTGTGGCTGTGCCTGTTGATGGCGCTGTCTCGCATCGCCTAAACCAGTAACAATAACTGTTACCCGCATTTCATCTGTCATTTCTGGATCGATTACTGTTCCGACCACTACAGTTGCATCATCAGAAATGAATTCTTTAACAACATCTCCGACTTCTTCAAACTCACCAATTGACATGTCAAGGCCAGCAGTAATATTGACCAGGATTCCTCGTGCGCCTGAAAAGTTCACATCTTCTAATAATGGAGACGCAATTGCTGCTTCGGCGGCTTGACGCGCTCGCTGCTCACCCACCGCACTGCCAGTACCCATCATAGCCATACCCATTTCTGACATTACTGTTCGTACGTCTGCAAAATCAACGTTAATCAAGCCTGGACGAGTGATTAAGTCAGAGATACCTTTTACTGCGCCAAGTAAAACATTATTTGCAGCTTTGAACGCATTAAGAAGGCTGATGTTTTTTCCCAAAACACTGAGTAATTTATTATTAGGAATTGTGATTAATGAATCAACATGTTCGGCTAAACGACGGATTCCGTCCTCTGCGGCCAATGCGCGTTGCTTACCTTCAAAAGAAAAAGGCTTGGTTACAACAGCTACAGTTAAAATACCTAATTCTTTAGCAATTTCTGCAAAAACCGGTGCTGCACCTGTTCCAGTTCCACCACCCATTCCTGCAGTAATGAATACCATATCTGCACCACTTAAGATTTCTCGGATATGGTCTCTATCTTCTTCGGCTGCTTCGCGACCTATTTGTGGATTTGCGCCTGCCCCCAAGCCCTTAGTCAGCTCATCACCAAGTTGAATATGTATTTTTGCATTTGAGCCTCTTAGTGCTTGTGCATCAGTATTAGCACAAATAAACTCAACACCATCAATATTTTCTGCAACCATATGCTGGACGGCATTACCACCACCACCGCCAACACCTACGACCTTAATAACAGCATTATTACTATGGTGTTGGCCTTCCATTAATTCAAACATAACCTGCTCCCCTCATATGTTTAATCTTTCAACAAACATCGGCAGTATACCCTTAAATAGAATTATTACCGATCGAGTTATATACGTTAGTTGTAACCTAAAAATTACCCTGAAACCATTCTTTCATACGGGCCCATAAACTTTGGGTATTATCATTCATTGTAGGTACCTTGTAGTTCGATACATACTGTTGTTGGTATCCTTGTAACAACAAACCTACCCCTGTTGCAAATGAAGGATTTTCTGTTGCTTCAGCCAATCCGGATACATGATGGGCGCAACCTTTTCTTACCGGCATTTCAAAGCAAAGTTCTGCAAGTTCAATACCGCCTCTAACATTGGCAGCCCCACCAGTTAGAACAATACCTGCAGCCATTCTATCCTCAAAACCACTACGTCGTAATTCATTGCGTACTAGAGTAAATAGCTCCTCATAACGTGCCGCGACTACATCGGATAGAGTCTTGGCTGATATCTTCCTTCCTGGCCTGTCATTAACACTAGTAACTTCCAACATGAGGTCCGAATTTGCTAATTCAGTTAGAGCACACGCATGATTCAGTTTAATGGACTCTGCTGCTTTTGTCGGTGTGCGTAACGCCATAGCGATATCATTGGTTACTTGATCCCCCGCGATGGGAATTACGGCAGTATGTTGAATTGCACCTTCACAAAATATCGCAATATCCGTAGTACCACCACCAATATCAATCAAGCAAACACCAAGATCTTTTTCATCTTCGGTCAAAACTGCATGACTTGAAGCCAATTGCTCGAGAATAATATCATTTACCTCTAAACCACAACGACGCACGCACTTGACTATATTTTGAGCAGCGCTTACTGATCCTGTAACTATATGCACACGCGATTCAAGTCGTACTCCTGACATTCCTATAGGTTCGCGGATGCTGCCTTGTTGATCGATGATAAATTCCTGCGGTAATACATGTAGAATTTTTTGATCGGCAGGAATTGCTACAGCCTTTGCAGCATCGATCACACGTTCCACATCAGCTTGCGAGACTTCTTTGTCGCGAATCGCCACAATACCATGTGAATTTAAACTACGAATATGGCTGCCAGCAATACCGGCATAAACTGTTCTCACCTCACATCCAGCCATAAGCTCAGCTTCCTGAACAGCTCGCTGAATGGAGTTCACGGTCGCCTCTATATCAACCACAACACCACGTTTTAAACCCCGAGAAGGATGACGACCTATTCCGATGATTTCTATTGCACCATCCGCTGTGACTTCGCCAATTAATGCAATAATTTTTGAAGTTCCAATATCCAATCCAGTGATAATATCTTTTTCTATTTTTTTTGCCATTATCGTTCCGTTTGTTGTTTCCACTGCACTGCCATACCACGTGGATAACGCAGGTCCACGCTAGACAGTTGCTCAATTTTTTCAGCAAACACTGCTGGATATGCTTTACAAAAACGCTGCAATCGTTCTTCTAACTCTTTCTTTCCTAAATATATTTTTATATCATTGGCTAAAAGCAATACCCAGGATTGGTTTTCTCTTAGATGCAGTCCAGTAGCGTTTAAGCTGTACATTGACAATATCTTACTCAATTTTTCGTAAACTTGTAAGACTTCTTCTTGCTGAGATGGTGGTCCTTTTAATTTCGGTAAGCTTAGACCCTCTGGTATAGCACCTTCATTAAATAATCTTCCATCCGCGGTCATCAAAGCATTATCCCAAATTGCAACGGGTTTTTTTTCAACAAGCCTTATTTTCAATGTATCTGGCCAAACACGCTCCACAGATGCTGTGTCGATCCAACCGAGCTCATTTAACTCATTCTGTAACGCACTGATTGATAATGTAAAAAAGCTATTACTCAAGTGTTTTGATAATACACCTTCCAGCTCTTTATGCGTAACATGTTCATAATTTGCTGCAACTTTGATTGTAGTAATTGGAAACCGCTCTGCATCGGATAGAAAATAGTAGCCTAAGCGGCAAGTTAAGAATATTGCACTTAAACTTAATACCAACAACCAACAGATATACCGCAAATTACTGGAATCAACATCCCTATTTTTCTTCATGGCGCTCACAAATAGTTGGTTACCAAATGTTGGCGGCAATTCTGATGCACCATCGCAATACGAATCAACTCATCCAATAATTCGGGATAAGATAAACCACTCGCCTGCCATAGTTTTGGGTACATACTGATTGAAGTAAATCCAGGTAAGGTGTTTACTTCGTTAAAATAGATCGTTTCTGTTTTATCATTAACAAAAAAATCCACACGCGCCATGCCCTTACATTTTAGCCGGATAAAAATATCTGCAGATGCCTTTCTTAATTGCTCATATAAATTCTGACTTAAAGGAGCAGGTACAATCAGATCAGTTTGTCCACTCTCCAAGTATTTTGCTGAATAAGAATAAAAACCATCCGGGTGATTGACACGTATTTCACCTGCGATGCTAACTCTTGGCTCACCGGAAGGTACTGCACTCTCCAGAACAGACAATTCAATTTCTCGTCCATGAACAAAGGACTCTACTAAAATCTCTTCGTCATAGCGCAAAGCATCATCAACTGCGACTAACAATTCAGCCATATTTTTTGCTTTATGAATGCCTACGCTGGAACCCATTGAGCAAGGTTTAACAAATACTGGCCAACCAAACTCTTCTGCAACTTCATGGCAAAAGTGTTGCCTTTCTGATGCTGAGGCATGCCATGATAAGAGCTTATAATTTGCTGATTTTAAACCATTGACGCAAGCAATGCGTCTTGCCATATCTTTATCCATTCCAATGGATGAAGAAAGTACATCACAACCCACATAAGCAACACCTGCTAGCTCAAGCATTCCTTGCAAGCAACCATCTTCATATAAGGGTCCATGAACTACAGGAAAAACAACATCAGCATCAATTGATAAACGTCCATTAACAAATAAACTAGCCAAAGATTTTGAGTGTTCAGTTACTACTGGAAGTTTTTCTTTGTAGGCTAGCAAATCCTGATATTGATGGAGATGAAATAATCCCTCTTTATCCATTGCTACAGGAATAATATTATATTTTTCAGTATCCAAATGAGTAAGCACAGATGCAGCTGAAATTAATGAGATTTCATGTTCTCCGGATTTTCCACCATAAAGCAGAACTAAATTGAGAAGTTTGGACATTTAATGGTCTCCGATTATATGAACTTCGCGCATCAACTCAATTGATGTCTGCTCACGAACTTTAGTTTGTACTAAATTAATCAATGCTTCAATATCAGCTGCAGTTGCTGTACCTTGATGATTGATAATAAAATTAGCATGTTTCTGAGAAACTACTGCGCCTCCGATATTGATACCTTTTAATCCACAGGACTCAATAAGCCGAGCTGCATAATTTTCTGGTGGATTTCGAAACACTGAACCACAATTGTATTCATTAGTGGGTTGTGTGTTTGCACGGTGTGCCAACAAATCTTTTATGACCTGTAATGAGGTTTCTTTATCACCAGGCTGTAGCTTAAATGTAGCTGAGATGAACCATTCATCAGATGGGCCAGAAACATGTCGATACGCCACCGCATATTCATCGGGCTTACGAATTCTTATTTCACCATTGCGAGTCATGGTCTGCAGTTCAACTACAAAATTCCAGGTTTCGCCACCATGACAACCGGCATTCATACGCAAAGCGCCTCCCATTGTTCCAGGGATTCCCGCCCAAAATTCGCCGCCAGACAAATCATTACGCGCGCAAAAACGCGCCATACTCGCACAAGATACTCCTGCATCAACTTTAATAATTTGCTTGTCTAATAGTGCGATTTCTCTTAAGCATCCTTGAGTCAAAATCACTGTTCCTGGAAATCCAGTATCGCGAATTAGAGAATTAGAACCTAATCCCAACCATAATAAAGGTTCTGTTTCGGGGAGCTGGCGAAGAAATATAGCCAGATCCGCAATGCTTTTGGGCTTATATAGCTTGGCAGCAGGACCGCCAACACGCCAGGTAGTATATTCTGCCAAAGGTTCATTATAAAGCAAACTGCCTTGAAACTCGGTAACAAGGCTACAATCATTCTCAGTTGGACTCATGTTGCTCTCACACTTCCCTCATTAAGTTCACAGCAATTTGACCAATACTCCCTGCACCCTGCATCAAAACCACATCACCATCTTTAATCAACTGGTTCAATTTTGCTTTAAGCGATTGTTCATTCACAAGAGTTACTTTTTTATCTTTACCTCTGATTTTCTGTGCCAAACTTTCACTAGTTACTCCAGGGATTTCTGGTTCTCCTGCAGAATAAATATCAAACAAAAATAATTCATCAGCAAGGCTCAACACATCAACAAATTGTTCTTGTAAGGATTGAGTTCTTGTATAACGATGCGGTTGAAAGACATGTACAAGACGCTTATTGGGCCAAACATGTCGAAATGCATCAATGGTTGATAGAATTTCTTGAGGATGATGGCCGTAATCATCCACAATAAGAGCTGAACCATTCTCAAATCTTTTCTCACCTAACATTTGAAAACGGCGCCCCACTCCTTGGAATTTTGCTAATGCACGTTTAATGGAAGCATCATCCACACCTAATTGCGTCGCAATCGCAATAGAGGCCAAGGCATTTAATACATTGTGGCGACCCGGGTACTGAAATTGAATGTTTAATTCAGAATATGGTGCTGGACGTACTACAGTGAACTCGCTAATGAGTTCATTTTGAGTCCATTTGGTCGCACGATAATGAGCTTCCTCAGAAAATCCATACGTTAAGGTAGGTCGCTCAATAGCTGGAAGGATCTTGCGTACTTCCGGATCATCAATACATACCACCGCTAACCCGTAAAAAGGCAAGTGATGCAAAAATTCAAGAAATGTTGTTCTTAATTTATCAAAATCATTCTCATAGTTATCCATATGATCTGCATCAATATTGGTCACTATGGCCATCATGGGTTTTAAGAATAAAAAAGATGCGTCACTTTCATCAGCTTCAACTACAAAATATGGGGATTGACCAAGCTGAGCATTAACTCCGAGACTATTTAATTTCCCACCAATTACAAAACTTGGATCTAAGCCACCTTCAGCTAAGAGACTACTTACTAGGCTTGTTGTCGTTGTTTTACCATGGGTTCCAGCTACAGCAATCCCATGACGAAAGCGCATGAGCTCGGCAAGCATCGCTGCTCGTGGTATTACTGGAATCATTTGTTCGCGAGCAGCCACAATTTCAGGATTATTCATACCTACAGCTGAGGAACGCACTACAACATCAGCGCCTTTTATATGTTCTGCTTTATGTCCCATATAAACATGGATTCCCAAAGATTTTAACCTTTGTACGGTACTCCCATCACCTAAATCAGAACCGGTAATCCGATATCCTTGGTAGTGTAATACTTCAGCGATGCCACACATGCCAACCCCACCAATTCCAACGAAATGTATTTGTTCTACACAGCCCATCCTTGAAGATATAAATTGTCCTGAATTACCCACAAATGCCCCCTTATGATGACAGTGGCCCCAATCCAAGAGCCTGCCAACGATTTTCATGATCAATGCGCAATAATAACGCAATTACAACACAATTGATAACCATACTTGCACCACCATAACTCATTAGTGGTAAAGTTAACCCTTTTGTCGGTAATAATCCCGAATTAACACCCATATTTATAGCGGCTTGCAGCCCCAACCAAAAAGTCAGACCATAAGCAGTATATGAAGCAAACAATCGCTCTTGCATATGAGCATTGTATGCGATAGTCATACCTCTAATAACCAATATAGTGTATAAAAGCATGACCAGTAAAATGCCTACCAAGCCTAATTCTTCAGCCAATACAGCAAATAAAAAGTCAGTATGTGCTTCTGGTAAATACAATAATTTCTGGATACTTTCTCCCAAACCAGAACCAAACCACCCTCCTCGACCAAATGCAATCAAGGATTGAGTCAACTGATAACCACTATTGTACTGATCCGCCCAAGGATCTAAAAATGCCGTTAAGCGGGCAACTCGATAGGGAGATGAAACCGCCAAAAAGGCTAGTGCCCCCATAACGACAACCATAAGTCCTATATAATAGCGTAATTTCACACCAGCTAAAAATAGCATAGCCATAACAGTACCAGAAATTACTACTGTGGCACCAAAATCAGGCTCAAGTAATAACAAAAAAGAAACAACTCCCAAAATTACCATGGGCTTAATAAAGCCCAAAATGCTCTCACTGACAGCTTTTTGTTGGCGTACTAAATAGCCTGAAAGATAAAAGATCATAGTGAGCTTGGCAAGTTCAGACACTTGCACACCTATTGGCCCTAAAGCCAACCACCGTCGACTGCCATTGACTGACCGGCCTATTCCAGGAATCAAAACAATAACCAACATCAACAAACAAATTAGCAACATTGGCATGCTGATGCGTTCCCAAACACTACTATCTGTCCTAACCACGATAAGGGCAATCATTAAACCTGCAAATAAATAACATGCTTGACGAATTAGAAAATGAAATGGTTGATGGAAATATTTGGTAGAAATCATGACTGAACTTGAAGCCACCATCATCAGTCCGATAATCAGCAAACCAATAACCACGCTAATTAACCACTTATCATAAAGCGAAATAGGTCTGCTGACAGGTTTACCCCTTTGATTCACATGTCTTGGCCGCATTGATTACAATCCATTCACTAAAGAAGCAAACGTTTCACCGCGATGATTAAAATCACGGAACATATCTAAGCTGGCACATGCAGGAGACAATAAAACAACATCGCCTGGTTTGGCTTGCGATTTAGCCACAACAACAGCATTATCCAGGGAGGAAGCCCGCGAAATTGGCACTACATTAGCTAATGCAGCTTCAATCTTGTCTGCGTCTTCTCCGATTAAGATAATGGATCTTACATAATCAGCTATAGGCTGAGCCAGTTCGCTAAAATCAGCGCCTTTTCCTTGCCCGCCTGCAATCAATACAATCTTTCCTTCCATAGAGCCTCCTATTCCATTAATAGCAGAGATGGTTGCACCAATATTTGTCCCTTTAGAATCATTAATCCAATCTACGTCATCAAGAGTTCGCACCCATTGACACCGATTCGGTAACCCCGTGAATGAAGTTAACACACTAGTGATGTGTTGATTTGAAATCCCTGCAGCATCCGCTAAAGCAGAAGCAGCAAGCGCATTAAGCCAGTTATGAACTCCTTTGATTAATACAGACTCAACGGGCAAAAGGCCTGTGCTGCCTTTTGCCAAATAGATTTTATTTTCTTGGGTGATCAAACCCCAATTGTCTTTTTCAGGGGCATCAGTACCAAAAGAAATACGATTATCCTCTGTAGCTGGAACAGTATATAGATCATCGCGATTAAATAATGCAACTTGTGCTTGATGATACACTCGTTGTTTCGCTTGCACATAAGCATCCATTGTATGATGTCTATCTAAATGATCAGGAGATACATTCAGAATTGTAGCCGCGATTGGTGCTAAAGAATAAGTTAAATCCAATTGAAAACTGGACAATTCCAAAACCCACAAATCATACTGATGCTCATCATGAAGCATATCAAGAACTGGTGTTCCTATATTTCCGGCGACAGCAACTTTATATCCTGCTGCCTTTGCCATTTCCCCTACTAAAGTGGTCACCGTTGATTTTCCGTTAGTTCCAGTAATTGCGATCACTGGAGCATGAATCTCGCGAGCCAAACACTCTATATCACCATATACAGAGATGCCCATTTGCATCGCTTTTTTTAAAAACGGTGTATCCAAAGACAAGCCTGGGCTTGCAATTATATCTGACAGTTGGCCGATTACTTCATCAGGAATATGCTGAGTATAAACAAGAATATCCGGGAATTCTTTTGTAAATTCAGTTACACTTGGAGCTTGTGCACGTGTATCAAAAGCAATAAAAGGTTTATTTTTTCTACGTAAATATCGCGCTACCGATATTCCAGTTTTACCCAAACCTGCAACTAAATACAAAGGAGAGTTCATGAATGCACCTTTTTATCGAAGTTTTAAAGTGGCTAACCCGCATAACACAAACACAACAGTAATAATCCAGAATCTAACAATTATCTTAGGCTCTGACCATCCTTTTAATTCAAAATGATGATGTAAAGGTGCCATTCTGAATAAGCGTTTACCATGAGTATATTTAAAATAACCTACTTGTAAAATAACGGAAATTGTCTCTATGACAAATAAGCCACCCATCATTAATAAGACTAGCTCTTCTCTAATGACCACCGCGACAATGCCCAAAGCAGCCCCTAAAGCTAGAGAACCCACATCGCCCATAAATAACTGGGCAGGATAACTATTGTACCAAAGAAACCCAAGTCCTGCGCCAACAATCGAAGAACAAAAGATTGTCAATTCTCCTGTATTTGGAACATAAGGTATACCCAAATAAGGTGCATAGACTGAATTCCCAGAAGCATAAGTAAAAATCCCCAATGCACCCGCAACCATGACTATCGGCATAATAGCTAAACCATCCAGTCCATCAGTCAAATTCACTGCATTGGAACTTCCTACAATTACAAAATAAGCTAAAACAGGGAAGAGAATACCCAAACCAATCGTTAGAGATTTAAAAAAAGGCACTGTTAATTGGGTATGGACGGGTAAAGTAGCATGCATATATAAATAAATTACAGCAATAAGCGCGATAACTGATTGCCAAAAATACTTCCAACGCGCAGGTAATCCTTTACTGTTTTTTAATACCAGTTTGCGGTAATCATCAACCCAACCCACAACCCCATTTGCAAGCGTAACCAAAAGAACAAGCCATAAACTGGACTGTTGCAAATCACCCCAAAGCAAACAACTCACCGTGATTGCCAACAAGATTAAAACTCCCCCCATAGTCGGGGTTCCTGCTTTGGATAAATGTGATTGAGGACCATCATCCCGTACCATCTGACCAATCTGTAAGCCTCGCAACCAGCGAATCATGACCGGACCACACAATAATCCCACTATAAGTGCAGTCAAAGAAGCTAAAATAGATCTGAAAGTCAGGTATTGAAAAACTCTTAACGCATGATATTGCCCTTGAAATAGCTGCGTTAGCCAGTAGAGCATAATTGTTCCTCTTGGTTAACCCCAATTATGGGTTTGTGTTAAATAATGCCCAACAGAATGTTGGGTCAAAAAAGCGGCCAAGCATACCACAAACCTACATACCATTCAGCATCATACAAAAAAATTTCTTTTGTTCTTTATTTAATTATTTGTTGTCATGTAGCTTAGAGCTAAAGCTCCTTAATCTATATGAGCTGATGCACAATTTTTTCCATTGCACTGGATCGAGATCCTTTTACCAAAACAACAGTATCTGGTGCTAATTTTTCTACTAAGTTTTGTACCAGTGTCTCTTGACTAGAAAAATGCTCACCACCGACACCAAATGACTCAGCAGCTAGTCTGCTGTTGGAGCCACAACTGAGCAACTGATCTATACCCAACCTACGCGCAGCAAGTCCAACTTCCTGATGATGCTGAGTAGCCCAAGTTCCCAACTCACCCATATCACCAAATACAAAAATTTTTTTGCCTGGGCGTTCTGCTAATACCTCTAAAGCAGCTAAAACAGAACGTAAATTCGCATTATACGTATCATCGATCACTGTAGATTGATTTTTTCCTTTAAGAACCGACAAACGACCTTTTACACCTCCAAAACAATTGAGACCCTGTTGAATTTCTTTTATGGAAATACCCACTGCATAGCAACATGCTGCAGCCGCTAACGCATTGCGAACATTATGCAAACCAGGAATTTTTAAATGAATATCTGCTTGTCCATTAGGCACAATTAAAGAAAATTGACCACAGACCTGCTCATCCAGCACAACGTCTTGAGCATAGATATCCGTGGGATGATCTAGAGAAAAACGAAGAACCTTTTGGTCAATCAATAATTCATCCCAAAAATGGGCATAAGCATCATCATCGTTAACTACTGCAACACCAGCAAGAGATAAGCCCTGATGTATTTCACCTTTGGCGCGAGCAACACCATCTATAGAGCCAAATCCTTCCACATGTGCTGGAGCAATATTATTAATCAATGTCACATCGGGATGAACAATTGCAACCGTATGTGCGATTTCACCTGGGTGATTTGCACCTAATTCAAAAACCGCATAACGATGTTTGTTATTTAATTGTAAAACACTTAAGGGAGCACCAATATGATTATTTAGGTTGCCTTTAGTAGCATGAGAGGGAGGCGGTAAAATGGCAGCAATCATTTCTTTAGTTGTAGTTTTTCCATTGGATCCAGTTAATGCGATAACAGGACAATGCACATTTTGTCGGTGCGCTGCTGCTATTTTGGCTAATGCTTGTACAGGATCCGAAACTACAAATTGCGGTATACCTACTCCATCTACAGTATGACTCACTATTGCAGCTACTGCACCTCGCGCTTCTGCTTCTTTGATAAAATCATGCCCATCAAAACGCTCACCACAAATGGCAATAAACAGACTTCCTGGTGTGAGTTCACGAGTATCAGTACAAATACCAGTAAGTTCAGCATTGATCTGACATGGTTGGGCAAGTAATGCAGCAACAGTATTTAGGTTCATAGTATTTAGATATGGCCAAAAGTCTAGTGTACTAACACTTGTGCGTAGAGTTCAAGTGGGTAATAACAGTAAAAAAAGGTTAATCCTTATTCCCAATCAAAACTTTAGGCTGGCATGGCGCATGCAAAATCCATGTTTCAAGGAAATGAAATACATGTATCAATCCCGGGTTCCGCAGCGTGGCACCCGGGCAACTATACAGTCTTAACCTGCAACAGACTCGAAATGAGACTGATTAATTTGTAATAGACGGTAGTAACGTGCAATACGATCTTCAGTCAACGGCTTACGCTGATCATCCAGCAAGTGCGCATCCAAACCTTCACTTAATTGTCTTGCTGTTTCCAGCATCACCGTAAATCGTTCAATATCAATACCGGGATTTTTTGAGGAGTGCATATACAAACAAAGACCACGCACACTAAAAGCACCAATATTTTGCAAATCAAAAACACCTGTCGCAGTTGCAGCGGCCAAGCTACACAAAACAGGGCCTTGACCATTAGGAAATTGATGGCGATGAAATAATTGTCCTTCGCCAAAACGTAAACCAGCCGCTAAAACCGTTTGTAATAAGTCATATCCCGCAAATTGTCTGTTTTCTTTTGCGAGCAAAAACATCATCAAAGTAGTCTGACTGTCCACCTGGGTTTTCGTCTCAACTTCTATTTTAGGTGTTGGTTTTGACTCAATCTCTATCTTTAACTTAAAGTCATCTTCATCATCCATAGGCATTAAACGTGGTTGTGAGGGCTTTGCCGTAGTTTTCTTTACTAATTGCAAATCCTTATCCACTTCAATTTTATTCTCCATTGCCTCAGCATTGACTTTACGTACAGCAATAATGTCATCATTATAATTCTGTGTGCCATCGGAACTCTTTTCTGGTGTTCCCAGATTAGGTTGATAACGTTCTGGACTTAAGCTCTGTCTTCGAGCTTTCATTAAGCGCCCAATTGCTACGATAACGCCAATTAACAACAGGACATTAAGAATTAGGCTCCAATTTTCCTGCATCATCTACTCCATAGCCAAAGCTTGTGTTACATCAACCGCAACCAAGCGAGATACCCCAGGTTCACGCATAGTTACCCCAATCAAATGATCTGCCAATTCCATTGTAACTTTATTATGTGTAATAAAAAGAAACTGTACGAATTGTGACATTTCTTTCACTAAAGCGCAAAAACGCCCTACATTTACATCATCTAAAGGTGCATCCACTTCATCTAGCATACAAAAGGGTGAAGGATTTAACTGAAAAATAGCAAAAACTAATGCTACAGCAGTCATTGCCTTCTCGCCCCCGGATAACAAATGGATCGTACTGTTTCGTTTTCCCGGAGGTTGTGCCATTACTACAATACCAGCTTCCAACAGATTATCACAAGTCAATTCAAGCTGCGCTCTCCCACCACCAAACAAACGCGGAAAAAGCGCCTTGAATGAAGAATTAACTTCGTCAAAGGTATTTTCCAAACGTGAGCGGGTTTCTTTATCCATTTTTTCAATGGCAGTTTCCAGAGTTGCCAACGCTTGATTTAAATCATTATACTGTTCATCCAAATATACTTTACGTTGCTGTTCTGCAGTAAATTCTTCAATCGCAGCAAGGTTAATAGCACCCAAGCGTTTGATTTTTTCAGAAAGAGCGATTAATTCATCCTCCCGCATAACTTGGGTCACATCAATAGGAATCAACTCAAGTAATGATTGCGCTTGCAAACCCAGTTCATCAAGCGATTCATGTACGGAGCTAGCACGCACTGCCAAAGCCTGCTCTTCCATCCGAGTCTGGCTTATTTGTTCTTGGATACGTTTTACCTCAAAATCACAGTTTAAAATATTTTTCTCACACTCTTCAAGTTCGCTCCTTAATTGTGATGACTGCTCTCGACCAAGAGTCAATTGCAATTCCACTTCACTATGTTTTTGCAACAGTAGGGCCAGTTGTTCGTTGAGCTCTTCCCCAGGACCTTCAGTTTGCAAGCAAAGCATCGCTAAATTTTCCAGACGCTCCTGCAAAATATTTAAACGTTCTTGTTCCCGCTGGATACGATCGTTAATTTGTTGTATTTTATTTCGTTCTCTATCATATTCCAGCTCTGCTTGATGCAGCACAACGCGAGACTCTTCTATTTGTTTATTTTTTAATGCCAGAGTTTGCAACCATTCTTGCTTTTCACGCAGACAATGCTCATGTTGTTGTTCATAATCTCGACATTGTTCTTCTAAAGAATGCAATTTCTCTTTTATATCAAATTCTTCTGCTGCCATTTCTTCCAAAATAAGCTTCAACTCTTCGCACTCTGATGCTAAAGCGGTTGCTTGTTTTTCAGCATGAATAATGGCTTGCTCATTAGCACTCAAAGCCACACTATTTACTCTTAATGCCTCATTACTGGCATTCACATTAAGCTGTTGTAATTCTATTTCCTTCAGACTTCTCTGTAACTGCAGATGGGTCTCGTCACGTTCTGTTCTCAGGATCTCAATTTTTTGTTGTAACTCCTGAACAACTACAGATAAATCAGAAATTTTTTGTTGTCGGGCCAATAAACCTAATTCATCCTGGGTTTCAGGAGTAACAAATTTCACCCATCCTTTCCCCAACCAAAAACCATCAGGCGTTATAATAGACTCATGCTCTGCCAGCTCAGGCAACCAGCTTAATGCTTCATCAAAATGTTCCGCAGTATAAATATGCTCCAATGGACATACATGTGCCGGGATATCCCCTTTTATTTTATCTATGAGACGTGGATGAGTCGCGGATTTGAGATCGCCCTTTCTAAGGGTAACAATATGTTCCCCTTGCCGCTCACAAAGTACTCGGTGCGGCCATAACTCATCAAAAGTTTCCAATACGTAAGCATGTAATGCTTCATTAAGCACACGTTCGCAAGCTGATTGCCATTTGGTTTCAACCTGTAAAATATCCATTAATCGGGGCTTTTCTGACCATTCCTTAATCGTATTTTTATTACTCTGCACACCTTGTTTTGCTGCGCGTTGAGCGGCCATCAATGCGGCATACTCACTGTTTGCCTGATGGAAATCATCTTGTAATCCATGCAGCTTTTGTTCTATATCTTGTAATTTGGCGCGTAATTGTTCCGCACTCTCTTGGCTTTGTTTGAGTTGAAGTTCATCAAATTCTTGATCTGCAATTAATTTAGTATGTTGATTCTCTAAATTTTTCCGAGTTTGTTGTAAATCTGCTACAGAAATGGTTTCTTGTTCTAATTGAAGCTTTTCTAATCTTAAAAGGGTTTGCTGATGCTTCTCTTCCAGGTGCTGCGCTTTAACTTGTGCAACTTGAAATTCCCTTTTCAGAGTACTGCTTTGAGTCTGAACCTCTTGCCATCGAAGTTCCCATTCTGCCTGTTGTTTTTGCGTATCTAGCCAATTAGCTTCTTGTTCTGTAAATTGATTCTTTAATTGCTCAAGTTGTTTTTCCAAATCGCATGCGTGCTGCTGACACTGAAGCAGTTCTTCTTTATCATGTTTGAGTTGTTCCGCAGCAACCCGCCAATCCTCCTGCATTTGCTGTTGATCTTGTTCCAAACGTTTCTTTTCACGCGTTTGCTGTTGTATGGTCTCTTCCAAACGTGCAATTTCAGTACCCAACTGATAGAAGCTCGCTTGAATTTGTTGCGATTGTTCCTCTGCATCGTGCAGGGTTTCATTCAAAATGACCCGGTCTTTATTTGCTTTTGTTAATGCACTTTGCTGTTGTTCATAACCAACTGCGAATTCTTGTATTTGACGTTGTTTCACTTCTTGTTGGGCAATAAAATCTCGCCATTTTAATGCTAAAATTTCTGCACGACATAAGCGCTCTTCATCTTTGAGAATCAGATAACGTTCCGCCGCTTTAGCCTGACGTTCTAAACGCTGTAATTGTTTGTCTAGTTCTTCTCGGATATCCGCAACACGAGTTAGATTTTCGCGCGTGTGATCAATACGTTGTAAGGTCTCGCGTCGTCGTTCTTTATATTTGGATACGCCTGCAGCTTCCTCGAGGTATACTCTTAAGTCTTCTGGTCGGGCTTCAATCAACTGGGAAATAGTACCCTGACCGATAATTGAATAACCACGAGCTCCAGCACCAGTTCCAAGGAAAATATCGGTAATGTCTTTACGTCGACAACGACTGCCATTTAAATAATAAGAAGAATCACCATCGCGAGTTACAATGCGCTTTACGGCAATTTCTCCATAACTGGCAAAAGGACCGGTCAAACGTCCAAGGCTATTATCAAACACCAGTTCAACAGAAGCCTGACCTACAGATTTCCGATTAGAAGAACCATTAAAAATCACATCAGCCATAGATTCACCACGCAAATTTCGCGCAGAACTCTCCCCCATGACCCAACGTACGGCATCGATTATATTCGATTTTCCGCAACCATTGGGGCCAACAACTGCAACCAATTGACTCGGAAAATGAACCACCGTAGGGTCAACAAAAGATTTAAAACCGGCTAATTTTAATTGCTTCAAATGCATAAGAATGGCAATTCTAAACAAAAATAAGAGCGCATTATAACCGAGGATGCATAGGCTATCCACATAAGTACGTAACCTCTTTCCAGTTCCCAATCCTATAGTGAGCGATTTTTTCAGATGATCGGATGTCAATTGGGAATGATTTATAAATCAATTTATCAATAAAGCGGGAAAAGCAGGCGAAATTAAATGAAATGTCAACACACTCTAATAAAGTCAAAAATATAATTATTTAAAACTTTAATTTGGGACTGATTTGACAAACAAATGAACAAAGATATAATTCTGTCATTTAGTAAAAAATGGATGAATAATGACGCGTTTTCTCAATAAATCACTCACTCTAATTGCACTTGGTGTGGCGTTTCTTTTTTCAAATCCAATTTTTTCAGATCCACCGAATCTCACCTTAGTAAAAAATGAACTAAAAAGTTATTATAATTCAGGTCTTTATCAAAAAGAGTTAACACAAGTTATTAAAAAAGCCCAAAAATATATTGATCAACAAGTTGAATTAAATCTAAAAGATAAATCGCATAAAAAGCTCGCTCTGGTTCTAGACATCGATGAAACCAGCTTATCGAATTATAAGTACATGATTGAACGTGATTTTGGTGGAAATCGCAAAGCGTATCATCAAGACATAATGGCTGCTAATGCCCCGGCAATCAAACCTATGCTCACTTTATATCGAGATGCACGAAATCATGGTATTAAAGTATTTTTTGTCACAGGCAGAAATGAATCTGAGCGACAAGCAACAGAGAAAAATTTACACAAAGCAGGTTATACCGGATGGTCAGGTCTGTATTTGCGCCCCATGAATTATTCCTCAAAATCCATTATTCCGTTTAAATCACATACACGAAAAATGCTCACGGAAAAAGGCTACACCATTGTAGCCTCCATAGGAGATCAATATAGTGATCTTAAAGGTGGATATGCTCAAAAGGTATTTAAGTTGCCAAATCCCTTTTATTATTTGCCTTGAATACCTTGCCTAACCAGGCGGCTCTGCTTGCGGATAAGACATATTTCTTAAAAGTTTTTAGGACTATCAGGTACGAGTTCACTTGTATCCTGATGGACTATATCTTTTAAAACTAGTGATATTAATAATTGAATTTGTTGCTCATACATTTCTTGATCATATCCTCCTTCTAACCCCCAATATACTTTTTCAATGCAGCTTTTATTCTCTTGATATATCTTAAATAAATTCTCATAAAAAAAGGTTAAGTCTGTTGCGTTAAAACGAGTTTTTCGCGCCTCGGCACGTCCCATTAAGTGACCATCAACAAATTTACCACAATAAGCGGTTTCCTCTTCATGAGAGTCCCAACCTGTTGGCAGAAATAGAGCGACTTTCTGTTGGTTCGTTTGAGCCAGTTTTATTTCTTCTTTAATTTTTTCTAATGCAAAAACTAAAGCAGGATGTATCAAACCGGGTTTACGTACAGTAAGACTTAAATCTACTGCAAAATATTTAAAACTGCCTCGTTGCCATGCCTGAATTTTTTGTCCAACATCTGTTGCACTCTGTTTGAATGCTTTAGTAATAAAGGCATCATCTTGCTGGGGATAAACCCTTGAGTCAAAAATATCGATATGATGTATATCCATATCTGAAGCAGAATTCATCAAAATATCGCATAGGCCATTGTCTCGATTTACATCAGTTCCAACAATAATGTGTTTCAATGGTTTACTCGATAAGTGCTGCAGGTATTTAATTAACACTGCTGACTTATTTAAAATACAAAAGCCACTTCCCTCATCACTGTACGCATGGTGCGTCGGCAGGCCAAAAGAAAAATGTATTTTTCCCGAATGAAACAAAGTCATTGCAATATCTTTAATCAATACTTCAAATGCTCCAGGTGTAATAAGGATATCTGGGGATAATTGTTTCCATCCTTTTTTTTGTGCTTGAATGCAATAAATAATGAGTTCCTGCAAATATTTTAGTGTATGTACTGCTAATAATGCCTGGAGAATTTCATCTTCTTCAGGAAATTGAGCTAGAAGAGTCAATGCAACTTCCGCATCTCCTTTCTTCATTGCAGCAAATAATTGATTCCAGTGTTTCGGCAGCTTCACTAAATCGGTAGTAGCTACAGATAATGAAGAATCAGTTGATTGAATTTTTGCAATCAACTGAGTCATATTTTTTAAGCGTTCAAATTGATCTTCATCCGCACCTGCCGGCATCGCATGCATTTGCTCTATATCCTGGGGCGATGGAATTTGAATACAACATTCTTGAGCGTTATGTGTATTAGGAGAAACCTTATGTCCAAAAAAATATTTTTGCTTCATCTTCATTAATCCATATGAAAGTAAGGAGCAAAGGAGTTTTGGTATAAGCCAAACTCCTTTAATTTTCTACTAGATTATAGAGTATAGTGTCGTGATGCAATGAAGCAGAGATAAATTAATTTAAGACAACCGCACTATAGGGTGGAGGGTCATCATAGTTCTCAATCCCTTCTTTAATATCTATAAGTTCTTGAGATAAACCTTTACGTGCTCCTGATTCAATAGCTTTAGGACCCGCAAAAAATGTTAATCCAACTCCAGTAGCTGCTGCTAGAGTAGAGGCAACCCCAAAAACAAGTTCTGTTTCTAATAAACTTAGCCCTAATGAAATACCCCAGGCACTTAGTACAGAACTCGAACCAAAAGTAGTGATAAAACCAGCAATACTAGAACAAATGAGCAATGCCCCAAATACAATGAGCAGACCGCCTAAAACTTCCTTACCAATGGATTTGTTTCCGGATGCATGTTCAGCGATTTTTCCTAAACGTGTCGCTAATTGCTTATCTGTAGGATTAACCAAAGATCCGCCCAGTACTTGAAGAGTTCGGCCATAAAAATGGTAATCAATTTCCTCATGATTTTGCTTTTTAAATTTCACTTCTGCATCAATTAAATTGGCCGCATTCATGATGTGCTTTTGAAGTGCCGTAGGCTTTAACGGTGTATTCTGAGTAATAAAAGCAAGTCCATTGTTAAGGGTTTGTTCTTCTAAAATGGGCAAATATTGTTCTTGAATTGCAAAATAGGCTGGTGCAGTTTGTTTATTACTTTCAAACCAGGCAGTCGCACTATAACCTGTTAACATTGGATAAGGTAAATCACCATGTTGCGCAACATGAGCACTTTCAACAAGGCGTCTTAGAACATTCTCAAACTCAGCATCTTTATTTTCTTCTTTTACGTTAGAGTACATATCCCATAACAAACCACACAAACGAAGATAATTGCTGCGATGGACTTGATTCAGATAGCCAGGATCACCGACTCCAGGGTAGGCAGTTAGTAGATTCATATATTGAACAGCCATCAAGCAAATACGTACCTGAGGAGAAAGGCCGACCAAGTGCGTATCTTCATAATTAACGAATGCTTCCCAAATCCTATTGGTCAAATCCTGAACCGACTTCATAGGATTTTGTTGTAATGTTTCTAAAAATAACTGTGCAGCTGGAATATGCTCATTTAACCAGTCTCTCCGAGAAAATAATTCCTGCAAACGCTTTTGGGCTTCAATAATTGCTTGCTCATATGGATACATAGTTCGTTTGACTCTATCACGTTGCTCTTCCAAACGACTTAACTCCAGTTGCAATCCAAAGGTATCCAGTACCCGAATATATTCTCCATAATAATGCGTCTTAGGACGCATGAAATCCTGAGCCAGCCCAATATCCATAGAAATCTGGTGTTCAATTAAAGAAATACGTAAATTCAGGGATCTTAATTCTTCTTCGCTCGGACCAAGCTGTTGCCTCTGGTGTTCAACGAATTGTAAATGTTCTGATATTTGCAGTTCGAGTGGGGTTAATTCTTTCTGCCAGGATAGGAGAGCAGCGTGATTGTAAACAACTGGATTAGCTGTAGGCATAAAGATCCTCACAAGTGGGTTACATTAGAAGCGCAGTCGATTATACACGGTGGGAACTATTGATTCAATTATTGCATTTTATACCCAATATATCGGTATCTTACTGAATTTTAATGATAAAAAATTGGTCTGAAAAATTAAAATACTTCACATTTCATGCATTGGATTTTACTAAATGTGTATCAATAGGTAGCATGTTACATAGGCAAGAAGATACAATAACAACAGTTCCTAAAAATAGTTCAGGGCAATAGTAATGAGCACCCAAAAAACTTTTGGACCTTATTTTTTTCCGTTTATTTTAATTACAGCCATTTTGCTAGGAGGCCTCACAGGATACTTTTTGGGGCCGGCTACGCTCTATTTAAAGCCTTTTGGAGAAATTTTTCTTAACCTAATTTTTACAGCAATTGTCCCTTTAATTTTTTTTAGTGTTTCTTCAGCAATCGCACGAATTGGCTCTATGGGTAAACTGGGTAAGATTGCTTTTTATATGATGATTGTATTTCTGTTTACCGGAATCATAGCCGCCGTTTTTGCGCTTTTCATTGTAAGCCTGTTTCCTCCTGCTCAAGGAGTCGCATTAACACTCAATGTTCCAGAAAAAACGTCTGCATTAAGTTTCCTTAATCAAATTGCTGATATATTTACTGTTCCTGAATTTAGCAAACTTCTTTCGCAGCAGCATATTCTGGCACTCATTGTATTTTCAATCCTGGTGGGCCTGGCTGCATCGAGTAAAAATGAAAAAGGAACGATATTTGTTGATTTTTTAAAAGCAGGTGAAGAAACGTTCATGCGTGTTTTCGCTTTGATTATGTATTACGCGCCATTTGGTTTTTTTGCTTATTTCGCGGTGTTAGTCCATGACTTAGGCCCTCAGTTGATGGCTAATTACCTGAGAATTGCGGTTCTTTATTATTCATCTGGAATAATTTATTTTATTATTGCTTCGACAGCATTTGCCTATTTTGCTGGGAAAACTAAAGGTATAAAATTATTTTGGAGTGCTATTTTTTTACCCGGAGTTACTGCAATTGCCACCTGCAGTAGTGCTGCGAGTATTCCTGCTAATTTACTGGCAGCAAAAAAAATGCGGGTCGCTCCTGAAATTTATGAAACAGTCATTCCTTTGGGTACCATCATCCATAAAGATGGATCGGTAATAGGTGGGGTGTTTAAGATTGCTTTTTTATTTGGAATCTTTCACTTAAACTTTTCAAGCCCCAGTGTGTTGCTTACCGCCCTAGGAATTTCATTATTAGTTGGCACAGTAATGGGAGCAATTCCAAGTGGAGGCATGCTTGGTGAGTTACTCATACTCAGTGTCTATGGATTTCCTCCTTCAGTTTTAATAGCAATTGCGGCAATTAGTATTATTATTGATCCACTTGCAACGATGCTTAATGTAACATGTAATAGTATAAGCAGTATGATGGTTGCTCGTCTTGTTGAAGGAAAAAAATGGCTATCACAATCCTAACTAAATTGTTAGGAACATTCATTGAAGGTAAATTATGACTCAACCCTACAAAAAGTTATGGCGCTCTCGTAAAGATCGAAAAATTGCTGGAGTATGCGGTGGTTTAGGAGTTTATTTTGGTGTCGACCCGGTATGGATGAGAATTATATTTGTGATTTTCTTCCTCATTGGAGGCACAGCACTTATCGCATACCTCATATTATGGCTCATTATTCCTTTAGAGCCCGAGGGCTGGCAAGACGCATAAGCATAGATCAAGCACACTTCAAAGAAAGAGAGGACCTTTTAGTTCCGGGTTAGATTTTAAACCCTAACCCAGAACTACCCATTTAGAGTTCATCGTGTGATAAAACAAAGGACAATGCATTTAAAATCGCTGCAATACGAAGCACAGACTGTACTGCAACCTTGTTTAACTCATGCTCCAACAATTGCCTTATATGTGAATGGATGCACATCCCACAACCGTTGATTGCAGATACGGCCAAAGCGAATAACTCAAAATCAGTTTTAGGTACCCCAGGATTTAACATACCATTCATACGCAAATTAGCAGGCATTGATAAAAGTTCTTTGTTTTCTGCCAAATGAATTGCCCGATAATATATATTATTCATTGCCATCAAAGCAGTTGCTGTTTTTACAGCCTGATCCAATTCAGCGGTTATGTAAGATGTACCCTCTGTTTTAACGGCATCGATAATCCGCTTATTTTTTAAAGTGTAAGCAACAGCTAATGCAACTCCATAAAATTGGGTTTCTGTTAAACCTGATTGCGAGACATTGCCGAATATATTACTCACATTTAGACGAATATCCTTAGCAAAATCGGGTATCATTTGTTTCAATTGTTCTATAGACATAGTACTCTCCTTTGCAGAAGCTCTTATCGATAAGAACTTCTGAATTTTGCTCAGGCCTATAATGTTTCACCACCAATAGGACGATTACAAGGACACAACTCATCAGTCTGCAAGGCATCCAAAATACGCAATATTTCTTGAGGATTACGCCCAACATTTAATGAATTGACACTAACATGTTGAATCACATTGTTCGGATCAATAATAAATGTTGCCCTTAAAGCACACCCACTTTCCTCATCCCTAATACCAAAACCATCAGTTAATTTTCCATGCACATCAGCAAAACTGTACTGATCTAACTTATCTAAGTCCTTATGTTCTCTTCGCCAAGCCAATTTAACAAACTCATTATCAGTACTCCCTCCAAGTACTACCGTATCTCTATCGTTAAATTCGCTGTTTAATTTTGCAAACTCCACAATTTCTGTTGGACATACGAAAGTAAAATCTTTAGGATAGAAAAAAAGTACTTTCCATTTCCCCGGAAAACTTTTTTCAGTAATCACTTCAAATGCACTCACACCATGTTCTTCATGATTATTAAAACCAGGTTTTGCTGCAACAATAGAAAATTCTGGAATTTTTTGACCAACAGTTAACATAAAATTCTCCTCATTTGTTTCGTTCAAATAAATTATAGTTATGGTATATAATTATTTAAAATGAATAAAACAGATTACTTTAATCGGAAAAATCGATGAGCAGATTAATCAGTCTTAAACAGCTTCATTACCTAATTACACTATATGACCATCAACATTTTGGGCGCGCAGCGGCTGCATGTTTTATAAGTCAGTCAACCTTAAGTGCAGCAATTACAAGCCTTGAAGAAACTTTGGAGGCACAATTACTTGAGCGCGATCATAAAACATTTCTGTTTACGCCTTTAGGAGAAGAAATTGTTCGTCGCGGTCGACTAATCATTGAACAGAGTAACGATTTAGTGGATTACGCGCGAAATCAAGGAAAGCTGATGCAAGGTAAATTTTATTTGGGAGTAATTCCTACCATTGCCCCTTTTATCTTAAGTGACTTACAGAATCTATGTCAGCAACTTTATCCAGAGCTCACTTTATTTATCAGAGAGGACACGACAGACAATGTTTTGAACTATTTAAGTGAAGGAAAACTTGATCTTGTTATATTAGCACTGCCCTACTCAACCCAAGAATTTCAGACACAGATATTATGCAAAGATTATTTTAAACTTGTCTTACCAAAAACTTGGTCACAGGAAGGTTTTGACAAAGAAATCAGTAAATTGCCTGAAAACAGTATTTTCCTTCTGGAAAAAGAGCATTGTTTAACAGGACATGCATTACAAGCATGTCAATTAAAAGAAAGTAAAAAAATCAATCATTTTTTTGCCACCAGCCTGCATACTTTAATCCAAATGGTAAGCCATCAGCCTGGCATTACTTTTTTGCCTAATCTTGCAATTAACAGCGACATCCTTACCGGTACTGATTTAGTCTCCCTACCTTTAAAAACCGACCATGCCTACAGAGAAATTGGCGTAGCCTGGCGTGCAACCTCCCATAAAATAGAAAATTACACGCTATTAACGGAATTAATTAAACAGATTGTTGTTGCAAAGTGCACTGATGCTTCTTAAAAGTATTCTAACAAACTTACAGTGACAGAACTGATGGCCATAGATAAAGGAAATTAAAACAAACGATCTACTATTTTTGCTAATAAATCTTCTTAAAAAAGGCTCCGTATATTATAGTCTCCCAAAAACTCATGGTGAACATTATGCGACAATACATCACGTTGCTCCTTTGTATTCTTCCATTTTTAACATCAATAAATTCTTATGCAGATATAAAGAAAACCACACGCATTCCTCAACTATCAAACAAAGAGGTCTCTGTCTGGACAACAGTGATTTATCCGAATAAAAAACAAATTTTAAAAATGCATCGACATGAACACAATCGAGTCATTGTTGCCTTAGATAATGGAGTGTTGAAAGTAGTTAACAATAAAGGAAAAGTACATTTCTTAAAATTGGAAAAAGATAAAGCGTATTATCTCTCTAAAGATGTCCCTGGTGAATTGCACACCGATGAAAACATGAGTAAACATCCAATAAAAGTTGTTGTCATTGAATTAAAAAAGTAAACGGTTTCGCATAAGACACGAAACCGTCCGCTGCATCTTATGATTTTTTAGCAAAATTCTTATTCTGAAGACGACAATGATGACCGTGATGAACAGGCAATAAAACACCCAATTTTTGATAGGTTTGAAATTGGGTTTGAGCCCATAGAGTACTTATTTTCGCATGAACACGATTTCTTTTTTCTACCAAGCTCGAGATATCACTCCATTTCGCATTAGGAGTAGCTAATTTACCTCTTATTTGCATACTTAGGGCGCGCTTTTCTTTAACTAATGGAGCCATTTGTTCGCGAAGATTTTTTTTGATTTTAGCCAACTCTGAACGCTGCTCAGGAGTTAGCAGCTTACCAACATGCTGACGATAATGATCTGTTTGATTTATAGAGACTGTCGCGCTAGATACTACTGGTTGTGCTATTGCGATAGAGGTACTTAATACACTGAAAGCCAAGCTATTAACCAATAAGAATCGTTTCATATTCATTTTATTTCTCCTATTTGGATTCATTGATAAGTTTAATGAAGCAATGTAAAAGGAATATGACAAACACACTGTTTATTGTAACAACACTGTTACAATGCTAAAAATAGGGCCGTTTGCTGTTATAATACAGTCTGAGTACAACGCGTAATTTTACTCGTTAAAAAAACCTCTGGGTTCTGCTTCATTGCCCAAGATTACATTTCTTTTATCAGGTGATTCATGAGCACAAGAAAAAACCACATATTGATTATTGATGATGATCAAGAAATTACGCACTTGATTAATGATTACTTGATTAAAAATGGTTTTCGAACCACCTGGACCTTGAATGGCTTGAATATCAAACAATTATTAAGAGAAAATAATTTTGATTTAATTATTTTAGATATTATGCTCCCAGGAATTGATGGATTGAATTTATGCCAAACAATTCGGCAAACTCATAGCATGCCAATTATTATGCTCAGCGCAGCAAATAGTATTGCTGATCGAGTTGCTGGACTGGAATTGGGTGCAGATGATTATATTTCCAAACCCTTTAGTTCACGTGAATTACTTGCTCGCGTCAAAGCACAATTAAGAAGAACTCAGGGTGAATTAGAGCATGATCGTAAAAAACTCACTCCATTACAACAAATTCATTTCGATAATTGGATTCTTGATCGCAATACCCATTCTTTGATTGATAAAGAATCCGTGGCCATCCCTTTAAGTCATCGTGAATATGAGCTCTTGGTCATTTTTTTGGAGCATCCTGGGCGTATTCTAAGTCGTGATCAATTGATGGATTTGTTGTATGACAAAGACTGTGATTCGCAAGATAGAACAATTGATGTTCTAATCGGACGTTTACGTAAAAAAATTGAAATTGATCCTCGGAACCCCAAATTGTTATTAACGATTCGAGGCGGTGGCTACCAATTCAAAACCAAGGTTGATTTGGTATGAGTCAATTAACTAAAACCGCAAAAAAAACCCTGGTTGGGTTAATACTGGGGAATTTATTAATAATTTTTTCACTCATGCAACTGGGGAAATATTATTATGAAAACATCCGCTCCCCCCTTCCCCCCAAAGCAGTACGATCGTTGACTCATCTTGTGACACTATTACAAAAAAACCCCCAATCCATATGGCCTCTGATCTTACGAAATCAAAGTATTTCTTGGGCAGAAATAACTTTATCCCCTAAACCCTTGTTCGATAAAAATGCATTTTTGACTTTAAAAGCTCCAGTGCTTTTTAATTTAATAAAACAAAATAAAAAATTAGAATTCTCCGTTTTTATAAAGGAGAATAACTGGTTAAATATCAAGGTAATTTCCTTTTTTCCCGTGCAAGCAAACTCAGTTGTCAGCCTGTTTCTTATCCTAATTGGGGCGTTACTTTTCATCAATTATTGGGCCGTACGCACACTCAATCAACCAATTCATACTTTAATCCAAAGCCTTCATTACAGCGAACACCAAGAAAATTGGTTACCTATCCCAATAACTGGAAATCAAGATCAAAAAACTATTTTTAAAAAAATTAATGATCTACAAGAAAAAGTGAATAAACTTTTAGCAAATCGAACTCGAGTAGTTACTGCGATTTCGCATGATCTGCGCACACCGTTAACCCGTTTAAAATTACGTGCAGAATATTTGGAAGATGATCCCAACTACAACAAAATAATGGCTGACATCAATGAAATGGAAGTCATGATCCGTGAAACCCTGGATTATTTCAGAGATGTAAATGTTGAGGAAAAACCTCAACTTTTTGATTTGGTAGCGCTGCTTTCATCACTGAAAGATGATGCCACCGAATTAAACTATGATGTCAGTTTTACTAGTGAAACCACGAAGTTTGTCTATTATGGTACAGTAAATTTACTAAAACGTGCTTTTAATAATTTAATTAATAATGCAGTTCATTATGGCTATAAGGCGATGATTCACTTAGATTGTTTACAAAATAAAATAGAAATTACAATTACAGACCAGGGACCAGGATTAGCAGAAGCAGATCTAGAGCACGTTTTCTTGCCCTTTTACCGAGGTGAAAATTCGCGTTCACGCAGTACAGGCGGCACTGGACTTGGATTAACAATTGCCAGAGAAATTATCCAAATGCATCAAGGCGATATTACGTTAACTAATAATTTGCAAGGGGGTTTAAAAGTAATTGTAACTTTGCCCATGAGAACAAATTAAATTTGTGATTGAACACTATAGCGTTAAGCACCACCAGCCCGAACATAATGATGTCCCGACATATTGAGGGATCTCCTGTAAGTGGTATGACATTATAATAAAATAATGCCATGCTAAAATTTGGAGATCCTTAATTGTAAATTCCTCAAGATGACGTGGTCGTATATCCTATTGGGAGAAGCCATATCGTGTCCCCCAAAAGGCTATAGTTAAAAAATGACTCACTTAATATAGAAGCAGGTTATCGAATTAAATTCACAGCCCCTTCCAAACGTGTTTTAAGCAAGAAAAGAATGGCGTTTTTCTTTTCATTAGTCAGGGTATTAGATTGTACCAAAGTCAAACAATACTCAGCGAATGCAGCAAGCTTTTCCTGATTTGTTGGTGTTGACGCATCAAGCGCATGCATTTCTCTATAGTTATTTTCCAGCTCATTAGCAATAACATCCATCATTTTTGGATCTGGATTTTTTATATTTTCTAGACCTTCTTGTTTCTTAACTGTCGCGATCTTTTCCAAAAGTCCACTTACCTGCTCCGATGTCACTTCATTAGCTTGGTTCGATTTCTTTGTTATTGATTTTAAACTATCTCGGTGAGTACTTTCCCAATATTCTCTATCGCCCTGAAATGCAATTACAGTCATGAGTACGCGAGAATCAATTTCCTTTTGATTGAATAATACTCGGTTGGTAATAGTAAAAGTCCAGTCATTTTTCAGCCTAAAAAATGGTCGATATAAAGTAGCCATTTCTTTATCTGTTACCGGATCGTAGATTGTGAAGGTTGTACCCCAGAAGTTCATACTCGCCTTAGCCAATTTTGTATATCCATCTTGTCCATAAATATCAAAGGTAGGGAAAAAAGCAAATAATCGTTCATCAGCTGCCCCAATAAAATTTTCATAATTATCGTAAACATCAAAATGGGCCGTCAGAGAAAAGAATTTTGATCGGGCATATGCCAATTTGTTATCGAACGGATCAAAAAATTCGTAAGTTAATAAGAGACTGAAGAATTTTCGATATAAAGTACCTAGTTTTCGTGTTTTTGTTTCAATGTCATAGCTTGTGGTTAAACTGATCCAATGTTCTTTAATGAACATTTCATCAGGAATTTTCGTATTTGTCAGAGCAAAACTTGTATTAATACCTATTACTAATGAAAACAAAACAGCGATTGCATTTTTCATATAGAACCTCATTTTAAACATTCCTTTTTTATTATTTTTTAATCTTTTCAGAATGAATTTGCACACAACAAATCCATTCATGATTCAGAACGAGGACGATTATATGGAAGTTCTATTAAGATAATATTAAATTACATTAACCTGAGTTCGATATAAAAAACATAGTATTATATTCCTATATCGAACTGGATTTATTTAGAAAGGATCCCGCATAAAAGGAGCCGCATTTTTATTGGATAAGTTCATCTCGTAACCTAAAAAGTATAAAGCTATTATTTTATACTTCTTAGGTCTAACTCATGTTAATTTAGCAGGTAAACTCTTAACATCAGGATTTTTTGAGTAAGCATCAAGGATTTCGTTAATTAATTGTTCTACAATACTTTCTTTCAGTTCATCCTCAATCAAACCCATTTTTTCTTTCATACTATTCAATCGAGTTTCTAGTTCTTTGGCAACGGAACCATTAGGAAATAATGCAGCCAAAAGACGCCTTGCTTCTGCAGGGCCAAGATGTCGATATAAGTGGTTTCTCACTGTAGCATCTTCAGCTGTAGTACTAAACGCCCAGAGTTCCACAGGCCCTAAAGTCAGGGTAAGCAATTGCACATTTACACCATTTTTAGTGGCATACTGTGCCAAAAACGTTCCCCCACCTTGTCTTGGTCCATGTACACGGGTGCGCAAAGCAGTTTTTGCAGTATCCGAAAGTCCAAATATTGCAGTCGTTTTTTCGATCGCTTGTGAAGGTCCTGCATCCATAATGTAAATTGCAGTAGCAAAATCGATCATAACGGGATCAAAGTCATCAACTGACTGAGATAATAAGGCGATTTGTACTTTCCACTTACGTCCCTCACGCATATCGATAATGACTTGTTCGCGTACTGCTGCAGATTTTGAAGTACGATGGAACTCGTCATAAACAATACGTTTGTGATCTTCGCGAATTTCTTGCACTCTTTCTTTATGATATTCCTTATATTGATCCGGTATATTATTTAGACTCTCTTCAGTTAAATAATAATGTCTTGCCAAGACATAACGTGCCAACATATACATAACAGCTGTCTGTCTGTCTGCAGCATCTCCACCACTTTTTGCAACTTCATCAAGATCAAGTGATACCACGCGCGCATCACCGATATCAAATGCACTTACACGCGATAAAATAGGATATTCCCGAACCGCAGCGGAGATCATTCGCGAAAACGCATTAATTAGGGACTCACCTGTCGGTGCCGTTATTCTTTCGTATAAATCTTCAATAGATGGAGTACGGCAAATTGATGCAGCATCTGCCAACAAAGGCATCGCATAGCGTTGAGCCAACATCGCTTCATGAATAAATCCTGCTGAATAAAGTGAATCTGTTACTTCCCACCATGTTGATTTTGAATCACGAATAAAACCAATTTCTTCCAAAATACTGTCAATAAATTCCTCAACCCCAGGGGAGTAAGGTGCGGGATTATACTCATCAGCCAAACTTTTATATAATTCATCTACAACCATACCTGCAAGATCCGGCATACCATCATAGGGTTTTTCCGCACCAAGAGGAGTGGTAAGCAGCGTAATAAAGTTAACTAAAAAAGCACGCTCTAATGCTGTAGGATAGCGACACCCTAATTGCGTATCAAAAGGATTAATTGAATATTCAGGGGTCATCCTTAACCGATGATAAGCAACCTGGTGACGTTTTGATGCGGGAAGAGCTTCTTTCAGCAAAGAGATGAGTCCACTGCTTGAAGGTCCAATATCAATAATCGCAATACGTGGTAAACGTAACAATCCCCCAGACAAACATAATGCTAAATTAATCGCATTTGATAGAACTGATTTACCAGAACCTGGGCGTGCATAAACCAAATCAATCCAAGTAGTCTGTTCCGTAGAGCCTGGTTGGAAAGGCCAAGGCTTACCGTCAGGTGTCCTAAAAAGCAAGGCACCTTTTGTCCAAGGTGATGCCGGACGGGTAATAGGCAAAATGGATACTACCGAACTTAGTGGTGCAACTGTAGGTACGGCGGTGCTATTGAGCGTAGCCGCTAACATACTGGAAACAAACCCACCAAACGGATCGCCACAAATTTCAGAAACATCGGTTGAACCCCATCCCTCAATGGCTTTTACTAATTCAGAACTACGTTGGCGTAATAATGGAAGTCTGTCTTCAGGTGCCCAGGTTGTTGCAACAACTCGCAAGCGCACTATTGATTCATCCGTATTAAGCTGAATGTATTTTAATAAATTCACTGAATCACTGATCAAACGATTTTGTGCCGAACTAAAAGTAAGAATCGCAGCCAACATTCCCTTAAGCTTAATCGTGGCAAGTCCTTCACTCTCAATCAAAAAAGAGATTCGCCAAGGGACATGTGAAGGTAATATACGAGTAAATAACTGAATAAAAGGTCTTAGATCTTTGGGGAATAAATCGATATAGGTTGATGAATAAATCTTATCCCCAACCCTAACTGTTCGCAAATCTAATACTTCGGCGTCACGAGGAAATACTTGTTTTGCTAATGAAGGCCATAATAAATCAGAAGGATCACCTTCAAAACTATTAATTTCTCTAACTGTTACCCTATCTCCAGGCAAACTTGGTCGCCAATCATCGGCAGTATAATCAGGATCTGAAGTCATGCGAACTGCATGGATTGCATCGTGAACTTCCAGTAACTTAGCAAACACATGATGCGAATCCAGATCATTCATAACGGAACGAACATAGGCATCATGGGTGTCACGTAACTCTGGGATCGCAGCATAGATAGTCTGGGTGTTTTTAAAAGGGGGAGCCTTCTTATCTTTGAGCATCTTCATTTTGGCTTTGTTAGCAGCCTTTAATTGCTCTGATGTTAAATTGAAGGGTCGCGTAATCAGCACAAAATAAACTCGTTCTTCCGCGCAATACTGTGCCATATAATTAACTCGTTCTTCAAACAAGTCCGCTAAATTCAGTTCGAGTCGTTTTGCTGTAGCTGTAGCTGGTTGGTAGGTATCTTGGATCAACTTTTTTATGTTTTGTTTATCATGACTAAAATAAACCTGCAGAGCGTGTCCTGGACGTCCCATAGCGGCTTGAAATGAATTGGTTAGCCCTGCAACCAAATTTTCAAATTCTGCATTTCCTACAAGAGCTGAGACTCCTTCAACCTTCAAAATTGATAGCAGAGAACCATCGTGATTAACCAACACTGTTGAACTATCAGCTGTTTCTAAATCAATGTATGATTCTGTCGTTTGCTTGAGCGATGTACTTAGCCAGGCAAAGAAGGTATCTACTCCTTCAAAAAAAGATTCTGACCAATGCGCCATTCCTTTCCTCACATTTAACTTGAAATTTCTTCTAATGCACTTGCAGCCCATTTTTCAATTTGTTTACGAAATTTGGCTCTTGAAGGCAATAGAAGTATATTTTTAAACAATTGAGATCTTCTCTCTTCGTCATTTACGCCCGCATCAATCATTAGCTGACCGAATATTGCAGGGTCGCTTGTTCCCTCACCAAATTTTTCTTCCACAAGTTGTGAACGAAATTTGAAAGCTCGATAAATATTTTGTGCACTGGACTTATATCCCGTATCATTGGTAATCGCACAAAACAGTACATGGCATATGCTATTTAACTCGGCTTGAGTTAGCTCAGGAAGATAAATTAATGTTCCTCCACCATAGCCACCAACGCCAACAGATTCAACAAAAAAGCACTGTGCACAGAAACAACAAGAAGTAACCAAATTATCTAATTTGTTGTTAGCATAATTATTATCAAGATTCACCACTTCTTGGAATAAGCGAGCTTGAAATCCACAAAACCTACACGTATATCTATCTCTTTGAAATACTTTTTGCTCGAACGATTTAAATCGCTCGTCTACCTTTCTGGCAGAATACAAACGCCATGAACCTGGCGTAGCCATTAATTTTAATTTGTTTTGCTCTTGATTAACTGCCATATTCCTGGCTCACATTTAATACAATCTACTTTATTGGCAATTACTCGATTTGATACTCATTAAAAGATCCTCTTCCCTTGGGGAGAGAGGATCTGAAATGAATCTTACCATTTTTATTATAAAAGTAACGTCTATGCTAATTAGCTGCCACTTGTATAAACTGTTCCAGTTGGGCCCGCAGTTGAACCACCACTGCCCCCAAACATTGTTACTCCGGTTACCCCTAGAATAGAAGGTAGGAACAACAAGGCCGCAGCGATAAATACCAACGCAATTGGCGTACCTATTGGAATCTGAGTTGGGTTATCTTTGTGCTGTTTAAATTTCATAATAGCACCAATTGAGAAGCCCAAACCCGCCAAGTAAGAACCTGCAGTGATTAATTTGGTCAAGTTTGTAAATGATGAGGTAATCGTTGATGCCATTCCTCCTATAGACATTCCGCCTCCTGCAGCAGCATCTTGACTCACCAAAGCCAATAAACTTAAGCAAATAAAACTGCTTAACCAATATTTGTAACTAGATTTACTTATGACTTTACTCTTCACCTTTTTCTCCCCAATTTTAAATTTACTAGAAATTAAATCAAATTAAAATCGTGCTTAGCTCTGTCACGATGTCCCATATAAAGTATTGTTAATCATTTCAATTGTACCTATAATGTTAATCGCTAATATCCCTCCAAATACATGAATCAAACCTTTTCCTGTTCCTCCTGGGGGTTGTCCTTGGGAAGCAGAACGTGCAATCAACACCCATCCTCTTACGAAGGCTACTAAGCCGATGACCTGAATAATAATTGTCAAAGGCCTTCCCACAACACTCCCACTACCGAATAAGGTATCAAGTGTCGGGTTACTACTATTTACCGGAGCATATTGGAGAACATTTTGATAACCAAAAGTACTCACCATCAATGATGAAAAAGCCGATGGGAAATAAATAAATATCGCGCCAACTACTAAGTATACAATTGGTTCTTTCATACTCGTATTACTCGACATCATCGTACGAGCTTCACCATATATTTTTAAACTATAGACTGCTTTGAATAAAAAAGCACAACCAATTAAGTATGCCCCCCCTGTAATCAAGCGTTCTACAGGAATCAGCGAATTTGCAATATTTGTTAATATATTCACTTGACCTGATATCCAGCAAGCTACTGTTCCGCCCGTACATGTATCAGCCATACAACACCTCAACTATCTTCTTGACTAAACCTGATTACTCGCCCGGAACTCGTTAAAACCCGACCTTGCATAGAGTCAATGAGCTTAACAGTTCCGTATCCTGCGATTTTTGTTCCTTCTCTTACTGTAAGTGTAGAACCATTTGTGCCAATTAGCCAAGCCCGACCAGGAATTACTGCATTTATATAATAAATTATTTGTGGTGCCACTGGGCGGGAACGAACTATTTTCTTGACAGGCTTTGGTTTTGTACGTTCTATTAATACGTTAATTACTTCAGATTGCTTCGCCACCTGATTATTCAAATCGCTTATCATCTGATTCAGTTTCGTAATTTGGGCATTTAACGCATTTACATTATTATTGACATTTCCTACTTGCTGGTTCATTGAATTCACTTCAGATTGAACCGTTTGTTGGCTTGCCTCAATAGACGCTACTTTGTGCTCTAGTACCGCATTATTCTCTTGAACCGCCGGAGGCTGTTGTTGGACTACCGGTTTTGGTTGAATGGGTTCCGGTGGAATCTGAGTCACGGGCTGAGGAGGAGTGGGCGTTATCTCTGCTACAGGAGCCGGAGTTATACTCTCCTTAGGAGGAGTACTTTTAGAAAACATCCCTCCGATAAATTTATACATCAACATAGCAAAAACAATAACACCTATGGCAATTAAAGCATTACGCTTAATATTCTTTTGGGGCTCCATTCCTACTGATCGTGCAGGAGCAGAACTTTTCGTATCAAACTCTGAAGTATCTAATGATTCATTCTCAAGAGAATCTAATTCTTCGAATTTATATTCATCATTTTGATCATTATCCGCCATTTTTACCTACCATCAAATTAAATAGATTGTACATCCTGAGTAAATAAAACCCCAACAGGAGTTCCAGCATAGACTTCAACAGTTGGAGGTGTATTAAATAATACTTGTGCTTGCTGCCCCCACGTCTTACCAACGGTAGCTAAACCAATTACCGCATTTTCCAAAGTAGAACGGCCAACACCATTTGCAACGGTTACGTTATTGCCGCCACCTGTACCGCCTATGGTGACCGTAGTATTCGCAGACTGGAATGCATTACCAAAGCCCTCTAAAAACGAGGAAGCAAACAATGAACCGTATCTCAATAAAAAGTGATTGTTTGTTCTACTAGAAAGAGCGGTTCTTGCTGTATTTGGATCAATTGCATAGGCAGAGATCGAAATTGTTTTTGGTGCACCTGGAATTGACATAGTATTAAATGTAATAACCATTTTGTCGGCATTGGAAGGCAAATTAAAGCTGCCAATTAGTTTGGTTCCTTTAAGTTTACCTGCAACTATAGTAGCAAGAATTGGTCCGGGTTCATCACTATTGATTGAAGTATCGATTACAGCGAAAAGGACATCTCCTGTTTTAATCATATTTGTTTGAGTAGTTGATGCAGTTGGCGACTGGGCAACAGTTGCCCCTCCAGGACCAGGACCAATTCCTGCAGCAGCTGCAGCAGCACCAGCACCTTTCTCTTCATTACCCGAAGTATAAGTCTGTGTTGGTACGTTTTTCCATTCTGCAATTAATTGGTTCGCAGCGTTTAACATGTCAGAACTTTTTTGTTGAATTTTTTGTTGATATTTTTGCTCAGCCATTTGCTGATTTTGTCTGTTGATAATAGCTTGTAATTGTTCATTGCTAGCAGTAGATCCTGGCATTAAGGTTCCTTCTGCCCCTCCCTGGCCTAATGATGGGATTCCACCAACATTAAATGCGCCCTGCCCGATATTTGGAGCACCCAAACCTGCTACTTGAAACGCATTCACTAATTCAGAAGCACTGTATCCAGCGTTTTTTAAATCATCAGAACTAAACCCTGCACTAGCCAAATCTCTAGCACCAAAACCAGCCGCTTTTAACTCTGCGGCTGTAAATCCGGCATCCTTCAAATCTTTGGCGCTAAAGCCCGCTGCTCTTAGTTCTGCAGCGGAAAATCCTGCATCTTTCAATTCTTTGGCGCTAAAACCCGCGGCTCTTAGTTCTGCAGCGGAAAATCCTGCATCTTTCAATTCTTTGGCACTAAAACCTGCATCTTTTAGTTCTTGGGCAGTAAAACCTGCTGCTCTTAATTGAGCCGCAGTACATCCAGCATATTGTTTTATTAGTGCAGCACTAACTCCTGCAGCCCGTTCCTTTGTTAATGCATCAACACTACAACCCGCTTTTTTTATGCCATCAAGAGTAACACCTGGTGGTAACGTAGCCCCTGCTGCATTTATTTCTCCAGCAGAATAACCGGCCTTAGCAAGCTGATCTGGTGTGAACCCGGCACTTAATAGGTCTCCAGCAGTATACCCTGCTGCTTTTAATTCTTCGGCGGTAAAACCAGCATTTTTTAAATCCGCAGCGCTAAAACCAGCATCTTTTAATTCTTTAGCATTAAAGCCAGCCGCCTTTAGCTGTGCGGCTGTGAATCCTGCATCCTTCAAATCCTTAGCACTAAATCCTGCGTCTTTCAATTCTTTAGCACTAAAGCCTGCATCTTTTAACTCTTTAGCACTAAAACCTGCATCCTTTAATTCTTTAGCACTAAAACCTGCATCTTTTAAATCTTTGGCACTGAAGCCTGCATTTTTAAGCTCAGCTGCCGTAAAACCAGCATCTTTAAGTTCTTTTGCAGTATAACCCGCGTCCTTTAGAGCTTTGGCAGAACACCCAAGTGTTTTCTTAATCGTCAGGGCACTCACTCCTGCTGCTCTTGCTTTCTTTAATGATTCAACACTGCAATCTGCAACACGGCCACTTGCTATGATATCTGCCGGACTCAATCCTGCATTTTGTAAATCTTTAGGAGTAAATCCCGCTGCAAGAAGTTGCGCTGGTGTATATCCTGCATCAAGTAATGATTTGGCATCATATCCAGCATTTTTTAATGCTTCAGCACTACATCCATTTAATTCTTTAATGCGCTTGGCAGAAACACCGGCAGCGAAAAGTTTCTTCAAATTATCCGGATTACAACCCGCTGCTTTGATTTGTGCATCCGTCAAAGGAGTTGCAGCGCTAATTTGTTGGGGAGTAAAACCAGCATTCGCTAAATCTGCATCAGTAAAACCAGCTGCTTTTAAAGCTTGGGCACTACACCCAGCATATTGTCGAATAAGGGCTGCACTAACTCCTGCAGCTTTTTCCCTTTTTAATGCATCAACATCACAACCTGCTTTTTTTACATCATCAGGAGTAATACCTGGCGGCAATTCAGCCTCTGCAGCCTTTATATCAGCAGCAGAATAGCCAGCCTTCTCAAGATCCTCTGGCGAAAACCCAGCATTTAATAAATCCCTAGCACTATATCCTGCTGCTCTTAATTCTTCAGGTGTAAAACCTGCTCTCTTTAAATCAGCCGCACTAAATCCTGCATTACGCAACTCTTTAGCAGTAAAACCAGCCGCTTTTAATTGTTCTGCACTACATCCACTTATTCGTCGAATGGCAGAGGCCGTAACTCCTTCTTTACGTAATTTAGTCAATGCCTCAACACTACATCCGGCTTTTAATACATCCGCAGCAGTTATTCCTCCCGGTAAACCACTGGCATTGGCTATTTCCTCTGGAGAATAACCAGCTCCCTTCAATTCATCATCAGAAAAACCAGCATCTTTAAGTTCTAGTGCAGTAAAGCCCGCATTACGTAATTCGCATGCATTAAAACCACAGTCTCTTAAGCGAGTAGCATTATATCCTGCATCTTTAAGTTGCCTTGCATTATATCCTGCAGCCTTTAATTCTTTACAGGGACAAACTTGATTCAAATCTTTTAAAGAATAACCATTATCTTTTAACTGTGCACAGCTACATGCTGCTTTCAGATCAGTTAATTGTGCTCCTTGGCTAACAACCTGATCAACAACCGTCTTTGAACAACCCCCGTTTTGAAGTGCCTGCAGCCAAAGACTTTTTTGAGATCCTTCTTCATTCTCACGGGCTAACGTCGCAAACCCTACTCCACTTTGCCCCCCCTGAGAACCGATGACGCCAACTCCCTCACCCAAAGCTTGGGTTCGGATAATTGTTGGAATGGCACTTCCTCCGGTTTGCTCTGCTTTTTGTGCCTGAGTAATGTTCTGCTCTTCCTGCAATTTGGCATATTGCGCTGTTGGATTGAGAACGCCCGGAATAGACTGAATCGCTCCTGGAGTACGTCCAAGAGTAGCAACAGCTGAAGGGCCTGTATTTATGGATCTTAATTTTATATACCCTATCACCACAGCAAATAATAATAATGCCGCTGTAAAAATGATAATCACTCGCGTACGCGTGTTTGAAAAAAGCGATTTTATATTTTCTTTTCTGCCAGCCATTTATAACCCTTCTACCTTGAGCTGCATGACTTTCCCATGCCAAGAAACCAATAACACCGGAGATTTTTGCATTTCATATGCATGCGTCCCATCTGCACTGGTCATACTTGCTAACCAGCCCGGCGACAATATAGTAAGATTTGTTCTAACATACATTCTGTCGTTAGCTAACCAAGCACGCGCATCACCTCCGGTGATACTTAATCGTTTACTTCCGGGAGGTGGAACACCATCTAAAACATGAAGAAGCAATTCACTTGCTGAAGGGGGAATTCCAGTTTCTAGAGGCATGCTTTTAGCATTTGGCCCATAACCTTGAACACGCAAATCAACTCGATAATCAACAGCTTTTTGTCCCGGTATAAGGGTTAGCATCACTGGAGTATTTAAACCTCTCAAGCGAACTGCCAAATTACCATAATTGTATAATTTTAGTGCTTGAATCATTAGCGTATTGCTTGTTTTATCCCATTGAATATTGAATGAGTTTGGATCCCCTAAATCATAAGCAGCGATTGGCCATGGAGCTCCGGATGAATCAAGAAAAACTAATGAAGAGACAAATCCTTGCGCCAAACGAATGACGGGCGGAGTGGAGCCTGGAGATAAATTCACGAATTGAGATGTTGCTGTCGGTTTTGGTGGTGTACCTACAGGTGAAGACTTAGCGTATTCCATGGTTTCGTTCAATTGTTTTAAATGAACAATTTGCTCTGTATTCAATGGATAGATACTTTTTGTCATATCCTTATATGCTTTATTATCAATAATTTCCTCATCATTTTGTGTCATGACTTGCGGCGCATTAGGATTGGGAGTAGGACTAGGTGCAGGTGTTTGCGCTGGAGGCTTGTAAATATTATTTGCGAGAGGAATAGGAATATTTGCTGCTTGATCTTGTGCAGGCGCTGGATTTAGTCCAGAAATTTGACTTTGCCCTGCTGGCTGATTTTGCCCTGCTGGCTGATTTTGTGATAATCGTTGTTGTAACAAGCGTAACTGTTGCAATGCCTGTTGCGCACTATCAGATTGATCTTGCGCATAAGAAAGACCAGGAACCGAATAAGCTAATCCGGAGATCAAACAAAACTTTAAAAACCAGTTCAGCTTTTTCATTAAGACACTCCACCTGCAGCAGGTCCCACAACAAATTGCGATATACCTATTCCTCTGGGCGAATTCAATGTAGAAACACGAGTAATCAGCATAGTAACTACATTATTCTGTTGTGTAAATTCACTGGCGCTCTGGTACGTTACCAATATAGGCATTTGTACTCGCCATGAAAAACTACCGTTTAATACCCCTTTTTGTAAGATAATGGGGGCTCGTGTTGCTACTGCCGAAACAATCAGTTTTTTAGCTTTGACTGCATCCAGATTATTTGATTGTTGTAAAGCACTCAGAAATTGATCCCAACCTTCAGGTGTAAAAAATCCAGATGAAGCTTGTAATTCGTCTCTATAATTAACGAAATTATAAGTAAACGCAGCAATAGCGGCCTGGTTTGCCCATTGCAAAACTGCAGAATCTGATTGGTTTGGTTCATTTAAAGGAAAAAGCGGCGTGATACGTCCGTTAATACTGGTCGCAAAATATTTGGGGGCTGGCGGATGGGTAATGATATAAACCAATAACGAAGCTAGAACTATATTGACAATAAGAGCAATTAACAATGCAAGCATTACTTTACGCTGGCTGTCTTTATAAAATTTGTTTCTTAGTGCGACAACTGTCAAGGCATCTTCAGCCATAATATCCTCTATTTATTGCTTATTGTGGTATCAATTTATCCTCACTCTCCGCAGGTGGATCAGGAGGAAGTAACGCGTTTGCTGTAAAATTCGGAGCCAAAAGAGGTTGCAACTGAATAGGTGGTGATATTCCACTCGTTGCATAATAATCTCGCTCGGGCTCTGTTAAATGAATGTAAGCGATTAAAACTCCAAAAATGCAATTCACGATCAAAGAGATAATTAAAGTAATTAATCCACGTCTGTAGGAGATAACATAGAAATTTTTACTATTTTTTATCAATTCCCAAGTTTCGCGACTCATTATTTCCCCTATGCGACAGCTCGTCTAAACGTAATCTCTACCCGCGCATTTATTGAATTATCACCGCCTTTAGTGAACCCAATAATAGGTTTATCACTACCTAATCCTTGTGTAAAGATAAAACGGCTATCTACTCCCTGAGACCAAAGATATTCACCAACGACTCGCGATCTGGCTAAAGTCAATGCGTGTTCTCTTTGCGGTGATACATATTTGTTACTGTAACTCGCTACATTAATTGCAATTTTTCGAAACTGTTTTAGAAATACTGCAATTTCATTAAGCAATGGATAGGACTTCCATTTCAGATGCGGTGTTTCCGGTTCAAACAAATAATTAGCCGGGATACTGATCATATAATCCTGGCCAATAGTAATTACTTTTACCCCTTTTTTATTTAGTTTTTTAGCGAGCTTCATGATGGTAGCATCACAGGCACCAAGAACCTTGCAGGGATATTTAGGCTCCTCTTTATCTAGTGCCCAATAGTCCCTTTTGCAGGCGGTCAACGTCAATAAGACAATCACTCCAACAGCCTGAATTAGATTAATACGTACTGATCTCACTCACTATCCTCATATTTCAAAATGACCATTTTAAAATGATTCTGACTGTAGTTCGGTTGTGTGTTCCATCTTTAAGAAAAGGATACAAATCATTACGTTACAATGAATTCGATAAAATAGCTATTTTTTTAAAAATTTATTTATTGCTTTACAATTTTTTGAATAAAAACACAGCGGCTAGGTTTATTTTTTTTCAATGTTAAAATAGCCCTCAGGGAGTTTGATGCTTAAGAAATAAAGTTTGTGGTAAAACGTCTGGAGGGTTTTTAGCCATGAACTGACATGGCTAAATTTCTTCCAATTGTCTAAATAGGATTGACGATATAATGAAGTAGGGTGAATGAAAATAGTTCTGTAACGCTTACTCTGCTTCACCTTTTGCAACTGCTTTTTCACGTTCCGTTGCAATTTTTTCTGACAAAGATTTTACCAGATCAGTTAACTCATCTGGAGCAATGAAATCTCTTTCCTCAGGCGGATAACTAGTAGCTAATTGAAAATCCTTAATCAATTCATTTGCTACTGTGCCAGCATATTTATCCTTAGCACCAGCAAGACGCTCAATATTCATCATCTGGTTACGTGTTTCGTTAATAGGTAACAAGGACTCTGAAAATGCAGCCTTATCACTTACTAAAATTGGAGGCGCGCCTTCATTTTCTCGTAAAGGACTAAATATCGTTAATGCGCCTTCGACTTCTTCTTCAATCAAGTCCTCAACGGGTTCAGGCTCATTATGACCATGAAACGCAATTAAAGCAGAGACACCTCGCTCTATTGGTTCTTCTATGGGAGATTCATGCAACAGCTTAGAAATAAGCGTAATTTCTTCACTTTCAGCTGTTTTGTTTATTGATAAATCGCCGCTTTCTAGTATTGCCTGGAATGAAGCCAATTGCTTTTGTAACTTCATTAAATAATCGTCTGGTGGCGCTTCTACCTTTAAAAATTGATTTAATTTTAGTTGTTTAACAGGTTTCGGATTCGCATAAAACATCCGGGCACGAACAATTTTTGACTTGAAGAATATATGTGCCTCACCTTCTGTTTGTTCTTTTAAATCTAGAAGATCAACACGAGCTCTCTTTTCAAAAGAAGAGCTTTTACTATCCATATAAGTATTGGCAATGCTGGTATCTTTCGCTTGGAATGAGTCTACTTTAGTTACATAAGCTTCACCTGCTGTTTTGGTGAAGAAATCCCATGTTTCTGTAGGATCTTCCAATTTCATACATATTTTAATGTTCGTGTTTGCCCCAATGGATGCAGCTTCTTCTTTAGAGGCTTTTTGGAATGCCGGTAAATCTTGTCCTGCAAAAATTGCAGAGAAGCCAAGAGAACGCGCTTGCGCAGGAACCACCGCAAATCCCTGAACGGCATAATATCCATACTCATCAAGGATGCACATATAGGGTGTAGGTGCATTCGTTGGCTTTCTCAAGATCACATCACGATAATCCCCTTCGACGTCCTCTCCCAAACCTGCAGCCATCATTGCTTTTAATGAAGATACAATAATCTTACCTAGGTTAGACAACTCATCGGGGGATTTTTCTAAAGCGGGTAATAGCACAACCAAAATCCTTCGATTCAGTACCACGTCCTTAAAATCAACCTCGGCCAAATTCGTACGAACAATGTGCCCATATGTATCAGCCAAGGATGAAAACGCTCTGACCAACTGCATGGTAATAAAACCGTGTTGTTCCAATACCTGTGATACTTGCTTTCCTTTTTTCTCTTTATTGTAACCTGGCAAAGTACTTAAGTAGTTACGCAAAGGATCTGTAACTAATTTTGGAATCTGTTCTATGTTAACACTTTCTTGATTATCACGAGGAAAAATTTTATCAACAACAATGGTTTCTAATCGTGTTAATTCAAAGTAGTTACGGATAGTATCCGCATCCAAAAGTATGACTCCCTCATCACGCATATAAACTAGAAGGCGCATCAACGCTTCTACGAAGGCAATCGCACGACCTTTCCACATGTCTCCATCTCCGCCACCTTTTGAATCCCCCATCAAACTCACTACAAGCTGGGTTAACATACTGGAAGAACCTTGAGAAAAGGGATTAAAGGTATTAGACAACCTTTTTTCTTGTGGACCGATAATATCTCGCGCACCAGTCATAAAGTTAATCAAAAGCAAATCGTCTTCACGCCCCATGCTCCTGACCATGGAAAAAACTTTAGCGTAGAGCGAGTTATCCCCTTTACCGTCGACATAAATAAAACCACTACCTTGTACTAAGGCATTAAAAGCTAGAGAAACCAAACATTCTGTTTTACCGCTACCGGTTGAGCCGAAAATTAATGCATGGGTACGCATATCATCATTAGCAAACCATAATTCATGCCCTGTTTTACGATCATTGCCAAAAAAAGCGATACCACGAGCCATATTGGGCTTATTAACTCCTGGCTTCATATCGTTGTAATCTTTTACTCTGGAAATGAGAGGAAGACGAAACGGTAATTTTTGTTTCCGAGTGTAACTGTAAAGAAAGCTGCCAGCCCCTACAAGCATCAGGAATGTTGCTGACTCGGAAAAGTAATAAGACATTGCTGCTAAGGTAAAAAGTATAATCGAAATATTAGTTGGATCAGCGAAGAAATCAGCTAATCTCTGTGTCAAAGTTCGCGTATCCCTAAGTAAGAGGGTGGGATCTAACTCATGACGTGATTCAATGCCACGCATCATGGCTCTAACTCCTGCATTTGTCGGGGTGTTAACTTAACTTCTTTTATGGCAATTTCCAAAGCCTTAATCGCCTCGTCTATCATAGGCACCAAAGAACGACGTCCCATTTCTTTCTCTGCTTTCCAGTGAGCAAACGGGCCTGCAACTTCTGAAAATGGTGTTTGTCTACCAACACAATTGAGCATATACCACAAACGTCTATCTACAGGCCTTAACCATAAAAATTCAGCGCTCGGAACAACCCCATCATCCCGGGCCTTTTCAAGTAATGAAGCCATTACAGTTAAAGTATAGGCATGTTTTGCAACAACTTCCTGTATAATTTCTGTGTTTTTATATTTTTCTATGGTTGGTCTAGCAACAGAATAATCAAGCTTCCCTGCAACATAACTTCTATCTAAGGTTGCTAAGATATTATTTGCGGCATCTCTATCGCGATTAATGCGAGCAAGGAAAACGGCGGCTAAGGCATAAGCTTGTGGTGAACAATGTTCAAAACCATCCCAGTATGGTCCTAATTGCAGAGTAAAAACTCGTTTAGCATCTCCTCTTCGTATCCCTGCTGTCATCTCCTGCCCCGGTACAGGATTGTCTAATAATACATCTTCCTTTTTTAATAAATTGTATTTGCGTGCAAACTCCATTGGAGTTAGAGCCATAGCCCAAGGACCTTTATTTATATCTTCGTCTACCAAATTTTCTTTAACTATAGGCATAATTGCAGGCCAGTTAAATTGCTCTTGCTCACGTAATTTTTTCATATCGTACGTTTTGCGAAACTTCAGAGTGATATTTGATTGATACAAAAGAACTGCCAGGACAAGTAGCACAAGAACCACGGGATAACGCATGAAATCGCCAACAGCACGCGTTGTATCTACGAGCTGTTCCCAATTTACTGCATTGGGATCTATTGTTTGCATGATTTGAATCAAACTTGCTAGTTGCTCACTATGAACAAAAAGGTTAACTAGCTTTGCTTGCCAAATATTAATTTGAAAAACAACCATCACAATATACTGATGTCCGGTTTTCCATATAATAAACACCGTAATAAACAACAGTACCATGACCCATATTGGCCCCATGCCACTATCTTGACCTTGTTGTTGCGGTTGTTGTGCCATTAATGATTACTTCAAAATTATTTGTTTGCTTTAAGTATATACTGCTCTAAGATAATTTTGCGAGAGATTCGCAAGTATATCTATGCATTTATACAACGTTAAAACAGGATCACTGTTCTTTAATCAAACGACCACGTGAATATTTATAAACACCACTTATATGAATAAAACGAGTAATGTTTTCTACGTCTAGAGATCTATCTTTTAAAGTTAATAAGGGATTACCTAATCTATCAGATAGGGTTTTATCAGGAGAAAGAGCAATAATATCTGTTTTATTAATGTAAATCGCTACATAAGCCTCATTCTGTTTGTTCTCTTTTGATTTAATTACAGCGGTTACCTGATCTTCATTGCTGTAGATTGGGCGAGAAATCATTTGACGCGGCAAATTGGCGATTATCCTTTCCCAAGATGAAAGATTAGACCCATCCGAAGAATATAAAGAAACAAAAACTTCCTGCTGGCCACTACGTAAAGCAAGACGATTTGCTAAATGAGCATCAGAGCGAATTTGCTCTTCGCTTCGCGCACTAATTTTTTTGGCAAAATTATCGCGAATTCCAACCAGGCGATTACCAATTGACCGCAGAAAATTTGACTTATCCCAAGGTCCATTTTGAATTGCATAATCCAATGCTTTAAGAATCGCGTCATTATGCTCTTCGGTGAACGTATCTTTTTTCATAACATCAAATGTAACCTTATAAGAATGAAACAACTCTGCAAAAATCGATGCAATATTAAGGAGTATAACAGTAATTTCGAGATATATAAAAAAGATAAAATTCACAAAGAGGCTTAAACTCTCTTTGTGAATAGAACAAAAAAAGATTAAATTTACTGAGAGTTAATATTAACTCATTCCTAAACGAGACCCACTTTCATTTTCGACTTCTTCCTGGGCTACCTCTTGTTGTTTAGTTGCTTGAAGTTGTTGCTTAGCATCTTGGAATAGTGGTGTTGCTACTTGAGTTTGTTGCTTCGCTTCTTGGGTTTGCAAAGATTGCAATGCTTCAGGACCTTGAGTTATTACATTTTTCACAGCATTTAGATTTTTTATTGCCTCTTCAAGCAAACTCAAGCCCTCTTTATCAGCTTTTGCTAAAGCAACTGTTTCCATTTTTTGGACAGTTTGCATTAATCCATCTATTCCCTTACCTGCTTCTGTAGCAGCTGGCTCGCCTTGTCCGTGTTCGTGAGCAAAAAAACTCTCTCTTTTTAAAAATCCCATCACGTCACCCCTAAAACATAAAAACTTTAATAAGTTTAGTTTATCAAAATATATTGTAGATGTATTTAAAATCGTCAGTGCTTTCGATTTCTTTACAATTAATTTTCAAAAGTGTTCCTAGTCGTACATTAATTCGTCTAATGGGGTATAATCACGACTTGGTCCACCTTGAATCAACTCATTTAACACATCAGTCATGCATAACAAACGTAATACATTTGGCGTTACTTCATCAAAAATCACTCGCAGTCCTAACAAAGCACCTTCTGCCTCGTCAAATGTCGCCCCTAACCCATACCCAAGACACAGGGAACACAGTTGATCTGCTCGTTTCGCAATTGCTGGCAGCAAACCCGTATCAACAAAAACTTCCTCATAGCTCACAAATCTATCATTAAGATAAAATTTTGCATTTAAACTTGCTGCAATAACTGACATGCATTTGCTAATATCTCGTTCCATGTTATCGCCACCAAGGTTTTGAAGACTTAAGCGACCCGGCCAAAACGCTCCTCATCCATCTTAAAAAAACAGGCACTGTAAAACCGTAATGCTCAAGAATACCAAAAAACACTGCAGAGATTAAAACCAATATCCCTGTCCAGATTCTAATGTGCATTAAAAATAAAAAAATAGGAAATGCGGCTCGAGCATCAACTATAAAAAATCGAGCGCTTCGAGCAGAATCTCTCCAATGTGCAGTTTCAGCAAATCCTGCCATATTCAAGCCTCAAAAATAATAGCCTCTTCTAAAAAGTATATACCTAAATAAAGGCTTTAGCACCTTGGTATTTCATAAAATTTATAATATTTTTACGACAATTCGTATATTTACTGAATACTTTAGGTTATGAACTAAATAATCAAAACCTCCTCTCCAGAAAGGAGAGGACTAAGATTATGGATGACAATTGAATTGATTACTTTTTATCCATTGGGGAATATCCTTTTGAAAATGAAGGTCCTAAGATGTTGGTTAGGAGTTTTTTCATTTCTAATTCCTCAGATGTTTTTTTTGCAGAGGGTATTAATTGAGGCACAGCTAATTCTTGTCCAACCTCCTCTGTTGCCTGCGAAACGTCTTCAATACGTGTATTGCCTTGTCCAGCAGCCAGTTTTCCTAACATTTTAGAAGTACTGTATTGACTCATCTGAATTCCTTCTATTACGTCTATATGTAATAAATTAGCATAAACAACTTAAGAAATTATTAAAACAATTATATTTTTTATAAAAAATACTATTGAGTAATAAGTCAATTTTACGTTATGTTAAAACAACCTATAAAAAAATAGGTTCAATTGTCATTTATGGATAAATGCAATTGCTCAACTTACCAAAAAAGTCAGAGCAATTGAGAAACAATAGAGTCTAAGCTATGAGACTCTAGAAAAGGAGGAAATATGGCTAAAGGTGAAGTTAAATGGTTTAATAATGCCAAAGGTTGGGGATTTATTATTCCAGAAAATGGCGGCGATGATATTTTTGTTCATTTCTCGTCTATTCATGGTACAGGCTACAAAACATTAGTTCCCGGACAAACAGTCAATTACGATGTAGAACAAGGTGATAAAGGTCTGCATGCAGCTAATGTGATTGTGCTTAATGAAAGTGCTGATATTGAAATGGCTTAATTAAGTTAACGCAGTATCATTGGTGGTGCTGCGTCCCTAAGCCAAGAAAGACTTAATTTTACACAAGTACTGAATTAAAAACCGTCTTCATGTATGATGACCTTACTCTATTTAAGGTTAGAAATTTACTGATGAAGCATGGTCTATTACTCATAAATCTTGGCACCCCCAAGAGTGCAGATACCTCATCTGTCAGGAGCTATTTACGCGAATTTCTTACTGATAAGCGCGTCATCGATCTCCCTGCTTTGTTGCGCTATGCACTGGTTTATACATTTATTTTACCTTTCCGTTCAAGACGTTCTGCCCATGCATATCAATCCATATGGACTGAACAGGGTTCGCCTTTGCTTTTTCATAGCCAAACTTTAGTGAATCAATTACAAAAAGAAGTGGGAGCAGAGCACATCATTGCTCTTGGCATGCGTTATGGGGAACCATCTATTGAAACCGCTTTAAATCAGTTAAAACATTGCGAATCCATTACTATTCTGCCTTTATACCCACAATATTCATCAGCGGCTAGTGGCTCATCCATTGCAGAAGCCATGCGTGTCATAAGCAGCTGGGATCTCATTCCATCAATCAAAATCATTAGTAATTTTTTTCAACATCCAGCATACCTAAAAGCGCAAGCCCAAACCATTAAAGCGTTTCTTGAAGAGCATTCCCATGTACTTTTTAGCTATCACGGAATTCCTGAACGCCAAATTACCAAAAGCAGTTGTAAGACTATTTGCACTGGACCCTGCCCTAAATTAATAGATGATATTCATGGCTGTTATAGAGCTCAATGCTATGAAAACAGTCGTTTATTAGCATTGGAACTCGGCTTATCTCCGAATAGCTATAGTACCGCGTTCCAATCAAGATTAGGTAAAACGCCCTGGGTAAAGCCTTATACGGATCAGATTCTAGCTGAATTGATTACTCGAGGGATTACAAAACTGATTATTGTTTGCCCTTCTTTTGTAGCCGACTGTTTGGAAACACTTGAAGAAATAGGAATCCGTCTCAAAGAACAATGGATAACACTTGGTGGAAAAGAATTAATTATTGTTCCTAGTATGAATACCGACCCTTTATGGAGAAAAGCCATAATTACAATGGCACATCTGCACGCCGATTCAGAACTTAGGAGCATCTCGTGAAGCCCCGGTTAATCTTTGCCCAAAAGAGTATCCTCGGTTCTAAATTCAAGTTTATTGCATTATCGAGCATTCTGCTGACTGCTTTAGGCATTTACTTTAAATTCTATTATCAAGCGGCCAAATCTTCTGCCCCATCGCCTAAAATAGTCGAGACAGTTACCATAAGGCCCTCTACAATTGAAAAAAAGATAAAGCTTATTGGGACCATACGCCCCAAACATGCAACAGTTCTTATTGCTAAAGGCTCGGGAATGCTTGACATCCTAATGAGCTCAGGGCAAATAGTCCAAAAAGGTGACTTAATTGCCAAAATAATCAATCCAGACATTGAACGAAGCTACCAACTCTCTAAAGAAACAGAACAATTGGAAAAGACTCAATATCAGCGCGTTAAAAATTTGCAAAAAACAGGATTTGTCAGTGCACGAGAAGTGGAAGAGAAAAAAAGAATCTGGATCGATTCACAAAAGGAAAAAGCCAGAACCAAAATTGAATTAAAGAATATGCGTTTTTATGCCCCATTTGACGGCGTTATAGGCGCATTTAAAATTAAAGAAGGGGCCCAAGTAACTGAAGGCGCACCAGTAGTTACCATCTACGATCCGAACTCATTAACTGTGGAAATTGATATTCCCTGTACTAATAATCACTCAATAGAAGAAAATCAGCCAATTTATATATTGGGCAAACTTTATCATTTAAATCATGTGCAAAAAATGATCGACGATGAAACCCATATGTGCCCAGCAGATGTCGATATCCAATGTACTCATTGCTTAGTAGGAGCGAGCGTATCCAGCCAACTCGTAGTGAATAAAAAAACAAAAGCATTGGTTATTCCTGCACAAGCATTATTTCTCAAACAAGGTAAAACTCATGTGTATAAGGTCGTTGATAAAAAAATAGAACTTATAGCAGTCAAAACAGGGATACAAGAACAAGATAAGGTAGAAATTATTTCGGGATTAAAATCCGGAGATCAAATAGTAAGTAAAAGCCCCGAACGATTATATCCAGGACTGGAAATCTCAATTTATAAAGGTTAATCACCCTCTTATGAAATTTACAAGCTATTTCTTAAAACATCCAGTGATTGCGATCATCCTTAATTGCATGATTCTGCTCTTGGGAATACTTTGTTTTAATTCGTTACCTTTAAGAGAATACCCCAATATCAGTTTTCCAGTCATTACGATAAATACCAACTATCCCAATGCCAGTCCTGAATTAGTAGAATCGGTAGTAACTAATGTACTTGAGGATCAACTTGCCGGGGTAGAAGGATTAGAACTGATGACTTCACGTTCTAACCAAGGAAACTCATACATTACCTTACGATTTCGTCCAGGAACCTCCATGGACAAAGCTCTGAATGCCGCACATGAGGCAGCACGGCTAGCGCAGGCTCAACTTCCTTCAACAGTGAAGGCACCCGTTATCGAACGTCAACGGCAAGCGGATGGCTTACCTTTTATAGGCATTGCCCTAGAATCTTCTTCTTTAAATTTTGGAGAGCTCACCCATTATGCCAATTTAAATCTAAAAAATACGTTTCGTAGTCTGAAGGGAGTTGCCTCAGTCGATATATGGGGACAACCCTTCACTTATACTATTCAATTAGATCAAAAGAAATTATATACGTTTGGAATCAATGTCGATGAGATTGCCAATGCAATTGCTAGTAACCATTTATCCCTACCAGCAGGTAATTATCAAAATAAGATCCCTACAACACTTGATTTTGAATTAAAAACCCCAGAAGACTATGAAAATCTAGTAATCAAAACGCAAAACCATCATCCTGTTTTTCTCAAGTCATTAGCTAAAATTCAATTAACTACCGACAATAGCCAATTTCGAGTTAAGGTCAATGGCCATTCAGGTTTAGTACTTGCTGTTAATCGCGCTAATGATGCAAATCCCATTGAGGTATCACAAAGTGTCCGCAAAGAACTAAATATCTTGAAAAAAAGTTTGCCTGATGACATCAAGACTAAAATCATTATTGATCAATCTGAATTTATTAAAGCATCTCTTAAAAACATTCAGTCTTCCATTCTTGAATCTATTTTCTTGGTCTTAATCATCATTTTTATTTTTTTGCGAAATATACGCGCTACGATTATTCCATTAATTGCAATTCCCATTTCCCTATTAGGCTCTTTATTATTTTTGAAAATTGCAGGCTTTACCATAAATCAAATGACGCTTCTTGCGATGGTATTGGCTGTTGGTTTAGTTGTAGATGATGCCATTATTGTTCTTGAGAATATATGGCGGCACATCGAAGATAATTTATCGCCCATGGATGCCGCACTCAAAGGATCCAAGCAAATAGGTTTTGCCATCATCGCTATGACATTAACTCTAACCAGCGTTTATGCACCTATTGCTTTGATTGATGGCATGATTGGTCAATTATTCATTGAATTTGCGGTAGCCCTGGCAGGAAGTGTATTCATATCAGGAATAGTAGCCTTGACACTTTCGCCCTTGATGTGTGCTACGTTCCTGCATAAAAATACGAAGCACTTATGGCCTGCCATTGACAGGTTCCTGAATAACCTTGCTCAGTATTACTATAAATTACTAAATATCATTATCTATCGCAAAAAAACAACCTTACTCATACTATTTCTCTCCTTGAGCCTAAGTCTGCTTTTTTACAAAATAATGCCTGCTGAAACCGCCCCTAAAGAAGATCGCGGTTTAATAGGAATTTATACTCCACCTCTATCTGGTGATAACTTAGATAACCTGGAAGCCAATACAAAACTCATGCAAAAGTCCATAGGTATAGTGCCCGAAGCGAAAAATACATTAACATTTTTAGGAAATTGGGGTAGTAGCATTGTTATGCCTTTAAAACCTCATCGACAAAGAGCTCGCTCTGCAGAGCAAATTGTGAATTCATTAAAACCGAAAACAGAGCGGCTACCTTCAGTCGATGCTTCCGTCTGGAGCTGGGACTCAGGATTACCTGGAGTTGAAGATGCGCGCAATAATTCAGAACTGGAACTGGTTATTTCCACCACCGAAAATTTCCGACAATTATTTGAAGCAACGGAGCACTTGAAAAAAATATTGGATCAAAGCAAAAAATTTGCTTCTACTCGCTATGATTTACGTCTTGATTCCATGGGCTACTCTGTAAATATAGATAAAAATGCTTTAGCTCAATTAGGATTGACGCCTATACAGTTAGCTAAAACCATAGAAGTTTTTTTCAGTAGTGATAAGTCCCTATCATTTCAAAAAGACGGTGTATCTTACAATCTAACCCTGCAAGGCTCCTCCAAACCCTGGACTTTGGATGAACTTTATCTTACAGCCCCCTCTGGAAAACGGATTTCCATAGGCTCAGTGGCTCAAATGAAAAGACGAGCACAACCAACCGCATTAGAACATGTCAACCAAATGCGTTCTACAACCTTATATGCCAAATTACCTGAAAAACAATCCTTTAAAAAGGGTATGAATACACTCTTGGAGATGGCGAGAGAAAATCTCCCCAACCAATACAAATTAAGTTGGGCTGGTGCTGCTAAGGCATATAATGAATCATCGCATACTATGGTTTTGTTATTTGCTTTAGCGATACTCTTTATTTATGCCATTCTTGCAGCACAATTTGAGAATTTTGTTTACCCGCTCATCATTTTATTCACCGTACCCTTAGCTTGTTTTGGTGCCTTGCTATTCGCTTACTTATTTGGCCAATCTCTAAACATTTTTACCCAGGTCGGTTTAGTCACATTAGTTGGACTAATCAGTAAACATGGTATTTTGATTGTAGAATTTGCTAATCAATTGCAAAAGGAGGGCTTTACCTTGGCAGATGCGATAAAAAAATCGTGCTCGTTAAGGCTGCGCCCCATTCTCATGACTACTGGTGCTATGGTTTTTGGTGCCATTCCGCTGGTACTTTCACATGATGCAGGAGCTGAAGCAAGGCATGCTATTGGTACAGTGCTTATTGGAGGCCTATGCATTGGTACGTTATTTACTTTGTTTTTGCTTCCTGCCGTTTACTTCATGATCTCACAAATACTAAAAAGACCCGAAAAATCCTAGTTATTGTAGCCAGAACGTGGCAAAACAAAATCCAATTAAACGTTACCATTCACAACCCAGCTTCCGCTTTGCTGCATTTAGGTTCCTATTTCTAATCTTAATCATGCATCAAAAAGCACAGACTGAATATTAAATAACTATAAAAGCATGGTAAAGATGCATAAGCAAGTATTTTTAGAGCCAATTTCGCTCAAAATGTACGACTAATGTCTTTTCAATCAGCTATGCACAAGAATAAGCTCCATATTCTAAAAAACACTTCTTGCACTTTTCTATACTCTGCCCAATCAATTTAATGTACTATGAAATTGTTCAACTTTAATAGGAGATTATGTTGAAAAGGATCTGTTTTTTAATGATATTTTGTGTTACTCAAGCAATAGGTTCTGTATTTAGTTTTGAAGATATCCAAAAACTTCGACAACATTTTTTTGCCAATATTCAATCTAACGGAGCAATAGTAGCCGCTCCTTCAAAACAAAATCCAGATTACTATTATGATTGGATTCGCGATTCAGCGATTGCCATGACATTGATTGAGACATGGTATGAATCCACTCATGCGTTTGGATATAAAGAACGCTTATTTAATTATATTTCTTGGAGCCAAAAGCTTCAGCATCAATATGATCCATCACCCGGACAAGATATATTGGGAGAACCCAAGTTTTATATTAATGGTTATCCTTTTGATGGTCCTTGGGGCAGACCACAAAATGATGGTCCCGCCTTAAGAGCCTCTGTTTTGATTCGTTTTGCACAACAATTATTAGATGATGATGAAGCCGAATATGTACAGGCCAATCTTTATAATAGCAATTTGGATCCAAATTCAATGGGAGTTATTAAAATGGATTTGGAATACACAGCCCATCACTGGTCTGATAAAAATTATGATCTCTGGGAGGAAGTGTATGGATATCATTTTTTTACTGCTATGGCTCAGCAAAAAGCACTTTATGAAGGCGCAGCCCTTGCTCGCCGGCTCAACGATAATGAAGCGGCAGTTTATTATGAACATCAAGCAAAACTGATAGACACACGCTTAATGGAGCATTTGGATCCGGTGCATAAAACAATTCTAGCAACGCTTTCACCCCATTCCGGTCCACAAAAAACCTTAGAGCTAGATTCATCTATAATTTTAGGCATTTTACTTAATCCCAAAAAAGATGGTGTTTTATCTCCCGATAGCCTCTACGTCCAAAATACAGTGGATGCTTTGTATGAACAATTTAATTCAATGTTCCCAATTAATAGCAATCATTCAGGAGAAATTTTATTTGGTCGCTATCCCGGAGATACCTACGATGGATATCAAACCAATAGTATAGGGAATCCTTGGTTTATTTTAACTGCAACTATGGCTGAATATTACTATACACTTGCTGATAATTTACCTTTAACCAAAGCAAATCAATCAACAATAGCGAAACACATCCAAGCAGGTGATAATTATTTGAAGCTTATAAAAAAATATGGCAAAGACATGAAACTAAGCGAGCAAATTAATTTAAATACCGGGAGCCAACAAGGAGCTCCATCATTAACCTGGAGTTATGTAGCTGTTTTACGTGCAATTGAGTTAAGAGATAAACTAATCATCAAATTAAAATAATCTTCGAGGAAATCCTTCACTAGCCAACGGTTTTTGAAAAACCAATGGCTAGTTTTTCTATTATTTTTTAGGTAGAAGCCAAATATGACGGCTCTTTTTTACCAACCTCTTCGGTCGGAAGCACCTCTTCGCGCCCTAATAAACGTAGTGGCTTACCAGACATAATGTAATTCTCAATTTGTTCAAGACTGATACCTTTTGTCTCAGGCATATAAAAATAAGTATATATAAGGCCTAAAAGACAAATCACTGCATACAAAGCAAAAGTATACTCAATACCCATCATTTTTTCTAAAAGAGGGAAACTAAAAATGACGATTGTATTAAAAGTCCAGTTACTCATAGCAGAAAAACCCATTCCTGCGCCACGCACATGCAGAGGAAATATTTCAGCCATTGCAATATGCGGTATTGGCCCCACACTTACTGCAAAAGAAAAAATATAAAGAATTAGACAAGCAACTGATAAATAAGGAAGCCAAATGACTTGATATACTGAAAACATGCATAAGGACAATAGACTGAAACACATACCAGAAAAACCAAACAACAGGAGTTTACGACGACCTATTTTATCAACGCTAAGCATCGCAATAACCGTCACCAGCAAATTAACGAGACCAATGCCTATAGTTGCCAATATTTGCCCGGTAGTATTATTCATGCCTAAATTTTTAAAAATTTCAGGTGCAAAATAGATTACGACATTAATTCCGCTCAATTGTTGTAAACAAAATAGCATTGTACCTAACAGCAAAACAGGTAATAAAGGACTCTTAAACAACAACAGCCAGCTTCCCTTTTTAGGTTCATTAGCCAATGTCATTTCGATATCCATCAACTCATGCTCGATTGAATGACTTTTACGTAGTTTTTTTAACGCTTTAGATGCAGCATCACGACGTCCCACAGTGCACAACCATCTGGGAGACTCTGGCATGAGTAAAATTCCGATGCATAAAATCAGGGCTGGGAAAGCACTTGAAGCAAACATTGCACGCCAATCATTGTTCTCTAGAAATAAATAATTGACTGAATAAGAACAGACGATTCCTACTGTCATTGCCAATTGATAAATAGCAACCACTGCGCCTCTGGTCTCATAAGTTGCTGTTTCAGCCAAATACAAGGGGGCCATTACTGAAGCCATACCAATTGCCAGGCCAAGAACTAATCGTGAAATAATGAGTATGGTAATTGAATCCGCAAATCCAGCACCTAATGCGCCTAAAAAGAACAATACTCCTGAGAAAGACAGTAGTGTGCGACGGCCGAAGCGTTTCACTCCTTTTGATGCAGTAATCGCACCAATCAACATAGAGCCGAACAAAGCACCAAAAGGCAACGCGGAAGCCATAACACCAACATGAGTGGCACTTAAGTCAAAATGATTTTTGACCAACTCTATAGAACCCGCAATGATTCCTTCATCATAACCAAACAAAAAACCAGCGACCGAACCGATAATTGCAACAACCCATGTCATATTTAACTCCTTGATCGACAATCTAAAATTTGGCTATAAAAAAATTATCTCTAACCTGAAAATCATCGGGCTACTGTCTATCTACTCCCATCCTCTTATGCTCTGACGCACAGCAAGAGATAAATCGGTAATTAGTGCCCAATCACCTTTTTTAATCGCCTCTTCTGGTACTATCCAGGAACCTCCAACACACGTAACATTAGGCAATGCCAGATAATCAGAAAAATTTCCCCCATTAATTCCTCCTGTGGGACAAAATTTTGCTTGCGGAAAAGGACCATGCATCGCCCGTAACATATTGGTTCCTCCTGCAGCAGTCGCAGGGAAAAATTTAAAATGGGTATACCCCAAAATTAATCCTTCCATTAATTCAGATACACTCGATATACCAGGAATTAATGGAATGCTGGAAGTACATCCAGCGGTCAATAGGGTTTGTGTTTTTCCAGGACTCAGTGCAAATTTTGCACCGATGTCTGCAACCTGTTTTAATTGTTCAGGGGTAGTTACTGTGCCCACCCCAATTAAAGCTTCAGGGAAGGTTTCTATAAGTAACTTAACGGCATCCAAAGCAATTGGCGTTCTAAGTGTAACTTCGAGTATATGGATACCACCTGCAAATAACGCTGTAGCTAAAGGTAGAGCATGCTCTATTTCTTTAATAACAACAACCGGGATAACTGGTGATGTACAAAATACAATTTCCGGCTGCACCATCCAATTTGGGAACGACATGAAGCTCTCCTTGTAGTCGACCGTTGCCTAGGTGAAGTAAGTGTAATCTGGGATCATAAATAGGACTTTATCCGATTATGCTCATTTTTATCTAGACCACGATTGTTTTAAATAAACTGCAGCCCCTAATATCCCTGGCTGCTCGGCAGTAATCACATAGGTCGGGATTTTCGCATTGAAATCGCTAAAACGACCTTTTTCTTCAAAATTAGATCTGAAATCACTACCGTGCAACAATGAAATTAATCGAGGCACAATACCACCAGCGATATAAACACCACCAAAGGCTGCAAAAATTAATGCCATGTCTCCAGCATAAGAACCCAGAATTGCGAAAAATTGCGCTACTGTCGCTTCAGCAATAGTACATTGTTGTGCTAAGGCCAAAGCAATAATTTCTGATGCAGGAACATGGCCTGTCTCTTTTTGATGCAAAGCAGCCAGTGCTTGATATAAATTTTCCAAACCATGGCCTGATAACAAGCGCTCATAGGATACATGCTCATATGTTCGCTTGAGATAACGATAAATAAACCATTCTTGTTCTGTTTTTGCACCCCAACTTATGTGACCTCCCTCTCCGGCATGAGCAGAATATCCTCCCTGTGTTGACAAAAGGAAAGCAACACCTAATCCAGTACCAGCTCCCAAAACAGCCCTGGTTCCATTTTGATTTGCAGCCCCCCTTCCTATCTGAAGCATTTGCTGGTTCGATAAAACCGGTAAACTCATTGCAATAGCATTAAAGTCATTCAAAACCTTAAGCTTTGTCAATCCTAATTTTTGTTTTGATTCACTAATAGAAAAGCGCCAATGTGCATTGGTCATACAAATCACATCATCAAGCACTGGACAAGCAATAGCAATAGCGGCTTGCGTTATTTCTTCCAATGAATGTTGTGACTTATAGGCTAAAAATACTGATTCAAAGCAGGGATATGCAGCGCATGAATAAATTTCAATTTTATCCATGACCAAGTTTTCTAAATTGACACGGCTGAAACGCGCAAAAGTTCCACCAATATCCGCAACGATCGCATAAGATTTTAAATCATCACTCATAACAAGACTCTTTTCCTTGAAACAAACTACATGCTCCCTGCTCAGCCCCTGTAAATTGCGACCTTAAACTACTGAATAACTCTCTGCCCATGCCAAGGTAAGACCCAACTTCAGTTAAAACAGCTTTAGGTCTTAATCCCAACTCATAATCGGCAACTAATAATTGCAGTACCCCTTGTTCTGCATCAATTAAAATCATATCCCCAGTTTCAATACGAGAAAGCACTTCATTATCTATAGCCTCAGGTGTGACATGAATCGCTGCAGGAACCTTACCCGAAGCCCCAGACATTCGGCCATCCGTGACTAAAGCAACTTGATATCCTTTATCCATAAGCACCCCAAGTTTGGGGGTTAATTGATGTAATTCAGGCATCCCACACGCTTTAGGTCCTTGAAAGCGCACTACCACCACGCAATCTTTGTCTAAAGCGCCTTCAAGAAACATCTGTTCAAATTCCTCCTGACTCGAACACACCACTGCTGGCGCTTCAATTTTACTTTTTCCAGCAGCAAGCCCTGAGGTTTTAATTACAGCTCGTCCTATATTTCCACTTAATACTTGCAAGCCGCCTTGAGCTTTAAATGGAGTTTGAGCGGAAGTTAATACACTCTCATCATTTGAAGTAGAAGGGCCAGAAACCCATAACAATTGCTCATTATCCAGTAAAGGTTGTTGTGTATATCGCTGCAAACCATACCCCATCACTGTCTGAACATCTTCATGCAACAACTCTGCATCCAGTAAAGTATGGATAAAATACGCCATGCCACCAGCTCGTTGAAAATGATTGATGTCTGCATAACCATTCGGATAAATCTTGGCAATCAAAGGAGTAACGGCTGACAATTGGGCAAAATCATCCCAGTTGATCGAATAACCTGCCATAGCCGCTATAGCAATCAGATGCATTGTGTGATTCGTTGAACCACCTGATGCCAATAAGGCCACAATGCCATTAACAATATTTTTTACATCCATTAATTGGCCTATGGGCGTATAATGATCATTTAAATCCGTTAAAGAAAGAATTTGTTGTGCCGCAGTCCAGGTGAGTGCATCACGTAAAGGAGTACCAGGATTGATAAATGATGAGCCAGGAAGTTGCAACCCCATCGTTTCAATAATAAGTTGATTGGAATTAGCCGTGCCATAAAAAGTACATGTGCCTGCAGAATGATATGAAGCGGCTTCCGCCTCAAGCAATGCATTTTTATCCGCCTTTCCCTCAGCATATAATTGACGAATACGGGCCTTTTCCTGATTTGAAATACCCGATGGCATGGGGCCTGCTGGCACAAAAATAAAAGGTAAATGACCAAAGCTCAACGCCGCCATCAGCAGTCCAGGAACAATTTTATCGCAAATACCGAGCATAAGGCCGCCATCAAACATATTGTGCGACAAACCTATTGCTGTTGCCATGGCAATCACATCTCGGCTTAATAAACTTAATTCCATTCCAGCCTGGCCTTGGGTAATTCCATCACACATTGCCGGAACACCCCCTGCAAATTGGGCGACACCTCCCGCAGCAGAAATAGCTTTTTTGATTAACGAGGGATAACTCAGATAAGGTTGATGCGCTGAAAGCATGTCATTATAAGCAGAAACAATGGCTATATTGGCTTTAGTCATGCCCCTCAGATTTGCTTTGTCCTGCTTTGCACAGGCAGCAAAGCCATGCGCTAAATTACCACAGTGAAGCATGCTTCGCTGTGGACCTTTAATACGCGATTGTTCTATATGCTTCAGATAAAATTCTCTACTACGGATACTCCGTTCACGGATGTTATCCGTAACTTGAGCTACAACCGGGTGCATTATTTTTCCTTAAGGTGCATACAACACCTGAACGTTTGCATCAAAGTTATTTAAAAAAGCGCTCACCGGCATCACCATCGAATCATGCTCTGCCATTGCTTGATGCAATACAGTCAATTTTTTCTGACCTAGCAAATGCAAAAAGATAACGCGACTATTTAATAATCTTTTTTTCGATAAGCTTATTCGTTGATGAGGGGCTGTCTTTGGACTAATTCGGAGTACTGCAGCAGCATTATCATCCAATCCCATACTTAGTTCCTGAGAGCAAGGAAACAAAGAGGCAATATGCCCATCCTCTCCCATTCCTAAAACCACCGCATCAAAAGTAGGTAAAGAAGCAATCATTTGCTCGGTTTGCTCTAGAGAATAATCCTCGTTGTATAAACTCAAAAAATGAGCTTTAGCTGCATGATGTTGCAGTAAAAATTGTCGGACTAAACGTTCATTTCGATCCGGGTCATGGGCGGAGACACAACGCTCATCGGTAAGAGTAATTGTAATTTTCTCCCAGGGAATATCAGTTTTGGCTAGGGTCTTGAATAAATCAATTGGAGTTTTTCCACCCGAAACCACTAAATAAGCGTGACCGCGTTGAGCTACTGCATTACATAGAATCCGTTTTAACTGCTCAACCAAGTCATCTGTTAAGATAGAAGCTTCACTAAAACTACGTAACAGCATTTTGATCACCCCATACATGCGCTTTGCCATTGTATAAACGAATTACCTCCAAAGGCCCCCAAGTACCTGCTGGATAAGTATAGAGTGGAGTCTCTTGTCTTTCCCAGGCTTGCTTAATTTCATCAATCCATTTCCAAGCTTGTTCTACTTCTTCTCGACTTACAAACAAATATTGATGGCCTAACATCACTTCCAACAATAAGCGTTCATAAGCGTCGGCAATTCTTTGTGAGTTAAAGAGATGGTTAAAATTTAAATCCAGCTTACTGTCTCGTAGTTGCATGCTTTCACTAAGACCAGGAATTTTATTCATCATTCGAAGCTCTACCCCTTCATCCGGTTGCAAACGAATGATGAGCTGATTAGGAGACAGATCTTGTTTTAATTGTTTAAAAACATTATAAGGTTGCGGTTTAAAGTAAATCACTACTTCACTTTGCTTTTTTGATAATCTTTTACCCGTTAATAAATAAAAAGGAACCCCAGACCAGCGCCAATTGTCTATATATGCTTTAATCGCAACAAAAGTTTCAGTAGTTGACCCTTTATAGGCACCTTCTTCATTTAAATACCCTGGTATTTGTTGACCTTTAATCACGTTTCCCACATATTGCGCCCGCACAGTATGTTCATGAGCATGAGCATCAGAAATAGGCCGTAATGACTTTAATACCTTTAATTTTTCACTACGTATACATTCAGCAGATAGACTCATTGGTGGTTCCATTGCCAAAAGCGACAGAATCTGTAATAAATGATTTTGCAACATGTCCCTTACTTGACCTGATTTATCATAGTAAGCCCATCGCCCTTCAACACCGACTTCTTCTGCAACGCTAATTTCAACCTTATCAATAGCTTGATGATCCCAGTTTGAAGAAAAAATCGCATTGGCAAAGCGCAGTACTAAAAGATTCAATACAGTTTCTTTACCCAAGTAATGATCAATTCGATAAATTTGATCTTCAGCAAAAAAATGGGCTACTTCATTATTAATTGCTATAGATGAAGGTAAATCATGACCAATTGGCTTCTCTAAAACCACTCGTGACGGTTGCTTGGTTAAACCGATACTTGAAAGGCCTTGGCATGCTTGAGCATAAAGAGAAGGAGGAATTGCAAAATAAGAAATGGTTATTCGCTCATCAGGACTCACATAATCTGTTATTTTTGCGTAGTCTTCAGGTTGTGTCAGATCAATCGAGCAATAGGTCATCTTATTAATGAGACGTGACCAAACCTGCTCATCCAGCCCTTCACCGATAAAAGTCTCTAATTTAGATTTTATTAACCCCGTGTAGTCGGTTAAGGTAAATGCGTCTCGTGCGCAACCGATAATGTGGGTATTAGCATGAAGCAAATTCGCGCGTTCGAGCTGATATAGGGCAGGAAATAATTTACGGCAAGACAGATCCCCCAAAGCACCGAATATAATTAAATCACAAGGATGTTTTACAGCGACTTCTTCGATCATGTTTATCCCAAACAATCATTTTTTTGAGGTTCAATACTAAATTGAAAGATTGTGCAGATCAACCCAAATCAAGATTATCCTTGGCAAAGGAATTGCAATTTGCATGAAAAAGTTTAATGTGCTGGATCTTTTAGGGCAATTATTGCAAAACCTCATTTTTATGCTATATCAAATAAATAAGATAGCCGTTCGCTTCTGCCTGACTTTCATGGCTTAGCTGTGAGGCGATGACTTAGAGGAATAATTGCACGTATGTTACCTTAACCTAAATCATTATTAGGAGAAGCAGATGCTTAATAAGAGATTTTCTGAAAGACTAAATAAAGAGCTTGATAATATTGGTGCACCCGAATCAAGTGCAGAACGTATTGAGGTGTTATCAAAATTAGTAAAGATTCCCAAGTTCAAAGCGGAAGCATTGCTTAACGGCGCCACTAGCCCAGATGAAAAATTACTCAATGCATTAGCAGAAGAATTTGAGGTAAGCGCTGACTGGCTAGTTGGTAAGAGTGATTCATCCCACTAAATATTTATTTAGCGCATTATGGCCACATAAAACCTATATTGCCCATAATTAAAACGACAAACTTATAATTATGGGCTCACAATTAACCATGGAACCGATCATTTGCACTAATCGGTTTTGCATTTTTCTCAATGTACTCAATAATTTTTCCAGCAATATTGATGCCGGTGGCTTTTTCCACGCCCTCAAGGCCAGGTGAGGAATTTATTTCCAAAACTAAAGGGCCATGATTCGAGCGAATTAAATCAACACCCGCAACTTTTAATCCCATTGTTTTAGCAGCACTGATTGCAATTGCACGTTCTTGTGGCGATAACTTTACTTTGGTGGCCTTCCCGCCTTGATGAACATTGGCACGAAATTCTCCATCCTTTGCTTGTCGTTTTACAGCAGCAACTACTTTTTCTCCGACAACAAAACAACGGATATCGACTCCGCGTGACTCCTCAATAAATTCTTGCACCAAAATATTGGCATGCATTTCTTTAAAAGCATTAATAATACTCACGGCAGATTGATGACTATCTGCAAGAATAACTCCCTTCCCCTGGGTTCCTTCCAATAATTTAATAACTAATGGTGCACCACCAACCATACGAACCAAGTCTTCAGTATCATCTGGTGATTGAGCAAAGCTCGTTAATGGCATGGGAATACCTTTACGAGCTAATAACTGTAATGAACGGAATTTATCCCGAGAACGAGCAATGGCTATAGACTCATTTAAAGCATACATCCCCATAGTTTCCATATGGCGCAAAACTGCAGTACCATAATATGTATTTGATGCACCAATTCTTGGAATTACTGCATCAAAATGAGGCAAGGGCGACCCTCCTCTATAATGAACTTTAGGGCAGGAAGCGGCGACGTTCATATAACAATATAAAGGATTAATAATCCTAATTTCATGACCAGCAGCTTCTCCCTCTGCTTTCAGACGCTTGTGAGAGTACAAATGTGGATTTGTGGCCAATATTGCAATTTTCATGAAAAACGCTTTCCTCAATTTTTTATTATTCTAGAAACCTTCGAGCCTTCTAAAAAAACTTTATTTACAGCTGGCTCGTATAAATAAAGCCTAGTTCAAAAATGTAAAATCACCTTTGACTAACAAAAATATATTTTATAAAAAAACTTCCGTTAAGAAACCAACAAGATGTAATCCTTCGCTAATATATCTGCATGATGTGGTGTAGTAAAAAATGCATTGAGCTCTCCCTGCGGATTAAATAGCATTAAAGCGCCACTATGCTGAATATCATAGTTTGTTGCGTCATTATTTCCCTTTTCAATTACTTTTGCATAAGCAATACCCATTTCTCGGGTCATTAACTTAATGGATTGCTCATCTCCCCGAGCTCCATAAAAATCAGGATGGAATGAAGTTACGTAATGGCCTAATTTCTCTTGATTATCACGCTCAGGATCAATTGATATCATTACAACGTGCGGCAAATTCTTTACACCTTTCTCTTCAAGAATACGATACATTTTTGATAATTCTGCCATAGTAGTTGGACAAACATAACCACAGTTTGTAAAACCAAAAAACATTAAGGTCCATTTCCCTTTTAAACTCTTATTATCAAATGGTTTTTGATCAATTCCTGTCAAATTGAACTGATTCACTTGCCTTGGATTTTCAAGATAAGTACCATGAAATCTCGACACATCAATTTTTTTCTTAAAATGAACATGTTGGCCTACAAAAATTCCTGAAAGTAATCCTGCAAGAGCCAGCAAAACAACTACAGTAAAGGTAACACTCTTAGCCTTTAAACTCATTTTACCCCCTTATAGGAACAAATATGGAATAAGTCTCACAACCATCTGCTTTCACAAAAAACGGGTTCATAGGACTTATTTCATCCCTATTCCTTACAAATAATGATCGATCAATAAAAAAACAAACAATAACATTAAATACACTATTGAAAATCTGAATGTTTGCATTGCAACTACAGGCTTATCTGTACGATATAATTTATGCGACCAAAATAAGAATCGCGCACCAAGCACTAAAGCGCCTATTAAATAAAACAAACCACTCATCCCTATAACAAAAGGCAATACACTCACTACTAGCAATAAAATGGTATACAAATAAACATTCAATTTAGTAAACGCAATACCATGGGTCACAGGTAACATTGGAATTTGAGCATGTTGATACTCTTCGTAGCGATAAATAGCCAAAGCCCAAAAATGTGGCGGCGTCCAAATAAAAATAATTAATACCAGCAATAAAGCTTGTGGATCCAGTTGATTTGTAACCGCAGTCCAGCCAAGCAATGGAGGTGCTGCTCCAGCCAATCCGCCGATGACTATATTTTGTGAGGTGGCTCTTTTTAAATAACCTGTATAGATACCAGCATAACCAATCAATGTAACAAACGTAAGACATGCAGTGAGCTGATTTACAAAAATCACCAAAACCGTCAGTCCAAGGCCTCCCATGATTAAAGCAAACCATAAGGCCTGACGTACTGAAACCTGGCCACTAGCAACGGGTCTTTTTTTGGTTCTGGCCATAATGGCATCAATTCGTTTATCGACCAAATGATTAATTGCCGCGGCGCTTCCAGCACATAGCCCAATACCAAGCAAGGAAAAAAACATCAGCGACATGCTAACCCAACCTGGAGTTGCCAAATACATTCCGACAACTACAGTCAATAACATGAGCAATACAACTCGAGGTTTGCATAACTCGAGATAATCACGCCAAGTAGCCGACGAAGATTGAACTACATGCTCAGCGTGCATCATTTTGCCCCTTACGCGTAAAATGTAGTGTACTAAATAATGTTGCTAACAATAGAGCAGCAACCCCATTATGAGCTACGGCGACACTAATTGGCAGTAAATAAATTACATTCAAGATACCTAAAGTAAATTGAACTAATACTAATAAACACAACACCACAGCTGCGGTTTTAAGATAATTGAAGCTGCTTCTCAATAGAATCAATAAGGCGAGCACGAGAATATAAGCGGCAGTGATTATTGCACCTAATCGGTGAATAAATTGAATCGTTACTCTAACATCATGATCCAGTAAACCACCTTGATAATTAGCGCCGACAGGTGAAAATAAATTAAACCCTTGTGCAAAATGCAAATCAGGTAACCATACGCCATTACACATAGGGAAACCAATGCAAGAGATTCCTGCATAATTTGAACTAACCCAACCGCCCAATGCAATTTGCATGAACACGATAAGCACCCCAAGCCGTAACCAAGGACGCCATTGTGATAAATCCTGCCCCTTTACTGCACTGATTTGCAATCGAAAACGGCTTAAGCAGGCAACAATGAGCATACCGCCTAAAAGATGCCCCATAACAACCACGGGTAACAGCTTTAAGGTTACGGTCCACATGCCTAATGCGGCTTGGAAAAAAACGAGTATAAGTAGTGCAACGGGCAAATGCCATGGCAAATTATTACCTTGTAATCGCTTGCGCACTACATAAAAACCTATAAAAAGAATTAACAAAGCTAAAGTACCTGCAGCATAACGATGAGCCATCTCCGTCCATGCCTTTCTTGACTCGATAGGAATTTCTGGATATTGGGTTTGTGCTGCCTGCAATTTTTCCTTAGCATTGGGAAGAACCATCTGTCCATAACAACCAGGCCAATCAGGGCAGCCCAAGCCTGCATCGGTCAAGCGTGTATATGCTCCGAGCATGACAACGAATAAAGATAACAGCACAGCAAATGATGCAACATATCGTAATAATTTATTCTGCATTAGATTAATCACTCTTGTTTTCTGTTGTATTGAGCAACAACTTCAAATCTTTGTATACATCATTAGGATTAACCTGCGATGCATAACTGAGAATTAAATAATTACCTGGATCAGCTATAAATACTTTAGTTTCAGACGATAAAGTATCTTTAGTATTAACCTCAGCTGCAGATAATCTTGCCACTTTAAAATCTATTTCCTTTAAATAGGATTGTTGTTCTTGTGATAAAGCAGGTGCTTTATCACTGAGAAGAAGCCACTGATCCACCTGATATAATTTACGTCCTAATGCCAGACGAATTCGAGCAAGCATATCGAGCTGTTTCATACACGCTTGGTCACAGGCCTCTGGACTCCAAAAGATAATGCGCCATTTCGACGTTCCTTCCAGAGCATTCAACTTTACCGGTGGATTCAGTAAGGTCCCTTTATTGATCCGAGTAGCGCCCAACCAGGAAGGATGCTGGTAAAACAAATAAGCAGCTACCCCCGGAGCAACGAATAGTACAACCAACAACACTAAAATATAATATTTACTGGCTTGTTTTTTCATTTTTTTTCTTCAGGTTTAATGCTACAAATATAATTAGTATCACCAATGCCATAGCAAACCACTGCAAAGCATAAGCTAAATGCCGCTGCGGAGGCATGGAGACCGTCTCCCATTCACGCACAAATCCGTTTGTGTCTTGCTTGTCGAGGCGAATAATAAACGGAGCGACTGATTTTTGCAAAACTTGACTGAACAATTGATCATCCACACGCTCCAAAATGATCATTTTATTCCCTTTTTCTTCTAAAGCAGGACCCAAAACCCATTGATTTTTGCTCGGAAAGTAGGCTATCCCCTGCAATTCTATGCTTCCTTTGGGAATCTGAATGTTTGGGAGGATTCGTCGAGTCAGTTCACCAGGAACCCATCCTCTATCTATTACGATGATAGAACCATCAGGCAACTGCAAGGGTGATAAGACATCATAACCAAATTGATGTTTGTGATGCTGATTATCCAATAAAAATACCTGCGACAAATAATGACCTTTTAACGAGATACGTTCATATTGCACAGGCAGTGTTTTCGTTCCAGACCAAGGAACTGGTTTTTGCTTCTCTTGTGTTTTTTGTGCAACAATCATTTTTGTTTTTTCATCCGCACGATGAATTTGCCAAAAGCCAAGCCGAACAAATAAGGAAAAAAATAGGATTGCCAAAATCGACATCGGCCAGCTTGGGGTGAATTGAAATTTAAAACAGGTTAAACTAGGCATCATTAATTAATTGTTTAAATGTTAGTCATAATTAGACGGCAATTTCGGGAGTATAACAAATGATCACTAAAATTATCATCATCTGTGTCATGATTATCATCGCCGGATCTTTGGCAAGTGGTCTTGTCTTCCTTATTCGTGATGCAGGTAACTCCAAACGAACCGTTAAAGCCTTAACTATAAGAATCAGTATTTCAGTGGGTTTATTTATATTTTTATTAATTGCTTTTAAACTGGGTTTAATTAAGCCTCATGGCATTTGATTTTAAGGATATCATTATGCGTAGTGTATTAATCAGTTTCCTAATTCTGTGTCATTGCAGCATCCATGCAGACACCATAAAAAATTACATGAGTATTGCTGATAATATTCCTCAAATGGAAGTTAAAGCTGACCCCCAGGCACAAGCATGGGCTCGCTCTGCTCGTCATGTTTTGACAATAACTTGTGAAAGTATTGCAGAAACAATGCTCCAGGCAAATGAAGTTGCAAAAAACCAAGGAAATCCTGTTTTTTGCTTACCACCAGGTGTTCAGCTGAATGCATTTACTCTGTGTGAGTTGATTCAGCAAACATATAAAGAAATCTCCAGCCAGCAAAGCGATAAAGATTCCATGACTGTGTCTCAGGTTGCCTGGTTAGGTGCGAGTAAACACTATCCATGCCAACAAAATACAGCAGCAAAGAATGAAATGCTTCATGTTTCTGCAGCGCTAGGACAGCATGCAGCAGACAAATAACTGCCGACAAAACAATAAAATGTTTATATAAATAGATATTATCATCCAGTATGAAAGACTTTTTAATGAACTGTTATCAATCCTAGCTACTTCATCAGATTGCCTACTCCAGTCTGATGAACTAGGTCAATGAGCTTATTATCCATATGTTGTTTTTATTTAAATTGTACGAAATATGACTTAATGAACCCAAAAAATCCATTTTGCTCAATTTTAGGTGAATCGATTAATATTTTGTTATACAATACATTCTATAAAAGATCTTAAGAACTATAGCAATGAAGATTTTTAGTAAACAAGGCGTAGGTTTTCAAGAGGTTTATACACACAAAGATACTCTTCCAAAAGGTATAGAGCAACCAGCAAAGAAACCATTTATCATCGTAACATTACCCGCTAGTTCTAAGAATCTTGCTTATCTACTTAACAATTTTCCCCAATTTAAAAATCTAGCGTACACAGAGGTTAAAGAACAGACACTAGTATTAACAATTACCAGCAGCAGAAAGGTTTGCCTTGTTATTAACGCGATTCGTTCAAGCTCTGATTATAATCACCAGGCCAATAGAGCTTTACTCGAGCAATTAAAGCAGCTCCATGATGAGCTAGCCAATGCAACAAAAAAGCACCATCCACCACCAAAAAGTAAAGAGAGCACACAATATACTCCTGTTCAAGCTGAAATTAAAAGAGAAAAATATGCCCCACAACCTTCTCATAGCGCTCAAATAGTAAAAAAAGTTGATAAAGACGCAAAAGAAATTTTAAAAAAAGATGAATCTGGAAGACGAATTACTGAAATTGAAGCCTTCAATGGCATGTGTTATCGCCTTCTATTAAACGACCGCACCCCCAGTGTTAGAAGTGTCCATGACAGTAACGGTAATCGAGTTGGGGTTATTTCCAGGGCCATCGATGATTTTCAATCTTTGCATGATTACTATTCAATACAAAGAGAAAAGACTGGCCGCTACGGATCGCCGCGGCAAAGTGACCTAGTAAAATCAGGTATTGGCAGAATATTAGCTGCAGCCTATACTGAGGAAGAGAATGATTTGCATGGCGGGAATATCGGCTATGATCCAGTCAAACAGATATCCTACAAAATTGATCACGATCAAGCGACCTGGCCAATAACATCAAAATATCAAGGTATAAATCCGAATAAGCCGCTTTTCCATGATAACCATAGAGCCTATGGTATAAAACCTAAAGATGCTTTTCCCATAACTCAAAAGGATATTACCAATTTCCCGCATTTAAGCGATGCGAAACCACGTAATTTTCCTGATCAGGCTGATGGTGGCGTTTTAGCTCTTGGAGGGATTGAGGATAATCCTGATTTTATCAAGGATGTTTTTTCGATTTTTCTTAAACGAGCTTTATTTGACGAGCAAATTTATCGAGCCATTGCTAAGGAAACGATCGAGAATCCTAAACTACAAGAAGAATTAATAGCTCACAAAACCCGGCGTAGCGAGCTACTCAAAACAGAGCTTATAAAAAACAGAAAATTTTTAAATTTTCTGCTCCAAAATCCTAATTTAAAAGAGCAAATTATTGGTGAGTTTAAAAAATATAATGCTGACCATGGTGAATCTAGTCCTTTGCGCCTCGATCTTGAAGATTTAGGAAATAAATTTGATAGCCTTGTTGAGGATACATTAAAGCAGATAGTGCCGAAAGATACCAAACTTTTTAAAATCCATTATAGCCCAGATCAAGATGTAAAATCCTATGAATATAAAACAAAAGCAATCGATTCATCTTTGCGAAAGCAAGAAACAAAAGAACATCTCAAATCAGAACTTGATCTTAACGACATTGAAGCTGAGTTTATTTTTAATAGGATATGGAAAAGTGATCCGACAAATATTAAGAGAAATGCAGAAAAAACGCTTGAGGAAATTTTCAAGGATATCCTTAAACTTGATGGTCAAGTGGGCTTTTCCGGGGGCGAAAAACGAAAACTAGACATGGGTCGCGAAATTAAAATACCCAAAGGTGTTGCCGCTATTTTTGATCTGTATAACAAATATAAAAAGGGCGAAATTCAAACTGCGGTTGAGACTTTAGAGGCGATTATTGCACAAGCAGCTATTGCAAATAGCTATCAGGGACATACTTTGTTTAATCGCCGTCAGCCTGCAACATCTGATTTTTACAATAATATTGTTTCTATTCAGAATAGAATACTTTCGAAAGATGTGAATGATGCAGTGATACCAAAGACACAACTATATAAATGAGTCAGGACTTACAAAAAATCCCCAATCCCTTCGTTAAAAAATGTTTTTAATTCGGTCATTTAGTCTATCTAAACTCCCTCATTAAAAACATTTTTTGCCTCGACCTTGGGGTTTTTCGTAAGTCTTGTGAGTTTTATAAGCTACGCCTGGATCTCAATTGGACCTTTTGCTAAGATGAGGCGAGTTTTCAATGAAGTTTGGATGCCATGTTGGAAGATATCCCTGAAGAAGTTCAAGAAATAATATATTCCTTCTTCAAAGAAAGAGAACTTTTTCTGACAAGTCAGGTATCTCAGCGCTCTTTAAGAATTTCAAGACGACAACTTTTGGAAAAATCCTATTCTTTTATTCAAAATTTAATAAAAACTCCTTTAGAAAGTTCTTCTTTATCGAGTTTATTAATCAATATGCATAGCGCTTATAATGAAGCGTGCAAATTTGAAAAAATGTTCATTACATTCAAAATTGAATTTAAAGAATTATCGTCTGCTGATTTATTAAATATCAGAAAAAGCATTATCCACATTTCACTTGATCATATCAAAAAGAAAATACAAACCCCGTCTGTAGAATATGATGAAGAAACTCAAAAGCTTATGACCCAATACGATGCATCAATAAAAAAGGACGGTATAAGTAATGAATCACGCTCTAGCTTATATGAAAATCTTTACGCTAAAATGGAAGAACAAACGAATAAATATAACGCTTTTTTAAAAAAAGAATTGGCGCTATGGCAGGCTCGCATTGAAGAGTTCGATTCGGAACATAATGTAATTAATCTTATGCCAAATAGATCATTTTCTTAGCCATAATCCAACATAATAAAATCTGAGGGTTCAGTGTTTTATCAATAGGTGCCCCAAAGGGCAATATAAAGCATTAAATAAAGGATGTGAATCATCAACGGGAAAACAGAGACTATGGGGGCACTTCCAGTAAATAAAAACAAGAAATCCGAATTTTGACCTATTTTCACATCATCTTTAGAGAATATTGCATCCTCTCCTGTTGTGAGCTTTTTTATCTTCCCCTGCTATAGTATTGGATTTATCAACTTTTTCGAGACAATCCCTAAAGGAATCGATATGCGCAAGGTTTTGATAGGCTAGGTGCTGAACATCTTGTATTAGCAGAATTAGTTTCTCAGTAAGCAATAATTTTGCTGATTCAAGATCGTCAATATTTTCATCATATAAATCCATGAAGCCCTTTTTTATACGTTCACTCTCGACATTAATTGATTTTGGAGATTTCTCTAAAAGATAGTCTTTGACTAATTTATTTATGCTTGTTGCAAATTTATGATTCGCCTTGATTTGGAGTAATTGATAGGCGTCTGTTAGAAAATTATAAAGTTCATCAACATAACAAGTATCAAACATTGCTTTTAACTCTTTTGTAACATCTTGCTTAATGGCTATTTCCAAATGGTGGCATATACAGTTTAAAGATTTAGTACACATACATGTCCTTATCGAGGATAGTAAACCAAATATATTAAAAATGGCCACACTGTGCAAATAATATTATTAACGGAATCATCAAATTTACACCTGTGGGCGGTGATTTCGGGATACTTATTAAACCTGGTAAATAAACAGCCTTGGATTTTATTTACCTCAGTGGGGTGACTTATAATTTAAAGGGTAGATGTGTAATAGAACCAATTTGACTTTATTTTAATTTATATTTCGATAAACGAAGCCTGGATTCTACTTCATTGCTTCCAGGCTATAAGATCATTACAACAAGTTTATTTACTAAATTCTTCGAACGCTTCTAAAGCTTCAGCGGCATACATTAAAGAGGGACCACCTCCCATATACACAGCCATACCTAAAGTTTCTAAAAGTTCTTCGCGTGTCGCTTGCAATTTAATTAATGTTTGGGAATGAAATCCGATACATCCAGGGCATTGTTTAGCAACAGCCAAAGCCATGGCAATTAATTCTTTAGTTTTTTTATCTAGGGCACCATCTTTGGTTGCTGCTTGAGCTAAAGCCGAAAATCCAGACATTACTTCGGGCATTTCCTTACGCATTTTAGCTAATTGAGTACTAATATCTTTGGTAACTTGAGAAAATTTATCTGACATTTAAAAAGCTCCTTTTTGTAATCACTCATTCTTGCTTATCATCTTCCTTGTTATTAATGCGACAACAAGTCAATGTTTTAGTTTGAGTCATTATTTTTAATAATATACCTAGAAGGCACTCTAATGTACCGCATTACTTTATTCAGAAAAAGATTCTTGATTAAGAAACAGCTCGATTTAAGGTTTCCTTAGCTAAAGTTAAACGGCGCTCTACTTCCCCTAACTCCGCTTTTAAATGCAAAATTGCACTGGAATTGTGGCTATGTCTGAGGTGCTCCAAAGACTTGGTCATTGCCTGTTGTTGTGCTACAAGCGTATTAATTTCCATTTCAAGATCGTTTATCCATTGTTGCCTGGTGCTTAACATCTTTATGCCGAAGGAAACTTTTTCTTCTGACTTTTTTTTGCCCTGATGCATTTGACATAAGACAACCAGAATATTAATTTTTTGTCTGATTCGCTCAGCCAGATATAAAGCACTACGCTTGTTTTGTTGTTTGGATAATGCATGTATGTCCGCTTTAATTTCTGCGATACATCCAGCCCCATTGGCCTCTGAGGCTAAACGGAATACCCCTTTAGGCAAACGTTGAATTGAAAAAAATGAGCCGAGCTCGCTAATCTTCCATTCCAATTCAGGTAATCTTGCCATTAACTGGCTCAGCAATTCATTAGATTCTGTTGGTATGTCCATTATGCTTTTTGTCCTTACAAATCCTATTTACAGAGGATCAGGAACGTCTGCAAACATCTTAATCTGGAACAGCGGCATCCAATATCGCTGTTTTTTCTCGTGACCAAGAACTTACAAATGGTGGTAAACACATGAGAATTAAGCCACCAATTAATGTCAATTCATAGCGGGCCATACCGCCTACATTAATTCCTTCTGGTGGGATAAAACTCACTGCCAAAGTAGCACATACCCCAACAATTCCTACACCTGCAACAAATAACATACCTACTAAGCCGCCAGGGATTGCAAAAGGTCGATGATGATGTGGCTCGGCAATCCGCAATTTAATTGCAGCTGCAAACATAATAAAATACATCAGCATATATAATTGAGCCGCTAAAGCGGTTAGCAACCAATAAGATCCATTCACACTGGGCATAAATAAGAATAAACCCGACAATATAGTGACAATGCTTGCCTGAGTAAACAGCATAACAACCGGTGCACCTTTTGCATTCGTACGTTGGAAATAATCCGGTAAGTTACCATCTTCTGCCGCAACCAATAATCCTTTTGTCGGAGCAATTATCCAGTTACTCACGCCACCAAGCCCACCTAAAACCAACATCACAGCAACTACCGGCATCATCCAATACATGTGGTAACTGGAAAAGAATGCTTCAAATGCTTGCATAATTCCTGCTACTAAATTGATGTCCTTTCCAGGCAAAACAATTGCAATCGCCAAAGAGCCTAGAATTAATGTGCTTAAAATAATTCCCACTGAGTAAATTAATACTTTGGGAAAAGCATGCTGTGGATTGTTCACGTCATTCGCGTGAACAGTCGCAATTTCAATACCACAAAAAGACATGATGATTGCAGTTAAGGAGACCCACATGGACTTGTCATCTAAATGAGGTACGATACTTGGAATATCAAATTGAATTTGCAACGGATTACCTTGCGTAACCCAAAAAGCCCCAAGGCCGATAATCAACGACATAGGCAATAACAAACCTGCAAGAGAGCATAAATTACTGAATGCGGCTGAAGATTTCATTCCCCGCAAATTTAATATGGTAGCCCCCCAAAATGCGCTAACAATTACCGCCCAAAGAAAATAAGGGTTGCTCGTCAATGCAGGATTAATCAAATAACCAATAGTCCCTGCGACAAAAGATAGAATCGTTGGATACCAAATTACATTTTCAATCCATTGCAGCCAAATGGCTAAAAAGCCCATCTTTTTACCAAAAGCCTGTTTCACCCAAATATAAATCCCACCCTGTTTTGCCCATCCTGAAGCCAGCTCTGCAGAAACCAAGGCAGTTGGGATTAGAAAAAATAAAGCACCTAAAACAAAATAAAAAATTAATTGGCTACCAAATAAGGCCGTAGCAGGTAAATTGCGTATACTGTCTACAGAACCAACTGTTATCATAGTCAGACTGAAAATTGTCAGTGAATGTTTTTTATCGATCATCGCATTCCTTCAGTGCAGTTTTGGGCGAGCAGAAGCCTAATTATATAAAAAGTTAGCTTAAGGAACCCTTAATAATCGGGCAATAATTAAACAAAATGTTCCTTGATTTTATTTACTAGCCCATAGATTTTTAGCTTGCACTGTAAAATAACATGATTTAAGGAGAAAATCTCTGCATTTTTTCCTGTCTTTATGCACAAAATCATTAGCTCAAGCCAGAGAAGTGAACACCACTCAAACCTCCTTCTTCAAATAAAAATTAAAAAAAATTTTTGAACAACGCACCCGCTCATAACTGAACAAGCTGATGGACTGAAAAAATCATGTAAAAAGCGTAATCAGCAGCGGTCAGTTTTTTAGATTTGATTATAATGATATCTATGGAATTAATTCTTAAGATTTTAAGTAAGAAACAACAAGCCTTGACTTGCCTCAAATTAGATCATGGGGTGGACAGTTTCATATCATAGCTTCTCTGTGCTATAGTTCCTATTTTTTTCGGGTAATAGATCATGTTTGAAACCTTAACCGAACGGTTGACCCGCTCCTTTAAAAGTCTACGAGGGCAGAGTCGATTAACTGAGGACAATGTACAACACGCTCTGCGTGAGGTCAGGATGTCACTGCTTGAAGCAGATGTTGCCTTACCTGTTATTAAGGAATTTATCGAAGAGGTAAAACAAAAAGCTCTTGGACAGGCCGTTTTAACTGAGTTAAATCCTGATCAAGCTTTTGTTAAAATCGTTCATGATGAATTAATTCATATCATGGGTGATGAGCGTGCTGAGCTTAACTTTAAAACCCAACCGCCTGCAGTATTTCTAATGGCAGGATTGCAAGGTTCAGGAAAAACAACCAGTACTGCAAAACTAGCCCGCTATTTAAAAGAATCTGAAAACAAAAAAGTAATGGTGGCCAGTGTCGACGTTTATCGACCTGCTGCAATACAACAGCTTAAAGTATTAGCAGAACAAATAGATGTCACCTTCTTCCCCGCAGAAGCAAACGAACAACCACTTGCTATTGCTAAAAAAGCGCTTGATGCCGCGAAAAAACAATATATGGATGTATTGCTGCTCGATACTGCAGGGCGTTTGCACATCGATGCCGACATGATGGCTGAAATTAAAGCCTTACACCAGGAAATACACCCAATTGAAACTCTGTTTGTTGTAGACAGCATGACTGGACAAGATGCTGCAAATACAGCGAAAGCTTTTCATGAAGCCTTACCATTAACAGGAGTCATTCTCACCAAAACAGATGGTGATGCTCGTGGCGGTGCGGCTCTATCTGTAAAACAAATTACCGGACAACCTATCAAATTTATTGGTAGCGGTGAAAAAGTAGAAGCTTTGGAACCATTCCATCCCGAACGAATTGCTTCAAGAATTCTTGGCATGGGTGATATTCTTACCCTAATTGAAGAAGTTGAACGGAAAGCAGACAAACAAGCGAGTGAAAAACTAGCTAAAAAGTTGAAAAAGGGAAAAGGTTTTGATCTGGAAGACTTTAAACAACAACTACTGCAAATGAATAATATGGGCGGTATTGCTGGCATGATGAGCAAACTACCCGGTGTCAGTCAAATGATGCCGCAACAGGCAATGAAGCAAGTCAGTGATAAAGCTATGGCACAAACCATTGCCATTATCAATTCCATGACCCCCAAGGAACGTCGTATCCCCAAGCTTATTGTGGGTTCACGCAAGAAACGCATTGCGTTGGGTTCAGGAACACAAATTCAAGATGTGAACAAATTATTAAAGCAGTTTGAACAAATGCAAAAAATGATGAAAAAATTTACAAAACCTGGTGGAATGCAAAAAATGATGCGTGGAATCGGTGGTATGGCAGGGTTAAAAGGCATATTACCCGATGATTTTAAATAATTCGCAAGAATTACTTCACATGCCGAATTAATTTTCGTACAATACACGGCATTTTTACGTAACCACTCTAAAGTAGAGGAAAACAATGGTCGTTATACGTTTATCAAGAGGTGGCGCCAAAAAGCGTCCGTTTTATCATATGGTCGTTACTGACAGCCGCAAACGTCGCGATGGCAGTTATATTGAGCGTATTGGTTATTTTAACCCTGTAGCTCGTGGACAAGAAGTGCGTCTGCATATTGATGCAGAAAAATTGAGCCACTGGCAAAAAGTAGGGGCACAATTATCTGATCGCGTCAGCGCTTTAGTTAAAGAATTTAATAAAAAAGGCGAAGCTGCTTAATAACGTGAATAATCAGGAAAACTGGATAATAATCGCCCGTTTTGGGCGGCCTCATGGTGTTAAAGGTTTTGTTACGGTTCATTCCTTTACAGAACCTCGTGATAATGTTCTAAAGTATGCAAATTGGCATGCCTTTATTAACAATAAATGGCAACCAATCAAGTTGTTGCGTGCTGAAGTACAAAATAAATCCATCATAGTCCAAATTGAAGGTTATCCTGAGCGTGAGCTTGTAGCTCAACTCACTAATATAGAAATTGCAGTTCAACAGGAACAACTGGAACAACTGAAACCAGGCGAATATTACTGGCATCAGCTTATAGGCATGAACGTGATCAACCAACAAGGAGAATCTTTTGGGAAGGTCATTGAAATAATCCCTACAGGTGCAAATGATGTGCTGGTTGTAGAAGGTAATAAAAGACACTTAATACCTTATTTACCTGGAAAATTTATATTAGATGTTGACGCCAGCCAGCAGTTAATTACTGTTAATTGGGATATGGATTTTTAAGTGGTGCTTCATCTTGGAGTAATCAGCTTAATCCCTGAAATACTTAATGCCTTGAATTATGGCGTTACAGGCAGAGCCATTGAACAAGGATTAGTTAAAATCGATTACTGGAACCCAAGAGATTGGTCTTCCAGGCCCTATAGGCAAGTTGATGACAAGCCTTATGGTGGTGGCCCGGGAATGGTTATGATGTACGAGCCCTTAAAAGGGGCGATTATGCAGGCACGTAGTCAAATGCCTAGTCATTGTAAAACGATTTACCTAAGTCCTCAGGGCAAGGTAATTCGTCAAAGTGACTTGAATAAAGTGGCAAATGACAAACAACCCCTGCTCTTTATTGCCGGGCGATATGAAGGAATTGATGAGCGTATTCTTCAAAATTATGTTGATGAAGAATGGTCTCTTGGAGATTTTGTTTTAAGTGGTGGTGAGCTGGCCGCTACGGTATTTATCGATGCGATTATTCGCTTAATACCGGGGAGCCTAGGGCATCTTGGTTCAGCAGAACAAGATTCATTTATGAATGGTTTACTGGATTGCCCTCATTATACTCGACCAGCAACCGTTGACGGATTAGAGGTGCCATCTGTTTTATTAGGTGGTAATCATAGAGATATAGAACTGTGGCGGCGAAAGCAATCTCTGGGTAAAACCTGGCTTAAACGACCAGATTTACTTGAAAAAATACAGTTATGTGAAACAGACCAGCAATTGCTTGCTGAGTTTAAGTATGAACACGGTGATTCCTAAAGGATGAACCAATTTGAGGAGTAGTCCATGACTAATATTATTGACCAACTGAATGCTGAGCAAATGCAAGGCAAGGAAATCCCAGATTTTAATCCCGGCGATACTGTTTTGGTTCAAGTGAAAGTAATTGAAGGTAACCGTGAGCGTTTACAAGCTTTTGAAGGTATTGTCATAGCAAAACGTAATCGTGGTTTAAACTCTGCATTCACTGTTCGTAAGATTTCACACGGTGTTGGGGTTGAGCGTGTTTTCCAAACTTACAGTCCAATTGTTGACAGCATTACTGTAAAAAGACGTGGTGATGTACGTCGCGCTAAGCTTTATTACCTACGTAATTTGGCTGGCCGTGCTGCTCGCATCAAAGAAAAGTTAGCAGGTAAAAAAGCGGATTAATATAAAATTCCATGAAAAATTGCAATTATCCCCGTGCACACGGGGATTTTTTTTGTGACAAAAAATCTCTTCATTTGAGGCTAAAATATCCTTAATTCAGTAAATATAGTTAATCCAAGGTTTTTCTAAAAAGTAAAATTGCTGAAATAACAATGAGTACCATGAATAATAGTATGGGCCAGATATCGGACCATAAAATGCTTAAATCAGCACCCTTCAACATAATATTACGTGTAATTCTTAAAAAGTGAGTTAACGGAATTAATTGACCGATGTCTTGAGCCCAAAGCGGCATTCCACTGAATGGGAATAGAAATCCAGAGATCATTACAGCAACTAAAATATAAGCATTTGTTGAAGCAACAGCTTGGAATTGAGTCTTGGCAAACGCAGAAATAGCTAATCCCATGGCTAAACTTCCAATAGAGTATGGCGCCATAATTAAAAGATAAAGTAAGAAGCTTCCATAAAATGGCACCGAGAAAACAAAAAATGAAATGATCAAGAGCATAAATAAGATAAGATAACCCACTATAAAATGCGGAATAACCTTACCCAAAATAATATTTGCTGCACTAAGGGGCGTGATTAATAGTGTTTCGAAAGTACCCACCTCATATTCAGCAGTAATTGACATCGCAGTTAAGAGCGTAAGTGTTGTAAACATCAATACAGAAATTAATCCAGGGATAATATTATATTGTGAGAAACCTTCAGGGTTAAATTTGGCATGTATATCAAATTCAAACGGTGTTTTTTGGGAAGAAAGATAATCAAAAGAACCAGAAAGATCTCGTTCAAACAATCGAGCTGGCAGAGCTGCGGCGGCTCGAAAGGCATTTGAAATCGCAACTGGGTCAGAGGCATCCGCTTCAATGAGTATATGTGGTTTTTCTCCTCTCAATAAATCCCTTGAGAAATTAGGAGGAATATTAATAACAAAAAGTCCCTTTCCGCTAAGTAATAAATTCTCTGCTTCTTTTTCAGTTTGAGCAAAAGAATTTAAGGAAAAGTATTCTGTGTGTTTAAAACCCTCTAGTAATGTTCGAGTGAACGAATTAATCTCAGAGGATATAACCGCTGTTGGTAAATATTTGGGATTAGTGTTAATCATAAAACCAAATAGTAGTATCTGCATTATTGGAACTAAAAATAGAAACAAAAAAGTAGAAATGTTTCGTTTGATCTGGATAAATTCCTTTTTAGCAACCGCCAGAACGCGACAGAGTTCAATTTTTATCATTTATAATCTCTGCTCACCAAACGTAGAGAGCCAAACAAATACATCCTCCAAAGTCGAATCAATTATTTTTCCATAAAAAAATTCATTTTCGATATAAGGCTGGATTGCTCTGGATAATTCCTCCTGATTTTTACTGCTTACATGGAGTGTATTATGGAATCGTAAAACTTGATCAACGCCCTCCGTAGATTCTAATTGATGGGATAGCATCGCAATATTTTTTCCTTTTATCTCCCAGGTCGTTAAATTTACAGAATTTAAAATTTCTTCAATCGTTCCTGACATAAGGGTTCTTCCATAACACATGTATGCAATTTTATTACATTTATCTACTTCATCTAAATTGTGTGAGCTCAATAAAATGGTGATTCCTTCTCTTGATAATTGATGCATTAATTCCCAAAACTCTCGTCTTGCTTTAGGATCAATATTAGCAGTTGGTTCATCCAATAATAACAATAAGGGATCATGCAATAAAGAAACAGCTAATGATAAACGTTGTTTCCACCCACCAGACAAAGTTCCTGCGATCTGATTTTTGTATTGTTCCAAATCAAATTTGTGCAAATATTTTTCTATTTGATTTTTTCTATCTACTACTCCGTAAACCTCAGAGAAAAAAATCATATTTTCGTAGACAGTAAGATCCTTATATAGACCAAAATTCTGCGACATATATCCAACGAGGGCCTTGATCTGACGAGATTCTGTTACAATATCAAACCCAACACATTCACCAGAACCTGAATCAGGAGTAATCAGTCCACATAACATTCTTAAAGAAGTAGTTTTTCCCGCTCCATTTGGTCCAAGAAATCCATATATATCACCATATTCAACTTTAAGATTTAGATTTCTCACTGCCTGATATTTATCGAATTGTTTCGTTAAATTGCTTACATCGATAATATAATTGCTTTTATCCATAAAATACCTGTTAAAAATTTTATTCGAATATGCTTATTATTCATACATGAAACTGTAAGATTGCATTCTTGATGTATGCTTCCCTATTTCGTTCCCGAAATCTTCATAAGAATTTTTTGAAATAAAGATGGGCGATGAATAGTTATGAATTTTTTAACAAGCTCAGCCTCTATAACTAACAATTCGCTATCAATTTTTGCATAAGCCTGTTCTTTTCTTTTCATATCCGTCATAAATTCAGAATCCCCGAACATTTGATTTATTTTAATAGCTGTAGAACTACTATTTTTTAAACAAAGAAGAACAATCTCCCCTTTAAGGAGGTAATAACAAGCATTAGCAATATCCCCCTCTTTATACAAACAAGAGCCTGCTTTGACCTTAATATTTTTTGCTGTTTTCACCATGGTCTGTATTTTCTCATGGGAAAAATCGCTAAAGAGATGATGAGCGCGAATAAACTGAATTAAAAGAAATTCTTCGCTTAACTTTTTTAAATTAGGATACTTTATTTGTGGCTGTTCCAAAAAGCCAAGAAAGTCATAAAGACTGATCTTTAGTAACTGCATAGGAGTAAGTGCTTTCACTGTGGCCGTACGAAGTCCAGTATGTGAAACAAATCCTTCTGAGGATAAACCGATAATATCTCCTTCTCTTAATTCAGAAATACGCATAGTCTGCTTTTTTCCCAGTGAATGCACCTCTCTTGATACTTCTGCTCGTCCTGAAACAATAAGAAAAATACAATCAATTGGTTCACCTTCAACAACAATCACTTGCTCTGCTTCAACAGATTCAGGTTTTGCGTATCCGATTAACTGATGAGCATTTGAGCGATTGAGAAGACAGAAAAGAGGATGTTGTAAAATAAGCTCCTCACACTGTTCAAAGTTCATTTTCATAAATTATCTGTTCTCTCATAAGCTTTGTATTACCAAGTTATTAATCTAATGTTCTTCTAAAAAGTAAGATTCCAAAAAAAATAATAACTACCGAAAACAAAATTATAGGCCAAGTATCAGGCCACAAAATATCAAACCCGGCCCCTTTTAACATGCTATTTCGAGTAATCCTTAAAAAATGAGTCAATGGAATAGTTTGGCTTATCGATTGCGCCCAATGGGGTACACCAGTAAAAGGAAATAAGAAACCAGAAACCATAATTGCAACAAGACCATACGCATTCGTTAAGCCTACAGCTGCAAATTGTGTTCGAGTAACAGCTGAAATAGCAAGTCCCGTGCCCAAACTTGAGATAGAGTATGGCGCTAAGAGTAATAAAAACAACGAAAAGCTACCATGAAATGGGATGGAAAAAATAAAATAAGCAATTGCTAATAATATAAATAAAAGTAAATACCCTAAAATGAAATAGGGTATCACCTTGCCAAAAATAATATTGGCTGGAGTTAAAGGTGTTATTAATAATGTTTCGAATGTTCCTCGTTCAAATTCTGAGTTTATAGATACCGCCGTTAAAACGGTTAACGTTGAAAAGATTAATAACGCAATTAGTCCTGGTATGGTATTGTATTGAGAAATATTTTCAGGGTTATATTTAGCCTGGATATCAAAAATAAAAGGCGCCTCACTGGAGGCTAAATAACTGAGTGATCCTTTTAAATCATGCTCAAATACTTTCGCAGGTAATTCAGATGCTGCACGAAATGCATTTGAAACGGCTACAGGATCTGACGCATCAGCCTCAATTAATATATGCGGGTGCTTTCCTCGTATTAAATCCCGGGTAAAATTAGGTGGAATATTAATAACAAAAAGAACTGTTCCACTCAGTAATAGTCGCTCTGCTTTTTTTTCATCTTCCGTTATTGTTTCAATTGAAAAATAATTCGTGTTTTTTAGACCTTGTAATAACGTTCGAGTAAAAGAGGTATCTTCCGAAGTAATGACAACGGTTGGGAGATGTCGGGGATTAGTATTAATAATCGCACCAAATAATAATATTTGGATAACTGGAATGATAATTAGCCATGAAAAAATCAAAATATCACGTCTAATTTGAATAATTTCTTTCTTTGCAACCGACCAGATACGAAGAAATTCATTTTTAATCATTTATCGTCCTTGAATGAGAACTGGAAGTACTAATTTTTCTCAAACAAATTTCTGAAATTTTCTCAGAAAAATACCCATAGAAGGTAAGGTGTTTTGACAATTCATCTTCATCACCTACGTACCGTGATTTGTTCGCGGAATCGGGAATGGATGATAAAGCTGAAATGTTTGGTTATTAATCAAATCGATCGTGAATTCCGCGAACAAATCACGGTACGTGGGCTACGATGAATTGTCAACACACCTTAGTTTTTTTGATAAGAATCTTAATCAATTATGTTGTATCGTATCTTAATATGATCCGGACTAACAATCTATTGATCGTGAAGGTTTAATACCTTTCTTACTAAATTCAGTACCATTTACAAATTTTAAACAACATGATGCAAAGAACAACTTGAATGCATCGGCTATGTGACTGATGAACGTAGTGATAGCGGAACGATATTGATTTTCTTTGGATATATATTGTCAGATGTTACTATTTGATGGTAAGTTTTTTTATTTCAGCCAATTGAATCAAAAAATTCATTTAAGATCAAAATAATATGCAAGAATTTATTCCTAGGTGGTTGGTTCTCTTAATGAGTAGTGCATTGATTGTGGGCTGTAAGGAAAAGAACAATTCATTGCAGGGATATGTCGATGCTGATTATATATATATCTCAAGTAATTTTTCAGGCAATCTTATTAGCCTTGATGCCCCAAAAGGAACTGCAATTAATAAAGGAGCGCTGTTATTCAGCCTGGATGCACAGCCACAACAATCCCAACTCAAAAAAGCTAAAGCAAATCTTAGCCAGGCTTTGGCACAAGTAAAAGTAAAACAGGCCGATCTTGACTATCAAAGTAAATTATTGGCTCGTTATCAAAAACTGATAAAATCAGGCGGAGTCAGCCTTGAACAACTTGAAGAAGTAAAAAATAATTATCTTAATGCCGAAGCATCTTTAATATCCCAACAGGCATTAGTCGAATCCTCGATGGCAGAATTAACACAAGCAAAATGGAGTGAATCAAACAAAAAGAGATACTCTTCAATCTCAGGCTATGTTTATGATACCTATTATAATGTTGGTGAATTAGTATTATCAGGACGTCCTGTATTATCTATTGTTACACCTGAAAATCTAAAGGTTATTTTTTACATTCCTGAACCTTTACTATCAAAGTTAAAATTAAAAAATCAAGTTACCATCAGCTGTGATGGATGTAACGACACCTACACCGCGACTGTAAGCTATATTTCTTCAAAAACTGAATATACCCCTCCTTACATATTTAGTGAAAACTCAAGAACAAAATTTGTTTATCGAGTGGAGGCAAAACCAGTAAAAACAGCATTTAATTATTTACATCCAGGGCAACCGGTTAGCATCAACTTGGTTTTATAATCGTTTTAGCGACTCAATTCGCTAATTAATGATCCATTTATATAAGAAGATCAAATGCAAAAAATTTATTTATTTTTATGCACAATAATCCTTACGAGTTGTAAGGTTGGACCTAATTTTCATTCACCAGATGCTCCCAAAGCAACTCACTATAATACTAGCCCTTCGAAAACTAAAACAGTCAGTGCTCATAGTCGAGCAGGCCAACCGCAACGATTCAATTTTAAAAAAAATATATCCAAATCATGGTGGGAAATATTTCATTCAAAAGAATTAAATTTATTCATTGAAAAAGGATTAAAAAATAACCCTTCAATCGCAATGAGCAAAGCTAATTTGCGAAAAGCCCAAGCCAATTTGCTTGCTGAAGCTGGGCCTAATTTATTCCCTACTGTCGATACCCAATTTTTAGGAAGTCGTGAAAGAAATAGCTTGCTTGCTACAGGAATTAATCTTACACCTACCCCAGGAGCGACACTTCCATTTTCCTCCGTAAATACATTCGATCTTTACAATGCCTCAATCAGTGTTAGATATAATCTTGACTTATTTGGCGGTAATCGCCGTCAGTTAGAAGCTCTAAAAGCAGCAATTGATTATGAGCGTTTTGAATTGGAAGCTACTTATTTAACGTTAACAGCAAATATAGTAACAACGGGGATCACAATTGCATCTTTGCAAGAACAAATTAAAACAACAAAAGAACTTATAGAGTGTCAAAAAAAACTGGTGAAATTAGAAAATAACAACTATGTTCAAGGACACACATCCAGGCTTGATTTACTCAATAGTGAAAATCGACTCAAGGAAACTCAAGCGCACCTCCCTATCCTCAAAAATGATTTGGCTAAAAAGCATAATGCTCTTGCAGTCCTTACAGGATCATTGCCGAGTGAAACAAAATTTTTTGACTTTACGCTACAAAATATCCAGTTACCCCTAGATCTGCCAGTTACACTTCCTTCACTTCTTGTCAAACAAAGACCGGATATAAAATCCTCTGAATCATTATTGCATAAAGCAAGTGCTGAAATTGGTGTTGCAACTGCGAATCTATTCCCTAAATTAAATATAGGTGCTACCTATGCGTGGTACTCAACTGCGCTGAGTACCTTGTTTAATCCAGCTAATAACGTATGGAATTATGGTGGTCAAATAGCTCAAACACTTCTTAAAGGAGGAGCATTACGTGCAAAACGCAAAGTTGCCATTGCCACGTATGATTATGAACTTGCACGGTATAGGAAAGTGGTACTTGAAGCCTTCCAGCAGGTAGCAGATGTATTACATGCTTTAGAGTTCGATGCTGAATTGTTGCGTGAACGAGCAAATTCAGAAATAAATACACTTGAACATTTTAAAATAGTGAACATGCAATACCAACTCGGTAAAGTAAACTATTTGGCTGTATTAAAAGCAAAAGAATCCTATTTAAAAATACATTTAAAAGTAATTCACGCAGAAACAGCTCGTTATAATGACACCGCGGCGCTTTTTCAATCACTTGGTGGCGGATGGTGGAATAAGAGAGGGCTAAAGACTTGATGCCTAGTGTTTTTTTACATCGAGCTCGTATTCAACTCTTTTTCTTGCAGTGGTTGGAGCGGTTCGAAGTTTCGCTAGATTTAATTTCATTAAAATTGTGATGTAAAACCAACCCAGATCAAATTCCGAATCCTGGAAAGAAAGTTTGGCGGATGCTGGATTATTATGATGGTTGTTATGTAATTCTTCTCCATTCAACAAAATACCTATATGCATTAAATTACGTGAATTATCCTTTGTATTAAAGTTTCGATAACCACATTTATGGGTTAGAGCAGCAAATGCTCCAAATAAGACAGCAGTAATCACAAAAATATTTATATCCCACATTACCATCCCCCACAAACCAAAGAGCAGAATGTATACAGTTAAAAAGATTATTAATCCTAACGATTGAAATTTAGTGAAAATAAATTTCTCAAGCGCATCATTATCTGAGATATTTCCGTACTTTTCTATTAGCGATGAAGGGTTGCATTGAGCACAAATTTCAAAGCCACTCAAGAACAGATTAAATGTTCCCTTATAGATCGGACTATGCGGATCAGCTGGCAAGTCTGCTTTTTGATGGTGCAATCGATGAATTGAAACCCATTCAGCTCGGTTTAGTCCTGTAGCAATCCAGAGCCAAAAACGACTAAAATATCTTATAACCGGTGTAAGTTCAACTGACCTATGTGTTTCGCATCGATGTAAATAAATACTGAACACAACAATCGTTATATGGTACACAATAAGACAAAATATTAATTTTCCTTTCCATCCCAGATCCCATAGGCCATAAATAAGAATTTGGTTATTAGAAATAAGACAAAAAAGCAAATAAACAAAAAGAAATGACGATACTATTAAAACGTCTTTAGATAAGATTCTTTGATTTATAATCTTCATTACAACCTCTCGGCCCACAACACTGGGATATATCCTGTTGGATTTATTCCTTATGTATTAAAAATAATCATCCGGCATTACACATTTTCGTCCAAAGATTTTATTACTTCAGTGCCAGTCCTTAATTCAAGTGGAACTTTATTAAGATCATAAACAATCTTAATTTTTTCTAAAAAACATAATAAATAATAAGTGATATCTATTTGCCACCAGCGAAATCCCTGGCTAGCTGATCGTGGATAATAGTGATGATTATTATGCCAGCCTTCACCCAAGGTAATTAACGCTAAAAGAAAATTATTGCGGCTTTCATCTCCTGTCTCAAAGGGTTTTGTACCCCATACATGACAAAGTGAATTGATAGTAAACGTAGCATGGAAGAGAGCAATTGTTGAAATAAAGCCCCAAACAACTAACTGCATACCATTAGTATGTAGCTGAGGATAATAATTTGCTAGAAAACTACCTGTAAAATAAAGGATGAAAAGTAAACAAATGGGTACCACGTTATCATAACGATTCAACCAGCATAATTCCGGATATTTTGCAAAATCCTGTATCGCTTTATAGTCTGTTTTAAAATTTTCCGAATAAAAAATCCATCCAACATGACTCCATAATAAACCATGTTGTACCGGAGAATGAGGATCTTGTGATTGCTCTGTATAGCGATGATGATGACGATGATGGCTTGCCCACCAAAGCGGTCCTCGTTGTACAGCTGCATTACCGATTACAGCGAAAATAAATTGCCAAAACCGATTGGTTTTAAATGTCTTGTGTGAGAAATAACGATGGTAAAAGCCCGTTATTGCAAACATTCTAAAAAAATAAAGGAGCATGGCCGTAAAAATAGCGGTAAAGCTCCATCCTACCCAGAACACAGCCAAACAACACAGATGGAGAAGTACAAAAATAAATGCTCGGGCCCAATGTATCGTACCTTGCTTTAGATTGTTCTCTTTAAGACTCGCATCAAACCATCCATGTATGGAGAACATTAACGATTTGAATTTCATTTTATTACCTCTGCAAATGAAAATTCGTTATCTACAAGAAATATGAAATAGGCATGAGACGTTGATATTTTCCATTAAACTTAAGCATGATAGTTCATTTTATAAAATGAACGTGCTTTTACATCAAATGAAAAAATACCTTGCTCAGTGCTACAGCATAAACTCCCCGTCTAGCCTGCATCAGACATTTGCCATAATGTTTTATAAGTGTAGCAGACCCTCATTGTCTAGCACCAAATACAGATCAAAATGAATAAAAAATTACCATATCTTAACTAAATTTCCATATCCCATGTTAATACCGTTAATTCTTTACAAAGGTTGTAGGTTTCTTATAGTAAATCGACAGTTTTTTTGCCATCCATCCATTATCGGGAAAGGTTGTTCCTGGTACTTCCCAAACCCCTGTTGCAAAAGCTCCTGCTCCCCACAGAATTGCAAATATGTGTGCATCAACTGCCTTTTTTAATTGCTCGGCATTATTATGAGCCCAATTAAAATTGTTTAAGGTCAAACACTGGGTCGCATTTTTGCCAGCACATAAACCATACCCTTTAGGTAAATTGGCAATGTCTAGATTAATCCAAGAGGCAATATTGCTTAAATCACGTTGTAACTTTGAATCACCGAAAAAATATACAGGTGCAGAACCCTCTTCTTGAGCCTCTAGAAGAGGTTCATCCTGGGTAGGGAGATGAGCAGCAGGTATTTGCCATAACATAGTAGGTATATAGCCTTTTCCTGCTTGCTTTCCCAAACCTTCGCTAATTTGTTGCGTCATCGTCAGGAAATTTTGCCAGGCGGCATCATTATAAAAGGTTGCCTGATTTATGAGTAAATTTGGAAATTTGCTACTGTAATCATCGGCACCATAACGATCAAAATAAATAAAATCCGGTTTGTATTTGCTACTGAATAATTCAAAACTCTTTAAATCAGAAAGAACCTTGTCCACATAAGTCTTTACAGCAGTTGACCCTCGATGAATCCACCATCCCCCTTCTGGAACTGCAGAAATATTTTCATGAACACCAAGAGCAACATGAGGTCCAAAATATTTAACCATCCAGTTTTGCGCGTGTAACCATCCATTAAAGTTATCTGAAAACACAGGGATATTCTGATCCGGATTGGCTGCACTACAGAGGGGCATCACATAATCATTGACACAATTAGCAAACGCTTGTCCAGCAGTATAGTTATCAGTTTTAGATTTGAGCCAAAGAAGTAAATCAGTAGGAGTACCTTTAATTAGCACAGGTTTATTGTCCCATCCATAAGTGCAAGTGGGTGTATTAGCAGGACTAAAATTAAGTTTTTTACTCACCATGCAATAAGCGTTAGAAACAGCCTGACCTACCGGGATGTATAACGATTTAACTGCTTCCACACGATTTGTATTCCCTAAATAACCCAACATATCTGGATTTAATAAAATAGTGCCATATGTTCCAGTATTGATATAAGCATTATCTTCTAATGTTTTAGACAAAAACATTAAGTTAAAAAAATGTTTTGTTAGATCATCTAAATTAGTAACGCTATCCGGATTCCAACCGCCACTTAGTTGCCAACCGTATTCAACTAAAACAGGATTAACATCATGGCCAGTATTCGTTTTTATATTCTTAGCCATGTTAATCATATTCCAAATTTTATAAGGAGTTTCTATTTTTCCAGGATCTCCATCTCCGCCTGCGCCATTGTATGTAAATACAGCATCAATACGAATATTAGTCGGCTCTTGCGGGGCTCCATTCGTTATAGTTCCCATAGCCAGATAGTTTGGCCAACCAGGAATAATAGAATTGTTTGTATTTTGACTAAAAGAAAAGGAAGATAAGCTCATTGCAAAAATAATCAAAAAACTAAAACTCTTTTTTTTCATTGCATAGTTCCTAAATGATTCATCAGGATTGAAAACAATCGTTACACTGTTGCTGATTTTACTGACTAAATTGGTACTTATAATGAAACGAATTATACCACAACAGCTCACATTGAGCGCATACTACGCCTAATAGTCAAAATATATGCAGTTTTAATGATTGTTATTGCAGATGTGCATTGGCATTGGAAAATTTAGAGTCGCAGCATGCGACTCAACTCGCAAGCAACACGCGGCATCTTTATAGGAGGTAAATTATTCGCCTATGTCTTCATTCCATAGAGTTCTCTCTTGAGCAATGAAGTGTCGCATCATGGTGATACATTCTTTATTTTGTAACACCTCAAGTTTTACACCACGTGATGTTAATAATGATTCTTCGCCCATAAAGGTTTGATTTTCTCCAATCACAACATGAGGAATTTTATAAAGAAGGATAGCTCCGCTACACATCGCGCAAGGTGAAAGAGTGGTGTATAAAATGGATTGCTCATAAACTTTAGCTTGCTGTCTACCCGCATTCTCTAATGCATCGATTTCAGCATGTAATATGCTGCTTCCTTTTTGAACCCGTTGATTATGTCCGCGCCCAATGATCCTGTCTTGATAAACAAGTACCGCACCAATGGGTATTCCTCCCTGAGCGAGACTTCGGCGTGCTTCTTCTATAGCTGCTTCAAGAAATCGTTGATGAGACTCTGACATGGTTATCCCTCCAATGACAGTAATATTGGGAATATTCTCCAGTATTTAATCATTATAAACAAGAACATAAACATGGAAAAAAATAATCTGAGCCTACTGTGCCGCAGGTTGTATCAAATGACTTACTTAGTAGCGTTTATCATACATTAACCGTAGAGTAGGAAGAGACAATAAATCCAACACGATCAAATAAATCGAAAATGCAAAATTTGTTGGCCAAAAACCGAAAGGACACAATAGGAAATAATGTGACTCAATAGATTGAGCATCACATAACCCTTCTCAAGACTTGTTTGCGGGCTCAACGAAGCCTACATCCGAGATGGATCTCGAAGAAGTAGGCAGAAAGAAATTCACATTAAGAGATTGTGCATGAGCCGCTACCGTTTGGCAAACAAACTGGTGCGCGATTGACTACTTTCGTACTTGCAGGAGCAGGTGTTGGCGTTGGTTGAAAGAAGTGTGGCTGATATGCCGCGGCGGTCGGTAAGGGTTGGGATTTTCCTTCCATTTCTTGTTGATTCATATGATTGCTTGTTGCATTCGAAACAGGAGTGCTGTGTGATGGACTATCCGCTGTTTTTGGGGCAGGTTTAGCTGTTTTATCTTCGGTATTAGTCGATGCAGGCTTCACGGAAGGAAAATTATTGACAAGGATTCGATTAAAAATAAACGGTTTCTGAAATATTGTCCATTTCGCATGGTCAGTGATATGTTTTAATGCATATATATGTATTTCATCATTCACTTCTTTATAGCGGGCAAAAAAATCAACCCGGGAATAAGACGTATATTCGTGACTATCCTTACGTGCCTGTGCAAAAACACTATTTAGGTCTTCCTCACTTTTAAAAACCCTATTCTTGTATTTATACTCCCAATCGCCAGGATTGGTATTTGAAGATGTTGTATCATCTCCAACACCTTCAGGAAAATATATTTTTTTTACGTTGTCTGTCTTTTGAAATAACCGTTGCAGCTCTTCTTCAACAAGCGCATAACCCTTTGCTACCAGCCTATAACTAAATCCAGAAATATTAGGGAGGGTTAAAATCGTGTATAAGTCGGGATTTGAAAATTCTTCTTTTGTTTGGCCTACGGCTTTCTTCCAAACAAGATCACTCGAAGCAAGGTCCTGCCAATCTTTACAGACTAACTCTAAATTTGCTAAATCTCTTGGGCCTAAAAATGTCATTATATGCTCTACAATCTCTGCGGGTATCTCGGGTAATTGATCTTCATATTTCTCTTGCATGATGGTCCTCATTATGGAGTTGATTTACAATTGCTATATGACACATGATCAATACTAAATCAATATTAACAGAAAATGACTTCAACCTCCCCAAAATAACCAGTGCAAAATTTGTGAAAACATAACTCAAAAGCAAGGTAATCAGTGGTGCTGTGCCACCAAGTAAAGAATGACTTAGGTTAAAAATAAAGTAAAACCACTTGCTCGCCCTTCTAGTGGTTATAGTTCGAAGCTCGCATTAAATACATTTCCAATAAAAATAGAGATAATAATCGCCAAAACTCTGCAAGCAAGGACAACCTGCAGTAAAGTACCTGCAGCAATAATTTTTTTATCCATAATCCAAACGATAGTGTTCGTTTTACGTTATCTGATTGATTCTAAATTTTTTTTCAGTTGAGGATACGTTTGTTATTTCTTCAACGCCATTTTTATTTTCTAATACTTTGTCCATTTCGTTCTTAAAATTGAATTTTGTTGGATCAACAGACACTTTAAGAAGTCCGCAAGGAAAATCACCTGGATAACATATATCAATATTTATAATTAAGTGTTTGCTTTCTGAATCAAAGACGATATTTTGGGCATAGGAATCACTTGGATTAGGTCCGGATCCAATGGTAATAATAACTTGTTTCACATCGGCTGCAACATTGTTTAAATATCCCTATAGTTGAACTTTATTCTCCATATCTACTTTATCTTCTCGAGTGAATCTATACATATCGACACCTGTAAATTAGTTAATATTTTTAGAGGATGATTAATGCCCCTGATGGGGCGCAGTTGTACATTATAAGAATAACAATCTCAACAAAAACATTGAATGAACAACAAGAGATCACAATTTATTGAAACACAAACCGAACTTCATTTAGTTCGTTTTGTATTTTTTGCAATCAAGGCTTTGCGTACAGTCAACTCAAGTTTCATAAGAATTTTTTATCAGATGAGATGCTACATTTTTAGATTGGAATCAGGTGAATCAATCGAGTTAAAGATTATAGCTTCCCCGGAAATTAATTCACCAAGCGTCTTCTCACCTGAGACGATATTAAAAAAGCTAATCCCTATCGTGGTTATTTTTCTCCAAGTATGTTCCAGGGTTGAAGGAGGAGAGATTCTGTCCAACTGCTCTATTTCTCCTTTACCAGGATGCAATTCACGGAGTGAATTAACGTAGGTAGCAATTATCTCCGCTACTTCGTGTGTTAGTTCAGTTTGTTCATATAAATAGCCGAGAAAACGTTTTGCCAAACTTAATCGCGTAGCATAAAGTTCATCATCTTTTATTTTTAAACGTTCTAAATGCAAAATATAGTCTTCAAGAAGATATCTTGGTTGCGTAATCGCGTGAATTTTTTGAAATGCATCGGTTAATTCTTTTTTATCAATCTCCTCCACCCACTGATAAAACCGTGTTTGCATCCCTTCTAACCGTTCCTGATAAGTAAAAGGATTCAACTTGACAAGATTTTTTTCAATAAACTGATGTACTGCATCCCGTGCAGTGTCATGATTTGAGAGTTCGGTTACATCCCCTTCAAGTTTCTGAAAGACCATGCAGATGAATAAAGCAATGGCAATTGATTTAAGCGAATAATCTAATTTTCCTTGTAAAGGCTTGGATTCCAAATCATATACCGCTTGTAAGACAGCTAATTTCAGGGCGTCTTCTTCTGAATAACCATTATTTAACCATTCAAAAATCAAAAAATTTACTGTGTCATCAGCATCTAACAATTTATATTTTTGGGTAATAAAATCAGTCCACTGCAAAAAAAGTAGATATTTTCCTTCACGCAAGGCTTTAATGTATTCAGAACTGGATGAGAGCATGGCGATCCTTGACTGCTTTTTTAGAATATTATCCTATACTTAAAAAACATAAACATGCAAATGGTGCACACTATGAAAAGGAAATGGTATGTAGCTATTGCTGTATCTCTCTTACCCTTTAGTTTCGCTTTCGCAAATTGCGATTTAACCCAATTTCGCTGGGAATGTGACTTGCCGGTGAAAGTTAAACCCAAACCAGGAGCAACCTCACTCGTATATTGTGGTAACTCCTATGGCTACATCACCAAACAAGAATATGACATTCTTGCCCGTTACCAACGTGCTAACGTTAATATGGTTTTAAATATTAATGGCGAATACATAGACAGCCCTTGTATCGGCGCACAGAGATAGTACAATAGCTCTGATTCATTCCTTGTATACTTTGTATCATCATACCCTGGGACAAGCGCAGCAAAGCTCAGGGTTTTCTGAAGCTTAACGTTCAGGGTTCCGCTGCGCTGCACCCAGACTACATGATGTTAATGAGATGATCATTGAACTCGATGGTATTCCCATAGAAATATTAAGAAAAAAAATTAAGAACATGCACTTACGTATTTATCCACCTGATGGCTTAGTCAAGGTGAGTGCACCTCTGAGATTCAGCGAACAACTTATAAGACAAAGTCTTGAGTCTAAAAGTGCATGGATTCATAAGCAAAGGGAGCGAATTCGTAATCGTGCTGTTGTCGAGGAATGTACATTTGCAACAGGATCAACTATAGCATTCAGAGGGAACAAATATTTATTAATCATCGAAGAACATCACGGACCAGCACAAATTAAGCTCAACAAGGAACTGATGTACTGTTATACCCAGCCTAACAGCTCACCCACCCAAATTCAAACCATTATTGAGCGCTGGTATAAACAGCAAATGCAAATGCTATTGCCTGAGCTTATTCATCGCTGGGAAGCTATTGTTGGAGTTAGAGTAGCTGAATGGGGAATCAGAAAAATGAAAACACGTTGGGGTTCATGTAACACCAGAGCGGCACGTATTTGGTTAAATCTTAATCTTATTAAAAAACCGTCGATTTGTCTGGAGTATGTCCTTGTGCATGAGTTAGTTCATCTGTTAGAACCAAGTCATAATAAACGATTTTATGGGTTAATGAGTCAATTTATGCCACAATGGCGCGAATATGAATATCACCTTGAAGGACGTGTACTTTGATTGATTCCGCACAACTAATCCCTAACCTCTGTAACCAGGGATTCTGTATTATTGATGGCTTTCTTGAGCAAACCCAATGCCAATTATTGCGCGAGACAGCACAAGGGCTGTATGAAGAAGGATTGTTTCGTGGTGCTAAAATTGGTCTTAAACTAGAATCCCATAAGAATGATTTAATTCGTACTGATGAAATTTTCTGGCTGGAAGGAAATGAAACAAATCCAGCAATACAAATCTTTTTAGGGCGAATTAAACAATTGGCTCAAATATTGAATCAGTCGCTCTTTTTAGGTTTACATGAATTTGAAACCCATTTTGCTGCATATCAACCAGGTACTTATTATAAAAAACATGTGGATCAGTTCGCAGCGCAAAGAACACGGAAAATCTCATGTGTGTATTATTTAAACGAGCATTGGAACTCTGAATTTGGAGGCGAGCTAAAAATATACAATACAGAAGATCAATTAATTGAGAATGTACTGCCCTTAGGAAATCGCTTCATATGTTTTAATAGCGAATTGCCTCATGAAGTATGTGTTACTCATCAACCTCGATACAGTATTACTGGTTGGATGAAAACCCATGCTCACTTTGTATTGAACAAAGGCGCGTTCTCCGATTTATAAAAACGAAATTAACAAGCGGATTACTTAGTAATTCAGAACGCTTAACCTTGCTCGTAAAACAATATGATTATTGTGTATAATGATATTTTTATTTTCATTTAATCTTCTATGCATGCCTTAGACATTAAACAATTATTTAAAACCTATGCTAATGGTGTACAAGCAGTAAAAGGCATTGATTTGACCATTAATACGGGTGATTTTTTTGCTTTATTAGGTGCCAACGGTGCGGGGAAGTCCACAACTATTGGTCTAATAACTTCATTACTCAATAAAACATCGGGTAGCATCAGCATTCATGGTTACGATTTGGAAAAAGAACCTGAAAAAGCCAAATCCTGTTTGGGTCTTGTGCCCCAAGAAATTAATCTTAATATTTTTGAAAATTGTGAACAAATCCTTCTAAATCAAGCGGGATATTATGGAATTTCGCGAAAGAAGGCACAACCCCGAGTTGAAAGTCTCTTGCAACAGCTAGGTCTTTGGGAGAAAAAAAACTCTATAGCGCGACACTTGTCCGGCGGAATGAAACGTCGACTTATGATTGCCAGGGCTTTAGTGCATCAACCTAAAGTACTGATTCTCGATGAGCCTACGGCTGGTGTGGACATAGAAATCCGACACAGTATGTGGGAGTTTCTCACCAGAACCAATGCAGAAGGCACAACGATTATTCTCACAACCCACTACCTGGAAGAAGCAGAACAATTATGTAAAAACATTGCCATCATAGATAAAGGGGAAATTATAAAAAATACATCGATGAAGGCTTTACTGCAAACACTACGTCATCAAACATTTATCTTCAATACAGAAAACCGCATCGATACTTTACCCGATTTATTTCCATTTAAGCCCACACTGGTTGATAGCACTACAATAGAACTCCGTGTAGACAACAATTTGAATTTAAATGATGCCTTTGCCCTGTTCACCAAACATGGAATAAAAATTCATAGTATGCGAAATAAAACCAATCGCTTGGAAGAACTCTTTTTGGATCTTATAAAAAATGGCCATTAAACAACAAGTTATTGCATTATATACTTTAGTAAGGCGCGAGTTGGTTCGTATGTTTCGCATTGCAAGCCAAGTATTTTTACCTCCAGTGATTACGACCACGCTTTACTTCCTTATTTTCGGGAGTTTAATCGGGCCGCGTATCGGCTCCATTCAAGGAGTCAGCTATCCGATGTTCATTGCTCCTGGATTGATTATGATGTCCGTTATTGTTAACTCCTACGGTAATGTATCTTCTTCTCTTTACAGTGTCCGCTTTCAAAAAAGTATCGAAGAAATGCTTGTTAGCCCAATGCATAACAGCCTCTTGTTGCTTGGCTATGTCTTGGGCGGCGTATTTAGAGGATTAATTGTTGCTGTCTTGGTTTATATCATTGCCAGTTTTTTCTTGACCATTGAATTAAGTCACTTGCCAATGACGTTACTCGTGGTATTGCTGGTATCTGCTGTTTTTTCATTGGCAGGGTTCACTAATGCCATGGTTGCGCGGAATTTTGATGATATTATGATTATACCCACATTCATACTCACGCCACTTACCTACTTAGGTGGTGTATTTTACAGCATAACCATGCTACCAGAATTTTGGCAGAAGGTATCTTGGCTAAATCCCATTTTGTATATGGTTAACGCACTGAGACAAGCAATGATTGGCCAAAGTGAGGTCAATATCTCTTTAGCGATGGGAATTATTTGTATGATGTTAGTGTTACTGACTCTTCTCAATATGTTTTTATTAAAAAAAGGCGTGGGGTTTCGCGAATAATCATCATTCATATGAGTAAATAAAAAGTGCAAGAACCTATTACAAGCGCTCTCGAATCTATTTTCTTAAGTTGCATGTCATTGACCACTCGCTTAATGGTGTCAACTTAAGCGTGTAGCCTAGATGTAGCGAGGCGTAATCCCATTTATTTACGTGTAAATCCCAAGGCCTGTAAACGTTGGTCAATTGAAGGATGTGTTGCAAACGCATTACTTAAAGATTTTACCGGATCAATATCGGATGGATCGAAAAGGTATGATGCCTGCCTCACCTGTTCATGAGGAGTGTTACCATATTCCTCTGAATAATGCTCGGCATGTTGTTGATGATCGTCATTAATCTTGAGCAATGCCCGAGCTAAGGGTTCATTATCGCGCATTAACTGCACACAGCCAGCATCAGCCATATATTCACGTGTTCGGCTTAAGAATAAGGTTAACAAAATTGTCAGTAAGGGCAAAACGTAACGAAGAATTACAATCACCATTAACAAACGATTATCTTCTCGTTTACCATCACGCTTAAATACTGCGGAATAAAATAGAATATCCACTACAATCAAAAGAATATTACTCAAAATCGCCACTGTTAGCGTTAATTTAATATCATAGTGACGAATGTGACTTAATTCATGAGCCATCACTGCTTGCAGTTCTGCCCTGTCCAGTTTTTCCATTAAACCGCGAGTAATTGCAACCATTGCTGATTTTTCACTATACCCACTCGCAAACGCATTCATATAATCTGCTTCGATAATAAAAACTCTAGGCATATACTGTAAACCAGCAGCAACTTTCATTTCTTCAACTACATTATACAATTGTTGTTCCCGCAAATCTCGGGCGGTTTGCGGGGTAATTTCATGATAGTCTGTACCTAATAACATAATGCGATCATAAAATGCATACGTTATTAATAATGACACTATGGCAATAGCAACCATAATTATAGTGGCATAGGGAACAACGCGCAGATGAATCAACGCAAGAAAGCATTGCTGCAAGGTAACCTGTGGATAGGTCGATTGTAAAACAAATAAATCAGCAACGAAGCCCACAGCAAAAAAAATGGCAACAAAAAAAGCGATAACTCCATATGTCTTACGCTGATTCAGCTGTATTTGTTCGCGCCAATTCCCTACACTACCATGATAGTCTTCAAGGCCCATATTCTAAACTCAAAATTTTACGGTATAGTCTTCTTTAGCTTGAATCTGCTCTTCAGGAAGTCCCCAATATACAAAGTCTTTATCTAATGCTGAAGAAAACAAAGACACTACCATAGATTCAAAGAATGATTTCTTTTTCGCATTATAACGCTCTATACCATCGTTATAAGCCTGCTTGGAGTAGGCCAATTTATTTTCAGTGTTAACAATTTCTTCCTGCAATTGCATGACATTTTGACTTGCTTTCAAATCGGGGTAATTTTCAAATACCACATTCAACCCAGATGCAATCTGAGAAATTTGGTTTTCTGCAGCCATGCGACCTGCTTCATCTCCTGCAGCTTTAGCTGTTTGCGCTTGATTACGCAAGGCGACTACATCCTTTAATGTAGTTTTCTCGTAATCCATATATTTTTTTACTGCCTCAATGAGCGATTCAAAAACCTTAAAACGACGATCCAGTTGGATATCTATTTGTTTTTTGTCGTTATTAATAGCCTCAATTAAATGAATTAACGTGTTATAAACACTAATAGCCCATAAAAATAAAAGTACTACAATAATAATAAGGGCAATAAGAAAAGTACTCATTTTTCATCCTATGTAAAATTTTCTACAATTTAGTTATAGATCGAAAATAACAAAAAAAATAGTGGAATGACTGAGGATTTTTTGCTAACCGTAAGAGTACAAGTTAATGAATAAAAGTCAAATTGGGTGGTGCATCCATTTTTTAGCCTATTATCTGTGTTGGATAGCTTGTTTCTATTTTGCAGCCCAAAATGAAGTATTGCTTGGAACAATAATTGGTTTCCTGCTCATTGCCGTGCAAATCGCCTGGCAATCAATTAATCGTTTGCCTTATTTAAATGCTCTATATTTTGCACTTCTTATTGGGGTCATTGGCTCAATCACTGATACAATTTGGCTGCATCAAAATTATATTTCTTTTAAAGCAAATCCCTTCAGCTCTTATTTTACAGCCCCATGGATGATTTGTATTTGGTTAAGTTTCGGATTGAATCTTATTATTCTTAATGAAAAATTGACCCGCTACTATCTCATTTGGTTCCTGCTCATCCTTTTTTTGATGCCTTTTGCTTATAAAATTGGCGAAACATGCAATATCGTAGTGATCGAAAAAAGTTATCCATTTTATTTTTTTGTAGGAGTTACCTGGGCATTCCTCTTACCCGCCAGCTTTTATATCTATCACTACTTAAATAAACACGAAATTGTTAATTCATGAATTCAAGTTGTAGAAATCATGACACATTTAAAATAGGCTTCAAAAATTGTCCCGTATAAGAATGTTCACATGCAGCAACTTGCTCTGGTGTTCCTGTAGCCACAATACGACCTCCTTTGCTTCCTCCTTCAGGTCCCAGATCAATAATCCAATCTGCGGTCTTAATCACATCCAGATTATGTTCAATAATCACAACCGTATTCCCTTGCTCCCGTAAACGGAATAATACAGCTAATAACTGTTTGGTATCGTGAAAATGTAATCCTGTAGTCGGTTCATCAAGAATATATAGAGTGCTTCCTGTACCCCGTTTTGACAACTCTCGAGATAACTTAATTCTCTGAGCTTCTCCTCCTGAGAGAGTAGTCGCACTTTGCCCCAATTTAATATAAGACAAACCAACATCCATCAACGTTTGACATTTTCTGGCTAAAACAGGAATCGCTGCAAAAAACTGACCAGCGTCTTCAACAGTCATTTCTAAAACTTCATGAATATTTTTGCCTTTATATTGAATATCCAGGGTTTCTCGATTATAACGTTTTCCTTTGCACACATCGCATGATACATAAATATCAGGTAAAAAGTGCATTTCAACTTTAATCAGACCATCCCCCTGACACGCTTCACAACGCCCACCGCGCACGTTAAAGCTAAAACGCCCAGGCTGATAACCTCTTGACCGAGACTCAGGAGTTGCTGCAAATAATTCTCGAATATGAGTAAAAATACCTGTGTACGTAGCTGGATTAGAACGAGGAGTCCTGCCAATCGGGCTCTGATCAATATCAATTACTTTATCGCATAAATTCAAACCGACAATCTCTTTGGCTGAACCGGGAGTATATAAACTTGCTCTATTTAATAGATTGGCAGCATTCGGATATAGAGTATCATTAATCAAACTCGATTTTCCCGAACCTGATACTCCGGTAATACAAGTAAGCAACCCTAAGGGAATACTGACATCAACATCAACCAAGTTATTACAATTCACTCCTTTTAGATGAATCATTTTTTCGGAGTTAACGGGTAAACGTGTATTAGGAATTGCAATGGATTGCTTTCCAGATAAATATTGACCCGTTAAGGACGTTGGAGATTGCATAATTTCTTGCGGTGTACCACTTGCAACAATTTCACCACCATGTACCCCAGCCCCAGGACCTATATCCAGGACAAAATCAGCGCTGCGAATTGCATCCTCATCATGTTCCACCACAATAACCGTATTTCCCAGATTTCGTAAGTGCATTAAAGTCTTTAATAGCCGGTCATTATCTCTTTGGTGCAAGCCAATAGAAGGCTCATCCAAAATATACATAACGCCAACCAATCCAGAACCAATTTGACTGGCTAAACGAATACGTTGTGCTTCTCCGCCTGATAAAGTTTCAGCACTGCGGGCTAATGAAAGATAATCCAAACCCACATTGACCAGGAATCCTAATCGCTCAACAATTTCTTTATTAATTTTTGCCGCAATTTCACCTTTATATCCCGTCATCCGCAGATTTTTAAAAAAAACATAAGCTTTTTCGATCGAATAGGCTGTAATTTCAGGCAAATTTTTATCATCGATAAATACATGCCGAGCTTCTTCACGTAATCGCGCACCATGACAGCTCTGGCATGGGCGGGAAGATAAATACTTCGCAAGCTCCTCTCGTATCATTCCTGAGTCAGACTCACGATAACGTCGTTGCATATTAGGAATAATTCCTTCAAATACATGTCGCTTTACTGTATATCCGCCATTAGGGCGATGATAATGAAAGTCTATAACCTCACGCCCACTCCCGTATAATATAATCTGTCGAATCTCCTCGGACAAATCACAAAATGCAGTATTGACATCAAAACCATAATGCCCGGCAAGCGACTCAAGCATTGAGAAATAATAAGTAGTTTTTTTATCCCATCCTCGTATAGCACCTTCAGCCAAACTGGCAGTTTGATCATGTACAACCCGCTCCGGATCAAAAAACTGATCAACGCCCAATCCATCACAAGAAGGACAAGCACCTACTGGATTATTAAACGAAAAAAGTCTAGGTTCTAACTCACTGAGGCTGTATCCGCATTCAGGGCATGCAAATTTTGAAGAAAAGACAAGATCATCAAATTGATTATCCATGGATGCGACTATGGCGAGCCCTTCTGCTAAATTTAAAGCATTTTCGAATGACTCGCTTAAGCGCTGGGCGATATCGGATCTCACTTTAAACCGATCCACAACGACTTCGATCGTGTGTTTCGTACGCAAACCCAGTTTGGGAGGAGAATCCAATTCATACAACTCGCCATCGATACGAGCACGTACATAACCTTGGGCTTGCAACTGCTGTAAAAGCTGAACCTGCTCTCCTTTACGCTCACGCACGACCGGAGCCAAAATCATTACTTTACTGTCAGTAGGTAAAGCCAAAACCTGATCCACCATTTGGCTGATTGTTTGCGCATGCAAGCTGACATGATGTGTAGGGCAACGCGGCTCCCCCACCCGGGCATAGAGCAATCGTAAATAATCATAAATTTCGGTAATGGTCCCTACTGTGGAACGAGGATTATGGGAAGTGGCTTTCTGCTCTATAGAAATTGCTGGTGATAAACCCTCTATCGAATCAACATCAGGCTTTTCCATCATTGCCAAAAACTGGCGTGCATAAGCAGATAAAGATTCAACATAGCGACGTTGTCCCTCCGCATATAATGTATCAAAGGCTAAAGAGGACTTCCCTGAACCAGATAAACCCGTAATTACAATTAATTTATCACGTGGTAAATCCAAGTCGAGATTTTTAAGGTTATGGGTTCTTGCACCGCGTATGGTGATAGTATGCATATAATTCGATAATTTGGTTTAAAAACTAAGTTTGGGGTTTATATTTTTCGCCTACAAAGTATACAATTATACGTCAAAAAAATGGAGCGTATAGAGTAAATAAGTAATTCTTTTTGGGAATCAAATTCCAATAATTACTTTTTTTTCACATCTGTTTTGCACCACAAAACGCAATTTTTCAGTACACATTTATCATTTACAGATTATACTAAAATAAAAAAATTAAGTTCTTCATTTTAAAACATTAAAAAGGATTTTTAACATGAACGCTCTTTTGCCAAGGATCCTGTTATGGCTCGTGCTGGTCATATCGCCATTTACTCTTTATGCGCAAAATGATGCGGAAATCTGTCAATGGGCAAAACAAATTTTATTGAATACCTTATCCGTAGATTACAACTATCAAGCAAGTGATGATGCAGAATTACGTAAAAATTATACTGCGAATGCCTGGGACGCCCTAACCAATTTCTTAGGCAATTATCTCGATGTTATCCGAGAAAACCATCTTACACTGCATCCTAAAGTTATTGCAGAGCCTTATGTCGCTGAAAAAGGTTTTGCTCTTGGCGTCCATTTTTGGCGCATTAATGAAGTTTTTTCTATTCCTGAATTAAATCTTACGATTGCATTTTCACTAATAGTTATCGAAGCAAATCCTCAACCCAGTGGAAGTGGGCGTTTACTCATTCAGAGCATAGATATGATTAAAAAGGAAAATTCATGAATCTCTTGACTCGTTTTAGATTTTTTCTTTGGAAATTTAGCCATTTTAAAGTTCGCATGATAGGCTACCTAAAGCCCCGGCTGATCCAACTTACTGACAGTGAAATTATTATTTGCTTGCCTTTAAATCGACGCAGTCGTAATCATTTAAACTCCATGTATTTTGGTGCGCTGTGTGTTGGGGCAGACTTAGCAGGGGGGTTACATGGTTTTTATCATGCAGCACAAAAACAACTCAATGTTTCTCTCGTGTTTAAATCATTTCAAGCACAATTTTTACATCGCCCTGAAGCGGATGTTTATTTTGTTTGTCGTGAAGGAACAAAAGTCGCAGCAATGTTGGAAGAATCTAAAAAAACAGGAACACGAGTAACCCAACCCATCCAGATTAAAGCCTATACCGATTATCCTGACCTTAAAGAATCAGTTGCAGAGTTTGTTTTAGAGTTGTCAGTAAAAATTCGCGCCTAATTTAATTGGCTCCTTTATGAATGATGACAAAAGTAATCATTGATTTATATTCAAGAACAGACGAAAATATTGCCAAACTGTGGTATTATTAATGCCGGTTAATCTATTGACAGTCAACGACTTATGAATTCATTAGGCTATCTGTAATGATATTTGAAGAATATGTAAAATTATTAGAGTCATTCAAGCAAAACCAGATATCTAAAATACTGGAACAAATTGACACTAAAATTTTCGAAATTCTCTATAGCAAGCATGTTAGTCCTCGAATAGTCCCTTATTTTCCCCGCTACGAACTTTGTTTTATGTCCGATGAAACAAAAGAATTACAGCCTGGAAAGTTATACATAAGTGAACAAAATGGCAAAGTAGCCTACTCAGTAATCACCCCAGACAAAAAAACGATTGAAAATGCTGTTTTGGATGAGATTGATGCACCATCGCCTTTTAAATACACCATTGCCCCAAGGATCGATGTAGTAAAACCCCAAGCAGGTTTTTTTTATGTCCGTATGGTCGAAACAGGTCTTGAATATACTGTTATAGACCCCTCCGGCAAATTAGTAACCGCTGTAATTAAACGCGAAGAATTTAAAATTAACTTACGCTCAGATTTTTCACCTAAAGATCTAGAGCCTTTTATGCCTGAAATTCTTAATATTACGTCGAAAAGAAATCATACCCCACCCTTTACACTGGATGCTCTTAGGGCGCGAGTACTGTCAGCAACATCGAGGAAGGGCCATACGAATTGGGCTCCTTTTGCTAATTATTCTCTTGACCCTGATAATATTTCTCAAATTAAAAAGCTAATTAATGCACTTTATTATGCGCGCCTGACTTTTTTAGATTTGGAAAATATTGATGTCAGAGACTTAAAACGAAGTTTTTGGGATCTGAAATTACTCTACAATAAAACAATAAATCTGGCTTATGAGGCAAGTTACTTACTCACTCATTTAGATATTGACCTAAAAGATATGTTTCAGGAGGAACTCTCTCTTATTCTGCCCTTATTCAATCAAATACAAGTTTTTGCAGAAAAATATGCTAAAGAAAACGAATCGATTGTAAAATCATTCGACCCATTGCCTTTAGCTTATAAAGCGGGAACCGTGGCAGGAATTACCGTAGATCAAATGCGCCCGATCAGCAGCGATGTAGATTATAACTTCCTTGCCCAATTCAGTGCTGTCCTGCCGAGCTATATTGACAAATTAACTAACTACATAAAACAATTTTCCTCTGAAATTAAAGAATCAGAAGAAAAACTTAATAAAGAAAAACTAGACGAGTTACAAAATGCAGCACTAAACTTATTAAATGAGATCGAAAATTTAAAAGGAAACAGTGTTTTTGTTTCACTTAAATTTTTAAATTACATTCATATAATTCGCAATGTTATCACTTTATCCATGAGCTCGTTAGAACAAATAGGCGAACTTAGTGAATCATCTCAAGACGTGCTCCGTGATAAATTAGCCCAACTCAAATACGACGTATTGCCCGGCCTATTTAGTTTGGTTGATAAAATTGAAGACAATGCCATGCTTAAGCCTGGAACTTTGTCTGTTCCTTTGATGGAAAAAGTCAAAGTCTTGTATGACCAACTCCTTTATCTACCTAAAAAAGTAATTGATTTTAAAACCAAAGGAGAAGAGTTACTCGAAATCGAAGATCATCGATTTATCGAATTAAGGCTGGAAATGGTCTATAAAAGGATAGATAAGGCCAATAAAGCATTGTATAAAATTCAAAAAGCGCAGGCCGCGTGCACGGCATTTTTTGAACTATTAAAAAAACATAAAACCGTTCATTTATCCAAGCTCCCTCTCGATGTGAAACAAGAACTTATAAATCACTATAAGCTGCTTAAACCTTACATGACTCAACTGGACATCGATTTAAATCAAATAATTATCTCTAATTTAGTACAACCTGAAGAAAAGGAAAAAAAACAAGACTGGTACACTTTTATAGGAAAATCTCTGCAACGCTTTATGAGACAACCTTCTGCAGACCTAATTATAAAAAAAGAAAAAGAGCTCACTGATTTAATTACTAAAGATGAAAACAGCCAACTTTTTCACATTAATTTAAATAAAGATTTAATTGATTCGGTACATAAAAAAGCAAATTTAGCTTTATTCCCATATAGTGAAAAAACAAATGTCTACACTCTTGATGAAACGATCCCGCTACAAGTCGAACAAGGTAAAGATAAAAAATCAAGGTTAACAAAAGCACAGTTTCAACGAATCCAAAATGCTTATTTGCGCTTTTCACAGATAATAAATGAACAAATAAAAGCAAAACCCGAACGTTATGAACAGAATTTGGATCTAAGCTTACTTGACACTAAACTAAAAAAAGAGTGCCAACAGTTATTTAAGATATTTCAACCTTACATAACCTCAATCATCTTACCTGAATTTAACGACGCAGAAAAAAGGAAAGTACTCCAACCTTATTTAAGTTCAATCATAACCTCTGAACTTAAAAAATCGGCGAAACATTTTGAATCCTATTTATCGGCTTTATTTGCGCAAAAAACAGTCAAAAATATTCCATCTACAGAACTTTTTCTTGGACTGGATAAAAATATTCACACCTTCATCGATCATATTAATTTCGAATGGTGCAATAAAAGTGACTTTAAAAAAATCCTGATGGCGTACACTCGCTTTGCTCAGATAATAAAAAAGCAGATCGAAAGAAAACCGCAACTCTATGGGAATAACTTATTATTAACGAGTCTTGATGAACAAGCCAAAGAGGAATGTCGAGAGTTATATCCAATCTTTCAGCCTTTTTTCAAGTTTGCAATCCCACCGAAACTTCGAGACTCAGCACAAAATTTCGAAGAATATTTAGCTGCATTACTTGCAAATAAACCAGTAGAAATCTTAGAAGCACCACCTTCGTCTTTGTTTTTAAAACTGGATGAACACGTCCAGGATTTTCTTGCCAAATGGCAAGATAAAAGTCAAATGTATTATGATTTTGCAAAAGTCAGGTTTCTGGATGAAAATGAGTCAAGTGCTCTGAGAAGCAAACGAGAGGAAGAGAAAAGACTGCGATTTAAAACAGTTAATGGGGATAATTTACTGCAAAATCGCGAAGAATTAAATGCAGACCAAGCACTTGAAGTCTACCAGTGGTATCGAAATAAGCATACCAAATTTCTGGTAGTTCAAAATGCTTATATTCAATTTATCGCATTACTCAGAAAAGAAATCCGTACAAAGCCTCAAATTAAAGGAAATATGTTACTTCTAAATCGCATTGATCCCAAAGTAAAAGATCAATGTCGTAATTTATATAGCATTTTCCAACCCTTCTTTATCTGTGCCGTACCCCCTGAGATGAAAAAGGAAGCTTTAAAGCTTGATAAATATCTCGTGGCTATCTTATCGAACAATAAAATCTCTATAAAGAATGCACCATCCATGCGAATGTTTCTGGATCTCGATATACACTTCCAAGAGTTCTTTGCAGACATTACTCAGGAATGGAATCGGAGAACGGAGCGTTTTTATAACTTAGCGCAGAAAAAATTTACCCAAGAAAATAGGTTAACTACACTAAAACCAGAGCCCCAAACGGGCAGAGAGCACTATGTTATCCAACATAATAACTATTCCAAATGCATTCATGAGTTTAGACAATCCTTGTTTGGGGTAACTCAACTACTTAACAATGCAATGCAAACTGCATTAACACCCCAAGGTTTACAGCAATCATTGCCCAGAGTGGTTGATATATCACCCGAAGGGATATTGAACCAAGCTAAGGAAACTGTAAATCCGCAATCCTCACCACCATTCCCGGAAATGGAGGATAATAACAAGAGATTAGCTCAAAGCAGACAAGTTTGCGCTTTAAAAGACATATTTAACAGTTTATTTCATTTAGAAGGGATTGCTCTTGAGTTAGAAAAATTAAATAACAAGAGTGCTAAAAGTCGTTATGTTTATTATTTATTAAATGCTTATGGACATCTTAATGAAATCATTAAGTCATCCAAGCGCTTGGCTGCTGATCCACATTTAGGATTAATAGCCCGTAATTTACTTGATAAGGCCCAAGAGCTTTATGCAACGTTCCAAGAACACTCCGATGCATATCAGGTAAGTCCTGAACAAGTTCCATACGGCACAACCAAAGTGCAATACAATGCACTTTGGTATGTTCTGAATGCTTTTTATATTAGCCCCAAACATATTAGGGCATTAAAAAATACTAATTTCCTAACTACTAAGGAACTTAACCAATTACATCTGCGAGCCAAAAAAGCAACCTTATTTATAGAAGATCTGATTAATAATTCTAATTCATATTTTAAATTGTTCCTGCAAACCCCACGCATGATTTACCTATACCAGGAACTCACCACCAAACTAAATGAATTTACGACTACTTCTCACGATGGAATAATTGATAATCTAGAGAAGATGCGATCTACCGTATTCACCCCAATGCTTTTTGAGGCAGATCTCTGGGAAAACAAATTAGGACTCGCTCCAGGAGCACTTTCAGGCCCATTACGGCAAATTACTGATGAATTCTTTAAGGGATTGTTACACCCACTCGATTTAAAATCTAAAAAATGCATCAAGTTAGTTTGTGATGAAGAACCACTGAAACAAAGAACTAGCATAACTAAAAAAAGGATCCGTAATGTAGGAAAATTTCTTAAAAAAATAGACAAAGAATATCAAGATATTGAAAATCTTTATCATTGGTATCGTGTAGTTACTACTCCATTTGAAGCCTTTGCTCTCACTGCGCCAAACCTATCAAAAGAGGATTTGGAAAAAGCCAAAGTTGAGTTAAATGCGGCTTATAAAAAAGCACTTCCCAAACTGACTAAACTCAAGCGGGATAAGAAAGTTGAAATTCCGCCAAGCCAGTATCCTGAGGACCATCAATTTGATGAACTATGTAATTTTGGACTCAAAGCATACGACCCACATTTTACCGAAATCGAGGCGTTAATCACTGCAAGTCATCATTATTATCTTGGTCTAAAAGCAACATATCAAATGCGTTTAGATACCTTAAAAGAGAAATTGAGTTATCTTCAGGATTTAGTTCCAATTCAGAAACAAGAGAAACTGACTTTTATTAAACAATTCGCTACTGAGTCGTTTGGCAAACATCTCGAAAAGATGTGCAATGACAATTTAAGCTTACAATATACTGATTCAGAATATAGAGCCCAACTTAAGGCTTATTTGCTTAAACTTAAAACTGAAATAGTTGCTAAGTCAGAAACAGCTGAAGATATTGATCTAAGCATCAATAAATTGCTGCAAAAAGAAATCAGTAAATTTGAGAAAAAGTACTATGTGGACTACCATCATCTTGATGAAGTATTTGTGGCTTTGGCTCAATTTAAAATTTATTTCAAAAACTCCAGAATTGCGATACATAAACAAAGTTCTTTATTTGAAAGTAAAGAAACTTTATATGTAAAATCAAAGTGCATTAATAAGTTAAATGAGATTGCTACTGATACAACATTAGAAGTTCATGAGCGTTTGCGACAAATAAGAGCTCACGTAGTTAAAGATCCTAACTTCACAAGAATCATCCTGACACATAAGCAAGTTAATACCTTTAGTTTTACGTACTTAAAAATGTGTTTTTTCTCACTGTTGGAAGCATTAAATTTATATACCCCTACCCGAAAGAAGCTTCTTGACCAGCTTAATGAAGCTGTAAAAAAGCCTCCTGAAATCGGAGAATTAACAAAACGTTTTGGCCTATTTGCCCCGCCCCAAACACCCAAAGAGGTCGAAGCAAAAAAATATGCAGCACCTGCTATCCCAGTTAGCTTTTCCTAATCTTATCGCGAATTATTATTCTAATTAATAATTATCATCCTAAAGACTCTTCATCACTCAAATGTTCCGCTTCAGCTTTTTTTGTATGATCTTCTGCTAACCAAAGATACATTGAAGGAACAACAAAAAGAGTAAATAAAGTACCAATTGAAATACCCATTGCAATCACTAAACCAATGTTATAGCGACTCGCAGCACCGGCGCCCGTAGCAAAAATTAAAGGGATAACTCCTAAAACCATAGCCGCGGTAGTCATTAAAATAGGGCGCAATCGAATTGCAGCAGCCGCTTTAATTGCATCTAACTTTTTTTGTCCATTGGCTTGTAAGTCATTGGCAAATTGTACAATCAAAATACCATGCTTGCTGATAAGACCAATTAAGGTAACCAAACCTACTTCGCTATAGATATTAAGATTTGCTTCACCAATACCTAAACTAACAAAAATCATCGCGCCACAAATCGACATGGGCACACTAATCAATACAATAAGCGGATCACGGAAACTTTCAAACAAGGCAGCTAATGATAAAAAGATAATAATGAGCGCGAAGAAAAAAGTAGTGATCAGACTAGAACCTTCTTGAATAAATTGTCGTGATTGCGACGCGTAATCTATGTAATACCCTTGAGGTAAAACTTCCTTGGCAATAGTGGCAAAAGTATCCAACGCCTTCCCCATTGATACGCCAGGAAAAGCAACGGCAGAAATTGTTGCTGAGTTAAGCTGTTGAAAGTGATTTAAAGATTCAGGAACAATTTGTCGTTGCAGACTCGCAACGGTGGAAAGAGGGATTGAGTCTCCAGAAGCAGTTTTTATATAATAATTTAATATCTGATCCGCATTTAGACGAGTGTCTCTCATCACTTGGGGAATAACCTGATAAGAACGACCTGCGTAATTAAAATAGTTAATATATCCCTCACTAAGTGCTGAGCCAAACAAATTACCAATATCCTGCATGGTCAAACCAAACTCGGAGATTTTATCGCGATCTAAATTAATCTTTGTCTGAATTTGATCGATTTTGAGATCCGGATCAATATAAGCAAAAATACCCGAAGCATACGCTTTATCTAAAATACGCTGTAACACATCGTTTAATTTGTCAAAAGTTTCCGTCGTATTAATAACAAATTGAATAGGAAGACCACTCCCTCCTCCTGGTAAAGAAGGTAACTGAAACGCAGCTACTTTAGCGCCTGCAATTTTATCAAGTTCATTTTGCACTAACGGTTGCAATTGATTCGAGGTTCGCTGGCGTTGATCCCATGGTTTTAAAACCATACCAATAATAGAAGTATTTAACCCTTGAACTCCATCGACTTGAAAGATGTGATCCGTTTCAGGAAATTTTTTAAAAATTTCATTCACCTCATTTGCATAAAGTTTAGTTTGAGCTAAGGATGAGTTAGCTGGAGCGGTAACTTGAGCAATAATGACACCTAAATCCTCTTGTGGTGCCAACTCAGAATCTGTTGTAATAAACAGAAAGTAATTACTACAAAGAATAATCGCAGCAAAGACAATAACTACCGGTAGATGATTTAATGTTTTAGATAAAATTCGTTCATAAAATTTCTCTAGTTTTGCAAACGAATTATCAACATAAGTCATAAATCGTCCTTTAGCCCCCCCATCACCTAATTTAAGGAATTTAGAGCACATCATCGGAGATAAAGTTAATGCAATTACAGCAGAAACAGTGACTGCGCCTGCAAGTGAAAAGGCAAACTCTGTGAACAAAGCACCAGTCAAACCGCCCATAAATCCCACCGGCAAATAAACAGCAATTAAAACCACTGTAATTGCAATAATTGGATTTGCTAATTCCCGTGCTCCCAATAAAGCCGCTTTAAATCGAGTCTTTCCTTCTTCAATATGACGTTGTACGTTTTCTACAACAATAATCGCATCATCAACTACCAAGCCTATTGCAAGCACTAACGCTAATAAAGTGAGCAGGTTAATTGAGTACCCCAGGATGAGCATAATCCAAAATGCACCAATCAGAGATAAGGGAATAGCAACTATTGGAATAACAACGGATCGAAGCGAGCCAAGAAAGATAAAAATAACCGCGGTTACAATAAAAAATGCTTCTAATAAAGAAAGAATAACTTCATGAATGGAAGAATTAACAAATAAACTGGCATCATATACGATCTTGCTTTGCAATCCTTGAGGCAATTGTTCCTGAATGGTTGGAAATATTTTTTTAATATCATCAATTACTGTCAAAAGGTTAGCGGAAGGTGCCACAACAATACCAATATAAACTGCTGTTCGCCCATCAAAACTGACTGAAGAATTATAATTTTGGGCCCCTAAACTCACCGTAGCGACATCCTCCAAACGAATAATTGCTCCATTTTGGGCTTTAATGACCATCTTCTTGAATTGATTCACATCAGTAAGATCGGTACTTGCAGTCAGGTTTTGAATAAACATCTGTCCATCCGTACGACCTACTGCGGAAATAAAATCATTATTTGCAAGAGCAGCTCCGATTTCTGCTGCAGAAATACCATATCCAGCCAGCTTCACCGGATCCAGCCAGGCGCGTAAAGCAAAAGTTTGATTCCCGAGGATCTCTGCTTTTTGTACGCCATTAACCGCCTGTAATTTAGGCTGTACTACACGAATCAAATAATCGGTAATTTTATTGATTGGCAATTCATCGCTGTAAAATCCTATATACATTGACTCAATCGTTTGCCCCACCGACACAGTAATTACTGGTTGTTGAGAATTTTTAGGTAGCTGATTCAGAACTGCATTCACTTTGGTAGTGATATCTGACAATGCTTTTAAGGGATCATAATTCAGTAGAAGATTTACTGTAATCGTGCTGGTACTTGGAGAACTAACTGATGTCATGTAATCAATACCATTAGCCTGTGCTATGGAATTTTCTAAGGGTGTAGTAATAAAACCGGCAATAACATCGGGATCAGCCCCGGTATAAACTGTAGTAACGGTCACTATGGCATTTTGAGTAAATGGATACTGCATTATGGGCAAAGAATTAATAGAGCGTAAGCCCATTGCTAAAAGCATCAAACTAATCACTGTAGACAGTACAGGTCTTTTAATAAAAATATCCGTAAACCGCATTCTTACAATCCTTAGATTATTCTTTTATCCAAACGAGTAACTTCGTAACCTGGATGAAGCGCGGCCTAACCCGGGAATGAGACGTTCACTCAATCCAGTCCCCCCTAGTTCGGGCTACAAAACTATCATCACGTTGTATTATCGTTATTTCTCAACTATCTCTGGTGAGGCCTCATTACTCGGTTGTATTTTGTTATTTATTATGATCTGGCTGCCGTTCTTAAGCTTTAATTGGCCACTGGTAACTACAATATCTCCTGCTTGTAACCCTTTTAATATAGCGATTTGATCGCCTCGAGTTTCTCCAACGGTCACAAAAATCTGTTTCACTACAAGAATTGGTTGATTATTTTTATCTTTTTGTCCGCTGTCTTTAACCAGATAGACAATATCACCATAAGGATTAAAGCTAATTGCCGATTGCGGTAACGTTAGATAGTTTTGTTTCGCTCCTGTAACAACCTCTACTCGAGTAAACATACCTGGCTTCAATTTAAAATCAGGATTAGGCAGAGTCGCCTCCACCCGAACATTACGATTAGTGCTATCTACAATAGGTTCTATAGTAGTGATTTTTCCTTGAAAAATTTCATCGGGGAACGTGTCGGTAACAACATGTACTGTTTGCCCAAGTTCTAACTTTGCTAAAACTTGTTGGGGTAAATAAAAATCAACATAAATCGGATCTAAAGACTGTAATGTAGTTACCGCATCTCCTACATTAAGATACTGTCCTGGATTAATATTATTAATACCTAATTGGCCAGAAAAAGGGGCACGTATCGTCTTTTTTTCCGCTGTTGCAGCTTGTTGTGCAACTTGAGCTTGTAAGTTTTTTAGATTCCATTCATCAGCATCTAGAGTCTGTTTACTTACTGCATGAACCATATATTGCGCTTTATCGCGTTTATAGGTAATTTTTGCCAATTCAACTTGCGCCTGTAATGAGTGCAATAATCCAAGTTCAGCTCCTGCATTCAATTGCACCAAAACAGTGCCTTCTTTAACTGCTGTACCTGGGGTGAAATAAATTGTTTGTACCATACCCGCAAGCTCTGTAGTGACATTCACACCTAATCGTGCCCGTATGCTGCCTACTGCCTTTAAAGTGGGTTGCCATGATGAAGGCTCTACCTTCATCGTGGACACCGTAACTGGAGGTGACTTCATTTGGAGAAAAAATTGGTTTCTCATGTAATGAAAAAAAGCCTTCCAACCAAAAATCAGGCCGAAAAGAACTCCCACGGAAACCAACATAATGATCATCTGTTTTTTCAAAAAAATTTCTTTCATCATAGACACTCTTTGACACACCAAGGTTTATGCCACCAGCCCCCGCCTAAGGCCTGGAATAATGCGGCCGTATCACTGTAACGCGCAGCTTGTGCTTGAATACGAGTAATTCGCGTCTGTTGGTACTGCTGTTGTGCGTTTAATAAATTGATGTAACTTACCCCACCTAAACGATATTGCTTTAGGGTCAGGTTTAAAGAATCTCGAGCGGCATTTTCAGCTTTTATTTGCGCTTGCAATGTACGCGCATCGGTTTCTATTCCTCTTAAAACATCCGCTACATTTTGAAAAGCTTGCAATACCGTTTGTTTGTACTGCGCAGCGGTCTGTTGATAAGCTGCAATTGCAGAACGTCGTTGCGCCCATAAAGCGCCGCCATGGAACAAAGGTTGCATTACTTGGCCGGTTAGAGCCCAAACTTCATTCCTTTTGGTGAAAATGTTTGCAAACGAGGTATTAAGCCATCCCTCATTGGCGGTAATAGTAAATTGTGGAAATAAATTGGCTGTTGCTACTCCAATTTGTGCACATGCTTGATGAAGTAATGCTTCAGAGGCACGCACATCAGGACGCTGACGCACCAGATTTGAAGGCAAGCTCACAGGCAACTCCGTAGGTAGCCTTAAGCGGTCCAATTGAATAATGGGCAAAGGAGCCTCTGGAAAAGTCCCTACGAGCGTAGATAAAGCATGTTTGGCCTGAGATAAGTTTTTTTGGAGTGGTGGCAAAGTTGCTTTGGTCTGTTCAAGTAAGGTTTCTTGGGTCAATACATTTTCTTTGGAAACACCCCCTAAACGATATTGGTCATTTAAAACATTAAGAAGCCCTTGTTCTGCTTTGATCAAATCAACTGTAGCTTCAATTTGTGCTTGGTAAGATGCAACAGCCACTGAGGTGGTAACGATATTAGAAGTCAGCGTCAAATAAGTAGCAATTACTTGAAATTGCTGGTAATCAACCTGAGCTTTCAATGCTTCAATTTGACGCCGTGCTCCACCAAAAACATCCAGGGTGTAGGATAAATTAAATGAAGTATAAACCAGATTAAACGTCACACTGTCACTTGGAATACCTATTTGCAAACCTGAATAACGCTGCCTTTGTACCATCTGAGATGCATCTATAGACGGCCACATTGAATTGCCAATTTGAACTTTAAGGTTTTCCTGAGCTTGACGCAAAGCGGCTGAGGCTGCAGCTAAATTGGGGCTATTTGCTAATCCCATATGAATTAGTTGATTGATTTCAGGTGAATGATAAAGTTCCCACCACAAAATAGGGATTTCTTTATTGGTAATAAACCTTTGTGCCTGACCACCTGCTCCAGGTGTGTTTACGGTTTTTTTCGGTAATGGTTTTTCAGTATATTTTTTGACTTTTGGTGGCTTGGGTGAATGAAAATTAGGTCCTACCATACAAGAAGTTTGCAACACTGTACTCAGCGAAACCAGTATAAAAACTTTTATATGCGGTCTAAAATCAAACACGAACGACAATCCTTTGCCAATCATCTGATGAATAATTATTAATTTATCATGGATCCTCGTGGGTTGACAGTTTCAGTGAACAGAATTGTTATTTTTAGTGAAGGTATTGCAGTTTAATTTAATTGAATAAAAAATAAACACGCAGTACAATGAGCACTACTTTTCATGGTCTATCTTGAAATTCTATGGACGATCAATGAGTAAGGAACTAAATATGCCTGCTGTAAAAATAACAGGAATGGGGAGTTATTTACCCAGAAATAAAGTTCTATCCACTGAACTTGATTTAAAACTTAATCGGCCCCAAGGAACGGTACAAAAAAAGTCCGGATTGATTTCGCGACACTTTGCATCTGCTGATGAAACAACGTCTTATATGGGAGCACAAGCGGGATTAATTGCAATCCAAAAAGCAAATATACAATTAACCGATATTGATGTCATCATCAGCGCGTGCGGCGTAGGTGAACAAGCAATTCCCTGTACTGCTGCATTAATTCAAAAACAACTAGGATTGGAACAATCAGGAACCGCATGTTTTGATGTAAACAGTACTTGTTTAAGTTTTATTAATGCCTTAGACATTGCATCATATTTAATCGAGGGAGAGCGATTTAAACGTGCTCTAATTGTTTCTAGTGATATCGCGTCGGCAGGATTGAATTGGCAAGATATGGAGACGTGCACTATTTTCGGCGATGGTGCTGCAGCCTGTGTGCTTGAAAAAAGTAATGGAACAAATCGAATTCTAGCATCACATCATGAAACGCATAGTATTGGTTCTACGTTCTGTCAAATAGAGGCAGGAGGTACGCGCTTACCAGCTAAAAATCCGTTACTGCGTATAGAACAAAGTCTATTTTATATGGAAGGTAAAAAAGTATTCAAATTAGCTTCCAAATTATTAGACAATCTCATGGACAATCTCTTCAGCAAAGCCAAGCTTAACCTATGTGATATAGATTGGTTCGTCCCGCATCAAGCAAGCTTGCTCGCGATGCATCACGTGCAGAAGAGATTAAATATTCCAACTGAAAATTTTGTTTCTATTTATCCCTATTATGGAAATCAAATTGCCGCATCTATTCCTACCGCATTATACACTTTAATTAATAGCAAACAGTTACAACGTGGGCAATTAGTGTTATTAATGGGTACCGGAGCTGGGCTGGCAGCTGGTGGTATCATCTTGGAGTACTAATATGGTTTGCGTTGTAACAGGAGCTACGGGTTGTCTCGGATTGAATTTGACCCAAAGATTGCTCAAAGACGGCCATGAGGTAATCGCCCTGGGGCGCAATGAGCAGCTTGGCAAAATCATTACTCAATCTGGCGCACAATTTATAACTGTCGATTTACTACATCAAGAGAAGTTAAAAAAAATAACTCAGAATGCTCAAACTATTTTTCATTGTGCGGCCCTATCTAGTCCTTGGGGACGGTATAAAGATTTTTATGATGCCAATGTGCTAGGCACCCAACATGTAATTGAAGCAACTCCCTTAAATACGCGCTTAGTTCATGTTTCATCACCAAGTATTTATTTTAATTTCACGGAACAACATAATATCAAGGAAGATGTTCCGTTACCCTCAAGACCGGCCAACTATTATGTAAAAACCAAATTACTTGCTGAAGCTCTGATTGATAAGGCCTTTCAAGAAAAAAGCCTTAATGTGATTACGATACGCCCACGAGCAATTTTTGGCCCTTATGATCGGGCCATTTTACCGCGCATCCTCCAAAATGAAAAAAAAGGGGTACTGCCTATTGTTGGAAATGGAACAAATGTAATTGATATCACTTATGTTGAAAATGTTGTAGAAAGTCTGCTTTTAGCAGCACAAGCGGATCAACAATTTTGCGGTAACAAATACAATATAACCAATGGTGAACCACGAGCGCTAATAAGCATTATTTCCGAACTTTTTAGTGTCTTACAAAAGCCATTTATACCTAAATTTATCCCCTACTCGATTGCAAAAATATATGCTGCGTGTGCAGAAGAATTCTATAGCCTCCCATTTATTCGAAAAGAACCACGTTTAACCCGATACAGTGCAGCTGTTTTATGTATGGGGCAAACATTAAATATTGAAGCGGCCCAAAAAGATTTAGGTTATCAACCTAAAGTCAATATCAGACAAGGAATAGAACATTTTGCGGAGTGGTATCAAAGATCATGATAGAGTATCAATTATTTGAAGTTGGTTTTTGCAAACATTGTGCGCGAATGACCCTGCAGAATGCTCATTGGAAACAAAGCGAATACCCTGCCCTCTGTGCTTTAATCAAACATCCAACTCGAGGTTATATTCTATTCGATACGGGTTATAGCAACCGATTCTACGAATTAACCCGAAAATTTCCTTTTTCCCTTTACAGAAACCTAACACCGGTACTACTGAAAAAATCACTTAAAGAACAATTAGCAGAACATAATATCCAGTCTTCAGAAATTAAAGGAGTTGTGATCTCACATTTTCATGCAGATCACATTGGTGGTTTAAAAGATTTTCCTAATGCTCAATTTTTCTGTCATCCTGATGCCATAAGCAACATACATCAAAAAAAAGGAATAAAAGCATTAATGCAGGGATTCTTACCCGGATTACTTCCTAAAGACTTTTATGAGCGCCTGGTTTTATTAAAAAACGAAGTTGCGCTGAACGCCAATCTATTCCCTTTTACCACTGGATTTGATCTCTTTAAGGATGGAAAGCTCATTGCGATCCCCTTACCAGGACATGCCAAGGGACAAATAGGTTTATACTTTAAAGCGGCTCAAGAAACCTTTTTGCTTGCAGACAGTTGTTGGCATCAAGAAACTTTTAAGAAAATGATTTTTCCAAGTAATCTCACTTACTTGATTCACGATAATAAAGAAAGTTATCAGCAAACAATCAAGAAATTGCACCTACTTTTTAAAAATAATAAAAAAATCGATATGATTCCATCCCATTGTCAGCACATACGGGCACGTCTTTCAGGGATTCGAGCATGATACTTAGACTTCTTTATTATTATTTCAATACCCAATTTCTGCGAAAACGATTTAAATCACGAGACCAATTAGCTGCTTATCAGGAAAAGCAATTTAGAAAGTTAATAAAAAAAACCTTATATAAATCTCCTTTTTATCAACCCTATTTGGATAAGCCATTTAAGGAATGGCCAATTATCAACAAAAAAATAATGATGCAGCACTTTGATGAAATAAATACGGTCAAAATAACGAAGGATCAGGCCTTGAAGCTGGCTTTAAAAGCAGAAAGCACACGCGATTTTTCCGCCTTAATCAATGGGATTGCCGTTGGACTTTCTTCTGGCACATCAGGAAATCGGGGTTTATTTCTTGTCAATGAAAAAGAACGCGATGCCTGGGCTGGCATTTTATTAGCTAAGGCCTTGCCCAAAGGCTTAAAGAGAAAAGAGCGCATTGCCTTTTTCCTTAGAGCTAATAATAAGCTCTATACAAATCTCAGCAAAGGTAAAAAAATTCAATTTCATTTTTTTGATTTACTCGAAAACTTCGAAATCCATCTTGATCGCTTAAATAAAATACAACCCACCCTTTTATCAGCACCGACCTCTGTATTACTGGCTTTATCAAGGGAAAAACAACGCTTATCAATTACTCCCGAAAAAATTTTTGCTGTTGCTGAAGTTATGGAACAACGTGATGAAGAAATTATAAAAAACGCCTTTAATTGTCAGGTCGCGCAAGTATATCAATGCACGGAAGGATTTTTAGCCATTAGTGATAAAGACAGTAATCATTTACTAATGAATGAAGAATATTTAATTATCGAAAAGGAGTGGTTGGACGAAAAGCGATTTGTACCTATTATCACGGATTTATTGCGAACAACACAACCCATAATCCGCTATCGTTTAGATGATGTGTTGATTGAAGAACAATCAAATGACGTTTTTACCAGGCTGGAAAGGATTGAAGGCCGTGTAGGTGATATTTGTTATGCAACCCAAAATAATAAGGTATTTCCCCTCTTTGCCGATCTGATACGTCAGAAAATGGCCTCCTTCACTTTTGAATTCGATGATTACACCATCCAACAACACGCTTTAAATCAATTTACAATTCAAATCACCCCTGACTTGCCCGATAAAGATGCATTAATCGCTCATTTAAACGAATTATTTCATGCACAAAAGTACGATATCCCTTCATGGCAATGGCAGCCTTTTATAAAAAAAGAGCTTGGGGCCAAAAACCGAAGAATTCAAGCCCTCCCTAAAATCGCGCCGTCTGTTTAAATTAATTATAAAATGGACATTAAAAGAGTAGGACTCACAATCTTGTTCCTGTATAATGCTTTTTTTTAATACAAGTCACATGAATTTTTTATGCAATCTAGACACTTTTTCACCACACCTAAAATACTTTCAAAAATAACTGTTGAGATGGATGACCTTGCATTCACAAACGATCAATTTACTGCATTGATTACTGATGGGGTTTGTACGTGCATTGCTTTTATGATTAGAGGCCAATACTGGGATGAGGAGCTTGAAGAAAAAATCAATTTTTGTGGCTTATATCATTGGTCAGGCTTTGGATATTCAAATAAAAACAAAGACCAGTTAGCCCAAGAAACCTTTGAAGATTTCCTGGAAGGTCTTCGTGCCGAATTTAACCTATTTCCTCATATTCCGATTGACATCATATCACTTCGATTTATCGGTGGGGAAAAAGAAGAAATTGACGGTGATGAAATAACCTCACATGGCACAGAAGCCGAAGTTAACTCATTAACAAAAATAGTCCAACAATATGATTTTAAGGGACATTTTTTTAATCTTCATCCTGATGCAATTGAGCATCATCATTTTTTAACCAGTGGCAATGAATTCATTACAATTACCGCAACACCCCACACTTGTGAGTTTTATATTAATTCAGGGATAGATGAAGATTTAACTTATCATCCAGAATTAGGCTCCCCCTAAGGGGAGTCGTAAAGAAATTATTGTGATGCTTTTTGAATGTCTTTACCCACAGTAGATACGTCTTTTCCAAAGCCATGAACCGTTCCACAAGAACTTAGTAGGCCAAGTGTTGTAAGACAAATACTTACGATCGCTATTTTTTTCAGAGTATTCATAATTCTCCCCTCTTGTTGTTTTTAAAAATTTCCTTTATGTACATAATTCTAGTCCATATTTTTATAAAGTTAGAAATTAATAGTCAGTTTAAGTAATATGATCACTAATGTATTTCTCAAAAAATATTGATACATTATCCAATTTCACGCATATAAAGGGAAATAAATTTTGCGATTCTCTTTAGTAACTTGTATTTTAATCACGTTCGCATCAACAGGCTGTTCTCTGTTTGGTGAACCCCATACGAGTACAGAACCACTCAATTCAACTAAGCTAGCAGTAAAACACGTTTATAAAAAACCTGAACAAAGCAAATCAGTGCATCATTTTAAACGATTTAATGATCCCCATTTATCTCAACTCATCTCTGTCGCTCTTGCTGATGCCCCTGATATGCACAGTGCCAAAGCACGAGTGATACAAGCCCAACAACTTGCAAAAGTCGCCTCATCATCATTATGGCCATTTATAGGCTCGAGCGGTTATTTGGAACAATTTTACTTTCCAATACATGGCAAAATACCGCCTCCAATTAACTCGATAAAAATCGATCAAGCAAAAGTTGCAGATATTGGCTTAAAATTTAATTATGAGCTCGATTTCTGGGGCAAAAATAGAGAAACCTTAGCCACTAGATTAAGTGAAACATTTGCGGCACAAATGGATCTAGCCGAAACCCAGCTTGTTTTGAGTGCTTCTATTGCGACCGCTTATTTTGAAGTACAAAATAACATTATCCAACAACATTTGGCCAAAGAAAACGCACGCTTGTTAAAGCAGCTTGCTGATATCATCGCAGATCGCGAACGACAAGGCATTGAATCAAATATTCCTGTACAAACAGCGGTGGCTAATGCTCAGGAAGCCATCTTATCCATAGAGGATTACAAGCGTGCTGAAATGCAATCGCGACATCAATTAGCCGTTTTAATGGGTAAAAACCCCTTAAATACACAAATTGATCCAGCACCTTTTGTTTATGACGAAAAGCAACTCCAGTTACCCACAATAATCCCAGCAAATATACTCGCACAAAGACCTGATATTGCTTCAGCACGTGCTCTTACTGAAGCTGCAGCACATCAAGTGAATGTTGCAAAAACCGCTTTTTTCCCCAATATTAATTTGAAGGGTTTACTCAGCTTACAAAGTCTATACTTTAGCAAAGCTTTTAATATATGGCTCCAAAACGATAATGCCGCTGCGGCTTTTGATTTACCTATTTTTGATGCAGGTGCAAGAAGAGCGAATCTTGGGGTTAACTATGCACAATTTGAACTTGCAGTGAACCAGTATAATCAAACTATTTTAAATTCATTACAACAAGTCAGCGATCAACTTTCTACTCTAAAAATACTTAAGACTCAAATTACAGCACAGAACCAAGCGTTAATTAATATCCAATCCAATTACAAATTATTCCAGGCGCGTTATACTCAAGGAATTATTGATTACACCCAACTAATTGAAATAAAACAGTTACTAATCCAGCAAAAAGCTATTTTGAATAATTTACAAACACGTCAAAAGCAAGCTTTTGTAGCCTTATTAGCAGCTTTAGGTGGAGAGCTATAGAATTATGGCCGAAAAAAAAGAAACTGAAGTCGAATCGAAAAAAGTTGGTGCAACAGTTAAAACATTATATAAACGAAAAATTGCTATGTTCGCCCTCGGCAGTATTTTTTTACTTACTGCATTGATATGGATTCTCTATTGGCTCATTTGGGGACGATTTGAACTCTATACCGATGATGCCTACGTCAACGGAAATATGGTGCAACTGATGCCTCAAATCTCCGGTACTGTTATCTCGATTAACACTGATGAAACTCAATTGGTTACTGAAGGCCAAATCATAATTAAATTGGATCCTACCGATTATGCAATAGCGCTACAAAAAGCGAAAGCAAATCTGGCACAAACCGTCCGACAAGTACGTCAGTATTTTGAAAATGCCGCTCAGGTACAACAAAATGTGAATGTAAACAAAGCAAATCTGGTTAAAGCGCAATTGGATTTAAAACGTCGCGAAGGGCTAGTTGGTAATCGAGCTGTATCCCGTGAAGAGATGCAACATTATAAAACAACAGTGGAAGCGGCAAAAGCAACTTATGATAGCTCATTGCATCAACTAGATGCAGCTCTTGCGTTGGTTGAAAATGCACATCTGTATACTCATCCACTTGTTGAAACTGCCAAAGCCAATCTAAAAACAGCTTATCTGAATTTTCAAAGAACAACTATTGCCGCCCCAATTACTGGTTACGTCGCAAAACGTAGTGTGCAACCGGGACAGCAAGTATCGCTCAACTCCGTCATGCTGGCGATTATTCCACTCCACGATACTTGGGTAGATGCAAACTACAAAGAATCTTCTCTAAATGATATTCGCATTGGTCAGCCAGTTACTCTCTATGCTGATGCTTACCCTGAAATGACTTATCATGGAAAGGTTGTTGGTTTAAATGCGGGAACAGGCTCAGCTTTTTCTTTACTCCCACCACAAAATGCAACAGGGAACTGGATTAAAATCGTGCAAAGACTTCCTGTGCGTATTAGTTTAAACCCCATTGAATTGAAAAAAATTCCATTACAACTAGGATTATCCATGCGAGTGACTATTGATACGCATCACTTAGACGGCAATCGGATTCCACAAACGACCGAGTCTAAGATAAAATATCACACAAAAATTTATAAAAAACAGCTCGCAGAAGTAAATTCCCTTATTGACGAAATTTTACATGCAAACTCCCCCGATATGTTCCTTCCAAGGACAAAATCATAATGGCTGATCATCTTCCACTAGTTGGTAGTAGATTAGTTCTGATGACCATTTCTTTGTCATTGGCTATCTTTATGAATGTCCTTGATATCTCGATTGCTAATGTAGCCATTCCGACCATTGCAGGCGATTTAGGCGTTAGTCCAGATAATGGAACTTGGGTTATAACTTCTTTTGCTGTAAGTCAAGCCATTATGCTGCCGCTAACTGGATGGCTAGCCAAGCGTTTTGGCGAGGTTCGTTTATTTATTTTCTCCTCAACCTTATTTACAATCGCCTCTGTGCTTTGTGGATTATCAATGAGTTTGGAAATGTTGGTTTTTTTCCGAGTGATTCAAGGTGCGGTTTCTGGACCAATGATTCCTTTATCACAAAGTATTCTCCTGGCTAATTATCCTCCTGAAAAAAGAGGATTGGCAACTGGTATATGGACCATGACTGCTGTTGTGGGACCAATATTTGGTCCAATTCTGGGCGGGGTTATTACCGATAATTATACCTGGCCCTGGATTTTTTATATTAACGTCCCTGTAGGTATCTTTTCAGTAACATTTACGCTGATTACTCTTAGTGGAAGAGAGACACCTATCACTAAATTACCAATTGACTTTATTGGCTTGATATTATTATCAATAGGCGTTGGCTGTTTGCAAATTTTATTAGATAAAGGACATGATTTAGATTGGTTTCATTCACCGTTTATTGTTTCTTTAGCAATCATCTCGACAGTTACGCTTAGCTTTTTAATCATTTGGCTTTTAACACAAAAACATCCAATTATTGATTTATATTTATTTGCTAATCGCAATTTTACTATTGGGACAATGAGTTTAACCTTAGGGTTTATGGTGTATTTTTCCACTGTAGTTATTTTCCCGTTATGGCTACAAACGCAAATGGGTTACACCCCAACTTGGGCAGGATTTGCAGTTGCTCCTGTAGGGATCTTACCCTTCTTTTTAACACCTATTGTCGGTATTTATATGGGTAAATTTGATTTACGCATTATTATCAGCCTTGGGTTTATTGTGTTTGCGGGGACATGCATATGGCAATCTACTTTTTACACTGAAATGAGTTTTATTCAACTGATTAGACCTCGATTTATTCAAGGGATTGGCCTTGCCTTTTTCTTTACCCCATTAATTGCACTTATTTTGACTGAACTGCCTCCTGATCGCTTGGCGAGTGCATCGGGCCTTGTCAACTTTTGTCGAATTTTAGGTAGCAGCTTTGGCACATCAATCAGCGTCACCTTATGGAATCATAGAGAAGCGTTACATCAAAGCCATCTGGTGGAGCAAATAACCGCGTACAATCCCTTAGTTCAACAATCACTCAATCAATTGCATTCATTGGGAATTTCGGGGCTCAAAGGGTTTGGAGTCCTCTATGCAACGATAATCAATCAAGCATTTATGCTCGCTACGAACGACATATTCAGACTCGCAGCTTGGATTTTCATATTCTTGCTTGCCATGATTTGGCTTGCTCAGCCCACCTTTGTACGCTCACCCGTAAGGATTACAGCAGAGTGATTGTTTTTGAATCAATACTTCCCTATAATCGCCATCGGCTCTAAATAATAAAAATAATAAAAAAGGTGTTCTGAAATGAAAAAATGGATTCTTCTGGCTACAACCAGCTTAATGATGATGAATGCTCATGCAGATAAATCTTGGTGTGGATATAAAGATTATTTTCGCTTAAGCGATACTTCCCACCCTGGTATCTATGTCGTAAGCGGATTTAATGATCCAGATGTGATGCTCCACATAGTTGGGCCACGTAGTTTTGAGATATTAGACTCATTTGCATGCCGTTCTGGTTATGCTCATGTTACTGTTGCCTATGATTCAGAGAACTGGTGTGTTCTTGATATTAAAGATGGACCATTAATGAATCATCCAGTTGTTAGTGCTTCTTGTAATGGAATTCGCTACATCAATACAGTATACGATGGCATGGGTAGCTATTCCTATACTATTAATCTTGATTAACAAATAACGTTATGATGTAGAATTAAGGCAAGAGTGATTCCTGGAGTATGATATAAATATTTGTCCAAACTCCTTTTGCCTTTATCCCTATCTTATCTTTTTTTGCCTGCATCTAAAGACCACCCGCCGCCTAAAGCTTTAATTAATTGAATACTTGCAATTTGACGACGGGTGTGGATATTAACTAATGCAAGTTTTGATTGCAGTGCAGTATTTTCAACAACCACAACCTGCAAAAATGTAACCAACCCTCCTTTGTATCGGTATAACTCCTGATCCCAAGCTCGTTTTGCCGCACGAGCTGCCGCCTCTTGGCTTCGATATTCCTGATCGAGCTGGTGAATCGCAATCAGATTATCCTCCACCTCCTGGAATGCAGTTAACACGGTTTGTCGATAAGCAGCAACTGTTTCAAAATACTGGGCTTTGGCTTGATTTAGTAGACCTCGCAATCGCCCACCATCAAAAATCGTCACTTGTGCTACAGGTTGAGTTAAAGTCAATAAACTCAACGGACCCAGAGCCCAAAAAAGGCTTGGCTTTGAAATGAGATTTGCAAGGCTTTGACTCTGAAAACCAGAACTTCCAGATAAGTCAATCACAGGGAAAAAAGCAGCTCGTGCTACGCCAATATTTGCATTTGCCGCTTGCACTCGAGACTCAGCCGCAACGATATCAGGCCTTCGCTCTAGAAGGGTTGAAGGAATATTAGGGGCTATTTCCAGAAAAACCTTAGGTGATTTGGCAGGAGCCAAAGAAAAATTACTGGGTATTTCCCCAATCAATACTGCGATTGCATGTTCAAGTTGGGCTCGCTGTAATCGCATTTCTGCAGCCATGGTTTTTGCATTCTCAAGCTGAGTTTCTGCTTCATCAACATCGGCTATAGGCGCAGCCCCACCTCGATAACGATTTTTCGTCAAATAAAGCGCTTTTTGATAAGCCATAACGGTAGTATCTAATATACGTTGCGCCTCATCACTCCCTCTTAATGCAAAATAATCATTTGCAAGTTCTGCTTGTAAACTCAAACGAATCGAAGCAGCATCAGCAGCGCTTGCCGTAGCATTACGCTCACTGGCAAGAACCGAATTGCGAACACTTCCCCAAGCATCAAGCTCATAAGCGAGAAAACCACCCAATAAAAACTGGTTAAATACGGGGGTTTTTACAGAATTCGCTACCGTTCGTGAGTTTTGCTGGCGATCTGCATTGAATAACCCCTGAATGGTGGGGAAAAAATACGATCGGGCAACGTGTACTAATGAAATTGCTTCCTGAAAATGAGCATAGGCCAATTTCAAATCTTGGTTTGCTCCATTCAGTTGATTTTCCAAATTATTTAATACAGGATCATTGAACGCTTGCCACCAGGCATCCGGCGTAACGATTCGTGGTGTCGATTTAATTTCCACCCATGTTCCTGGTTCTTTAAAGTGCTCAGGGATAGGCATGATCGGGCGATGATATGTTGGAGCTAAAGAACAACCCATTAATGCAAAAACAAGCGCTCCAGGGCCAATCAATTTTTTCATGAAACAACTCGCACAGTTTCCCCATTCACAATGGCATCAGGAGGATTAAGCACAACGCGATCACCTGGCAATACTCCTGTGGCAATTTCAACTGTTGCGCCAAAATCGCGTCGAAGAGTGACCAATTTTAAAACAATCTTGTTGTCTTTATCCAAAGTTGCTACTTGTAATCCTTGAGCCTGAAAAAGCAAGGTATTGACAGGAAGAATCACAGTTTTGGGAGGAATGGGTAAAGTAAACCAGACTTCAGTATACCCCCCCGGTAATAACTCCCCATTTTTATTCGGGGAAATAAATTGAGCGAGCAAAGTACGCGTATCAGGATCAATTGCTTGCGCTGTTTCAAACAGTTTGGCAGGAAAAACTTGCTTGGGATGCTCCGCAAAATGGAGCTCCACGGTCATATTTGGTTTAATCCGTGACGAGTAATACTGAGGAATTTTGACATAAATTCGCAAAGGGCTGGTTTGGGCAATACGAAATAAAGGTTGTGCTGTGGAACTGCTTCCTGCATCAATTAAGTCACCAATATCTGTGGCGCGATCCGTAATGACACCATCAAAAGGAGCAATAACACGTTCAAATCCGACTAATTCTTGTAATCGTTGCAAATTAGCCTTAGCCGAAAACATCGCAGCCTCTAAAGCCGCAGCCGTACTTACTTTTTCATCCGTCTCTTGTTGGGAGACCGATTCTGTTTTAACTAAATTAAGCCAACGTTTTGCAGTAATCTGTGCCAATTGATTATTTGCTATCGCGGTCTTCAAATCGGCCCTTGCTTGACGCGCCTGTGCATCGAGCTCAGGTGTTTCAATGACGGCAAGCAAATCGCCTTTTTTAACGTGACTGCCAATATCAACATACCATTTTTTTATATAACCGTTAGTACGTGCATAAATAGGTGATTCGTGCCAAGCTTGCACATTGCCTGGTAAAATAATTTTATCAACCCCTTTCTCTTGTTGTGCTTTCATCACCCGGACTACAGGAACTGCATCAGCAAGAGTTTCATTACGTAAGTGAATCGCTGCATAAACACGAAAAAAAACTATCACCAACATGATGAATAAAAAAACTGCAATCGCGATAATACGTCGTCTATGTTTGTGGTCCTGTCCAAATGATTGAATTGATTTAAGCATGATCCTTCCTTTGCTTCTTCTTCAACTTGCGCTCGTGAATCACATAAAAAACCGAAGGGACAAAAAAAAGCGTGGCCATCGTTGCAAAAGATAACCCGCCGATTACTGCCCGTCCCAACGGAGCATTCTGTTCTCCCCCATCTCCCAAACCTAATGCCATAGGAAACATACCGATTATCATGGCCAATGCAGTCATCATTACGGGTCTTAAACGAGTCTGTCCTGCCTCAAGGGCTGCTTTCATGGGATCATTTTCAGTTGCAAGATGATCGCGAGCAAAACTAATGATTAGGATGCTATTTGCTGTTGCAACTCCCATACACATAATTGCTCCTGTTAGAGCAGGCACACTTAATGCGGTATGAGTAATAAATAACATCCAGGCAATTCCTGCAATCGCAGCAGGCAATGCGGTAATAATAATAAATGGATCAACCCAGGATTGAAAGTTAATAACAATCAACAGATAAACTAATAAAATCGAAAAAGCTAATCCCCAATATAAACCATTGAATGCATGCTCCTTAGTTTCAATCTGACCACGAATCGCTACAGATGACCCTCTAGGCAACTCGTTCTGCGTATCACGGATAGTCTTTCGGATATCCTTGGTTATCGAGCCTAAATCTCTATCCTGGATTGAAGCAAAAATATCAATAACTGGCTGAACATTATAATGTGACTCGACAACTGAGGTCCAAGTACGTTTCAGTTTTGCAAAAGAACCTAAAATTTGCAGTTGACTAGGCAAAGTTAAACTTCCAATTGGAATATTAAGCAAATCATTTAATGAAGTCATCACATATTGCGGTGCCTGCGTAACAATCGGATAAGACACTCCATTTTTAGGATCTAACCAAAATGTGGGTGTCGTTTGAAAACTGCCTGATAGAGTCACTAATAAATCAGAGGCGACATTGAATTGAGTAAATCCAAGTTCATTTGCCAAGCTACGGTCAACCTCCACAAAAAACTCAGGATAATTATTAGACTGTCTTATTCGAACATCGGTGAGACCTGGTACTCGTTTTAGCTGATTCATCAGTTTATTGGCATAATGCGCATTGTCTTCTTTTTTTAAGCCAATAACCTGAATATTAATAGGTGATGGCAAACCAAAATTGATAATTTGGCTTACTATATCAGCAGGTAAAAATGCAAACGTCACTGCTGGAAAATGTTCTCTTAAAACGGATCTTAATTGATGCACATATTCCGAACTGGGTCGATGCCCCTCTTTTAGAGATATTAAGATATCTGCGTCTTCCGGTCCATTCGTTGCAGAATTGCTGTACGATAAATTAATTCCGCTTACAGGTAAACCAATATTATCAACAATACTACTCAGATCCTTAGGCGGTATTACTTGTCGAATCACGGTATCAATATTATCTACAATTCGTGCCGTTTCCTCTACCCGGGTTCCGGTTGGAGCACTAATATGCAATTTAATTTGTCCAGCATCCACATTAGGAAAAAAATTTGAACCAAGCCATGGCCAAAGCAATAATATTGAAATAGCAACAAAACCTAAAAAATAAAAAATAAACGCTTTAGCATTGTTTAATGCCCAAGATAATGATTTAGAATACTGCACGCGTAATCGTGCAAATTGTTCTTCGAATGCTTCGTGTAAGCGAGCAAATCGTCCCTTATTCTTCTCTTCCGTCATCAGCTCATGTTTGTGCAACCAATATTTTGCCAGGGTAGCAACCAGGGTACGTGATAAAATATAAGACATGAGCATGGCAAAAATTACGGCTTCAGCTAAAGGTACGAATAAATATTGGGCGACACCCCCCAAATAAAACATAGGAACAAACACGATACAAATGCATAAAGTTGATACTAAGGCAGGTATTGCTATCTGTTTCGCACCATCAAGAATTGCTTGCTCTACTTCCTTACCTTGCTCCAAATTCCAGTTAATGTTTTCAATAGCAACCGTAGCATCGTCAACTAAAATACCCACAGCAAGTGCTAAACCACCTAAAGTCATAATATTGATCGTTTCTCCCAAAGCAGAAAGGATAGTAATCGAGGCAATGATGGATAAAGGAATGGACAAAGTAATTATAAGCGTGCTACGTAAACTACCTAAAAAGAGTAAAATCATAAGCCCAGTTAATGCCGCCGCAATCACCCCCTCTGTAATAACCCCGCGAATCGCTGCGGTAACAAAGATTGATTGATCTGCGAAGTTGGACAAATTAAGTCCTTCCGGAAGCATGTTCTTAACTTTAGGTAATAAAGCCTTAACACGATTCACAATATCTAAAGTAGACGCATTGCCGGTTTTTTGAATTGACATCATTACTGCCCGTTTCCCATCCACTCGGACAATATTGGTTTGCGGTGCAAATCCATCGCGTACATGGGCAACATCACGAATATATAAAACTCGACCAGGTGTTGATTTAACTGGCACATCATTTAATTCAACTGCTGAAAGCGGGCTACCATTTAATTTAACAATGTACTCATACTCACCTATTTTTTGTGTTCCAGCAGGAATAATCAGGTTTTGGGCAAGAATTGCATTATTCACCTCTTGTGCGGAAATACCATAGGTTTGCATGGCTTGCAGATCTAAATCGACCTGGATTTGACGTATTTTTCCTCCATAGGGATACGGTACCGCTGCTCCTTGTACTGTTGCAAGCTGAGTACGAAGAAAGTTATTTCCCAAATCATTTAACTTTTGTTCCGGGATGGTTGCACTCGATAACACCAGTTGTAAAACAGGAACTGTTGACGCTTTATAGCTTAATACCAATGGTGGCAAAGTCCCTGGTGGCAAGCTACGGAGCATCGTTTGTGCGATTGCTGTAACTTGGCTTAAAGCCAAGTCAACATTCACATCAGGCTGAAAGAATAATTTGATCACACTGACGCCAATCAGCGACGAGGATTCAATATGTTCAATATCATTCACTGTGGTAGTAACGGCTCGCTCAAATACACTCGCAATGCGATCTCCCATTTCATCAGGAGGCAAGCCCGCGTAATTCCATACAACGCTCACAACCGGGATATCGATGTCAGGAAAAATATCTGTAGGAGTACGCATTATTGCTAAGGGCCCAATAATTAGAAGCATCAGAGCCATTACAATAAACGTGTAAGGTCGCGAAAGCGCAATCCATACAATCCACATAAATATCCATATTAACCATTCGAAAAGGATGGACATTATATCAATGAAATACATAAAACTTTAAGAATAAACTGGAGTTTTTCTTATGTAATTATGTATAAAGTCATTTAGATAGCTCTCATTCTTGAGAAAGAATGAACGATTTATAATCTGGCAATAATATATAATTTCAAGAAACAATTTTTCCAATCGGACTTTGTCTTTAAAATTGAACTGATTAAGTAAGTAATTACTCGTTTTTAACTGAGATCAAACTCCTGACCACAACGAACAAAACCTGCAAAACCATGAGCTTGTGCATCAGGAAGCATCCCATCATTATAATGATATAACCAGATCTTGGCTTTAATTTCAGGATCTAATGTAACTAACTGATTAAAATGAGCATGCACTCCGCTGGGCGTTTCCAAGGTTTCACAATCATGAAAAATCAGAGCAGCATCTCGATAATATGGTGCGAAGCGTTCCGGCGTAAATCGCGCATCAGTAGTAATGAAGTACTGTTTTTTATTATAACTAATATCCAAACCATAACTTGGCATCAACTCCTTATTAGAATAGATATGAACTGTTTGCACGGGGTTTAGTTTCTGGCCCTCCCAACTAAAACCATGGCCAGTACGAACTACGTGAACATTAAAATAATCGCTCAAAGTTGCCTCTTTATCATCAAGTGTTTTTAACCCTCCACTAAGGCTACTGTTCCATAATAGATGTACTAAGTGTTCATGAATAATTAAAAGTGGCATTTTATTCTTTTGGAAGGCAAATTTTCGTTGAAATGCGAACCATTCGATACCACCAATATGATCGGCATGTAAATGGCTAATATACAATGCGTCAATATCTTGAGAATGGTATCCTGCTTTAGTTAATGAAAAACGAATATCTGTACCACAATCTATCAGTAGTTTCTTACCACTATCTGTTAGAAGTAGCATGTTTGATTGAAAATTTTCGAAATCCGTTCCGATACCGCTGCCGGCCCCTAAAAATAACAATTTCATTAATTAATCCTTGAGCTAATTTAAGGATCAAGTCTAGCTCGTCCTAAAAATTCCCTAATAAAACAGACAGATTCTTCTTTAAAGAATAGCATTTAAAATTAGTTATTAGAAATTGCTCCATTATTATGTAAATAAGCTATTCTTGAATGTAAGTTAATTAAGTAAAAGAGTTAAACGTGCTCAAAAAGCTTCATCTTAAAAACACGCGTCTTTTATACTACTTTTTCTTCTTCTTAACGCTCTCTTTAGTGAGCCTGATCATTTGCTTATTTGCATTAAAACACATTGCAGTTCAAGAGGTCATTGATGGAAATGAGCGCTATCAATTATATATGTTAGCTAATAAACTTCGTCAAAGCTCCGATGATTTAACTGAGATGGCTCGCCTTTATGTGGTAACTGGCGAGCAAAAATACCGTAAGTACTATAATGAAATTCTAAGCATACGTAATGGAACTTCGCCTCTACCTTTAAATTATGACGAATTGTATTGGGATTTGGTTATTGATAACAAACGTCCCCAACCTTATGGCTCAGCAAAATCGTTATCTGCAATGATGTTGGAACATCATTTTACGCTAAAAGAATTTTCTTTACTGGCTAAAGCAGAAAACCAAAGTAATCAGCTCTCAGAAACTGAAATCAAAGCCATGAATTTATTTGATGGAAAATATCAAGATAAATCAGGTGATTACACCATTATCGGCAAACCTAATCCTCAATTAGCGCAACAAATGGTTTTTGGCGCTGATTATATGAGCGCCAAATTACAGGTAATGAAACCCTTACAAGAGTTTTTTACCCTGATAGATAGTCGAACATTCTTAACTAACGAAAAAATTGATATCGAGATGTCAAAAATCATTGCCTTGGCACTTGCGCTTTCACTTCTATCAACCATACTCATGCTCTTTTTTATTATTCATGCATTAAAGACATTATCGAGGGTAAATGAGGAAAATGATTTATTACTCTTGAATATTTTGCCAGAAGCGATTGCTTCACGCTTGAAAATGGGCGAGGAAGATATTGCTGATGAATATACCCAAGCCAGTGTCATGTTTGCAGATATTATTAATTTTACGCAACTCACTGAACAATTGGGCGCTAAAAAAACGGTAAATATTCTAAATCGATTATTTGCCGAGCTCGATAAACTTACTGAAAAATATCATGTAGAAAAAGTTAAAACTATTGGTGATAACTACATGGCAGTATCAGGAGTTCCCGAACAAACAACTCGACATGCTATTAATATCGCGAATTATGCTTTGGCCATTCTGGAACGAATGCTGACTTTTAATCAAGAAAATCAGATGAATCTTCAATTTCGGATTGGTATCACATATGGTACCGTAATCGCAGGAATTATAGGTCATAAAAAATTCGTTTATGACATATGGGGCAATGTAGTTAATTTAGCCAGTCGACTGGAGGAAACCTCCCTTCCTAATAAAATTCATATCTCGGAAAAAATGGCCTTTATGCTTCAAGATGAATTCCTTATTGAACCACGAGGTACTACAGAAATGAAAGGGATTGGTAATGTGAAAACTTATTTCCTTTTGGGAAAAAAAGAATAATATAACTGCCAACAATTTTTATTGTCCTTTATGGCAACGTGGACATATCCCATAAATATTCAATGCGTGATCCGTCATCTGAAAATTAGCGCGTTCAGCTATGGTTTTCTGCCTTTGTTCAATGACTTCATCAACAAACTCTTCTACACAGCCGCATTTGATGCAAACTAGGTGATCATGATGCGCTCCTTGACTCAATTCAAATACTGAGTGTCCTCCTTCAAAATTATGTCGATTCACTAACCCTGCTGCTTCGAATTGCGTTAACACTCGATAAACCGTAGCAAGACCAACATCTTCTCCTGTTTCCAATAACGCCTTATAAACACCTTCTGCGCTTAAATGATGGTTAGGAGATTGCTCCAATATTTGCAATACTTTTAAACGTGGTAAAGTAATCTTCAATCCAGCATTTTTTAGCTGCTTACTCTCTTCCATCAATGCTCCTTCGCAGTAACGAATTTGTCTTCTCTACACCTGAAAAAATTCCAGAAGATTCGGTACTTTTAGCTTGCCCAGTATGGTTTCAACTGCTTTTCCAGGTTAAAGGTGTCTTTCAGTAAATGACGTGTTATTATGGCGAAATTTTTCACGATAGGCAAAAAAATGAGAATAATAATTTTTCTACTAGGAATTGTATGCACTTTAACCCTTACGCAATGCTCATCGTTTGATCTGTCTCGACGAGTAGTACAACAAGGAAATTTGTTGCCACAGTCAAAAATAGATCGACTCAAAGTAGGAATGAGTAAAAATGATGTTGCTATATTAATGGGAACCAGTTTGTTAAGTCCTACGTTTAATGATAACCGCTGGGACTATGCATACACTTGGCGTAGAGGCCGAGGATATATGACCATGTCAACCGTGAGTTTATACTTTCAAAACGGTATTCTGGCACGTATCGAACGCGGCAAGCTAAAACCAGGCGTAGCGTCAATGAATGAACCTGACATAAATCAAGAATAAGCAGGATTTATAAAGTTTTGAGGAATTGTAGCCTGGGTGCAGCGCAGCGAAACCCAGGTTCCGCTGCGCTGCTTATACTCAAGTTCTGAATATCATCGAGTGCGAATCGCCTTTTGCCGACGCTTCTCTTTTGGATCTAAAACCAGGGGTCTGTATATCTCTACCCTATCACCTTCTTGCAACACCTGTTCTAAAGAAACCTGTTTTGCATAAATTCCAACAGGCATGCCTCGTGTTTCCTGATGAATATCATATATTCCTGATGTATTAAGCGCATCAAGTACCGTTGCTCCCTGTTTGAGCTCTAAAGTCATATGTATCGTGGTCTTGTCTAAAGCCACATAAATGAGCTCAACCCTGACCATAAATTGCCTTGGCTCGCTCACAAAATGAATCGACCATTTTATCCGTTATTTGTTCGAATACAGGCCCTAGAAGCATGGAGAACATGCGTCCAGCAAATTCAAATTCGAGATCAAAAGAGATTTTGCATCCCTCTTCAACTTCATCAAACCGCCAGAACCCCTCTAAATGACTGAACGGACCATCAACAAGACGAATTTCTATCATTTTATTAACTTGCAGCATGTTACGTGTGGTAAATGACTTACTCATACCGGCAGCGCCAATAACTAAAGTGGCCTGCACTTCATCTTCATCGCGATGATGTACCAAGCTTTCTGCGCAGTAAGGTAGAAATTCTGCGTACCGCTCTACTTCATTCACCAATGAAAACATTTGTTCACAGGTATAATTCACCGTACGTGACTTTTTCACTATGGGCATTATGCTTCTCCCCGAATTTTATCTCTAAACCAAAGACTTAAGTCTTTAATTTCCTCAAAACAAATTGAATGTTCCATAGGATACTTATAATAAGAAATATGTTCATATCCTTTATTCAATAACCAATCTTTACTTGATTCAGTCCATTGAGGCAAAACCAAGGGATCAAATTGTCCTGCTCCCATAAAAAAAGGCGTGCTTTTATCCAACTTTGGTCTGGTATGCACCGCTAAAGGTAAATAAGCAGATAAAGCAACAACTCCCGCTAAACGCGCTGTCGTATGAAGAGCGGTATGCAATGCCATCGCCCCTCCTTGTGAAAATCCTGCCAAAAAAATCTGATTGTACGCAAAACCATCGTTTAATTGGTCATCCATGACTTTACGAATCAGCAACTCGGATTGCTCAATTCCTTCTTTATCTTCTCTATCAATGAGTTTCATGCCCATAATATCATACCAGGCAGGCATGACCATGCCACCATTTAAAGTCACTGGACGTTGGGGGGCATTAATAAATACATGGCGTATCCCGACATCTGCGATCGTCAACTGATCGACTAAACCCATCATATCGGAAGCATCAGCGCCTAATCCATGCATCCAAATAACGCATGCCTGGGCCTTAGCCTGTGACTCATTTATAAGTACATTCAAAACAAATCCCCTCGCAGACAAAAAGGGAAATTATCGCTAATGCATTAGCACAGTGCAAGTTATACGTTTTCTATATTTTTTGAATCTAATAGCATCAAATATAAAACAAATTGGCACCAAATTGTGGAATTTTAAAACAATAAAGGCGCTCAACCTATTCCATTATTAGTCAACATGAATTATAGTGCGCTACAGTGCGCCAATAACTGGCAATAATATGTTCAACAAGTGGCAAGAATATGTTTGATAAAATAGAATCTAAATCATTTACCCTTACGATGTTGGGGACAGGCACAATCTATACTCCTACTCTAAAAGACAAGAAAAAAGCACCTGTAAAATTAGGGGATACAGTGATGGAGTATTACCCTAAGGGAGAAACTCTGAGTATTGTTTCTACGTTGATTAAAACAGATGACCCAGTTATTGATCACAAACAGCTTGTTCCTTATCAATCTTTAAAAGTCAGGGTTGTTAATGGCCCTAAAAATGATGGAACCAATGTTGGCGAAAAAATTGGAATTGGGCTAGGTATTGCTTTAAATGCTCTTGTTCGCGGACAAACTGAACTTAATGAGATTGGACACAGTAGAGGTGGAGTTGAATCGATTCTGATTGCTCATGAAATCAATGCGATAAAAGAAGCCATTAACTCTTGTCAAAATTTCGAGCAATTAATAAAAGAGCTCGTCAGACAGCAAGCAGAGAGACAAAAGGAAAAGCGCTATAATACCCCTGACATTATCAAACCCTTATTTACCCAATTACCTAAAGATAATGTAGCTCAAGAGCAATGGTTTAATGAACTAAAACGCAATATCGCCAAAGTATCTATGAGCCTTTTTATCATTGACCCTGTCCCTGGGGACGTCTGGCCAGTAACTTGGTACGACTCGAGATTTTTTACTATTCCACCGATTGTTAAATACGCAGAAATTGTCTATTACGAAAATGAACATTCAGATTGGGGCTTTACACCAATCTATCCGGAAGCTTCAGATCCTGAAAATCAGGTACTCATTCGCAACACCCTACCTGGTCATCATGGTACAGGTTCTGCTGGCAGTAATGCGTCACAACGAAGCAAAGTCGTTTCTCCTGAAAACACTAAATCGACCCACGTGCAAAAATTAATGATCTTTAAATTACTTCGTTTTTTAGTCAACCATGGTGTTGAATTTAAAGATGCTCAAGAAATTTTTCATGAGCGCACCGGTCTAGGTAGAAAATATATTGCTTTTCTGGACGAGATAGGAATTGATAATGGTGTTGATGTAGCAAAACTTGATTTTCCAACCATATTTCGCAAGCTTTATGACAAAATTTATGCAAATAGAGCAGCCTATGAAGCATTCAATATGACTTGCTACCTTGCTATGGGCGTAGCGCCACAAAGAAAAGTATTACGCACTGACCATAAATATGGACTCCTAACTGAGATTTTTCCTAAAAACCTTGGGTATGTTAACGAAGAGCACAGTTTTTTAATGAAAGAGTATTTCTTCAAAATACTTCAAGTTGATTCGCATGAAGATCAAACTCTGGCAGATCTAATTAGATCCGCAAAAGCTGTATTATCTAAAAACATTAGAGCCATTACCAATCTTTCATCGTCTGTTACTGAACATTCAATTGCTCCCGCTGCAATACTTGATAGTGAGGATGCCCGTAAAGATGTCTTGAGTTCTTTTGGTACATTACTTCAAAGAGTAAGCCAGCAATATCTGATAGATGACTGGAGTAAAGAGAGTAAGCAAATAGAAAAGCAAGACCTCTTTGAAGCCATCATTGCAACATTTCAAGAATTTAACAAATTATTAGAAATAGACAATACAACCATACAAGAATTTGTCAAAGCTCTTCAAATTTTGAGTTCAAATGTAATTACCCAAACAGCGGGACAACAGCACGCAAACTTGCAAGATGATTTTAATCGTCTGCAAACGCCAATCAATGCAAACTTGCAGCGCTTTTTTAATACCTTATTAACTCAGATCAATAAAGATGAAGACGCTTCTAATTCAGAAATTAACCCGGAAATTGCCGCGATCTTTAATAGTCCTGATTTTGCTAAATTAGCAGATCATCCGATAAAAATAAAAATAGAATACATTTGCCAACAACTGAAAGATAAACTGCCTCAAAGTGAAGCTGAAGAAAATTTAGTCGACCAACTTGTAATACGATTTGAGGAACAATATGGCAGTTCTTTTGATGAGTTTGAAAAACTGTATCATCAAATCGAAGTCTTTATTGATGACATTGCAGCATTGGGTCAAGTACGCGAGCTTGCGACCGAAGAAGCTGTTTTCAATAAACATGAACTGTCTCTCCGAAAAGAAGCCGAAGCGTTAATTGATGTTGCAGCACAAAAATTTTATCGAGACCGACCTAATGCCTTGCCTGAACCGGCAGAAAAAGGTACGTTTAAAGAGTTAGTTGAACGCCATGCTATTAACAAATACGGGGTAGTTGATCGACTGAAGCAAGAAAAAGCGGCTTTAGAAGTAGAAAAGAAACAATTAGTGGCTGATATACAAGATACACAGCAAAATCTAGAGGAAGAAAAGCAAAAAAAGACTGCTTTAGAAGTAGAAAAGAAACAATTAGTGGCTGGTATTCAAGATATACAGCAAAATCTAGAAAAAGAAGAACAACAAAAGAAAAATATTGCCACTACATTAAAAACAGAACAATGCAAAAAAATCGAATATCATACAGCACTAAACGATGAGAAAGAGGCTGAGCATTTACTACTCATTAAGAGAAAACTCATTCCTTTAACCGCAGAATATTTGGCTTCACTCAAATCTGAATTATCCGGTAGACCCAAAAAGTTGGAACAAGATGATGAAATAAAAAAAGCCGATGCTAAAACACAAGAGAAAATTACAGAAGTAGCCAAACTACTTAAAATCTTAAAAAATGAAGCGGAATTTCCCCACCCTAAAGATCGTGCGCGCGAATTTTTTAATAGGCTTGATATAGTTGAACCGATTCTGACAAAGCACCGTTGTCCGCGATCAATTAGATATATCAGAAATGTCGTAATTGCTGCAAGTATTCTTGTTGTCGGCCTCGGATTAATTGCACTCGCCGCTTATAACAGTGTAGGTTATTCATCTATAAAATCGTTTTTATTTTGGCAACCCTTGGGACAAAATGTTGTTTCTACATTGAACGAATATAGAAAAGAGCTTCATGTATCGATTGATAATGAAGTTGATGACGAAAGAACAGTAAGAGCACTGGATCGCAAAGTATAAAGTAGTAGAACCCGGGATTTTTATTAAATTTTCCCGGGTTACTTTAAAAAAATTGGATATTGCTTGAATTTTTACTCAATTAAATAGATAGTTACCTTCTAATCGTTAACGTGCTTATTTTTAATGAAACGAATTTACTTTTTATTTATGGTTTGTCTTGTCATATTCTTATCGGCTTGTGGGCAAAAAGGACCTCTTTATTTGCCAGAATCAACAAAAAGTTCAGCAAGTAAATAACTATCGACTTAATTGATAAAAATATGAAAATTAAATTTACCAAAATGCATGGCTTAGGCAATGATTTCATTGTGATTGATGGGATCCATCAGAATATTAATCTAAGCCCCCAACAAATCGCCACTATGGCTCAACGTCATACAGGTATCGGTTTTGATCAATGCTTGTTGATTGAATCCAGCCAACAAGATGGTATTGACTTTAATTATCGAATTTTTAATGCCGATGGCCAGGAAGTGGGGCAATGCGGTAATGGAGCACGTTGCCTTGCTTTATTTGCAAAATACTACGGTTTAATCAACAAAAATCACGTAACCGTTGCGACCAGAACGACACAGATGAATTTACATATCAATTCAGACTCTAGTGTAAGCGTCGATATGGGAATTCCTCAATTAGCTCCATCAACTATTCCACTGCGAGCGGAGCAACAAGCTATAGAGTATTCTTTAGAACTTCAATCCCAAAAAATGGTCCGTTTCCATGCCTTAAGTGTTGGAAATCCACACGCGGTGTTATTGGTAACCGATACAGAAACAGCACCAGTTGATACTCTAGGAAAACAAATCAGTTTACATTCGTGCTTCCCGGCTCAAGCCAACGTTGGATTTATGCAAATTATCAGTCCTCAGCATATTAAATTACGAGTTTATGAACGTGGCTGTGGGGAAACACAGGCTTGTGGAAGTGGCGCTGTTGCAGCGGCTGCTATTGGACGTTTATACCATCAACTGGATAAACAAATAAAAGTTACCTTACCTGGTGGCGATTTGTTTATTGACTGGCCAGCATCTAATAAATCAATCACCCTAACTGGTCCGGCCGTTTTTGTATATGAAGGTCTCTTGTTTTAAAAATAGATACTGGCTCATCTTCATATCAATTTCACTTTTTATGCAAAATTAACACAAGTATTGAATTTTATTTACAAAGAGTTATCCTGAAAGAACGACCTCACACTCGCACCGCCCCATTAAACTTCTTTCGAAACTCGCTGCAGCGAGTACATACGGGAGGAAGAGGAGCGCGCAGAACCGGAGTGTACACGGAGTACATGAGGATTCGAGCACCACATCGACAAAGTAATTTGCCGCCTCGATAGAGTTCGAAAGAAATCTATTTGGGAAACTGGTGCTTGACTAAAAGGAGAGCGCCATGACAGGAAGCAAAATACAAAGTTTTGATTTATTCAAAGCTGCGATGGGAAACCCTGAGTACTTAAAGGAGATCAACAAGGATATAGGAAGCCAAACTCAATTTTTAACAACCCTTGAAAAGGAACAATTTACTGCCCCAAACATTCTTGAGTCCATAAAAATAGTGCAAAGTCTAAAAGTAAAATCCCTCTTAATTATTCATTTATTAAGTCAAAAAGAATTCCTGTCTTATTTAAGAGGCGATTCATTATTAAATAGGTTAACGCAGCAAGATCATCATATCCCGTCACGTCTTAATATTCTAGTTCACCAACTTGATTTAGAAACACTCTCCACTCAATTAATTGGCAAATTGGAACCCGAGGCAGCAGTAAGTATTCTTTGCTCAATTCCTCACTTCCATCAATTAACCAAAAAACAAATAGAGGCTCTAATTGAGCAATGCCCTCTCTATGAGAGACACAAGGTTCTTACCTATTGGCTCTACCATTTTTCATCCATGCCAAATGCCCATTACGTCTTAGCCCATTTAATGAACATTGCAGGCCCCAATGTCATCGATGAATTAAGCAAAATGGAGTCGAATCAGAAAGAACTAATCCTTATCAATATTATTGAGCATTTAGGATTGTTTAATAACATACCTATTAAATTTTTAGAGTATGCGAATAAAGAATCTCATTTGATTTTGGCGATACGTTTATATCTCAATGGCCATTACAATAAGGCTTATGCAAGTTATATTAATCAACTAGCAAAAAGATTATTAGATAAAAATCATTCTTTTTCGCTGGAAGCAATTGAATTACTTTTTTTCCTAAATGATAAACTTGCATTTAAAGAATTAGCGAAAAGGACTGCTTTTTTAACGAATCGCTATTTAAGAAATAATGCACAACTAGGAAATGTTGCATTATTTTATCAAAATAAGCGAATTAATATTCAACGAATGCTCCAAACTGTTTATTTAAACCCAACCATTCCCGGGGGTTCAAAAGAACAAAATCAATCATTAAACTCCGATGAAAACCCCTTTATAGAGGGATTGATTAAACATGACAAGTCAATTAATTGTTTTGAGTATTTTTTAATACACTATAAAGGCAGCCCAGCACCTATCACGAAACTAATTAATGACTACATGGAATTTTATGCTGGATCAGAAAACCTAAGATCGCGAAATCAAGCAATACACCATATCGGTTTTATGTTAAGACGTCCTGAATTAGATGGAACGATTAAGGAAGCAATATTTACTGCATTTTTAAATCATCCCATTTTTTTTGATGAACAACTCAGCTATCAATTGTTTTTATTTGATGCAAAGAGGATCATCCGTTATTTTGGTTTACGTGGTGGGAAAGAAAATTATCAACGCGTGATCGATTTGTGTTCCTTAGCGCTAAAAAATCTTAATTCCGAAAATAATCAGGAAATTATTCAAGTGGCTCAACAAGCGATTATAGAGGCACGGCAAGAGTTAACCTATACTCAAAATCAAGGATTTTTTGCTAATCTAATTAAATGGATTAAACGATGCTGGACTTATGGATGGACTGGTTTTTTTAAACCCAACCCACCTGATTATGTTGCTCCAGAGTCATGGGCACCAATGGAAAACAATAAAAAAACCTTCACAAATCGAGCAAAAAAAAACCTTCAAGTCCCGGACCCAGGTAAAGATCTTCTGGATTTGTTAAACAAAATTAGTTTGCCATTAACACAGGAAAAATTTGAAGACATTATTAAAGCATTCGATAGTTATTCATTACTGCCAATGCCTAAAAAAGAATTAAGCACAAGACATAAACTCCATACCTTGTATCATTACGTAATGACCCATAAAGAGAGCAACGAGGAGCTGTGTCGCTGGCTTAAAGAAAACCAAAATCCATTTATTGTAAATCGATTCCGTTTGTTAGAATTAATATTAAAAGAAAAACAACGTAGTGAGGTGGATTCATTGCTTGCAGAAGTCAATGAAGATTCTGATCATCTCCAATATGTTTCTGATGAGTTGGATTGTCCAATGCCAGAATTAATAATCAACCCCAACCCCAAGCCTTTAAAAACACAGGAAAGCACTGACTTTGTTACAAGCGCCTCTAAAGTGATTTCCGAATATGCATGTGAAGCAACTGTATATGCACAAAGCGCATTCCATTGGGCTGAAGGTTTTTTTGCCAAAATAAAAAAGCCTACACAAGAAGAGGAAGATACCTTTGAAGTGGAGCATATTGAATCGTTTAAAACTGCAATAAGTAATTAAACTATTACAATTTGAGTTTCCAACGTTTATGCATCCAGTTCCATTGCTCAGGATGGGCCAAAATAATACGTTCTAAAGCTTGGTTATAAGCCAATGTATTATGGTAAAGCGATTCTTGAGCACTTCCATAATCTTTCCAAGGAATAGGATCATAAAACTCTAAAACATGTTTTCCATTCGGTAATCTATAGCCTGCTGCAGGAATTACTGGTACTCCCGTATAACGTGATAAAGTTGCTAAACTCCGATAAGTTCCTGCCTTCGTACCAAAAAACTCTACGGCAATACCATCTCGATTCGCTAATGAAGCATGTTGATCAAGAACAAAAATCACTGCATGGTTTTGCTCTAAAGCGGCGCAAACCTTATCTAGCGAGTTTTTTTTAGGAATAACGTTTAAACCGACTTGATAATATTGCTTAAACAAACTTCGCTCAATAAATTTGATCGATAAAGTGCGACGGATAAAATGAAACTGCCCCTGAAATTCTTTAAAATTTAAAACACCGCCGATGGGTGCAACTTCCCAATTTCCAAAATGCCCTGTCAGAACCAAAACGCCTTTTTGTTGTGCTACAACCGCCAACATGTTTTCATGACCCCGAACCTCGACCTGATTACGTAAATCATCTTCAGACATAAAACGCAATTGGATTGCTTCTTTAAAGGATTTAAGCAAATGAGAGTAATACGATATAGCAAGTCGCTTTTTTTGCGCTTTACTTAATTGATCACCGAAGACACGATCGATATTGGCCATAACTATTTGCCGCTTATAGGGTAAAAATTTATGGACAAATCGTCCTAGCCAGCTCACGGGCAATTTATTAACTTTTTGTTCTAATTCAGTCACAAGCTTTGATCACCAAACACGCATTCATACTTGCAAATCCTCGATTAATTGTCAGTGCATAAGGTCCTCTTTTTAGAGGTTGATGATCTGCACTTACGAATAAACCATTACAACTGGATGCAATATTTTGCAAATTAGCTATCCCTGGCACACATTTAGATGAAAGTGCATAGGTTGTCATTACTGCGTCAATCAAACCAGAGGCGCATATAGTATGTCCCATAGACCATTTGAAAGCGGTTACTGGAACTTCCTCTTCGGCAAAAACATTTTGTATTGCCTGAGATTCGCTATAATCTGATTTACTATTACCATTTCCATGAGCAACAATAAAACCTAAATCATGAGTATTTAGTTTTACAACATCCAAAGTACGTTGCATCAATTCAGCAAGCTTTTGCCCGCTTGTATCCACAGAAAATAATCCTTCTGTTTCACTGGTTGATAAACCGCCGATTATCTCACCGTAACACGTTGCTGAGCGCGCACGCATGCTGGCTTCACTTTCCAAGACCAAAGCAGCAGCGCCTTCGGCTAATATGGTGCCATCATGGGCTTCGTCAAAAGGTTTTAAATGTTGAGTACTCAAGACCCCCAATTGCTGATAGTAAAATAGAGCTTGCGGCTCAATAGCCATATCATAGGCAACAACGACAGCTCGTTCTGCCTGACCACTACGAATTGCGTGAAATGCTTCCAATAAAGCTTGTGTTCCACCAGCAGCATGATTGGTTACATTATGATTGGGACCTTTAAATTCATAGGTAATCCCTGTGTATGCAAGAACATTATTAGGTAATATTCGTAATAACCACATCGGATGGACTGTTTCAAATAAATGCTGCGCAAATTGCTGCATATCGCCTTGAGTTTTTGCCAACAACGGTAAAAAATCATATTGTTGAAAATATTTATTTCCAGGTGAGCCTACAAAAACAGCGGTTTGCTCATTAAATGAATTAGGATCTTCAAGAGTATCGCGATACGCAATCATTTGACTGTGCTCGATTGCTTGTACTGCAGCATTAATTCCCATCACATCCTGACGCGAAATGACTTTCATCAACTTGCGATCTGGTAGCATTTTTGCAGGATTGAACTCCTTTAGTTCGCCCCCCAAACGATGAGACCATTGTGACAAATCCCATTGAGCTATTTCAGCAATCCCACTTTTACCAGAAAGAATTGCATTCCAAGTTGCATCTGCGGTAGAACCTGATGCAGTTAATGCACTTCGACCTGTGATAAATACTCTATTGTCCTGACTCATAAATCTGCTCCCCCAAATTCAGGATGCTTAAACAACAAGCAGCTATTGGAGCCACCAAATCCAAAAGAATTGGATAAAACGACTCCCACAGAACGTTCACGTGGACCATCAATCACATAATCCAAATCACATTCTGGATCGGGGGTTGTTAAATTGGCCGTTTTAGGTATCTGTGCCTGTTCTATGGATTTAACTGATAACACCGCTTCAAGTGCGCCTGCCGCAGCAATCAAATGTCCTGTTTGACCTTTAGTCGAACTTACAGGCAAGGTTGCGACAGACTCGCCAAAAACTGCTTTAATCGCATTTGTTTCACTCAAGTCATTCATTTTGGTTGAGGTACCATGTGCATTAATATAATCTACATCAGAAGCCTGTACTCCTGCATCCTGAAGAGCACGTTCGATAGCTTGAATAGCACCGTCACCATTTGGATGTGAATCAGTAATTCGATAAGAGCTTAGAGAGTTCCCCTCACCAGCCAATTCCGCATAAATACGAGCACCTCGCGCTTTTGCCTTACTCCATTCTTCAAGAATTAAAAAGGCAGCTCCTTCTCCCAAGACAAAACCATTACGTGTCGCATCAAAAGGTCGACTCGCGGTTTCCGGTGTACTGTTGTAAGTTGATAAGGCACCTAATAGGCAAAAACTAGATAATCCCAAAGGATTAATCATTGAATCAAATCCGCCAGCTAACATGAAGTCTGCTTCGCCGCGACGAATTACTTGCATTGCTAATCCTAAAGCTTGGCCACCTGACGCACACGCGGTGTGAACGGACGAGGCATAACCGCTGATTCCGAATTGTTGAATCAATAAAGACAACCCTGAGTTTGGCGTCGTTTTACCAAAATCAGATAATTTATAAAATTCTTGTGTATTAGCAAGCAAACGTCCCCAATCTGCTTCACCATTTTGAGCACAAATTTGTTGAAATCGAGATAGATAATCAAATTCGGCAGTCATCATACCACTGCCTGTAACTACCCCCCACTGGCTTGCTGTTTGTTCTGTAGGCACGATCCCTGCATCATCAAAAGCCTGTTGAGCAGCTGCAAGAGCATAGCGGGTAAAGTGCACAGAAAAGCGACTACGTTTGGTAATTAATTTGGGATCGAGGGTAAAGTTTTTTACCTCAGCCGCAATATAAGTTGGAAAAGCACTGGCATCAAATTGTTTAATTTCAGCAATTCCGGAATGTCCTGCCAATAAATTAGACCATGTGGACTGGACATCAAGTCCTAAAGGGGAAACCGCTCCCAAACCTGTAATAGCGACTCGTCTTTTTTTCACTTTATTTACCTCTGGGAATAAGTACTACATCCACAACACAAACACGTTTACCGGCTACCTCGCTGCGATAAGCCAGGATCAACTCGTCTTCCGTTTGTTTTTTTACTGTTACATAACATTCAAGAACATCGCCAGGATAGACAAATTCATTCATTTTTATTTTGCGAAATTCACTCACTTGATAGTGAGTTGAATATCCTGCGCGCAGAACAAATTCATAAGCTAAATTGAGTTTGCATTCCAATAATACCGTTAAAGGTAATACAGGTTTCTTCGGAAAATGATCTGCAAAATAAGGAGCAGCTCGCGATATTCTTTTTTCAGCGATTAAACTAATACCTGGCTGACTGGAGCGAATTCTATCAAATGTCATGGGCACTACAGATAAATCCGAACCCATTATCAGATATTCATCTTCCACGGGTCCACTTTCTTTACTAATAACCGACCAATCACCAGGACGGTTAATTTCAGAAAATTGCTGCTTCACTTCATCTAAATTGATAAAATCATCCATAGGCAGCAAAGGGCCTAAAGCACCGTCAATACTGAAGACAAGTTCACTACCCACCCTGGCTTCACTATGATATTGCATGACTGAATCATCCAAGTGTTCTATAAATGACTCAAGCAATAAAGTTTCACCGACATAGGCTCGCCGATGCATGGAGGCACGTGCAACGATACCAGCCACAGGCCTATGAGTAAATCCTTGCAGTGCCATCACATTCCATGCGGCCAATTGCCCCAGTGTTTCTCCGATTAAAGAGGGGATAAAACAAGGCCGCCCCTGTTCATCAACTGTGAGGAACGTATCATTTGAGGTAACATGTTTGATTCCCCTGATCAACTGACCAGGAGATGACTCCACTATACGATCAACAAATAAAAATCTCATCAGTATTTATTAAACCCTATTAATCTTAATTTTAAAAGTAACACCGAAATTAAGCCCCAGCTCCGGCAGTTTGTTGCTCGTTGATCGCAGCAACAACTAATTTACAAAATGTTTCAATGGTAAACAACAAGGGTATTTCATTAACTTTCATGTTCGGTTTGAATTGATCTGCAGGAACTTCACTCAAATAGTTTTGCAATACCTGCAAACCTTGCTCAGTGATGACGCCGCCTTTTTCAAATTCATCTTCTGCCAAATCACCACGTGCATTTTTTTCCAATTGACCGCGAGGAATTTTAATTTTGAATTCTTTTTCTAATTGGAAAACCAAATCAAGAAAATCAATAGATTCGGCGCCTAGATCTGCTATCAATCGACTGTTAAGAGATACGTCTTCTGCATCAATTACTAACACATCAGCAACAATTTCCCTAACTTTAGGATAAACGTCTGCTACATTCATATTTTGTTCCTCAGAGATCAGCTAATTTAAAAAGCCCGGAATTATACCATATATTTTTTTAAAGACACAAAATTAAAGTGATGAGGTATTAACCAACCTGACTATACCCTGCATCAACGAATAAAGTATGCGCATTAATCATGGCCGCTTCCGGCAAGCATAAGAGATAAATTGCATTGGCAACATCTTGTGTTGTCAATGGTCTATCTGTCAACGAGTGGGCCTGATATTCATCAAGTAATTGTTCTCTGTTAGGAAAATGCTTTAAAGCATCTGTATCAACTACTCCAGCAGAAACAGTATTCACTGTAATCCCATCAACAGCTAACTCAAGACTCAAAGAACGAACTAATGCTTCAAGAGCTGCTTTGGAAGCTCCAATAAAGGCATAATTAGGAATCGCTCGAGATGCACCAAGACTGGATAAAGCAATAATGCGACTCCCTCTAGGCATTAATGAACGAGCTTCTGTCGCCAAATGATTTAATGCCAAAGCATTTGTTTCCAAACACCAACGCCAATGCTTGGTAGACATCTTAAGTGCCGATTTTAAAACGCCACTGGCCGCATTACTAATCAAGAAATCAAGTCGATTAAAGTGTTCGCGGAATTGAGCAAACATTTCTTTTACAGACTGATGATCGGCCACATTCGCTTGCAGAGCAATTGCCTTGCGCCCCATAGTATGAATTTCTTCGACTAAAGCTTGGGCCTCATCAGAACTGTTGTAATAAACTATAGCAATATCACATCCCGCCTGCGCTAATTTTAATGCAGTCGCCTTACCGATACCTCGCGCACCGCCAGTAATCAAGCCAACTTTATCTGCAAAAACCAAACTCATGGAATATTCCTCATCAACTTCAATTTATTAAAAATAAAAGCAACTGTTGATAAAACAATGGTACCCACTTAAGAAATCATGTCCCTGTTGCGTTTAGCCTGGGTGAACGCGAAGCGGAACCCGGGAATTCGTTCCCTACAAAACCCAGGTTCCGCTTCGCTCCACCCAGGCTACGATTTCAAGATACCAAGCGCTCGTAAATCGACGCCCTTGGACGAACAGTTACAAAAAGCTACATTTTCATTTTTATTTATCGATAAAGCAATGATTAGATCATTAAATTTTCAAATATCTTGTTTCTAGAGGGTTAACTTTGTACTATCGGCACACGATTAAGATAAACATATATTAATGAATGAAGCATTCTTGGTTTAAAACTGTGTTTCCTATAGCTGCAATTTTTTCTTTTCGCATGCTCGGCTTGTTTTTACTCATTCCTGTATTTAGCATTTATGCAGAAAATTTGCGAAGCGCAACTCCTGCATTGGTCGGTTTTGCGCTAGGAATTTATGGACTTGCTCAAGGGCTCCTCCAAATCCCTTTTGGCATGCTTTCCGATAAAATAGGTCGAAAACCCATGATTACTTTGGGCTTGCTCCTTTTTGCTTGTGGAAGCTTACTTGGCGCTATAACTGATTCTATCTATGGGATGATCCTTGCCAGAGCATTACAAGGTACAGGTGCCATTGGAAGCGTTTTAATCGCATTACTTGCCGATCTTACACCTGATGAACAACGGACTAAAGCGATGGCGGTCATTGGTATGACTATAGGGACATCATTTAGTCTGGCTATGGTTGTGAGTCCTGCCATTACACATCATTTCGGCCTGGCCGGTATTTTTTACCTCACTACGATGTTAGCAATAGCAGGAATCATTTTACTTCATTTGGTCATTCCTAAACCTGTAAATGAACGTTTTCATATTGATAGCGAAACAAATCCCGCTTTATTCAAACAAGTTATGTCCAACTTGCAACTACAACGCCTCAATGTAGGTATTTTCTGCCAGCATTTTATTCTCACAGCAACATTTTTTGCTATCCCCTTTATCTTAAGAAAACAAATGGAACAAGGCCATTTATCCCAACAGTGGCATTTTTATCTGCCACTCATGCTGATATCATTTATACTGATGATCCCGTTTATTGTGCTTGCGGAAAAGAAAAAGCGCATGAAAAGCATTTTTCTTTCCTCAGTTCTTACAATGACTTTAGCACAATTATTACTGGCGTATACATTTCAAAATTGGTTTGGTTTGTGCGTCCTTATGTTAATTTACTTTGTTGCTTTTAATATCCTCGAAGCAGCACTACCCTCTTTGGTATCAAAACAGGCAAATCCCAATAATAAAGGGACTGCCATGGGTATTTATTCTACCAGCCAATTTTTAGGGCTTTTTATTGGCGGAGCACTATCTGGCGTGCTATACCAATGGGACAGTAGTCAAGGAATCTTTATTACTAATGCCATCCTAGGCGTTTTATGGTTAATTATTTCCATTTCAATGAAATCAAACGTCTCTGTTTCAACACTTATCTTGCCCTATCCTTGGTCCGAGAGAAAAGAAAACATTATTACTCAACTATTAAATATTAAAGGCGTTATTGAAGTTGCACTCGCAGAAAATGAGCAGGTTATTTATTTGCGAGTTAACAGAGAAAGCTACACAGAAGGCAATGCAGAAAAAATTCTATCGACATTATCTCCCTGAAAAAAGGGGGTATAACGGGGTGATAATTATCTCTTCTTCGCTTCTAAAACGTCATAACCCCCTATCACTCCATGATCACGTTCCTAGTTTCCAGAAAAAACGTAAAAATTGTTTCGTGAACTGTCATTTGATTTCCATTGACTCAGGACTTACGAAAAACGCCAAGGTCGAGGCAAAAAATGTTTTTAATGAGGGAATTTAGATATACTAAATAACCGAATTAAAATCATTTTTTAACGAAGAGATTGGGATTTTTCGTAAGTCCTGTGACTGTATTAACTGTTGTTTCAAATCCAGTAAGATAAGGATCTTGCCAAAAATTTTTTTGTCATGATACTACTTATGTTCCGATTTGAGTTAACTTTATGGATAACTCAAATCTACTAAGTAGTGATTTTATTATTGACGAACCAAGCGCAAATTTTTATCTGCAAATGAAGTCTTTTCCGTAGAACGATAAGGATTGATATCCAAACCACCTCGTCTTGTGTAACGACCATATACAGTCAACTGTTCGGGTTTACAATAGTTCATAATATCAACAAATATCCGTTCAATGCATTGTTCATGAAACTCGTTATGATTTCGATATGAAACAAGATATTTCAATAAACCTGCGCGATTAATTTTTTTTCCTTTATAAGCAATTTGCACACTTCCCCAATCAGGCTGGTTGGTGACCAGGCAATTTGACTTCAGTAGATTGGAGCATAATGTCTCTTCTACTAGTTCATCACTTGTAGTGAGAAATGAGGGCTCAACAAGATATACAGAACACTCTATATCAAGATGATCCAGTGACTCCCCCATTAAAGACGGTTGTACCGCAAACTGATTGGTTGCCTCTAAAAGATGAATCTTCACCCAAACTTCCGCACCAACACGTTCTTGTAAATCTTTTTTAATCATATTTTCTAATTCTTCAACATTTTGAATTCGAGTGTTGTTGAATGAATTAAAATAAAGTTTTAATGATTTTGACTCGATCAGATTAGGTGAGCTGCAATCATAAAATAATTCCGCAATTGCGATCATAGGCTTTCCTTTAGCATTAAGCCAGGAAACTTCATAGTGATTCCAACAATCAAAGCCATAAAAAGGTAATTGCATTGGATCAACTCCAATTTCCTGTCGCTTGCCTGTTCTCGGAATGGGGTATAACCGATCCGGGTTATACGTATCATCATATGCAGATTTTTTCCCTAATTCAGATTTTGCAGCTTCAGATTGATATTTCTGCAGAACGTGATCATTCATTGTATTTAACTCCAATATTTCTATAATTTTTGCAGTACTTTTCCAATTTACCGGCTGATCCATTTCCATTTGGCTGGAAATGTAAGTAAGCAAAGAAGCCGCTTCATTAATCCGCGCAGCTTTCTCAGTTAATTCGCGTGCTTGTATGCCAATGGATGCCATCACATCAAAATTTGGATTTTCTGTAATCTTTTTGATGGTCGATAAAGAAAAACCCAAAAACTTTAACGTGGTAATCTGTTGTAATCGTATTAAATCCATTTCAGAATAAAGACGATAGCCACTCATGGAACGTTTTGTTGGTTTTAATAAACCAATCTCATCATAATATTGTAATGACCTAATTGTTAATGAGGTCATTTGGCTAATCTCTTTTATTTGGTAATATTTCATTCAATCTTCTCCTGAAGACGAATTTTAAACTATCACGTTACGTGAGAGTCAATAGATAAAATGAAAATAACATTCTATAGGGATAATACATTATGTCTAAAGTTGATTTTAGTTGGCTAAAATATATCACAGAAATCCAAGCTATTGCTCAAAATGGACTATGCTATTCAAAAAATGAATTTGATAAAGAACGTTATTTAAGACTTCGGGAGATTGCTTCTGAATTTATGGCGAAATATTCAGATACTCCACTCTCGGAGATAAAACAGATCTTTTCATTAGAACAAGGATATGCCACGCCTAAAATAGATGTTCGTGCTTTTATTCTACAAAATAATAAAATACTATTAGTTAAAGAACGCTCAGATGGGCTATGGACCTTACCTGGTGGTTGGGCGGAAACAAATGAATCCGCATCAGAATCAGTAATCAGAGAAGCAAAGGAAGAAACAGGCTTTGATGTTTCTGTAATCCGACTGCTTGCATTATGGGATAAACAAAAACATGATCATCCACTACAATGGCCTCATACCTATAAATGTTTCTTCCATTGTGAAATCTTGTCTGGGACAGCAAAAGAAAATCTGGAAATTTCTGAAATTGATTTTTTTGACTTAGCCCTCCTGCCACCACTTTCAACCCATAGGGTGACCCAGAAACAAATTACACGCCTGTATGAACTTGTTTCAAGCTCGGATAAAACCCTTTTTGATTAACCTGTGTTTGACTCTAAGCTTACCTCATATATTAACCTTGTTAACCGCGCTCTATTTCAACACATCCGTGCAAGGGATATATAAATTAGGTATACTCTTCTCCTAACTTTCGCATACAGGAGATCAAAAATGGCACGTGGTATAAATAAAGTCATCCTAATTGGCAACGTAGGCGTTGACCCTGACGTACGTTACTTACCAAATGGCAATGCAGTCACGACACTATCAATTGCCACCAGTGAAGCATGGAAGGATAAAGCAACCGGCGAAAAGCAAGAGCGGACCGAATGGCATCGTGTAGTCTGTTTTAACCGCTTAGGTGAAATCGCTGGTGAATACGTACGCAAAGGATCTAAGCTCTATATAGAAGGCAGTTTAAGAACAAGAAAGTGGCAAGATCAGCAAGGTCAAGATAGATACACTACTGAGATTGTAGCTAATGACATTCAAATGCTAGACAGTAAAGGAGGGGCTGCATCATCCAGTTTTGATGAGATGCCACAAGCCCAATTTACACCAAGCAACCAAAATGCTACAAGACAGCAACCTATGCAAGTACCACAAGATGCTTTTGACCAGCTAGATGATGACGTTCCATTCTAAAGCAATTAAAAATAAGTTATTTAAACTAATTGTAGCCTGGGTGCAGGGAAGCGAAACCCAGGAATGCTTTTGTTAATGAACCCAATATAATCACAATTCAGTTTTCGTTAAACCACTTCATATTCCCCGAGCTAATTATATAACACAATATTCCTCTTCAAATTCATGTCATCCTTTGCGAACCTCTTCTTCGCTATAGCGCTAAAACGTGAATCAGCCCTTGTGACATTTAATTTGCAATCATTTTGAATAACATCGATTTTAAGAGTAATGAACCAGGTGAAAGGACATCAATATTGCTGGACAAACTAACCTTGGTTCATTTATTTTGCGCTCTCTTATGTAAAAGGAGGAAGCTCGGCGTGGTTATCAAATGGACAGAATGCAATTGCACATGTATATTTAATGGTCGCTGTAATTAATGATTGGGCAGGCAATATTATGGTAGGTAGTAAACAAAAGCTCTCCTTAACTCCAAGAGACCCAAGCAATGATTTTAAATTCTTATCCAAAGAGATTGAGGGAGAAATTGCTGGTTATTTATCCATTCAAGATTTATCAAATTTAGCGCAATCATCCATAACAACCTATAATTTATTCAAACCTAACTTAGACATCGCTTTAGCCCTCAAAGCCAGGATGTGTGTGGTACAAGGGGATGTGGCGGGTATAATCTTAATTGCAAAAAGGAAACCTGACGTCTTATTTGATAAAGGGCACGTCACAGACCCTCGCCAAAGGAATTTTTATCAGGTATCCGCCTATCAACTCATCCTATTTCTCTGTGATTCGGACATGAAAAATCAAATCATACCCTATATTCCACCGAAATTTGCAGCAACATGCGAGCAGCAATCTGCTGAGATGGGTACAGGTGGGGCTGATTTAATTAAATTAGACCGTGACCCTTTATTAGTAGCGGGCGAGGATTTCCAAGGAATTATTGAATTTAAAACCAAAAACTTCCGAAACAAACATAAAATTACCTTCCCCCTATTAGAAAATCCGGATGGGATTATTTATTATCAAGACGATAAGAATGAAGTCCATTTTTATTATGCGAATCGTAAAACGAGGGAAGTCAGGAAACTTCATGTGAACCCAAGTTCAGAACAGTGGGATCAACTCCATGAGCTCTTCGACTCCATGGAGAATAATTCCGGACGCCGTTCGAATGATGCAGAACATCAACTGATTGCCAAAACCTTACAATACTCTTTGCAACGCGATGGAATTCAATTTGAACACGAGGGCGTACATTATCGTGATAGTCGTACTGGATTTAAACTGATTAATCACTATAGAACATGTGAAAGGCTCTATGTTGAGGCTGATAGGAATGGGAAAGTAGATGATGCTCATACTTATTGGTGCAAAGAAGTTGGGAAAGCTCAGGGTGAAGAGATGTGGCTTTTACAACGTATTTGCGAGGAAAACCGCCCCTTTGACCCACTCCCTCTTCATTTTAATGAGTTCAGGAGATGATTTCAATTTTACAATCGCCTTTCAAGTAAACATGAATCTGCCTTTGTCCATGGCAAACTTGTTGCTGGTTTAGGTGCGAACTTAGCTTTATATAAGAACCATGGCCAGGCTAGGGGCGAAGCTTATGAAGTGGAAATGGATCGTGATCTGCTGGCCATTTCCAAGCTAGTTGAAGATGCAAAAAAAATATTGTTACAATGAATCAGGAAATAGGGAGCCAATTACCATACAATGGCTCCTGCATTCTCGTGTAATTGCAGTTGGATCTGGATGTCGAGGAATAACACCAGTGCGACGGCGGTTGCAGATAGCTCCCCACTCCCCCTAAATTCATGCGACGTGTATGGAAACAGTCCCATTCTCCAACGCTACTATTGCCAATAGCCTTCTCATATAATTGTTGTTGGATCCTGAGCATTACGAGAATAAATCGGGCCAGCGTTTGTGGATAACGCCCTCATAATCCCAAGATTTGCATGTCAACACACATAGAATAGGAATAATACATATAATCGCTAATTCATTAGTATCTGCAAATTTGAGTTGCAATCAAATACACGATACACAAAATTGTACACTGGAAAGGAGTGTGCCGTACTGTCAAAAGAGAAAGAGGAATAATTAGTTCTTTACTGAGGCTATTAGATAAGTAGGAAACTTGCGATGAAGTCTTCATTAAATCCTTATAGAACAAAAACCCGCTTAAAGCGGGTTTTCAAATCATGGGGAAAATAATTACTCTTCAGTTTCGTCACTAACAGAAGGTCTGTCTAATAACTCAACAATAGCCATAGGCGCATTATCACCATCTCTGAATCCACACTTGATGATACGTACGTAACCACCTGGACGCTCAACAAAACGTGGACCTAAATCTTTAAATAATTTACCAACAGCTGATTTAGATCTTAGAATATCGAACGCATGACGGCGTGTAGCCACTGAATCAACCTTTGATACAGTAATTAAAGGTTCAATGTAACGTCGTAAATCCTTCGCTTTTGGTAAAGTTGTTTTTATCAACTCATGCTCAATTAAAGAACAACACATGTTTGCAAACATAGCCTTTCTGTGGCTACTTGTACGGCCAAAACTACGGCCAGAATTACGGTGACGCATAACCAAAACTCCTAAACATTATTCGCCAAGATTTGCTGGCGGCCAATTCTCAAGTTTCATACCGAGCGATAATGAACGTGAAGCTAAAACATCCTTAATTTCAGTTAGAGATTTCTTACCTAGATTAGGTGTTTTTAAGAGTTCATTTTCAGTTCTTTGCACTAAATCGCCGATATAATGAATATTTTCTGCTTTCAAACAATTTGCAGATCGAACAGTTAACTCTAAATCATCGACGGAACGTAATAGAATAGGATCAAAATCATTGCGTTCTTTATTATCAGATCGAGATTCTTCAAATTTCATATCAACAAATGCATGAAGTTGTCTTTGAAGAATACTTGCAGAAATCCTTATTGATTCTTCAGCATCAATAGTTCCGTTTGTTTCTAATTCAATAGTTAACTTATCAAGGTCAGTACGATTTTCTACACGAGCACTATCAACATAATAAGCCACTTTCTTAACTGGTGAGAAGCTATTATCAATTTTAAGCTTCCCAACAGATTTTCTTTCTACTTCATCATCGAAATGTCTAATGAATGAATCAGTACTGTGAAATCCGATTCCTCGTTCAACTTTCAATGTCATATTTAATTTGCCCTTTTCATTCAAATTAGCAATGACGAGCTCAGGATTAATAATTTCTAATCCATGAGTCAGTTGAATATCTCCAGCGGTAACCTGACAAGGACCTTGCTTGTTTAATGTTACAATAGCATCTTCACCGACTGACATTTTAATTGCAACTAATTTTAGGTTCAGTAAAATGTCAACGACATCTTCTTGCACACCTTCAATCGTGCTGTATTCATGTAGAACACCTTCAATCGAAGCTTCAGTAATTGCACTTCCTGGCATTGATGATAACAAAATACGTCTCAAAGCATTGCCGAGAGTATGACCAAAGCCACGCTCCAAAGGCTCTAAAACTATTTTAGCTTTATAGGGCGATTCTGCCTGGACCTTAAGAACATTAGGTGTCAACATTTCATTGATTTCAGTATACATTCAGCTATTTCTCCGAGCTTACTTAGAGTAAAGTTCTACAACTAAGTTTACGTTGTAGTCTGAAGATAAGTCAGTTAACGTTGGTGCTGTAGAGAATGTTCCTTTGAAAGAAGATGTATCTACAGTAATCCAATCACATGGAGCTCTTTGTTCAGACAAAGCTAAAGCTGCTTGGACACGACCCTGACTTCGTGCTCTTTGTCGAACAGATATCACGTCACCAGCTTTTACTAAAAATGATGGAACGTTAACTATTTTATCATTAACAAGTATGGCTTTGTGCGTAACCAATTGACGTGCTTCAGCACGTGTGCTCGCAAAACCCATACGATACACGACATTATCCAAACGTCTTTCAAGTAAAGACATTAGATTTTCGCCTGTTGCGCCTTTCATACGAGCAGCCATTTTGTAATAGCCACGGAATTGCTTTTCAAGAACACCATACAATCTTCTAATTTTTTGTTTCTCTCTGAGCTGAATTCCATAACCATTCAGGCGTGGTTTTTTGTCACCGTGTTGTCCAGGTAATTTTTCAGATTTACATTTGGACTTGTGATCACGGACACCACTTTTAAGTAATAAATCACAACCTTCACGACGTGATAGCTTACATTTTGGACCAAGATATCTAGCCATTAATTACTCCTGAGTCTTATACACGACGTTTTTTAGGTGGCTTACACCCGTTATGAGGTATACCTGTAACATCGGTAATTTCAACAATTTTAAAATCCTGTGATATTAATTCACGAATAGTGGACTCTCTTCCAGGGCCAGGACCATGAACAAATACAGCCACAGATTTCATACCGTATTCTTTTGCAACAGCAGCAGCACGCTCAGTAGCAACCTGTGCAGCATAAGGTGTACTCTTTCTTGAGCCTCTAAATCCTGAACCACCAGATGTTGCCCAACACAGCGCATTACCTTGCCTGTCAGTAAAGGTCACTATAGTATTGTTAAAAGAAGCATGTACGTGAACGATACCATCAGATACGACACGCTTTGCCTTCTTGCGTACTTTTTGTTGTTTTGACTTAGTTATTGCCATCTTACTTTCCTACATGAAAAATCAAACGGTAGTGCCCTTTCTGCGGCCTTTACGTGTACGAGCATTAGTTTTCGTACGTTGACCTCGCAATGGCAACCCTCTTCTGTGTCTTAGACCACGATAACATCCTAGATCCATAAGGCGTTTAATGTTCATTGTCACAACACGACGCAAATCACCTTCCACGGTTATTTTTGCAATTTCTGTTCTCAAAGACTCAAGTTGAGCATCTGATAGTTCTGAAACCTTTGTAGAAGGTTCAATACCAACTGTCGAACATAATTTTAAGGATGTAGGTTTACCAATACCATATATTGCTGTTAAAGCAATCACAACATGTTTGTGATCAGGTATATTTACTCCTGCAATACGAGCCATTAACTTCTCCGAACGTTATTTGTTCTGTCGAAAGGGACAGAAGAATACTATTTTTATAAAATTAAATCAAGCAGATATTAACCTTGCTTTTGTTTGTGCCTGGCATCTTTACAAATAACCCGTATAGTGCCACTTCTTTTAATAATCTTGCAATTGCGACAAATTCGCTTTACAGATGCTCTTACTTTCATTCCTAACTCCGATAAAAATCATAAAAGACCAGGTAATTTAGTACCTTTAAAATTAGCCTTTTTCATTAAAGAATCATATTGCTGAGTCATTAAATGAGCTTGTACCTGAGCTACAAAATCCATAATAACAACTACGATAATCAGCAAAGACGTTCCTCCGAAATAAAAAGGGACATGCCATGTATACATCAAGATCTGAGGCAAAAGACAGACCAATACTAAATAAAGTGCTCCGACTAGTGTCAAACGAGTCATTACACCATCGATATATTTAGTTGTTTGTTCCCCTGGTCTAATTCCAGGTATATATGCACCAGATTTTTTTAAATTATCTGCAGTATCTTTGGGATTAAACACCAGTGCGGCATAAAAGAACGCAAAGAATATAATTGCTACTGCATAAACAATTAAATATAAAGGTTGTCCAGGAGATAAGGCCATTCCAACATCAGCAAGCCATCCTAAACCCTTAGTATGAGAGAAAAACTGGGCTAAGGTTGCTGGTAGTAAAATAATACTGGATGCAAAAATTGGAGGAATTACCCCAGACATATTTATCTTTAAAGGTAAATGGCTGGTTTGTGCAGCATATACCTTTCTACCTTGTGTCCTTTGTGCATAGTTAACTCTGATACGTCTCTGTGCACGCTCCATAAATACTACAAATCCTGTTACTACAACTACCACTACTGCAATAATGATTAAAGTCAATGCTTGCATTTGTCCTTCTTTAACTTGTTGAAGAACTGAAGCGATTGCCGTGGGCATACTCGATACGATACCTGAAAAGATAATTAGTGAAATACCATTGCCAACACCTTTTTCAGTAATTTGTTCGCCTAACCACATCAAAAACATAGTACCTGTAACTAAGGTAGCAACTGCAGTAAAGTAGAATGAAAAGTCAGCTTGAAGCGCAATTTGTTGTCCAGCTAACCACCGTGCCATCCCTAAAGATTGAAACACAGAAAGCACTAAAGTTAAGTATCGCGTATATTGATTTATCTTTCTGCGCCCTGATTCACCTTCCTTTTTAAGTTGTTCAAGCTTAGGAGAAACAACTGTAAAAAGCTGAAGAATAATAGAGGCCGAAATGTATGGCATAATACCAATAGCAAAAACAGTAACACGCGATAATGCACCACCAGAAAACATATTGAATAAGCCAAAAATTGTATTCTGTTGCTCATTAAAAAAGTTAGCCAATCGTGCAGGGTCCAAACCTGGAACAGGAATATGTGCACCCAAACGATAAACCAGAATAGCCAGAACAACAAACAATAATCTAGATTTTAGTTCAGCCAATCCACCACGTGATTGGCTTGCATTATGTTTTTGGTTTTTCATAGTCACTCTTCTATGCTGCCGCCTAAACCTTCAATGGCCAAACGAGCTCCTTTAGTGACCCTTAAACCTTTAAGTTTGATGGCAGTAGTTAATTCACCGGACAAAATAACTTTTACATCTTTAATAGAACTATTGATTAGACCAGCTTCACGCAAAACATTTAGATCGATTACATCTGCAGATAATTTTGCAAGTTCACTGAGACAAACTTGATCTACAGTTCTACCAACTCGTGACTTAAAGCCCATTTTTGGTAGTCGTCTTTGAATTGGCATTTGACCGCCTTCAAAGTTAATTTTATGGTAACCACCGGCTCTAGCTTTTTGACCTTTATGTCCTTTTCCACTAGTTTTACCTAAACCGGATCCTATACCACGTCCTAAGCGTCTTTTGGGACGTTTTGAACCAGGATCTGGTGACAGTGAATTTAAATTCATTATACACTCTCCTCAACCAGCAATAGGTAATCAACTTTATTAATAAGGCCACGGATCGCTGGGGTATCATTATGTGATACGCTCGAATTGGTTTTACCAAGACCTAATTGTTTTACGATAGAAATATGCTTTGGCTTTCTGCCTATGATGCTCTTAACCAAAGTTATTTTAATTTTCTTTTCCATAATTAGCCCGCCATAACTTCTTCAACAGTTTTACCACGCTTGGCTGCAACATAATCTGGGGTACCAATATTAGTTAAAGCTGCGATTGTTGCTCTTACAATATTGCTTGGATTGGTAGAACCAATACTCTTAGCTAATATATTTTGTACGCCTAAAACTTCTAATACAGCTCGCATTGCACCGCCAGCAATAATTCCGGTACCTTCACTTGCAGGCTTCATAAATACTTTAGAAGCACCATAGTTCCAAGTAATTTCGTGGAAAATAGTTGATCCAGAAAGTGGAATATAAACCATGTTTTTCTTAGCTTGTTCCATTGCTTTTTGAATTGCAATTGGAACTTCTCTGGCTTTACCTCTACCAAAGCCAACTTTACCCTTGCCGTCACCAACAACAACAAGAACTGCAAAACCGAAAACACGGCCTCCCTTAACAACTTTAGCTGTACGATTGACCGATACTAGCTTTTCTTGGTAGCCATCTGATTTTGGTGATGATTCATCGAATGCCATAATCGTTCCTTAAAAATCCAATCCAGCTTCGCGTGCACCTTCTGCAAGGGCTTTCACTCGGCCATGATATTTATAACCAGCACGATCAAATGCAACTTGAGTAATGCCTTGCTCGCTCGCTCGCTTACCAAGCATTTTGCCAACTAGGTTAGCTTGTTCTACTTTACATTTTCCGGTCAGACTGGCACGTAATTCTTTATCGTTTGTTGAGCATGCAGCTAAAACCTTATCACCAAGCTTATCTGCCTGAATGATTTGAGAGTAAATATGCAAACCACTTCTAAAAACGACAAGTCTTGCTCTGTCTGATTTGCGAATCAGTGCTTTTGCTTTTAATCCACGTCGATTACGTGAGTTGTGTTTATTCATAACTTAAACCTTATTTCTTTTTCGCTTCTTTACGAGCAATATACTCGCCAGCAAGTTTAACACCTTTACCTTTATAAGGCTCTGGTGGTCTAAATGCTCTTATTTCAGAAGCTACTTGGCCCAAAATTTGTTTATCCACCCCTTTCAGTAAAATAACTGTATTGCTAGGAGTTTCAACTACAACGCCTTTAGGCAAGTGGTATTCAATAGGATGAGAAAAACCCAACGATAAAGAAATTGATTTATCTTTAGATTGTGCTCTATATCCTACCCCGACCAGTTCCAAGGTAACAACAAAACCTTCAGTTACACCCTTAACCATATTATTTACTAATGCTCGTGCCGTTCCAGCTTGAGCCCAAGCTTTTGGATCATTTGCAGCTGGAGCAAACTCAACATGGTTAGAATCTTTATTTTTAGTTACTTTTACTAACCTATTAATCTTTTGGGTTAGCGTTCCTTTAGGCCCTTTTACAGTAACCTCACCATCACCTATTGTTATTTCAACATTTGCTGGTTGAACTACTGGGGCTTTTGCTACTCTAGACATATTATTCCTCGCAAGTATTAAGCCACTTCACAAATGACTTCACCACCAACGCCTTTCATCTTTGCAGATATATGGGTCATTATACCTTGTGATGTAGACAATATAGCCACACCAAAACCAGGAATAGAAGACAAATCTTTGTAAGACTTATATACTCTCAATCCGGGTCGACTAATTCTCTTAATTAGCTCGATAACAGGTCTGCCATGATAATATTTCAGCTTTATCGTCATCAATTTAAGATTATTATCTAAAGACTCAACAAAGAAGTTTTCGATATAACCTTCTTCCTTTAAAACTCGAGCAATTTCTTCTTTCAACTTAGAAGAAGTTAATGTTATTTGCTGATGTTTTGCTTGTTGACCATTTCTAATTCGGGTCAGCATATCAGCAACTGGATCATGCATACTCACAATCGTTCTCCAATTAAAAAATTACCAGCTAGATTTTCTTCCGCCTGGTATATTACCAACCATTAGTTGTTGTCTTAAGCAAATTCTGCAAAGAGCAAATTTACGATAAACACCATGTGGACGACCACATTGCTGACATCGTGTTTTAAAACGAACAGGATTTGAATTAACAGGCAATTTAGCTAACTTTAACTGACTATCCATAATTACCTGAAAATCATCAGATGATTTAATCAATATTTTCAATTCGTTTCTACGCTTACTGTACTTATTTACAAGCTTGCTACGCTTTAACTCTCTCATAAGCATTGATTTTTTAGCCACAATTTCACCCTTATTTTTTATCTCTATCTTTCAATGGAAGGTTAAAGGCTTCTAATAAAGCTTTAGCTTCTTCATTTGTCTTAGCACTCGTAGTAATACAAATATCTAAACCACGGATACCATCTGTTTTATCGTAATCAATTTCTGGAAATACGATTTGCTCATGGATCCCCATACTGTAATTACCTGTTCCATCAAAAGATTTGGGATTTAAACCACGAAAATCTCTTACACGCGGTAAAGTTACGGAAATCAATCTGTCTAAAAATTCATACATACGTTGACGTCTTAGAGTTACTTTACAGCCAATTGGCCATCCTTCCCTAATCTTAAAACCAGCAATAGATTTTCTTGCTTTAGTAACAACAGGCTTTTGTCCTGCAATTAAAGTCATATCTTCAACTGCATGGTTCATTACCTTTTTATCACCAACAGCTTCTCCAACACCCATGTTTAAGGTGATTTTAAGCAACTTTGGAACTTCCATAACGCTGGAATAGTTGAACCGTTTCATCATCATTGGGATGATTTCTTTTTTATAAAATTCATTAAGTCTTGCCATTTGAATCACCTAATTAAACACGGTCAATTATTTCATTGTCAGATTTAAAATATCTAACTTTTTTGTTCTCACCGTTACTCTCGATGAATTTAAATCCTACTTTATCTGCTTTATTAGTGTTTGGATTATAATGAGCAACGTTTGAAACGTGAACTGGTGCTTCAAGAGTTATAATTCCACCCTTGTTTTCAGGCTTCTGTGGATTAGGCTTAACATGCTTCTTAATCAAGTTTCCACCTTCAACAACAACGCCATTGTCAGTTACACGTAGGACTTTACCTCTATGACCTTTACTTTTTCCGGCAATTATAATTACATCATCGCCTTTTTGAATACGTTTCATATCTAAATCCTTCTCACAAAACTTCTGCAGCCAGAGATATTATTTTCATAAATCTCTCTCGTAGCTCGCGAGTAACAGGGCCAAATATACGAGTACCTATTGGCTCGTTTTGGTTATTTAACAATACTGCAGCGTTACCGTCGAAGCGGATCAAAGATCCATCATCTCTACGAACGCCTTGTGCTGTACGAACAACAACTGCCTTCATTACAGCACCTTTTTTCACTTTACTTCTGGGAATTGCATCTTTAATACTAACTTTGATTACATCACCTACACGTGCATATCTACGGTGCGACCCGCCAAGCACTTTAATACACATAACTTTACGTGCTCCGCTGTTGTCAGCCACTTCAAGCACTGTCTGCATTTGGATCATTTTTTACTCCAGCTCTGATTTCGACCAGAAAAAGGTTGCTGATTATATCAGGCCTTTTAGGGTTTTAAAAGTAAATCAACAGTGTTGATTAAGAAATTACTTCGACTAATACCCAGCTTTTTGTTTTAGAGAGTGGTCTAGACTCACGGATTTTTACTATATTACCAATTTTACATACTTGATTTTCATCATGAGCATGTAATTTAGCTCTACGTTTCATAATTTTTCCATACTTTGGATGCTTAACAGAACGTTCAATCATCACAACTATGGTTTTATCCATTTTGTCACTAACTACTTTTCCAACCATTGTTCTGGCATTTGATTCACTATTAGACATGTCACTTACCTGCCTTTTCAGTCAACATTGTTTTTACTCTTGCCACTGACTTACGCACCATGGTGATGAGATGTGTTTTATCTAGTGAGCCGCTTGCTTTCTTCATTCGTAAATTTAGTTGTTCTTTACGCAATGAAAGCAGTTCATTTTGCAGTTCTTCTACTGATAAACTGCGTAATTCATCAATTTTTTTCATTACATCACCTTCCTTTCTTCAAATATAACTTTGAAAGGAAGTTTTGCTTTAGCCAGATCAAAAGCTTCCATAGCAAGCTCTCTGGATACACCTTCCATTTCAAATAAAACCTTGCCAGGTTGTATTTGAGCAACCCAATATTCAACGCTACCTTTACCTTTACCCTGTCTTACTTCTAAGGGCTTTTGAGTAATCGGCTTGTCTGGGAATACTCTAATCCAAATTTTACCACCACGTTTAATGTGACGTGTCATTGCTCTTCGAGCTGCTTCGATTTGACGCGCAGTTAAACGACCACGCTCAAGAGCTTTCAAACCAAATTCACCAAAACTGATGTTGCTACCGCGTAAGGCTAAACCTCTGTTACGGCCTTTCATCTGTTTTCGGTATTTTGTACGTTTAGGTTGTAACATGATTCTTAATCCTCACTCACTCGGCAACGTCAGAAGATCTTTTCTTTTGAGGGAGAATTTCGCCCTTGAAGATCCAGACTTTTACACCAATAATACCGTAGGTAGTTTTAGACTCTGCTGTACCATAATCAATATCTGCTCTGAAAGTATGTAAAGGTACACGTCCTTCTCTATACCATTCACTGCGAGCAATTTCAGCACCACCAAGTCTTCCACTAACACAAATTTTGATTCCTTTAGCACCTGCTTTAAGAGCAGAAGTAACCGCACGTTTCATAGCACGTCGGAACATGACGCGTTGTTCTAATTGTTGTGCAATTCCTTCAGCAACCAAAGTTGCATCTAACTCAGGTTTTTTAATTTCTTCAATATTTAGATGAACTGGTACACCTAATTTATTAGAAATTTCTGTACGTAATGTCTCAATACCGCCACCTTTTTTCCCGATGATCACACCAGGTCGGGCAGTAAGTATTGTAACTACCGCATTATTAGCAGGACGTTCAATTAAAATTTTACTCACAGCAGCTGCCATAAGTTTCTTTTTAAGATCTGTACGTAATTTAATATCTTGAATTAAAAATTCAGCGTACTTCTTACCTGCGAACCATTTGGAATTCCAGTCTTTAATAATACCAAGCCGTATACCTATAGGGTTAACTTTTTGTCCCATTGCTATTCCTCGTCAGACACTTTAATCGTGATATGGCAGGTACGTTTACAAATTCTATTTGCACGTCCTTTAGCTCTGGGACTAATACGTTTTAAAGTCATAGCTTCATCAACGCAGACCATACCTACTTTTAAATCATCAATATCCGCCCCATTATTATTTTCAGCATTTGCGATAGCTGACTCTAACAACTTAAGCATTAATTGAGCACCTTTTTTTGGTGTAAACTTGAGGACATCAAGCGCACCAGATACTTTCATATTGCGTATCATATCGGCTACCAATCGGCCCTTTTGAGCGGATAAGGGAGCACCTTTCAATTTTGCTGTTACTTCCATCATATCCTCTTATTTACCTTTTGCCTTTCTGTCACCAGAATGACCTTTAAAAGTTCGAGTCATGGCAAACTCACCTAATTTATGACCAACCATATTATCTGTAATATATACAGGTATATGATCTTTGCCGTTATGAACAGCAATTGTTAAGTCAATCATTTCAGGAACGATTGTCGATCGTCTAGACCATGTTTTAATTGGTTTTTTAGATTTTGATTCAATTGCAGCCTCTACTTTGGCAATCAAATGATGGTCAACAAAAGGACCTTTTCTTATAGAACGAGCCACTTGATATCCTCTCAATAATTATTTCTTTTTACGTCTTCTGACAATAAAGCTATCAGTACGCTTATTACTTCTGGTTTTATAACCTTTAGTAGGCATGCCCCATGGTGATACTGGATGACGTCCACCAGAAGTCCGGCCTTCACCACCACCATGTGGATGGTCAACTGGGTTCATAGCTACCCCACGAACTGTTGGGCGAATACCTCTCCAGCGTTTTGCTCCGGCTTTACCTAATGCGCGTAAACTATGCTCACTATTACTTACTTCACCAATTACTGCCCTGCAAAGAACATGTATTTTACGCATTTCACCTGAGCGAAGTCTTAATGTTGCATAAATACCTTCTTTAGCAACGATCTGCCCGCTTGCTCCAGCACTTCTTAAGACCTGAGCACCTTTTCCTGGTTTCATTTCAACACAGTGAATTGTAGTACCGACAGGAATATTTTTTAATGGAAGACAATTACCTGTACTGATTGGTGAATCTGCACCACTGATAACAGTATCACCAGCTTTTAAATTGGCTGGAGCAATAATATATCTTCTTTCGCCATCTTTATAAACAATTAATGCTATTAAAGCAGTACGATTGGGATCATACTCAATACGCTCAACACGGGCTTCAATACCATCCTTATTGCGTTTAAAATCAACGATACGATATTGATTACGTTGACCACCACCGATATGTCTTACAGTGATTCTACCTTGGTTATTACGTCCACCAGTTTTCTTTAGCTTTTCAACTAAAGGAGCATGTGGTTTTCCTTTATGAATATGGTGATGAACCACGCGTAATTCGCCACGTTTTCCTGGCGATGTAGGTTTAGATTTTAATAGTGCCATCTTAATCTGCCTTATTCGGTAGCTGTAAAGTCAATATCTTGATCAGCATGAAGAGTTACAAATGCTTTTTTCCAATCACTACGCTTTCCGCTTGTTTGTTTAAAACGCTTTGTTTTTCCCTTCACATTGATAACAGATACATTTTTAACTTTAACGTTAAATATATGCTCTACCGCCATTTTAATTTCATTTTTAGTTGCAGTTTTCAATACTTTGAAAGTGAACTGTTTCAGCTTATCAGCTATGACAGTAGCTTTTTCAGAAGTATGTGGTTCACGTAGAACCATCAACAATCTTTCAGCGTTCATTGTAACTGTTCCTCAATTTTTTTAATTGCAGCTTCTGTAACAATAACTTTCTCAAATCTGAGTAAAGATACAGGATCTATAGTTGTAACGTCACAGATGTCATAATCAATTAAGTTTCTTGAACCAAAATATTCATTCTCACCGACTTCAGTCATGATGATAAGAGCGTTTTTTACACTCATTTGGTTCATTTTATTAACAAAATCTTTAGTTTTTTTGCTTTCACATTGGAAATCACTTACAACTACAAGGTTACCAGTGCGACAAAGTTCGGAGATTATACTACGTAATGCACGTTTGTACATTTTTTTATTAATTTTTTGTGAATAATCTCTTTTCTTAGAAGCAAAAGTTACCCCACCACTTCTCCAGATTGGACTTCTAATTGTACCAGCCCGAGCACGACCGGTACCTTTTTGATTCCATGGCTTTTTGCCGCCACCTCTAACTTCAGATCGTGTTTTTTGAGCACTATTACCACTACGTGCGTTATTCATATAGGCTACTACAGCTTGATGAATTAAGCCTTCATTATAACCATACGCAAATACTTCTTGGTTCAGTGTTAATTTTGAATTTGTATCTATAGTAGTAATTTCCATCACTCACCTCGTACTTGCTTTTTAACTGCAGGCTTAATTTCAACTTGTGAGCCAGGAGCACCAGGTATAGCACCTTTGATAAGAAGTAAATTTCTTTCAGCATCTACGCGCACCAGTTCAAGGCTTTGAACTGTACAACGAACATTACCCATGTGACCAGCCATTTTCTTACCTTTGAACACGCGACCTGGAGTCTGGTTTTGACCAATAGAACCAGGTACACGATGCGATCTGGAGTTACCATGAGTAGCATCTTGTGTTCTAAAATTATATCTTTTTACCGTACCAGCAAAACCTTTACCTTTAGTGATTCCTGCAACATCAACAAACTGTCCGGCAGTAAACACATCTGCTACTGATATTACCTGACCAGATTTGAATGCATCTTCAGAATCAATTAAAAATTCAACTAACATGTCACCTGCTTCAATTTCAGCTTTTGCAAAGTGACCTGCTAAAGGTTTGTTAACCTTGCTTGCTTTTTTAGTACCACCAGTTATTTGTACAGCAGAGTAACCATCAGTTTCTTTGGTTTTAACTTGTGAGACTCTATTAGGGTGAACTTCAACAACAGAAACTGGAACTGAAACTCCATCTGCCATGAAAACCCGCGTCATACCGATTTTACGGCCTAATAAACCGATCATCATTCTAACACCTCTTTAATATCCTTCACCCTAATATTTAGTCATCAAGGCTTATCTGAACATCAACCCCAGCAGCCAGATCTAATTTCATCAATGCATCAACTGTTTTTTCAGTTGGATGAACGATAACGACCAGACGTTTGTGAGTACGTAATTCATATTGATCTCGAGCATCTTTATTAACATGCGGTGAAGTCAATACAGTAAATTTTTCTTTACGGACTGGCAATGGTATTGGCCCACGAACTTGTGCGCCAGTACGTTTTGCTGTCTCTACTATTTCTCGAGTTGATAAGTCAATCAACCGATGATCAAAGGATTTTAATCTTATTTTAATGTTTTGATTGCTGCTCATTGTAATTACTCGATAATTTTAGCGACAACACCGGCGCCAACAGTACGGCCACCTTCCCGAATTGCGAATCGTAAACCTTCGTCCAT
>NZ_QHJG01000049.1:1672-24264 GCF_003184185.1 Legionella qingyii | reverse complement strand
GTTTAGTTACCCAATCAGATCTGATTGAACTAATTTTACGGGGGAAAAAACCCCATCTCGGCCTAAAAAGATTAATTTAGAACTCCCACGAGTTTGAATGAAAGGTATTAGCGAGAAATTGTTATAAACTATGTTTTTCATATCTAATTCTTGAGTTATCTAGGATCAAGTACGCAATAGAGCCCGTCTGAGTAAGAGTAAAATACTCTCCCTAATTAAATGAACCAAAAGAAATTCCCTTAAAGCGCATTATTGTTAGACAAACGGAAGTAAATATTTTTCATAAAAACACTAAAGATGGGGTTACTTCTTTTAAACCCTACTTATTTTGTAGGTATAGTTCTATTATTAATATCTCGGGCGTCGAGGTTTATGTCTTTTAAATACTTTAACTTAGTCTATATTAAGTTACTTTTAAAATGGCGTTGATTTATTGTGGCTTCACTAATTACGGGGGTTGGTGTGTAGCGCGGTAAAATTATAGTGTAGTCCATCTTGAAATTTACAGTATCGTTTATTATTACACTAGTCCTTTTTTCTCTCATTCACTGACTAATAGTTTAGGTAATTTTATGAACATGGATGTTTTATTAAATTTATTAATGGATATTCACGATTTTTTCGTGAATTTTAATTACTATAATTATTATTTTTTCGTTGAGGATCTTGTTAATGTATTCTTTTCTTTGCCGAAAAATTACAGCATTTGGTAGGGGACAAGCCTAATTAAAACTGAGGGGTATAGAGTAAGTTAGGGTGAACTTAAAGTCATTTGTGAGGACTCCGTGATTTGTTTTCTTATTATTTCGAACAATAAAAACAATGTTCCCTTAACGAACCGAATGACCGTAAAACTTAATAAAGAACTTAAACATTGCATCCAAGAGACGGATAATTCAGTGAACAAACTCTGTTTTAAACTGGCGCTCTTCGAAGAAGTGGTTTATGATAAGGGTCTTATCTTTATGTTTAATTATTTTAACCTCGTTCACTTTTATCGTATATTATACGTTCACGACGCCGAAATGAACTTTAAGCCAGAACTAAGGTTAATAATTTATCAAGAAAATTCTTGGGGGTTCTTGAGTAATTTTAGTAAATACAGGAATAAATTGACTTAATAAGTTATAATAAAACAATGTTAGACATCGACACAAAGGATAAATCTTTCTATGTGAAAATATTAGAACCTTTTACTAATTACTTAGTTAAATTTAAAAATTTTTATTAATTAAAACTTATAGTTGATGTCTGGATGCTTAACTATTTCAGTAGTTAAGTTTTTCTGTATAGCGTAGATCTTAACTTCTTTTTATTAGTCGTTGATTGTGCTTGGCTTTGTCTATGAGATCTCAAAATGTTTGTTTCAAATTTTTAGAACTAACTTAGCTGGAAAGACGTTTAAATAAGAGTTGAGCTTCTCCGGAACATGGTACTCACATCGTTAGTTAATTAATTCTTTTTGCGTTCGTATAGTGCTAAACTTTACCGAGAATTTCGCGAACCTATATGATAACTATCACTGATGACCTTGCGCAATGAATTATAAAGATTTTAAGCATTAACGGATGATGTACCTTTACCTTCTAATCTAAGTCTGGCTATACCTTATCTGTGATTTCTTTGGTATTCACGGGAATTAAGTCTACGTTTGTGGCGAGATTAACTTGTTTGATTAAACTTTTTAGTACTCCTTCCTCAAAAGGCTTAATTTGAGTTACTTGTTAAAGAGGTAATAACAAAACAATTTTATTTTTTGAAATAATTAAGAGTTTTTATCTTAAAAATCAGTCGTATTTCGGTAGTTATTGTACATACAATATATTAGAAGTATCCCTTTCCTATTACTCCTAATCCATGAACTTGAGTACGAATTTATCTGACAGTAAATGACGTATTTTTTATTAAAACTGTAAAGAAGTGAACGTCTTCGTGTGGTGTTTTATAAATCGCGTAGGCATATAACGTCCCCAAACTATTATGTCGGTCTATGTACATTTAGGGACCACTACTCGAAAAGAAGTCTTCACATACACGATCATTCGTGCTTTTGGAATTATAGAGGTTTTAGTTTTGGAAAGGAATTGAAAAAGTTTTTTAGTTACGGCAAGTAAACTCCGTACAATTCTAGTTCGTTATAGTGTAATCCGAACTAAGATAAAAATGGTACTGCAGGTATATTGTATAGGTCACGGACAAAGGGTAAGAAACGATGTCGTTATAGTTGACGGAATAAGTAAAACCATTTGAGTGCAACGTATCAGAGTTATAGTTGCAGTAGTAGAAGATGCATGTTTTATAGTTGAACTCAGCAGTACAACTTAGAGGGATAGGAAATGTATACTTTGCTCATGTATTTAAGGTATACATGATGAAATTAATATTATATATAGTTGCAGCAGTCGAAAATGAGCCCCAAATAGGATCTTACTCTGACCCTGAATGGGCGTTCAAGAAAATCTTAGAGAATAAAAATCCTTATTAAGTATCCCATTAGTCCATATTCTTTACTTACAAACTCAGTATATCTACACTAGGAGCGGTTTCTATAGATATTAATTTTGTTTATCTTGAATTTTCTCATACTACTTAAAATTTTAAATTTACGTGCGTTACTTTCTATATGAGAAAATAAGACTTTTTCCTTTTTATTTTACAATTCTTGACGAAAATAAAAAAATCAATATCGCTAACAAAGTCCTATGTACCCTATATTTCCTTGGCGAGGACGTAGTTATAAATTACGTTTTTAACATAAAATATAAAGATGTTAATAAAAAGAGTATAATGACTAATATATAAAGAAAGTAAGTGGTTGTGGCCAAGGGTGACATCAACTTTTGGGGGAAAATCTAATTCCTTGAGTCTCAGAATGGTTGTCATTATTATAGAACGGCGAAATTTTTAATTTTAAAATTCCGCCGTCTTACGGTTCACGGTTACAAATAGTTATAAAATAACTCATTCTAATTAACTTAAACTCACGAGTCTTTGTCCATTCTTAACCCCGAGGTGACCTCAACATCCTCGTATATATGCAAGTCTCTTCTTATTACTAAAATAACCCAATTGGCTACTGCCGTTGAATCTACGGCGTAGACATAGCTCATAATAGCATTGCATAAATACTCGTATATTTCGCCAACGTCCATATAGAAGTAAGCCACTTCTTCGGCGTATTTGTCGTCTCTATTATAAACGAAAACGACTTGGACAGCGATTATTTATTGTACGAAATGACAAAACATCTTAACAAGGTTAAGGGTAACAATAACGTACTCAGCCCTGAAGTAGAAAACTGAACTTTTTAGCAACTAACCTCAGTGCTCAGAAAAGTAGATTGAACTAATCAGCACAAAATCTTAGGTTACTCCTCGGCCCAAGTAATTTTGGTTATACGGGCAAGTGTGGGTTTGGATTATCAACTTACAGATACGGTGGTCGGAGAAATTAGACAAGAAGTATAAAAAAGCGTACGAGGAGTTAATTGAGTTCACTGTGTCAAGGTAGTTCGTATACTTATAAAAGAAAAAATTATAAATGTACTAATTTTTTTACTGCTACGTATATCATTAATATTCTAACGAGTACCAAACCAAGGTTCGGGGTTATGAGTAGATTTAATTTACATTAGTGATTACTTTTTAGGTTTAAAAGAAGAAATACGTCTGCTTGATTAAGGAATATATTTCCAAGGCCTCACGAGGGACAACGCTCAGGATTTTGACATCCATAAAAAAAGAGTAATACAAGGTACTAAAAGAAAACTTAAAGAGCTCGTCGGGATGAACGGTATGGAAGTCCACAAAGGGATTGTTTTTACGCTGATTTGTATTTATAAAAGAGGCTCTCAAGCTCCGCAATATAGGCTATATTTGTTTTTCAATCCTATTTTTCCTTACCAACTAATTCTTACTAGTATGTTTTGGTAAGTAAGTAGAGTAAGAATATAAAACAATGTTAATGTTAACGCGTCCTACGGTTACTTATCATTTGTGAACTAAATAGCTGAATGCTAAGATCGGTTAAATCGTTTCCTTGAGATCCCGTAAAGGACTCCCCCAATTCAAGATTTTTTATAATCTAGGAATTGGCCTCAATTAGGGATACTCCCATAAATTTACGATTAATTTTTATAAATACAAATATTGCCACGTCCCTATTTCCTCAATTTTGTACACGTTTAATGGCTACTACCACATTTTCATGATAAGTTACAACTACTACTAAATAGGGGAGAAGTTCTTCTTTTTTAATAACTAAGATTTCCTAGGATAAAGAATTACGGCCCTTACAATCTACGGGTACAAGTGCCAGTTCCACCATAACTAAAGCGACTGAATCCGCTACTTTACCCACTGCTTGTTAACCTCACGTAACAATTTCGTGACCCTTTTTGACCTGAAAGAATGCGTAATCGATGAAATCATAGATACGGTTATGGGCGGAATTTTTTTAGTAACCGTTTTTAATTACTAAAATAAGTTTTTGTTCTCGTTTTAGGATGGCGTCCGGTGTGGGTTTAAGAACCCCACGTAGATCTCCCTGGGAAGTAGCGTTTTTTAACATTCCCCCGGGTACGACTTCTCTGTGATGTTCTGGCATAAAGATATCTTGTTAAATCTCTATAGTAATCGCATCGTGGGTTACATTTTGTTACCTTTTATTGGTAACGGGGACTAAATGGTCCGCGTCTTCTTAAATAATTTGTTTGTTTATTGGAACTTGTTCTTCCATAAAAACATTTTCATAAGTATCCTGTAACGTTAGGTCAACTATTTCTCCAGTAACCCGCACGACAATGTCGACCACGAACACCCAAATGTGTAGAGCCCTTACCAACGGTCCTTAGTACATCGGCTCTTTGTTCCCTTGAATGAAATTTACTGCGTGTTTCGGTGTAACAGGTTACCTATGAACTTTTAGGACTAGCAACGGGGCGACCGCAGCTCGAGTAACGCCTACCTCATGTAAATAGGCGAAGTAAATAAAGAGAATATGTTTTATGTTAATTTTTGTTTTAATAAGAACACTGACTACGGAATCCGGGATGACCGACGTTTCTACCTCGTATATTTGATCCTTGAGACCTATAAATGTTCCTTGTTTTATCAAAGATAAACCGTCTATTATTACCACTAAAAGACTACTTTTTTCCTTGAAATGGGAGACCTCTCGTTCCTAATCATTTTTGTGAACGTCCATCACGGCGGGGTAATAGTGAAACGCGCGTTTTTATAAAACTTAGTTACGTATTACTTAGTGGTCTTTTAGCATACCTAAGATACATAAGTCGTGAATAGTGGTTGGGGTCTTACCGAAGGAATAGATACCTATCCTATGTGTTAAATAGCCTACTGTTTTTAAAAAGATAAAAATTAGTATTACCCGTTGAATAAAATTCAAGTACATTACCATTGCATGACCTCGTAGTCGTTTATGTTACCGGATATAGGTCGAACGAAGTAATACCAAAAAATAATTTCGGGGGCCGATAGCTTCTTTCGGTAGGGCTTGCTCTTTAAGTAACGTGTACATTAATCTCCGTTCGCTTCTCGAAGAGAAGCGACGGCAGTGGCTTGAAATAGTCTTCGTTGTCCAAGATCGACTCAATATCGTGTAATTTGAAGTAACATTTTTTTGGATACGATATCAATATAATTAACTCAATTGCGATTATAAAATTGTTAATTCTTATCGAAATCTCAGGCAAAATGTTCGAACGTAGAGATTTTATACCCCATACAATCTACTCGTGAGTCGTTAGGTAAGCATAACCTGTCAGTTGAAGCGTTCTCGGTGTATGACGTCAGTCTCTCAAAGTACGCCGTCATACAGTTGGATTATACCTCGAACAAGAAAAAAAAACAAGTTCAGTAATACTGGAACTACGATATCGGTTACTTTATTTAAGGGAAAAAGGCTTACACTTTCATTACCCTACGTGGTGTCGTCCACTTTAACCCGGGTTACCAATATGGCTAGTATGGGAAAGTCCCCAATCGAAGCGGAACCTACCGAAATGTTGGCGACAACCTATGTATTTACTAAATTTTTTATAATTAATACTAAGTCCTGACCACAAACAATTATTAGATGAAGTTGTTGAACTTCGTGCTCGGGGAAGATGATTAAGATTTTTGTCGAAGCGAAAAAACAATCACCTACCTAATAGACTCGCGCTCCTTGTTTATTGAGTATAAAATGTCCTACAGAATCCTCCGTAATGTGAAAAACCACCAAGACGCCCGCTACTGGAGGCAAAATTCTTTTGCACCTAGAAACGACTTCCGCGAAAAGTATGACTAAGGCATCGGGAATAGAACCAATTATGTTAGATAGGAAAATTTGGTAAATTTCGTGTCGTAAAACATACACCCTTACTTTCCAACCAGCACTGGGTTCGTGTAGGACTCGTCGCATAACAGTTACTTTATTTGCCTATAGGCCGTCATCTTCTTATACGGGCATATCATTTTCGCGTTCAACTACTTGAACTAGGGTACTTTAAAAGGCGATGCGGTGACCACTATGCGTAGTTGCCTCAACTAATACACGCGAGATAAGTTTTTCGATTAGGTCTACCTTCGAATTTCAAAATGACACGTTAGCTATTACCAGACCAAAAATACCGCCGAGTACCTTAACTAGATTATTTTTTATAACTCGTTTGAAAAGTCCTTTAAGTTAGTAGATAACCGTTTGGCGTTAACCAGGACCGAACGCTAACGTAGGAAGCGTTAGACCTCTATGTCGCAGTCCCCAACTTTTTTCTACATCTTTTCTATAAAGTCTTATTAGTGCAGCAACCGAAATCGTGAATACCTCTTGTTAAGTTTCCGTAAGTATATTTAGTTTGCTAATGTCCGGATCGGTATCCACTTAATTTCCTTTTGGTGCTACGGACTTTTCTTATGAGAATTGTGATTCTTTCTTAACGTTCGTCTTTAGCTTGCGGAGTTATTTTATCAATTCCGTAACTAACTATCTCGTCTTGTTCTATACTTACGAGGCGCTTGTCTAAAACCTCATAAAGTTTTGTGTCAATAAGAACTTCTATTTCATTCTTTTGCGTGGGTTCTCGATCTTCTTCGTGAGGTTTATTTACGTTTCTATCGGGCACTAAATGTTGTTCGTTTTTATGTCCACCTCGTTTCGCTTGTCATAAATGCACTATAATGTAGACGTGAACCACTTCCTAATAATCAGTAGTTATTTCTCTTATCCGAACTTATACAATTACGGCGTCGCACGTCGTACGATCCAATACTACTTCGGCTTTACGAACCAGTTTTGCGGGTACTTGATAAAGTAGTAACGATAATATGAGTACTAGGGATAGGGTACCTCATAACATTTTTAAACCTTCATTATGTTTGTCTTTTTGGAATACGTTCACTACTACTAATAAAAACCGCATTTCTACCATGAACGAAGGGACAGAGAGATTAATGTTGGGGTTAATACAATTTTTTATTGTTTCCTTAACACTAGCGTAAAGTACTATAGTGAGTTAGGTAAGTGCTCGCTTTAGCAAATGCACTTTACGTTCGCCGATAGCTTGTTTCGGGTCATAGACATGACTAGCAACTATTTGTTTCTTGATAATAAATACGGTTAGGCGTTTAGTAGTTTAACTGTCCGATAAGATTTCTTCTCAATATACCAGTTTTTTGTCTATAAAAAGTATTATTGTACTGGGGTTCTTCGCATAATTGACTAAATACCTTTTTTTATGTTAGACCGTAAAGAACCTGACCGCTTGAAGAGATGGTGGCTTTTTTACCTTCACGCAAGACCGTTAGTACCTCATAACGTGGACATAAATTATGGGAACCTCTTTAGGTTGTAAAACATCCACATCCTCTCCTATAATCACTTTTTTTCTTCGACGTTAAAAACGAAGTCCTTTACAGAATAGAGCTACCTAATTGTCCTCATCGCTTAGCAGCAGCTAAGCTACTGAAGGAATTTGTCCTTACCTTTGCACGTAACGCAATAAGGTTTGGTTATCGTTAATAATACTACCTATAGCTAAAGAAATTCGCAATATTGCTGTCAGAACCAGTAGACCGACCACTACTACGAGATTTTGAACAACGAGTTCGTAATTTTTTGTCTCATTGGGCGTCGTGGCTGAACGAACGTGCTATACCTCCACTTCTCAAATGGACATAAAACGGTCTATGAGTCTACCTTCCACGTTAATTTAAACGTCTCAGTGACGCTGTTCGACAATCATTAAACCTTGATGGTGTAGGGCTAAGTCTACAAAGGGCAAAACAATGCTAATCGCACCCCCATCGCCCAACATAAGGGTTCCTACTATTGGGTTGGTTTGATAATTTGGAGCGACTGCTACGTTACATAGCACGTTTTTGCGATCCTGCTTTAGCACAGCTTAAGTAGCTAAATTAGTTTATCTACGTTCGTACTTGGGAATTAGAGATTAATACATACTTGACATCCAAAATTTATCTGGTTTGTGTTTTACGAGCGTTAGTTACGCCACTATGTCGTATTTTATTACCCGTTTTATTAACTATGTTGTTAGTCGTTTGGCGGTTATTTCGTTTATTACCGTAGTGGGTTACAGGCATTTGAATTAACACGGGGGTACTGAAGGGGAACTTACCGTCATACTCTGGATAACCTCTATACATAACAGTACCAACAACACTGCGAACATTACGATTTGGGTTATTCAGGTTTCTCGTTTTAGTACTAACTCCCTATAACTTTTCGTTGGTACCGCCGTTTTTAGTTTCATCATCGCTGGTACCGGTCTTATTATTAAAATACCTAGCCGTACGCAAAACTTTCTACGACGCCTTCGGTTCTCCGAGGATTTCGTTCACGCCGACTATTATGTCGTAATATTGGACGCTAGTAAGGACCTCTGTATCTGGTAAAGGGTCGCTCTATTTGACCCGGTTTAAGCATTTTATATAGGTGGCGTTTCCATTTATCACACGACTATTAGTCGTTTACCTAATTCACACCCACTAAAACTTTATTACTAAACTTAACGGCCTATTACAACTCAAATGAGTTATACGAAAGAAAAAGTCCAACCGCGTCTTAAAATACGAGGCCGTTAAAGGTGGTCCGTTCGGGGTCACAACATTAACTCCGATGACGACGTTGTCATTTTCCCTTACTGGTGCTTTTGGTCCCCTGTCGGACACTTAAACTATTATTGGGTGGTTACTAACCGGGTTATTATATCGGTTATGGGCGGTATGACAATTAGGACGGTTTTGAGTGTTTAAACAATTACCATCAATCAAGACTACGCTTACGAGAACGGTGTCGTTTTCAGGGAAGGTATTTAGGACAATTTTTCGCCGACTTATTATTCTCGGTTTTCGTCAAACAGGTTTTACTATACTGGCAATTCTCTATTGGGTCGCACGAAGGCTCGTTCGATTAATAGTCATAAAAAAATGCCGGCATGTTTAGTCTTGAAGCGGGGTTATACCCCCTTGGTTACTTAACAGGATCTCCCTTTTAACGTTCCCAATCAGGCTCGTTTTATGCGGACGACAAAAGTGAGGTAAGTCCTCTCTATTAGTTGACCAGCCTTCTCACATTTTTATCTCCGCCGTCTTACCCTATTCGTTATCTACTTGGTTATTTTGACTAATTCTGCTAGTCATTTTATTAGGTCTCGACAAAAGAAAGAACTCAATTAACGTACTGATACAAGTAAGAACCGGGATTTTGATTGGCCCGTTGGCTGAATTTTTTAGTGATAGTAAGATAGAAAAAAAAGAGCTGTCCAGCTATAAAAAAGTATTTCGTGTTAATAACCTAGTAGAAGCACCTTTTTGACTGACTGGAGTGCTGGTCAAAATCTAACGTTAATGGGTTACAGGAATAATGAAACCTAAAAAATATCTAGAGTACTTATTGTAGACGTTTGCGTAACCCTATTGTACATAGATGGTTCTCGAGTGTAACTTGTTACTTAAACAATGAACTATCACCATTCTAACTACATGAGTAAGGATAATTTGGGATACGGGGAAGGCTCTATTTTTTTATACGGCGGTCGTAAGGGATACGTCAGTCGTTTTATGTAAAATAATGGAGCTTCCTATCGGACTAGTTATTATGTTGCGAACGGTACGATGAACCGAAAGATTAAAACCACAAAATCTTTGTGTAGGAACTAAGGACAGAGAGTCCGTAACATTTCAGCGATTATGAAACTAAGCTACTAACTTTAAGAGGTGGGAGTATTTGTGAAGGTAACGGTAACATATTCAATGGTAGTGGTAACCTCATCCGTTAGTGAAATAAACAAAATAGTAGTTGTTATTATTTTCTCGCTAAAAGAGATCGGACTCGAAGTTTCTTTTATGGATGAAGAAGGACTCTGCCTTTTCAATTTCACTGAAAGGGTAGAAAAAGAAGTCCAAGAAATATGGTCGAAACGAGGGGTATAAAAGAAAATATCAGAAGTTATTAATCGAAATTTAGCAGGGGGAGTTGTGGTTGAAAAAAGTACCTTGGAAAAAAGCAATTGAGCACAAGGTAAACGACCGACGAGTAAACGTTTTTAAGAAATACGAACAAGAGTTCAAAGTAAAAGAGAACGTACAGAAAAACTAAATCTTGTGGCTCGAGAAGGACAAAAAAGAAATTTGAGTCATTAGCAAGTTGAAGAAAAAATTGGAGAAGAACTAAACGTGAGTACTTATTATGAGGTCGATAAAACTCACTAAAATCAGACTTTTAATTAGTGTTAAATAAACTTCAAGTTGAAAAAATGTCTAAATAATGTTTACTAAGTAACCCAAGTACGCGATTTCGATTAGCTCAATAAGTTCTATGCCAATTTTAATTGATATGAAATCAATGTTGGACGTAGCATAGCTTACCTAACTATTATGTACCTGTATTTATTTCATTTAAATTTAAATAACCATATAAAACTATGCAATAATTGTCTCACAAGACAAAGTTTTCGACGACTATTTAGTGTGGAATCAGTCCGTCGGTACTCATTTTAAAACTTCGTTAATTCCATATAAAAGCTGCTAGGTAATAAATAAGCACTTCGAGTACCGGAATTTGGATGTGGATCCCGGAATCGGCACTCGGGATTTTAATTTTGAAAAAATCGATTGCGATTACTTTAAAAACTTTTTCTACTTAAACTGGGAACGTGGCTTTGTCAGTCTAAATTAGATCAACATCCTTCAGTACCTCTCGAAGATTAAAATAGATTTAATAGACGAATAGATCGTGTTGTACGAGGATTAAAATAAAATTTTTGATAAACCCATAGCCTCTTGAATTTAGAACTACTTAACAATCGTTGGTGTCAACTAAATCGTTAATCACGGCTAAAAGAAGGAATACCTTGACAATAGTTGTTTCTCAAAAATGAACTTCTCCTTTACCGAACACGCTACGCATTCCGTGTAGGTGAACGGTTATTTGTCAACTGAGTTTTGGATGAATACTTTCGTCTAGTACACCTTTATGTTAAATAACTTTTTCGTAATGTCCTTGTTACCCGCCTAGGACCAGAATTTTCCTTATAATTTCATTGGCATAGGTTAAATTAATCGCGTGAACTCCATTAAGCGCTGTGTCTAATAGATCGTTAGCATGGCGCCGTAAATCGCTAACAAGATTTACTTTTCGTCCTAAAACTCTATTTTGGCGACGGTAAAGTTTTTTTCTCGAAATGCCAATTGTACAAGATAGTGTTTGCAAAATTGTTAATGTTTGGGGATGATACCGAGTACTTCTAATAATTTCTTGTGACGGAGATTTGATGTATTCTGAGTAGGGTAATTTTTGCTATTATTTTGTTCTTAAGTTATTAATATTGGCGAATAGCCGACTTCACTTTTTCGAGTACCCCGCTATAGGACAGTTGTACTATCGGGTTTGTGCCTTCTATTGGTCGCGTGTTTAACGGCGCTTACAACTTACGCTATTGGTGAAATGGAAACACGGCGAAGATGGTCGCGGGCCCACCCCGAAACAATTCCCACCCGTTAGACGGTCACCTCACGGACAGACTTTAAGACTGTGTTAAACGTCCTGTTGGGGTACAACGTTCAATGGAGAGTGGTGGCTTATAATGACCGGCAACTCGGCCAACTACACGCGGTCTCGTGTCCACATGAAGTATGACCAGACTACGGGGGATAGTACCGTCGCATAAGACAAAACATTTTATTGGTCCACACGGCCGGGGCCTAGCCCTAAGTCCCGTGCGAGTTCCTATAACAATAGTTCCCCTCGTGGACGTTGGGCATTCTTAACCCAGTCAAGTACGGTCACAAAGTCGTATATCGCGTACCGGAACACGTAACACTTAAGGAATTACGGCTGTCTGTTTAGTGACCGGAGTTAGCGACGATATCGGCGAAGTTATAGTAGGGCCCAAAACAGATGATAGAAACCGTCAAGTGCTGATAATCCGCTTTGAATCTATAGTTTTATAAATTATACTATATAAGTATGTTAGTTAACCTGCTTAAAACAAGAAAACCAAATTTTAAGTTAGAACGTCGATAAGGCTTTATAAGTCAGTAGGTCCTTTTTATCAAATTATTTTCTGACGTATTTATCTAACGCATATAAATATTAAAAAATGATTCCTATTAAAATAATACGATCGTTTTCAAAAACTTTAGCGGCTTAACGTTCTACTTTTCGTCTAACGTAGCCCGAGTAGCTTTCTAGGCCGCAAATACGCACTCCTTAATTTTTTCGCCGACTTACGGTGTCGTCAATCGGAGATGGGGCGTCGTCGACTTGGACAAGTCCAACAGCTACCTATAAGACTAGAACCTGTTTAACTCACCGTGTTCTAAACGGTCCTGTAGGTCTTACCGCTATGACTACGTTATAATCTTAACTAATTATGTTTGGGTGAGTTGCAATTACCTTCTCTAGCACCACCAAGATGACATGAAGAACTTCGTCAGAAACTTCCTTTTCAACTCTATCAATTCGAAGAGTAAGTCTTGCCTCGTTCAGAGGTGGTTTGTCTATTAAAAGGAAGTCGACTTACACCATTTTGACGAAACCTTGTACGACATGTTAGTTTCTTGTTTCTGTAGCATAATGAAAATGACGTTCGTCCGCGGGATAAGTTAGAACTACTGGAGTAACCTACACGAGTTTTTTCGCGTCGAGGTTTTTAGGAATTAGATAACACAGTATACTCTCTAATATTAGAATTACGATGAGTTCGATTACGTAACTACTTACGACCACGACCTCGGACCTGCACCTATAATGTTCCTAAACGGTGTTTATAACTTGATGGAAAACTGGAGAACTAATTATGATGTAGACTTAATGAACCAAATCCAGAAATACTATGAACGGTTCACTACGATCCCCAGAACTTATTTAAATCGAACGAGGTTTTACGAACGAGAGGACATGTTGGTTGTGTTCATTCAAGCTGAAGAAACTCAAATAAAAGCTATTTTGAGGGTGAACTATTTAATCTCAATTAATTTCTGAAATATTTTCTCCTCAATCTTCTTGTACCATAATGTTTATTTCCGGTCATGTACCTTACGTTTGGACCAATATATTTTCTAGCTCATATACCGACAGTGGAACCATAACCACGTTCATGTCCGACACGAATACAGTCCCTATCTAAAAAATCATATCTTGATTCTCTTCCGTTCCAAACAACGAGGTTCCGATAATGAGTATTACCTTTATCATAATGTACCGTCCGTTACTGTTTCCTCCTTTAATGTTTTCTTTAATACTTACCATTAAGTAATTAATCAGTATAATAATTGGTGGTCGTTCGTTTTGTTCTTCGTTTTTTGTGAGGACTCATGGTAATCTTTAGAATTCGGCCGTGCCTTCAATAAAGCACGGCTTTAGGGAGTTAAATATCCCATCCCAAATAACTCGCGAATGCGTGAGTAGCGGGAAGAGGAGACTTATTTAGGACCGTTATGATAATGTCTTCTATTTTACTTGGTCTTCTACTCCAACGACATCGCGAAGGAAATGCCACTGTAGCAGCTTGGTTCCGAAAGAACGGGATTCGAGTAATAATGTAGTAATACCCAAAAATATTTAAAACATTTCGACAGGTACTAAAAAAATATAAAAAGTCCTTCTAAGTAAAGACGACCGTTCAGACTTAACTGTTAATTGAGAAGTCTGTTTAGAACGTTGAGCGGACTATTTATAAATGAATTTCATAAGTCTTGTAGGTAACGAAATGTATGACCGAGTTTAAGTATATGTAGTATCAGTGGGAGATCACGTAATAACTTAACTAAACATATAAGTAAGTGTAGAAATCAATTATTTTATTCTAATAACTCTATAAGAGCTAGAGGGTCTACGAATACGTAATTAACGGTTTGACAAAAGCCATTTAAAGAACTCAGAAGTCCATACGCTTGTTAGAGTAGACGTTTATTTCCTAAAAAAACCTCACTGCGATGTAATAGGTCACAATTTCGAGAGCTAAAACGGTCCTAACAATTACGATACTTTATTAAAAGACATCATAAAAGTACACCCTAATCCGTTAGTTTTTTAAAAACTAACTACGATAATGTTATATATTCCGAAAGGGGATTATTTCCTATTCGTTAATTTAATGATTATAAAGGACCGCAATTATAAAACAATCACCTATTAGGTATTTCTGGGACTCGTTCCCACTCACGTAAAAGACCTACTCGATTCTACTGGGGATATAAAAGGAGACAACGTTTTAAAAAGCTTATTTCTTTTTACATTCGGAGACGTTGCAGTTAGGGAAGTAAGGAGTGGTTTGACTATGTTTTATTTACGACAAGATATAAATCATGTCTTGCTATAAAAAGATCGTTTAGGTCCTCGCATAAAGGAAAAGATGGGTTTCTCTACTCGAGAACTTATTGCCAGAACCTCTCTCGTAAATAAACTTTAGAAACATCAAATAACTCATTCACTGGTATTAAATATAGCCGTAATTTTTTACACACCGAGCAAAGACATTTGGTACCGAGTTTATTTAGTTTTTAAAGACCCGTTAAATTAAACAAACTTTTGGACTTTTGGACTAAATGAAACCTTCGTATTAAGCCACATAAATAGTCAAGTATGAGGAAAAACCTCAATATGACTAAGTCTCTTCAGTTTAATTGATAACGGAGCCTGTTTAGGCTATTTAGAAAAAGAGGCTTCACATTGTCAACTCACTGATAGAGCCATAAATCTAAAAGATACGCCAAATTTTATATGGTTTTTAGAAGCCCATTTCCAACGAAAAGTCCGAAAAGGGTTAATTAGGTTTCGCTCTTTAAAAAGAATAGCTAATTTATCCAACGCTAACTTAGTTTTCAGAGAAAGCTTATATATAATAGCTCCGGATTTATTAAGCGTTTAAGAACACATCAGTTTCCGTTCCCAAAAAGATGGTTTGATAGGGTTAGTAGTTCGTTCCGAAAAACGGTTCAAAAATTAAACAATAACAGATTTATCTGTTCTATAACTAAGTTTCTTAGGCTTATAACTATTGGAAGGAAGTAAAAAAGTCGAAAAAGGTCATGAAATAATGGTTTAAATAGTCCTCAAAATGGGGGACATGGTTACCATTGGGAATGTTATAAAAGTAGAGAAACTCAATTGAGAAATGATTTCCTGAGATTATCAACGTGACGTTAAAGTAACAGACTACGAGAATTTAAAAGGGTTCTTAGTTTATGGTCTAATAATAATGACGATTAGGTCCGTATCGGAACCGGTTGTTAAACTTTTAGACTTATTAATTAAAACAACAGATATTCGCCTAAACTAACGAATGAAGGAAAATTGTAATGTATTTTGGGTAACAAACCGTCACATTAGGGTAGTTATTGTGTAGCAAGTCTTACGGGTGGTTACCTAACCGTTGTCCGACATTCATCGGGATTTTTTATACGGGATTCCAGTAGATAACCATTAAATTGGTTTACCATAAGTCCTTTTAAATATCATAATGGTAAATACACTTATAGGCCCTCTAATAGACATGAGAAAGAAGAAAAAAGATTAAGGTTTGTAACTAATTTGTTTAATAATAGGTCAAATAATCGTATTTTATTTCGACGGTAAAGTCCTACAAACCTCCGTAAACCCATATGATAAAATCGTCGATCATAAACACGAAGACGTTAGCACCGTCCGCGCGCTAATAGTAAGTAAAGGAGCTACAAACGACGGACAACTTTTATCACATATGGAACATGTCCTATAAAAAAATATTTACAATGGGTAGGTGAGTTTAGTTCTAACCTAAATAATAACTGTCCTTACCCACTATGATTTGATAGTACATGACCGAATTGGTTTAGACCTTTATCAAAATTTACAAAAAGTTTGTAACTTTTTCCTCTAGGAGCGGGAAAAAAGTTAGGTTTGGTCTGGTCATAAAATATTCGTAAAAGACGGCGGTTGCTTAAAAGAAGCAGCAATAACAAAAGTTTCATCAGTGGTTAATTAAAGCATGGAAATTTGTTTTATTACTTCACAAAAAAACGGTTTAGAAGAACTAAAAATCACTTTATAAATATAAAAACTAAATTTCTTAGTTTATAGAGAGGTTAAAAAAGCAGAAATCCTTTATTGTTTCTTAGGTCTTTCAGTCAACCAAATTAATTTCCTAGCCAACTTAAGGGTATGTTGTGGAGAAGGTCTAGAAATCGGACGTTGTAAGAATTACTTATAGATTTTACGAGTCTAAAACTTAAATCTTGAAAAAGTTTAACCCGAACACAATTGAAAAAGAAGAGGCTAAAACGTGATAGTAGGACTAGTGACAATATGGTGAAATAAGGCAGTTTTTATATTGATATATTTCAAGGATATCTATTTCAAGGATATCTATAAAGAAAACCGTAATACACGGAGGTGTTATTATAAATAAATCTATCATATCAATTAAATATTTTTTGACTAAAAAGAAGCCCTTGACGACTGCACTATCGACTAGAACGGGCCCTTTTAACCTGTGGAACAATTCGTTGAAATCATGTACGTGGCCATGACACAACCCGTGCTTGTTACGAGGGCAGTTACTTGAGGGTAAGTTCTAGCCCTAGCACACGTTCACGGAACTTTTAAAGGTAGTTAAACACATTTAGTCGCACGTTTTTACGGGGGGGGATTTATTAACAATTTGATTGGCAACTACAAGTGAAAGTCAGTTAAATGGGGCATAAAAAGAGTAACTGAGAGGAAAGTTTAAATTAGCTACCCGCAATACGTGGACTGCTAGGTCTTATCGCAGTCGGTCACACAATAGCGGTTATGTCCGTATGGATGAAGTGCAATTTCTTACTTAACCTATCTTAGAGTCTTTATTCTTTTTTAAGAGCCCAAGAACGAGTTCGTAAAGCATGATTTAGCAGTAACAAGTCATGTAATGGACTTCCCGAAAATGTATCTCATCGGAGAAATTGTCCTTTTTTACTCTTACGATAACTTCTTTCACTCAGTCTATAACTTTATCGTCGTTTGCGTAAAAGTTTTGGGTTAATTGTATGAAGTATTTCGACGAATATGAAAATTATTCGTCGGATTACAATGAGTTAAGTTATTTTCCGCATAAGTAGTATTTAGGTTCGCGTAATGTCCGATTTAATTCAAGCTGAATGGATGCTAAAGGAGAAGTTTTTTAACCTCTCCTTATCGCGAGTGTAGTCTACTTAAATTGCTTATGAGATACACGAGTTTTTCCTCCAGCAATTAGTGGTCGCGGTCATGTCTATTTTGATTGCACCAATTGTTTATTCGAGGTATCGAGTATAGTTTGCACTTGCGCTTTTATCTACGATCTTCATTTGGATTTGGCCATCGGTAAGATAAAGATAATCAGAATAAGTTTATTTTGCGAGGCAAAACAAGTACGGTGTGAGCAACACGTAAGAAGTTAACTCATTCGGAAGAAAGGAATATAAGCACTATTAGTCTCCTAAAAACAGCGTCTAGCAATATAAATACTCCTCTTTTTTTCGTTAACCGTAGGTCCGAATAAGGTAATTTTGCAACCGTTGAATTTCGTTTTCTGTTTTATAGAAAACCCAATTCTTATATTACAAAGAGAAATAAGACTCATAATTCTTAGCGATTGTCGTAAAGTAATCGTTCAAATAGTTTTCCTGAAACTAAAACAACTAGCCATAACGCGTAGCTGATAAGGAACAAAAATCGTATGTGGAAAGTGAGAACACCAAGGAACCCAAATTCTTGTAACGCTTGGGCGAAACGTTTCGTCTTTAGTAGAACAGTGTTTAAATTTTATCTACCATCTATTTTGTGCGACCGTAGCGTTGCTAGTGCCTGTTTTACAGGATATTAATTTGTATAGGTAGGAAACACCCTCGAGGAGTACAATTTGGGTAGGTAATCTTTTATATACTTTTGAGTACTATAAGGTATATTCTGTTAGTCAGTAGGGTCTCGGATATGGCGTAGCGTTACACGTGTTCGTCGTGTATAATTCCCTTTGGTAAAACGATTTAGACATCAACAGTTTGACCTACCATTTAAATGTGAACAGCGTTAGGGGCGGTTATGCGCTGACTTAAATCTAGATAATTTTTTCCTCTGAGCTCGTTTTGCGCGTCTCGAACGATTTCTCAAGCTTAAAGTTCTGTTTAAATTTCTGACGCTTCAACCGCGCTATGGGGAAAAACCACTTGAGATATTATACCTGCAGATAGAACGTCTATCAGAACGCGTATTCCTTACCGAGCAGAAATTGCGTCCTTTGGTACTAGTTGACGATTTTTAGTTTTCTCTGCTAAAAAATTTGGACCAAGTAGGCTTTCGCAATAACGTTACGATTTTTACGTCAAAACACACCCTCTCACCAAAGAATAGTATGTTTAGAAACTTAACTACGAAATTCGTTTATCTTTACTTAACGAGTAGGATTCGGTACCGAACCTTATTTATCCACATATACGAATTATTTTGCTTATCGGGAATTATTTATGAATTCCAAATGTATTATACTAATATTTATTGAGCAACTATCCCCTCAATCTTTTCGTACAGTTTTAGGTTTTTACTCGGTGAGCTATATCAACTGCTTCAATCTGAAGAGTAGTTATTTTATGCTTGGAATTTTTTATGGGTTAAAGTGTTTGAGTTTGTTGGACTCAAACCTCTTTACGTTAATTCACCCTATCAGGTTCTTAGAAAGAAGTTTTTTCAAATGTTAAGTTATGGTAGTTTATATGTCGGACTATTTTTTAGTCTAAGCTCCCCCTCCGTCATACTAGTTTTTAGTCTAAATCTCCACCTACTCCGCTTACTAAACACCTACCTTGAATCGTCTTAAAAAAACGTTAATCTTAATCTGTAATTAAGGTAACGAAGTGAAGGTCTTCTTCTTGCGAATGGGTGTGTTTTTCGATAAAATCTTTTGCGGAATCTTTTTTATCTTGAATTTAAGCGTTCTCGTTAACGCTAACTACGTCTATATTTTAGGAAGCTTATGTCATTCGCTCTATGTATACGACACTACGTCAGAGACCGTTCCCTTTTCTACCAAAATTAACTTTTTGCTTAATTCTCGTTTGATTCAAATCCTAGTAATTTTGTTTTTACCGTTCTTCGGCGTCGTTAATAGTTGTTTCTCAAAGTTGTTCTTGGCTGCTCGGTTCTAATACACTTAGAAAATTTACGCTACATAGTTAATCTTCTTGACCTTTTTTTTATAGTATCTTTCTTTTTTTAATTTCAACACCTATAACTTCTTCGGGTTTTGTTTCTACTCTCGTTAACCGAGAGTCTTAATTTTAGGGGTAATTAAAGATATTAGTTGTCGCTTAATTTGCTACTCTAGTCAAGCGAGAGTCTTAATTTACGGAGTAATTAAAGATGTTAATGGTCGGTGAATTTACAAGAAGCTTAGAATCTTCGATGTTTTACCCTCTTTGAATCAGAAGTTGGGAAAAGCGTTTTATTACGGGAACGTTTCGATCTTTTAAAAATAGCGTGACGTAATCCGTTAAAAAGACGTTTAAAGCACCATCTAAAAGAAAGAGGTAAATGGTCTTCTGAGTTGCTTTAGAAGCCACTCCTCTTATTTCTTCGTCTTGACAATTTTGTTCTTCATCTACAGGTTAATGAGGTTGAGGTTCTTCTCTACTTGTTGAAACGAGTCCTTCACCTTTTTGAGGACCGCCACTTTAATCTTTTCCTTGCGCGAGATGTTCTCCTTGTAGCTTTATCTAATTTTTTTAATTATCTAGCTGGTAACGTTCTTTTCTTAGTCGTTCTTGAAAAACTTTCTGTTTTATTTCGTAACCTTCTTTCAATAGATTCTCTTCGCTTAGTTAAAAAACTTTCTGTTTTATTTCGTAACCTTCTTTCAATAGATTCTCTTCGTTTATTTAATAATCTTTCTGTTTTATTTCGTAACTTTCTTTGCGACCTATTTCATATAGGCTATTAACTATTTTATTATCGTTAGCTATTCCATAATCATCGAAAATTATTTAGGCTATTTGTTCTACTTAATAAATCTCGTTTTTTTCATCTTAAAATACTTGTGATGCTCGGTGAGGATTTTCTTCGCCGGCTGGAACTTTTTTTTGACTAAAACCTTAATTTCTTGTTTTTACCAGGACTCTAACTGCTAGACTTTGTTCTCTACTTAGTCAATTAGGTTGGCGATAAGTTACGTGTATTTTTTTAGCTCCGCCAGTGGCTTGGGTTCGAACCTCTAATGTCGGTAGACAATTTATCATAAAAACTTAACTTGTGTCGTCTCCTTTTCTATTTCTTTTAAAAGTTTCTTTAACTTCTTTCTTAAGGGGTTGTTTTTTCTCTTTTAAGTTATTCTCTCCTTAAACGTTGATTTTCTCTTTACGAAGAACTTTAACTACGTGCCTACTTCAGTTCGTTATGAGTTAAATTTTTGGTTCTTCATGTTTTGCTGCATTAATTCGAGGACCTGCGAAATTAGGGAGCTAAGCTCCTTCTAAACTGAGTGCGAGGATAATTTGCTCAACTTCTTCTTGAGCTACGGTAATTGAGTTGCGAACTTGCGAACTTACTTAGAGAGGAGTTTCGTTTTCATTGAGTTTTTCATCGAGTCGTTGTGAAATCCAAAAATACGTTGTGTATAGCGTCGTGTCTAAGGGATAGTTTGTGGTACTTTGTCAATTCTCTACGAGGGTTAATAGCGCTACAAGTCTATTGTTAACTAGTATGAGTTATGTGTGTTGAATTTTTATAAGAATTAGTTCTCCTGAACCAATATCAGCGCCTTCTAAAACTGAAACTGTGTCTCTAATTAGTAGATTGGGATACCAGTGCGCTTCTCGATCATTGGATAACGTTTGTCTAACGGCTTAAACAGCTATAATGTGATTGACCTCCATAGCTACGAATAAGTGGTTTTATGTTACGGTTTCTGTAACGCTTAAAACTTCTGCGTTACCGAAAACCGTGAGTTCGGCGAAGAAGCGTTCACTTAGGAGAACGGAAGAAATTAGTTTACGTACGTAAATAAAGACAACGGAGACTACTATGGCTACTAGAGCTATCTCGCTAATTTCGGTAGATACGCTCAGCGTGTGCCTATGTTCGAGTAAAATTTGTTGTTATAGGTCTGCAACTATAACTTCGTTACGGTTGTAAAGAATGACTTGACGTTAAAAGCCGCCTCTAACGGTCAGTTCAGTCGTTACTACTAGCTGTCCATGTTTAGAACTAACTATATGTGTTACTCCCACTAGAACTTCGTAAAAACGCAGTCCTCGACGTATGTATAGTAATGGATGTCGTTCTGCACCTATAAGGTTCGTCGCTCGACCGAGTTGTAATATTAGAGAGGCTAAATAGACGCAATTCCAGGTCGGCACTAGAGTAATGATGTCCGAAGTTTCACGTAACCAATTGGCATTAAGTGTTTGTTTAACTTTATCTTGTTCGGCAGTTAGGTTTAAGATTTTATTACCGGCTTAATGAGGCGAATCTCGTTAAACACCGCAGTGCGGGGAATATGCTGAAACATAGATTATTTAACAACTCGTTATATCTTTTACTCCATTTGTTTGATTTTGTTCTCGTCTAACTGATATCAAAATTAGTGAAAATACTTTATGTCGTCTAGCGTAACCCCGTTAGAAGTCGTTTTTTAGAACCGCCCGTCCTACGTGGGTGTTGACTACAACGTCTTTTCGATTCAGCTAATTTTCCTTTTTAATCCCTTTTACGGGTTTGAGTGGGTAATTTCGTTCTCAGCCAAAGGAACGTTTCTGAACCCAAAGGCGTCCTAAAAATAAGGGATTATCCTTTTTCACTCCTAAAAAAATTTACCAACCTGCAAAACGTTCCTAGCAATCCTCTTTGATTACAAGTTGAGTATAGGCTTCTTCTATTTGTCAAAGAAGTTCTCCATTGGGTTGGACTAACCAAGTTCTTTAATCTGCTTCTTTAGTTGTCATAATATAACTGGCGCGGGCTCCTACGTCTCGTCACGAAATTTGATCATTCGTCTAATTTCGTTGCACTTCGTGTTAAAGTTTCTAATAGATATTAAGTACTATTTACCTCCCCCTACTATCTATTCCATGATCTTCGGACGGGGG
>NZ_QHJG01000049.1:0-1647 GCF_003184185.1 Legionella qingyii | reverse complement strand
CCCCCCCCCCTATAGTCCGAGTTTTTATCGAGCAAAGCAAGATGATAAATGGGATAAAATCAACAATCTTATAAACATTCAAGATGTGAAAGAAAGCTTAAAAAAATATCGAGATAATCGCGCTCAATTGGAAACAATAAAGGAACATGGTTTTGCCCTCAATACTGATTATGAAAAAATCTTAACCGCGTTGAAGGAAAATAAACTTGTTTTGGATGAGGGACGAAAGATTTACCAAGATTTAAAAAGCATGTTTAAAGAAGGCAGTAACCTGTCTAAACAATTGACTGAAGCAATAGAAGTGCTTAGCAATTTAAATAAAGACATTATCAAGACTTTTATGTACAGCAAAGATCTAACTGAAGAGCACAAAGCGCTGTTGCGGGCTGTAAATAATAATATGATTACGCTATTTTATGATGCGCAAAACATATTAAGCGATCTTGATCTTCAAAAAGTTTATCAATCCCCTGAAAAATTTGAAGAAAAAATACAGAAGGCATCAACTTTTCTTACGCATTTACCTACTAAAGTTTCTCAATGCTTCGATAAATCGCACTATGATGCGCTTGATGACGCAGGCCTTGATTTAATGGATAAAGCATATAACATGGTCAGGGAAGCAATTGAAGAGTTATTCAAAAAGTGGGATATTAAGTTTGAGTGGGGTCAACGTGCCGTAGGTAAAGTGACGCAAGATTATAAGGCCAGAATCAACGCTATCACAGATCAATTTAAAAAGCCTGATGAATCAATAACTCTAGAGCCACTTAAGAACAACTAAAATTATTGCAAGTACCAATAATCACAAATTTAAATGTACTAGTTCAAACTTGATCTGACAGGTAACGTTTTTTTAAGAAGTATCTGTCAGGTCAAATTTACCAAAACCCGATCTGTTATCTATAGACTGAACCCAAGCTACACTTCGTTTCACCCAGACTTGCTTTTTTGACGGACGCTCATCATTCCTCATGTTCTTAATTCAAATAATTTATATGAATAAGCATTAGTCTATTTGATTAATAATCACCCGACCATTACCACCCAATTGAGCCAACAACCAAGAATTGTATTTTTTGTATTCAAAATGAGAATATATCCACATTGTGATTTTGTTTTGATCTGATATTATCTGTTTTTTTATCCCGTCAATTATAATAATAAAATGAGAAATCGAAATGCGACTAACTACTAAAATCGAAACCTCTGACGGAAAACAAGTTAATTACAGAATTCTTAAACGCTCCGGAAACACATTGCTTGGCCCACGTACCGAGGTGTTGATTTATGTTAAAAATCAACAGGTTGGATATATGAACTATTCAATTCAGAATAACTGTCTCTATATTCATCGCATGTATAACTATTCGATTAATACTACGACTCCTTACAAATATGTGGGCTCTGTCTTATTTGAGTATGCATTTCACAAAAGTATTGACGCAGGTAAAGAAGGACGTATAGAACTGGATGCTATTGATAATTCTCCATCGGCCTATTTCAATATGGGGTTAAGAAAAAAAAGCTCTGGATACACATGGTTGGAGGAAAAAATTCTAGAGTATAAGCTTACCAAATCAATAGTGCGTATTCCGGAGGACTTGATCACTAATTCCGTTAGTCATTTGATCACCGATTCCGGAG
>NZ_QHJG01000048.1:12969-41916 GCF_003184185.1 Legionella qingyii | reverse complement strand
TTAATATGCGGTTGTGATGGTTGGAAAGCGATGGCACTTTTTGCCAAAACTCGAAGACGCTGGTTAAGTCAATTTATTGATTTAAGTCAAGGAATTCCCAGCCACCAAACGTTAGCTCGTGTATTTTCACTGATTGAGCCTTTAGAGTTTGAACGTTGCTTAAGTAACTGGGTTGGAGAGATAAGTCAGTTATTCACAGACGATGTGATTGCCATTGATGGCAAAACAAGCCGAGGCTCATCGCATCAAAGAGGAAACAAGAAAGCCACGCATCTAATTAATGCGTATTCCCCCAGATTGTCGACCACCTTAGCAAGGTACCGCTACGCCTGATAAGAGCAATGAAATAAAAGGAATACCTATTTTATTAAAAGCACTGGCTATCAAGGATAAAATAATAACGATTGATGCGATGGGTACGCACAAAGGAATTGCGAATCTCATCCGTCTTAAACAAGCCCACTATGTGCTTGCGTTAAAGAAAAATCATCAGCGTCTGTATAAAAAGGTTGATAATCTTTTCGCTAAAGCAGATGAGCTCAACTACAAGGCGATGGTGTATCAACAAAAAGAGTCCATGAACTACGACCATAGCCGTATTGAAGAAAGAAAGTATACCCTTTTGCCCGCTATGTATCTGCCACGATATAGCCAACAATGGAAGGATTTAAGTGCCTATATTCGCGTAGAATCGATACGTCATTTACCGACAGGCCATGTTGAAACCGCCACGCGTTACTACATCACGTCCTTACCTTATAAAAAACACAGAAAAATGTACCAAGCGATTCGTGAGCATTGGCAAATAGAAAATGGCTTGCACTACAAATTAGACGTAGGAATGAACGAGGACCAATGCCCCATTTATCGTGGATATGCAGATAGAAATTTAAGCATCATGCGAAAAATCATTCTCAAATTGCTGGAAGAGGACAAATCCTCTCAGGATGGTATTGCTTTAAAAAGAATGAAAGCTGCTCTTTCTACTCAATACTTAAGAAAAGTGATTGGTTTTTAAACTTTGATGAAATCGCCCTGGATTCAGGATCAGATTTCAATGCACTTAATAAAACATTAATAAAATGTACTTATAATGACAAACGGAAAAATATCAAAAAAAATTCTTGATGACTACACCATTTTGGCAAATACGAAATAGAAAATTTTTAACACGAAAAGCGAGCATGAAGGGCGATCTTGCCGAGTGTCTTCATGATCTCAAGCGAGATGCAGCAAAAATTCACTTTAATGGCAAATTATTACTGGATATCTTCATTGCTGATTTGGCAATTGATGCAAAAGGGATGACTATTAATGACAAGATAAGTGCCGTAAAAGATAAACTCTCGATCGATAATATATCCAATCTTTTTAAAAGAGAGCTATTGAAGTTTTGTAATAATGAGGAGATTAAAACTCAGTATGTTGGCACATTAAGTAAAGTTTTTTATCAATGGGGCGTTCTTTATTTAGCAGCGCAATCACTCACTGATAATACTGCGGTTGCTGCAAAAGGATACATAATTGATGGAAATAAATTAAATACAAAAATTAATATTTATGAAAAAAATGGAAGTATCTATATTGATGAGCAAACAGAGCTAATGGGCTTAGGGCAACTTGATGGATTAGGAATAGTCGAAGTGACTAATGACGATAAATCTGCAATGATGATCATTAAAAATAGACTCCATTTGAGACCTACCGGGTTAGGCGGTATGGAATATGCAAATACAGATTTAGCTATTGAATATAATAGTACTCTCGCACAAACACTTTATGATAAAAGGACAATATTTGAGAAGATAATTGATCTCATTAATTCTATTTTAAGATTCAATGGTATTGATAACTTTTCTTTTGATGAGGAACCTTTTAAACCATCTATGTAGTCTCTTGCAAGACAGTTTTACGCTTGATTATAAGCGTGTTTACCAAACTGCGTCTATCTAAATTAAGAAGAGAACGGCTGTTTTGTATGGGATTAATTGAAAGTTTATATTGGGAAACACTTGGATTAGCTGCCAGGTTTAGATTAACTGTTGATTCCTACTATAATAAGATCCAATATCGTTCATTCAATAAAGTCGTCCGTTCATGGCCATTATTTTAGATGAAGAACATCATCAGGATCTTGTTCTGTCTCGCTATGTATAAAAAATAAGTCTAGAAATGGCCTCTTGCATCCAGGATCGAACAGAAATTCGGGATGCAAGAACCGGGCTATCTTATGCTTCTTCAGCCCCTACAGTTGCATTACCCATACTGTATGAATGTGCTCCTGTTCCAGCGAGTCTACCCTGATCCACAATAAGATACACATCACGGATAGGGCGGCCTTCGAGCCAACACTCCAAAATCTCACGGGTTCCCGCAGCATAACGAGCTTGTGCAGATAAGGAAGTCCCTGAAATGTGAGGAGTCATACCATGGCTAGCCATTGTACGCCAAGGATGGTCTTTAGGCGCTGGTTGTGGGAACCATACATCTCCTGCATAGCCTGCAAGTTGGCCATTTTCACAGGCTTTTACAATGGCTTCGCGATTACAGATTTTTCCTCGAGCGGTATTAATAAGATAAGAACCACGTTTCATTTTATTAATCAATTGTTCATCAAATAAATTTTCGGTCTCTGGTGTTAAGGGGCAATTAATAGTTACCACATCACACATTTCAACAAGAGATTCGACATGATTATGAAAAACCAATCCCAATTCCTTTTCGGTTCTCTCTGGCAATCGATGGCGATCTGTATAATGCAATTTAACATCAAAGGGTTTTAAGCGTTTCATAACCGCCAAACCGATTCGTCCACATGCAACAGAACCCACTGTCATTCCTTCCAGATCGTAAGAACGAACTACGCAATCCGCAATATTCCAACCTTTTTGAATAACCCATTGATAAGAAGGCAAATAATTACGTACCAATGAAAGAATCATCATGACCACATGCTCGGCAACGCTAATACTGTTTGAATAAGTTACTTCCGCTACGGTAATGTTCCTTTCTTTAGCTGCTTGTAAGTCGACGTGATCCGAACCAATACCTGCAGTAATTACCAATTTCAATTTTTTTGCTTTGGCAATTCGCTCTGAAGTTAAATAAGCAGGCCAAAAAGGTTGAGAAATCACTACATCTGCGTCAGGTAATTCTTGTTCAAAAACAGAATTTGGTCCTTCCTTATCAGAAGTAACAACAAACTGATGTCCTTGAGATTCAAGAAATTCACGCAACCCTAGTTCACCAGACACAGAGCCAAGTAAAACGCCAGGTTTAAAATCAATATGCTTAGGAGTAGGTACCATTTGTCCATCAGGATAGTGTTCTATTTTGGGAAGTCTATCCCGCGCATAATATTTGGGATACCCATTGATTGGATCGTCATACAGAACACAAAGAATTTTAGCCATACATTTGTCCTTAAATAAAAATGGTTAAATTAAATCGCCGCGTTTCAATTCCGTTGCATTGAGCGCTTGGAAGACGATTGAAAGCTACTTTAGCATCCATAGTTTTAATTGATACTAAATTATTGAATCAAGATAATGAATTCATTCTTTTAACTTGTAAACCATTATCAGCAATAAATTTTAAGTTAAATGATTGTATTGATTAAAGTGGGTATGTTCGAAATAAAAATATATAGATTGAGTCAAAATGCTACTCATCAGATATCAGAAAATCATTTAGCAAAAGAAATTTTCTTATTTCCTCGCTAAAAAATACATTCCCTAATTAGGATGATAATTAGTTGTGTTTGTTTGAACAGGTTGTTCGCCTTTGATCTCCAATCCTGGGTATTCACTTTTGAGTACCGCAATCGCATCTTGGGCAAACTCTTTACTAATAGTTACTTTTAACCTGTCTGAATTTAAACGACCATCGGCTGATTCTACAAAAAAATCTTTGCCATTTACGAATGCATTTTTTTTACTACTTTGATCGTCGCAAATTGCTAAAAGTGCATGATATGCAAAAGTCATATCGCCAATTGCCTCACGCGCTCCATCTTTCATAACAAGAGAGCCATCGCGTTGTTGTTCAACAGTTGTTTTGTATCTCATGATTTCCTCGGTTTATGAACTATATGTATTTAATTTTATCAGAGCATTGTTAACTGAGGCTTAAACCAGGTGAAATTTTTCTGTATTAGACAAAAAAACTTAAGATGAAGGCGTTAAAAAAATCCATCCTTCTGAATAATCGTGTAAATTTACTGTTACATGGTACACAGCTAAAACAGAGGATAGTCAAGAAAAACGTAGTGAGATACAATTGGTTTTTATTAGTTTGATTCAAAGTATAATGAAAATACCGCGATGACTCATAATAATAATCATAGAAAAGAGGGGCCAGTTGCCTACTTATGAGTGACATTTTATGCACTAATTCCAGGATCGAATTTGCAAATACCTTGCGAGGCCTTGCGGCATTATCGGTTGTTATCTCCCATTACTTAAGTTCATTTTGGTACAAGAGAGATTCAATCGCGCATCTAATTAATGCACCACTTTTCTCTCCTGAATCCCACGCAATACCACCATATATTATATGGCTTAATCTCTTTCCTCTTTTTGACTGGGGAGCTTATGGGGTAGGGTTATTTTTTATTATCAGTGGATTTGTTATTCCTTTTTCACTCCATAGAATAAATGCCATAGGATTTTGCATAAATCGCCTTTTTCGTATTATTCCAACCTACATGATAGGATTTAGTATTACTTTATTAGCTCTTTTTTTATGCGGAAAATATTTTCCAGCAGCATGGCCATATACTTTTCAAGAGGTGTTAATTCATTACATTCCTGGAATTCGAGATATTCTTGGATCAAGAAACATAGATATAATTATCTGGACTCTCGAAATAGAAATGAAATTTTACCTAATTGTGGCTTTATCGATTGCCTGGTTTCGTAGTTACTCACTGAACGTTTTTTTTATACCCACAACCCTTTTTCTTTTAACCTGCTATGCGTCGCACATGATTCCAGTATGGGCAATGAATCATTTAGTTGCCTTCATCCAGGCTGAAATCTATATGATGTCAACACCCTATTTAATTTTCATGTTTATCGGGGTGGTTTTTCATTATTTATTCTGTCAGAAAATATCATCTGATATGGGGTATTTGATAATAAGTATCTTATTTTTCATGTTTTGCATCGCTTGGTGGGCAGGGCCTTATTCAAACAATTTAATATTGGCTTGGAGCTATGCTTTAGCTTTATTGACTTTTATGTTTGCTTATATATTTCCTCATCTTTTTAAAGCAAATCTTATATTTAATTTTCTAGCTGGTATTAGTTATCCTTTGTATATTACTCACAGCATTATGGGTTACATTATTCTTCGTATCATGTTGGATATGAATTTTAGAATTGGGATTGCTTTGAGTGCAGTTATTTTTGCATCGGTACTACTATCTTGGTTCCTGCATGTATTTGTCGAACGACCTTCGCAATCGTTAGGCAAAAAACTTGCGGAAAAATTAAGTTTCAGCACTCCAGAGTTACTAGCATTGATAACAAAATCGATTAAATCGTTGCGATTACAACTGTCAAAAAATTAACTAGGAATTTTATGTCAGCTTATGAAACTATTTTAAGCAAGCAAGAAAAGAAATGGATCTTGGACAGGCGTATAACAAGACTCTCTGATAATAAAGAGGTTCAAATATACCCCATGGGGGCTGAGCGCTTTTTATCATCTGCTTTGACCGGGAATCAAAAAAATCGCTATGATATACGATCTGACATCGAAGGGAAAAATGTCTTGGTGATCCCTGGTTTTGGAAATAGCAGTTTTTTATTTGCGTTGGCGGGCGCAAAATCAGTTACAGCTTTTGATAAGGATCCCATTACAATTGCGTGGATGAAAGCATTTAAGAAATATTATCTTTATCGTGAGTATGATTATCGAGGAAATCCATTACCATCAATTGGTGAATTATTAGATGCGCTTACATGTTGGTATCCACCGTTAGTTACTTTGCCCTATGGAAAATTTACTAATTTTTTATTCTGGATAATTTATCCCAATTCTTTAAGACGGATTTATATTCACTATATGCTGGTACTGGTACAGCGTGCTATTCAATCCAAAATTCAAACTAATTTTGAACTTGATAAAAACATTCAGTTTCATGTGGGGACAATAGACCAAATACTTAGTGATCAAAAACAGGCTTTTGATACTGCTTTTGTTCCCTATCTTTTAGGGGTAGAGAACGGAATTGAAAAAGAAAAGGACATAGTGGATTTTATTAGACAATTAGTCAAAATTATTCCTGATGGCTTTATTCTGGTTACTCCTTCCAGAGATATGAAAGAGCATTACATCACTGGGAAGAGCTATTTTTATACAACAGGGTACTCCAATATTCAGGCGATTCCCGGACTTGAAACGTATGTTATTGGTGAAGATAAATACTGGTTTCGTACTCAAGGCTTGGCTATATTTGGAGCGCTTCATAATAGATTATGAATATTATGGAATGATAAGAATGGTATAAATATCTTGAGAAGAATCTTCGATAACCCACCAAGTGTATAATTAATATACAGTAATAGCGAGTGGCATGAACAAATCGAGGATAAATTCATTGAAATCACTTTTGTCCATTATCTTTTTTTAAATTATTTCCATTTTGGAAAATTTATCTTTCAATAGCGCTATATTACCAAAATAATTCACTTGGTGTAAATTATATACATAATCATCATCGAAAACGGTGGAAAATGACAAAACTTAAAGATCTAAAACCATATACTCCAAACGATATATTAACCTCTCGAAAAGTCGGAAATGATTATGAGAAAGTCCCTATGTGTCTCTACAGGCTACGTGATCTACCAGAATGCAGTGAGGAGAATTTGCCATCACGACTATTTGAAGATGAAGATTTTGTCATACCACCAAATGATCCGGGTCGCTCTTGGGCGCAAGCAAAGATAGGGAAATTATATCTTGAATGGGCACCTGACGGGAAAGGAAGCTTTAGTTTAACTATTAAATATATTGATAAGAAAAATAAAACCCTACAGTCATTTTTAAATGTAAAAGGTTCTATAAATTCAAAGATTGAGCTTCATGATTTATTACCTTTTCACTTGTTTACCTATTTTGAACTTAAGGGCACGATAACTAGAGATGGTGAAGAGGCATGTGAAAGGAGAAGCTGTGCTTATGAGTTAAAGATGTTCCTCACTAAATTGCTTCTTGATGAAACGCCTACTGCAGATGAGCTAAGAAATTTCCAGGAAAATTGCAAGAAGCTTTCTGGCGTACAAGTTACATACTTCAGTTTCAATCCTCATAAAAAGCCGACTACTTTGTTTGAAATATCAGCACATAATGATCTCGATTACCTTTCAAAAAAGAGAAGAAGTGAGGCAGAGATTGATCAATGGCTGCAGGAAAAATTGTTACCCAATCTCTCCCTTAAAGAACGCAAAGAGGGATATCTTTTAGGCTTGGAAAATATAATTAATGAGTTGGATCGTGAGCAAAAAAGGAGCTTGGCGTTCCATATTTTAAACAGCTCAGACCATTTTTTAAAAAAAGAAAGGCATTTATTTCGCTTTTCAAAGTATTCCAATAATACGTTCTCTATCTATGAGCTTGCTAGAAGGCTCTTGCTCGAGCCTGGAGAACATACAAACGCCAGACTGATTATTGAAGATGAAGAACATCATCAGGAGTATGTTCTTTCTCGCTATCCATAAAAAATGAGGAATTTATTTAATAAAAATTCAACTACGTCACTCAGAGATAATTCTTGGTTATCCTAATTGATTGTTATTATCAAGAATTTCACTGTTTTCTAAGTCTAAAAGTGATATTTTTAATGATGTTTTTAGGGTGTTCACTCGATGAAACATTGAATTGATTCCTAAAGGATTAATCACATTAAAGTTACCCAAAAGCAAATTACTAAAGTCAAATGTAACTATGAGATAAAGGCAGTTTATTATATTGTTTAGGATATCTACTGCACCGTATTGTTTTTGTAATTCCTTCGTTGCATTAGGGTCTGATAATAGAGTGTTACATGCGGCTGCGAATTCTTTTCGTGTGATCCGAGAGTCTTGAGCTAGAAATTTTTCTTTTTCTTCAGTTAATCTTTTATGAAGTAGATATATTTCATCACTTGCTGTTTTATCCGTTTTTTCCAGATCGTCTCCCTTTTCCAACATTTTTTGCATATATGCATTAAATCCTACTATATCTAATAGATCATTTCTCAGAATATGTTCGCTATTAATCGAGTAGAATTCAGAGTTAATCAAAGAGAACCAATGAGTATTGCCTGAGTTATTTAAAATAATATCTGGAGTACCATGTTCCTCTGATGAAAAATAAGGTGTTCCGTCACGATAAATTTGCAACGCCATAGGGGTCTCGTAGCGTATTGCTACATGGCCATCGTCAATCCGCTCGCGTATTTCTCCCTGGAGTTTACAATGCATCAGCATTAAGGTTTCTTCTGTCCCCCATCTGTAATTAGTACTTAAATGACGAATATAAGCCTCAAGATTCTTGTGTTCTTCTTTCAGGAAAAACGCTACAGTCATTTCTCCGATTACATCTGTTAGATGCTGCTTTAAATGGAACATGTAGTTCCCGATCTCAGCAAGTGATTTAGGTTCTCTTTGTTCTGCAAACCATTCATGATCGAAAATATTTATAATTTCTTCGAATTTCGCGCTCATAAATGCATGCATTTCTCTAGACATGTTTTCGACTTTAAATATTTCTGCTGTATTATAGTTTTCATTATCAAAACTATCTGATTCAAACAAGAAAAGAGCAGGATGCTCTTTTTGTTTAAGCATTTTTTTGAAAAGAAAAATCATACCATAATTGGTTGCTGTATATAGGGATGAACCTTTGGGATTTTCTAAAAAGTTCTCTCGAGTCATATTTGCAGCATAATGTCTCAAGGCAGAACCAAGTATAGGCTCGATAATTCTTTTTATATGTAGCGGCGTAAATGGTTTATTTTTTTCATTTCCTAATAAATAAAAAAGCTTTGCTTTTTCTGCAGGATTTAATCCCAGCCTGGTAAATATGCTCTCTGCTTCCGCTCTCTCTCCATTTTTACGCAAGTGATACATCAATGAGATGCCATAGGCATAATAAAGACAATTTCCATCGCTGCTGTTATCTACTTTATTTAATTTAGGCATAATAAAACTTATAAATTGTTATACAAAATAACAAATAACCAAGGTGTACTATAATATATCAAATAATGGATAATCTAAAGATTTATATCAAATGAGAGAATGCTTCTGCAATTTTTAAAAGGCCGAATGATAGTGTTCTAATTTTTTTTCAGATTTTGTGCCATTAATTGAAATAGCAAACAGCTTAATCAAATTATGATCTCATTAAGTTTACGATTTTATGATGAATTAAATGATTTAATTCCTCTGGAGAAGCGTAAAAAGTGCTTCACTCATACTTTGGCTCAAAAAACTTCGATTAAAGATCTTATTGAGTCGTTTGGAGTTCCTCATACTGAGGTAGAAGTAATCCTGGTCAATGGAAAATCTGTTGATTTTAACTACCTAATTCAAGATCATGATTATATTTCTGTCTATCCAATATTTGGAACTTTTGATGTAAGTGAGTTAATTCGACTTCGTCCAAAACCGTTAAGAACTCCTCGTTTTATTCTGGATGTCCATCTTGGGAAACTCGTCAAGTATTTACGTTTACTTGGATTTGATGCGATTTATGAGAACAATTTGACCGATGAATTTATAATTCAGTGCAGTAAAAAGGAACGTCGAATTATATTAACCCGCGATGTTGGCATTTTAAAAAATAAAAGCGTCACCCATGGCCACTGGATGCACAATACCAATCCAGAAAAGCAGGTAGAGGAAGTTTTGATGCAATTTCATTTAATAAATCAATGCAATCCATTTACACGATGTTTAGCGTGTAACGGATTACTAAAGAACGTAAAAAAAACTGAAGTTAGCGGGGAGCTATCAGCATTGACAAAAAAACATTATCAGACTTTCATGCAGTGCGAATCCTGCAAAAAGGTTTATTGGGAGGGACCGCACTATATTAAATTAAAAAACTGGGTAAAAAGAATATTACATACTGCAAGAGAGGAAACTGAAACGAAAAGAACAAAGATGAACAACATGTAGAAAATTTTGATAGGTTAAACACGGCCTTAAAATAAAAAAATCCAACTACCGCCTATTCGCTAGCTACAGAAAAAGGATTATGCTCATTTGAGTGTAATGTCTCTCTAAGGTATGATTCACAATTTTGAAACCTAATCGAACAAAATCATGAATAGAATCGTTGAAGTTGTTTCCTATAATCCACTATGGCCTGAACTTTTTGCAGCAGAAGCCCATCAAATAAAGCAAGGACTGGGGGACAATTGCATCGAAATGCATCATATCGGCTCAACGTCAGTGCCAGGATTAAGTGCAAAACCTATTATTGATATCCTTCCTGTTGTTCAAGATATTTTGCTCGTTGATAAAGCGTCAAAAGCGATGGAACAGATTGGATATTCAACGATGGGTGAGTATGGCATTCCATTTCGTGCTCCCGACCATCATGAAAGTGATCCGCGTGATGTTGAAATTGGAAAAATGTTATGATTATCAAATTGATAGCTGTATAAAAATATGATGGATCAATATTCACTGCTAAATTAAGTAAATGTAAACTATTAAGGTGAAACTACTATGATAAATCATCAAATTGAAACATTTTTCCAGTCAAAAGCTTTTGCTGTTATTGGGGCTTCATCTAATCGGGCAAAATATGGCAATAAGGTTTTACGCTGTTATCTTGAGAATAAGAAAAAAGTTTATCCTGTAAATCCGCAAGAAGATACAATTGAAGGGATGTCTGTAATACATTCAGTAAGTGAATTACCCGATGAGGTTGAAAGTATTTCCATTATAACTCCGTCTTTTATTACTGAGAAAATTGTTGAAGAGGCAATTAAAAAAAGAATTAAAAATATTTGGATGCAGCCTGGGGCAGAAAGTGACTCAGCCATTGAAGCGTGTAACCATCATAAAATTAATGTTATTGCAAAAGGGCCTTGTATTTTAGTTACTCTAAATTATGTTGGACATTAAAATTTTGTAAGTGAACCCCGAATATATCTAAAAAAACACTTATGGATGAATAAATTGGCTGCAAGTTGAGGGATATTATATGTATATGTGGTTTGAGTTATTATTAATGCTGATTCTCATCTTAATTTCAGCGCAATTATTTTCTAATGCGCTGGAGTACTTTGGTGAAAAAATAGATATTTCAACCGGTGTAACTGGCTCAATATTTGCAGCAATATCTACCGCACTTCCAGAAACTACCGTACCGATTTTAGCAATAATTGCAGGAACTGCTGATAGGCAAGTTAATGAAGAAATTAGTGTAGGCGCAATTCTAGGTGCTCCGTTAATGTTATCAACCTTATCAACTTTTATTATGGCTTTTTCAGTCATTAAGAAACGAGGAATTAATGGATATATAACACCAGAAGCGACTGGTTTTGAACGGGACATGAGTTTTTTCTTAGTCGCCTTTACTTTGGCTGCCTTAGCGATGTTTCTTCCATTAGAACCAAACTACATGCGTATTTTATTTTGCATCATTCTTATTCTCCTTTATTTTATTTACCTGTTGCTCACGTTCAGGGCCTCTAAGGCATTGGTAGAAGATGGCCATGCAGTGATCACAAATGAACCATTGTTAATCGCTAAACTGGGTTTTAAAACCAACCTTACAACAATTTTAATTCAATTACTTTTTGGCTTAGTCTTATTAGTATTGAGTGCAAAAGGATTTATTCATGGGATACAACAGGCGGCTAACTCTCTGGGCATACCTGTTTTGCTTCTATCATTGCTCGTCATTCCCATAGCAACAGAATTACCAGAAAAAGTGAATAGCGTGATTTGGGTGAGAAAGCGCCAAGATACTCTTGCTTTTGGCAACATAACCGGAGCAATGGTTTTTCAAGGTACATTACTTCCTGCATTAGGAATACTCCTAACCCCTTGGGAGCCTTCTAGAATAGTGCTTACAGGTATTCTTGTAACCTATATTGCTACAGCATGGTTAAGATTTAATATTTCAACTCGCGGAATTAAAATTAAGGCGTTGCTTTTGAATGGAGCTTTATATTTAACCTATCTGGTGATCGTACTGTCATAAAACGTTTTTTAGTATTAATGAAATTTGCGCTTTAATAATAGTAATGCATAAAATCCAACAGAAAAGATTGCCATTGGTTTTGAAGGGTAGAGGACAAAGCAGGATGAATTCAATGATAAAAATTAAGCCTATATTCGCGTTCTTCAATGAGGTATTTATGAAAGCACAATAAAAGACTCTTGCCTAACAGCTTTAAATCTCAAAATCATAAATTGCAGCAATTAAATTAAATCTCAAGGTAAACCATTTTCTTCTGTTTCTATACCGATCAGGAATAATTTTAAAATATTTAACCATGCCAATTACATTTTAGCTCAAAACCCACTTACTAGATAGTTCACAATTTTTCTATTTATCCTCTTTGGTCGGAGGGCTATTTTTTGTTTATGGTTAATCCATTAGCAGGATTGGCAGCTTATGCGTAGAAGCCTAAAAAAACTTCACTTAATTTAAACCAAACTCCTTTGTTTTGTTACAGTCTAACTCACGTTAGACAGGAACAAAAACGCTATCTAAAGACTGATCAGGTGCTGACTGACAATTTCTATATGTACCAGTAGCAAATAGCCCAACACCTGAAAGGGCTGCTGCGATTCCGATACCCGCTGTTATTAATCCTGCAATACCAAAAGTTGCTGCATTAAGAACTACAAAAGCAACCACAACCGCAGCGGCACCAACTACGGCCATAAAACCACCTAAAATTTGCATACTGATATTCGAGAATGGAGTTACAATATCCGCTTCGACAGATGCTGGTTTCTCAAATTTTAAATTAACCAAAGCTAAGTCGTCAGTCTCAACCTCAGAATGCTCTAAGTCATTTGAATATTTAATACAAAATTTAACTAACAGATCAATTTGATCGGCGTTCTCTTTAAGTTTAGGAAAGAATGGTATGGGGTTATTTGTATTAATTATCTTTTCCTCAACCTTAAATATATCACTATTAAATAATTGAGGAAGATTTGATAATGCTTTATTTCCTATTACATAGATTCCTTCAATTTTAGATACATTTGTTGGTATTTCTTCTAGAATTTCTTTAGTAGCAGCATTTGGATAAAGCTTAAATGTATAGTTATAGTTCAAATCATCTTCTATAAGAGCAGAAATAGTTCCACCCATAAATAATGCAATCATTTTTTTTTGTTTGTTAGCATCACTACTGGCTTCTAGTCTTTTGAATTCTTTTCTCATTTCGGACAATATTGATTTAGCCTCAACGCTTAAATTAGAAGAGCCAACGATCGTATAGGACACAAGTTCTTTAAGTAAGTTTTGAATGTTTAGTTTCATTTTGCATCGCTTATGAATTAGGAGGACGTAGTTTAGCATTTTTCACTGAATATGTCCGTTAAATAACCACGGGGCTTTATTGTGGCGCAATAGGAGCTTATTTTTGTCTTTAAGATCAACTGAAAAATATTAAACAAATAAGCGAATTATTAATAAATAACTTATGATTGCGATAAATAAACAATAGCCACAGGACATAACAATGATCTTTAAGCTGAAATAAATCTTGATTTATTAAAAAAGCATTCTATTGTTAATTACAGTACCATTGGCAAAAGCTGTTACATAAACTAATAAGGATATTAATTATGAACTATTCAGAAATTTATTTTGGCGAGGGTTATCAAAGATATTTTAATGAAAAATTTATTGGGTACGCAGAAAATGATATTAAATATGATGATGCCAAGTCTTGTTATGATTTAGCTGAGTACTATCGATGTAATCATGATGAGAAAAAAGCTGATCTCTACTACAAAAAAGCATTTTCTCTTTTCGAAAAATTAAGCGAGAGAGAAAATATTGATGCTAATTACTATGTTGGTTATTTTTATCAATATGGTTTTGGTGTAGACCAAAACATGAAACAAGCAGAAAAGTTTTACACGTTAGCCTTTAAAGAAATGTCAAAGTATAAATCTAACCCTCATTACTACTATCTCATCGGTAGAATGTATGAAAGTGGTTTTTCTGAGAATAAATTTGGAGACGTTAACTATGAAAAAGCAGCTTATTACTATAGGATGGCCGCGTCTCTAAATTATTATGATGCGTTCTATCGTCTTGGTTATATTGACGCAATGAAAAAATAAGTATAACCAGATATTTTTGCAGATTATTGAGTAGTAGGAGGAGGGGTCTCACAACCCCGTCCTATCACACTACCGTATGCGCGATGTCGCATACGGTGGTTTCAACTAAGCTGTCATAATGCATTAGCTAAAATTTATTATGAATTTTATAGCAGCTAAAGTCTTATTTACAGCTCATACTCAGAGAGGTTTTTTCCACTTCAATTTGCACTTCAGGCCGGGTATTTAACTTGGTCAATTCACGTTCCAATGATCTAGCCCACTTATAAACTCCATTTGTTGTTTCAATAGCTTGAGGTCTGAAAAAACTATCTGGCACTCCATTTTTTTTCAATTCGTTTTTTAAATGTTGTATACCAGCCAATAAACAACGTTTAACACTTTTCGCACAATTATTTTGTATAAAACAGTAATTTTCATTACTCTCCTTTTGCATTGCATCAATAACTGCCAACTCATTAATATGATAACGTAAACCACTATCACTTGTTGGCAGATGGATCGAGTGATCGGGATGTTTGCCTTCGGTTCTATTCGAACTTTCCATCAACCGTTCCTTCCGTAAAAGAAAGTCTGCTCGATTTCGAACATTGGCTTTTAACTGCTCAACTGTATTTTCATCCATGCCATTGATTCGTTCATTGAGTTCTTGAAGTTGCTTCTCAAGGACTACGATCTCATTTGCAGTCTGATCCAACGCCTGTTGATTCTCTCGTAATTGCCCTTGGCAAATAAGCTGTGTTTGCTCTATTTCTGTTTCAAGAGCAATCAATGATCGATGGAGTGTTTCATTCTCTTTTTGCAAATCCTCTAACGCATTGATTATTCGCGATATTTCAGCGATCGTCTTTGAATCAGGCTTAGCAACATTTTTTAAATAACTTAATATCTTGGAAGGAAAAATGGATTCTTTAGTATTTCTTGATAATTCAGCAGTTATTTCATCCTTTGCTTTACTTAATGCATACAGGTCAGCCTGAGATTGCTCAAGAAGTTGGTTATGTGAAGCAAGCAAAGTTTGCTGTTTTATCGTTAATTGATTGATTTTTTCTACGATATTTTTTCTATTGTCTATATCCCCATCTAAATTCCAAACATCAACAGTTGCCTTGAGATTTTTTTTCTTGGCAGCATCTATTTTTTTTTGCTTTATCCTATAAGCGGGATGTTCGATGGTAAGAGAATGGGTATGACTTTCTTCTCTTCTCATATCGGAATCATGATCCGATATTTCTGGCTTTGTTCCTTTACTTTTGGGGGCAAGGTGTAATAGATTAAAAAAATCACGAGCTAACTCTCCTGAGGAAGGACTTTCCTCGGGCCAGAAGCTATGAGTGACTTGAACACTTCGAAGCGGTTTGCGTTTATAATACAGGCCTGAATTGCCAACAACAACTTCAGGGATATAACAAAGACTTTTTCTTGCGAATAAAGGAGATGATTTATCTTCTAATTTTTGATATCCAGGAGAGCGTTCATTAAGCTCCATAACAAAATTAGCATGGCCAATGTTTTCGCCTTTGTCCTCAGAGGCTAATAAAGGACCAAAAAAACGATTTTTTATTCGTTTGCCTAAAATCTGGGTTGTAGAGAGCCAAACATTTACTTGAATCATAATACCTTCTTTCTTTTACATCATGTACTATAAATTAATCAAAAAACCTGATTGAAAATCAAGTAGCAAAAAAACCGTAATATTGTATCTTATATTAAACTATTTGTTTTTCAAGCACTCAGCCCGATCTTTATAAAGAAAATTGAACACTAATAAATTGGGTCATTAAGTTTGCATAACGAGGGATATAGTTCAACAATATGTGAATCCATTTTAAATCATGATGAGGTTCGGAAAAGTATCAGGTAGAAAGAACATTTATTATTCATTGTAAATTCAATTTCATTTTTTCAATAGTATCAACCGTAATTTCTTGGAATTTTTCTGGAGTTAATTCACCAGCTTTATTATGTATTAAAACTTTATCATATGCATTTTTACCAAGTAAGGTAAATAAATTATTCAGTTCTGGGATTGATAAATTTAATAATTCTGAACTTTCTTCTGGCATAGTTGGATTGATTTTTTTAGGAGTATGCATTTCATAAGCATAAGCAATTTCAATCAATGTGCCTTCATGAAACTGTTTTCCCACTAATTCAACTCCAATAGGCATATGCATGTCATCACTATAACCAACATTTATATTTATAGAAGGAAGACCTGAGTTAGATGAGACCGGGGCACGCCAAGTATTTACGGTCATTCCATCATATGTCGCCGTTCCATGAGTAGTTATTGGTATAAGTAGAGCATCTAAGTTATTTTTTTTCATAATCTTTTGGACATAGATTTTATTTTGGGCAATTATAGATTGTGCTCGTTTATAAGACTTACTGCTCTTGCTTGCCATATTCTTGATAAAGTGAAGGCAATCTTTAGTTGTGCCGAAATTTCGCGTGCGATTAGACTCACAAATATCCTGAAAATTTTTCCGTGTTGATGGAAAAGAAGCTAGATATTCATTTACATCTTGAATTTCTCCTGCTTGGTTATTTTTTCGATTATTGTTAAATCGTGGAAGATCAATATCAATAAGCGATGCACCCATTTTCCGCATATTTTGAGTCGCGTTTCGTACTATTTTTAAAATGTGCGGAGGCATCTTATCAAATGTATTAATGCCGTTGACGTGATGTACAATACCAATTCGCTTTTTAGTTAATCCATTCGTCTTTAGAAACTCCGTGTAAGTTTTTACTCTAGGAATATCAAGAGTCTTTGGATCGTGTGAATCTGGTTTAGCGATGATATCCAACAAAATGGCGAGTTCTTCTGTAGTACGTGCAATAGGGCCTGCTGTTCCATCCAGATTTCCCATAGGAAAAATACCCTGTTGACTAATTAATCCAGTACTTGGGCGTAATCCAACTAAACCGTGAAATGCAGCTGGAATTCTGACCGAGCCACTGTTATCTGTACCAATACCGAGTAAAGCAAAACTTGCACTGACGACAGCTGCCGGTCCACCACTAGATCCTCCAGGGTTTTTATTGGGATCAAAAGCATTACCAATTCTGCCACTACGACTACTTATTCCAATTATGCCCCAAGCAAACTCATCCATTCCGCCTTTTCCTAAAATAATAGCCCCAGCATTACGTAATTTTTTTACCAGAAAAGCATCACGAATTGGTTGGCTGCCTAATAACGCATAGGATCCAGAACTTGTAGTTGTATCAAATGAATCAATATTATCTTTTAATATAATTGGAATGCAGTGGAGGGGGCCTAATAGCTGACCTGTATTTTTAAAGGAAGCATCTAATTGTTGTGCTTGTACTATAACAGAAGGATTGATCTCGCTCCACGCATTGATTGGGGCATGGTTTTTGGCACTTAAGTTATATTTTTTTATCCGCTCGATATATTTAGTTACTAGATCAAAGCAAGTGAGTTGATGAGATTGAATGGCATTATGAATAGACCTAATTGTCACAGATTCTAATTGGGGTTGATATACTTTTTGTTGTTGAGAAAAAGAATTTCCACTAAAAGCTAAAGGAATAAGTATCAGTGAAATAAAGTGATATCTCATATTTTCGTTTCCAAATAGTATCCTTTTAGCATTTAGTTATATCAGATTAATTATTTAGATAGCTCTTCTGACGAATCAACTAATTGAGGAGTTAATTCGATATGATTGAAAAATATTTGAAGCCAGCACTAATCTTATCATAAAACATCAAATTTAAAATGACCTGACGTTGTGATGAAATCGCTTTTAATGACCAATTCGTAGAGCAAATAAAAGCCTATTCCTTAATATTTTATTAAGATTATTCTGGCATACTTCGGGCTATTTTCAATACCATATTGGATTATTAATGGACACCATAAGTCTTCTTGCTCTTATCAATGAAGTGAAGCAACCGGATGAGATTTTAACAAAACTTAAAGAAAACCAATTTGCAATTTCTGATGTTACTGATGATGGGGATTCGATACTGCATGTATTAGCTAAATCGGAACATGCAAAAAAAATAAATTTTTCTGAATACCTCAACGCGTTGATGACAGCAGGCGCAAATGTAAATGTTTTCGATAGGCAAGGTAATGGGTTCTTGGGTTACTATATAGAACAGATACGAACGGATAATCTGGCAAATTACTTAAAATATGATACCTTCGACTTATTACTTAGAAATGACGACTTTGATGTCAATCAAACATTGGCAAACGGCCAGACTCTTTTCGAATGCATTTTTAACTCCACAGATTATCGATCAAGTGATTCCCTAAAAGCTTTAATAGCCCATGATAAGTTTGATCCTAATCAGAAAACATCTGAACATAACACCATTTTGCTCCATATGATGTTCAAGGATATGTTCAAATATAGAGATCAACTAGTCAGTGTAATTAACCACAAAAGGACAGATCCTAACGTCAAAAATGATAATGGAAAAACTGCTTTGGCTCTAGCCCTGGAGGGAAAACAATCGAGTAACATGGAGTATGTTAATGCATTAGTTAATCATGAATTGTTTGATATCAATGCCGTAGATAATGATGGAAATAATTACCTCCAACTTGCGATTATTTCTCAAAAATTCAGTGCTGAAAAAATTTCACCTTTGCTTATTAATAGAGGTATTGACGTCACACATAGAAATAATGATGGTAAGTCAGTATTTGATTTGATTTTCGAAAACAAAGCGTGTAGATCCGATACAATCCGAAACGACCTGTTATTAACGCTAGTTAAGATACATCCCTCATCACTCTTTGATACATATTCAGATGGAAGAACAATTTTAAGTGCGTTACTTGCTATGGATGATTGGAGCATCAGCTCCAAATTCGTCACCATTATTGAACTATGTAAAAATCAGGAGAATTCTGCAGGGCTTCTTAAAAAGATAATAGGTGAGGCGTTCGCTAATTTTCATCAAAATGGTGTTTCTGAAGGGACAATCCTCGATTTAACTCAATCGATTGTTACAACAGGTATTAGTGTAGATGTCGAGTATTGCCTCGCTCTTGTCGCGATTTATAATCCTCAGTATAAAAGTGAAAAAATAAACAGCCATTTTAAGACGCTTAAACCTGATTTGGATTTCAATGTTGTTATTCGTCATATAAAAAATTTAACCAAAGAGGGTAGTAATGAGCGTTCCAACGCATTAAGTTATATCTGCAAATTCAATTTTTCTTCCAATAACATCAATGATTTCAGTGACAGTGCCCTCGCTTTTGAAGAACATCATCTACAAACTAAAACATTTTCCTCTATCAAGAAAGACACTCAAATGTTCGGCCATTTATTTGCATTGAGTGGATCAATACCTGTCGACGGCAATCTTGTTAGACTTACAGGGAGTAATTCATTTTACACAGCGCCATTTATAGTGCATTTGATGAATGCTTACATGTCTCATTGTGAGCAAAATGATAGCTACATAGAACACCAGGACGCTATTCGGCAAGTTAGAAATATGACAATAAAAGCAATGCGCTATTATTTTCTGGCGAATTATTCGGGTATGCTCCCATACACGGATGATTATTGGTTATCTATGGAAGAGGACAGTAAAAAGTCAGGGGTGGAATTATTCACTGGTTGGCCTGGGCATGGTATCGATCTTATCATCAAACAAAAAGACTTATATCGTAATAATGGCGGAGGATGCAGTACTGACAGTACAACAGAGCATTACACAATTACCAAATCTGAGAATGTAACAAAAAAAGTATTTGCCACTCTTTATGAAGATAGCTATGAGGCAAATAAAACATTCATCCAACAAGATTTGCATGAAACTCTCGGTCTTGTCTATCACGATAGTATTGATGGAGAGTTTCAAACAGTAGGGAATTGCGATCTTCACAATAAGTTAATCGCTTTAAAAATAAAATATCGCTTATTTTTACCTGAAAGCATAGCCGATGAGCTTTTTACCGATACGATTCGGTTTTTTGAACAATTCTTTTTGAACGAATATCTTTTTCTATACGCTAATAATCCAACATTGCCCCATTTGTTAATGCGGTTAATTACCCAAAAGTTACTACCTGAAGGCAAACTGGATTTAATAAGGACGCTATTAACCGACCATTTCAGTTCAGACGAAAATCAGGAGATTTTACAGATTGAACTCATGGTGAAAGGTTGGTTACTGAAAGCTACACGCCAATCAAGAGAGGAGTTTGATAAACAATTACAGTCTCTTCAAATAACACGTGTTCCTGAAATGAATTCTCGGCTGCAGTTATTAGACCGCTTCCTTAATGATAAAGTGACTCATGAAGATTTAGACGAATTAAAATCCTCCTCTTTAACGGAACAACAGTTCCAAGGATATCATTTATTGCATTTTGCAGTAATGAATAATAACCTTGCTCTTGCTGCTTCACTTATCCAGATGTTCCCCAATGCAGTGGATCAACCCAATTGGCACAACCAAGAACCATTATGCCTGGTACAATCTGTTGAGATGATTGATCTATTGGTTAAGGCTGGGGCAGATACAACAAAGACAAAAGATGACAATGCATTAGACTGCGCCATTAGGATGAATAGAGTTGACTTAGTAAATGCCTTACTAAATCATGGTGCCAAACCTAGCGAATATAGTGCTTATTATGCTGCTTCTAAAGATCCAAAGATTTTAAACTCGTTAATGGAGTTTCATCCAGAGGCTATGAAAAAAACTACGCATAGCTACAGAACCCCTGTTCATGCTGCAGCTCTATCAGGTCAAAATGAAAATCTTCAGAGCCTGGTGTATTATGGTGATGTCCATACGGCAGCAAAAGATGTGAATGGGATTACACCGTTACAATTAGCTCTTAAAAATGAACATACCGATACAGTAAGGTTATTGCTTCAATATCCAGGGACATTATTCAAACGCCCATATCGTGGTGATTCTGTGGTAAATATGACCAGAGATACCGAAATGCAACAACTCCTTATACATGAGAAACACGAAAGAAAAGCGGATCGTAAATATTTTAAGGCATTTAAAAATAGCAATCCTGGTATTGTAAAGGAAAATATAGATTATTTAATTATAGCTATTCGTACCAACGATGTACGTGCCATCCGCGGATTTTTATTCACTTATCCTGACGTCAAAGTAGTCAAAACGAGCGACCACTATTGCACCGCTCCTTTGACAGAGGCAATACAAAAACTGGCCGGGAAAAAAGGAGAGGAATATAACGACGCGTTCAACATTGTCAAAATGCTTCTAAAAACCCCAGGTATTGATATTAATGCTTGTACTGCAACATCTGAGCCCATCCTGTTCTGGGCCACATCCATTGGAGATGTCGCGGTGCTTGAACTATTCCTTGCTGATCCTAAACTCAACCCCAATCAACAGGATAATATAGGTTATACAGCTCTGCATGATGCTGTGGAGCGCGGTCATTTGAACTGTGTGAAGCGTTTGCTCCAAGATAAGCGTGTTGACTGCACCATTGTCAATAAGCGAGGACAAACAGCCGCGGATCTTGTCAGTTTCAGAAGTGGGGTAGAGGAGTGTATCGAGGAGGTAGTTAAGAGCTTATCTAAAAAATCCAGTTTCTTCATTCAATAGAAATGAGCGGTTAAACTGCACGTAGAAATAATTGATTGCACAGAGGTTTCTAATGTCCTGTAGCAAAAGCAATTTCAATAACGTTGTTTGGAGCAAACATATCCTTAAAATGTTTAAAACTTTCGAGTCTGGACTGATCGTTTTGAGCACGTGAAAGCAAGTCTTGTCCATACACGGCAATATCCTCGACGATTCGTTCATGCCGGTAATAGGACAAAATTGTTTTATCGATGTTTGCTTGACCATAACCTTCATAAAAGTAATGGATTTCAAGAGGGTTATGCCAGACGTTACCAACGCCAGCTCCAATGAACATCAAATCTCGTTCTTTGGGAGCTAAAATGGGCTCATCCCAATCAATAATGTATATAGACTCCCCATTAACCAATAGATTGCCTGCATGTACATCAGAATGGCATAAAACATACTTGGTTAAATCAGGTTGAATTGTTTTAGATAGTTCTTCTGAGGAATCAACTAATTGATGAATTGAGTCGATATTTTGTTTAAAAAAAGATTTGAAGTCAGCAGTAATCTTATCATCTGACGCATCCAATTCAATTTTACTATAAAAGGACCTGACAATTTTACGCCATTGAGTAGAGTAGGTTTCTTTTCTTAATTGATGTTGAATAGAGGCGGGAACTGCTGTTTCATGAATTTGCCTTAATACTTTTCCAAACTGGTTCCACTGTTTTTCTGTTAAATTTTGCGTGAAACCATTTGGCGCATTAATAAATGGATATACAATTATTTTGAAATGATCCAATTGCTGAAATAATTTTCCGTCGATTGTATGGATAGGAAAAATAATTTCTTTTATTCCTGAATCATGCAAGAGACGGATAATTGAGAAATTAATTTCATTATGAACTCCATATTTAAGCTTTACGAAATAAGAATTGGATTTAGAATCTGCTTTATATCCAAAAGCGTTCAGATCAGCACCACCCAGGATGAGTTGTGCCCCGTGAATATCAATTCCATAATAAATGTTTAAAAGATCGTTAATCTTCTGTTCTTGAATCATAAAAATCAATGATCGGGGTTTTTAATTCGGATTTAGCCAATTTTATAAAAGGAATAATTGCACTTTCAAGTGCCTTAATATGAGAGCTCCTAATCACCAAAGGAGGGCACCTAAATCTATGAGGTACTATTTAAGTAAATAACAGGGTTGATTAAATATCAAAAATTTAAAGTGATTAGCGTCAACTACATAAATAATAATTAGCACTGTATCAAGACTAAGCGACTACAATACTTGCATGGTAGCCTTGATACAGCGCAGCATAATCAAGGCTTTTTATACCCCTTGAGAAAGAGTTCTTTTCCTTTCAATTTGCTCCCAAATGTTAGCTAAAGCCTTTTCTTCTTTAATAATGGAAACAAAGGGTGCATATTTCTCCTGTACATCTTCCACAGAAATTTTATTTCTAAGAACATCTAACAACAATTTAGAGGCTACAATCTGCTCATTACAGGTTTTTAAACTTTCTGTCATATGCTGAGTCATACTCTTTGCTGTGAGTAAATTGCTAAACAGACTTAAAGAAACTTGAGGGCTGCTAGAATCTTGAGCGGCTTCCTCAAGGTACAGCTTAAATCCTTCTTGTTCTTGTTGTTTTTGCGCCAGGTATTGCTTCACCTCTTGAATGGTAAAATATTTTTCGGTGAAGTAGATACTATTGGGGTGATCCTTCCAAATACCAACACCTTCATTATAAAAATCATGTTTCAACCCCATGATACTGACCCAAGCATCCCGCTCCTTTTGCGAAGCAAAAGCAATAGCGAGCTCCCGGCCTTGATTCGCTTTATAAACCCCGCTGCACCCAGGTCCATTTGAGCTTTGAATCGTAATTTGATAATTATTTTTGTCTAATTTTACAAACTCGCTAAATGGAAGCAATCCTGTTTTATAAAATTTATCCACAAGCGCTAAATCATTAGGGCAGAAGAGCGTTAGACTTGGTGTTTGTCCCCAGTCTGCCTTACAAATCAGTTGGGGGGCAATTTGGTTATTATAGACATCCTTAACACAAGCATTCATTTGACTTATGTAAGGACTAACTTGTGCGGTTTTTTTACCTGTTGCCTCAGCAAAAATAATTGCGAGCAACTCTGGTGATAATTGGGAAAAATTGGATCCAGACTGCAGAGCTGCTTGGTTGAGCATTAGAGCTAAATTAATAGGATCATAGTTCCAAGACAACTCCAAAGGAAAATGATAATTAAGTCCGAAATCTTTGGGTATATGCCCAGCCGCAGCTATTTGGGTCAAAATTTGCATTGCGAGCACTTTTGCATTGTCCCCATAACGACTATCACAATAATCTTTATATTCGCGTCCTCGCTGTACTAAATCATCTCTAAAAAAATCTAAGATACTATAAAAAGGTTGTCTCCAATTAGGAGCATATTCGTTAGGCAATTCATAAACCTGCTTCTCACCAGCTAAACAGTAAAACCAACTATCGTTTTCTTTAAATACTGCAATCTCATGGCTTGCAAGTTCTTTTGTAGGATTATTGGCAAATAAAAGGATATGGCGTTCCAATTTCAATACATCAAGTACCAGGCGTTTAACTTGGCCAGGATTAATTGAGCTACCTTGAGGTAGCTCAAAAGCATTTTGATAAAGCGTCGTCGTATTTTTCTTTGTTGCTTCTACCCTTGAAGTAGGAATCTGAACTTCTACAAGGTAGGTGGCGAGATAAGTATCAAAGGAGGTAGAGGTTACTTCCATTCCTTTTACACTGGTCCTCTCCATTTTCTTAGTAAATAAGAGAGGGCGGGTTCGCAGCTGTTGTTCAATCGCTTTGCTAATTGCTTCGTAGGGTCTAGAAGCAAAATCCTCAGCAGAGATATAGATATCATCTCTATCATTATCATTTAGAATCATTAGATATTTATAATATTCATTGTCAACCACTCGAACGGTGATCCAGCTACTCGTCATTCCTTCTGCAGGCGTTGAGGGTTGTACTGATTCGTGCTTCATTTGGGCCATAAAAAACTCCTGAATCTAAGATGATTATCTATTCTATTTTTTTCAGTTGCCATTTTAATCTTTTTGAGCAAAGTATATCCAATCAATTATATTAATATGTCATTTCCATTTTTTTGATATCAGGGGTCACTAGCCGATCTACAAACTCTCCGATAATTGTATCGATCTCCCAATCAATTAGGCGTGTTTTTCCTCTATTATTTTCGGACGCTCATCACATCAGCAAGCAGTAATATCGATTGTGGAGCAAAAAAGTAAATTTACAATCCTAAAGAAAGTAGCTAGGAAAACAGCTAAAACTGTTACTAAGCCATTGTGTTTACAGTCAGTAAAACAAGGAACTTCTGGAAAACTGGCCATTGTTATTAATATTATAATTGTAATCTACAGTGGGAGCTTACGAGCAGGCACTTGGCATCCATCACAAGGGAATCGACAAATGCCAATATGACCGGACGGAAAAATACCAAATCCCATTTCGGATATAGCACCAAAATATAGATATAGAAGGATTTGATATTTTAAATATTCAAAAAATAAAATGATATATTTTAGAGTAGGGAATAAACCCATATTTCCCAGAAAGGACAAAAATTTCCCAATACGGTACATTCTGAGTTTTCGGTAAGCATGCGTGACCAAAGGCAGAGGAAATTAAATTTAAGTGAGAAAATGAATCCTGCTTGGGATGACTTATATGAAAAAACTTGCTCTCAATTGAACATTTCCCTGGAGCCTCAAGCAAGCCTAGTTGCCTAGGCGGTGAGGATCAATTTGTAAACACACCGCAGAAAATATTTAGTTACTTGTAATTTCAAATTGCATTTTTTTATCAATTTTTATAAGTGAACTTAATTTTAATTTAATATATTAATAGTATACTATTTCTAACGACCTATCTTCTCGTTATGGACAGCTAGAGAACTAGTGCATCACTTAGTTTTAATCATTAAACGGGTTTGTCGCTGCGGCAAAGAATATGAAAAAGTAAATTACTTTTTCTTGAGACTTTAATTCGGCGAAGCAACTCGTGTAAAGAACTTTTCAACGAATTTCTCACTTGCCTCCTTTTAACTACATCTGAGCAATTGGAGTTAACATGGGCGTCATATTATTTAAAGTTCAAGGTGCTACAAATACTTCTGAAATAAAAAGTGAAAATCGACATCCTTTAACAGTAAAATTTTAAAATATTTTTAGTTTTTAGGTTTGCAGATAACTAAATTAATGTCGACTACAGATACAAGTTGTATATTACTTTTTTAGGAGTGAGGGTTATGAGAATTGAATCTTATATTAGGAAAGGATTTTTATTTGGAAAGTCTGTTGGAGGAAAATTTTTAAGAAAAATTTTTGGATCTCCCGGAGAATATCTAGGTATCTTTTTTGGTGGGTCCATTGGACTATTTTCAGGGCTTGTTGTTGCTTTTATCGATTTACTTAAACGCTCTATAGAAAAAGTAGCTGATTTATTGAATGATTACTCCAATTATATAGGTTCAAATCCGTTTTTTTGGATAGGCTGGGATTCTCCAGATGATTATTTTACCAAAGGTCTGAACATTATTTATGGAACAATAGGCCTGTTGATGGCCTTACCTCTTTTTATTATTACGAAACCTTTAGATTATTTGTTTGATCTAAAGGACACGACAAGCCAGGCTACTCTATTTTTAACCTGTGGTGTTTCTTTCTTCATAGCTGTTCCATTAATCATTTTTTCCTATCCTATAAAATTTCTCTCAGAGGGTTTTGTTACTATTTACGAGTGGTGTCATAAGGAATTTATTCATTTGGCTGCAGATAGTTATAAAAACCAACTGAGTGAAAATATGAGTTATAGGGAGCTAATGAAGTCCATGGAATCTCAGGACATAGATAAACCAGAATATAAAGAGAAATCAGGTAAACCAAAAAAATTGGCTAGAACCCTTTGTTCATTGTACCAAGATGACGTTTACAGGCAAACGATAAATGCCGATGCTGAACTCCGTATTTATGTAAAAACCATCGTAAAATCTTATTACCTCAAACATCATGGTATGTTTCCAAAAGATAAAAAAGATGACCAATCGAAAGGTCAGGAGTTAATTGAAAACTCAATTCCTGTGATGACTACAGAGGTGCGGTAAATGGCAAAAGAAAAAACTGATTTTGATTACAGAAATGTAATATATCGAGCAGGCACGAAAAGAAGTAGGGAATTTTTTAACTATCAATTACGTATTGGAATCGATACTAAATGGTTAGCTTGTGGTAATAACTCAGATATTGTTTTTGATATCCTCGAGCAGCTTTTAAAAAATCATCCTTTAATTAATTATTATAAAGTCACGGGATTAGCGAAATATAGAAGAACCGAAGAACTTGAAAAACCATTAAATAAGAACTGGCTTTATGGAACAAGAGATGAACGAGGATGCGATCGAGATCAAATGGGGAAAGAAGTTTGTATTTATCTTTTCAATGACTGCGATGTTAGTCAGCTACCCCAGCTAAAGCACTTACTTTGTACTCTTTGGCAAAGGTTGCAAGAGAAGAATGTTCCTCTAAGATCCTCTGTCGCTCCCGGTGACAAACCAATTTTATTGAATAACATTCCTACTCCATTTGCTTATACTTTTGAGCGTAATAATGAGTGGGAAACAAGACATGGTATTTTATGGAAAGATATTACAATTCATCCTGATGATCAGTATCCAAATCACGTATTAAATACAATCGAATTCTCTGCTCAAGATTTAAGTCAACACGGCATAGTATTCAACCCCCAAAAAGATTTCGAGGCCTTAATTAAACTCCATAAAAAATCCATAAGCATTTTCCAAGAAGAGGTCAATAAATTAATCGATTCTGATGAGATAGATTTTAATATTGATATATTATTTCAAAGGTTAGCTTCCTTAAATAAGGAAATAAAAGATGTATATCAAATAGGTTCTACAGAAGAACCATTATATGAAACAGATGAGGTTGTTAAAAACATTTATGCTAAGTTCCCAGGTAAAATGGAACATACAATTATACGTCGAAGCTCGATGATGGATGGTAAAAATGAATCAGAATTAAGAAAAGCTGTAAATCAAGAACTTTTGGATATAAAAAAAGATTACACATCTTTGCAACATCAACTGCATCCTAGTCTCGAAAGCGTTTTCAATAAAGTAACCGAAAATCTTGATAAGCTAATAAAAAAGAATCCTTATAAAATGCAAACGTTGTATTGTCGTTTGGTTCTATTAAATAAACAAGCTCTGGCCTTAGAAAAATATGAATTAGCAATATCGCCACCCAATGGTACATTAGCTGCAATTCAAAGCTATCTTAAGAATCGGAATAAGTCCACCATGAATATATTTTCTTTCTGGTTTGATTATGATCGAGGAAAAAACCGCGCTAATCTATTTAGAGGACTGCTCCAAAAGTATGCCCATGATAAACCTATATCTGATTTGCTTATTTATTGTTTATTGGCAAGTAATGATGGCAGCAATTTAAAACAGGAAGTCATAAGAACCCTCGGCTATTCAGATAGATCTACTGCTTTGCAAACATATAAATCTGAGTTAAAAACTTTATTTGATAATCCACAGCTTTTACAGCAATTAAATAAAGAAATTATTGCACCTATTATTTGGGCCACAAATACAAACGGATCATTACAACAAATAGAAGTAGTGATAAGCAAATTTTCCGAATTAGCCTCTATGAAAAACTTTTGTATACCAGGTTCATAGGATACATTGTGAATTTTCAGCAGAGCATCAATAAACGAGTTAACATGTAACCTATTGATTTTCAATTATCAATTATTGGGTCTTGTTGTTCTTATAAAGGCATGCAACCCAATAATGCCAGGCAAAGACTTACAAAAGGTGATTCAAAAATCTCAAGAGGAAGTAAAGGAAATTATCACTCTTCAGAAATTACTAATAATTGCTGCGCTTTTAATTGCTTATCTCGAGCTGTACCTGTTTGATAGTCAATGATTTGTACAAAAGAACTTTT
>NZ_QHJG01000048.1:0-12901 GCF_003184185.1 Legionella qingyii | reverse complement strand
TTATATACTGCATTTTAAAGACAACTAGGGACAAGTTTGTTTACTTATAATACCCAAGAAAATAGAAAACTAAAGGTCATCTTTGCGGCGGGTCCTTATGGGTCCACTAGAAAGTCAGGTTTTCGAGATCAAGCAACGGACATTCCAGTAACTCGCTAGTTAGTCTTTAGTTCCACGAACAATAAACGGAAAATTTACTTTATGTTAGCGAGGAAAAAAGAATAAGTTTGAATCTCATGGTTAAAAGTACAACTATAGGGACTGGTTTTTTATGCTATGGAGTTTTTTTCTCCTTATGTTGTTTGACAATTTTGTAGACTTACTAAATTTTTGTTTCCTATTTTTTTTCCGATTAAATCTCTAATTTTTTGTCTAACTTCTAAGAGACAATGAGTTATTTTGTCTAGAACTTAACATATCGTTTACGTGGGTTCTCCCCCTCTAGTAAGGTGCTAGAAAATTTTACCTCAAACAGTTTCTAATACTATACGTTTGCTGATGTGCAGTAATAGATAAAAATTTCCCGCTTAAAATATAAAACGGAGTGAGCCTTTTTAGACTACTGCAGGAAATACGTAATTAACTATTTATGTAGATACTTAGCTACGCAGTACTAAATTGCCTTCTTGGAACGGAGTCGAATGCACGGCGATAGTTATTTAACGCCGGAGTTTCGTTCTTGGCAAGCGACTTAATAAAATCGTCTGACGAACGAGTTGTTCTTTGTGAACGATTTTGTATAATATCACTTACAAATAGACTACTAAGTCTGTCACTGCTCCTTGTTCTCAAATATTTTTGTGGGTTTTTTCTTGCACTTCGCTTTCTAGACGTCCGATTATAAATAGCATTATGACGAGTTCGTCCATTTAAAAAGTGCCGTAAGTTTTTAGTATTCGTTCACTTGCTATGGTGTGGGTTTAACTCTCGACTGTAGGCTGCAGGATCATTAAAGCGCGCTTCTGTTCGGTTTTCGCTAAACTTACGATAATTACTAGCGAATTTCCGACCGGTCAGTCAATTGCTACTCAAAAATCGTAGTAATTTATGGTTCAAAGATCAGCGAGTTATAGCGCCCTAAGTAATGCATTGTTCAGCTACCCTACGGCTTCGAGCCGCTCGTGTAGCACTTTACCTACTTTACCCCTTTGGCGTTATAAGGTCACGTCAAAAATTACGTCTTCCTCATCTTCCCATAGCACTATACGAGTTATTTCTCGTTCTATTAGGGCTAAAAGTACATGTAAATTGGGTTCGACGACACCATTATGTTTTGAATAACTAACTTTACGTCCTTTCGCTAGGAACAAGAAAGTTACCCATGCGTATAGTTTTAGACAAAAATGACAATGTTTTTGTTATGAGTCGTCTAATGCTACCTAAAGGATCGACCGATCTACGACTTAACTTTTTTTCTTTGTCATAAGAACGCCCAATAGACCTCTCGTCCCTCGCGGGGAATGAGAGTTGGTCACTACAAGGATTAGTACGTAATTTTATACGCAAACCACATTTTAATATGCTTCCGGTATTTCTACTCGCAAATGCAGGCGCGACCTCTCTCTTAAACGCACGACTTGCGGGAATGAGTCCATTTCACATAAACTCAAACGTAGGAAATTCGCTAATACGTGTCGTATTCGGTAGCGTAGAATGTAGGAATAAATTTTTCCCCGACTAGTGAAACCCCTTACATTAGCAACGGCTTGCACTTTGTAGGAAAAACCGGATGTACGGACTTCTAGCTCAGCGAATAGTAAAGTTTCGGTTTATAGGCAGGAAATCACCAAGAATATTTTGCTATAAAGTAGTATTTATGCCGTAATTATTTCTCTACATAGATCGTCACGTTCTTCGTGAATTTTTCGTACGAGGAGTATGACTTCTTGCCTTTTTACATTAATTCAGTGATCCCCTGATAAATAGGCGTAAATTACTCCATGCGGACCAACTATTCCGCGTTTCAAACCGTTCTCTTGCTTTATCACAAAACTAAATGTCCCTACTTTTGCCGATAAAATCAAAACTAAACGGACTATGCGGCTGGTGACGATTATTTGCGGACCGGAGATAATAACTTCGGCTTGCATGAGATATATTTTGGTAACGGCTACCGGCCCCATTCCAGAACTTTTGGTAGTCGGCACTCCATAAACTACTTCTTCTCTTTTTCTAAGCAATACACGTCGCCGTAAAATTTGATAATGAGTTCTTACCCATAAGTGAATGACTAAAATTCAGATATCTAAAACTTTTTTATCTTAATTAAGTAACACTAACAAACAACAGTCGATAGCGACTTTTACTTCAGTGAAATCGAGTTAATTGACTAAATTGGTCGCTTGTCAATCCAGAGTAAACAGTCCTGCTTCACTAGCGACGATAACTCCTACTACGGCTACAAAATTGTTGTTAGAATAGTAAAAGACGACTATACGACCTAAAAGAACCGTTACTCGTTAAGGACCTCGAGAACCTTTTAGTCGTAGAAAGATAACTACTATAGCGAAGGAAACTAACGCTGCTCGACCGACTGGACAAACTCAAATTATTGGACCTTTTTGGTGAATCGCTTCCAATAAGGAACCTTGTTAACTATTTAGACGTATTTCTTCTACGATTAGTATAAGCAACAAATTGATGACTACTATACTGACTGTAACATAACCTACTTCGCGGGCTACACGGACTAAATTAGAATTTCATACGACTACTCCTGCCACAACTAAAACTAATGTAAGTGGTTTTAGACAGAATAAGTCTTGCTACAAATAAATTGAATACAAACTTACTTATAAAACTATCCCTGTTAAGACGTAGGCTTAGACTTATACCTCGACTGAGATCAAGACTTCTACTTCTAAGTCTATCAATAAGAAACAGAATTTATTATCAAGGAATACCATACGGTTCCCCAAACAGCGTTTTAAATGTTGTCCGCATTCGGTTTAAATAAAACCCGCTTGAGTACGTCGCTCAGATATCTTGACAAGTTTTTATCAAACTAACTGTCTCACTTCCAAATAAGAATATTTGTACTACGTTTTCACGAAATATAGCTAATAACCCATTCAAATGACAAAGTCACTGAAATTGTAGACACAATGGTTCAACCAATACTTTCGCTATTTTTGATCTATTCGTCGGGTCTTATTGCAAATATCACCGTCCAAAAGAACGGCGAACCTAAAGTACATCTAGTTGATAGCCTCAACCAAGAAAACTGACAGAATTGGTCGGGTGTTTAGGTCGATTCGAACGTTCCAATTACCAAACGGTTAATTCAACAAATAGTCGATTTATTAGGGTTTTATTGAAGTTCGTTATGTGTATCGAAAAGTGACATGTGCCACTGAACAGATGTAATAAATCTATCGCTTGTTTGAGCCATTACCCAAATTAGCCGTTCACCAACAGTAGTTCTTGATAGGTACACTGTAGTATTCTTGAGTTAAATTAAAAAACCTGAAAGTATTTTATGGAGTTACTTCTTGCGCTTATATGCGAATTAAAGATAGTAACTTATGATACTTATGATGTTAATTAAATTCAGACTAATAGATATAATTTTCTTGGTTCTCCTACAGCAAGTGTTGCAAGTATTGCTAATCCATCATTTATATAGAGTCTGTAAACAAATTCAAGTTATCTATAATTTTTATATAGAATTACTTAAATCTGACATTTTGTAAGTCAGAATAATAACTTTATTGTATCATTTTTTAACATTTTACAGGAAAAAAACACGAGGTGCTGAATAACCTTCATAATACTTTTATCGTAAAAAACAATCATCACATCCACTATGTCTGAATCGAAATTTTTGCTAATTACGAGATCTCGTACTACAGGCTGTTTTTTGGCAAGAATAAAGTGATTGGTTTCGACGAGTTGTTGCACACCTATCGAAGGTTAGTAGTAGTAATCAATTATTTTATAGTGAAGAACTTTAAGAGGTTAGATTGAGTCTGAGGAAAGGACTTCCCAACAATTGATTTGTTGTTTAATTATACCATCCCGTTATATAAGTTTCGGTTGTCTAACTAATAAGGATAAAACCTCATGGTAGACATTTGTTACTTTAAGGTAAGGTCAACCGTCTCAGAGAGTTATAAGGTCATAATTACCGAATACTCAAATACAAGTTCGGTCTATTGGTAACGAATACCTTAGTACATAGAAGGAATCCGTTTTTTAGGTTACAATTTACCCGATAGGGAAACCTGTGTCGATTTCTTCTAAAAGTCCAAGGACCACTATCAGATAAGCAGTGACCTGTAAATTCATAACTGTTACGAATATATGGTCCGAGACCTTCATGTTTTTCGGGGTTCCTCGAGTTTCTCTGAAATGCCCAAAGTGGTCTATTTAGTAATCGTAAGTATTCGTCGTGGTGAGTTGGTCAACTTTAGCTAAGTCCGAAAAACCTAACAAATAATTGTCTCAATTTTTTCGTAGGCTTGTACGTTCAAGCAGAACCAGAGGTAGGGCCGTATGTTTTAAACCTACAAATAAATCGTCTCTAAAATTTCTAGATAGCTTTTGTAGGACTCTATTTGCTAGTTAAATTTTAATAAAATGGTCTATCATAACACCCAGCCTAATTTCATGGACTTAATTGGTAATTACTAGGATAAATGGTCTCACGAAAAAATTCCCAATTATAATGCCCCTTACTCCGACGTAGACGACGTCTATCTTAGCGTGTTCGCCATGGACCACGCGATGACTTAGTTCGGCACAACCTTCCGTTTGGTTGAATAAGCGTAAACCCTTTTGGAATAAACGGGGCGGTTATAAAATGATTATGATATCGAAGTAAAAAATGTCGACTCGTAGTTGGTCGAGCAAACTTTCTTCTGAACCCTAATCTATTTTTTTGCCGTGGTCTTTTTATACGGCTATATTAAAACTCTATCCGGATTGATAACTCCCAATTGGGACACAACTATTTTGATGCTCTATTTAACTCTCACCAAAATAGTTGTGTTCCAATTTCATGATGTTAACTTGATTAGAAGAAAAAATATTTCGCGTCGTATACGATGAAGCTCAACAAAAAAATTAAGTAGTTAAAGGACGGAGTTGTAAAACAAAACGAACTACTCATGTGATTAAAGGAATAGAAATCACTAATTAAACCGTCGAACCAAAAAGTATATTTCTAATATGGGTAGAAGTAAAAACCGAAATTATTAATTAAGAAAATAAAGTAGTCTACGTATGTTGGTCCAAAAACTTTGGAATCGTTTTGAACGTTGACTAAGTTTTAATTATCCATTACTAACAAGAAGGTATCGAAAATTTCGATGATTTTGGGCAAGTTATCATCGTCGGGCAAAAGGTGCACGACGAAGGAAATCTCGGAATTAAACTAAAAGACACGGAAATAAGTAGCGAAATTAAAAGGTTACATGATTATTAATTGAAATTCAACGACCGATGAAGTCATAAGTAGAGTTGTTAAGCAACGGTCGGTAAAACAAAACGTAAAAGTTACTGAAATCGTCAAAGCAGGTCGACCCTAAATACGACAAATTCTATGACGAAACTACAAGATTTCACACGCGTCCAATTTGTCCGTAATCGTACCCCCGTAAAAACAACCCACTCTCCTTCCCGCGTATTCGGTAACCCGTCCCGAACCCAGTATTATAAAAAGAATTCGGTTGCGCGTAATTAGACTAGCAGCCTCCTAAATTGGAACGGAACCTATAGATATTCGAAGAGGACTATTAGTCATTTTCGTCGGAAGTATCAAAGTAATACTTATACCCGTATCGCACGTCAGTAGAGTCCACTGAGTACCGGTTCTATTACAACTTGGTAATGGACACCGTGTGGTCTTAAATAGTAGACCCATGGATAGCACACGGATTTAACTACACTTCTCTTGAAGGTATGGTGGGGCAACCATAGTTATTATAAGAAAAGTTGCCGTTCGAACAAATTTTGAGACAATTATACCCCGCGACTCTGTCATCCCCTAAAACTATGCTGCGTAGGACCCTTTTCTTTGACGTTAGACCTCCGACAAACAGAGTTCATAAGAACGACCCGGTATTGTCGTAGTTGCGTTCGAAATCTCTATCCTTAATTCGCTTGGGAAAATTCAAATAAAAGTAAATGAGATTCTTTGGTTAGTGGTAGTAATAGAAAAAGGTCTGTCAATTTTAACTCTACCGTTTGAAGTGATTAAGCGGACGGTCAAAGGTAGTTTTACTATTGTTTCGCGACGTAGGTTAGTCAATTAGGTAATTCTACGTAAAAATTGACTTGGTCGTGGAGTAACGACTACATGGCACCCTGTTAATAGCACGCAGCTCCTTCTAGACTTAGTTTATACTATCCGAAACGACCGGTCAAATCGGTAAGGAGAACATTCCGTTGGACTATTTTATCGGACTACAAATAATTACAATACGGAGACCAGTACCCCGAATTTGGAAAATTACTATCTTTGGCTTATTTTAGTTGATATTCACGAGCCAACTATAATAATCCCCGATTCGATTAAAGGTCACAAACCTCCATTCTTAGGTCTACTAATTTTGAAGAATATATAGGAGATGTTCAACTTTTCGAAGAGCAACGACGGACATTTGCATGCTTAAAGTACCGACGAAAAAAATTGGTGCATCATCATTGTAAACTTTTACCATTTATTATACGAGGAACCGTACGTCGTCCCGAATTAGGATGTAGTGATCGGTCGGTTTGTAGAAATAGTTCATCCCGCAGTATAAGACTAACCAATGTACCTAATATACGATAACGAAAGTAACCGGTAAGAGGACTCACCTCTATATCACGAATTTCCGAACAAAGTATCGGAATAATAGTTATACGCATATTCACAAATAACAACAAACATACGAACGTACTGGATTAGCAACAACATGGTTGCGGTATAGGGTCGGTCGTAATTAGTTGCTACTTCGTACGCATACTGCTTCGTACACACCTGCTTATATTTTCGATGTAAAAAGTGACTCTTATGATTTATCAAAAAACTGACGACTTATTGCCTCGCCGAGTATCCTTAATTTCAATTACTTATGTATAAGTAATTCGGACAAAACAAAGAATGAAGCAACTCTAATAGTTACGCTATAAACTGCACTTCCAGTTAATGGACCAACCACGATAACTATAAGGAATCGGTCGGTTGTTTTGACCGATTCAAACGGTTCAAATAAGATCTGGTAACATAAACGAAAAGACTGTTCTTGAGGGTTTTGTCGAAGTCTACCAATCGTATCGAAGCCTGCCATGTGCCACTGAATAGTTGTAATAATTCTATAGCTTACTTTAGACATTAACCAAATTAGCCGTTTACTAACAGTAGTTCTTGGTCGGTTGACTTTAGTGTTCCTGAATTAAACTAAAAGACATGAAAGTAATAAATGCGAGGTTGCTATTACCGATTTATATAACGTATATAGATTGCAACACTTGCCTTTAGATTAATCCAGACTAATAGTTTTATTAGTCTGAATTCTATACGCCTAAACTGAACGCGACACTACATTTTTATTGTTGCGGACACATAATTGATACCGGAAATTTACAGGGGAGGGTAGATGACGCGGAGATAAAACTTGGTCGGGGTCGTTAAAGTCGACAAAAAAACAAACGCAGAATGGGTGAGTTTTTTCCTCTTATATATTCCGATTTTTTGGCGGATTATTAACGGTTTAACGACTTTGTTTAAAAGAACCTTACCGTAACTATTTACACCGTTAAGTTAACCCAACAGGCGTTTTTATTCTAATGGTAGAACACATTCACATTTTATAAGAAAACTGAATAAGCAGAATCTCTCAAGCTATGTTCGTACAAATTAATCCAAAAGAAGACATAAACGACCGACAGCTAAATTTATGCCCGATCAAAATGGAACGGATTAATTATTCCGTAGAACGGTTTCATTTCTAATTCGCGACAAAAAGGTAGAAATAGAACATTATAACCTAATCGTGGGCGAGCATTTTCATTTAATGACTAATGTAGTATAACGAAAAGTCGACGTGCTACATTTCGACAAACAAACGACGATTCAGGACGGCGTAGTTACGGGGGACAAAAAAATTGCTACAGATAATTAAAATAGCAGAGAAGATTTAATGGAAATCGGCTTCGGACAGCTTAACCTCCAAACTACGTAAGTTTCCTATAATTCTTTTTTCGTCTTTTGGATATATCCAACATCATATCAGTTATTTTACTATAGCGATTATTTCGATCGCTATGTAGATTTTAATCACTGTCTATTTACCTGGCTATCAATACGTCGTTTCGGTCGAATCGTAAATTTAACCTACCAATTTAGCCTCATACTTTACCAACCGCTCTTTCTTGCTAAACCCCTTTAACTAAATTAGGCGAAGACACGTCGAGAAAGCCAGTACTAAATAGTAATGGTTCGTTTTATATATCTTTTAAGATGCCTTTTGAGACGAAACCGATGAACAGATATATTAAAGTGATTTAAACCCATGGAACCGCAACTGGAAAAGAAGTAGTATTCACCAAAGCACTAAAAACGAAGACGAAGACCCGCGTGATCAAAAGTTAAATCATAAAGATCTTAATGATCTTATATAGGTTGTATAACCCAAACGCATAGCTATTGACGAAATTATCGTTAATAAGAACTCCCGTGACGTTCAGTTTAATGAAAATTTATGACCGAACGGTTAGAATGAGAAAAATTATGTGCTAAACCGTAACTTCTATAGCTACCCCAGATAACCTGAGACCCTCATCTTTAGTTTAAGATAAAGAAATAAAAACACAACGACCACACATTGGAAAATTTTATAATATCCCAAACCTATTGATATACCGAGTATAATTGGTAATCAAAGAATGAAAAATTTGTTGGTAAGAAGAATCCAACCAAATAAAGTGGACTTATAAGAAGTATAAAATAGCGGCCCTAACAAAAAAAAGAGCGTTGTGCTCCGCCTATAGTTCACAAAGTATAGTAATAGGAGAGGTAGTGAGAAAATTAAAGGAGTGAATCTCGATACCTCCGTTATCTACCTAAATATAACGTAATACCACAAAGACTCTATCTGTCTAAATAACGACACCCTCAACATACCACAGAAATGAAGGACAAGATAAATTAAAGATAAGCATTCAAATAGTACTCCCTGTGACATAAACACAACCGTAATCCTCCTTATTGGATAGGTAACATAGATGACGTGTTAGCCCGACCATTTTTGTATATACTAAAGAAAAGGCCCAGTTGAGTTTCCGGAAAAGAAAATTAGAGCTAGCGATAAAATTACAATAAACAAAGTGAAGAGTAAGTAGAAATGAACCTCGCTTTTTATCGTCTATTTGAATTCAAAATGAATTAAAGTCGTCCACTTTTTCGCTAAATAAACATATCCTTCCATCTATCTATCAACAGCCGACCCGCCGAGTTTAAAGTGGTGTATCTATAAAAATAATTCATGAACGACAAATCTAAAATCGTGAAATTCTAGGTACAGGGTTTTCCTTCTACTAACCCAAATATAAGAGCCTGTAACTCTAATTTTGGTAGCTATGTTAAACCTACAAGAATATTAGTAATTGTTTTTATTATACTCCAATATTATTACAAGTCATTTTAGTCTTATAGGTCTTGTTTAGGCAGAAGAAAATTTCTTCTATATGGACTTCTAGATCAGTTCCGTTAATGAATATACTTTACACCAGCCAACGTTAGTCGGCTTTTTTATTAATTTCTCGAATAACTATAAAAACTTATAGTCAAACTTCTTAATTAATTGAGGGGAGAAGTTATGGTTTTTTGTTTATTTGTATGAGATAAAGATTTGCTTCATCATTTTGAAATAGGACTATTGCTGTACCTAAACTAACTTTAAGAAGATTCATTACCTCGATTAGGTACAAACCGACTATCACTGTACTACAGCCGATATTGTAATCGACGTCTATACCCATTTTTTTTACATAATCTTTGAAATTAGCGGAGGTGTGATTCTAGTAGTTACTTTTATATTTGGGTACTCTCAAATTTAGGACTCAAGCACCCGAGGCATAGTACCTCGGGACCGATGTTTTGATGTTTTTATTGTACACTGAGTAAGTAGTGCTCATTAGTTTATTTAGTTATGTCGATTTTGGCGATATTTATTAGGTTTGCTAATATTGAGTAATGAAAATTTCTCGGGATAAAAGAGTTAAAATAACCGCGCTATCCGGAATTGTTGTATCCCAGGGAAAAGATCAAAATCTGTTATTTGAGTTAAACTGGATAATATTATGTATTATAAACAAAAAATAAGTGGCTCTCGGTAACAATACAGGTTGGGTGTGAATCTTGTTCTCTTAAATCTTTTTTTGTTGTTCCTTCGCCGAATATAAGTCTACTAGCAATCAAATCTGTTTCTCCTAGTTAATCGCCTTTAAGATTAGTAACTTTCTCTTCTTCTTTAATTTTTTCTAAACTATTTATTAAACCTTTTACTACTCTTAAGTCTTTTCCTTCGTGAACTTCTATGTTACAAATATTTATTTGGAGTTTTTTTCCTTCTCCTTCTTCTTCTCGGACTTGATTAACAACGTCAAGATCAAATACTAGGTAGACCGTTCTACGAGCGAATGTCATATCCCGCTCCGAGACGAAGTCTATGAAAAGTACTGTAAAGAGTAGATTTATATTTATTTTTACTAAAATCGTTTCTATACAACCGTTGCTAAGCTCGACCACCTTAACCCCGTCAACTTCTTTTTATAGGGCCTTCATCTTGAATAGTTCTATCATACGAGCGTTTCAAGAACTTAGTTTATAGTTTTCTAGATATACCTCTACTATAACCCGTTGCGTTTCCCCTTTTACGTGCACATCTTGGTCGTTTATTTCGGCCTTTTTTACTTGTGCGTGATGTTCTAGTACTCTTATACCTGCGAGGCGGTGAGTGTCGTAATAGTCTATGGTATTGGGTTCGTTTATTTACAAGATTCTCAAAATGAGATCTGTATCCCTTAAGACTTTCGGGACTTTATCTCTCGTTACTAAGTTTTCTTTGATATTGTGGTGAAGAATCCATCATTAATCCGTAGTCGGTAAACGTAAGATTATCGCTAAGTTCCTATTCGATCACGCAATACCAATAGTTTGTTCTCCCCCGTTATGGGGCCGGGAGGAGCAGATCTTCTTCTAAAATTTATTAACTTCTAAAATATAAATAACCAGGTAAACCGAGTAGTAGTCGTTATCCTAAAACTATTTATAATTTAAAATGATTATAACTACAATGATTTCATAGTCTACCATGTCTGTTTTCTAATGGCTACTTAAGCCATTCTCAAAAATATTTAAGACGTTGTCTTAAAAAGTAAAGAACTTATAATACCTTGGATAGTTATAGAAGTAACGCTTACATACTTTGTAGATGCAAAAATTACCAAAGTTTGTTTACGACTCCCAGAAATACTACGGAATTACGCAGAAAGTAATTTGAACTTTAGAGTTCTGTTCATATTGGTGGTAAAAGATACTCAGCAAGATATTTCGTTCGGTGAAGTACAAGTATACGTAGGACTCATTCCCAAACAAAGTTATCAACATTAGCATCTTAAAATAGGTCTTCAAAGCGTAGGCATGAACACACTCAGCCTAGATGGGTGTAAGGACACCAGAACAAACAATAATTCAAGAAATATCTCTCACTTACTCACTTAGGTCTTGATAACAAATCCAAAAGTATCGTGTATTATTTCACTAATAGAAATATATAAAGTTTGTATTCCTAAAGATATTTTCATTTTCTTTCACGTCAAATAGTATTCTAATATTTTTACGAATAAAACGCCTGTTTTTATCTATAAACAAAAACAGTGGTTCATATTAATTTAATATGAATAAAAACTAAATTTCCGAAGACAACTATAAGTATCTGTCTCAGCAGTCCTTTAAGATAACCGTATGGAGGACGAGGTTTATTTCTCCAATAACTTAAAGGATTTCTTTTTAGTCATAAGAGAAAGAGTATTATCGCTACCCATTAATTACGATCAAGAAGTAGATTATAAAATAAACGTAGTAAAGCAAGTCGGAATAGACCGAGAACTAAAAGTCGATTTAAGTCATTTAAGGTATCTAACATTGCGTTGCAAGGTATACTCAGTAACGAATCTAAATAAGCGAGACGAAATCGAAATTTTCATGCTGGAACCAGTAGATAGTAAAGCGGTTGAAGTCGGTTAGGAGGATTAACTACTTAATACGATTCTTCGTAGAATTATAGAAATCATAATTCTCAAAACTACAGAAATCGAAATTTATTATTAAACACTTATCGTCGAAGACTTTAACTCTGTAGTACTCGCTGATTTATCGATTAGTTGACGTTTAGGGAGCAAGATGTCCGCTCTAGATTTCGTTTTAGAGGGTAACATAATTATCCTATTCATTTAAGTTGTGGTACAAAATGCTCTTACAAATCGTAGCACATTAGTTAACAAAAGAATCTATTTTGGCTCCTATTTCCTCTAACTAAACACCCCCACTATTAACACAATTACTTTAGACCCATATGAAATTCGTAGAGGAGACGAAAAAGCATCTTTAACAATATGTGACGTAGTTGTTTACATATTTTAAGTCCGAGTTGTGATAACACAAAATGTATATAATGAAATCCTCGTTGTGGGTAATATTAGGAGTTTATTCCATGATTTATTACAGTTTGCTCTAATTTTTCTCATGTTTCTTAGCTAATGAGACAGTTATTTTTGATATAATATAGAAAAAATTGGGTTACTTAAATGATGTATTTTTGATCGCTATTGGTACGACGGGATTTGTCCCCGTCCCGCTAAAGTAGTTTCAAATTCTTATCTTGTCTAACTATACTCTTAAGGATCTACAAAT